>NZ_AZUB01000006.1:0-303845 GCF_000568095.1 Enterobacter sp. DC4 | reverse complement strand
TGTTCACTCAGAGACTTGGTATTCATTTATTGTCCGAAGACATTAAGAATCCATGTCACTTTGAGTGCCCACACAGATTGTCTGATAAATTGTTAAAGAGCAGTGCCGCTTCGCTTTTCGCTGCGGCACGGGGTGTGCATATTACGCTTTCCCGCTTCAGAGTCAAGCGTTTATTTTCGCTATTCTCTGCTGACCCGGCGGCGTGTGTGCCGTTGTTCCGTGTCAGTGGAGGCGCATTATAGGGAGTAATTCCGAACCTGCAAGGATAAAGTGAAATTTATTTACTGACTGCTCACTTTCCAGGCAAAACCGACTCCAGACCTCAATTTTCGCCTGGTTTTTAAACAAAAACGAGCCGCAAGCGGCTCGTTTTTGCGTTTTGTGACTTACTGCACTGCCACAATGCGATCGTCGTTGGCTTCCAGACGAATAACTTTGCCTGGAATCAACTCTCCGGAGAGGATCTGCTGCGCCAGTGGGTTTTCGATCTGCTGCTGGATAGCACGTTTCAATGGACGCGCACCGTAAACCGGATCGTAACCATTCTCGCTCAGCAGCTTCAGCGCCTCGTCGGAGATGTGAATTTCATACCCACGCTCTTCCAGACGTTTGTACAGACGCTGCAGCTGGATCTGCGCAATCGACGCAATGTGTTTCTCACCCAGAGGATGGAATACCACCACTTCATCAATACGGTTGATGAACTCAGGACGGAAGTTATGGCTCACCACACCGAGCACCAAATCCTTCATATGGCTGTAGTCCAGTTCACCGAAACGTTCCTGAATCAAATCAGAACCCAGGTTCGAGGTCATGATGACAACCGTATTACGGAAGTCGACCGTTCTCCCCTGCCCGTCGGTCAGACGCCCATCATCCAGCACCTGCAACAGGATGTTGAACACATCCGGGTGTGCTTTTTCCACTTCATCCAGCAGGATGACGGAATAAGGACGACGGCGAACCGCTTCCGTCAGGTAACCGCCTTCTTCATAACCGACATATCCCGGAGGCGCACCGACCAGACGTGAGACGGAGTGTTTCTCCATAAACTCGGACATGTCGATACGCACCATCGCGTCGTCGCTGTCGAACATAAAGTTAGCCAGCGCTTTACACAGCTCGGTTTTACCGACACCGGTTGGCCCCAGGAACAGGAACGAACCGATTGGACGATTAGGATCGGAAAGCCCCGCACGGCTACGGCGAATAGCGTTCGATACCGCTTCAACCGCTTCGTTCTGACCAATCACACGATTGTGGAGATCGTTCTCCATGCGCAGCAGTTTTTCACGCTCGCCTTCCAGCATGCGCGCCACCGGAATACCGGTCCAGCGAGCAAGCACTTCCGCGATTTCTGCATCCGTCACCTTATTACGTAACAGACGCATCGTTTTCCCTTCTGACTGCGTCGCTATCTCAAGCTGTTTTTCCAGCTCAGGAATTTTGCCGTACTGCAGTTCAGACATCCGCGCCAAATCGCCGACACGGCGAGCCTGCTCAATGGCAATTTTTGCCTGTTCGAGTTCAGCTTTGATGGTCTGCGTGCCGGAAAGGGATGCTTTCTCGGCTTTCCACTCTTCTTCCAGCTCAGAATACTGGCGCTCTTTATCGTCCAGTTCTTCATTGAGCATATCGAGGCGTTTCTTACTGGCTTCATCAGACTCTTTCTTCAGCGCCTGCTGTTCCAGCTTGAGCTGAATGATGCGTCGGTCGAGTCGGTCCAGCTCTTCCGGCTTCGAGTCAATTTGCATACGAATGCTCGACGCCGCTTCATCAATCAGGTCGATCGCTTTATCCGGCAACTGACGGTCAGCAATATAACGATGCGAAAGCGTCGCCGCCGCAACGATGGCCGGGTCAGTGATCTGCACGTGGTGGTGCAGTTCATAGCGCTCTTTCAGACCACGCAGGATCGCGATGGTATCTTCAACGCTTGGTTCAGCAACAAACACTTTCTGGAAACGACGCTCAAGAGCAGCATCTTTCTCAATGTACTGACGATATTCGTCCAGCGTAGTGGCACCGACGCAGTGAAGCTCACCGCGCGCCAGCGCAGGTTTCAGCATATTCCCGGCATCCATCGCGCCGTCTGCTTTACCCGCGCCGACCATGGTGTGCAGTTCATCGATAAACAGAATGACGTTGCCTTCCTGCTTCGCCAGGTCGTTAAGCACGCCTTTCAGGCGCTCTTCGAACTCGCCGCGGTATTTCGCACCGGCCACCAGCGCGCCCATGTCCAGCGCCAGCACGCGGCGGCCCTTCAGGCCTTCCGGTACTTCACCGTTCACAATACGCTGCGCCAGCCCTTCAACAATGGCGGTTTTACCGACACCCGGTTCACCAATCAGCACCGGGTTGTTCTTGGTACGACGTTGCAGTACCTGAATCGTACGGCGAATTTCTTCATCACGGCCGATAACCGGGTCAAGTTTGCCCTGTTCAGCACGCTCGGTCAGATCGACCGTAAATTTCTTCAAAGCCTGACGTTGGTCTTCGGCTCCCTGATCGTTCACGCTTTCACCTCCGCGCATTTTCTCAATCGCCTGAGTCACATTGGCGGTGGTCGCACCGGCAGATTTCAGCAGGTCGGTCAAGGTACCGCGTGATTCAAGCGCCGCCAGAACAAACAGCTCTGACGAAATAAAGTTGTCCCCACGTTTTTGCGCCAGCTTGTCGCAAAGGTTCAGCACGCGTACCAGATCCTGCGACGGCTGAACGTCGCCGCCGGTCCCTTCGACCTGCGGCAAACGGCTCAGCGCCTGATCGATAGCGGTGCGTAACTGGCCAGCATTAATGCCAGCGGACGTTAATAAAGGACGTACCGATCCCCCTTCCTGATTCAGCAAGGCGCTCATTAAATGAAGAGGTTCGATAAATTGGTTGTCGTGCCCCAGTGCGAGGGACTGGGCATCGGCGAGAGCAAGCTGGAATTTATTAGTAAGACGATCCAGACGCATAACTCCTCCCATAACAGGTCAAATTTGCTACTGGAGATTAAATGAGGTCATCCCTCAATTATTCAAGGTTAATGACCTGAATTATGTGAAAAGAAAACGGCACGTACCGGATCGTCTTGATTCTTTAGGTTATATCAGCCAAATAAAACTTGCCATACGACCAGTGGTCTTGTCGCGGCGATAAGAGAAAAAATCACCCTTTTCGGTGAATGTGCAGCGATCGCCGCCGGAGATCTGCGTTACGCCTACGTTATTCAAACGCTGACGCGCAAGCTGGTAAATATCGGCCAGATATTTATCTCCAGAAGGCAGGAAGGCGTCCACCGCTTGCGGATCTTTATCCATAAAGGCTTCGCGGACCTCTGGACCCACTTCAAAAGCGCGAGGACCAATGGCCGGGCCAAGCCAGGCCATAATATTGGCGGGCGCATCCTTAAAGCAGGCGACGGTTTCTTCCAGCACGCCTTCACACAGTCCACGCCAGCCCGCGTGTGCTGCAGCCACCTCGGTGCCTGCACGGTTGCAGAACAGCACTGGCAGACAATCGGCGGTCATTACGGCACAAACGGTTCCCGGAGTATTGCTGTAAGAGGCATCAGCGCGTTTAGAAGCATAGGGTTCTCCCGTCAACTTCAGCACCGCCTTGCCGTGAACCTGTTCCAGCCAGACTGGCTTCGACGGCAAGTTCCCCGCAGCAAACAGACGCCTGCGGTTCTCTTCCACGTGTTCCAGGTTGTCACCACAGTGCGCACCGAGGTTCAACGACTCCCACGCGCCCTGGCTAACGCCGCCAGTGCGGGTTGAACTGCAGGCAGCCACGCCAGCCGGCAATGGCCACTCCGGGACAATCAGTTTGGTCATAACCAGTCCACTTGATCCTTATGTTCTTCGAAATCAGCACGCATGGCGTCAATAAGATCCACCATATCCTGAGGGATAGGCGCATGCCACTCCATCTGAATGCCGGTGATAGGATGGTAAAGACGCAGCATGGTCGCGTGCAGCGCCTGACGATCGAATTTACGCAATACGCTGATGAACTCATCCGATGCGCCTTTAGGTGGACGCGGACGGCCACCGTAGACCTGATCCCCCACCAGCGGATGGGTAATGTGGGCCATATGCACGCGGATCTGGTGAGTACGCCCGGTTTCCAGACGCAGGCGCAGGCGCGTATGAATACGGAAGTGTTCCATAATGCGATAGTGCGTCACCGCCGGTTTACCCATCGGATGCACCGACATATGGGTACGTTTGGTTGGGTGACGGCTGATTGGCTCTTCCACCGTTCCGCCAGAGGTCATATGCCCAATGGCTACCGCCTCATACTCACGGGTGATTTCGCGCAGCTGCAGCGATTCCACCAGACGGGTCTGAGCAGGAACGGTCTTCGCCACCACCATCAGACCGGTAGTGTCTTTATCCAGACGGTGCACGATACCCGCGCGCGGGACATCCGCGATCGGTGGATAGTAATGGAGAAGTGCGTTAAGTACCGTACCGTCAGGGTTCCCCGCGCCCGGATGAACAACCAGGTCGCGCGGCTTGTTGATCACCAGAATGTCATCATCTTCATAGACGATGTCCAGTGGGATATCCTGCGGCTCGAAGCGGATTTCCTCTTCGATTTCAGCATTGATGGCGACAGCTTCCCCACCTAACACTTTCTCTTTTGGTTTGTCCCAGATCTTGCCGTTTACCAGCACGCGCTGGTCAAGGATCCATTCTTTTATGCGTGAACGCGAATAATCAGGGAACAATTCGGCCAAAGCCTGATCTAAGCGTTGACCGAGCTGATTTTCGGAGACTGTTGCGGTGAGTTCTACTCGTTGTGCCATAAACTGCTTCTTCGTTTAACGTTGGGTTTTACGGCTTTGCCGTTTAATATAGTGTGCTATTGTAGCTGGTCTTAATCGGGAGCAGGAACAGAGTTTCTCCCGGACAAACATTTGAGGAAAGTCAAAACGTCATGACGCGCATGAAATATCTGGTGGCAGCGGCCACGTTGAGCCTGGCTTTGGTGGGCTGCTCCGGTTCAAATGAACAGGTCCCTGACAATCCGCCGAATGAAATCTATGCGACTGCACAACAAAAGTTGCAGGACGGTAACTGGAAACAGGCGATAACGCAACTGGAAGCGTTGGATAATCGCTATCCATTTGGTCCGTATTCGCAGCAGGTACAGTTAGATCTCATCTACGCATACTATAAAAATGCCGATCTGCCGCTGGCTCAGGCAACCATCGATCGTTTCATGCGTCTGAACCCGACTCATCCTAACATCGACTACGTGATGTACATGCGCGGCCTTACCAACATGGCGCTGGACGACAGTGCGCTGCAGGGCTTCTTCGGCGTGGATCGTTCCGACCGTGACCCGCAGCATGCGCGTGATGCCTTCAATGACTTCTCCAAACTGGTGCGCGGCTATCCGAACAGTCAGTACGTGACCGACGCCACCAAGCGTCTGGTGTTCCTGAAAGATCGTCTTGCGAAATATGAATACTCCGTGGCGGAATACTATACCCGCCGTGGCGCATGGGTTGCCGTGGTTAACCGCGTAGAAGGTATGCTGCGTGATTACCCGGATACTCAGGCAACGCGCGACGGCCTGAAGCTGATGGAAAATGCTTACCGTCAGATGCAGATGACCGCTCAGGCTGAAAAAGTGGCGAAAATCATCGCCGCGAACAGCAGCAACACCTGATTTTGCCTCAATGCAAAACGGCAGCCCGAAGGCTGCCGTTTTTTTATTCGTTTCTGAGCGTCGCTGAAGCGCGTTAGCCTCAACACATCCTGTCAACTATGGCCCCAATTTATGCCTTCTACAAGGTAAATCTCACCTCTTCCTGCCCTGCCTCACAAAAAAGATTCCCTGACAAAAACCGACAAAATAACGTGATCTAAATCACACATTTTGACATTGGGTCGGGTATGCTGGAATCACCAAGACGGAAAGACAAGAGGTAAAATTTATGACAATGAACATTACCAGTAAACAAATGGAAATTACTCCGGCAATTCGCCAGCACGTCGCAGACCGTCTCGCCAAACTGGATAAATGGCAAACACATTTGATTAATCCACATATCATCCTGTCCAAGGAGCCGCAGGGTTTCATCGCTGACGCAACTATCAATACTCCAAACGGCCATCTGGTCGCCAGCGCAAAACACGAGGATATGTACACCGCTATTAACGATTTGATCAACAAGCTGGAACGGCAGCTCAATAAAGTGCAACACAAAGGTGAAGCCCGTCGCGCCGCAACATCGGTGAAAGACGCCAGCTTCGCGGAAGAAGTTGAAGAAGAGTAATCCTTTAAATTGAGTGTACCGCCAACGCGCCTTCGGGCGCGTTTTTTGTTTTTTATTGACAGGGTGAAAACAGTACGGGTACTTTAACGGTATCACTCACAGGATGACTTTATGAAACTTACGCCGTTCTTCTTCGCATTCTTTTTTACCTTCCCCTGACCGGGAGGCGTTTCGTCGTGTGATAAAGAATGCGAAGACGAACAACAAGGCCTCCCACACCGGGGGGCCTTTTTTATTGATAACGATAAAATGAGACAGACAACACTATGACACCGGAAAACCCGTTACTGGATCTGCGCGTAAAAATCAGCGCGCTGGATGAGAAACTGCTGGCGCTGCTGGCCGAACGCCGTACTCTTGCCGTTGAAGTGGGCAAAGCCAAACTGGACTCCCATCGCCCGGTTCGTGATATCGACCGCGAGCGGGATCTGCTGGAGCGTCTGATCCAGCTCGGTAAAGCGCATCACCTCGATGCCCACTACATTACCCGGTTGTTCCAGCTCATCATCGAAGACTCCGTTCTGACCCAGCAAGCGCTACTCCAGCAGCATCTCAATAAAACCAATCCGCACTCTGCGCGTATCGCCTTCCTCGGGCCGAAGGGCTCTTATTCTCACCTGGCCGCACGTCAGTATGCCGCACGCCATTTCGAAGAGTTTATCGAGAGCGGCTGTGCGAAGTTTGCCGACATTTTTAACCAGGTCGAAACCGGCCAGGCGGATTACGCCGTGGTGCCGATTGAAAACACCAGCTCCGGCGCCATCAACGACGTCTACGATTTGCTGCAGCACACCAGCCTGTCGCTGGTCGGCGAGCTGACGATCCCTATCGATCACTGCGTGCTGGTCTCCGGCTCAACGGACCTGAACACGATCGAAACGGTCTACAGCCACCCGCAGCCGTTCCAGCAGTGCAGCCAGTTCCTGAACCGCTATCCGAACTGGAAAATTGAGTACACCGAGAGCACCTCGGCGGCGATGGAAAAAGTGGCGCAGGCGAACTCCCCCACCGTCGCGGCGCTCGGCAGCGAAGCGGGCGGCGCGCTATATGGTTTACAGGTGCTGGAACGCAACCTGGCGAACCAGACGCAAAACATTACCCGCTTCGTGGTGCTGGCCCGCAAGGCAATCAATGTGTCTGACCAGGTACCGGCCAAAACCACGCTGCTGATGGCCACCGGCCAGCAGGCCGGTGCGCTGGTTGAAGCCCTGCTGGTGCTGCGTAATCACAACCTGATCATGACGAAGCTGGAATCACGTCCGATCCACGGTAACCCGTGGGAAGAGATGTTCTACCTCGATATCCAGGCCAACCTGGAATCTGCGTCCATGCAGAAAGCCCTGCGCGAGCTGGGCGAGATCACACGTTCCATGAAGGTGCTGGGCTGCTACCCGAGCGAAAACGTCGTCCCGGTCGATCCGAGCTAACGTTCGATAAAGCGGCTTTTCTTCATCCCTGCCACACTCACCGGCAGGGTGAAGATGGCGCCGGAGAGCGGATATTTCGCCACCTCTTCTGCATCCATATTTTCCCGCGTGGTGGTAATAAACAGCGTTTTCATGTCATCGCCGCCAAAGCAGACCATCGTCGGGCAACGTACCGGCATGCGGTATTCTTCCAGTTGCTCCCCTTGCGGTGAAAAACGCGCAATCCGCCAGCCGTCAAACAGCGCGCTCCAGTAGCAGCCTTCCACGTCCATCGCCGCGCCGTCCGGAATCCCTTCCCCCTCTTTAAACTGACGAAACACCTCACGCCTGCCGGGTTCGCCCTGCTCATCAAGCGGGATACGGTAGATCACACCGTTTGGCGTGTCTGAGGTAAACATCCACTGCTTATCCGGGCTAAACGCTAAGCCATTGTGACCGTGAATATCGCACTGGATCACCTTCGGCGTCAGGTCGTTGTCGATGCGCATCAGCAGGGCGCCGTTGTAATCTCCCGGTCCCCAGAACGTGCCCGCATAGAACCGGCCCTGATGGTCGGTGCCCCCATCGTTAAAACGCGCCAGCTGTGGGTTAGAGGGGTTATCGCACACCTTGCGCTGTAGAAGGCCATGCTTATCGGCAAGCCAGATGCCATTGCGCATGGCGACGATAAACCCGCCGCGCTCGCGCAGCGCGAAACAGCCCACCTCCTCGTGGAAAGAAAGCACGGTGTGTTCCGCCGTCGGCAGATGGTAGCGGTGGATCTCTCCTTCCAGAATATCGGCCCAGTAGAGCTCGTGCTCTTCGGCGCTCCACGTCGGGCATTCAGGCAGATGCCCGGTGTAATTCAACAGCAGCTGCAGTTCAGCCATGACAGTTCCCCAAAATGAAAAAAGCCAGCGATGCTGGCTTTCAGTATATACATCATCGCATTACTGGCGACTGTCATTTGCCTGGCGCAACAGCGTCCGGCTTTCACTTTGGAAACGCTGCGCGTAATCGCCAAACCAGTGCTCGACCTTGCGGAAGCTGTCGATAAACGCCTGCTTGTCTCCGTGCTCCAGCAGCGTAATGGCTTCCCCAAAGCGCTGATAGTAGCGCTTAATGAGCGCCAGGTTGTTCTCGGAGGACATAATAATGTCCGCGTACAGCTGCGGATCCTGCGCGAACAGGCGGCCAACCATCGCCAGCTCCAAACGATAGATCGGTGAAGAGAGTGCCAGCAGCTGTTCAAGCTGCACGTTCTCTTCCGCCAGATGCAGGCCGTAGGCAAACGTCGCAAAGTGGCGCAGCGCCTGAATGAACGCCATGTTCTGATCGTGCTCGACCGCGCTGATGCGGTGCAGTCGCGCCCCCCATACCTGAATCTGCTCCAGGAACCACTGATAGGCTTCAGGCTGACGACCGTCGCAGTAAACCACCACCTGCTTAGCCAGGCTGCCGCTGTCCGGGCCAAACATTGGGTGCAGGCCCAGCACCGGGCCGGTATGTGCAGCCAGCATGGCCTGTAGCGGACCATTTTTGACAGAGGCCAGATCCACCAGGATGCAATCTTTCGGCAAAGGAGGCAGCTTTTCGATGATCTGCTCCGTCACGTGGATCGGCACGCTGACGATAACCATCCCGGCATCTTTCATGAGTTCCGGTGCCTGCGCCCAGTCCTCTTTTTCCAGAATGCGCACCTGATAGCCAGACAGCGTCAGCATTTTTTCAAACAGACGCCCCATCTGCCCTGCACCGCCGACAATCACCACCGGACGCAGGGACGGGCAGAGAGTTTTAAAACCCTTGTCGTTTTCGCTGGAATAGGACTCCCGCATCACGCGACGCAGAACATCTTCAATCAGGTCGGGAGAAACGCCCAGCGCCTTCGCCTCTTTGCGACGGGAGGCCAGCATGGAGGCCTCGCGCTCCGGGACGTAAATCGGCAGGCCGTATTTGCTTTTCACCTCACCCACTTCGGCAACCAGCGCCATACGGCGCGCCAGCAGATCCAGCAGCGCCTTATCCACTTCATCAATTTGATCGCGCAGTGCGGTCAATTCAGCAACCATAACTAAACCTCTTAAGCCAGACGCGTCGCCAGCTGGCCGTTCAAATCTTTGTGGATCTCACGCAGCAGCGCATCGGTCGTCTCCCAACTGATGCAGGCATCCGTCACGGAGACGCCGTGCTTCATGGCACTGCGCGGTTGTTCAGATGACTGATTGCCTTCATGAATATTGCTCTCAATCATCAGACCGATAATCGAACGGTTACCATCTTTGATCTGTGCGACCACAGATTCCGCAACCGCTGGCTGGCGACGGTAATCTTTATTCGAATTACCATGACTGCAATCTACCATCAGTGCCGGGCGCAGTCCCGCCTGCTCCATCTCTTTTTCACACTGGGCCACGTCCGCCGGGCTGTAGTTCGGGGCTTTCCCGCCGCGCAGGATCACATGGCCATCGGGGTTACCCTGCGTTTGCAGGAGGCATACCTGGCCCGCCTGGTTAATACCGACGAAACGGTGCGGCATGGCGGCAGCGCGCATGGCGTTGATCGCCGTCGCCAGGCTGCCATCGGTACCGTTTTTAAAACCAACCGGCATCGACAGGCCCGACGCCATCTCGCGGTGGGTTTGCGATTCCGTGGTACGCGCACCAATCGCGGACCAGCTGAACAGATCGCCAAGGTATTGCGGGCTGTTCGGATCCAGCGCTTCGGTTGCCAGCGGCAGCCCCATGCTGACCAGCTCCACCAGCAGGCGACGCGCAATCTTCAGGCCTGCTTCCACATCAAACGAGCCATCCATGTGCGGATCGTTAATCAACCCTTTCCAGCCGACGGTAGTACGTGGCTTCTCAAAATAGACGCGCATCACCAGATAGAGGCTATCGCTGACCTCCTCCGCTAATGTTTTAAATCGACGAGCGTACTCAATGGCGGTTTCAGGATCGTGAATGGAGCAAGGACCGCATACCACCAGCAGGCGCGGATCGCGGCCGGCGATAATGTCAGAAATGGTCTGACGCGAGTGCTCAATCTGAGCCTCCTGCGCGACGCTCAGCGGAAATTCTGCTTTCAGTTGATCCGGAGTAATTAAAACCTGTTCGTCAGTGATATGTACGTTGTTCAGCGCGTCTTTTTGCATGATGGCGATCCTGTAAAGCTCGTTTGCGATAGTTGTTTTCCTCAAAGAGGTGAAACCACGATACCATAAAAAGTAAACATTTCAATCCAAAATACGTACACATTAGTTTACACAAGCCAATTTATTGCAAAAATCAGCCGATAAAAACGTAAACTTTAAATTACAGACAGGTTTTCTTTAGCCAGGCTATGCTGAAGAAAAAAGGAGAATGGCTATGCGTTCAATTGCTCTCACGCTGTTGTCGCTGTTTTTAACGGGCTGTCAGATCAATCCTTACACCTTCCAGCCCGACTGGACCAGCCCATCCTGGTTTGATGCCGGTAAAGAAGACGCCATGAATGGCCTGCCGGTTAAAGATAACCAGGCCCTGGCCGATAGTTTTAACGACACCCACGTCGAGCGTAGTGAATATCTTCGCGGCTATGCCGATGGTCAGAAGAAAGTCTGCGAAGAAGGATTTATTCATGCCTGGGGATTAGCAGGGAAATCTTTCCCTGCCAGCTGTGATACTGCCGAAAACGCGGCAACACTGCGTGCGTCATGGCAGAAAGGGATGGATGAAAGTATGCGCTCCAGCAGACTCAATTAAGTCTGTTTTTATCCACCGGAAAATACACAACAGTAGGATTTAGCTTAGGTTGGCCTGATGCTATTTCTGACATAATGACGGATCTGATAAACAATGGTATTCTGCCCGCAACTCTTAAGGACGTCTATTTCCGGAGCGATGTGGCGGATTCTGGTGAGAAATTCATTCTTGATCTCTTTTTTCCGACTCACTCTGGTGTTAATGCTGTTCCTTATGGTGGGCCCAACGACGGCAGGCGCACTTACGGAAACGGATAAATCAGTACGCTCAATTGTCTCAGGCATTGTGAGCTATACGCGATGGCCGTCACTTACCGGGCAACCTAAACTCTGCGTCTACGCCACTTCTCACTATACGCATGCCCTCAGCGGCGACGAAGGGCACAACGAGTTACCTTATACCCCCGTTATTGTACATAACGATCGGGAAGCCCTGGCCGCGACGTGCGATGCGATTTATTTCGGATCTGAATCACCGGCAAAACAACTTGAATTAATAAGTCAATATCAGGGCAGAGCGTTGCTATTAATCTCAGAGCAAAATCCGGAATGTGTAATTGGCAGTGCCTTTTGCCTGATGATCGATCGCGGCCAGGTACGGTTTTCCGTCAACCTGGATGCATTGACGCGCAGTGGCGTAAGAGTCAATCCGGATGTATTAATGCTGGCACGGAATAAGCAGCATGGATAAAGATTTCACTTCAACATCACGTCCGACGTTTAAAAGAACATTGAGGCGAAACAGCATGATAAGCGTCATTATCACCATGACGTTAATATGGCTGTTGCTCTGTATTGCCTCCGTCGTAACCTTAAAACAATACGCGCAAAAGAATCTCGAATTAACCGGCGCCACAATGAGCCACAGCCTGGAAGCCTCGCTGGTTTTCAACGACTCGCTCGCGGCCAGCGAAACGCTTGCCGCCCTGGGCAAACAGGGGCAGTTTGCCGTGGCCGAGGTGATTAACGCGCATAAAAAGCGGTTCGCCTATTGGTCCTGGAACCCGGAGGATAACAACGACACGCTGGGTGCACTGGTCAGCCGCTGGCTTTTCCCCGTACCGGTTGCGCAGCCCATCATGCATAACGGCTTAACGATCGGCGAAATCCGCCTTACCGCGCGTGACAGTCTGATCAGCCATTTCATCTGGATGTCGTTTGCCGTTCTGACCGGCTGCATTCTCTTTGCCGCCGTCGTCGCGTTCATCATTACCCAGTCTTTGCATCGTGGGATGGTTACGGCCCTGCAGAACATTACCGACGTCGTGCATGACGTACGTACGAACCGCAACTTCTCCCGCCGGGTGAAAGATGGCCGTATCGAAGAATTTCACCAGTTTGGCGAGGACTTCAACAGTCTTCTGGATGAAATGGAAGAGTGGCAGCTCAAGCTGCAGGCGAAAAACGCCCAGCTGTTGCGTACCGCCATGCACGACCCGCTTACCGGTCTTGCCAACCGTGCGGCATTTCGTAACAGCATTGCAGCCTTAATGAACGACCCTTCAGCCAAAACAAACTCGGCCCTGCTTTTCCTCGACGGTGATAATTTTAAGTTTATTAACGACACATGGGGACACGCGGCAGGAGACTGCGTGCTGATTGAAGTCGCCAGCAGGATGATGGAGTTTGGCGACAAACGTCACCAGGCATACCGGCTTGGCGGTGACGAATTCGCCATGGTGCTGTACGGCGTGCACTCTGAGCTTGAGGTTCAACACATTTGTGCTGCGCTTTCGCAGCAGTTTATCCGTCCGTTTGATCTTCATAACGGACAAAAAGCATCGATGTCACTCAGTATTGGCTTTGCTCTGGCGTGGGAAAATGCTTCCGTGGAAGCATTACTGGAGAGGGCTGACCGCAACATGTACCAGGTTAAAAACCAGCGTACGAAAACAATAAGTTAGAAAGGAAATTCTATGTTAAAACGTTACTTCGCGCCGGTAGTACTGGCCTCACTGATTCTGGCAGGCTGTCAGTCGCCGCCGGAAGGCAAATTCACTCCTGAGCAAATTGCGGCGATGAAGTCTTACGGTTTTAACGAACTGAACGGTGACTGGTCACTTGGCATGTCGGACACCATCCTGTTTGATAAAAATGACGCCAGGCTGCGCCCGGAAAGTGAAACACAGATCCAGTCCATGGCCTCTCGCCTGGCCGAAACCGGGCTGAACCACGCGCGAATGGACGGTCACACGGATAACTATGGGGAAGAAAGCTACAACGAAGCGCTGTCGTTAAAACGCGCCAATGCGGTGGCCGATGCCTGGGCTAAGGGTGCAAATATCCCGCGCAGCAATCTCACCACGCGGGGATTAGGTCAAAAATACCCGGTTGCGAGCAACAGTACCCCACAAGGGCGCGCTGAAAACCGCCGCGTCGCAGTGGTTATCAGCACGCCATAGGGTTATTTAGCGGATGATTCGGCGAGCGTCACCCTGGTTGCCGCTCGCCAGCGCAGCCAGTCCACCAGAACAAACAGCGCCAGACTCGCGCCCATGACCGGCAGGGCCAGCCCCAACAGTACGCTGGTTACCACCGTAACGCCTCTTCCCCATCCCGACAGCGCCAGCCAGCTCTGACAAAGCGTTTGTACCGGACTCACTGCCGATTGCGCCGGGCGACGCATCCACCACATCCGGTATCCCCAGATAATGAGCACGCACAGGGCAAGACCAAACGCCACGAGCAGCAGCTGATTTGCCAGGCCGAACAAGATCCCCATATGGAAATCCACGCCCCAGCGGGTCATTTTTGCCATTAGCGGAAAATCCTCGAATCGGGTTCTGTCCAGAACCTGCATCGTCGAAGGATCAACCGCAACGGCATCGACCTGGGTCGGCCAGCTGCGATCGATTTCCGTCACGGTCCAGGCGCGATCCATCGTTTTCGCCGGGCGGATCTCCAGCCTGTTGGCATCAATCCCCGCTTTACGCGCCGCGCTTAACACTCCGTCAAACTGCGTCAAATCCATCGCCATTTCCGGCATCATCATCCCACCGTGATGACCACGGTGTTCGGCATGTTCATCCATAGCCTCATGTTGGCCGGATAGCGTCGTGTTCACCTGCGGAGTGAGCCAGTTCATCTCTGCCCGCAGCTTATCCACGTTCCCGCCAGCCCACTGGGACCAGGTCAGGCCGGTTGCGGAGAACAGCAGCATTCCACCCAGCAGAACCCAGCCCAGCGTCACGTGCACCCGACGCCGGTTCTGGAAGCGATTGTTGATCCGCCGTTTGGGTCGGGTATAAAACCACAGGGCAACACCGCCCAGCGCGGCAACCCACATCCACGAGGCCGCAAGCTCGCTGTAAAGGCGCCCAATGTCGCCCAGCAGCAGAGAGGTATGCAGGTAATCAATGGTCTGACGCAGGGGTAAAATCCCGCTGGTGCCGTATACCGTCAGATCTCCCAGCACCGCCAGGCTCACCGGATCGATAAAGATAGCCCGGTTCTCCGATGGCCCAAGTTTCGGGTCAGCGAACATCACGCGGGTGGTTTCGCCCTCAACCAGCCCCGGACGCACGGCGTGCAAACGTAAATCTGATCCAACGGTTTTTTCCGCCGCGGCGATTTGTTCTGCCAGAGGCTGCGGCTCGCCCACGGAATCCGTGTGGAGCGCGTGCCGATAGAGTGCGTTTTCCAGCTGCGGGGTCGCCACATATAGCGTCCCGGTCAGCGCGGCGAAGAAGATAAACGGGCCGACAAACAGCCCGACGTAGAAATGGAGGCGACGCAGCAGGTTTCCCCATGCCGCGCGCGGAGTGCAGGTAGTCATACTTTTCCTTTTTAAGGCAAAAAGTTATCGATTTTGTTTTTAAAGGGAAAAAGCAGACTGTCGCGGCGGCGCGCGGGTATCAGGGTAAAGCCAGGGGAAGAAGTGCCAGTGGTTGACCGCCTGACGCGGCGGCTTAACGCGAAGCCTCTGCAGCACCACGCTGAGCAGGATGATGAGCGCCAGCATCACGCCAGGGACATGCGCTAACAGCACGCAGTAGCCGCACGCTTCAGCATGGTCGACAGGCATCGTGTGCGGCATATCGCCGTGATGCTCGTCCATCGACATCATGCTCATGTCATGATGCATGCCCGGCATGGCGCTCATGGGATCTTTCTGCAACGAGACGGAGATAAGCGGTGCTACCACGATCAGCAGGATCGCGAACAGCGCGGTCAATGCCGCTGCGCGTTTCCGGTCAGGCTGATGCAGTACGTTATCCACTTCCCCTCCACTCAAGAGGCAAGCATTGTAAATGATTTATGACGAAAGGGTTAACGCGAGAGGAGCGATGGGATAAAAAAAGGGCCAGCCTTTCGGCCAGCCCTTTTTAACAGGATGTCGCTTAAGCGAATCTTAGTTCAGACGCTCTTTAATACGAGCAGACTTACCAGTACGCTCACGCAGGTAGTACAGTTTAGCTTTACGTACAGCACCACGACGTTTAACAGCAATGCTGTCAACTACCGGAGAGTGAGTCTGGAAGACACGCTCAACGCCTTCGCCGTTGGAAATTTTACGAACAGTGAATGCAGAGTGCAGACCGCGGTTACGAATAGCGATAACCACGCCCTCGAATGCCTGCAGACGTTTTTTGGAACCTTCAACAACCCATACTTTCACTTCCACGGTGTCACCTGGACGGAAGGAAGGTACGTCCTGCTTCATCTGCTCTTGTTCAAGTTGCTTAATAATGTTGCTCATAATTTAATCTCTTATCCTGGGTAAACTGATATTCGGGAGCGTATTACGCATTCCCATCATGTTCATGCTGCTGGTGCGCGTGTTCAGTTTTGAACTCGGCCAGCAACTTTGCTTGCTCTTCAGTCAGAGCCAGGTTTTCCAGAAGTTCAGGTCTTCTAAGCCAGGTTCGGCCCAGCGACTGCTTCAAACGCCAGCGACGTATCTCGGCATGGTTTCCAGACAGTAACACCGCCGGTACTTCCATCCCTTCTAACACTTCAGGACGAGTATAGTGTGGACAGTCCAGCAACCCGTCAGCAAAGGAATCTTCCGTTGCCGAAGCTTCATGGCCCAGAACCCCCGGAATGAACCGGGCGACGGAGTCAATCAGCGTCATTGCTGGTAACTCACCACCGCTGAGAACGTAATCGCCGATAGACCATTCTTCGTCAATCTCGGTTTGAATTACGCGCTCATCTATCCCTTCGTAGCGCCCACAGACCAGAATCAGCTTTTGATTCGTCGCCAGTTCGCTCACGCCCGCTTGATCAAGCTTGCGTCCCTGAGGTGACAGATAAATCACCTTTGCGCCTTCACCTGCCGCGGCTTTTGCTGTGTGAATGGCGTCCCGTAAGGGTTGCACCATCATTAGCATCCCCGGTCCGCCGCCGTAAGGACGATCGTCCACGGTACGGTGCCGGTCATGAGTAAAGTCACGAGGACTCCAGCTCTGGATGCTCAGCAGGCCATTCTTTACTGCCCGGCCAGTTACCCCGTAATCGGTAATCGCGCGGAACATTTCAGGAAACAGGCTAATTATGCCAATCCACATAGCGCCGTCTTTTACCGTTTATCCGGAGAATTTAAAAACCAGGATCCCAATCTACTTCAATGGTTTGAGTAGTGAGATCGACTTTCTTGATAACCTGTCCATCGAGGAACGGGACCAACCGCTCCTTGATGCCAAATGCATCTTTCAGGTTTGCCTTAATGACGAGAACGTCATTTGACCCGGTTTCCATCATATCGATGACTTTCCCCAGGCTGTAGCCTTCGGTAGTGACTACCTGGCAACCCATAAGGTCTTTCCAGTAGTAGTCGCCCTCTTCCAGCTGTGGCAACTGCGACGAATCCACGACAATTTCACAATTAGTCAGCGCATTCGCGGCATCACGATCGTCAACGCCTTTCAGCTTGATGATGATGTCCTGATTGTGGTGACGCCAGCTTTCCAGCTCGACCTCTTCCCACTTACCGCCTTTCTGGATAAACCAGGGCTGGTAATCAAAAATGCTATCAGCGTCTTCAGTGGAGGAAAACACTCTGAGCCAACCACGGATACCGTAGCAAGAACCCATTTTTCCCAATACGATCGGTTCAACAGGTACTTTATTGCTCATCATGACCACCGTGACAGATTAAGCTGCTTTGTTTGCTGCTTTGATCAGCGTAGCAACGCGATCGGAAACAGTAGCGCCCTGGCCAACCCAGTGAGCGATACGATCCAGATCCAGACGAGTTTCTTCTTCTGCGCCAGCGGCCAGTGGGTTGAAGAAACCAACGCGCTCGATGAAGCGACCGTTGCGTGCATTACGGCTGTCAGTCACAACAACCTGGTAGAACGGACGCTTTTTAGCGCCGTGACGTGCTAAACGAATAGTTACCATAACATCCTCTTGTGTGAATAAAACAACCGGGCCCCATCGAGGAACGGAGCCCGGGTGTCATATTAAAAGCCCGAAAATTTTACTCATTTTCGGGCAAAAAGCAATCTCAAAAGCGATTAACGCCCTGGAAAACCGGGAGGCATCATCCCTTTCATGCCGCGCATCATCTTCGCCATGCCGCCTTTCTTCATTTTCTTCATCATGCGCTGCATGTCGTCGAACTGTTTCAGAAGGCGGTTAACGTCCTGCACCTGCATGCCGCAACCGGCTGCGATACGGCGTTTACGGGAACCTTTGATGATATCCGGGTTAGCGCGTTCTTTGAGGGTCATCGAGTTGATGATCGCCTCCATACGCACCAGCACCTTGTCATCCATCTGCGCTTTCACGTTGTCAGGGATCTGGCCCATGCCCGGCAGTTTGCCCATCAGGCTGGCCATGCCGCCCATGTTTTTCATCTGACGCAGCTGCTCAAGGAAGTCGGTGAGATCGAAACCGTCACCTTTTTTCAGCTTGCTGGCCAGCTTCTCGGCCTGCGCGCGGTCAACCTTGCTCTCGATATCTTCGATCAGCGACAGTACGTCGCCCATGCCGAGAATACGGGAAGCAATACGGTCCGGGTGGAACGGCTCCAGCGCTTCGGTTTTCTCGCCCACGCCGAGGAATTTAATCGGCTTACCGGTGATGTGACGAATAGAGAGCGCCGCACCGCCGCGGGCGTCACCGTCCACTTTGGTCAGCACCACGCCGGTTAACGGCAGCGCTTCGTTAAACGCTTTCGCGGTATTCGCCGCATCCTGACCGGTCATGGCGTCGACAACGAACAGGGTCTCTACCGGATTGATAGAGGCATGCACCTGCTTGATCTCGTCCATCATCGCTTCGTCAACGTGCAGACGACCGGCGGTATCCACCAGCAGCACGTCATAGAATTTCAGCTTCGCCTCTTTCAGCGCGGCGTTAACGATGTCGACAGGCTTCTGCGCCACGTCGGACGGGAAGAAATCTACACCGACCTGCTCGGCCAGGGTTTCCAGCTGCTTGATCGCCGCCGGGCGATAGACGTCCGCAGAGACCACCAGCACTTTCTTCTTGTGTTTTTCACGCAGGAACTTACCCAGCTTACCGACGCTGGTCGTCTTACCCGCACCCTGCAGGCCCGCCATCAGCACCACGGCCGGTGGCTGAGCCGCCAGGTTAAGCACCTGGTTCTCTTCGCCCATCGCCGAAACCAGTTCATTACGAACGATTTTGACGAACTCCTGACCCGGGGTCAGGCTCTTGTTAACTTCATGACCAACCGCCTTCTCTTTTACGCGGTTGATAAAATCGCGAACTACCGGCAACGCGACGTCTGCTTCCAGCAGCGCCATGCGCACTTCGCGCAGCGTTTCCTTGATGTTCTCTTCAGTAAGGCGTCCGCGGCCGCTGATGTTGCGCAGCGTGCGCGACAAACGATCGGTTAAATTATCAAACATTGTCTCTCGCCTGAGTAGAAACGTTGGGCCGCCATGGGCGACACATACACAGAATTTCGCCGGAGTATAACATGAAGGCGCCTTTGTTGTTATGCAACGGTTGGAGCAGGCGTCACGTAACGTTATACTGCTTCTCTTTCTTATTAAGACAACTGTCGATGCCTATATGCCTGTTTTCGCACTGATCGCCCTTGTTGCCTATTCTGTCAGCCTCGCGCTGATCGTTCCCGGACTGCTGCAAAAAAACAGCGGCTGGCGGCGCATGGCTATTCTTTCTGCGGTCATCGCACTGATTAGCCACGCCTTTGCGCTGGAATCACGCATCATCCCCGGCGACGGCAGCGTGCAAAACCTGAGCGTCCTCAACGTCGGCTCGCTGGTCAGCCTGATGATCTGTACGGTGATGACCATCGTCGCGTCTAAAAATCGCGGCTGGCTGCTGCTGCCGATTGTCTACACCTTCGCGCTGATCAATCTGGCCCTCGCCACCTTTATGCCTAATGAGTTTATTACGCATCTGGAGGCTACCCCGGGGATGCTGGTGCATATCGGCCTGTCGCTCTTTGCCTACGCGACGCTGATCATCGCCGCGCTTTACGCCATGCAGCTCGCCTGGATTGACTACCAGCTGAAAAACAAAAAGCTGGCGTTTAATCATGAGATGCCGCCGCTGATGGTCATTGAGCGCAAGATGTTCCACATCACCCAGGTGGGCGTGGTGCTGCTGACGCTGACGCTCTGCACGGGCCTGTTTTACATGAAGAACCTGTTCAGCGTGGAGAATATCGATAAAGCGGTGCTCTCCATCATCGCGTGGTTTGTCTATATTGTCCTGTTATGGGGCCATTATCATGAAGGCTGGCGCGGTCGTCGCGTGGTCTGGTTCAACGTCGCGGGTGCGGGCATTCTCACCCTTGCCTATTTTGGCAGCCGCTTCATACAGCAATTTGCTGGCTAAGAAACAAAGGAGTTCCCCCTGGAACACATCTCTACCACCACGCTGATCGTTACGCTGATCGTCATGGTGGTCATCTCCGCCTATTTCTCCGGCTCGGAAACCGGCATGATGACCTTAAACCGCTACCGGTTACGTCATCGTGCTAAACAGGGTAACCGCGCCGCACGTCGCGTTGAAAAACTGCTCCGCAAGCCGGATCGCCTGATAAGCCTGGTGCTCATCGGCAACAACCTCGTCAACATTCTGGCCTCTGCCCTCGGCACCATCGTCGGGATGCGCCTGTACGGCAACGCCGGGGTGGCGATTGCCACCGGCGTGCTGACGTTCGTGGTGCTGGTGTTTGCCGAAGTGCTGCCGAAAACCATCGCCGCGCTTTACCCTGAGAAAGTCGCCTACCCGAGCAGCTTCCTGCTGGCACCGCTGCAGATCCTGATGATGCCGCTGGTCTGGCTGCTGAACATGGTGACGCGCGTCCTGATGCGGATGGTGGGAATCAAAGCCGACGTCACCATCAGCAGCGCGCTCAGCAAAGAGGAGCTTCGCACCATCGTGCATGAATCCCGCTCGCAGATCTCCCGCCGCAATCAGGACATGCTCCTGTCGGTGCTGGATCTGGAAAAGGTGAGCGTGAACGACATCATGGTGCCGCGTAACGAAATCGTCGGTATCGACATCAATGACGACTGGAAAGCCATCGTTCGCCAGCTGACGCACTCCCCGCACGGGCGCATTGTGCTCTATCGCGACTCGCTGGATGACGCCATCAGCATGCTGCGCGTGCGCGAAGCCTACCGTCTGATGACCGAGAAAAAAGAGTTCACCAAAGAGGTAATGCTGCGCGCCGCCGACGAAATTTACTACGTGCCGGAAGGAACCCCCCTCAGCACGCAGCTGGTGAAATTCCAGCGTAACAAGAAGAAGGTTGGCCTGGTGGTCAATGAGTACGGCGATATTCAGGGGCTGGTGACGGTCGAAGATATTCTGGAAGAGATTGTCGGGGACTTTACCACCTCAATGTCGCCTTCCCTCGCGGAAGAGGTCACCCCGCAAAACGACGGATCGGTGCTGATTGACGGCAGCGCGAACATTCGCGAACTCAACAAAGCCTTTAACTGGCATTTGCCGGAAGATGAGGCTCGCACCATTAACGGGATGATTCTGGAAGCGCTGGAAGAAATCCCGGCAGCGGGCACGCGGGTGCGCATTGAGCAGTACGATATTGATATCCTGGACGTGCAGGACAATATGATTAAGCAGGTGAAAGTCCTGCCTGTTAAACCCCTGCGCGAAAGTATCGCTGAGTAAGGCTGTAGGCCGGGTAAGGCGAACGCCGCTACCCGGCACTACAGGTAGCGAATTACGCTTTCGCTTTCGCCACGGTCACCATCGCAGCGCGAATGGTACGGCCGTTCAGGGTGTAACCTTTCTGCATTACGCCCAGCACTTTACCGGCTTCAATCTCTTCAGATTCAACCATCGCAATCGCCTGGTGAACGTTTGGATCCAGCGGAACGTCGGTATCGGCAATCACTTCCACGCCAAACTTACGCACCACGTCGAGCATGGATTTCAGCGTCAGTTCGATACCTTCGATCATTGCCGCGTTGTCCGGATTCGCTTTGTCAGCCACTTCCAAGGCGCGATCGAGGCTATCGATTACCGGCAGCAGTTCGTTGACGAATTTCTCCAGCGCAAATTTATGCGCCTTCTCAACGTCCTGCTCGGTACGGCGACGCAGGTTTTCCATCTCCGCCTTGATGCGCAGAACACCATCGCGTTCGCGATTCTGTGCTTCTACCAGTTGGGCTTCCAGATTCGCAATTTTTTCATCGCGCGGGTCCACCTGCTCAGCAGATGCGTCTGGCTCTACAGCCTCAACTTCATCGTGCTGTTCCGTGATAATTTCTTCAGGGGCTTGCCCCTCAGGCGTTTTCTGTTCTTTACTACTCATGAATTTCTCCGCGTTTTTCTGCATTCATCTCGCTAACTTCGCTTATTATGGGGATCAGTTTCCGGGATTCAAGGGAACAAGACAGATTGTCATCATTCATCAGGCACAAGGACCTCCAGAAAATGAATAATCATTTCAGGTGTATTGGGATCGTCGGGCATCCGCGTCACCCTACCGCACTAACGACACATGAAATGTTGTATCGCTGGTTGTGTAGCAAAGGCTATGAAGTGATGGTCGAGCAGCAGATTGCTCAGGAGCTGCAGCTGAAGAGCGTCAAAACCGGCACGCTGGCGGAAATAGGCCAACAGGCCGATCTCGCCGTGGTAGTGGGAGGCGACGGCAACATGCTCGGCGCGGCCCGCACGCTGGCGCGTTATGACATTAAGGTCATCGGCATCAACCGTGGCAATCTCGGTTTTTTAACCGACCTCGACCCGGACAATGCGCAGCAGCAGCTGGCCGACGTGCTGGAAGGCCACTATATCAGTGAAAAACGCTTTTTACTGGAAGCGCAGGTGTGCCAGCAGGACTGCCAGAAGCGCATCAGCACCGCGATTAACGAGGTGGTTCTTCACCCCGGAAAAGTGGCGCACATGATCGAGTTCGAAGTTTATATCGACGAAATCTTTGCCTTCTCCCAGCGTTCTGACGGGCTGATTATCTCCACCCCGACCGGCTCAACCGCCTACTCGCTTTCTGCCGGCGGCCCGATCCTGACGCCCTCGCTGGATGCCATTACCCTGGTGCCAATGTTCCCGCACACGCTCTCCGCCCGTCCGCTGGTCATCAACGGCGACAGCACGATCCGTCTGCGCTTCTCGCACCGCCGTAACGACCTGGAGATCAGCTGCGACAGTCAGATAGCGCTGCCGATCCAGGAAGGTGAAGATGTCCTCATTCGTCGGTGTGATTACCACCTGAATCTGATTCATCCGAAAGATTACAGCTATTTCAACACATTAAGCTCGAAGCTTGGCTGGTCAAAAAAATTGTTCTGATTCTGCATCCAGTACTTTACTGTATAAAAAACCAGTTTATACTGTATGAAAATACAGTTATGGTTTTTCATACAGGAAAACAATTATGCTGGCACAACTGACCATCAGCAACTTTGCCATTGTTCGTGAGCTTGAGATCGATTTCCACAGCGGCATGACGGCGATCACCGGGGAAACCGGTGCAGGTAAATCCATTGCCATTGATGCCCTCGGCTTGTGCCTTGGCGGCCGCGCAGAGGGCGATATGGTGCGCATGGGTGCCAACCGTGCCGATCTGTGCGCCCGTTTCTCCCTGAAAGATACCCCTGCCGCCCAGCGCTGGCTGGAGCAGAACCAGCTCGAAGATGGACGTGAGTGTTTACTTCGCCGCGTGATCAGCAGCGACGGTCGTTCACGTGGCTTTATCAACGGCACGGCGGTTCCGCTTTCCCAGCTCCGTGAACTCGGCCAGCTGCTTATCCAGATCCACGGTCAGCACGCGCATCAGCAACTCGTCAGACCCGAACAGCAGAAAGCGCTGCTGGATGGCTATGCGGGTGAGTACGCGCTTACTCAGCTTATGGCGGAACACTATCGCCAGTGGCATCAGAGCTGCCGTGAACTTGCCCAGCATCAGCAGCAAAGCCAGGAGCGCGCCGCACGTGCGGAGCTGCTGGCGTACCAGCTTAAAGAGCTGAACGAATTCAACCCACAGCCGGGTGAGTTTGAGCAAATCGACGAAGAGTACAAACGCCTGGCGAACAGCGGTCACCTGCTCTCAACCAGCCAGAATGCGCTTAACCTGCTGGCGGATGGCGAAGACGTGAACCTGCAAGGCCAGCTGTATAACGTCCGCCAGCTGATTACCGAACTGGTCGGCATGGACAGCAAGCTTTCAGGCGTCCTGGATATGCTGGAAGAAGCGGCTATTCAGATCTCCGAAGCCAGTGACGAACTGCGCCACTACTGTGAACGTCTGGATCTCGACCCGAACCGTCTGTTTGAGCTGGAGCAGCGTATTTCCCGTCAGATTTCACTGGCGCGCAAGCACCACGTTACGCCGGAAGAGCTGCCGGGCTACTATCAGTCTCTGCTGGACGAGCAGCAGCAGCTTGACGATCAGGCTGATTCGCAGGAAACCCTTTCTCTGGCGGTGAACCTTCACCATGAACAGGCCCTGGCGACAGCGCAAAAGCTGCATGAAATCCGTCAGCATTACGCCCAGGAGCTAAGCCAGCACATCACCGACAGCATGCACACGCTGGCGATGCCGCACGGTGTATTCACCATTGATGTCCGCTTTGAAGAGAACCACCTGACGGCGGAAGGTGCGGACCGCATCGAGTTCCGCGTCACCACCAACCCGGGTCAGCCGCTGCAGGCGATCTCCAAAGTGGCCTCCGGCGGTGAACTGTCGCGTATTGCGCTGGCGATTCAGGTGATTACCGCGCGTAAAATGGACACCCCGGCGCTGATTTTCGATGAAGTGGATGTCGGCATCAGCGGCCCAACGGCGGCGGTGGTGGGTAAACTGCTGCGCCAGCTCGGCGAATCAACGCAGGTGATGTGTGTCACCCACCTGCCGCAGGTCGCGGGCTGCGGCCATCATCACTTTATCGTCAGTAAAGAAACCGACGGTGAAATGACCGAAACGCACATGAAGCCACTGGATAAACGTGCGCGCCTGCAGGAGCTGGCACGCCTGCTCGGCGGCAGCGAAGTCACGCGTAATACGCTCGCGAACGCGAAAGAACTGCTGGCGGCATAAACTTTTTCGGGATCTCAGGGTCATACAGAACAACAAAAACGCCGCCAGACCGGTTTCAAAGTGGGGCAAGGTCTATTATCATCGGCATATTACATATGAGCCGCGTTCTGCTCGGGCCCGAAAAGGAATCAAATCACTATGCGTTGTAAAATGCTGACCGCTGCCGCAGCGGTTCTTCTGATGTTGACCGCAGGCTGTTCCACTCTGGAGAAAGTGGTTTACCGTCCTGACATCAACCAGGGGAACTACCTTACCCCTAACGATGTGTCCAAAATCCGCGTGGGGATGACACAACAGCAGGTCGCTTATACACTGGGAACCCCGATGATGTCCGATCCGTTCGGCACTAACACCTGGTTCTATGTATTCCGTCAGAAGCCGGGCCACGAAGATGCGACCCAGCAGACCCTTACGCTGACCTTCAGCAGCGCCGGTGTGTTGACCAACATCGACAACAAGCCTGCCCTGACCAAATAATCAGAAGTCAGAAATGCAAAAAGGTGCTCATTGAGCACCTTTTTTGTATTTCTTTTATCCCCTCGCCCCTTTGGGGAGAGGGTCAGGGTGAGGGGAAAACACGCTACTTACCCGCCTTCTCCGCACGCTGACGACGCAGCTCTTTCGGGTCGGCAATAAGCGGACGATAAATCTCCACCCGATCGCCCTCTTTCAGCACATCACCCAGCTTCACCGGACGGCTGTAAATCCCGACCTTATTTTTCGCCAGGTCGATATCGCTGCGAAGCTCAAGGATGCCGGACGCACGGATGGCCGCCTCAACGGTTGCCCCCTCTTCCAGCGTCACGCGCTGCAGATACTGCTTCTCCGGCAGCGCGTACACCACTTCTACAGCAATCTTATGCGACACTGTAAACCTCTTTGGCGCGGGTGGTGAACGCCTGAACCATATTGGAAGCCAGCTCTTTAAAGATGCGGCCAAACGCCAGCTCAATCAGCTTATTGGTAAATTCAAAGTCCAGCTGGAACTCAATGCGGCAGGCGTCAGCGCTCAGCGGCGTAAACTTCCAGCCTCCCATCAGGGTTTTAAACGGACCATCTACAAGATGCATCAAAATACTCTGATTGCTGGTCAGCGTATTGCGGGTGGTGAACGTCTTGCTGATCCCCGCTTTGGAGACGTCCACCGCCGCAGTCATCTGCGTCGGGCCGGACTCCAGAACGCGGCTCCCGGTGCATCCCGGAATAAATTCTGGATAAGACTGAACATCGTTCACTAACTGATACATCTGTTCCGCGCTGTAAGGCACAAGCGCAGTACGGCTAATCTGAGGCATAGCATTTCCCATGGTCACACAACGGACAAATAATAACATTTATCACCTGTTAAAAAAACGCTAAGCCTCATCTCGTGCTAAGATAGCGCGTTAGACCTCACAGGACGCAATGAGGTGACTTTTTGAAATCAGATTACCGACGGCTTTACGACACTTATGACGAAGAAAAAAGCACATAAACCAGGCTCGGCGACCATTGCGCTCAACAAGCGTGCTCGCCACGAGTATTTCATTGAAGAAGAATTCGAAGCTGGCCTTGCGTTGCAGGGCTGGGAAGTAAAATCGCTGCGCGCCGGGAAAGCCAACATCGGCGATAGCTACGTGATCCTGAAAGATGGCGAAGCCTTCCTGTTCGGCGCGAACTTTACGCCGCTGACCGTCGCCTCTTCACACTACGTGTGTGACCCTACGCGCACCCGCAAGCTGCTGCTGAACAAGCGTGAGCTGGAATCCCTCTACGGACGCATTAACCGTGAAGGTTTCACCGTGGTCGCCCTGTCGCTGTACTGGAAAAACGCCTGGTGCAAAGTGAAAGTTGGCGTCGCAAAGGGTAAAAAACAGCACGACAAACGTACTGACCTGAAAGAGCGCGAATGGCAGCTCGACAAAGCGCGCATCATGAAAAACGCAGGACGTTGATTCTGCACACTTATTGTACTATTCAATAAGTTAGCGTTCCGGGCTGGTATCCAGGAAGTGAAATCTGGTATACTCAGTTCAACACTATTGGGGCTGATTCTGGATTCGACGGGATTTGCGAAACCCAAGGTGCATGCCGAGGGGCGGTTTGCCTCGTTAAAAGCCGCAAAAAAATAGTCGCAAACGACGAAAACTACGCTTTAGCAGCTTAATAACCTGCTCTGAGCCCTCTCTCCCTAGCTTCCGCTCTTAAGACGGGGATCAAAGAGAGGTCAAACCCAAAAGAGATCGCGTGGAAGCCCTGCCTGGGGTTGAAGCGTTAAAACTAATCAGGCTAGTTCGTTAGTGGCGTGTCTGTCCGCAGCTGGCGTGCGAATGTAAAGACAAACTAAGCATGTAGTACCGAGGATGTAGAAATTTCGGACGCGGGTTCAACTCCCGCCAGCTCCACCAAAATTCTCCATCGGTGATTACCAGAGTCATCCGATGAAGTCCTAAGAGCCCGCACGGCGCAAGCCCTGCGGGCTTTTTTGTGCCTTGAATTTGCCCCACGAAGTCTGATGCCAACTAATTAAATCCGAACCTTTTAGGCACCTTGTTAGGCACCTCATAAAGCTATATTGTTTTTGAGGTGCCTAAAACTATGGAAACCCGGCAATGGCAAGACAAACCAAACCTCTATCCGTTAAGGAAATCGAATCTGCTAAACCCAAAGAAGCGGACTACGTTCTCTATGATGGCGATGGCCTTGAGCTACTCATCAAATCCAGCGGGAGTAAAATCTGGCAGTTTCGCTACATTCGCCCTGTCACTAAGAAACGAGCGAAGAAGAGCATTGGTCCCTACCCGTCAGTTACCCTTGCCGATGCCAGAAACTACAGAGCAGAGTCTCGCTCTCTCCTGGCGAAACAAATCGATCCACAGGAGCATCAGCAAGAACAACTACGCAGTTCGCTGGAAGCTAAAACCAATACTTTCCAGCTAGTAGCTGAACGATGGTGGAACGTGAAGAAAGCCAGCGTGACAGAGGACTATGCCGACGATATCTGGCGCTCTCTTGAAAGAGATGTCTTTCCTGCAATTGGTGACGTTAGCGTTACAGATATTAAAGCTCACACATTGGTTCAGGCCGTCCAACCAGTTCAGGCCAGAGGAGCACTGGAAACCGTTCGTCGCCTGTGCCAACGCATTAATGAGGTCATGATCTATGCCCAAAACACAGGACTGATTGATGCTGTTCCCAGCGTTAATATCGGTAAAGCCTTCGAGAAGCCTCAGAAAAAGAACATGCCCAGCATTCGACCGGATCAGCTACCTCAACTGATGCAGACAATGCGAACAGCCAGCATTAACCTTTCCACACGCTGCCTGTTCATGTGGCAACTTCTTACAATCACCCGCCCTGCCGAAGCGGCTGAAGCTCGTTGGGAAGAGGTAGACCTTGAAGCACGAGAATGGAAGATTCCTGCCGCCCGCATGAAAATGAACCGCGACCATACTGTGCCCTTGTCAGATGAAGCAATAGCTGTGCTGGAGATGATGGAGCCGTTAAGCGGGAACCGAGAATTTATCTTTCCTAGCCGTATTAAGCCCAACCAGCCAATGAACAGTCAGACCGTTAACGCATCGCTGAAACGCGCAGGTTTTGGTGGGGTGCTCGTTTCACACGGTTTGCGATCTATTGCCAGTACAGCCCTCAACGAGCAAGGTTTTCCGCCTGATGTGATTGAGGCTGCATTGGCCCACGTGGATAAGAATGAGGTTCGCCGTGCTTATAACCGCAGCGATTACCTGGAACAGCGTCGCCCGATGATGCAATGGTGGGCTGATTTTGTTAAAGCTGCTGATAATGGAAGTATGATTGAAGGGGGAATAAAAAGTATGCGGCTGGTTGGATAACTTATGTGAACGGAAATTAGACCAAGATTTTGGGATAATCTAAATAAACTTTATATTTCATTCAGTAAGTGTCTAAAGAAGACCTCACATGTGACTATTTTCACCCTGCGAAACACTTACCGCTAAGCGGTAATCTGTTCATTTTTATTCAGCATTCGGAGCAGGTACTGCTCTAGCTCTTGCTGGGTATAAAAAAACCAACTTTAAGTTTCAGTATTCATAAATTGTCATTCGGTACAACATCGATACTGCCTCGGTGTATATGCGCAAGATCGTCAAGAAGGCGTTGGCACTGGTAGGGTAACGTTATTGTTGCCAGCAGAGGCACTCCGTTCTTTGCTCAATGTGTTCTAATATGAGATTGGGGGGCTTAACCCCCCAATCTCAGAAAAGTAGTTCTACTCTTCTTCATCCAAATCCGTAAATGCTTGGAGCAAGATTGCGGCTTGAACCTCCTCTCTAACAACATCCATTTCTGCGGAAGCTCCAGCTTTGAATGAGTCACGAAGTGAGATATGCGTTTCAAAGGTTCCCACTCGCGAGGCAATTTTGGTCATTTGCCTTAAAGCCATATGATGACGATCATAGTCACCGGCTCTCACCATCTGCGGAAGCATTTCAATCACAGGAGACATAGGCACGCCTTGTTCAGCGGCTTTGTAAGCGGCTATCTGTCCAAGCACGCCGCAGAGAAAGCCGATATCAGGCGCAATGCGTATAGCAAATCGGCGGGCCCGTTGTGCTGTAGTGGATTGGTTTGCTTGCTGCTTAACCTCTCCCTCGTGCTTTCGAATGAACGCCAGGAGCCAATGCTCGATTTCGATAAGTGTTCGCCCTGCGCACCACATTGAAACCAATGTTTTGAGTGCTCTCAATATTCTTTTAGAAGAAGCCCTAGGTTTTGTTGTATTCGTGTAAGAACGACCAAAAACGGACTCAAGAGCTGTTTGTCTGACGAAAATTGTTAAATCGAAGGGATGGTCAGCAACTATATCCAGTAGCCAGTTGATCCAGTGCTCTGTCGCCGTCTTTTCAACTGGCGCTGTATCAAACGCCGCAACCAATCTTTCAATCAGCTTTGGTGGAACACCATTACGGATAGCAATTTCCCGTTGCCAATCGAGAACGAGGGGGTCTTCCAGTTGTTCCTCAGCAGCCTTGAGAGCTATTCGACGATGTTCGAGCCACTGGTCAGCTCGCAAAGCATTAGTTTCCCTACGCCGAAAAAAACCTAATGAGCGGCAAACGATATCGTCGAAGCCGCTCTCTCCTGTTGTGGTGACAGCAGACATACGCCGGATAATTGACTGCACTTTAGGATCCGAATTAGCGGATATTTCGATCCGGTCAAGAAGTAACTCTATCGGATCATATATCTCTTCACAGGCATCCTGTTCCGAGAAAATGATCTTCATAATTCCATCCGACGGAAGGGAGAGGTTATCCATTTCCACACAGATAGGTGTTGCAGGAACAACGATTGCCAAGCCGGTTGCGGCATACGCCGCACGACCAGCCCTCCCGAGCGCATTAAGTATCTCGTGAGGACGTAAGTCCGCACGAGGGTTCCCGCTGGGATCATCAACCGCACTTCTATCGGTTCCAGCAAGAATCACAACATCACACGGCAGATTAAGTCCCTGCGCAATTGTGGATGTTGCGGCGACCACATCAAGTCCCAGGTCCTCGCTATCAGTATCCCTACGAGCCCGAAAAAGGCTTTCAGTCAGCCGTCGTTCCAATGGTAACAAGTCACCATGATGAACTGCAGCTCTGCACCCCATAGGGTCAAATGTAGCTTCGGCCGCTCCAATATCCCTAATAACTGATTTACGCATTTCCTCCTGCGCCACATCCAGAGCGATGGTGGCTGGTGCCAGTAGTTCATTGATCTGGCCTGCAACGCTCCCGCACGCTTTGGAATCGTTGCAGAAGACGATCACCCGCTTTCCTATGGCCGCATAGTCTGCCGCGATTCGCGCAGCGACTTCATTTCTGTTTGATGTCAATTTTCCTTTGACATTTTTAAGAAGCGACGGTTTTTGATCCGTGAGGGCCTGTATTACTAGCTTCTCTGGCCTTTTAGGATGCCATCCAGAAATCAGGGAAAAGAGTCCAAGAGGTTGTGCGGGAACCCGATTCCTTGCTGCTTTGGTCTTTGCCTTTGATGCAACTTGTACGGCCTCACGCACGTCAGAGCGGTCATAGATGACGCAAGAACGAAGCTGTCGAGTTGGCTTCCAAGGATCGTCGAACGACTCAACCTCCGTTCCCGTTACAGACCGCAACCAACGTGCGATTTCTGCGCCGTTAGAGACCATAGCTGACAGCAGTAGTAGATCTGCTCTCTTACGATGGCGGAGAAACGTCAGGAGTGCCAACATCGAATCAATGGCTCGTGTACTAATTTTCGATGAAGTAGCGGGATCATCTGCACTAATGAGGTGAAACTCATCGAAGACAAGGAGACCGACCTTGTCAAAAAGCTCAGGTGCGAAACCAAGGAGGGCAAGGCAACGTTCAGGAGTCATGACAGAGAATGGTGGCAGCTTATCCCCAAGCTCTTCGAGCGCAACGTCTTCAACGACGCTCACCACCTCTAACTCGCCGATTTGTGCGGAGAGATCGGTCTCGACTTGATCGACGAGCGCGTGAGTAGGAGCTAGATAAACAACACTCTCACCCGAACATAAAGTTGCTGCGATTTTTAGTACGGATAGCGTAGTTTTGCCCGAACCAGTCGGTGACGTCATCACCATAGACCTGCCACGGTTCAGATATCCTGTCCCGATAGCTTTTAAATGATTGATCCACAGAAATGGACGGGAATGTGTCTGAGACAGGAGCCAGTCAGCCCATGTCCTCGGTTGCGCGCCTGATGGTGCTGGCAGGCGAATCAGCATCGCAGCCTGCACTCCATCAACAAGCCGGCTCAACAAAGTGGCCAAATGATGCGGACCGGCAAACTGGTGATGAACTTTCCCTTCCAACGCTGCGTTGATCTCTACCTCTGAGGCCTCCGACAGGTGGAGAACACGCTTGAGTCTTGAACGAATATCAGTGTCGGGCACAGCGCTTCCACGCGCCTCCTGTCCAAGCCCCTGAACTACATAAGCACATTCCCTTAAAAGAAGGTCAGTGGCTACTTCTCGGCTATCACGCGTTGCGATGGTGTCTTCGCCGAGATCACGCTCTATCAATGTAGTGAGATTACCAGTTGCCAATTCCCGAAGGCTCAGGATCAGTGAACGTCGTACTGCCCGACGTTCACCCTTCGCCCGGAGCTGACTAGCGACTTCCGCTGCGTCTGCTGCCCGACCAGCAATCAGGAATAAAAGCGTCGCTGAAATTGACGATCCTATTGCATCACTTGAAACAACGGTTGGGCGATCCATTGCGGTCTCGCGAACGCGGCTCAATATTTGATGAGCGCTCGCGGCGACAAAAGCCGTGGCGCGCGTTTGCTCTGGTCGAAGATCGAGTGCAACATAGGCTTCGAAGGTCGAAGCAAGGCGTCGAACCTGGTCGAGTACATCGCTTATGGCCTCAGGTTCGCCTTCGCGAGACAGAAGCCGTACAGTCGCTAGTTCTATGTGTGCAGCCGTCAACAGTTCGTCTAGAGTTTCAGGAGCGAGGCCGGGCAAATCAGGGGCTTGTCGCAGGAGCGCGCGGGAACTAGGGTCAAACATTGGCGATCTCCTCGACTTTGGCAGCCACCTCTCCGGCGAGAAGATCCAAACCCGTACGCACATCTTCGAAGGCCAACACACCAGCCGTGCGAGCTTCAAGTTTACCACCAGCCGCAGTTTTGAAACCGGCTATGATATGCAAAAAATTCCCAGCTCTGCGCTGATCTTCACCAGTCGCTACAGCAACTCTGAACTCGCGAGCTCCTTCCCAGAAAATTTTATCCACAGCCTCTTCTGCGTCGATACTTGGAACACTCCTAAGCAAAGTTACGAGGTCGGCGAGGATCTCATCATCGCGATCGCCGCTCCGAATTGTTCTTATTTCAGGCCACACGCTAGAGGTTATAAGATTGCGCGGTGTTTTCGAAGCCTTGTCCTCACAGAGCACAATTCGTTTGATCTCACACACTCTCTCATCTAGCTCGATGATAAAACCGTCAAAGCCTTTATCCGCCTGTCGAACGTGAGGTGACGTCATATAGCCGTCCGAAAGTTCTAGCCGAGCGGCAATCCAGGAAATATGCTGAAATAGAAGTCCATCCCGGTGAATAATAGATGTGTTGATCCGCTTTCTCGCTGCCTCCTTCTGTGCTTCGGTTCCTGACTTAAGTAGCTCGACGTCTTCAGCACGCGGAGCCGTCAGTTTTCTCACGACATTCTCAGCCACCCTGCCTTTCGAAACCCGCCGTCGCGGCTCTAGAGCATCAATTACTCTCTGAGCATTTTCTTCCTGCCGTAAATATAAATAGGCAATCACTTCAATCAGCTTAGCTCGACTTTTATTACTGATTGTCCATTCTGAAAACTCGCACTCTGCAGTTAAGGCCTGATTGAAGGTTATTGGCATCCTATTTTTTCACCTGCAATAGAAGTAATTAATTATAATTTCAGCATGAGAAATTTTTATGACAACATGTTTGATTCAAAATGCTTACGTAAGGAAAACAGGCTTTTTAATTGCATCCGATCACCTTGGTGTAGCTGAACCAATCGATCTTGCAACCAAAGCCACAAGTCAATACAAAAATATAATAAACGAAATACTTCCTTGCGTCTCTGCCACGCGAATCGCTTTGCACAATATTCGCTAGCCAAGAATGAAAACGTGATACCGACTTTTGCCTAACACATCAAGCTGAAATCCGTCCTCGAACTCTGCTCTGTAAATTAAGGCGTGTGGCGAGGACGAACACCTCAACGCGCACCAAACAGCGAGTCGCGAAAATCATGCTAGGTCACAAAATGTCCTTAGCTTGATAGTAATGTTAACAGCATGATTATCAGCCGGATACGGCGAAAACCAGATTCAGCAGCTAAGAAATTTAAATGGGAATATGGTAGCTTGGGGGCTACGGTTAAGGAGGAACTATGGACTCGTTTTCCAGGCGACAGGGTTATTCAAGACCTGACGCAGAAATCAGCATCAGACACGAAGCTCCAGAATCGCTGAGAGCGGCGATCGTGCCTATCGCCTACCGATCTGGCTTCGCCCCCAGCGAACTTCATCATAGGTTGTGCGGCATCCTTTATAAAACTCCAGATAAGAGCAACTGGTCAGAGTATCCGAATATTGATGACGAAGTCAGAATCCTGATGGACGAGCTTGAATGGTTCGAGGTCTACGATTTCATTGAGCATTTAGCTGAAAAGTCTCTTTACAAGGGCGGTGGCTTTTCGGGAGAAGTTAACAGCTATTGTAGGGTGACCGGCATCGGTTGGCTGCTTCTCGATCAAAAGATTCAAATGCGAGGTACTGAAGCCTTCGAGATAGCAGCGAAAGAAGGACAATTACTACTCTCCCAGCAGCATCGCACGACCGCAGCATATGAGCTACACGAGGCTCTGCAGGATCTATCACGCAGGCCTCAACCTGAAATTAGTGGAGCGATCCAGCATGCGATGGCTACTCTGGAATGCGTGGCGCGAGACGTTATAGGAAGTAAGGACACGCTTGGTCAATTGATCCAGCGAAATCCCGGGCTTTTCCCAAGCCTGTAGATCAGATCGTAGAGAAGGCATGGGCCTACTCCTCCAACTTCGGCAGGCATCTCATGGAAAAAAAGCCCCCTGAGTTTGAAGAAGCGGAATTGATGGTCGGGGTGAGTGGAGTGCTATGTCGATATTTAGCGCGTCGTACAGGTAATTCAACCTTATGAGTACAGCACGTCACAATGGGAACGGCATTCGGCTATTTATCGGGGAACGGATAGAACACGCCTCGGATCGCGATGTCTTGGTCACCGTTTGCGATATTCTAGAAAAGGGCACTGGATGGGCCTACATATTCGCCAACTTCAACGTTAACGGGCGTCAGGTTGATGTTGCAGTCTTTTCCGCCACAACTACTCTCGTTATTGAAGCTAAGGGATACACACTGCCCATCAAGGGAGGTGTGAACGGCCGCTGGACGCAAGTCGGACCGTACGGTAGCCGAAAGCTACGCAACGGGTACACTCAAGCGTTGGATGCCAAAAATGCATTGCGTGATTCAATGGTCGAGTTATTCGGCACTCTTTCCGGGTATCCCAACGCCTTATTAGCCATTACGCCAGCGATTCCATCTGGCTCCTCATTGCCACCGAGTGACTTCAAGGTGAAATCTGGCGGACTGGATGCGATCAAGATTGCTCTCGGTTCAATATCAGGAGCCTTGCTAAGTGAAGATCAATGCCAAGCACTCGCAGCCCATTTAACCCTTGAAGGCGTATCGGGAATAGATGCAGCAATTGATGAAACTGTGCTCATATCGGAGCGAACAGTGTCTTGTTATGAATCCGCTTTCTTGGAGTATCATGGGCCAATTGGTGCACGAATGTTACAAGACCAATACCTCCTTGATGACAAACTGATTTCGGCATCAAATATTCTAAAGAAGGCTATGTCATCGCAATCTGCGCTTCTGATCAGGGGGCCATCAGGATGTGGAAAGTCCTTGCTGAGTGCGCGTATCGCCACAGAATGTATGCAGGCTGGTTTACTGCCTATCCACATCCAAGGCAAAGACTTCGAGGGCAAGCTTCAGAAAATAATTGATACCGAGCTTATGTTACTCGGCGCTTCCGTGCGCGATGTACTGAGAGCAAGTCGTCTCCTTGTAAAGCATATTGTCCTGTTTATTGATGGCTACAACGAATGCCCAGAGCATTTGCAAATTGCTTTGACACGCAGTATTCAAGCGTTTTCACTACGCTATGGTGTCGGCGTCGTTATCACCTCACAAGGTGCATTGGCTAGACAAGAGCTTTTGCACGTCGAAGAGATTCAGGTCCGCCCACCGCAACATGCACTGAAGTCACAGATCGCAAAACTTAGCCAAGAAGATAAAAACTTCATGAACTGCCAAGCTCTACTTGAGATAGCACTCTCAGGGCTTGAAGCGGAACTCATTGGGCAGGCGGCCACATCTTTGCCTGCCGGGGCAAGTACATTTGTTCTATTCGACACGGTCGCCAGGATGCGCCTAGGCAGTTTCGCAACTGAGGGAATTAGGGCTCTTTCCGGGTTTGCTGAAAAACTAATCTCTCAAACTGCGTTTAGTATGTCCATTCGAGAGTTCGACAGATTTTGCGATGCGACAAGCGTAACAGACACAACTCGGCACGCGCTCCTTGACTCACGGCTTGTGCTACAGCGCGGTCACAGACTTAGTTTCTCTCATGAAATGTTTTTCTATGCCTTCATAGCGGAATCTGCGATTCGTGTAGCGCGCACAGACTCTGAGCGTGTGCAAGCTTTTCTACGATCTCCACGATTCAATGGTTCTAAGACTCTTATTGTCGGCGCGATGGAAGACGATTCGACGCTAAGGGATATTTTGGAGAAGACAACTGATCGGGGCATCCTTGAGTCTTGCGTGAGGGGAGAGTGTGGAGACACCGCGAGACGTATTGTAAAAGCAAAGCTCGATGTGATAATTGCCGAAATGATCGCAGAGATTTCTGAACTGCGCTTCCTACTAAATGGCGAGGGATGGCATAGCTGTTCAATTGAAACTGGCGTTAATCGGCCAATCCTCTCGAAATTCGAAGTTTTTCTTCCCGCTATCGGCTGGCTTTTAATGCAGGGTGTCTACTTAGAGCAAATCATGACAGCATGTCGCGCCATGGACGAGAAAATTGCCGAAGCCAATCGTGATCTCTATGAAGAAGCAATAGCCAAAAAGGTGCCACTTCGGCACGAGACATTTAGCCAAGCCTATGTGTTTAATCGTAAGATAGCGCTTTCGCAGCTTGTGTCCTTCGTCCATAGTGGCGGCCTTAGTTTTCGCCATAGCCCAGGGGGCAAATTTAGTGAAGCTTTGAAAAAGTCATGGAAGGAAGCGAGCACGCATAGCGAATTCTACGTCATTATCGGAATCACCAAGTTCACAAAGCAAGCTTCATGGGCATCGCCATGTGTGTTGAATCTTCTTGAACATCTGGAAAGCTTACCCTACCACCTTCAGCTAGACACGATAGACTTTTGTGTCCACTTAAATAATGTGGATGATTCCGTCAAGGCAAAGATGATCTTGGCACTAGAAGATTCCATAGACAAATTGGGCATATTTATGAACTCTTTGATTTTGGATGCGCTTAAGAGTTTAGGTGGACTAGATGCCGAAGAAGAAAAATACAGAGCGGTGGTCTTAAAGGAGCTCGAAAGTGTGTTCTCCGAGTCAGGAACACAGTCCGAGACACTAGCATGGAATATCTTCTCTCGACAGTTCGATCACCCCTATGACAGCATTTATTGGGAAGAGATAAACAATCTCGCTAGGGATCAGAAACAGCAGTTCCTCTTCAAGTCACTCAAAGGGGCGAGTACCGAGTATGTTTTGTTTGTCAGTACTCTAATTAGTCAGCTCGCAAAATTCGGTGACCCAGCAGTTTCCGAGGCTATTGAACCATGGCTTACGTTGCCAGCCAAAAGGTCGGTCATGCCGCAAGATGCTGTCGAAGTTTTTTTTGCAGCGCACGAAGCGATGGGGATTTTGGGCCTTCCACTTCCTACCAATACGACATCATCTGTCGATATCGATGGAGCTATGCAGGCCTGCGGGGAGTTAACTTACTGGGCTTGCAAGCTGAACAATGGTGAACTCGAGTCCTCGCCTCAGACTCTTAATGCGCGGACTACGTTACTGACTTACTCCGCTACGGCAAGTGCCGGAGCACTATGGTCTTCAACATCACGAATGTTGTCTACGGATGGTACAAGAGTTAACGTTGCAACGCGCTATCCGAAAACAGCCCTGGCTATCTGCCGCGATGCATTGACCAACCATGAGTCGCAGAAAACGTACCACGAACACGGGTTAATGAATGATCTGGCGAGCATAGCTTCCTTTTCCATTCAAGTGATTGGGCAATTTGGTGACGCCGATGACCTGCAACGTTTACGCAGCCTTTGCGACGAAGAGGCGCTAGGTCATGAAGCACTCAACGCGATCCAGAAGATTGAAGAACGCATTCGTCACATGAAATAAATACATCAGCGCTGAATGTCTAGAACCTTTGAAATCAATACGCCAAGTGACAATGACCAAGGCAGGGATGCGCTACTGCGTCTGACTGTGTAAAGGAGAATACATGGCAAGCATTGTTTCGGAGTACCAACGCTTTCTCGATTGTTTAACGCAGCAGGACGTTCCTGATGATGTCCGGCGACTTGCGTATCTGATCTACGATCATATCCAACCTCTCGCTGAAGTCAGCTCGACTCGCCGGGCGCGTTCAGTTCGTCTTGCTCCCCTAGCTCTAAGACATCTAATTGATCAGCCCATCGCTTACGAAGGCAATTCTGACGCCCCAAAAGCAGGTTCTGGTCTGGGACGATTGCATCAGCTTGAGGTTGGTCCATTCCGTGGATTCATGCGGCAGGAGATATTTGATCTCTCCCACGATATCACTCTTATTTACGGTGCAAACGGTACCGGTAAAAGCAGCTTCTTTGAGGCTCTCGAAGTGTCAATGCTGGGCACTATCAGTGAAGCGCAGTTAAAGCGGGTGGAGCAAAGACTTTATTGCAATAACGCTCGTCTCAAGCACCACGATGCGCCAGTGCTCCTTGCCTGTGAGGCTCAGAACTTACGGCCCGTCCAGCCTGATGCATCAGAGTATCGTTTTTGTTTTATTGAGAAGAACCGGCTTGATGACTTTGCCCGTATTGCTGCAAGAACCCCTAGCGATCAGCGACAGCTAATCGCAACGTTGTTTGGTGTAGATCAGTTCAGTGAATTTGTCCGTGGGTTTAACCCATCACTCGATCAAGATCTGATGCTTTCCGGGCCAATGGCAGCTCAGTTAGTCGAACGGAGACAGCAGGTAGCTGCTTCAGAGCAGGTGATTGCAGCGAATCCGCAGAAAATAGCTTTGATTGAATCGCAGGAAAATGCGCTTGCGCAGCGCATATCCCCCGAAGCGACTTATCAGGCATGTGTTGAATGGCTGGAAGGTACACAACTTCAGCAGGGACGTCTGCCATATATTCAATCTCAACTTGATGCTGTCCCACCACTGGTATATGGGATTACGCAATCCCGACTGGAAGCGCTTCTCGCTGAAGCATACCGTCTACATGGGAGCTGGCAAGAGACCACAAGCGAACTGGCATCACGTGCGACCGAGGTGTCGTATGCAAAACTGTATGAAGCAGTGCAAGCCTTGGCGGTCGGAGCAACCACCTGCCCTGCCTGTGGTACAAATCTTGATACCGTAACAGAGGATCCTTTTATACGAGCGCGTACGGGACTTGAAGCCCTAGCACAGTTGGCACAGATTCAGCTGCGGGAGCAAACATTACGAGCAGAGCTGAACGAGTCTCTCCAGTTGCTGTTGGAGGAAATGCGCCGCACCTTAACAGCAGCAATCGCCGCATGCCCGGAAAATCTTCAGGCTGTAGCACTGCCGGAATTACCCCAGACATCAGTTGGAGCGTGGCTTGAGTGCTGGGTTGAAGGAGAGAAACGACCCTGGAACACACTCCTGTGCATTGCCAAAGAGATTGAGCATATCGATAAACAGTCCCTCGCAGTACATAATCAACGTGGTGCGTTGACCGAGGAGCGGGACCGTCTGATTCAGTATCGCTTCGAAATTGAAAGACTACGTACGCAGCGCACAGCCGCCAACGTTGAACTAGCTGCAGCTCAATCTAATCTGACCCAGTTCAATGACAATAATCGAGATCTGCGCCAAGCCATTGCTGAAGAAGAAACTGTCATAAAGTTAAATCAACGAATTAAGGTAGCTTACGACGGATTCCTACCGGAAATCCAAAGATACATGGCCGCACTACCTGGCATATTGCTTCAGGGATTGGGTGAACAGGCTCGGGATCTGTATAACGCTTTTAACCGAAGCGATGCGCCTAGCGATCTGCTGCATGCACTTCATCTGCCAGTTGCTGAAAATGGCAAAATTGAAGTCGAATTCGCCGGTGAACCAGGCATTCGTTACGATGCGCTAATCATTTTCAGTGAGGGACACATCAAATGTCTTGGCCTCGCAATTCTGTTGGCCAAAAATATTGTCCAAGGATGCCCGGTGGTTATCTTTGATGATGTGGTTAATGCGATTGATGATGAGCATCGAGACGGTATATGGCGTACCTTCTTTGAAGATGGGCTACTGGACGACAAACAGGTAATCCTGACTTCCCATGCCGAAGAATTCCTCATCCGAATTCAACAGGAGTTAGGTGCAGCAAGGGCAGGAGCCATTAAGCGCTACAAATTCCTACCACACGATGGTGAACACGAACTGCGAGTAGACAGCAATCCACCGAGTAAGAATTACGTTCTGCTTGCGCAGCAGGCTCTAGATGGGGATGAAAAGCGTGAAGCTCTTCGTCAGTCACGTCCCGCCCTGGAAAGCCTTACAGACAGCCTTTGGTCTTGGATGGGCAGACGCGGTGACGGACGCATTGATATTAAACTCAGTGGACCACGTTCGCCTTGGGAATTGAATAATAAATGCTCTAAATTGAAATCGGCCGTCAATCGCATTGCAGGGCAGCATCCCGGAGCCCCGGCTGCAGTTGCTGCATTAGAAAGATTACTCGGAGTCAATGGCTCCAGCATTGAATGGGGATATCTGAACAGCGGCGTGCACGATTCACAGCGAGACCACGAATTCGACCGCTCCACAGTAAGAACAATAGTGGAGTCGATTGTGTCGCTTGATGCGGCCCTTAGCGCCATGAGAAATCAGTAAGTGATACACAGTGCAACTGGTGCCGGGGTGGTGTCGCAATCAGCCACCCTAAACGTAGTTTTAGCCGTTCAGATGCTTGCTGGCTTTCTCGATGAGTTGAATCGGGTTAGCCCCACGGTTCAACTGGAAGCTAGCGAGCAACTTACTTATGAATAACATCAGCAATGGCATTATATCAATGATATTTTTTTACCAAATAAAAAGAAACAGATATGAAATAGCTACCGTACTACTCATGATAAGCATTGGACTGCTTAATTTGGGGTGGCTGAGTTTAAAGAAAATTCCTGAAACTCCTCCAGGATATTATGAAAATATCGTCATCGAACACCTGCAATTATTCACAAACCTGCGCAACGAGTATCATAATCAGCAACATGAAATGAAGAATGAAATGCTGTCCAAAGAGCATGCGTCTATAGAAGTAGCTAGAATTGCATTAAAATTAAACATATCTGAATCCCGATATCTGGATTTTTGGGTAGCAGAGAGACCGATCATTATTGGTATGTTGAAGCCTTTTGAAGAGTCAAAATATAGAAGCTGGTATGTACACCTTCCTCAAGAAACTCGAAAACTGGTTAACAACATAGCAGATAATCTACATGAGGTTTATCCCAAACTTGCGAAGTGTAATCAAAATGCGGCTAAGGATTATATGGCATTAGTTTCGGGACTGGCGGCACCATCATCTCGCGATAAAGTATCTGCTGCTTTGGTTGCGCAAACTCGAGTAATAATGCGCAATATTTCTCAAGATCAGCATTCTCCATCAGAGATTTGCGATAGTGCAATGGTGTCATATTTCTCTTCGATACAACTGTTATCGAGAACATATAATGAACTTGCAGATGCTTATCAAGAGCAACTAGAAGCGAATGAATTATTACGTAAAATAGTCAGCACGATATTATCCTTTCTTTTATTTTTAGTTTGCTATAAGTGTCGTGAAAATTTGATAAAAAAGGCAGCAAAATCACTGGGGGGATAATTTTTTCTAAACTATTGAAGTTACTGTTATTAGAGTAAGGATTTTTAGGACTGATTAGGCATAAGATCGATATTTAAATGGAATTTCCTCAAGGTGAGCTTGTTAAAAATTTGTTTTTCAGAATTATACAAAAGAGATAAGAACAGTCTGGTCAGGTGGGCAAAAAAACTAACATTCCGGAATTCCCCTTCGTGCAGGTTAATATTTTTAATTAAGCGACACACCACTTATTTTTGAAATATAAAAACTTCCTCTAAAGGTAATAATCTTTCACATCGCCAAATGAACACTATACCTGCCACCTATGCTTTATGGATAATTACATTCGTTACTTCCTGTACTACAGAACCTCAAAGCCATATCGTAATAATTATTATTATCAAGAAACCAAGGGGTGATAACCCCCTGATTCAATAAAAGAAAACAATAATACTTAACTTGAGAGTAACGTTCTTTTTTTACAGATTTATATCGGAGATAAAGGCTCCGAGCTGATACACTAAAACCATACTCCAAATACTTCAATCTTATTTTTTCTGAAATAGTCCGACTATTATTTTCCTCATAATAAATGGCCATCTCAGGTTCATCATCATGTTCGCATGCAATATCAAATGCCCCCAGCGTTCCCAGCCAACTGCCTTGAGTTCCGCTAAACATACGTTTATGAAGATAATATTTATTTATATTCCCAAGAAAAACATCCACATCCTTAATCGAAATATCGCCTTTACATTGAAAACTCACAAAAGATTGCCTCCCCTCCCCCATAAACCAGTCATCCACTAACCTTTTATAGTGATCAGAAATATTTTTTTGCTCTAAGGCAGACATTCTTGGGTCAGGAGATGGTAACGCAATCGTATTGTTGTTTTTTAGCGATAACATTACCGCTACCGCTCGTTGAAGTATCTTAAACTCGAAAAGCAAACATGCTCTGAGAAACAACAACGACACCCCTGACTCATTTTTTTTCGCATATGTGTCAATATTTAGAGAATATTTCCCACATGAGATAATACCAAGACTTACCAGCTCCCGATAAAACGCAAGAGGGGCCTCTGTATATTCCAATGCATAGCAGCATTCGACAAGACGATATCTAATGAGATAGGGTGTTGCTGATAATTCTAGATCTTGATCATTTACCAACTCTTCAACAGCTCTATCAATGAACTCACCCTGCACACCATTGTTCTCCGCAGCAGCGTATAACATTGTAAGACTAAAATTACTCGCCGTTTGAGTACTCTTGTCATAAATAGTCCCTTCTTCAAAAAGCGTATTTGTATCGGACTGTTCAGAATACTCAGCAATGGCTGAAGAAAGTTTGCCATCTACAGATAGATAAATTTCCAGTGCCCCCAGCAGATAGTGCTTAGCTATCGCAGCCTGTTTTCCCGTCATTCCGACTTCTCGCAGCATATTGTTGATTTTGAGGATAATGCGGGGATACCACTCTGCAATGGGATCTTTACATACCTCACTCATCACAACCTGAGTGAAGTGAAGGGTATCGATCACATCAAAAGCTGCTTTTTGGATAGGTGTTGTCGCTGGCATTTTTAGTGTCAAAAAAAGGAGCTCATAACTTGAAATTTTAGACACTAAAGAACTTCATTACAATCCCCTCCGTACACAAAAAACACCGGTGTTAGGTAAGAAAACAAAATATTAACTATTTAAAACAATGAGGTGACGTAATGACCTGTATTACCCCATCGGTAAAAATTCTGCGCATCAGCGCACTTGTGAAAAAAATTGGAATCAGCCGCTCAACAATCTATGACTGGCTAAATCCGAAGTCGCCACGCTATGACGTAACATTCCCTAAACAGCGCCGCCTGGGTATGCACTCTGTTGGCTGGATGGAATCTGAAATCGATAAATGGCTGGAGGAATGCTGCCCGCAGGTTTGAGGTCTGATTCATATCCCTGTATCAGTTGTGACCAAATGGCATCACAACTGATACCGACAACTTTGTTTTATTTTCTTCTCTATGGAAACCACACAATGCAAAAACATGATAATTTTCCTGTTGATCAGCTTCCTCCAGTTATTAGAAACACAATTTATGAAGTACACCAGATAACACAGGCACCTATACCTCTGATTGGTGCATCCGTTTTAGGCGCTATTTCCCTTGTTTGCCAAAGTCAGATTGATGTCATCCGTCCGGGAAATATTCGCGGGCCAGTCTCTCTTTTTCTGCTGACGCTGGCAGGCTCTGGCGAGCGTAAAACCACTGTCGATAATCTGTTGATGGAACCATTGAGACGTTTTGAAGAACAGCTGAACGAAGATTATTTGGAAAAATATAGTGACTATTTGATAGAACTAAATGCGGTAAAAACAGAGATCAAAGCCCTGAATACTGAGCTGAGGGCACAAGTTAGGCGTAAAGAAGACACACTGGAGATAAAAAAAGCGCTCAACGCCGCGCATAAATCGCTCCCGGAGCCCCCTGTAAAATACAAAATGACATTCAATGACGCAACGCCAGCCGCAATTAAAGAATTTCTGTGTAAAGAGCGCTGGAAATCGGTGGGTATTATGTCAGACGAGGCAGGAGCGATATTCAACGGCCACACTCTGAACGATCTGCCTTTTATCAATAAAATGTGGGATGGCGGAAAATTTACCGTTGATCGCAAAAATGAGCCCGAGGCCACCATCCACGATGCCCGAATGACGCTGTCGCTGATGGTTCAACCGGAGGTGTTCACCGCCTATCTGGAACGGCGGGGAGAACAGGCTAAGGGTGTGGGTTTCTTTGCCCGCAGCCTGATTTGTTTGCCGACATCTACACAGGGCACCCGTCTGATCGAATCACCGGTTATCTCACGGGAACATCTGCCAGTATTCCATCGCCGCCTGATGAACATCGCGACTGAAAGCCTTACCCATAACGGGCAGGGACGAGAGGGCCTTTTATTTTCGTCAGACGCAGAAAAGTTATGGATTGAATTTCATAATCGCACAGAGAGCAGGACTGGTAGCAACGGTGATCTGGCCAGCGTCAGAGATTACGCATCAAAAGTTGCGGAGAACGTGGCCCGTGTTGCCGCATTACTGCATCACTTTTGTGGTTTTAAAAACAACATATCTACCGAAGTTGTTAAAGCCGCAATAGACATCATCAACTGGTACGGTAATCAATACATAGACCTTTTTGTTCATCCTGATGAATCTCAATCCTTTGAAAAGGATTTAGAGAACCTTTTTGCCTGGATACAGGATGAATGCCTTCGGTCGGCAGATTATAAATTTAGAAAAAATCGTATTCTTCAATCAGGGCCAAACCGGCTAAGAAACAAGGAAAGAACCAACGAATTACTCTACACACTGGTTGAACGGGAAAAAATCATTCTGGAGCAGTGGGGGAAAACCTGGTACATCCGTCTGAACCAGGCTAGTTCACTCATGGTAGCCTCGCCGAATAACTCTGTCTGGGGGAGCTGGCGTTAGCCGTGAAATGTCGTATGCCGTGGATAACCATGCATTCCCGGCAGCAAATAGCTTGATAGCGCTCTCTTTGGCTTTACCAGAACAAGGCAAAGGACCAGTCCCTTTGCCTGAATTACATTACGTTCCCATAATAATCGAAGGATTGTTCTGGCTGCATCCAAAAGAACGTCCATCTCCATAGTGCTTTGTGTACTCTTTTGCCAGGTACATTGCTCTCTGACGTGCCGTAGCATACTGGTCTTCATGCTCAGGACGTTTACGCTCTATCCAGCCACAGGGTTGTTCCGGAAAATGAACCAGGCCTGCATAGGCCTCCCAGGGTAATTTCAGCGCACTACACCAAGCTTTCTGGATAACATTCGCCAGTGAATCTATACCATCGTTGCATTGAGGCTGGTAATCTCCCAGCGTATGGAAGGTGTCCTTGTTTACCAACAGCATCACATGGTAATGGCGGTTGCCATCCACCAGGCCGTATTCTCTGCACCAGATATAGCGAATGGACGTCAGATTCTTACAGGTAAGTCCTGCATGCCTTCGGGTAGTCATCTGAGCATTAGCATGGTATTTAAGCGAATCAAAGAAGCGCGAGATCACGCGCTCATCACGACGACCAGTACCGTCAGTCGGAAACCGCAAATCAAAACGAAATGTAGAAAGCCTGGGGTATTGATCAGTCGCTGCCGCCAGTGTTCGTTCTACGCCATCAGTGTATCGCGGATCGTATGTATATTTCGAATTCATAACTTTAGCCTTAGTATAATTTACAACCTTATATTCCAGACAGGTTGCAGCGGAACATTAGTCACTCCATGAAAACAGCACCCAATGGGATTCTATATTTTCTTATTTATATCTCACACCTGCCATCTTTATTTAATAATACCAATACGGAACGTTCTATAGTTAAACACCACTGCAGGACGCAACAGTGGCAAGCAAAACCATCGCATCACACATCGTTTTATTTTCTGGAGTTATTTCTTTAAAAAAGAAATCACAGGAGAAAGCTAACCATTTACTCAAAGGCATTTTTTTGAGAATAACTCATCTCATATGCCAGCCACGTAAAAAATTACATAAAGAATACACAGTCGCTTAATATGAGATTGCGGCAAAAACTGAAAATAAAAAAATACAGCTATATATCACCTTAACGACAACCCACAGAGGCTGTCGTTAAGGAGGTTAGTCTGGATATCAATGTATTACGTCAACTATTTGACGAGATGTATACCCTGGCCGTTGAAGGCACAGCTGTCACCGATTCTGCCACTGAGCTGGCAGAAAATTATCTGATATCAGCTGAAAGCAGGCTCGAAGCCGCAGAGGCTCTCGTGGCCTTTGAATCGCTTAAAGCCTGTGGCTCCGGTTTTGCCTGTGGTCTTGCCGGTGATGTGTTGCTCCCCCTGACGGTCACCGCTGATATCTGCTCGTCGTTGTTTATTCAGATGCGGATGTGTGCCGCTGTCGCCGTGACCGGCGGCCATGAAGTCGGAGATCCGATGGTCCGCCTGCTGTGCTGGGGCGCAATAGCCGGTGATGCCTGCCTGGATGCGGTTAACCGGGTGATCACCCGTCTGATGGCAAAGGCGCTCAGCCTGCCGGAAGCCGAGAAGGCAGTGTTGTCAGTGCTGCGTCAGGTGCTGCTCAGTAAAAACAGTGGACTGCTGCTGAAAACTGGCCTGCTCATCCCTTTGTTCGGCGGTGCGCTGAACGGTACGGCAGCCTGGCTGGTCACCCGTCTGACAGGGCAGATCGCCATTCGCCTGTTTATTCCACCACCAGCACCGCCCTGCGCAGCATAATCTTCCGTATTTCATTTTCGGACACCACCTGTCCGACATTGCTTGTGTAACACGCTGATTTTCGTGTGGCATCGGCCATGTCCCTGCAGGCGGGTTTGTTATCGTTTTTACCCTGACGATACAGACCTGAATGGAGGGAACATGGCCGTTTATCGCGAAGATACTGACCTGCGGTTCCTGGGGCGTTGCGAGAATGAGGACTTGGATTTACTGGTCAGCCTCATTACCCATGACCCACGGGATAAAACCCTGCGCTGGACGGAAACGCTGTCCGGCAGTGACAACTACAAACGCTTTTACCCGGCCCACCGTAATTACTGGCAAGAGATAGTGGCTGAAATCCAGACCTTCGGTGCCAGCAGTATCGCCAGTGTGTTCAGAGGCGGAAAAGGTGTGCTGTATCGGGAAGTTTTATGTGATGTCTGTGACCATACAGGCGTCAAATACAGGAAGGAGGAGGCAACCGAAACCATTGAGCTCTCCCTGCTGATGAAGATGCTCGAAAAAAGCCTCAGCGAAATGTCCCGGGCTGAGCTGCGAGAGTTTGCTGACAGCATGGGCACGGAACTGACCGCGCCAACGGTACCACTGGTACTGATGGCGATACAGACTGCTGTCCGGTCGTCTGGTTTTGCAGCCTATCGTCTGTCGGTCGTGATGCTCAGTACGCTTGCGAAGGTGGTACTGGGACGCACGCTACCCATCGTGACTTATCTGACCCTGACCCGCTCTATCAGTGTACTGGCCGGGCCGGTTGGTATCGCCCTGAGCACCGGTTGGCTGATTGCCGATATGGCAGGCCCGGCACGGCGGGTTACGGTTCCCGCCTGTCTGCTGGTTGCTTGTCTGCGTCAGCAGTATTTATACAAATCACTGTAATCAACGGAAATCCTTCACTATGTCTGCGGAAGAAAAACAGCACGATCGCATGGCATCACGGCTGGCGATCATCATCAGTCGCCTGCTGATGGGGGAACGGTTGTCAGTTACGGGCTTGTCTCAGGAGTTTCGTATCTCGGAGCGCACTCTGCGCCGGGATTTTCGTGAACGCCTGAGCTGCCTGGAACTGACATACCAGCATGGTTGCTGGTCATTGTCCCAACAGCACGAAGGACTACGTACCAACCGGGATATTTTGCACTTTGCACGGGTAACCCGCACAGAGCAGCTATTCCCGGCGATGGATAACCGGCTGATATCGGTGCTGACTGACAGTTCCGTAGAGCCACCTTTTATCGTCTGGCAGTCTCCTCCGGAGCGCAAGCCCGGTCCCTTCGGCAGTTTCTGGCGTATCACACAGGCCATTCTGGAGCGAACTCTGCTGGATCTGACCGCAGAGGGGCTGCAGTACCGCTGGTTCGCACCTTACCGCCTGATTTATTTCGAGAACGGCTGGTATCTGGTCGGAGAGCACGCCCGGAAACTGCAGGTCTTTCTGCTGGAGAGTATTACCGATGTATGCCTGACGCCGAGGCAGTTTCTGCACAGAAGGCAGGTGAGCGAACTGACCGGTGATCCGCATTTCATTCACTCTTTGCCGCACTTCCGGTTTGTCCGGAGAGTGTTGGCTGAAACCGATAATTAAGGATATTTATGAAAAAAACCGTACTTATGATGATGCTACTGGCATCTGCTCAGGCCAGTGCAGCCGCTAATACGTGGACCCGCACCATCGTGCAGGGTGTAACGGAATACCGGATACAAAACAAAAATGGCGCTGAGCTGTTGCTGACCTGTTCGCCGGAGGACAATGTGTTCGTTCAGTACACATCACCCGATGGTAAAACTCTCGCAAGCGGTGGAGATGATGGACGCAGCGTTCAGGCGCAGACCGACAACAGCGACACGTTTCTGATAAACGATACAGTTTCTGATGCCGGGGGCAGTAACTTTGAAGCATTCTGGGATGCAGCCAGAAAATCCCATCGTATCCATATAACGGCGACCGGACTGACCTCCACTACCTTCACTTTCAGCAATTTCGCAAAGATTTTGCCTGAGTTTGATAAATCAGGATGTCTAACTCGCATGTGAGCCTTTATTGCTCCAACAAAAATAAGGAAAAAAAATGAAAACAGCAATGAGTGCCCTCGCCGTGGCACTGATGATTTCACCTCTACTGCACGCCGCAGAGGCCCCGGTCAGGATTGGTCTTGAGCAGGTTAAAAATCCGTATTACCCAAATCTTCATCAGCAGCGTGTTCATGTTCAGGCGCTGATTGATAGTGTCACCATAAAGGATATTGTCGTTAACCGGGGTAACTGCCCGATTCAGAAGATGCCCACGGTCTACGCAGGTAGTAAGCCTGTAGCACTGGTACCTTCAACGTTGCCTTACGGAAAAGAGATTGCCGTCTACATTAAAGGCCCATGCAGTGTGGCAGAGATTAACGTCATCACCAGTCAGGGGGACTGGCTGATGAAGTACTAATGTCTGCCTGATGTCTGGTCTGACAATCAGTTGTCAGACCCTGTTATTCCGTTAGTCCTTAAATAAAAGAATTTAGGTATTAATACTGCGTATTAATAGCCATATATAAACCCCTCCCCCGTATGGTCCCTCCCCTTACGAAGAATTAACCATATTATACATCTTTACTTCAGCATATTGAGTATATGCCGCTCAACGCCTTACAATTATAAGTCATGAGTCGGCTCCTCAAATCCCGCTTGTTTATTCCTGACATATTACGCACCCGAATGCTCCGACCTCAGTACACGCAGCGAAGAAGGATGATAGCAACCAATATAGCTGGACAAAGTATGGACTCGGGGTATTACCCGCTTCAATATCCCTAAATGTTTGCTCAACTGCAGCCTTGCTCAGAGATGAAGTCACAATGGCCACACGTTTTGAGGTGTGCGGGGCATTCCTGCAAATCTCCACTGCAGTCTTTAAATCAGCAGATGTGCCACGGCATGTACGTTGAATACCTGTCCTCACATTGTTATTGCTGTAAAGTCGCCCCCATCGGGTAAACTTTTTGCTCATGGCTGGAGCGGGCAATGTGAGGTTGCCTAGGTTCTTGATCGCCTGGCTTACTGAAATGTGAAATGCGCCAGCTCCGAGTGTCAGCTCACCGTGCTTTGCATGATAGAAGGTGACTCTTGGGGAAACAGGATCCGTTCTAAACCCAACGAAATCAGCCCATTCATCACCGAGATCATCGCAGACTATGACATCATCTTCTCGAGCGATCGTCGACAGTACTGCCCCGAACGTAGAATTTGGATCGAAAGTACGATGGGCAGCAGTAAAGGAACCTTTCTCATCAGTGACGGTTGCTAACTCTGCATTACCGAAGAGATAGCCCAAGAACTGAGTGCCACCATTGACCAAAGTGTCGTCTTGATAAAGACTGCCATCTAAATAGGCAAATTTCGGCTGGTCAAACAAGACGATAAACGTGTCCTGTTTGTCGATGAACTGCTTAAGCGGGGCGCGATTATCATCCGCCCCAAGTGCGAAATGAGTGTCCTCAACGTATACATCGGCGAGCAAAGGCAGCGAAAGGCGTTTCAGAGCGATTCGCGTTTTATTGATCGCGATCTCACCTACCTCTAAACCTGTAACTGGCTGTGACACCAGCAACTTGCCATGGGCGTTTTTGGCAACGCGCAAGATATCTGTGAGCTCCGTGAGTATCAGATCAACCTCTGCCTTTGGCAGCTCTCGATAGCCCATTCCGTCACGCTTGACCAAGCGGATGATTTTGTCATCAAAGATGGCCTGTCCGAGGATGGCGGTATCAACTGCAAATTGGGTGGGGTTTGCCGTCAGATCTGATAGCTCCAACGGTCGTGCGAAAGCTGCCAGGAAAGGGGAGGATGATGGTCTTCCAGGACGAGGTTGTAAGCGTTCGATGATACGACAGGCATAATCAACTAGTTCCAAATAGCCTGCACGATCCGCACGAAGCGAGATTCGCCCAGTGCGCGGCGTCGTTGAAAAGTGTTCGTCTTCTTCAGTGAAGCTGTAACCTAACGGGGCAAATCGAGCCGAGGATGCCATACCTACATTGTTCTGAAGGTTCTCGCCTTCAAGCGTCTTGCTGCGCAAGGCAAAGCGGGACAGAGTCATATGCCTGAGTCGAACCCGGGCAAATACCGAGTCCTTACTCGTCAGTCCACGGTCGACATCTTGGGCACCGATACGCTGCAAATACTTTTTCGAGAAATCAGGAGGGATATCGATCTGGGATTTGAAAATGGCAACATAATCGCGATGCTCGACTATCAGCAAATATCCGGTTACCCGGTCGATCACACCTTTAGTGCCAGGCAGGAAAGCCGGTACCTTGTCGAATTGAAAGCACAAAGCAGACCAAATTGATGCTCCGTGGGGCTGCCGAATGAAAGAGAAAAAATTGTTGGAGGGGGAAGTTTGCGCCTTTCTGATATCACGGAACAGTTCCGTGATCGCGACTTTCGTGATTGGAGCTTTTTGGCGGTAGAAATAGCAAGATTTGCTGGCTTGAAGTTCGTCGATCATATCCGAGTCCCTGTGAAAATGGACGAAGCGAAAATCCCTCAGAATGAGATGCTAACCCAGCACCATCATTATTGTCTAGATAGTTTCTTGCGGGCAAAAGAAGGTTCGTAAGAGACAGCTCCGTGCCATGAGCGGACGTCACCTCGGAATTTTTATCTAGCTCTCAGTCTCTTGTGGGACTGAAGAGTTGAACATAATATCATGCAGGATAAAGTTGTAGTCGCTTGTGATGCGAGCAGAGGCTACTCCTTTGTATTTTGAGACGGTGTTGTTCAAGGATAATAAGAACAATAAATTATAATTTAATGAAGATGGAGTAGATGGTGAACAAAGTTATAATTACTGAACATGATATTTCTTGGACCAATCAATTTTTAGAAGAAGCTGAGAAAATAAAAAATGCCGTCAAATTTTCAACGTGCTACATTGACCACGTTGGCTCAACTTCAGTAAATGGTCTTTGCGGTAAACCTATTATTGACATCCTAATATCAATTTGTGAATGGGGGGATGTTGAAAAAGTAGTTATTGCATTGAAGAGATTAGGCTACGTAGTAAGTGAGAAATGTGATGATATCCCTAGATATTTTTTGACAAAATATAATAATGACTCAAAAAAATATCATGTGCATATTTGTGAACCACATCGTCAATGGGGCAGAGATATGCTTATTTTTAAAAATGAATTAACTGTCGACGATGAGTTTTCGAAAGAATATGCTATTTTAAAGAAAAGTTTAGCTCAAACTCATGAGAATGATATCGTTGGTTATATGAATGGAAAAAAAGATTTTATCGAGAATAGATTGCGTGAGGTCGGTAGCGAATTTGGTGTTAATCGACTACTCAGTTATCAAAGAGCTGAATCAAACAAAGCTGAGAGCTTACAAATACGTATGATGGCACTACAGTTTTTAATATCTATTCTTGCTGCAGTTTCTGTTTACTGTAGTCAGAATGACGTATTATTTTGGTTGGCTATCGGAGGTTTTATTTGTATGTTGATATGGTTTTTTTTAAGCCAGGGCCAACAACGACATCGGTCCGCAGGTGATCAGGCTCGACGTGCAGTACTATTGATTAGCGGCTTAAATGCAATACCATCTGCTGGTCAAAATCTCCGCATTAGTGATAAGTTCAATGTTGCTATTACGAAAGAAACATTACGCCGTGAAGAAGACCATTTTTCGACCCGAGAAAAGCCTAGTTATAAACGATTAGTTGAAATGATTGAAGAATCCTCGTATTGGACATGCTACTTACAGAAAACTAGTGCAAAGGTTATGTGGGTACTGTTATCCATTCTTGTAATTGCAATTTGTCTAGTAACTGGTGCAGCAATTACCTCATTCAATTCAAATAATTTAATGTCACTATCACGGGTTATGATAGCTTTGATGATATTTGTTATCTCAACGGATGCGCTTGGTTTATTACTTTCTTATAAAAATGCAGCGTCATCTATTGGTGAAATATTTAACAGGGTTGAGTCTATTTCAGTAAAGGGATATTTGGAATCAGACGCTCTACTTTTGATGTTAGATTACAATTCTGCTATCGAAAAGGCCCCGGCGACATTGCCTTTGGTTTACAAATTCATCCAGAAAAAGCTTAACAAAAAATGGAGGGTTTATTCTGAAGAGAAACTAAACAGGACACAAACAACCTAATTGAATTGTTTATCCATTGGCGTGTTTGTTTTATGTCATCACCTTGTGGTTGCCAGATGTATATCTTCATGGCAACCTAAGTTTAAAATTTAGGTTTAGTATTCAATTATTAGTCTATTAATATAGTTCATGTGCTGAGCTATGCAATAGGATTTAATGATCCACATGTAGTTAGCAAATTTAAACAACTTACTTTTGGGGCTTCGCATTCTTATGATTTTATGAGGTGAATGTCCGCTCATCGCTCGCAGCGAACCTTCAGCTTCGTTAACACGTCCGCTCCGTGCCAGAAGCAGAAGTTTTTTTAGAAATCTAAGATAATGCTTGCATGCAAACATTAAAGTCTGAAATTTTGATTGAATTTTTCAAGATCGTAGCCTAAATAATCCTTACCCTATTGTATTTACCTCATAAAAGGTATAAGCTACCTTGCGGATGTGTTAGACTAAGAATAGTCATATTCTAAATGCTAATTCACTCTTCGGGTGAAGAATCATATAGTAAATGGAAGCTAAAATATGAGCGATGCAGTAGGAACAATATTAAAAATTATTTCTTCAATTGCATCTCCAAAGGCGGCAGTTAAATTTATCGCCATAGCAATAATTCTTTTATTATCATGGGGTCATTTAAATGATCTTATTGAATCATTGGGTACAACTTCTGAACACAAAAATTTAATTATGTTATTCCTTGCCCTTGGCACTGGCTCGATCGTTGGTGAGATTGTGAGTGTTTTGGGAGAAATAATGTATAAATACTCAATAGGGAAGTATTTTGAAGTTAGACAGAAGAAGAAATCCATTAAAGAAAAAAAAGAATATGGAGAAAGATTACTCACGCATTTTAAACTTACATACAAACATTTATCATTTAGCACTAAAGAAATTTTATGGGATCTTTCTAAAGAACCTCAAACCATTTGGGATGATGATGAGTCATATATCCCCGTTAGATCACTGATTGAGAATGGTTATATTAAGCAAATATCAAGCTTAAGCGCTCATGAAAACTTATATAAGTTACATCCCTACATCTCAACTCACTTAAAAAACAACATAGAGAAAGAAATCGATAATATCATAAATGTATTTATATCTGAGAATAATAATGAGTTAATAAACGCAATAACATCGAGTGATTATTTACCACACTCAGCATACAGTGACTTTTCAAAAATAGCCAATGAAGCCTGCCCTGTCATTGCAATTAATAAAGATTATGAGAGTATTGATTTTTCCAATAAGGTCATAGGATTTGATATTTCTATAAATAAATATTTTAAGGCTAGTCTTGGCGAAAAACTACAAAAAAAAATATATACTAGAAAATTTAAAGTTAATGGAGAGGAAATAAATGCTGCATGAAACACCTAGTGGAAGTATGATTTTGACTTGTAGTATGCTTTTTACCGATTTAACGGCTAGCCCACCAATTATTTGAATCGCGCTTCCTTGCATAAGTAGAACACGCGTGCTGATCGCAGATCTGATGACTTACCGCCTGTCTGCTTCGTGCTAGGAGCGGACGCCACTAATCTTTGGATTTGTTGAGCAAATTCTCTATACCACCACACATCCATGTCTGCGTGAGCATTAACGCTCATAAGAGATTTGATATAATCTGTCGAAAATGTATTGTGTTTCGTGTGCAGTTTGGTAAAGAATTCAATGACCTATATCAGACTAATGAGTAAAATATCATTAATAAAAAGGATAATTAATGGCCGGAAGAGAAGATAGTGTAAAGGCGATTTTTGATACGCAATTTATTAGTGCGTGCAGGTACTTTGGGGGTATTGAAGTCAGAATACCCTTGAATGGCTTGGATCAATTCTTTAATGCGGATACTTTATTCTCAACATTCGATAAGTTTTTTATAGTTGAATTCAAATCTTACCAATCAAGCCTACGCGCGGAGAATGACAAGCCTACAGCCTGTCAAATCTGCTGTGGCTTACCACTTAGCCCTCAAATAATCCCTCTGCATGATGCATGTCACTTTGCTATGTGGGGTAATATAGGAAAAAAACTGCTTTATGGTAATTATGATATATACAGGAATTGCGTATGCAATACATATATATTACCTGATTGTCGGGGAGCCGCAACGTCCCAACTTTCTCCGTCACCAAAAAACTTCAACATTCTTGCTGGATTAGCAGGAAGAAATCTTGCAGGATTGAATTCAGATGAATTCCAGATTTATTTGGAATGGCTTCTTGGTTCAAGAGGTGGTAGTGGAAAAGGGAGTGGCGATTTTAATGCAGCAATCTATGCAACTTCATCAACACATGCAATCAGTGGAATTCCTTTCAAGAATCGATCTATATTACATCGTTGGTCGAAAGGTAAACGTCCAGACAAGCGTTTTGATGATTGGGGGGGGCCAAGCATGTAAATAAGCTTCTCATACGTAGCGTTTTTTTATGTAAAATTTCTGCACTTAGAAAAAATCTAACGAAATATTTGGCTAATGATGCGAGGCTGAATACCATAAGAGCGGCTGCCCTTTAAGTTCTAAAAGCTGCCGCTTAACTTTGACTAGACTTGTTTTAGTTCTGACTACTATTTAAATATGCAGCCTCTTCCCAGATGTAAATGTCCGTTCCTCGCTCATAGCAGACATTAGCTAGCTGTCGCCTCCCTCAACAACAAAGAGTTTTCCCCTATTACCCCTGCAACATCAAATCCATGCAGAAAGGCCGCACTTCTTACCGGAAGTGCGGCCTTTCTATATTTATGCCGTTAATTATAAAGGAGTTTTATCATGAAATTAGCCAGCCGCTTCGGGCGGATTAACCAGATTCGCCGCGACCGCCCACTGACAAACGACGAGTTAATGACCCATGTACCCAGTGTATTTGGTACCGACAAGCACGAATCCCGCTCGGACCGCTACACCTATATTCCGACCATCACACTGCTTGATAGCCTGAAGCAGGAAGGTTTTCAGCCGTTCTTTGCCTGCCAGACCCGAGTGCGCGATCAGAGCAAGCGCGAGCACACTAAACACATGCTGCGCCTGCGCCGTGAGGGGCAAATCACCGGTAAGCAGGTGCCGGAAATCATTCTGCTTAACAGTCATGACGGCTCCAGCTCATACCAGATGTTGCCGGGGCTATTTCGTGCAGTCTGCCAGAACGGGCTAATCTGCGGTGAGAGCTTTGGTGAGGTACGTGTGCCGCATAAAGGCAACGTGGTGGAGAAAGTCATTGAAGGGGCTTACGAAGTGCTCGGGATTTTTGACCGGGTGGAGGAGAAGCGCGATGCCATGCAGTCGCTTTTGTTACCGCCACCAGCACAGCAGGCGATGGCGAAAGCGGCATTGACCTATCGCTTTGGTGAAGAGCATCAACCGGTGACGGAATCGCAAATCCTTTCCCCGCGTCGCTGGCAGGACGAGAGCAATGACCTGTGGACTACTTACCAGCGCATTCAGGAGAACTTAATAAAAGGCGGACTATCGGGACGAACGACGAAAGGTCAGCGTGCTCAAACCCGTGCTGTCAAAGGTATCGATGGAGATGTAAAGCTCAATCGCGCTCTGTGGGTGATGGCTGAAAATATGCTTCAACTTGCTTCATAAACGACTTTTACTATTACCTCTAAGGCCCTGTCATGTCAGAGATAAATCTACCTCCTGATCTTCCGGTAACTGAAGCACGCACTATTCGTCGTGCTCTCCGCTTACTGGAAAAATATCAGCGCCAGCCTGGCGAACAATTTAATTCAACTACTTTCACCAAAACCTGGCTACAACTGCATCTTGCCCTGCAGGAGCGCGAAGTGTTTCTTGTTTTATATCTCGATAATCAGAACCGTCTTCTGGAATGCGAGACGCTATTTACGGGCACGATTAACCATACCGAAGTCCATCCACGCGAAGTGGTGAAACTGGCACTACGCCATAACGCTGCTGCTGTGATTCTAGCCCATAACCATCCATCCGGAGAGACAGAGCCGAGTAAACAGGATCGAAACATCACTCAACATCTGGTGAACGCACTGGCAATGGTAGAAGTGCGGGTGCTGGACCATCTTATTGTTGGCATCGGTGATGTGCTTTCTTTTGCTGAACGTGGCTGGCTATGAGGCTAACCATGAAAATCATCGATAAAAAGGCCGCGATGGCGATTCAGCGACAGCATCCGGATTCCCGGATCTTTCGCTACTGCACGGGCAAATACCAATGGCACGGCAGCGCCAGTCATTATATCGGTCAGGATGTCGCGGAGATTTCCGGTGTGCTGGCAGTTTATGCAGAACGCCGTCGTGACAACCACGGTCCATATACACGCCTGATGTGCATCACTACCAACTAACATTTAATAAGGAATAGAAAAATGCAAAATTCATGGGGACTGAAGTGCGATATCTCACCGTGCTTCGGTGCAAGGCTTGTGCATGAAGGCTGTCGCCTGCATTTTCTGGCGGACCGAGCAGATATTAGCGGTACGTTTAACGAGGAGGAGGCACTGCGTTTGGATCAGACATTTCCGCTAGTGATGAAACAGCTTGAGTTGATGCTGACAACCGGTGAACTGAATCCGCGCCATCAGCATTGCGTCACGTTGCATCATAACGGACTCAACTGCGAGGCTGACACTCTCGGCTCTCATAGCTATGTTTACATCGTTATTTATCCTCAGGCATCTGCAAGCCAGTAATACCTTCTCTTATTTTATCAGGTCCCAACTCATGCAAATTTCATCTGTACCGGCCACGGTGCCGGTTTCGTCACGCCTGTCGCCCGTGCAGGTCTGGCAGCAACTGTTGACGTATCTGCTGGAGCAGCACTACGGCCTGACTCTCAACGACACACCATTTCATGACGACAAGGCCATCGAGGAGCATATCGATGCGGGAATAACACTTGCCGATGTTGTTAATTTCCTGGTCGAAAAGTACGAACTGGTTCGTATCGATCGGAGGGGATTTTCATGGCAAGAACAGACCCCCTTCATTACCGCAACGGATATTCTGCGTGCTAAAAAGAACATCGGGCTATTGCCCACATCATAAATTTTTCTAAGTACATGCTGCTCAGTGTTGCTATTTCCGCTACAGTAGCGGAAATAGCAACGGCATCGCATCTGACATTTAAAAAATCAAATCAATATTGATAATAATTCTCTTTTTACCGTGAGCTAAGATCGAAGCCTTATGAGCCCCTAAGTATTGCAAACCAATCTCTCATTTCTCACTAAAAGAAGGCGGTAAAAATTTTAGGCACCTTCTTAGGCACCATCGAAAAGTTGAATTAGAAATTAATATAATAAATTCATTGAATTACAAACCCAATTCAGACTCCGCCAGCCCACCAAAATTCTCCATCGATGATTACCAGAGTCATCCGATGAAGTCCTAAGAGCCCGCACGGCGCAAGCCCTGCGGGCTTTTTTGTACCCTCAATATGTCCCGCGAAGTCCATAAAATTTCCCGGCGACACAGAAACATCACGCCATTAAACATGGTTTCTCTCATGCTCAATGAGCCATTCTTTGCGTGAAATCCCCCCTCCATAACCTGTCATCGCACCATCTTTTCCAATTATCCTGTGACAGGGGATCACAATGGCAATCCGGTTGGCACCGTTAGCGGCAGCGACGGCGCGCACAGCATTTGGCTTATTAAGCCGTAGTGAAATGGCCTGATAGTGTGAGATCTGTCCATAGGGAACAGCACGCAACGCATGCCAGACGGATTGTTGAAAATCACTGCCCGGGGCATCTAAAGCGAGATCAAACTGTCGGCGCGTTCCGGCAAAATACTCGTCGATCTCTTTTACTGTCTGTCGGGTATGGTTGTTTTCGCCGGTGACGATTCTGGCGTTAAATAAACGCTGAATATCGCGGAATTCAGTTTCCAACATCCGGCGATCGGTAAACTCCAGCAGACAGACTCCCCGCTCTGTCGCGCAGACAAACATCGGTCCAAGCGTCGTGGTGAACCGATGAATGACTATCACCTGGGTTGCCTGAGTCGGCGCTGCGCCAGTAAGCCGCTTGTAGGTGTAACCAAAGCCGCTCAGGGATTCATAGCCATTGTCCAGCGCAACGTCAGTCGCCGCTCGTCCGCTTTTCAGCTCCTGCAGGGCAACGTTCACCCGCTGCATTCGCTGGAAAGCCTGAAAAGTGATGCCGTGATGTTGCAGGAACCAGCGTCTTACCCGCTCCGGGCTGATGCCATGCTGACGAAGCTCCGCGTCTGCTACACGGGATTTAATATCGCGCCTGACAAGCGCAAGCGCCTGCTCAACGAATAATGGCGTGCTGTGCGCATTTTCAGCGGGCCTGCAGACCTTACAGGGACGAAAGCCAGCCGCCAGGGCAGATTTGGCATCTTTATAAAATTCGACATTTTCACGTTTGGGCTTTCGCGCCCGGCATGCCGAAATGCAGAATACGCCAGTGGTTTTGACGCCAACAAAAAACACGCCAGTATATTCTGAAGAACGTTCAAGTAATGCCTGATACCAGATATCGCATAAATTCTTATCGGTTATTTTCATCACTAAAAAGTCCTTCAAACGTCTGACGCGCTCGGATCGCATGCATGACATCAGTCAACGTTGACTGCATCGCTGAATGAACAAAATTGCCCATTGAAATGCGGCTTGCCCCGGCCCGTTTCAGCCTGTCGAATGACGGTAGATCGGGCATACACATGACATTCAGGGGCAATCCCGTTGCCTCTGCTATGAGTCTGATGTCTTTCTCTGACGTCAGGCAGGGAACAAAAAGGCCGTCGGCACCTGCAGCTTTATAGCGTTGACCCCGTAATATCGTCTCCTGCAACGCGTCTTCATGCCCGAGCAAGTACGTGTCAGTCCGGATATTCAGAAACAGACGATAATCTTCCCTTCTCAGCATATTGCACACTGCTCTCAGGTTACGGGAAAAATCAGAGGCATCGTCAAGCTGACGACCCCCGTTTATGACTCGGCTGTCTTCGAGGTTAACGCCTGCGACGCCTGTCTGAGCAAGGCGCCTCAGATTGGCTACTATCTCTTCAGCTGAATCACCATACCCTGCTTCCATGTCAACGCTCAATGGCAGGTTGCTGACAGCCCGGATCCGGGTAACCATATAAAATAACTCATCAAACGGCATTCCCTGGCCGTCGTCATATCCCAGAGTGGACGCTATAGCTGCACTGGACGTTCCTAGTACCTGATAGCCTGCTTTTTGCGCTGCGACAGCACTGGCGGCATCCCAGACGTTGGCGATAAGAAGAGGCTCATGCTGATAGTGGCGTTCTGCAAAGTTCATATTCATATCCTCTCGATAGATTGAAAATGAATCTAAGCACTCAGCAAGAACCTCACAACCGAAATTCAGACAACCATTTTTTTAGCAAACGTCGTCTGAACATGGGTACGGAACAGACCAAACTTTTTAAGGTCAGGTTCTGGCTTCGAGCATGGCAAGGATCGCCCAACGGGCCGCATCGTCCGCGATATTTTCCGGCTGCGCATCAGCACGCAGCGTGATATAAGCATCAACAGCCTTTCTGAGGGACATGCTGACGGAATCACGATCGTGCATTGCCAGCGTAGAAGCCAACAGGTTATCAGGATCAATGCTGAGGAATTCGATGCGGCGAACCCCACGTTGCGGTAGATTTGCTCGACGGTACAGCATAGGTCCCAGCACTTGCTCCCGGAAGAATGCCAGCATGCCTATCGCTTCAAAGAGTTCTCCCCTTCCCAGTTTCACCACCGCGTAATGAAGCCAGATCCAGGCTCGGGACTCAAACCACTCCGGCGTCATATCAGGCCAGTTAGCGCTAAATTTTGCCAGTTGGCGCTCCAGAGCGGTGTTATCACGGGTAAATAACACCACGGGCTCCTCAACGCGCTGAGTGAGCATTTCCAGGGTGACAAATTTCAGATCGACATGAAGGAGTTCGGGACCATACAGGCAGATAAGCAGACGAGGCTCTCCCACATGTTCCCCGGTGAAAGCATGGAGCAGGTGACCCAGTGTTCCGGCGAACACAATACGCTGAGCCATGATTTCGTCATAGTAGAGAGGGTCTACCACAACGACAAAATCAAGATCGGAGTATTTATCAAACCCGCCATGAACAAGCGAGCCGCCAGCGAGAAGGGAGTGAATCCGCGAATCAGCCTGAAATTTAAGCTTAAGTTGCTCTGCAAAACTTCTGTGTAAATCGGGTAACGTACTAAGCATACTTTTTCCTGTTCACAAAAAAGACAAAGCATTACAGGGTATCGCGCAGTGAACAGGCAGGCCAGATATTTTTTGCAGGAACAATAATGTCCTAAGAGGGTTCTCCCGATGCGTTATATTGCCCTGTAAATTCGGAGAAATCTCTGACCATCGTCGATTACTCGGATATCTGACTAACATAGTCGTACCAGTAAAGGCAACAAAGCAGTCCTTATGAGATTATATGGACTCTATGAGTCGGCCAAAACTCACCATGAAAATCATTGGATATGGCATAAACGCAAAAATTGTTTTTGACTTGCTGTCTATTGATAATAATCCTGCTTAAAACGCCAGGCTTTATACGTTAATTTGAGGGGGGTCATCCAACAGAAGATACCAAAGATAAACACTACAGCAATGCCTGATGAAATGATATTTTCTCGCGAAGCGAAGCAAACCGCCAGTATGAACAGAACCGTAAGTACGACTGAAAATATAACAGTCCCTTTAAACCGATTTGAAAGCGCAGGAAGCAAAATATCCAGCGTCGAACGCTGAGTATCCACGTAGCGTTTAAGCTTTTGCAGCTCTTCTTTTGTGAAACCAGATCTAAGCAACGCTTCTTCCGTTATCGCCATGCTATTCCCCTCCTTCTAATCAAAGCTACTATATCTTGATCTTTAAAACATAACGACCTACCGGCTGGTTGTTTATGTTGTACTCCCCTGGCTTTGACAAACATCAACACCCTCTCCCCCCGCCTGTGCAAAATTACCCACATCACCCAGCGCTACGGATTAGCCGCCCCAACCCGGAAGGAACCCCAACATGTACAAACCCATAACCGTCATAATCTTCGTTCTCCTGGCCCTCGCCGCCCTTGTTGAAATAGGCTTTTTATCCTTTGGATAATCCTCAGGCGAAATCCCCCTCATCAGGGCACATTGATCTCATTACAGTTTTTTCCTAAAGCCATCCCGCTTCGCCTGTGCCATGCTGAATCACGCTCATAACCGATAACGTTAAATGAGGATATTATGAAAAAAACAATTATCGCATTATCTGCCGTTCTGCTGGCTTCCCCAGTATTTGCTGCGACCACACATGCAACTGACGATACCGTCGCTGCGGCGAACGCAAACGCCAACGAGGCGAAGCAAAAACTGCACGAAGAGCAGAATAAAGGTGAAGAGCTGAAGCTGAAACAGAAGCACGCTGCGGAAGGTAAAAGCGAAAGCTTTGGCAGCAAGGTCAGCGAAGATTCCCAGAAAGCCTGGCATAAAACCAAAGAAGGCACCGAGAAAGGGTGGGATGCCACCAAAGAAGGCGCTGAGAAAGGCTGGAACAAAACCAAAGAAGGTGCCAGCGAGCTGGAAAAGAAAGTCACTGAGTAATCCCTTCGAAAGGCCGCATACGCGGCCTTTTTTATTCCCTCCCACCCTGCTTCCTGAAGGCTAAACTTATTTCAGGAGGGCACCGTCATGAGCCACAAAGAAACCGCACCAGAAACCCAGGGCGTTACCGTTGAACTGCTTTCCATCGTCGATCTGGGCCCGGAGATCGCAGGCATGGACGGTCGACAGCTTCGCATGCGCAGGGTGACACTCGCCCCCGGCGCGGTCTTTGGTCCGGTGCACGATCATATCGATCGCCCCGGTACCGTTTTTATCCTTGAGGGGACCATCACCGATCATCGTAACGGTATCGCCACCGATTACGGTCCCGGCGTCGGGTGGCCGGAAGACCATAATACGGTCCACTGGCTGGAAAATCGGGGCCCGATCGCCGCCGTCGAAATCTCGGTGGATATCGTTAAAACACCCTGACGCACAAAAGTCGAATAGATCCCGGGGGTGACGCGTTTACTCCCTGCCCCCCTAAAAGAGATCCTGAGATGCTGCGACGCCTGGTGATAGTGCTGATTTTGTTTTGTCCGTGGGCATTAGCTGCCCCAAAAAGCTACATTATCGACACCGACAACACCGCCATTCGGCTATCGTGGCATGCCTTCGGCGGTATCCTCTCCTGGGCGACGTTCAGCGGCGTGACGGGCGCCGTGGCCCTCAACGCGGAAAACGACGTCGACGACCATATTCACGTCACCATTCCCGTAGCAACTCTGGTGGCCTCAAACAAACTGCTTACCTGGCAGCTGAAAAGCGATATGTTTTTTGATTCTGAGCACTACCCGACTATCGAGTTCATCAGCTCTCGCGTGGTCGCCCTGGGTGACGGGCGGTTCAGGGTGTTCGGCACGCTGCCCGTGCGTAACATTGCCCGCCCGGTGCTCCTGGAGGCCGTGGTGAAAGACCCGCATGCGCAAGTCCTCACCCTGGATGCCACCACGGCGATCTCGCGCGCGTCCTATGGGATGGATAAGTTTGCGCTGGTCGTGGACGATCGTATTGCCATCGCCATTGCGATTAAGACAAACGACGTGCCGTCATCCTGAAATGAGCCGCTGTAGCTGCTCCGCATTTCCCCGCAGGTGAGACGGTGGATTGCGACCAATCAGGACAAACTGGTAGCCCGCCTCCTGCCACCACGCCAGGTTCATGCTGTGCCGCTGCTCCTGGCGCAGAGAGGCCCTGGTCTTTTCGTCAACAGGAGAAATACAGAGCGCCATCGGGCCGAAGTCGGCGTTGATCCAGGCAATCTGCGCGATAGAGGTGGTTTCATAGCGCAGCATTCGCACCATCTTCAACTCTGCCCCCTGCAGGACTAGCTTCGACATGTGCAGCTTTATGCCGATATCCTGTGCGGCCCGTTCCAGCCCGCGCTGCAGGATCGGCGTTGCGCTGTCCATATCCAGCAGCGTCTCGACGCTGTACAGGGACATATATTGCGCTTCGAGGTCGCGAATATGGGCGTTCTCATCCGCTGGCGCGGAAGCGGGCCGCAGCAGGTAGCCCAGCCCGGAGCCGATCATCAAAAAGCTGATCGATGCGGCAATCAGCGACCGCCTGCTAACGCCAGGCGCCGTGGAGGACTGTGGTTCGGGAATAGCAGCCAGACGCGCCTGCATTGTCTCCAGAGGCGCGTCATCCAGCAGGGAGGCAAACGCCCCGGCGTAATCCTGGCTGCTTTTCATCAGTTCGTTGGTTCGCCCGGCGAGGCGTTCATCACGTTTCAACTGTTCTTCAAAATGCTGCGCGTCGGCGCGGCACATCTCGCCATCTATCCATGCCACGATAGCGTCGTCGTTATAGGGCGGTGCAAAACGGTGCGCGTTCAATAGCGTTTCTCCTTTACCGGAGGCAGTGCGTCAGCGGACCTGGCAAGCGCCGCCCGTGCCGTTGCCAGCCGGCTCATCACGGTACCGATCGGCACCGCCAGGGTGTCCGCCGCCTCCTGGTAGGTAAATCCTTCGACATAAACCAAAAATACCGCGTTGCGCTGGGCTTCAGGCAGCGTGTTGACGCGCTGCATCACCTTAAGGTAATGCAGACGCGTCTCATCCTGTTCGCGGGTGTCCGGTGCCAGAATCTCGTCGCTGGCCACAAATCCCTGTCCCTGACGCACGTGTCGAGCCCGAAGCTCAGAGATCCAGATGGAGTGCAGTATCGCGAACAGCCACCTGTCGATGCGTGTGCCTGGGGTATACTGGCTACTCCTTTCAAGCGCACGCACGCAGGTGGACTGAACCAGCTCTTCAGCGATATCCCTGTTTCGCGACAGCACCAGCCCATAGCGCCAGAGACGCGACAGATGTGCGGCTAACTGTTGACGAACCTCACTGGTAGCGATGGGCTTTCCCTCCACGAGAAAATCAGGATTCCGGATGTCCGTTAATGGCGGCCTGCAGGTCACGGTACTCCTCGCAGGACTGGCCACAAATACCGGCAATGACCTTCAGCTGTTCTTTCGCGAGGTCAGGACGTCCTTTTACCATCCACGCTTCACCGAGATATTCCCGGGCTTTGGCATAATCCGGGGCGATAGCCAGCGCACGCTGATAGTAACCAATGCCTTCGTCCGTACGACCAAGTTTGCGCGTGGCGAACCCGCGATAGTTCCACGCTTCAGCCGTATTGCCATTTTTCAGCGAATCAAGCAGATTCAGCGCCGCCTGGTACTCTCCTTTCTTCGCGAGATGGTACGCATAGTTGGTTTTGTCCTGGTCGCTGAGGCTGCTGCTCTTGTCCGGCACGCATTTCTGAGTAGCGCTGTCATACACCTGTCCGGAAGGACAATCAGGCGTTTTGCTCTCGGTACTATTATTGCCCATCGCCAGCGCCAGTGGGGACAGCAGGGAAAAAACCAGCACCGGGATCAAACGAAACGAGGTCGTGTTCATATAAAGCTCCAGGGTGAGTGGGGAGTGACGTCAGTAAACGTCCGACTGATGAGTTTTATTCATTCTCCGCGTCATTTTTTTGCTGCCGCGAAATCATGCTGACGTTGTAGCCCAATGAAAATAAATCAGGTTATCTCATCCTCTCCTTAACGTTATTATTTCGCGTGATAGCAGAGTTTTAACTTCACATAAGAATATATTTTATAGTCCAAGTGACATAATATATTTTATATCAAAAACGTTACCTTAACTTAAATGAACATTAAGCAAACCTAAAGAATATCGTTTTACATTATATTCAAAACATTCCCTACCAATTATCGCAGTGCGTAAACCACGCTAAGAAAAAACATTACATACTAAAATTAAAGACATATAAAACAACTGATTGCATCAGCCTAATTATTGACGACATCAATATATCAATGCCTTCCACCTTGTTTTCGCACTTATTTGCGAAAGCTTAATTTGCACAACCCATGTTTTCTGTCTATATCAATTTTATATCCTCAAAAATAATTCCTCTATTAATTACAGGGTTTTACAAAACATAAAACACGAATAAAACGGTTCTCTTGCATAAAAATTAGATTCGTTCTGATGTTGCCACTCTGAATCCTGGCGGGCATCGTGCGCGCTAAAAAACGGTCAGTGCTGCGTTCTAACAGCGACTGCGCCGGGGGCGCCCTTTACCTTCTGCAGAGATGGCTCGTCTTGCTCGCCGTTCATGACACATCTGCTGGAGTAATAACTAAATGAGCCAAATCTCTGTTATCTCGAAACTTACTGGCGTGGAAACGAAAATGGAAGGCACACAGGTCACGCTGAGCCATTCCTCCATCGTTGAACTTCATGTAGAGCGAGCGAGTGTCTCCCACTTCGCGCGAAGCGGTAACGATCTGCTGGTGACATTGCACTCCGGTGAGGTGATCACTGTAAAAAATTTCTACGTCACGGACGCGCAGGGGGTAAGCCAGCTGGTTCTGGAGGACAGCAACGGCGCATTATGGTGGATTGAAGATCCCGCCGGGGCCGCCACCTACGAATCTATCGCGTCTACGGACGTGCTGCTTGCGGCGTCAGGAAGTGATGCCGGTGGCGCCGCCTTCTGGCCATGGGCCCTCGGCGGTATTGTCGCTGCAGGCGGTATCGCGGCTGCGGCAAGTACCGGCGGCGGTGGAGGAGGTGGCGATAATAACAACAGCACCAACCCCAACACTCCTGTCGATCCTGCCGATCCGGATACGACACCGCCGAATGCCCCCTCCAGCCTTCGTTTCTCGGCAGATGGTAAAACCGTTACCGGTACTGCCGAACCCGGCAGCACCATCACGCTGAAAGACGCGAACGGCAATGTCATTGGCACCGGAAAAACGGGCAGCGACGGCAACTTTACCGTCTCCCTCGGAACACCGCTGATCAACGGCGAGCACGTGACGGCCACGGCGACGGATAACGCCGGGAATACCAGCCAGGGCACAAGTATCACCGCACCGGATCTCACCGCACCCGATGCGCCAACGATTGGCAGCGTAATCGACGATATTGCCCCTCTGACAGGGACGGTGACCAACGGCGGCAGCACCAACGATCAGCGGCCACAGCTCACCGGCACCGCCGAAGCAGGCTCCACCGTGACGATTTATGACGGCGGGATAGCCATTGGTACGGCGGTCGTCGCCAGCAATGGCACCTGGACCTTTACCCCGTCAGTTGACCTGAGTGAAAGCACTCACCAGATTACCGTGAAGGCAACCGACGCCGCCGGCAACACCGGCCCAGCCTCACCGGTGTTTACGCTTACGGTGGATCTTACTCCGCCGGACGCACCGACCGCGATTGTGCTGACCGATGACACGGGCCTTATCAGGGGCACCATTACGTCGGGCACGCCTACCGATGCGTCAAAACCAATTTTGGCGGGAACGGGCGAGCCCGGTGGAACCATCACCATTTACGATAACGGCGTGGCGATTGGCACAACGACGGTGCTGCCCAACGGCACCTGGAGCGTTACGCCAAACGCTCCGCTCCCGGACGGGACGCACTCCATCACCGTCACTGAAACCGATGCCGCCGGAAACCAGAGTTCGGCATCAGCACCTATCACCTTTACTGTGGATACTACCCCGCCGTCAGCCCCTGGAAACCTCGTGGTTTCGAATGATGGCGGCACCATCAGCGGCATTGCAGAAGCCGGCAGCACGGTGACCATCCGTGAAGGCGATGTCACCCTTGGCACAGCTGTTGCCGATAGCCAGGGTAACTTCAGCCTGACGCTGACCCCGCCGAAGCTCAACGGCGAAATCCTGACGGCAGACGCTACCGACACGGCAGGCAACACGAGTCCAACCACCTCCGCGGCGGCACCGGATATTACCCCACCGCAGACGCCAGTTATCGTATCTGTGATTGATGACGTGGAAGCCGCCACCGGCCCCGTGGGCCCGAACGGGCTTACCAACGACCGGGCGCCCACCGTGAACGGAACGGGCGAGGCGGGCACAACCATCACGATTTCTAACGGAAGCGTTATCCTCGGCACGGTGGTGGTTCCTTCCTCCGGCCTGTGGAGCTTTACGCCGCCCTCACCGCTGGCCGATGGCACCTACGTGCTCACGGCAAAGGCGACGGATGCCGCCGGTAACCAAAGCGGAATCTCAGCCGCGTGGATAATTAACGTCGACGGGACGGCACCTGACGCCCCAGTGATTTCACAAGTCGTGGACGATGTGCCCGGTGGAATTGTTGGCTTGCTCGACCCAAATGACACGACCAACGACGCCACCCCGACGCTCAGCGGTACCGCCGAGCCAAACGCGACGGTCACCCTCCGCGTGGACGGTGTGGCTATTGGTACGACCGTCGCCAACGGCCTCGGCGTATGGATCTTTACGCCTTCCTCGCCAATCGGTGAGGGTACCCACGCCCTGACCGCCGTCGCGACCGACGCGGCAGGTAACACCAGCGGCGTCTCCAACGCCTGGACTCTGACGATTGACAGCGTCGCGCCTGCCGCTCCGGTGATTACCCTGGTGATAGATGATGCGCCCGAGCGCGTCGGCGCGCTCAACTCCAACGACAGCACCAACGACACCACGCCGACGCTCAACGGCACCGCTGAACCGGGCTCGACGGTCACCATCCGCCTGGATGGCAGCGTTCTTGGCACGGCCCTGGTCGACAACAACGGCGTGTGGACCTATACCCCCACCGTACCGCTTGGCGAAGGGCCTCATACCTTCACCGTCGTCACCACCGACGCAGCGGGCAACACCAGCCTGCCGTCTGCCGACTTCAACGTTATTGTCGATACCACACCGCCTGGGGCGGTGACCATCACTGCCGCGCTCGATGACGTCGGCGGCGTTCAGGGCACGCTCAACAGCGGCGATACCACGGATGACACCCAACCGCTGCTGCAGGGCTCCGCTCCGGCGGATGCGGTGATCACCGTCTATGACGGCACAACCCTGCTCGGCACCGCCACCCTCGACGGCAGCGGCGGCTGGAGCTTTACGCCGGTCACCCCGCTCACCGACGGCCCGCATTCGCTGACGGTTCACGCCACGGATGCCGCCGGCAATACCACTATCTCCAGCCCGTTTGTATTGACGGTGGATACCGTCGCGCCTGCGACGCCTGACGTCCCGGCCATCACCGTCAATCCTGACGGCGGCACAACGCAAACGCCACTGAACCCGGGGGAAACCACCCGCGACACCACGCCAACCCTGAGCGGTACCGGCACGGCGGGTGATACCGTGACGATCTACAACAACGGCGTCAAAATCGGTGACGCTGTCGTGGACAATACCGGCACCTGGTCCTGGACGCCGCCCTCCCCGCTGCCCGGCGGCACCTATGACATCACCCTGACCGTCACCAACATGGACGGCACGGGCAACGAAAGCGCCCCGTCGCAGCCGGTCACCATCACCATTGATACCGATCCTCCGGCTACGCCTGCGGCACCGATCGTCACCGACAGCGTCACCCAGATCACCGGCCCCGTTCCCGATGGCGGCATCACCAACGATCCGCGCCCGGTACTGAGCGGCACCGGTACGCCGAACGACGTTATCAACATCACTGACACCGTCAACGGCGGCACGCCGACTATCGTTGGCACCGTCACGGTAGACAACAACGGCAACTGGAGCTGGCGTCCAGACATTAATATTGCGGAGGGCAGCCACGTCTATACCGCCACCGCCACCGATGAGGCGGGCAACGTCTCTGCCGCGTCACCGGCAATTACGATCAACGTGGACACCGTGGCGCCGGATACGCCAGTGATTGGTGCCGTGGGCGGCGAGCCGAACGGGGGCTACATCACGGATACCACGCCGACAGTGGGCGGAACTGGCGTTAACGGTGAGACGGTGATCGTCTACAACAACGGCGTCGAGCTGGGCCGTGTCGCGGTGGTTAACGGAGAATGGAGCCTGACGCTTCCAACGCAAACGGACGGCCCGCTGAACATTACCGTGGCGGGCGTGGATGCGGCGGGCAATCTCAGCGCGCCGAGTGCGGTCTTTACCGTCACGCTGGATACCGTTGCGCCTGGGATTCCGCAGATTAATGCCGTTTCAGACAGCCAGCTCACCAACAACGTGCTCTATACCCGCGACGGCACGCCGACCCTTACCGGAACCAGCGAACCCGGCACCACCGTTATCGTCTCCATCGACGGTACCCCGTCGGGCGTGCCGGTGACGATACAGCCGGACGGCAGCTGGAGCTGGACGGCAGGCACAACGCTGTCGGATGGTGCGCACACCTTCACCGTCTCGTCTGTCGATCCTGCGGGTAACGCATCCGGAAACTCGACGCCGCTGAGCGTGACGGTGGACACCGCCGTACCTGCCGACCCGATCAACATGTCCCTGGCACTGGAGGGGACCCCGTTGACCGGTAATGCCGAAGCGGGAACCACCATTACCGTGAAAGACAGCGGCGGGACCGTCATTGGTACCGGCGTTGTCGCAAGCAACGGCAGCTTCTCCATTGCGCTGAGCCCGGCGCAGCTGGATCCGACCACGCTGACCGTAAGCGCTACCGATGCCGCAGGAAATGCCAGCCCTGGCACGTCCTTTATCGTTATCGATTCACCGCTCGACCTGCCGCAGGTGCCCGTCATCACGGCGATCAACGACGACGTCGCCCCGATCGTCGGCGATGTGAAAGACAAAACCACCAATGACACCACCCCTACCCTTACCGGCACGGCTCAGGCGGGAAGCCTGATCGCCATCTATCAGGACGGTGGCGTAACGCCCGTCTCGACAGTCACTGCCGACGGCAGCGGCAACTGGAGCTATACGTCGACCACGCTTGGCGAGGGGCTGCACACCTTTGAGGTGACCGCGACCCTCAACGGCCTGACCAGCGGTCGCTCTCCGGCGGCCAGCGTTACCGTTGACCTCACCGCACCGGGCACGCCGACCATCGGCGCCGTGATTGACGACGTCGGCCCAGGCACCGGTCCGCTGACCAGCGGCCAGACCACCAACGACAACCAGCCGACCCTCACCGGCACCGGCGCGGTGGGCGATACCATCTCCATCTACAACAACGGCGTGCTGCTGGACAGCGTGGTGATCGGCAATACCGGTAACTGGAGCTATACCACGCCGGTCCTGGCGGAAGGTAATAACGTCCTGACCATCCACGAGACCGATCCAGCGGGCAACCAGAGCGGCCCTTCGGCGGGCTTCACCGTCGTGGTGGACTCCGTTTCCGCCACGCCGGTTATTACCAACGTCACGGACAATGTCGGTAACGTCGCCACCACTGTGGTCAGCGGCACTGAGACGAATGACGCCACGCCAACCCTTTCGGGGACAGCGGACGCAAACAGCGTGGTGAACATTTTCGACGGCGGCACGCAGATTGCCGTAGTGACGGCTGATAGCACCGGCGCATGGACGTTTACCCCTGACACCGCGCTCGGCGAAGGCTCGCACAGCTTCACCGTCCGGGCGACCGACCCGCAGGGCAACGTCAGCGCGGTCTCAGCCCCCTGGAGCGTGGTGGTTGACCTGACGGCACCGACGGTTCCGACGCTGGATAATGTGAACGACAACGTCCCTGGCGGCGTCACGGGCAACCTCACCAGCGGCCAGGTGACCAACGACAACACCCCAACCATCAGCGGCACCGGGCTGGCAGGCAGCACTGTTCACATCACGAACAACGGTACGGAAATTGGCACTGCAACCGTTGACGGAAGCGGGAACTGGTCCTTTACGCCGACCGCGCCGCTGGACGACGGCAGCTACGCCCTGCGCGCGTATGCCACGGATGCAGCAGGCAACGCCTCGGCTAACTCCTCGGTGTTCGCCTTTACCGTCGATACCGTAGCCCCCGGCGTACCGGTGGTGACGAGCGTCATTGACGATGTCGCCCCCGTCACCGGGACGCTCACGTCGGGCAACACCACCAACGACGCGCGTCCGACCTTCAACGGTACGGGCGACGTGGGTGCCACGGTGCATGTTATTGTCGACGGCAGCGAAATTGGCACGGCGGTGGTGAATGCCCAGGGCAACTGGACCTTCACCCCGGGCACCGATCTGGGCGAAGGGCCGCACGCGATCACCTTCAACGCCACCGACGTGGCTGGTAACACCGGCAGCACGACGGCGCCGTTTAACCTGACGGTGGATACGGTCGCGCCGTCAGCGCCGGTCATTTCGACCGCGGCTGACAACGTGGGCAGCATTCAAACCCCGCTCTCTTCCGGGCAGAGCACTGACGACACCACGCCGACGCTGAACGGCACTGCGACCGCTAACGCCACGGTCACCGTGTATGAGAACGGGCAGCCGGTTGGCACCGTACAGGCGGACGGGACCGGCGCATGGAGCTTTACGCCGTCAACGCCGCTGGCCAGCGGCAGCCATACCTGGACCGCCACGGTCACCGATGCGGCGGGCAACGTCAGCCCGACCTCGCCGAACTTTACCCTGATTGTTGATACCGCGGCACCGAACGCGCCGGTTATCAGCCAGGCAATCGACGACGTGGGCAGCATCACCGGCCCGCTCACGTCAGGGCAGACTACCGACGACACCGTACCGCGGCTTGTCGGAACCAGCGAACCGTTTGCCACCGTGAAGATCTACGAGGGAAGCACGCTTGTCGGAACGGGCACCGCGGATAGCGGCGGGAGCTGGAGTATCTTGCTCACCACCACGCTGGCGAGTGGTCCGCACAGCTTCACCGCGCAGGCCATAGATGCGGCAGGCAACACCAGCGTGTCGTCGGCAAGCTTTAGCCTCACCGTCGACGCCACGCCGCCTGCGCTGCCGGTGCTGACCAGTATTGTGGATGACGTAGGCAATGCCGCCACGCCGATCGCCAACGGCGGTGTGACCAACGATGCTCAGCCAACCCTCACCGGCACGGCGGAAGCCGGAGCCACGGTGAAAATCTTTGATAACGGCGTGCAAATCGGCAGCGTGACGGCGACCGGTGGGGCGTGGAGCTTTACGCCATCCCCGGCGCTGGGCAACGGTTCGCATAATTTAACCTTTACCGCCACCGATGCGGTGGGCAACGCCAGCGCGCCAACCGCCGGGTATGTGATTAACGTCGATACCCTCCCACCAGCCGCGCCGGTCATCAGCTCGGTCATTGATGATGTCGGCAGCGTTACCGGACCGGTAACCGGCACGAACCCGACCAACGACACACGTCCAACGCTGAACGGGACCGCCGAAGCGAATGCCACGGTGCGGATCTACGATGGCATTACGCTCGTGGGCACCGTCACCGCCGATGCCAGCGGCAACTGGACCCTGCCGCAAACCACCACCACGCTGGCGGAAGGCACGCATAACTTCACCGCCACGGCCACAGATGCAGCGGGCAACACCAGCGTGGCGTCAGCCGTAACGACGATTATCGTCGATACGATCGCGCCAACGGCACCGACCGGGACCTTCAACGCTGACGGTAGCATCCTGTCCGGGACTGCCGAAGCAGGCAGCACCGTCGCTATTCGTCTCGCTGACGGCTCAACGGTGACCGCCACGGCGGGCAGCAACGGCACGTACAGCTACACCTTCACGAACAAGCAGACCGAAGGCCAAACGCTGCAGATCACCGCCACCGACGTCGCGGGCAACACCTCGCTGCCCGGCTCCGCCCTTGCACCGGTGCTGCCGCTCTCCGCCAGCAATAACGTCGAAGAGCTGAACCTCAGCACCACGGCAACCGTGACCAACAGCCAGTACAGCGATTACGGCTTCCTGCTGGTCGGCGCCGTCGGCAACGTCCTGACGCTGCTGGGCAATGACACCGCACAGGTGAACTTCACGGTGGGCAGCGGCGGCAGCGCGGATATCGTGGTGAACGCCAACGCCACGGGGGCAGTGCTCTCTCTGCTCAATACCCTTGAGCTGGTGGTTCAGCATTACGTCAACGGTGCGTGGACCACCGTGGTGGATACCGGCCAACCGCAGTTTGCCGATCTGCTGACCCTCGGCGCTACCGGCGTGTCGCTGAACCTGACCGGGCTGGCTGACGGCAACTACCGCGTGCTCAGCTACAACACCAACCTGCTGGCGACCGGCTCCTACACTAGCCTCGACGTGGCCGTGAAAGAGACCGGTCCGGGTACGGTCACCGGTGAAACCAGCCACAACGGCAACGTGATCCTTGATAACGATCCAACCGCCGGCAGCGACAACGCGCCGGCCGGAACCACCCTCTCCGCGGTCACTAACGCCCAGGGCGTCACCACCAGCGTGAACGCCGACGGCACGGTGATTCAGGGCCAGTACGGTACGCTGACCATTAACCGCGACGGCAGCTACACCTACAGCCTGACCGACACCAGCGCCGCGGTCATTGGCCGCACGGAGAGCTTCACCTACACCATCACCCATAACGGCGTCAGCGCGTCGGCACAGCTGGTGCTGTCCCTGGGTGCCGGTACGGTAGTCAACGGTATTGTCGCCGTTGACGACACCAACGCCCTGACCTTCGACACCAGCGTGCACGAAATCAATAACGGCGCCTCGTCGCAGGGCGGCTTTACCGTGGTGGGCATTAATCTCGGCAACACGCTGGGGCTTAACCTGCTGGACGACATGACCAACCCGATTATTTATAACGTGGAGGAAGGCACGACCCGCACCATGACCATCCAGGCCTCCGTGGGCGGCGTGGCGCTGGCGTCGGTATTCGATCTGTATGTCTATAAGTTCAACAACGCCACCCAAACCTTCGAGCAGGTTCGCGTCGAGTCGGGCTGGCTGCGCGCCCCGCTGCTGGGGGGCACGTCATCCCAGCTGACGCTGAATCTGCCTGCCGGGGAGTACCTGTTCTTACTCAATACCGCATCGGGGATCGCCGTCCTGACGGGCTACACGCTGAGCGTCCTGCAGGATCATGTCTACAGCGTGGCGAGTATCAGCGAAACCACCACGGGCGACGTGCTGGCGAATGACCCGGTTCCGGCGGGCACGCTGGTTACCGAAGTGAACGGCGTAGCTGTCAACAGCAGTGGAACCACCGCCATTCAGGGAGAATACGGCACGCTGACCATTAATTCGTCCGGCCAGTACACCTATACCCTGAGGAGCGGCGTGGGGGCGGACCATATCAGCACGCCGGACACCTTCGTCTATACCGTTACCGCGCCTGACGGATCGAAGGATACGGCATCGCTTAACATCACCCCAACCGCACAGGCGATGAATGCGGTCAACGACGTCAGCGCCGCAATGGACGTCACCTCGGTGCATCACACGTCGGTCTACTCCGATACCACCGTGGGCGTCGCCAGCTGGACGACGGCCCTGCTCTCGTCAACCCAGGGCAGCGGCAGTGGCACCTTCGTGGTCGACCCGAACACCGCGCTGCACAACGCGTCGCTGCACTTTAGCGTGGCCTCTCTGCTGGCGCTGGGCGGGCTGACGGTGAACTGGACAATCAGCGACAGCTCAGGTGCGATCCGCAGCGGCTCCTTCAGCGGCGGCTCGCTGCTGGGCGGCAGTATCGACGTTCCGCTGACCGGGCTGGATCTCAACGCCGGGACCTATACGCTGAGCTTTACCGGTAGCGTACCGGGGCTCAGCGTCGGGAACATCACCATCACGCCAAGCGTGAACGGTACCACCTACTCGCTGACTGATTTCGACGCGACCGGCAGCCACACCGTCAACGGCAATATCTTCGACGGTACCGACTCGGGCGGCGTACTGGATCAGCTCCACTCGGTGGATACCCGCCTGAGCGTGACCGGCTACAACGGCGTCAGCACCACGCTGGATCCGTATACCGGCAGCGCAACGGTGAACATCACCGGCCATTACGGCATCCTGGCGATCGGTGCAGACGGTCATTACACCTATACCCTCAACAGCGGGGTATCGCTCTCATCCATCACCTCTAAGGAGACCTTCAACTACACCCTGACCGATGCGACCGGGAAGACGGACAGCGCCACGCTGACCATCAACATGGCGCCGCAGTTCATCAGCTCGGAACATAACGACGTCATTACCGGCACCGCCTACGGCGACACGCTGATTTATCAGGTGCTGAACAGTACGGTGGGGAATGCCACGGCGGGTAACACCAGCAGCGCCGCGGGCGATCACTGGACTGGCTTCTCGCTGGCGCAGGGAGACAAGATCGACATCGGCGATCTGCTGGTGGGCTGGAACGGTAGCGCCTCGACGCTGGGAAATTATCTCCATGTCACTAATAGTAATGGCAATACCGTGATCTCCATCGACCGTGACGGTGCAGGGTCCACCTACACTAATACCACGCTCGTTACGCTTGATGGCGTTCAGACCACCTACGACGAGCTTGTTAACCAGCAACACATCATTACCTGATAGCACCTGCAAGAGATGACCCGGGCGCACAGCGCCCGGGCATAAATAATAAAGCCGTACTCTTTTTATTAGGGACATGACATGGGAATGAAGATGCCTTACTGGTGGCTCTCGTGCTGCCTGATATCTGTGCCCGCTTTCTGTGCAAATCCGGCGGCGACCATCAATACCGGACAGCTTCGCGAAACGCAGGAACTCCCCTCACTCAACGGTCGCGTGGCCCCGGTAGCAGGCAACGCCGCTCCCGGTTCATTGCAGCTTGGCGAGGCCGTCAACCGCGCCGTCACCTGGCACCCGGCTATCAGCGAAGCCGTGGGGAAACTCTACCAGCAGAGCGAAGAGGTGGACGTCGCGAAATCAAAATACTATCCGCAGATTAATGCCGGCGTGGACAACGGTTATTCCCACGACGGCGATCAGAACGGCTTTACGCCATCGCTGGTGCTTTCTCTCTCACAAATGCTCTACGACTTTGGCAAAGTAGCCAGCCAGGTGCGCGCCGAGAGCGCTGGCGTTGCCCAGCAGCAGGCCAACGTGCTGGTGAGTATCGACACCATCGCCCACGATACCGCCGTCGCCATGGTACAGGTGCAAACCTGGCAGCAGATGGTCGACACCGCCAAAGAGCAGCTTGAAGCCCTCTCTTCCATCGGCACGCTGACCCGCCAGCGTAACGACGAGGGCGCCACGTCGCTCTCTGACGTGGTGCAGACCGATGCGCGTATCGAAGGCGCTCGCGCCCAGCTGATGCAGTACCAGGCCAGCCTCGACAGCGCCCGCGCCACGCTGATGAGCTTTCTCGGCTGGAACAGCCTGAACACGATCAGCAATGACTTTCCGCAAAAGCTGGGTCGGAGCTGCGATATCGCCGAGCCAGACGACCGTCTGGTTCCCGCCGTTCTCGCTGCCTGGGCGCAGGCTAACGTCGCCCAGGCTAACCTCGACTACGCCGATGCGCAGATGACGCCAACCGTCTCACTGGAGCCGGAGGTGCGTCACTACATGAATGACCGCTATGCAGGCAGCGAAACGCGGGATCGCACCCAGTATTCCGCCTGGGTGAAAGTGCAGATGCCGCTCTATCAGGGCGGCGGCCTCACCGCCCGGCGTAACGCTGCCGGACACGCGGTGGAGGCGGCGCAGTCCACCATTCAGCGCACGCGCCTTGATGTCCGCCAGAAACTGCTGGAAGCCCGTAGCCAGGTGATGAGTCTGCAAAGCACGCTGCAAATCCAGGGCCGCCAGGAAGCCCTCAGCGCCCGCACCCGTGAGCTGTACCAGCAGCAATATCTTGACCTCGGCTCACGCCCGCTGCTCGACGTGCTCAACGCCGAACAGGAGGTCTATCAGGCGCGCTTCACCCAGCAGCAGACCCTCGGTCAGCTGCACCAGCTGCAGCTCAACTGCCTGTATAACACCGGACAGTTGCGTCATGCGTTCGATCTTGATAACCGCACCATCCAGACCGTGGAGATCCAGCCATGAAGCAGCGTGATATCCCGCAAGGTGAAAACATGACGGATGAGGCGCTGGCGCAGTGGGCGCAGGCCTTTGGCTTTATCGCCACCCGCTACCGCGTCGCCTGCTCGCCCGGCGCGCTGATCGCAGGCGCACCGTGGCTGAAAGGCAAACCGATGGTACCCGCCCTCACCCAGCTGGCGCGTGAGGCGGGGTTGTCGTTTCAACTGCTCACCGCTGACCAGCAGTCGATCAACAGTTGGCGTCTGCCGGTGGTGGTGGCGCTGAATGACGGCCGGGTCGGCGCGATCGAGCACTTCGACGGCGACGACACGCTGGAAGTCAGCTTTTTCGGCGATGAGACCTACACCAACCGGCTGTCGATGACGGCGATGCTGCCCGCTATCCGCCACGTTATTGCCCTGCGTCCACTCGCCGCACTGAAGGACAGCCGCGTGGACGCCTATATCTCAAAATACCGGCCGGACTGGCTCTACCGCCTGGTGATGCGCGATCTCCGCCCCTACAGCTGGGTGATGCTGGCCGCGCTGTTTATCAACGTGCTCTCCCTCTCCGGCATTGTCTTTTCCATGCAGGTGTATGACCGGGTGATCCCCGCCCAGTCCTACCCGACGCTGTACGTCCTGACCATCGGGGTGCTGATTGCCACCCTGTTTGGCTTTGTGCTGCGCGTGGCGCGCGGGCACATTATGGATCTGCTGGGCAAGCGCTCGGATATGCGCGTCTCGGATCGCGTATTCGGCCACGCGCTGCGGCTGCGCAACAGCGCGATCCCCCGATCCACCGGGAGCTTTATCTCACAGCTACGCGAGCTGGAGCAGATCCGCGAGATGGTCACCTCATCCACCATCTCGACGATTGTCGACCTGCCCTTCTTTTTACTGTTCGTGGTGGTGCTGGCGATCATCGCCCCGCAGCTGGCGTGGATCGCCCCGGTCGCGGCGGTGATCATGGTCCTGCCCGGCCTGCTGCTGCAGAAGAAGCTAGCGGAGCTGGCGAAACAGTCGGCTCATGAATCGACCCTGCGCAACGCGGTGCTGGTGGAGAGCGTGCAGGGGCTGGAGGACATCAAGCTGATGCAGGCGGAAAACCGCTTTTTGCAGCAGTGGAACAGCTATATCCAGATCACCGCCGAATCAGGCCTGCGCACCCGCGAGCTGACGCAGAACCTGATTAGCTGGGGGATGACCATCCAGAGCCTGGTTTACGCCGGAGTGATTGTGGTCGGCGCGCCGATGGTGATCGACGGCACCCTGACCACCGGCTCGGTGGTCGCCGCGTCGATGCTGGCCTCCCGCATGATCGCCCCGATGGCGACGCTGTGCGGCGTGCTGGCGCGCTGGCAGCAGGTCAAAGCGGCAAAAGAGGGGCTGGACAGCATCATGCAGCTTCCCACCGAAAACCAGCGCGAGGAGACACCGATCCGCCAGGACGTGCTGCGCGGTCACTACCTCTTCGAGCAGGCGCAGTTCCGCTATCAGCCGGACGATCCGCGTATGGCACTGCGCATTAACCGGCTGGAGATCCGGCCGGGTGAGAAAGTGGCGATCCTCGGGCGCAACGGCGCGGGCAAATCGACCCTGCTGCAGGCCATGGCGGGCGGGATGGATCTGGCAGCCGGCGAGCTGCGACTTGATAACTTCAGCCTGCCGCATCTCGACGTTGCCGACGTCCGGCGCAACGTCGGCTTTATGACCCAGAACGCCCGGCTGTTTTACGGCACCCTGCGCGAAAACATTACCCTCGGCATGCCGCGCGCCACCGACGAAGAGATCTTTGAGGCACTGGAGCTGACCGGTGCGGCGGGCTTCGTGCAGAAGCTGCCCAAAGGGCTGGACTACCCGATCATGGAAAACGGCGTGGGGTTATCCGGCGGGCAGCGCCAGTCGATTCTGCTGGCGCGAATGCTCCTGCGCGATCCGAATATCGTGCTGATGGATGAACCCACCGCGTCGCTCGACGAGCACACCGAGCGGGAATTTATCCAGCGCCTGGGCGACTGGCTCGGGCACCGCACCCTGATTGTCGCTACGCATCGCGTACCGGTTCTGGAACTGGTGGAGCGTGTAGTGGTGTTGAAAGAGGGGATGCTGGTGATGGACGCGCCAAAAGCCCAGGCGCTGAACAACAGCCGTATGCAGCAACAGCAGCAGGCAGCAACCGGACGGGAGTGGAAAAATGAAAATCAGTCAGCGTGACGTGGCGGCAATGGACGATCTGGATAATGCCCTCGACTCCGAAAGCGGCTACACCGGCGCGCGTCGGATCGTGATCTTCTCGCTGCTGATGTTTGTGGTGCTGGGCGTCTGGGCGTGGTTTGGCATGCTGGATGAGGTATCAACCGGCTCGGGTAAAGTGATCCCCAGCTCGCGCGAGCAGGTTTTACAGTCGCTGGACGGGGGGATCCTCACCGAGCTGAACGTCCACGAGGGGGATCAGGTGCAGGCCGGGCAGGTGCTGGCGCGGCTTGATCCTACCCGTTCCGAGTCGAACGTCGGCGAAAGCGCGGCGCGCTACCGGGCTTCACTGGCCTCCAGCGCCCGCCTGTACGCCGAGGTGAACGATCTCCCGCTGAAGTTCCCCCCTTCGCTGGCAAAATGGCCGGATCTGATTGCCGACGAAACGCGGCTGTACAACTCGCGCCGCGCGCAGCTGGAGGATACCCAGCGGGAGCTTCGCGCCGCGTTAGATCTCGCCAATAAAGAGCTGGCCATCACCCAGCGTCTGGTGAAAACCGGGGCCGCCAGCCACGTGGAGGTGCTGCGCCTGCAGCGGCAGAAAAGCGATCTGGAGCTGAAGCTCACCGACGTGCGCTCGCAGTATTACGTCCAGGCGCGCGAGGCGCTCTCCAAGGCCAACGCGGAGGTGGATATGGTTTCGGCGATCCTCAAGGGCCGCCAGGATTCCGTCACCCGTCTGACGGTAAAATCCCCGGTGCGCGGGATCGTGAAAAACATCAAGGTCACCACCATCGGCGGGGTGATCCCGCCCAACGGCGAGCTGATGGAAATTGTGCCGGTAGACGATCACCTGCTGATTGAAACCCGCCTGTCACCGCGCGACATCGCCTTTATCCACCCGAACCAGGAGGCGCTGGTGAAGATCACCGCCTACGATTACGCCATTTACGGCGGGCTGCACGGGGTCGTGGAGACGATATCCCCGGACACTATTCAGGACGAGGCCAAGCCGGAGGTGTTTTACTACCGGGTGTTTATCCGCACCAGCCAGGATTACCTGGTGAATAAGGCGGGCAGGCACTTCTCGATTGTGCCGGGGATGATTGCCACGGTGGACATTAAGACCGGCGAGAAAACGGTGCTGGATTATCTGATTAAGCCGTTTAACCGGGCGAAAGAGGCGCTGAGGGAGCGGTAGTCAATCGCCGGGTGGCGGCTTCGCCTTACCCGGCCTACATTGTAAAGCTCAGCGGGACGTGGGGAGGGCATCAGACCGCAACATCGCCCACTGCCCCGGTGTTTTACCGGTCCATGCTCTGAAAACCTCAATAAATGCGCTGACGCTGCTGTAGCCGCAGGACAGCGCAATCCACCCTACCGGCTTCCCTGCCGCCAGCCACTCCATTGCCTGCATGACGCGCGCCAGCTGCCGCCAGTTAACAAAGTTCATTCCGGTCTGGGCACTAAACCGACGATTGAACGTACGTACGCTCATCCCCGCACGGCGGGCATGGCTCTCGACCGTCTGGTTATCATCGACAAACTGCAGCAAATGGCTGACCACGTTCTTCAGACGCGGATCCGTCGGCACGGGCAGAGAAAAGTGAATCTGGGGCGTCAGGGCAAGCTCATCCAGCAGCAAAGTCAGCTTTCGCGGATCGTACTCGTTCTCTGCACCACATAAACGGGAAAACAGTGCATGAGTGAGATCGTCGGGCTCGAACAGCGCGGGCGCATCGGGAAGCCCTGCACAGCAGGCGGGGTCAAGATAGATGGCGCAGCCTTCTATTGCGCTTTCAGAAAAAGCGGCGTGCTGCTGACCTGGCGGGATCCAGCCGATGTGTTTTGCCGGTACGACCGAGCGCGTCTGCTGCGTCTCAATGACCAACAGACCCGTTGCAATGCGCCACAGCTGGCCGGTGCGATGACTGTGCCACGGTGTTCGATACCCGCCGGGATGACGGAGCGTTTCAAAACTGACCATCTCATTTTGACCGAAAATCGTTATTCATCGACCTATTACAGAAACCACGTCTTCGGCTGTCAAGGATAATGGGGACTCAACCACATAAGGAGCCCGTATGAGCATTATCACGTCCCTGGTAGCCCAGCCTGACAACGCCGCGCAGCGCGAAAAAATGGCGTGCCTGTTAACCCGCTTATTCAACGGCGATATCGATCCGGCAGAGGTATTTACGCCCGATTACCAGCAGTTTACGGACGGTCACGCGCTTGACTACCGGGGTTTTGTCCAGCATCTGAGCCACGTCAGCTCACAGATCCGCACGATCGCCTTTACCGTAGTGGAGATAGCCTGTCATGACGAACTTCTGGCTGACCGGCATATCGTGACGGTCACATATCCCGATGGTCGTCAGGCAGAGATAGAGGTTTATCTGTTTGCCACGCTGCGTGAAGGGAAAATCTGGCGGATCCATGAAGTCACGCGAGCCCTCAGCGGCGATGCTTCAGATCGCACCCTGGCACACGCGACAGAATAACGTCACTCCGCCGGGCGCGGCGCGGTACGGCTAAACACCTCAACATACCGCGTAAACTTGCCGATAAACACCCCGGCAAACAGCCCGCCGGAGACAATCGCAAGGGCGCTGATGGCGGGCTGCTGCAGCGTCTGTGGCGCGATGGCGCTCATTATCCCCAGCACGTATTTCACCGCGAACGCCAGCATCATAAACGGCAGCGCTGTGTAGTCAGCCTGGCGGCAAAGGGTGCGCGGCGCGGCGGCGCGTGTTACCGCCGTCGGGCGAATCAATGCGTAACCCAGCGCAGCGCCAGCCAGAATGCCCGCAAGCCACATCGACAGCGTCGCGACGCTGAGGGTGCGGTACATCACCAGATCGTAAATATCCCATAGCAGAAAAATGGCCGGGATTATCGCCAGTTTTTCCAGCGTGACCGTGGCGGGCCGGCGGGCCCGGAGCCCACGAGAAACCAGAAACACAAACAGCACCCAGACCCAGATGGGGGTGTGCGTCAGAATACCAGTCAGTTGTTCGAACATAGCTGTTTACCGTGGGCGTCACGCGGCCGTTATCGCGCGGGATAAGTATTACGCAAAATAGCCCGCACGCAATCCCCACTTTTGTTACTTGAACGTCACGGTAAAGGTGGCTGTCGCACTGTAATCCCCAAGCTTCGGCGTCGTGGTCGTCCATATAAACCCTGCGTGATAATCATGCGTGAGCCGATCTCCACCGATCGTTCCTATCTCCTGCGGCGTGTTCAGCGCAATGCGCGGCTCCATCAGGCTGCTGGCGGAAATGATAAAGCCAAAGCCGCTGTCTGCCGCGGGCATGATGATTGCCCCGTCTTTGACCGTATTCGTCGAGCTTAACGTCATCAGCAACGTCTCCCCCGTGCAGGTTTTACCGCTGGCTTCACGCGTCAAATCGACCTGTAGCGTAAAGGGTTTTGTTTTCTCAATCTTACCGGGCGTCGCCCAGCTTCCGTTGATGACGCCAAAGTCGAGAGTATCGGGTACCAGCACCACTTTTGGCGTGCAGGCCAGAAAGGTGATTTTATCCAGCCCGGTAATGGTCAGGTTAAAGTTACCGTCCTGAGTCACCGTGCCGCCTCGCAAACCGCCCACGCCGTCCACCTGAAAGAGCGACAGGCTGACATCCCCCATCACTTTGCCATTGGTGGCCGCCGGAAGGCCGGTGGTTTTGATGTAAACCTGATAGGTGAGCGTGAACGTCTGCGGGGCCGCCGGGGAGAGACAGCCTTTGTTGCCGTTAGGGCGGCACACCGTTCCGGGACCAATTTCTATTTTATCGCCCTTCTTCAGCTTGTAATCGACGTTCCTGAAGGTAATGCCGATCTCAAGAGAGTTATGCACGTTTTTCACCGCATCTTTCGGATCGAGCCACAAATAGGCGCTCTCGCCGTTTGGATAGGCGTCAGTGTCAGAGCAGGTAAACGTCGCCGTGATGGGTGACGATACCCATATTTTGGTGTTGGTGCCGAAGTCACCGATCGACGCTTTGATGATGCTGTTAATGGCAACGTACTGGCTGACCGAGCCCTGGGCTTTACAGGTCAGCGCCATAACGGTGGAAGAAAACAGGCCGAAGCAAAAAATCACCGCAGCGTACAGCATATGTCGTCCCTGAAATTGCATTGTCCTCTCCTTTATCGACAAATTGCGCTGATCTCGCGATAGCCCGCGGTATCCTGGTCACGCCGTTCCTCATCCGGAAGCTGGATGCGACACTGTTCGTCGTCCCCCTCCCCCCAGCGAATGGCGATCGTTTCGCCCGGCAGTACGCCTGAAACAAAAATATCACCGTCAGGCCCGACAATGCCGTTGTTACGCCCGCCCCGGCTGTAGGCCTGTGCGCCAACCGGCGGCACGCTGTTGTCGGGTCGTTTGCTGTGAATCAGCACGCTGTCGCCCCGATATGTTTCAAACGTCACGCGCGTAATCGCGCCGCGGGTAGGGACGTTGTTCTGGGTGGCAACAGGCACGTCCAGCCCCTCCGGGAAGTCCAGGGTGTTTAACGACCAGGTATTGTTGCGATAAGGAATCGCATGCGGGGCAACGGCATAGCCCGCAGCGTCGATCCGCACTCCGGCCTGATTCTCTACCCTCACCCCCTGCGCATCCTGAGCCTCAATCAGGGTAAATGTGCTGCCCGGCGGCTGAGTCAGCGTCACGCCGCCAGCGTGAGCAAGAATGCCGCCGCTGAGATTCATGCTGCTTTGCTGCACATCTTCCGCTCTGGAATAGCCCAGCCACAGGTTTCCGGCGCCTCCCTTGTAGCCCATGCTCAGATCGCCCGCCGTCCCCTCGGCATCGTTTTGCTGTACCTGCATGGCATAGCTGAGGCGGTTATCCTCAAGCAGGGAGCCACTCAGCCCCGCGGAGGACGACACGTTTCCGGCACGATCGGCATGAAGGTCTGTCGTCGCCGTCGCCGGGTGGCTGCCAAAGCTGAGCGGCAGGGACAGGCGCAGGTTAATGCTGCTGTCATTTGCGATGTAGTGGTTGCGCGTATTCTGGTAGTACAGACTCCAGGTCACATTGCCCAGCCGTGAGGTAAAGCCAGACTGGACCGTGGTATCAGAACCGGCATCCTGCCAGTAGCTTTGCTTGCTGAAGGTGAGATAAAGCTGACTGATTTCACCAATCTGCTGGCTCATCGAGATATCCAGCCGCGCTTTTTTGGTTGCGTAGCGGCTGTCGTAATGGATTTCAGGCTTTGACGCGACCCAGTCAGGGTTACTCTGGTCAGCATCATCCCAGTAGTAGGTTTTATATCGGCCATTATCCCAGCGGCGACGTTCCTGAACCGACTCCTGGAAATCGTAATAACCGGACGAGGAGTAACGATAGCCCGCCACCTGAAAATCGGTGCGGGCATCGAGAAAGGATTTCGCGTACAGGAAGCGAGCGCTCCCCCCTTGCTCATCGTCGCCCCGCGCCAGCTTCGTGTCGGATAACGCCAGATCGACGGACAGCGCGCCAAAATGCCCCATGTTTTTGCCCACGCCCATCGCCGCGCTGCGGTAGTGTTCCGCCGAAAGCAGGCCACCCGACAGGGTTACCGTATCGCTCATCCCTCTGGAGAGCTGGCTTTCAACAAACGCAGGCGCATAACCGTCGGCACCGTCATGATATTTTGCGGCCGTGATTTCATAGTTCCACTGCCCCTTGCGAACCAGCCCCGGGAGCACGGTATAGGGGATCACCAGATTGGTTTTCCGTCCGTCGGTTTCAATGATGGTGACAAACAGATCGCCGCTCTGACTGACCGGCACAATATCATCAAACGCGAACGGTCCCGGCGGTACGTTGGTGGAGTAGATCAGATACTTATTCTGTCGTACCTCCACGCGAGCATTGCTTTCCGCCACGCCTCTGACGATGGGGGCATAGCGCGACTGGCTGTCTGCACGCATCATGGGCTCCGAGGCCAGCTGCACTCCGCGAAACGGAATGCTGTCGTACAGGGTTGTTCCGGTACTCCCTTGCCCCAGCAGCAGACGACTCCTGATTGACGGAAGCGCCCTTTCAGCCCACGACGAGACGTTTTTCCAGTGGCCCGTTTCCCCATCCCGCTTTGTCAGGTTCGCCATCTGGCGTAAGCGCCACGCCCCCAGATTGATGCCGTTATTCAGGTAAAGGTAGGCGTACTGGCTGTTTTGCCCGTTGCTTCTGATGGTGTTCGCCGCCAGGCTATAGTTCACAAAAGCGGCATTGATGCCCTCGTCGTAACGCGTGGCGGGTACCGTTCCGCGCGGTTGCGTCAGCATATTGAGCTGGGGAACCTGAATATCCAGCCGGTGCTCGGTCATCGTAACGTTCATGGACGCACCCGCAATCCGGCGCTCGAGGGGATAGCACGACTCGTCATCGTCAGCGGGAAGATCGACGGACCACGCGCGCAGCCGATCGGCGCTAATGCATGGGTGCAGCGCGCTGTCGGACTTATCGCGGACGATCTCAACGTCACGCTGTTCAACGAGCTTTCGGTTAACGTAAACATCGAGGGAATAGGTTCCGGGAATAATGCCGGAATCAGGGTCGATCAAATTAATGAGCGATTGTTCGCCCGTTCCATGAAAAAATGCGGTGTTGTATTCACTTTGCGCCAGACATTCGCTGCCGGAAACCAGTAAAGAGGTGAGCGCGCACAGGGATATCCATGTTCGTTGCATAATGGTTCATCCATGACATTATTTAATAATCTGCAACCGTGGGCTTACTGCATTTTAACGTCGGCAACGCCGCCGTAATCGTTAATGTACGTTAAGCCAACCACTCGCGAACCTTTGGGAAAATGAATCGTTTCGCTGCCAAAGGGCGCAATCATCGGGGCCGTTATTTTTTGTTCTTTTCCCTGCGGAGTTTTAATCATTAACTGACTCAGGCTAATATGCAGAGGCCCAGGATTGCTGACGACCAATGCATCGCTATTTTTCGTCAGTTTTAGCTGGCCTATCTGCTCGTCCAGTTTTGCCTTCATCCCAACCGGGCGATAAAAAAGCTTAAGGCGCGTTCGAATCGCCAGCTGCATCACATTAGGCTCGCTGGCCCTGGGTGGTATTTCCTGAACGTTAATCCAGTAAACGCTTTCTCTGTCGGCCGGTAATCCTTTACCGGAATAGATAAAACGTAAGACGGCGGATTGATCGGGTTTCACCTTCATAATAGGCGGCGTCACCACCATCTCTTTTCCGGGCTTGTCTGAATCTTCGTCCAGCCAGGACTGGATAATATAATTTTTCTGCGACGCGTTATGCAGCGTCAACGAGGCCGATTTATTCTCACCGGAATAAATCACCCGTGAACTTTCAATCTGAATAGCTGAAATAGCCGATGCGGAGTACAGCGCGAATAGCGCAATAATAAGTGACTTCATCATACCACCTTAAAAGCAGGCCCGAAGGCCTGCTCCTGTTATTGTTGAACAATGGTGAAGGTGGCCGTTGCGTTTGCTTCCCCGGTGGTGACCGCATCCTGGTTATAGGCGTAATAGTTCGCTTTCAGGAAGAACGTCCCGCTGCCCGAGGTGTCACCTTCGGCAATGGTGATGCTGGCATCGGATTTATCAAGGGTTTTGGATAAGGTAATGTTCTGGTCGGAGATATCTTTAATCTGAATCCCCACCCCTTTTGCCGTGGTGCTGGCGGCCGCGTTATCCAGGTCCAGCACGTTCGGCTGACCGGACGGGCTGACGCCGTCAAGAACCAGATAATAGGTGCCCGGCTGACAGCCTGTCAGGTTAATGGCAAAACCCACCTCCGGACCGTTGGCATTTTGTTTTAAGGTTTCCATCGGAATAGTTCCCATCGGAACCGTAATTTCGGCAGCACTTTCCCCGGAGAGCTTGCAGGAAGATGAGCCAATTTGCCCAACAAATTTTAACTTACCGTCTGCCGCATGGGCAAAAGAGGTAAAAAGCCCCAGGGCAACCATCGCCGCGCAAAGAGATTTCAATTTCATATACAGCTCCTTCTGTTTATACAACATATTATGAATAACAGTGCATCGCTTCTGCCTGAATACTACACCCGCATAAAACGCTTCATTTCCCGGCGGACGTTATGTCACCTTTATATCCGTTGTCAGGTAGTGATAAAGCCCGGTAAGACTCTCAACCTGGAGTTTGGAATAAATGTTACGCCGGTGAATACTGACCATTTTCTCACTAATATCAACCTGCCGGGAGATCTCTTTATTACCTTTCCCTGTAATAAAAAACGGCATCAGGTCTAATTCTCGGTGGGTGAGATTTGAATTTTTCTTAATCATCGCCCAGGTTTTATTGGTCACGGATTTTGAAATAATCTGGCCAGCCTTATCTTTGACCATAAAAGTGCTGAGTTTTTCAAACGATTCACTATTATCAATTAAGATATCCGCGACCGAGTCCAGCAAAATATTTTCAGTCACTTCCACAATTCGCGCATTAGTCGTAATAATAAGTATATTGTCAAAAACATTCTGGCGCTTCATCTTTAACAGTAACAACAGTAAACCATGGTCAGCAATATAATAGTCAATGATTATCGTGACCGGTGATCTCATTACCATCGTGCTCAGCGTTACGCTGGCTTTTTCAAATGCTAAAAACTTCAGTTCCTGCTTATCTCTCTGGCAATTTTGTATGATTTCACTCAACCCAATTCTGAACCAGACATTATCAGATACACAAATAATCATCATCCGTAACCTTATACTGATCCATGTATAACATTCCGGGAATAGAGCCTGCGAAGTGATTTAACCCTGAGCGAACGCTAAAAAAATCATCCAACGACTGCGCTTATTCCATGAGACATTATTCAGATCAAAATGAATGAGATGCAAATAAGAATATGGGCAACAAGTGTAAGAGCAATCCGAAAAAGGATAATACAAAAAATGCTTTTCTTGGAAAAAAATCATTAATAATTAATTAGTTAGATAATGTTAATTTTGGTATTACTTTTCGAATACAATCCAAAAACATGGCCCGGGTATGATCCTGCGCAAGTAAACGTGAAGTTCCTGATCTGCATTTTCAGCTTCACCGCTTAAATAACGTCCAGAATCATACCCCGCCATTCTGTTATAAAGAAGCTTTCAGGCGTCGAACGGCCTCTTTCAGCTCTTCATCCGTTGGCGTCACAAATGACATGCGCAGCGTCGTTGGGTCTGGCTCATTGCAGTAGAAAAATTCGCCGGGCACAAATACCACGCCGTTACTTAACGTTTTTTCCAGCCAGCGGGTGGTGTTCATGCCGTTGTTCATTTTCGCCCACAGGAACATGCCGCCCTTCGGCTTGTGGAACGACATCACGTCGCCCAGCTCGGCTTCCAGCTCGGTTGCGAACGTCTGGTATTTCTGGCGATAGGCTTCGCGGATCATTTTAATCTGATCGGCCAGACGACCGGTTTTCAGGTATTCATACGTCATCAGCTGCGACAGCGTGCTGGTGTGCAGATCGGTGGTTTGCTTAAGGTTCACTACCGCTCGCTTCAGCCATTCCGGCACCAGCACCCAGCCTACGCGAGTACCCGGCGCGAGGATTTTAGAGAAGGTCGAGGTATACACCACGTTCTCTTCATTGCCGATATCTTTGGCATGGGCGATTAACGGGCGGAAGACTTCATCGGTATAATTAATTTCGCTGTACGGATCGTCTTCAATAATCACGAAGTCATAGCGCTTCGATAATTCCACCAGCTGCTTACGGCGCGCTTCAGAAAGAGTTACCCCGCCAGGGTTGCCAAACGTCGGAACAATATAGACCGCTTTGATGGTTTTATTTGCCGCCAGCGCTTCAAGCTCATCCACCTTCATGCCGTCGCCGTCGGTGCCAACGGATTCAAAATTCGCCTGCGCCAGGCCGAAGACCTGCAGCGCAGCGAGATAGGTAGGACGCTCAACCACAACGGTGTCACCCGGGTTGATTAACGCACGCGCCAGCACGTCAAGCGATTGCTGTGAACCAGAGGTCACGACCACATCATCGGCCTTACAGGCGATACCGCGCCCCTCGCAGATGCGTTTAATTTCCTCGCGCAGTCCAGGTACGCCTTCCGTCAGGCCGTACTGGAACGCCTCGCCAAAATGCTGAGATAATACGGCATCAGCGGCAATTTTCAGCCCTTCACGATCGAACAGATCAGGGTTTGGAATACCGCCCCCCAGCGAGATCACGCCCGCCATTTTGCTGTGTTTCAATAATTCACGGATGGCAGATGATTGCAGGCCCTGCGCGCTGCTGGCGAGTTTACTCACGGACATTCTCTTGTTACCTTCTTTTTTTATGATATGACCACTCTTACTAGCACAAGTCCCCGGATTTTTCATGCGCTTCGTAGGATCTGCTCGATGTGGGCTTCTATGCCAGCACATTCTCATAAGGCATCAATAATGAAAATCATCGTAACGTTATCCTGTTTCCTGCTGAGCGGCTGTGTTGTCGGTAACATGGACTCTTCCGACTATAAATATGTTCGCTATGCTCAAACCTTCCAGAAGCCGGGGCCGGGAGGCTACACCGATAATGAGCAGCGCAAGAAAGATCTTTACTTCTGTGGCGTAGACAAAGACGCCAATCTTGATGACGGCAGCTATAACGGGGGCAGCAGCAGACCTGACCAAACACTTCAGGAAATCGTTGCCAGAAACGACAAAATATCGAATTGCATGAAGCAGAAGGGCTATACCGTCTACGGCTATGACGAGTGTGGCCCCCTCAAAGCGCCAACCGGACGTTGCCCTAATTAACGCTGACATGCCCATTCTGCATGATGTGCGCAATAAACTGAGTGAGTTTAGGTAGCGGCCGCAAATCCTGGCGCCACAATAAATGCACCGGCCTCGGCGCGGGCGTGAACGGCTCAAGCACGCGCACCAGCCTGCCGCTTGCCAGCTCTTCCGCCACCAGCACTTCCGGTTGCAGCAACAGCCCCGCCCCGGCCCGCGCCGCCATGCGTAAGCCGTAGCCGTCGTTACATCTTAAGATCGCATCCCGCTTCCAGCGCACCTCTCCTTCCACGCCCGGCAGCCGCCACTCGTTACGTGCAGTCCACACCGTGTGCGAAAGACAGAGATGATCCACCAGATCGTCTGGCGTTTGCGGCGTGCCGTGTCGCGCTAAATAGTCCGGTGCGGCGCAGATCACCATGTTGTAGGGGCACAGGTATTTCGCCACCAGATCGTCATTACGAACGTCACCAATGCGAATGGCCAGATCGACGCCCTCCTCCACCAGATCGACCATCCGGTTGGTGAGATCCAGCTCGATGCGTACCTCCGGGTAGCGCTGCAAAAAGGTGGCCGTCAGCGGGACAATCACGCAGCCGCCAAACGATGTGGGTGCCGTGACGCGCAACGTTCCGGCAGGTGCAGCACGGAGCCGCTCGACTGCATTCTCAGCAATGGAGACCTGCTCCAGCACCCGCTTCGCCTCGTCGAAATAGACGCGTCCGGCATCCGTCAGGCTCTGGCGGCGCGTGTTACGCTCCAGCAGGCGTGTGCCGAGCTGTGCTTCCAGCAGCGCAACGTACTTGCCCACCATCACCGCCGACATCTCCAGCCGTGCCGCCGCACCGGTAAAACTGCCGCTTTCCACCACGGCAATAAACGTCTCCATGCTGCGGAGCTTATCCATATTCCAAACCTCTGGTTAGCAATCCTCTAACTTTAGCCCAGTTTATCCGTTTTTTGATTTGTTAAAGAATAAAGGCTCACAACAGAAGGAGTCAGCTATGAAAATCGTCATTATTGGTGCCAGCGGTACGGTCGGTCGTGCGGTAACGGAAGAGCTGAGTCGTCGCCACGAGGTCATCCGCGTCGGCCGCACGCAGGGCGACGAGCAGGTGGATATTACCTCGCAGGCGAGCGTTCAGGCGCTCTTCGAGAAAATCGGCCAGGTGGATGCGATTGTGTCCGCCAGCGGTGGCCTCTATTTCGGCCCGCTCGCGACCATGAAAGACAGCGACTTCAACCAGGGCCTGCAGGATAAACTGCTCGGGCAAGTGCGCCTGGCGCTGACCGGCCAGCACTGCCTGAATGAAGGCGGCTCGATTACGCTGATAAGCGGAATTGTGGCGCACGAGCCGATTGCGCAGGGCGTGAACGCCACCACGGTGAATGCCGCGCTGGAAGGGTTTGTTCGCGCGGCAGCCTGCGAACTGCCGCGCGGGATCCGCATCAACCTGATCAGCCCGACGGTGCTCACCGAATCGGTCGACACGTACGATGGCTTCTTCCCGGGCTTCGAAAGCGTGCCTGCCGCCACGGTGGCGCAAGCCTATCGTCGCAGCGTGGAAGGCGTGCAGACCGGGCGCGTATACAAGGTCGGCTACTGATCCTTACGGGCGGCGATCAGCACCAGCATCGGGCGCTCCGCCTCTTCGGCCAGTGCGGGCCAGGCGTCAATCTGCGCCTGAGTTGGCCCCCACTCGTTGACGTTGCTTATCGTTAATCCGGCCCTGATGAGCGCGTTAAGCGTGGTGCCCAGCGTGCGGTGGTATTTGATTACCCCGTCCGCCAGCCAGTTGCTGACGCGCTGGCCTTCGTCCTGATAATGGTTCACGCCCCAGAACCGCTCTCCGTTATCGTCGGTCAGCCAGCCCTGACGGGAGGCGCAGGTGTAAATGGGGTGCTCCATCGAAAAGACCAGGCAGCCGCCGGGCTTAAGCGCGCGCTGAACCTTCGCAAACAGGGTATCCAGCTCCGGCAGGTAGTGCAGCGCCAGCGAGCTGTAGACCAGATCGAGGCTGTTCTCGTTGAGCTTAAGTGATTCCAGATCGCTACGCTGATAGTGAATCCGTGCATCGTCAGTCAGTTCAGCCGCGCGGGCGAGCATCTTTTCTGAGATATCGACCCCCGTGACGTCAGCAGCGCCCAGCTCGCGCGCGGCACGGCAGAACCAGCCGTAGCCGCAGCCGAGATCGACAACCGATTTACCGGTTAAATCCGGTAGCATGCTTTTTAGTGCAGGCCACTCCGGCGCGCCGTCCAGACCCTGCACCGAACGCGGAAGCTGGGCGTAGCCTTCAAAAAACGCCGGGTTGTCGTAGATGTTTTGTGCCATGGCAGATCCCTCTTTAAGAATGTGACTCCCAGTATAAAACATTGCCGGGTGGCGCTGCGCTTACCCGGCCTACGATTTGAGGGTTTCAGTAGGCCGGGTAAGGCGAAGCCGCCACCCGGCTCGCGTTTAGCCCACCGTACCCCAGACCAGATTTCCCTTATGGAACGTTGCGGTACGCGGGGAAATGCGCGCCACGGCTTCGGCGGAGCAGGAGGCGTCCACCAGCACAAAGCTTGCATCGTCCTGCGCTTTTGGCCACACGCGCTCGCCTTTGTCGTTCAGCGGCAACACGTCGCCGGTCGCAATCCCCAGCGCGCGGGAGAGCGTCTGCTCGTTTGGGCGAATATAGAGCTGCGCATAGAGATTCGCTTTCTCCAGCATGTCCCCCAGACCGTACGGCGACCAGTGGTCGATTACGCTGTCGGTCCCCGTCATCACAAACACGCCCTTCTCGCGCAGCTGCTTCAGCGGCATATGCAGGGTGCCAATCGGCACGGTGGAGGCGATGGTCACCTGCTGCGCCGCCATGCGGGTGGCGATCTCATCCACCTGCTGTTCGTTGAGCGTCGCAAGGGCGAAGGCGTGGCTGATGGTGAGTTTCCCCTTCAGCGCCGGCGTTTTCTCCACGGTTTCGACCATGTAGTTCACCGCCGCCACGCCCGCCGGGCTGGTTTCGTGCAGGTGAATATCCACCCCTTTGTCGTAGTCCAGCGCAATCTGGAACATGGTATCGAGGGATTTCTCCATCGCGCCGTCAACGTTGGTTGGATCCAGCCCGCCCACGTAGTGCGCCCCAGCCTGCATCGCTTCGCGCATCAGCTTTTCAGAATTCGACAGCAGCAGCCCGTGCTGCGGGAAGGCGACGATTTCGCAGTCAAAACCAGATTTGCGGCGCGCCAGCACCGCCTGCAGGTTTTCCAGGTTTTTCAGGCCGGAAACCGGCTCAATGTTGCAGTGGCTGCGGGCGATGGTGGAGCCTTTCGACTGGATCAGGTCGATCAGCTTTTCCGCGCGTTCTTGGGTGTAGGGCTGCAGCTCCGGCAGCAGCTTCTGCTCAAGGCGGATCATGTCCTGAATCGTGGTGCCCGCCGGGCGGTTGAGCGATCGCCACGGGCCGCCGTAGAAGGTTTTATCCAGGTGGATGTGCATGTCACGCATTGCCGGGAGCATCAGCTTGTTGCCCGCATCGTAGTGAGGCAGCGAGGCGTCGGCGTGGCGCTTGTTGTCGCGCAGGGCGACGATCTTCCCGTCCTTGATTTCCAGCGTTTTCAGCTCGGTACGGGTGCTCGTCGCCACGCCGCCGTCGAAGTTAAACCCGTCTTCGAGCAGCACGTTGTCCAGATAGTAATGTTTCGCGGTGATATTCATAGGCTTACCGGTCTCGCAGAGTGGCTTTGCGGAGTCAGCAGCATACGCGACGGAGCCGGTCGCGCCAAACAGCGCGCAGGCGGTGACCATTTTGCCGCTCTGGCTGATAAACTCGCGGCGGCTTTTATTTTCACTCATCTTATCTTCCTTCATTCACAATATGGGTACCGGTTTCCCCGCGCAGCGCCGCGGGCAGGCAGTCCGGCGAGGTGATAATCACGCGCTTGCCGCCGTGGTGTAAAAATTCCAGCGAGGCGACGATTTTGGGCAGCATGCTGCCCGCCGGGAAGTGGCCTTCCTCCATATAACGCCTCATCTGCGCCACGTTAACGGTGTCCAGCGCCTGCTGGTTTGGCTTGCCGAAGTTGACGCACACCTTCTCCACGCCGGTGGTAATCACCAGCACGTCGGCGCGGATCTCGCGCGCCAGCAGCGCGGTGGAGAGATCTTTATCAATCACCGCGTCGACGCTCTGGTAATCCCCTTGTTCGCTGCGAACGACCGGGATCCCGCCGCCGCCCGCGCCGATCACGACATACCCTTTTTGGGTCAGCGTCTTAATGGCATCCGCCTCAACAATCCGCAGCGGCTGGGGTGAAGCCACCACGCGACGATATCCCCGACCCGAATCCTCAACAAAGTGCCAGTCCGGGTGCGTGCGCTGCAGCTCGTCGCGCTGTGCCTCGCTGAAGAACGCACCGATAGGTTTCGTCGGGTGCGTAAAGCCGGGATCGTTTTTATCCACCTCCACCTGCGTGACGACCGTGACCGCTTTTTGCTCCCCGCGCACGGCCAGGCAATTGTTGAGCGCCTGCTGGATCAGATAGCCGATGCCGCCCTGGGTGTCCGCCACGCAGTTTGCCAGCGGGGTCAGCGGCAGTCCTTCCCGCTCGTGGGCGATTTCGGCACGGCGCAGATCCAGCCCCACCTGAGGGCCGTTGCCGTGGGTGAGCACGATGTCATAGTCGGAGGCCAGCATTTCCAGCACCGACTCTGCCACCGCTTTCACCGCCTGCGCCTGATGTTCAACCGACTGGCTGGCGTTGTCTTTGATAATGCTGTTGCCGCCAATGGCAACGACCATAAGCTCTTTCATTTTGTTTCCTTTAGAAGGTGCGTTCTGGTGCCCTCACCCCGGCCCTCTCCCACAGGGAGAGGGGGATTAACAGAGATATCCAGCACATGCTTCACCACAAACATGCCGCCCATCATCAGATACGCGGTGACGAACATCAGCGAACTGCCTTCGGCAAAGCCCACAACCGGGGCGTGGATCACCCCGAACAGCGCCAGCAGTGCCCCGCCCGCCGCAGCCACGGCGCCGCGCAGCGGTTTGTTGATGATGGCGAAGATGGCGATACAGCCCCACAGCATGCTGGCGAGCGGTGCCCCGTTCCCCAGATGGACTAATCCTTCGTAGTAGATCCCTTTACTGTGCAGCACGTCGGTGCCGATTTTCGCCGCGCTGGTGCCTGCCGCCCCCATCACGCTGTTCATCATGGTCAGCGCCCAGTTGGCGATCCACGGGAACAGACAGATGAAGATCACGGGTACCTCCACTTTGGGCGTTTCCCTCACCACCTGGTTGGCGGTGACCACGCCGATAAACACCAGAATCGGCACGATGGCGGTCATCGGAATGATGGCGAGCATAAACGCCCCCAGCCCGAACAGCGGCACGATGAACATGGTTACGCCGGAGGCCAGCGTGTAGCCGATGCTCGCCCCCATCGCTTTCCAGCCGGGATGGCCGACGTAGACCGTCACCGGGAACGGGTTCCCCATCAGGCAACCGAGCATGGAGGCCAGACCGTTCGCCAGCATCACCTTGCGCGTCGGGTATTCATCCCCCGCCGCGTGGGCGCTTTCGATGTTCTCCAGATCAAAGATGTAGTTCGCCAGACCCAGCGGTACGGCAGAGGCAAGATACGGCAGCGCGTGCGGCAGCCCCTGCAGGAAGCCCTCCACGTGCACCTGCGGCGGGTTAAAGCCGAAGGATGACATGGACGCTTTAATCGCTTCCGGGCTTTGCAGTCCGGAGATCCACGCCAGTGCGGTACCGGCTATCAGCAGCAGCAGGCCGGTCGGGATTTTGGCGAAAATCGGCTTTTTGCCAAACCAGTTAATGAAGATCAGCAGTAGCACGATAAACGACACGGTCGGCGCCTCGAACGCCTGCAGCATCGGGTTCATCGCCAGCAGCAGCAGACCCAAACCGGACAGGCACGACAGCAGCACGGTGCGCGGGATCATCTTGCGGATGGTTTCCCCTAAAAACGAGCCGCCCGCGAGGATCATCGCCTCCACGAAGCACCACACCAGGCCAATCTGGATGGCGAACTCCGCATCGCCGGTCTGCTGATAGACCGGCATCAGCACCAGGAAGGTCACGGTAAAAATTGACGGCGCACTGGGGCCGGACGGCAGCGCGGTGACGTCCGTTCGCCCGGTGGCGCGCGCCATCTGCATGCCGAACCAGGCGTAGCAAATACTCGCGGTCAGCACCGCCAGCCCGAAGGCCGGTGCGATGCGTCCATAAACAATTTCCTTCGGGATGCCGACGACAAAAATGAGCAGCCCCATCATGGTCAGCAAATTGGTCAGGTTGTTGGTCATCAACCCGAAATACGCCGCCCAGTCACCTCTTTTCCACTCCAGCTTCATGTTTTTCATGGATGCTTGCCTTATAAAAAGTAGCGATCGCGGAAGGTCAACAGCGCCTTTTCAAAACAGCTAAACGGCGGGTGAACGATGCCCGCCCCAATCATGCCGATGCCCGCGTCTTTGTGGGCAATGGCGGTGTTAATCACAGGCAGAATGCCGCTGCCGGCGACTCTGGTGATGTCGATGGCGGTCGGGATCCCCATAAACGAGAGCAGCGGAATGGTGACGTTCGGGTTTTCGCCGAGGGTGATTTCGCGCATCTGGCGGGAGAAGTCGATAGCTTCCTCCACCGTGCCGCCCACCAGCGCAACGATTGCCGGGGCCGTCGCCATCGCAAAGCCGCCGATGCCGTAGGTTTCGGTGATGGCGCTGTCGCCGATATCCAGCCCGGAGTCTTCCGGCTTATAGCCCGCGAACATCGGGCCGATCACCTGCTGCGCCGGGCCGGTGAACCACTGCCCCGGCAGGCCGGAAATGCGCAGGCCAAACTCGTAGCCGTTGCGCGCCATGGTAGTGACCACGGTGCTGTACTCAATCCCGTGAGCGGCGTCCAGCGCGGCCTTACACATCGCCATCCACGTCGGGCCGGAGAAGTAGTCGCTGCTGGCGACAAACTCAAATACCTCGCGCTGCTGCGCCACCGGATAGCCCGCCTGAATCATCCCCGGCGTCAGCGCCTGGATCAGCAGCGTGGTGCCCGCGTTGTTGCGGTTGTGGCACTCATCCCCCATGTGCAGCGCCTGGGCCAGCATCAGCCGCAGGTCGATTTCGCCGATAATCTTCATCGCGTCGCGCAGCATCGGACCGAGCACGTCGCGCATCCAGTTCAGGCGGTCGATGACGCTCTGGTCGTTGGCCCCCATGCGCAGGATCTTCGCCATCTGCTCGCTGAGGTTAGTGAAGGCGCGGTTGCCGTAGGTTTTGTTCTCAACGATGTGCATAAACATCGACGCGGAGGTGACGCCCGCCATCGAGCCCACGCAGTCGTGCTCGTGGCACGGCGAGAACGTAATATCCCCGGAGGCGGCAAGCCGTGTCGCGTCGTCCAGATCTTTCGCCAGCCCTTCAAACACCAGCGCCCCGGTGACCGCACCCTTCATCGCGCCGCACATGTTTTCCCAGGAGACAGGCGGACCGGCGTGCAGAATGGTGGTGCGGGTCATCCCCGGCACAACGTTAATCGCCTGGTCATAGCCCACCAGCACCGGATGGGACTGAATAATGCGCTCAAGCGCAAGCTTGTTGGCGGCGGCGATTTTCTCCGCCAGCGGTTTTTTCGCCAGCTGGTCGAGCGCCTCAACGACCTGCATATTGCCCTGCCCCGGCGGCGTCCAGTCGAGCTGGGTGACGGGTACGTGCTGTTTTTTAAGATCGTCGCTGAACATCGCGATGCCGACGTTGATGACGTTCAGCGGCTGGTTGAATAAGGTGGTCATTATGCTTTCTCCCCTTTGCAGACAAATTCGCGTGCCAGTAATCCGGTGTTGGTGCTGCTGCTGGCCCAGATGACGCCTGCGTCGGTCAGCAGCTGGCACTGCTGCGCCAGCGACTGCGGATCCTGGTCGGTACCCAACACGTAGCCGAGGATTTCCAGCGGACGGTTTTCGGCCTTTGCAATTGCCTGCGCCTCTTTAATGGCGTCGAGCATCACGCCGACCGGATCCTCATGCGCGCCGAAGCCCAGCACGAAGTCCATCACGATGACGCCCACCTCAGGATCGCGTGCCTCCTGCAGCAGACGGCTGATGCGGTTGGTCGGGTCGATCATCGGATGCGGCTTGCCGTTGGTGAAATCGTCGTCGCCAAAGTCGAGGAAGGTATGGGCTTTACTGACGCTGATGTCGCTCAGGCGCTTAGACGGATCCGGCTGGATGTTGCTGTAGACGTCGTCGAATTTCGCAAGCGCCGCGAACATCGCCTCGTCGCACAGGGTGCCGCCGCAGAACAGGCCGCGAATGTACTTCTGCTGCGGAGTCAGGCGGGCGCGCACCTCTTCAATCAAAGGCCAGTTGAGCGGATGCAGATCAAGGGACTCTTTTTTGATGCCGGTGAGCAGGACCGCCTTCAGGGCTGCCTCTTTGGTGCCGCGCGCAAACTGCAGGCCGTCCTCATCGGCGGGCGGTTCGCTGCGCCCGAGGAAGCAAACAACCACCGGCTTGCGGCAGGCTCTGGCGCGGGCCAGCACCTTTTCTGCCACGGCAGGCGCCGCTGGTTTGGAGATCAGCGCAATCACCTCTGTGCCCTCGTCGGCTTCGAGCATGTCGATGGCGTCGAGCATCATCAGACCGCCGATTTTCTCGCTGAGATCGCGCCCGCCGGTGCCAATCAGCTGCGACACGCCGCCGCCGAATTCGTGGATGCGCACGCTCAGCTCCTGGCTGCCGGTGCCGGATGCGCCGACGATGCCAATCGAGCCGCGGCGCACCGCGTTAGCAAAGCACAGCCCCGCGCCGTTGATGATGGCGGTGCCGCAGTCCGGCCCCATCATCAGCAGCCCTTTCTGGTGCGCCAGCTGCTTCAGCGCCAGCTCGTCGTCGAGCGACACGTTATCGGAGAAGAGCATTACGTTGAGATCGTTTTCCAGCGCCTGGCGCGCCTCGCGGGCGGCGAAGGTGCCGTTGACGGAAATCACCGCAAGGTTGCTGTCCGGGCGATGGGTTTTGGCACTGGCAATCGTCGCGTAGCGCGCTTCATGGGAACCTGCGCTCTCTTTACGCGTGAACAGCGCTTCAATAGCGGCCAGCGTTTCATCATTCGCCGCGTCACCTTTAATCACGATCATCAGGTCGCCGTTTTTGGCTTCCGCTAATTCCGGCGTTAATAACCCGAGGTTTTTTAATACGCCTTTATTCATCTCCGTCGCCATGGCCACAAACGCCTGGTCGACGCCCGGCAATTTATTGGCTTTGGTAGAAACGGACATTAATGACACCGAATCAAAATACGTATTCTTTTTTATAACGATTTTGGTTGGCATTGTTTTCTCCTGAATACGGATAAAAGGGGGCCGCCGTCGTGCAAAATGCACGTCGGTAAAAATACTTTTGAATTAACGGCCAGCCGGAAATGGCTGGCCGAATGCGCTATGCGCCCGCCGCCAGCAGCAGGTCGGCAATCTCAGTGAAGCCTTTCTCCCGCGCCAGCTCGAGCGGGGTTTTGCCATATTTGTCGGTCATGTGCGGGTTCGCGCCGTGATCCAGCAGCAGCTTCACGATCGCCTGCTGCTTTGCGCCGCCGTCGTTTAGGACGATGGCTTCCAGCAGCGGCGTCCAGCCAACAAAGTTGGTGTGGTTGACGTTGATGTCGGTTTTTTCCAGCAGCTCGCGTACGATCTCCACGTGCCCTTTTTCACTGGCTGGCGTAATGCCCACGCCGCCAAAGCGCGTCAGGCGGTCGAGATCCGGGTTCGCGGGCAATACCAGCCGCAGGAGAGTTAAATCATTCGTCAGGCAGCTAATGAGGAAAGGGTTAAAGCAGGTCTGGTCCTGTTTATCAATATCCGCTCCGGCGGCAATTAATAACTCTACGCAGGCATAATGTTTTTTCAGGCTGGCAATAATAACGGCGGTTCTTTTCTGGTGGTTGGTGGCGTTAATATCCACGCCTTTCTCCAGACAGGCTTTTAGCGCATCGCTATTGCCCTCCTCTGCCGCCAGCAGAAATTCAGTAACGAGTTCAGTTGCAGACATATTCAGACTCCTGATGTTTTTATTTCTGTTGACCTGAGAATAGCAACAGCCTGGTCATAAAAGAATCCGCTTAAAAATGATTCATCGACAGTCAATTCATTGTTGAGTTAAATTCAACAAACCGGTCAAAACGTGCGTCTGTGCAACCTTTTTCTTATGTTTATCCGCTTTTTAGCGCTCGAGACTGCATTATGCTTATGCCTGATGAAGCCTTACGCACCAGGGCTTTCAGCAAAGAGTCAGAACTGTGATCGGCTTCAAATGCGTTGTAACAACGCTGTTAAAATATGTTCAAAACTGATGGCTGAAGGGAGTGAGATATGAATTCCATCTTTACCGAAGAGAACCTGCTGGCCTTTACTGCCGCCGCACGCTTCGGCAGCTTCAGCAAAGCCGCCGCCGAGCTGGGCGTCACCACGTCCGCCATCAGCTACACCATTAAGCGCATGGAGACCGGGCTGGACGTGGTGCTGTTTGTGCGTAACACGCGCAGCATTGAGCTGACCGAGTCCGGCTTTTACTTTTACCGTAAGGCCACCGACCTGCTTAACGACTTTCACGCCATCAAGCGCGGGATTGATACCATCTCACAGGGCATCGAGGCGCGGGTGCGCATCTGTATTAACCAGCTGTTGTATACGCCGCGCCATACCGCGCGGCTTCTGCAGGTGCTGAAAAAGCAGTTTCCCACCTGCCAGATCACCGTCACCACGGAGGTCTATAACGGCGTGTGGGACTCCATCATCAACAACCAGGCCAATATCGCCATCGGCGCACCGGACACGCTGCTCGACGGCGGCGGGATTGACTACACCGAGATCGGCGCCATCCGCTGGGTCTTTGCCATCGCGCCGGAACACCCGCTGGCCTTCGTCCCGGAACCGATAGCGGAGAGCCAGCTGCGCCTGTACCCCAACATCATGGTGGAAGATACTGCGCACACCATTAACAAGAAGGTCGGCTGGCTGCTGCACGGACAGGAAGCCATTCTGGTGCCGGACTTTAATACCAAATGCCAGTGTCAGATCCTGGGCGAAGGGATAGGTTTTTTACCGGAGTATATGGCGCGGGAAGCGGTGGAAGACGGGCTGCTGGTGACGCGGCGTATCAATAACCCGCGTCAGGATTCGCGCATGCTGCTCGCCACGCAGCATGCCGCGACCGGCCAGGTCACGCGCTGGATCAAACAGCAGTTTGGCCCCCAGGGCGTGCTGACCGGGATCTACAGCGACTTACTCTGGCGTGCTTAGTTCTTACTCTGAACCCAAAAGGCATGGATAAGACCCGGGATGTAGCCCAGCAGCGTCAGAATAATGTTGATAATAAACGCCCAGCCGAAACCTTTGCCCAACAGCACGCCCAGCGGCGGCAACAGGATGGTAAAAACAATACGCCAAAAACCCATATCAAAACTCCGTGCAAGCTAATCCATTGAAAATAATAAAGAGAACTATCTCTAAGCATAGCCAGTTTACCTGTCTGCGCCAGTTCTCTCCCCTGCGTTTACCCTCTTTTACGCTTTTGACGCTGGCGTAAAGTGCACAATTACTTTAGCATTATCTTAATTAAGAAAACACTAAACTACCATGACCGAACTCGAACAGCTTCAGGCCAGCGCAGAGCAGGCCGCAAACCTTTTAAAAGCGATGAGCAACCCGCGTCGGCTGCTGATCCTCTGCACCCTGTGCGGCGCCCCCGGCACCAGCGCGGGGGAACTGGCCCGCGCGACGGGGCTAAGTCCTTCCGCCACGTCGCAGCATCTGGCGCGCATGCGTGATGAAGGTCTTATCGACAGCACCCGCGACGCGCAGCGCATTCTCTATTTCATTAAAAACGATGCGGTGCGTCAGCTCATCAGCACCCTGAAAACCCTTTATTGCCCGTAAGGAGCCGCCATGTCACTTCCCCTTATTTCACCACGCGAGGCCAGCGCCCGCATCGCTGAAGGCGCAAAACTGATTGATATTCGTGATGCCGACGAGTACGCCCGCGAGCATATTCCCGCCGCGCAGTCCGTGCCGCTGGATACCTTCCCCGGCGGTCTTAACGCTCAGGCGAGGGATACGGTGATTTTTCACTGCCAGTCTGGTGCCCGCACCTCAGGCAATGCCGACCGCCTTGCGCAGGCCGCCGCGCCCGCTCAGGCATTTGTGGTCGATGGGGGTATTCAGGGCTGGAAGCAGGCCGGGCTGCCTACCGTCGAAGACAAATCCCAGCCGCTGCCGCTGATGCGTCAGGTGCAAATTGCTGCCGGGCTGCTCATTCTCTGCGGCGTGGTGCTGGGCTATAGCGTCTCCGGCGCTTTTTTCCTGCTCAGCGGTTTTGTCGGAGCCGGACTGCTGTTCGCCGGTGTGACGGGCTTTTGCGGTATGGCGCGACTGCTCAGGGTAATGCCCTGGAACCGGCGTACCTCATAAGCAGTAATCGGTGAAATACGCTGTACCCGGCGTCATGCGTGGGCTAAGGTGAAGGTCGCTAAAACGATGAGGAGGTAATATGTTTTCTGTCGGTGATTATGTGCAACCGCGTAAAGGCGGCCCGAAACTGAAAGTGCTCGAAGTGAACGGTGACAGCATTGTGGCGGTTCAGGCCAGCAATGAGCAAGGCGAGAAATATACTCTGAAAGCTGCCGATGTGGCGCCGTATACCGAAGAAGGCGATTTCGGCGTCTGCTGAACAGCCAGCCGGGCGGCGTGTACCGCCCGGCTCACCTGTCAGATCAGAAAATCATCCAGCGATTTACCGTTTGCCAGCGCGTTGGCAATAGGCTTCGGCGTGCGGCCCTGGCCGGTCCACGTTTTCTCTTCACCGTTCTGGTCAATAAAACGATATTTTGCTTCACGCGGCTTGCGCTTTTTCGCTGGATTACCCGTCAGCGCCCTTTCAGAGCCCAGAAGGTCAGTCGGTGAAATACCATCGGCTTTCATCAGTTCCAGCAGGGCATTAATTTTTTCCTGCTGTTCAGCACGCTGCTGCTCTAATTCCGCCAGCTCACTCCGTTTCTCTTCAGTAACGACCCTGACCTTTTCCAGCGTTTCCTCAAGAACGTCCAGGGATAATTCACGCGCCATGGCGCGCAGAGTTCGGATATTATTAAGATTCTGTAACGTCAAAGACATATTATTTGAAAACCTTCTCTTTAGGGTAAATAGATAAATCGTCGACAGAATAATTCATTTCCGCTGAAATATCTACCCATGGGGCCGCCCTGCCAGTAGCGTAAATATGTTTAAATATCACTGCGAATATTATCTTATAACGCCTGCGGGATACGCATGGATTCAATCATCGCATCAATATAAATGGTCAACTTTAATCAAAATTTCAGCATTCTACGCCTCGCACAAGAGGAACGATTCTCACGCTGGCGCCATAAACACCAACCATATGATTTACCTGAAAAAACAGCCAACCGAGACAGATTATAACGAACCGCATAAAAAACAATCACTTTTAGAGAATTTTGTGGACAAAAGGCGATTAAATAAAAATTAATCACTAGTTGTTAGTTCAAACACAGAGATATACTCTATACACGTCAAACAAACCAACCTAAAGCACTAATCGCTTCAGGAAAATCGTTTCTTTTGTGTTCTTCTCAAGGAGTTCAGACATGTTCTCACCGCAATCACGCCTTCGCCATGCCGTGGCGGATACTTTCGCGATGGTTGTCTACTGTTCCGTTGTGAACATGCTGATCGAAATATTCCTCTCCGGAATGTCCTTCGAGCAGTCACTTTCTTCTCGTCTGGTGGCGATCCCGGTCAATATAATTATTGCATGGCCTTACGGCTTATACCGCGATGCCGTCATGCGTTTTGCGCGTCGTATCAGCCCCGCAGGCTGGGTGAAAAACCTGGCGGACGTTCTGGCCTATGTAACGTTCCAGTCGCCGGTTTACGTGGCCATTCTGCTGACAGTGGGTGCAGACTGGCACCAGATCGCTGCGGCGGTCAGTTCGAATATTGTGATTTCAATGCTGATGGGTGCGGTATACGGCTATTTCCTCGACTACTGCCGCCGCCTGTTTAAAGTCAGCCAGTACAGTCAGGCAAAAGCGTGATGTGAAGCGACTGGCGCACGCCAGTCGCGAATTTACTGTACGTCGCCAAACAGTCCCTTCAAAAACCGCTCCAGCGCCATGCGTGAACTGAAGCCATGCGGAATACCATAATGCTCATGCCGTTCACCGCCCAAATAGAGCGGAAATTGCTGATAGTGATCGCAGGTTTTAATATCCGAGGCAGGCTCAGCAAATGACAGACTTCTGTCTTTCAGCGTCGGGTGAATAATGAGAGCGGTACGTCCCATTCTTGCTTCACGATTAACGTAAACATAATTATCGCCACGGCGATATCCATACGCTTTTGGTGTCACCTCATCCATGGTGAATCCCTCTTTTTCAAGAACGCGCGCCACCTCATCAGGTCGTAAATACATATCTTTTCCTCGTTATCTTTTCCTGCCCGGCAACCTTACAGTATTCAGCATTAGCAGGGCTTTCAGAATAATCCATAAACTGCCGGATAACGCGTGATGGGCTTCAGATATTAAATTTCTGAACTAAACTGAACGGGAACACAAAATTACGGAGGATCGTATGTTTAACAGACCGAACCGAAACGATATTAATGACGACGCTCAGGATATTCGTAATGATGTCAGCCAATTAGCGGACACGCTGGAAGAGGTGCTGAAGTCCTGGGGAAGTGACGCGAAGGACGAAGCGGATGCCGCAAAGCGTAAGGCTCAGTCTCTGCTCCGTGAAACCCGCGCGCGCTTAAACGGCCGCACGCGTACGACACAGGCTGCCTGCGATGCGGTCAGCTGCGCAACGACCTTCGTGCGCGAGAAACCGCTCTGTACGCTCGGCACGGTAGCGGCCGTCGGTATCTTTGTGGGCGCTCTGCTTAGCCTGCGTAAATAACCCGCTCACGCACCGTTATCTGCCCCGGTGGCCAATGGCTGCCGGGGCTTTTCTTTGCCTTCTCGCCTGTAAAACCCGTGTAGCCTGCCCTGCCCAGCTGTGCTCATCATCGGGACAACATCAATCTAAATTTCCCATATCTTGTATGGTTGAAACTTAAGACAACTACATCTAGTATTCCTTTTAGCAAGACACACACAACCTGACGCGATGACTCGCGCCGTTATCTCATTTTAAATGGAAATACGAATCATGAGTATTATTATTTACACTCGTAACGATTGTGTTCAGTGCCACGCGACCAAACGGGCAATGGAAAGCCGCGGCGTGGCGTTTGAGATGGTGAATATTGACCAGCAGCCCGAGGCCGCCGATACCCTTCGCGCGCAGGGTTTCCGTCAGCTTCCGGTGGTGGTGGCCGGGGAGACCAGCTGGTCTGGCTTCCGCCCGGACATGATCAACCGCATCGCCGCGCAGGCCGCCCGGGCATGAGTGGGCTGGTGTTCTTCTCCAGCAGCTCGGAAAACACGCTCCGCTTTATTGAGCGCGTCGGGCTGCCTGCGGTGCGCATTCCCCTTAACGAGCGGGAGCGGATCCGGGTAGAGGAACCTTACATTCTGGTGGTGCCCAGCTATGGCGGAGGCGGTACGGCGGGCGCTGTGCCTCGCCAGGTGATCCGCTTTCTGAACGATCCCCATAACCGGGAGCTGATCCGCGGCGTCATTGCGGCGGGGAATCGCAATTTCGGCGATGCCTTTGGCCGCGCCGGAGATGTCATCTCTCAAAAGTGCGGCGTGCCGTATCTCTATCGCTTTGAGCTGATGGGGACGCAGCAGGACGTCGAAAACGTGCGTAAAGGAGTGAACGAATTTTGGCAACGACAACCGCAGAACGGGTAATACAGGCGACGCCGGATTACCACGCATTAAACGCCATGCTTAACCTCTATGACCGGGAGGGACGCATTCAGTTTAATAAAGACCATGAGGCGGTGGACGCCTTTTTTGCCGCCCACGTGCGGCCCAACAGCGTGACTTTTGCAAGCCAGAATGAACGTCTCGACTATCTGGTTAACGAGGGCTACTACGACGCGCGCGTCCTCACCCGCTACGAACGCGCCTTCGTCGTGAAGCTGTTTGAACGCGCCCACGCCAGCGGCTTTCGTTTCCAGACGTTCCTTGGCGCGTGGAAATACTACACCAGCTATACCCTGAAGACCTTCGACGGTAAACGCTACTTAGAAAGCTTTGAAGATCGCGTGGTGATGGTCGCGCTGACCCTGGCACAGGGCGATGAAGCGCTGGCGGAACAGCTCACCGACGAGATCCTCTCCGGACGCTTCCAGCCCGCCACGCCAACCTTTCTCAACTGCGGCAAAGCCCAGCGCGGTGAGCTGGTTTCCTGCTTCCTGCTGCGCATCGAAGACAATATGGAGTCGATTGGCCGCGCGGTGAACTCGGCGCTGCAGCTTTCCAAACGCGGCGGCGGCGTGGCGTTTCTGCTCTCTAACCTGCGTGAAGCGGGCGCGCCGATCAAGCGCATCGAAAACCAGTCCTCCGGCGTGATCCCGGTGATGAAGATGCTGGAAGATGCGTTCTCCTACGCCAACCAGCTTGGCGCGCGCCAGGGCGCGGGCGCGGTTTACCTGCACGCGCACCATCCGGACATTCTGCGTTTTCTCGATACCAAACGCGAAAACGCCGACGAAAAAATCCGTATCAAAACCCTGTCGCTGGGGGTGGTGATCCCGGATATCACCTTTAAGCTCGCCAAAGAGAATGCCGAGATGGCGCTCTTCTCGCCGTATGACATCGAGCGAATTTACGGCAAGGCCTTTGGCGACGTGGCCATCAGCGAGCTCTACGACGAACTGGTGGCCGACGATCGCATACGCAAAAAAACCATCAACGCCCGCGATTTCTTCCAGACGCTTGCCGAAATTCAGTTTGAGTCCGGCTATCCGTACATCATGTTTGAGGATACGGTGAACCGCGCGAACCCGATTGCCGGGCGCATCAACATGAGCAACCTGTGCTCGGAGATTTTGCAGGTCAATAGCGCGTCAGCCTACGACGAAAACCTGGACTACGCGGAGATCGGCAAAGACATCTCCTGCAACCTCGGGTCGCTGAATATCGCCCACACCATGGATTCACCCGACTTTGGCCGCACGATAGAAACCGCCATTCGCGGGCTGACGGCGGTGTCGGACATGAGCCACATCCGCAGCGTGCCGTCTATTGAAGCGGGCAACGCCGCGTCGCACGCCATCGGGCTGGGGCAGATGAACCTCCACGGCTATCTGGCGAGGGAAGGCATCGCCTACGGCAGTCTGGAAGGACTGGACTTCACCAACCTCTATTTTTACACCGTCACCTGGCACGCGCTGCACACCTCAATGATGCTGGCGCGCGAGCGCGACCAGCGCTTCGCGGGCTTTGAGCAGTCCCGCTACGCCAGCGGGGAATATTTCAGCCAGTATCTGGAAGGCGACTGGCAGCCGAAAACCGAAAAAGTGTGCGAACTGTTTGCTCGCGCGGGGATTACCCTCCCCACGCGTGAGATGTGGCTGCAGCTGCGTGACGACGTGATGCGCTACGGCATCTACAACCAGAACCTGCAGGCGGTGCCGCCAACCGGTTCGATCTCCTATATCAATCACGCCACCTCGAGCATTCACCCGATCGTATCGAAAATTGAAATTCGTAAGGAAGGCAAAACCGGGCGCGTTTACTACCCTGCCCCGTTTATGACCAATGAGAACCTGGCGCTGTATCAGGACGCGTATGAGATCGGGCCGGAAAAAATCATCGATACCTACGCGGAGGCGACAAAACACGTGGATCAGGGGCTGTCGCTGACGCTGTTCTTCCCGGATACCGCCACCACGCGGGATATCAACAGAGCGCAGATCTACGCCTGGAAGAGAGGCATCAAAACGCTCTACTACATTCGCCTGCGCCAGCTTGCGCTGGAAGGCACCGAAATTGAAGGCTGCGTGTCCTGCGCGCTGTAAGGAGAAAGGATGAAACTGTCACGCGTGAGTGCCGTTAACTGGAACAAAATCCAGGACGACAAAGACCTGGAGGTGTGGAACCGCCTGACCAGCAACTTCTGGCTGCCGGAAAAGGTCCCGCTCTCCAACGATATTCCGGCCTGGCAAACGCTGAGCCACGCCGAGCAGCAGCTGACGATCCGCGTTTTTACCGGCCTGACGCTGCTCGACACCATTCAAAATACCGTCGGCGCACCGGCTCTGATGAGTGACGCGCTGACGCCGCACGAAGAGGCGGTAATGTCGAACATCAGCTTTATGGAGGCGGTGCACGCCCGCTCCTACAGCTCGATTTTCTCCACCTTGTGCCAGACCAAAGACGTCGACGCGGCCTATGCCTGGAGTGAAGCGAGCGAGTCATTGCAGAGAAAAGCGGAGCTGGTGCTGACGTATTATCGGGCCGACGAGCCGCTGAAGAAGAAGATCGCCAGCGTGTTTCTGGAATCGTTCCTCTTCTATTCTGGCTTCTGGCTGCCCATGTACTGGTCGAGCCGGGGCAAGCTCACCAACACCGCCGATTTGATTCGGCTCATCATTCGTGATGAAGCGGTGCACGGGTATTACATCGGCTATAAGTATCAGAAAGGGCTGGAGAAAGTCAGCGAGGCAAAGCGCGAGGAGCTTAAAGGCTTTGCGCTCGATTTGCTGATGGATCTGTACGACAACGAGCTGAGCTATACCGAGGAACTCTACGCCGGCACCGGCTGGGAGGATGACGTGAAGGCCTTCCTCTGCTACAACGCCAACAAGGCGCTGATGAACCTGGGTTACGAGGCGCTTTTCCCGCCGGAGATGGCGGAGGTGAACCCGGCGATTCTGGCCGCGCTGTCGCCCAATGCCGACGAAAACCACGATTTCTTCTCCGGGTCGGGTTCGTCGTACGTGATGGGCAAAGCGGTAGAAACCGAGGATGAAGACTGGGATTTTTAATGAACGTTAACGTTCGTTAATTTAATATAAACCCAACAATTCCCTCTCTAATATTTACAAAGCAACTACACTGTAATTTCCACGTCATATTCGCCTGAATCATTCCATTTCAGGCGAAATTTCCCGATGCAGCAGCAAAAAATTGAGAAAAATTCAGATCGCGCTCAGCCCTTTACTCATGGGAAATTCAGCCGTTTCGCTTCCATGAAAATTCATGTCATAAGCAAACCCAGGGTTGTCTCAGATTCTCAGTATGTTAGGGTTATGCCCGTTAACAATTTACCATGGTAATCATATCGGCATAAACAAATAACAGGACACTCTCTATTGCATGGCAATTAAATTAGAAGTGAAAAATCTTTATAAAGTATTTGGCGAGCATCCGCAGCGCGCATTCAAATATATTGAGAAAGGCCTTACGAAAGAGCAAATTCTGGAAAAAACCGGGCTATCGCTTGGCGTTAAAGACGCCAGTCTGGCCATTGAAGAAGGCGAGATTTTTGTCATCATGGGATTATCCGGTTCGGGTAAATCCACTATGGTTCGCCTTCTCAATCGCCTGATTGAACCCACCCGCGGACAGGTGCTGATTGACGGCGTGGATATCGCCAGAATATCAGACGCCGAGCTTCGCGAGGTGCGCAGAAAGAAGATCGCAATGGTGTTCCAGTCATTCGCGCTAATGCCGCACATGACGGTGCTGGATAATACCGCTTTCGGCATGGAATTAGCCGGCACGCCGGCTCAGGAACGTCAGGAAAAAGCCCTGGATGCACTGCGTCAGGTCGGGCTGGAAAATTATGTGCATGCGTACCCGGATGAACTTTCCGGCGGTATGCGTCAGCGCGTGGGATTAGCCCGCGCATTAGCCATTAATCCAGACATATTATTAATGGACGAAGCCTTCTCCGCCCTCGATCCGTTAATTCGCACCGAGATGCAGGATGAGCTGGTAAAATTACAGGCTAAACATCAGCGAACGATTGTCTTTATTTCCCACGATCTGGATGAAGCCATGCGTATTGGCGACCGTATTGCCATTATGCAAAACGGTGAAGTGGTGCAGGTCGGCACGCCGGATGAAATTCTCAATAATCCGGCAAATGATTATGTGCGCACCTTCTTCCGCGGCGTGGATATTAGCCAGGTCTTTAGCGCCAAAGATATTGCCCGTCGAACGCCAAACGGCATTATTCGTAAAACCCCAGGCTTTGGCCCGCGCTCGGCGCTGAAGCTGCTGCAGGACGAAGACCGTGAATACGGTTATCTGGTTGAACGCGGCAATAAATTTGTTGGCGTTGTCTCCATAGACTCCCTGAAAACGGCTCTCACTGAGAACCAGGGAATCGATGCGGCGTTAATTGACGCTCCGCTTGCCGTGGACGCCGAAACGCCGCTCAGCGAGTTGCTCTCTCACGTGGGTCAGGCGCCGTGCGCCGTGCCGGTCGTGGGCGAGGAACAACAGTACGTCGGCATCATTTCAAAACGGATGCTGCTGCAGGCTTTAGATCGCGAGGGGGCAAACAATGGCTGACCAAACTAACCCGTGGGGTACCACTGAAGCAGCGGACAGCGCTGCACAATCCGCCGACGCGTGGGGTTCCACGCCCGCTCCTGCCGACGGCGGCGGCGCGGCAGACTGGCTCAATAGCACACCCGCGCCTGCGCCAGAACACTTCAACATCATGGATCCGTTCCATAAAACGCTGATCCCGCTGGACAGCTGGGTGACGGAGGGGATCGACTGGGTGGTGACGCACTTCCGTCCGGTTTTCCAGGGGATCCGCATCCCGGTGGATTACATCCTGAACGGCTTCCAGCAGCTGATGCTGGGCATGCCAGCGCCGGTCGCCATTATCCTGTTCTCTCTGATCGCCTGGCAGTTTGGTAGCGCCGGGATGGGGATCGCCACGCTGATTTCGCTGATTGCCATTGGCGCGATTGGCGCGTGGTCGCAGGCGATGATAACCCTGGCACTGGTGCTGACCGCCCTGCTCTTCTGCATCGTCATCGGCCTGCCGATGGGGATCTGGCTGGCGCGCAGCCCGCGGGCCGCGAAGATAATTCGTCCGCTGCTGGATGCAATGCAGACCACCCCGGCGTTCGTCTATCTGGTGCCGATTGTCATGCTGTTCGGCATCGGCAACGTGCCGGGCGTGGTGGTGACCATTATCTTCGCCCTGCCGCCGATTATTCGTCTGACCATTCTCGGGATCAACCAGGTGCCTGCGGACCTGATCGAGGCGTCACGCTCGTTCGGTGCCAGCCCGCGCCAGATGCTATTTAAAGTTCAGCTCCCGCTGGCCATGCCAACCATCATGGCGGGCGTTAACCAGACGCTGATGCTGGCACTCTCAATGGTGGTGATTGCCTCGATGATCGCCGTTGGCGGACTGGGCCAGATGGTGCTGCGCGGCATAGGCCGCCTCGACATGGGGCTGGCCACCGTCGGCGGCGTCGGGATTGTCATCCTCGCCATTATTCTTGACCGCCTGACCCAGGCCGTCGGTCGTGATTCACGCAGTCGCGGCAACCGTCGCTGGTATACCACCGGCCCGGTCGGGTTACTCACCCGCCCTTTCACGAAATCAAAATAAGGAACAACGATGCGACATAACGTACTTTTTGCCACAGCGTTTGCTACCCTTGTCTCCACCAGCACGTTCGCGGCTGACCTGCCGGGTAAAGGCATTACCGTGCAGCCGGTGCAGAGCACCATTTCGGAAGAGAGCTTCCAGACGCTGATCGTCAGCCGCGCACTGGAGAAGCTGGGCTACACGGTTAACACGCCGAGCGAAGTGGATTACAACGTGGGCTACACTTCGATTGCTTCCGGTGACGCCACCTTCACCGCGGTGAACTGGCAGCCGCTGCACGACGATATGTATGCCGCCGCCGGTGGCGACAAGAAATTCTACCGCGAAGGCACCTTCGTGACCGGCGCGGCGCAGGGTTATCTGATCGACAAGAAAACCGCCGATAAGTATCACATCACCAACATTGAACAGCTGAAAGATCCGAAGATCGCCAAACTGTTCGACACCAACGGTGACGGCAAGGCCGACATGATGGGCTGCTCGCCGGGCTGGGGCTGTGAAGCGGTGATTAACCACCAGAACAAAGCCTTCGATCTGGCGAAAACGGTCGACGTGAGCCACGGCAACTATTCGGCGATGATGGCCGACACCATTGCCCGCTTCAAAGAGGGTAAACCGGTGATCTACTACACCTGGACGCCGTACTGGGTGAGCGACGTGCTGAAGCCGGGTAAAGACGTGGTGTGGCTGCAGGTGCCGTTCTCCTCCCTGCCGGGCGAGCAGAAAGACATTGACACCAAGCTGCCGAACGGCATGAACTACGGCTTCCCGGTGAACACCATGCATATCGTGGCGAACAAAGCCTGGGCCGAGAAAAACCCGGCAGCGGCGAAGCTGTTCTCGGTGATGAAGCTGCCGCTGGCGGACATCAACGCCCAGAACGCGATGATGCACGCGGGTAAATCCTCCGAAGCGGATGTGAAAGGCCACGTGGACGGCTGGATCAAAGCCCACCAGCAGCAGTTTGACGGCTGGGTGAAAGAGGCGCTTGCGGCGCAGAAGTAAAAACAACCCCCTGCCCCTCACCCTAACCCTCTCCCCAAAGGGGAGAGGGGACTTTATACACCCTCTCCCCTTTGGGGAGAGGGCTGGGGTGAGGGGATTAACCGCACAAACACACACATAACAATCCCCCAACATTCACAATCATTAGCTATTATGGTTTCCGGAAAAATAATCACTCAACTAACGATTCCTGAAACTAATGACAAAAACCACTCAAGGGCTTAGCCCCGCACTCATCCTTTTAATGTCCGTGGCAACGGGTCTGGCGGTCGCCAGCAACTATTACGCGCAGCCTCTTCTCGACACCATCGCCCGCGCGTTCAATCTCTCCGCCAGCTCCGCAGGCTTTATCGTTACCGCTGCACAGCTCGGCTATGCCGCCGGACTGCTGTTCCTGGTGCCGCTCGGCGATATGTTTGAACGCCGAATGCTGATCGTGTCCATGACACTGCTGGCCGCCGGTGGGATGCTGATCACCGCCAGCAGCCAGTCGCTGACGATGATGATCGTCGGTACCGCGCTAACGGGGTTGTTCTCCGTGGTGGCGCAAATCCTGGTCCCGCTCGCCGCGACCCTCGCCTCTCCGGAAAAACGCGGCAAGGTGGTGGGCACCATCATGAGCGGCCTGCTGCTGGGGATTTTGCTGGCGCGTACCGTTGCCGGCCTGCTGGCAAGCCTCGGCGGCTGGCGCACCGTATACTGGGTAGCGAGCGTACTGATGGTCATCATGGCGCTGGCGCTGTGGCGCGGGCTGCCAAAAGTGAAGCAGGAAAACCACCTGAACTACCCGCAGCTTCTGGCCTCCGTTTTCAGTCTGTTCACCCAGGATAAGCTTCTGCGTACCCGCGCCCTGCTGGGCTGTTTCACCTTCGCCAACTTCAGCATTCTGTGGACGTCGATGGCGTTTCTGCTTGCAGCGCCGCCGTTCAATTATTCCGAAGGGGTGATTGGCCTGTTCGGTCTGGCCGGTGCCGCAGGCGCACTGGGCGCACGTCCCGCAGGCGGGCTGGCCGACAAGGGTAAATCCCACCTGACCACCTCCGCAGGGCTGATTTTACTTCTGCTCTCCTGGGCGGCAATCTGGTACGGGCACGTCTCGGTGCTGGCGCTGATCGTCGGCATCCTGGTGCTCGATCTCACCGTTCAGGGCGTTCACATCACCAATCAGACCGTCATCTATCGCGTGAAGCCAGAGGCGCGTAACCGCCTGACGGCCGGTTACATGACCAGCTACTTCATTGGCGGCGCGGCGGGTTCGCTCATTTCAGCGTCGGCGTGGCAGCATGCAGGCTGGTCGGGGGTATGTGCGATCGGGGCCATCGTCGCCACCCTTAACCTGCTAGTATGGTGGCGTGGTTACCATCGCCAGGATGCAATTCACTAAGTTTTACATTGCGTTGGCCTCTTAGGGTGTTAAGAGGCCTTTCACTCTGTTAATGTAAACGTAATCATTTATCCCAGAAATTTTAATGTGGGTGACATATTTACAATCGGCATGAATAGTTCAGACCCCCGTCCTCACATCCTCTCTTCAGCGGGTTCACACCCTACGCTTTCTGTGCTCACCGGGTCACGGACTTACCCGGCGCTTTCTGATGGTGACATTGATTTGGCGGATATAACCGCACAAATAATTCATTTACATTATTTGTCACCATCGTTACTATATCGGCTGTAATTAATGAGGTTATGCCCAAATGGATAGTTCGTTTACGCCCATTGAACAAATGCTTAAATTCCGCGCCAGTCGCCATGAGGACTTCCCGTACCAGGAAATCCTGCTGACTCGCCTGTGCATGCACATGCAGGGTAAGCTACTGGAAAACCGTAATAAAATGCTGAAAGCTCAAGGGATTAACGAGACGTTGTTTATGGCGTTGATTACGCTGGAGTCTCAGGAAAATCACAGCATTCAGCCTTCCGAACTGAGCTGCGCGCTGGGCTCTTCCCGTACCAATGCGACCCGTATTGCCGATGAACTCGAAAAGCGTGGCTGGATTGAGCGCCGTGAAAGCGACAACGATCGCCGCTGCCTGCATCTGCAACTGACCGATAAAGGTCACCAGTTCCTGCGCGAGGTGCTGCCACCTCAGCACAATTGCCTGCACAAACTCTGGTCTGTCCTCAGCACCGCCGAGCGCGACCAGCTTGAGCACATCACTCGCAAGCTGCTCACCCGTCTTGACCAGATGGATGAAGACGGCGCCGTTCTTGAGGCGCTGCGCTAACGCGACGACACGCTCACCATTCCAGATTCATAAGAAAACCGACAGGCCAGCACGTCACACTGCTGGCCTTTCTGACAACAGGTCGGCTCAGCCGATGTGAAAATAAGAAGATCGTGGAGAACTACAATGAGCGCAAATGCGGAGAGCACTACCCCGCAGCAGCCGGGCAACAAGAAAGGCAAACGTAAGAGCGCCCTTCTTCTGTTGACCTTGCTCTTTATCATTATTGCCGTGGCATATGGGATCTATTGGTTTTTAGTACTGCGTCATACTGAAGAGACTGACGACGCGTACGTGGCAGGGAACCAGGTACAAATTATGGCGCAGGTGTCGGGCAGCGTGACGAAAGTCTGGGCTGACAATACCGACTTTGTGCAAAAAGGCGATGTGTTGGTGACCCTCGATCCAACCGACGCCCAGCAGGCGTTTGAAAAAGCACAGACCGCGCTGGCCTCCAGCGTCCGTCAGACCCGCCAGCTGATGATCAACAGCAAACAGCTGCAGGCCAACATCGACGTGCAGAAAACGGCACTGGCGCAGGCGCAGAGCGACCTGAACCGCCGCGTGCCGCTCGGCACGGCTAACCTGATTGGCCGTGAAGAGCTGCAGCACGCCCGCGATGCCGTGGCCAGCGCTCAGGCACAGCTGGATGTGGCCATTCAACAGTACAACGCCAACCAGGCGATGGTGCTGGGCACCAGCCTGGAAAACCAGCCCGCCGTTCAGCAGGCGGCGACCGAAGTGCGTAACGCGTGGCTTGCCCTGCAGCGTACTAAAATCGTCAGCCCGATGACCGGCTATGTCTCCCGTCGCTCCGTCCAGCCAGGGGCCCAGATTAGCCCAACCACGCCGCTGATGGCGGTCGTGCCGGCAGACAATCTGTGGGTAGACGCTAACTTTAAAGAGACGCAGCTTGCCCATATGCGTATCGGCCAGACCGCGACGGTTGTCAGCGACATCTACGGCGATGACGTGAAGTACACCGGTAAAGTGGTCGGCCTGGATATGGGGACCGGCAGCGCCTTCTCCCTGCTGCCTGCGCAAAACGCCACCGGTAACTGGATCAAAGTGGTTCAGCGTCTGCCTGTGCGTATTGAGCTGGATGCCAAACAGCTGGCGGATCACCCGCTGCGTATCGGCCTCTCTACGCTGGTGACGGTCGACACCGCCAACCGCGACGGTCAGATCCTGGCAAGCCAGGTTCGCAGCAGCCCGGCTTATGAAAGCAACGCCCGTGAAATTAGCCTCGATCCGGTCAACAAGCTGATCGATGACATCGTGAAGGCAAACGCCGGTTAATCCGAAGGTGAGCGTTATGCAACAGCAAAAGCCGCAAAAACCGCTGGAAGGGGCGCAGCTGGTCATCATGACCATTGCGCTCTCTCTTGCGACATTCATGCAGGTGCTGGACTCCACCATCGCGAACGTGGCGATCCCGACCATCGCCGGTAACCTTGGCTCGTCGCTGAGCCAGGGGACCTGGGTCATTACCTCGTTTGGGGTGGCAAACGCCATCTCCATTCCGATTACCGGCTGGCTGGCAAAGCGCGTCGGTGAAGTGAAGCTGTTCCTCTGGTCGACGGTATTGTTCGTTCTTGCCTCCTGGGCGTGCGGCATGTCCAGCAGCCTGACGATGCTGATATTCTTCCGCGTTATTCAGGGGATTGTCGCCGGGCCGTTGATTCCGCTGTCGCAGAGTTTACTGCTGAACAACTACCCGCCCGCCAAACGCTCAATTGCGCTGGCGCTATGGTCAATGACCGTGATTGTCGCCCCGATTTGCGGGCCTATCTTAGGCGGCTATATCAGCGACAACTATCACTGGGGCTGGATCTTCTTCATCAACGTACCGATTGGCGCCATCGTGGTAATGCTGACGCTCCAGACGCTGCGCGGCAGAGAAACCCGGACGGAACAGCGGCGTATCGACGCCATTGGTCTGGCATTGCTGGTTATCGGCATCGGTAGCCTGCAGGTCATGCTCGACCAGGGCAAAGAGCTGGACTGGTTCAACTCCCGGGAGATCATCATCCTGACGATTGTCGCGGTGGTGTCGCTGAGCTTCCTGATTGTCTGGGAGCTGACGGACGATAACCCGATAGTCGACCTGTCGCTGTTTAAGTCGCGAAACTTCACCATTGGCTGTCTGTGTATCAGCCTCGCCTACATGCTCTACTTCGGCGCGATTGTACTGCTGCCGCAGCTGTTGCAGGAGGTATACGGCTACACCGCAACCTGGGCAGGTTTAGCCTCGGCACCGGTTGGATTGATTCCGGTTCTGCTGTCGCCGATTATTGGCCGCTTCGCCCACAAGCTCGACATGCGCAGGCTGGTGACGTTCAGCTTTATCATGTACGCCGTGTGCTTCTACTGGCGCGCGTATACGTTCGAACCGGGAATGGACTTTGGCGCGTCCGCGTGGCCGCAGTTTATTCAGGGCTTTGCCGTGGCGTGTTTCTTTATGCCACTGACCACCATCACGCTTTCCGGTTTACCGCCTGAACGCATGGCGGCGGCATCGAGCCTGTCGAACTTTACGCGAACGCTGGCGGGCTCCATCGGTACGTCGATCACCACCACCCTGTGGACTAACCGTGAATCGATGCACCATGCGCAGCTGACCGAAGCGGTGAACCCGTTCAACCCGAACTCCCGCGAAATGTACAACCAGCTTCAGGGAATGGGTATGACGGAGCAGCAGGCGTCAGGGTGGATTGCCCAGCAGATCACCAACCAGGGGCTGATTATCTCGGCCAACGAGATTTTCTGGATATCGGCAGGGATCTTTATCGTCCTGCTGGGGCTGGTGTGGTTTGCTAAACCACCGTTTGGCGCCGGTAGCGGCGGCGGTGGCGCGCACTAGTTCTGTGCACGAGTTGCCGGGTGGCGGCTACGCCTTACCCGGCCTACGCTTACCGGGCCACCATTCGTAGGCCCGGTAAGCGCAGCGCCACCGGGCAACAATCGCCACCGTGTCCAGAACGCGACAGCCATTGTCAGTTCCGATAAAGCAGCGCGCCTGAAATCGATTCACGATAGTGAAAAGACAACAGGAGCGCATCATGCTGAACACACCCGCCGACAAGTACCAACCCTATCCGACCCTTTCCCTGCCCGACCGCCGCTGGCCGGAGCAACGCATCACCCGCGCGCCGCGCTGGCTCTCAACCGACCTGCGAGATGGCAACCAGGCCCTTGCCGAGCCGATGGACAGCACGCGCAAGCTGCAGTTCTGGGACCTGCTGCTGGGCTGCGGATTCAAAGAGATCGAGGTCGCTTTTCCTTCCGCCTCGCAGACGGATTTCAACTTTGTTCGTCAGCTGATTGAAGAAAACCGCATCCCGGATGACGTGACGATTCAGGTGCTCACTCAGGCACGGGAAGATCTCATCCATCGCACTTTTGAATCCCTGCGCGGCGCGAAGCAGGCCACCGTCCATCTCTACAACGCCACCGCCCCGCTGTTCCGCCGCCTGGTGTTCGGCATGGAGAAAGCGCAAGTCGTCGAGCTGGCGACGCGCGCCACGCGGCTTATTCGTCAGCTGTGTGAAGAGAACCCGGACACCCGCTGGCAGTATGAATACTCCCCGGAAACCTTCTGCTTTACCGAACCAGAGTTTGCGCTGGAGATTTGTGAAGCCGTCGCGGAGATCTGGCAGCCATGCGACGAACGGCCAATGGTGATCAACTTACCCGCCACCGTCGAAGTGAGCACGCCGAACGTCTATGCCGACCAGATCGAGTATTTCTGTCGCCACTTTAGCCGCCGCCGCGATGTCTGCATCAGCGTGCATCCGCATAATGACCGCGGTACCGGCGTCGCCTGCGCGGAGCTGGCCGTAATGGCGGGGGCTGACCGCGTGGAGGGCTGTCTGTTTGGTAACGGGGAACGTACGGGCAACGTCTGCCTGGTGACGCTGGCAATGAACCTCTACAGCCAGGGGGTTAGCCCGAATCTGGACTTTAGCGATATGAACCGGGTGGTGGAAGTGGTGGAAACCTGCAATCAGCTGCCGGTACATCCGCGCCACCCTTGGGCCGGGCGGCTGGCCTATACCGCCTTCTCCGGCTCGCATCAGGACGCGATCAAAAAAGGCTTTGATGCCCGCAGGCCAGGCGATCGCTGGGAGATGCCCTACCTGCCCGTCGATCCGCAGGATATTGGCTGCACCTACGAAGCGGTGATCCGCGTGAACAGCCAGTCAGGAAAAAGCGGCAGCGCGTGGCTGATCGAACAGAATCATGGTCTGAAACTGCCCCGCGCCCTGCAGCAGGATTTCAGCCAGCACGTGCAGCAGGAAACCGATCGTCACGGAAAAGAGATGACGCAGAATGCGCTGTGGCAGCTGTTCCGCACTCGCTACGGCCTGGTGGCCACGCCGCAGTTTGCGCTGCAATCCTACCGCAGCGACAGCCAGCAGGATGGCCAGCTGTGTTTGACGGCCAGCATCGCTACGCAGGGGGGAACGCGTCAGCTGGAAGGCCAGGGTAACGGTCTGCTCTCCGCCGCCGCTCAGGGCTTAAGCCGCTGGGTCACCGCCCCGTTCGTGATTAAGGATTACCACGAGCATACGTTAGGCGAACGCAGCGACAGCCGCTCGGTGGCCTACATCCGCTGCCTGTTCCAGGACGGCAACAGTCGCTGGGGCGTGGGCATTGATAGCGACGTGGCGCGCGCCTCGCTTCAGGCGCTGTTTAACGCCGTCAGTCGTTCTTAAAGTAATCGCTGGGGGAGACGCCCATCACGCGGCGGAACATCGCCGTAAAGGCGCTGTGGCTGCCGTAGCCCAGATCCAGCGCCACACGCAATACCGGCTGGCCCTCCGCCAGCCGCACTAAGGCTTCCAGAAGGCGCGCCCTTCTCAGCCACTCTCCGTAGCTTAATCCCGTCTGCTGCTGGAAATGGCGGTTCAGGGTGCGCTCGCTCATGTTCATCATGCTCGCAGCCTGCGCGCTGCTCCAGCTTTCACCCGGGCTTTGCCGGATTTGCAGACACAGGCGACGTAACGCCTCACTTTCCGGCTCCGGCAGGTGAAACGGCAGCACCGGCATAGTGCGGATTTCATCAAGAATGAGCTCATAGACGCGCTCATCCCGGCTTCCGGGTGAGTACGATTCAGGTAAAGCAAGGGAGACGAGGATCAGTTCGCGCAGCAACGGCGCGATCTGCACGATCTGGCAAGTGGCCGGGAGATCGGCCCGCGCCAGCGGATCGATAAACAGCGTTCGCGCCGCCACGTTGCCGGTGATGCGAAGCGAGTGGCGGGTCCCCGCCGGCAGCCAGACGCCGCGGCCTGGGGGCACAACCCAACAGCCCGATGCGGTATCCACCCGAACCACACCGCTCAGGGTGTGCAGCAGCTGCGCGCAGTCGTGCTCATGCCACGGCTCGCTGTCACCATGAGCGTAATCATGAGCGAACGGAACGAGGGGACGATGGGTAAAGGAGAAAGTCGCGGTTGTGGTCAAAGGAGGCACCAACACAATGTAGGCCCGGTAAGCGAAGCGCCACCGGGCATCCACAGGCACAATACTAGATGTGCAGTTCCTGCAGTTTTTCTTTTGGCAGGGCCAGCTCTTCGTTGCTGTTCACGCGAACATCACGCTCGATGATGTGGCGCGCGATCTCCTGCGCTTCTTCCAGAGAGTGCATCTGGTAGGTACCGCACTGGTAAACGTTCAGCTCAGGGATCTGGTTCTGCTCTTTCACCTTCAGAACGTCCTGCATCGCCGCTTTCCAGGCATCCGCGACGCGCTTCTCATCAGGCACGCCAATCAGGCTCATGTAGAAACCGGTACGGCAGCCCATCGGAGAGATATCGATGATCTCAACGCCGTTGCCGTTCAGGTGGTCACGCATGAAGCCAGCGAACAGGTGTTCCAGCGTATGAATGCCTTTCTCCGGCATCACTTCTTTGTTTGGCACGCAGAAACGCAGATCGAAGACGGTGATCGTGTCGCCGTGCGGGGTGTGCATGGTCTTCGCCACGCGGACTGCAGGTGCTTCCATACGGGTATGGTCGACAGTAAAGCTATCTAATAACGGCATACGTCACCTCCGATAGTGATTTTTTTTAAAATAAACTGAACTCTTCTACAGAATGCGCGTCTGAGTATATGAAAGACGCGCATTTGTTATCATCATCCCTGAATTCAGAGATGTATATTTTGGCCACAGCGATGTGGCCTTTTTCTTTTCTGCTTAAGCCTGCTTCGCCAGAAACGCCTCAAACGACTCGGTATCCGCCGCTTCAACCTCTTTCTGACGCACAACGGACGCATCGCGTTCCGCTACAAAATCCGCTTCGCTCAGCACTTCTAACGGCTCCTGGATCAGCATCTCACGGTACTCCGCCGAGAGTGAACGCCCCGTACCACCGATGCCCTGATCAATCATAGAACGCAGAATGCGCGCTGAGAACGTCAGTTCCGGATTATCAAAACATTCCACCAGCTGGTCGCAGATCAGTTGATACGCCTCTCCGCCGTCGATGCTGTCCATTGTCCGGGCAACACGCTTCAGATCGCGGAACAGATCTTTGCCGACTGTGGTCAGCGGGAACTGTGCCGTTTCGCAGCCGATACCCAGCGTCAGACCCGGTTTACGCCCTTCCAGAATCACGCGGTTCCAGTTTGTACGGGTACAGAGCAATTCGTCTGAACTCATTTCCGGCGCATCCGCCAGCACGCACCAGACCATAAACAGATCCAGGAAGCGAATCTGCTGTTCATCAACGCCAATCGGTGAGAACGGGTTGATATCCAGCGAGCGCACTTCAATGTATTCAATCCCGCCGCGCTGCAGCGCATCCGACGGGGTTTCACCGCTGCGCGTTACGCGCTTAGGACGAATAGGCGCATACAGCTCGTTTTCAATCTGCAGCACATTGCTGTTGATTTGCAGGCGTTTGCCGTCTTTTTCGAGGCCGATTTTCTCGTACTCTTCCGACGGGGTTTTGATCGCCCGCTTCAATCCTGCCACATATTCGTGCAATTCGTTAAACGTAATACCGAGATTGCTTTGCGATTTATTGGTATAACCGAGATCGCTCAGGCGCAGAGAGGTGGCGTACGGGAGATAGTACATTCCGCAGTCGGTCTTCTCGAACGGCAGCGTGGTCGGTTTCCCCTGCAGGAACGAAGAACAGATCGCCGGGGAGGCACCAAACAGATACGGGATCACCCAGCCGAAACGGTAGTAGTTGCGGATCAGGCGGAAGTAGCCTTCAGAGATCGCGTCTTTATCCGTTTCACCACATTTCGCCTGCCAGAAAGCCATCGGCAACGAGAAGTTGTAGTGCACGCCAGAGATGGTCTGCATCAACGCGCCGTAGCGGTTTTTCAGCCCCTCACGGTAGAGCGTTTTCAGCCGACCAATATTTGACGTGCCGTACTGCGCCAGCTCAATCTCCTGCCCCTGCTCGATATAGCACGGCATGCTGAGGGGCCACATACGTTCGTCGCCCATGTTGCGCGCGGTGTAGCGATGGATATCGCGCATGATCGTCAGCATATGATCAATATCACCCTCTACTGGGGTGATGAACTCCAGCAGCGCTTCAGCGAAATCGGTTGTGATCCATTTATGTGTCAGCGCCGAGCCTAACGCCTTCGGGTGACCCGTCGTCGCTAAGCTACCGTCCGCGTTAACGCGCAGCGTTTCACGCTCAAGACCACGCTGAATACCCTTCAATACCTGAGGGTGGTTTTCCAGCCAGGCCAGCGCCTGAGATACGTCCGGGATCAAATTGACCTCCCGCCTGTCAAAGTAATGTTACTCAGCATAATTGTAATGGTTGACGATTGAAGGTCGCGTATTCATTCCACCAATTAGTGCCACCACGTCATACCCTGTAGTGTTGCCCACGCCACGAGAACATAGCGCAACGCCTTGCCAAGGCACAAAAAAAAGAGCACCGGTCCCCAAGAGATGCGCATCCATCCCGCCAGCAGACACAGTAAATCGCCTATTACAGGCATCCAGCTTAATAACAGCGTGGCAGCGCCATAGCGTTTTAGCCAGCCGACTGCCTTTTCCTGCCAGCGCGATTTTTCACGCAGCGGAAAGAAACGCCCAAGAATAACGTTAGTCAGCCCTCCAAGGCTATTACCCATTGTTGCTATTAATACAAGCAGCCAGGGCTGACTCACGCCGGACAACAGCATCGCCACCAGCACCACTTCCGAATTGCCCGGTAACAGCGTGGCGCTTAAAAAACTGCTGGCGAATAATGAGGCGAGTGACAGCGCGTCACTCACAGTAAGCGCACATCCACCGCATCCATTCCAGCATCACGCGCGGCCTGGATACCGAAATCGGCATCTTCAAACACGACACATTTTGCCGCAGGGACGCCCATTAATTCTGCGCAGAGCAGGAAGGTGTCCGGTGCGGGCTTGTGATGTTTAACATGATCGGCGGCTACCACGGCAGAGAAATAGTGGCGCAGGCCAAGATGGTTGAGTAATGCCTCTGCAATCGCGCTTTCGCTGCCCGTCCCCACCGACATCGGGCGACGCCCGTGCCACTCTTTTACCACATCAATCAGCGGCAATGGACGTACGGTATCTAAGAGCATGGCTTTTACCGCATCGGTTTTTTCGCGTGCGAGCAGGTGCGGGTCGAGATCGGCCTGATTCAGTTCAATCACGGCCTGTGCAATACGCCAGGTTGGGGAGCCGTTGAGGGCGATCATCGCCTGAAGGTCGAAACGCATACCGTAGCGGCCCAGGACGTCGGTCCAGGCTTGACGATGCGTGGGTTCGGTATCCAGAAGAGTACCATCCATATCGAAGATCAAACCGTCATACTGTGCGTACATCGTGCTCTCACTAACCGATTAACAAAGCATTACTTTATCGTAAATGGTGGTTTTTGTCGCTGACAGAGAGTGTGATTGCTGACGGAACGTCGAAGGAATAAACAAAGAAGGAGAAGATGGTGCATCCGGGAGGATTACTCGGCTTACGCCTCGCCCTGCGGGCCGTTGCTAAAGCAACGTTATCCTCCCTGGTGCTTGCGATTAACTCGCAGACCTTAAAACAACAGCATCGCTGTTATCCAGGAGAATATGGTGCATCCGGGAGGATTCGAACCTCCGACCGCTCGGTTCGTAGCCGAGTACTCTATCCAGCTGAGCTACGGATGCATCGGGAAATGCTTTTAGAAACAGTAAATGGTGCATCCGGGAGGATTACTCGGCTGCGCCTCGCCCTTCGGGCCGTTGCTAAAGCAACGTTATCCTCCCTGGTGCTTGCGATTAACCCGCAGACCTTGAAACAACAGCGTGGCTATTATCTCGGAGAATATGGTGCATCCGGGAGGATTCGAACCTCCGACCGCTCGGTTCGTAGCCGAGTACTCTATCCAGCTGAGCTACGGATGCATCAGGGTACTGCTTTCAGAAATAGTAAATGGTGCATCCGGGAGGATTCGAACCTCCGACCGCTCGGTTCGTAGCCGAGTACTCTATCCAGCTGAGCTACGGATGCATCGGGATTTACTACTGTACTGCTCGATATTCATATCACTTCTAAAGCAATATGAAGTAATAGATGGTGCATCCGGGAGGATTCGAACCTCCGACCGCTCGGTTCGTAGCCGAGTACTCTATCCAGCTGAGCTACGGATGCAAAATGGCGGTGAGGCGGGGATTCGAACCCCGGATGCAGCTTTTGACCGCATACTCCCTTAGCAGGGGAGCGCCTTCAGCCTCTCGGCCACCTCACCACACAACGCCTCTTTCGAGTGCTTCGAGTTACTCGTTAAGAGCTTCTCGTCGCTGCGTGGCGCATATATTACTTTCTGGGACTTATAAGTCAAACAATTTTCCAAAAGCTTTTATCGTTTGCACAAATCACACGCAATTCGCATGTAAAAGCCGCAAAGAGGGTGTTTTATAAGCGGATTTTGCAGGCATCTTCACAGAAAACCTATGCAGAAATGGCGGCGTAAGAGCGAGTTTAGGGTAACGGAGTGGTTAAAAAGAGAGCGTTTGAAATTAAACGGTAACGTTGAGCAGGAAAAATGACAGGAGGGTTGCGTCTCGCCCGACAGCGAGACGCGACAATATCAGTAACTGGACTGCTGGGATTTTTCAGCCTGGATACGCTGGTAGATCTCTTCACGGTGGACAGATACTTCTTTAGGAGCGTTAACACCAATACGTACCTGGTTACCCTTTACCCCTAAAACTGTCACGGTGACCTCATCCCCAATCATGAGGGTCTCACCAACTCGACGAGTCAGAATCAGCATTCTTTGCTCCTTGAAAGATTAAAAGAGTCGGGTCTCTTGTATCCCGGCATTATCCATCATATAACGCCAAAAAGTAAGCGATGACAAACACGTAAAGTGTAAGCAGTCACGGCATCACATTCTGTTAAACGTAAGTTTAGCCGATATACACAAACTCAACCTGACTTTATCGTTATCGATAGCACAGTGAACAAGACGCCATAACGTTACCGCTATGGCGTCTGCTTGTGCTTTGTAGTTATTACAGTTTCGCGCTTACCCAGCTTTCAACGCTGGCTAATGCCGCAGGAAGTGCCGCCGCATCCGTACCACCGGCTTGCGCCATGTCCGGACGACCGCCACCCTTGCCGCCCACCTGCTGAGCGACCATACCAATCAGTTCCCCTGCTTTTACGCGGTCGGTCACATCCTTAGAGACGCCCGCAATCAGAGAAACCTTACCTTCTGCCACTGTCGCCAGCACGATAACGGTAGAACCAAGCTGGTTCTTGAGATCGTCGACCATAGTACGCAGCATCTTAGGCTCAACGCCCGCCAGATCGCTGACCAGCAGTTTAACGCCCTTAATGTCTACAGCCTTGCTGGAGAGGTTTGCACTCTCCTGCGCCGCAGCCTGCTCTTTCAGCTGCTGCAGCTCTTTTTCCAGCTGACGCGTGCGATCCAGCGCAACGCGCACTTTCTCGCCCAGGTTCTGGCTATCGCCTTTCAGCAGCTGCGCGATGTCGTGCAGCTGATCGCTCTGCGCATGCAGGCTGGCAATCGCACCTTCACCGGTTACCGCTTCAATACGACGCACGCCTGCCGCCGTACCCGACTCGGAAACAATGCGGAACAGGCCAATGTCACCGGTGCGCGAGGCGTGCGTACCGCCGCACAGCTCGGTAGAGAAATCGCCCATGCTCAGCACGCGAACGCGCTCGTCGTATTTCTCACCAAACAGCGCCATCGCACCTTTTTTCTTCGCGTCCTCGAGATCCATGATATGGGTCTCGATTGGCAGGTTGCGACGGATCTGCGCGTTCACCAGATCTTCCACCGCGCGGATTTCAGACGGTTTCATCGCTTCAAAATGCGAGAAGTCGAAACGCAGCACTTTGTCGTTAACCAGAGAACCTTTCTGTGCAACGTGAGTACCGAGTACGTCGCGCAGGGCAGCGTGCATCAGGTGGGTTGCAGAGTGGTTCAGACGAATGCGCGCGCGGCGAGCTTCATCCACGTTAGCCTGGACGCCCTCGCCCACTTTCAGAGAACCGGAAACCAGTTTGCCCTGGTGACCAATCGCCTGACCGTATTTCTGGGTGTCGCTGACGCTGAAGCTGAAACCATTACCTTTCAGTTCGCCTTTATCGCCAACCTGGCCGCCGGATTCGGCGTAGAACGGCGTTTTGTCCAGAATGACTACCGCATCCTGACCCGCGCTGATGCTGTCTACGGCTTTACCGTCAACAAACAGGGCGGTCACTTTGCCGGTCAGTTCCAGCGTCTCATAACCTTTGAATTCTGACGCGCTATCAACGCGGATCATCGCGTTGTAGTCTGCACCGAAACCGCTGGATTCACGCGCGCGACGACGCTGCTCTTCCATCGCGGCTTCGAAGCCCGCTTCGTCAACTTTGATGTTGCGCTCGCGGCAAACGTCCGCCGTCAGGTCAACCGGGAAGCCGTAGGTGTCGTACAGGCGGAAAGCGGTTTCGCCATCCAGCGTGTCGCCCTTAAGTTTCGCCAGCTCTTCGTCCAGCAGCGCCAGACCGCGCTCCAGTGTACGCGCAAACTGCTCTTCTTCGGTTTTCAGAACCTGCTCTACCTGCGCCTGCTGGCGTTTCAGCTCATCACCGGCAGCACCCATTACGCCAATCAGTGGCCCAACGAGTTTATAGAAGAAGGTGTCCTTCGCGCCCAGCATGTTGCCGTGACGGATGGCACGACGAATGATACGACGCAGCACGTAGCCACGGTTTTCATTCGATGGGATAACGCCGTCGGCAATCAGGAACGCGCAGGAACGAATGTGGTCCGCGATAACGCGCAGCGATTTGTTGTTCAGATCGGTCGCGCCGGTAACGTTCGCAACGGCTTTGATCAGGGTGCTGAACAGGTCAATCTCGTAGTTGGAGTTAACGTGCTGCAGTACTGCGGCAATACGCTCCAGACCCATACCGGTATCAACGGAAGGTTTCGGCAGCGGCTCCATCGTACCGTCGGCCTGACGGTTGAACTGCATGAAGACGATGTTCCAGATCTCAATGTAGCGATCGCCGTCTTCTTCCGGGCTGCCTGGAGGGCCGCCCCAGATATGGTCGCCGTGATCGTAGAAGATCTCGGTGCACGGGCCGCAAGGACCGGTATCACCCATCTGCCAGAAGTTGTCAGACGCGTATGGTGCGCCTTTGTTATCACCGATGCGAATAATGCGCTCGCGCGGGATCCCGACTTCTTTTTCCCAGATTTCGTAGGCTTCGTCATCGGTTTCATAGACGGTAACCCACAGACGCTCTTTCGGCAGGTTGAACCAGTTTTCACCGGTCAGCAGTTCCCACGCATATTGAATGGCATCGTGTTTGAAGTAGTCGCCGAAGCTGAAGTTACCCAGCATTTCGAAGAAGGTGTGGTGACGCGCGGTGTAACCGACGTTTTCCAGGTCGTTGTGTTTACCGCCCGCACGCACGCAACGCTGTGAGGTTGTAGCGCGGGAATAATTACGCTTGTCGAGACCAAGGAACACATCCTTGAACTGGTTCATCCCGGCGTTGGTAAACAGCAGAGTCGGATCGTTGTTCGGTACCAGGGAGCTGCTGGCAACAACCTGGTGTCCCTTACTATGGAAAAAATCGAGAAACGCCTGACGGATCTCAGCGGTGCTCTTGCTCATAATTATCCTGAAATCAAGCTAACGAAATGTCGTAGCCAGCCTGTATCGGTAAACCGTTGGACAGACCAGCTACTGGAAAAAGTGGGAATAAGATAAGTTTTCTTTAGTGGGAAGTAAAATCCCGCATGCGTTCAATCGGCAAAATTACGCCAGATATCCTGAATATCTTCCATCAGAAAGCCGCGGTAGAGCAAAAAGCGCTGGATTTTGACTTTTTCTGAAAATTCACGCGGCAGCGGTTCGCCGTACTTACGAATGGCCTGCTCTTTTGCCAGCTCGCACCAGTCAACGTCGCATTCGCGCATCGCTTTTTCGATGGACTCCCGGGCTACCCCTTTCTGGTTTAGCTCCTGCCGGATGCGCGCGGGCCCATATCCTTTGCGGCTGCGGCTGGCGAGAAACCGCGAGGCAAAACGCTCGTCATCAAGATAGCGATGCTCATAGCACCAGGCAATCACGCGATCATAATCTTCCGCGGTGGCATCAATCTCTTCTGGCCCGTTTTTACTCATCACCGGTGCCGACAGCTTTCGCCGCAGCTCCTGTTCACTGTGGTCACGCACGGCCAGGATGCGCACCGCGCGATCCAGTAGGCGTGCATACGCGGGTCGACGAGTTGTCGGTTCACTCATAAAAAACCTGCTGATTCAGAAATGCAAAAAGGGCCGCATCAGCAGCCCTTCATTGTTAAACGAAAGAATTAAAAATCTTCGTTAGTTTCTTCAGCATCCGCGCTATCAACCGCGAAATCTGGCGTGGAGTCCTGGTTGTTCAGCAGAAGCTCACGCACTTTCTTCTCGATCTCTTTCGCTGCAGCCGGGTTCTCTTTCAGCCAGGAGATCGCGTTCGCTTTACCCTGACCAATCTTATCACCGTTGTAGCTGTACCAGGCGCCCGCTTTTTCAATCAGCTTCTCTTTCACGCCCAGGTCAACCAGCTCACCGAAGAAGTTAATACCTTCGCCGTAGAGGATCTGGAACTCGGCCTGTTTGAACGGCGCGGCAATTTTGTTCTTCACAACCTTCACGCGGGTTTCGCTACCCACCACGTTCTCGCCCTCTTTCACCGCGCCGATACGGCGGATATCCAGACGGACAGAGGCGTAGAATTTCAGTGCGTTACCACCGGTAGTCGTTTCCGGGTTACCGAACATCACACCAATTTTCATACGGATCTGGTTGATGAAGATCAGCAGCGTGTTGGACTGCTTCAGGTTACCCGCCAGCTTACGCATCGCCTGGCTCATCATACGTGCCGCGAGGCCCATGTGAGAGTCGCCGATTTCACCTTCGATTTCCGCTTTTGGCGTCAGAGCGGCAACGGAGTCGACCACGATAACGTCAACGGCACCAGAACGCGCCAGCGCGTCACAAATTTCCAGCGCCTGCTCACCGGTGTCCGGCTGAGAACACAGCAGGTTGTCGATATCTACACCCAGTTTGCGGGCATAAACAGGGTCCAGCGCGTGCTCGGCATCGATAAACGCACAGGTTTTACCTTCGCGCTGTGCCGCGGCAATCACCTGCAGCGTCAGGGTGGTTTTACCGGAGGACTCTGGCCCGTAGATTTCTACGATACGGCCCATAGGCAGACCGCCAGCGCCCAGCGCGATATCCAGAGAAAGCGAACCGGTGGAGATGGTTTCCACATCCATGGAACGGTCTTCACCCAGGCGCATGATGGAGCCTTTACCGAATTGCTTTTCGATCTGGCCCAGTGCTGCCGCCAACGCTTTCTGTTTGTTTTCGTCGATAGCCATTATTACTCCTGTCATGCCGGGAGAAGCGACTGTGCTTCACCGTGGATTTCTGTTCTGTTGGTGCAATTATACTGTATGGTCATACAGTATCAAGTGTTTTGTAGAAATTGTTGCCAAAGCGTTTTTAACGCATAAACGGTTGCCTGACGACGCACGCTTTCGCGATCGCCGCTGAAGCACTCCCGGCGGGTGATCCCTTCCCCTTTGGACGTGGCGAACCCAAACCAGACGGTGCCAACAGGCTTCACGTCGCTGCCGCCGTCCGGGCCCGCAATGCCGCTAATGGAAATCGCGTAATCGGCCCGCGCCGCTTTGAGCGCACCAATCGCCATCTCGATCACTACCGGTTCGCTGACCGCGCCATGCTGTTCAAGCGTGGATTCCCGCACGCCAATCATCTGTGCTTTAGCTTCGTTACTGTAGGTCACAAAACCGCGTTCAAACCAGGCGGAACTGCCGGCAATATCGGTAATCGCTTTCGCCACCCAGCCGCCGGTGCAGGACTCCGCAGTGGTGATTGTCGCGCCACGCTGCTTCAGCGCAAGGCCCACTATCTCGCTAAGCTGCATCAATTCATGGTCAGTCATTCTCGCTCCAGGCATCAGAAAAACGTGCTGCACAAGATAGCACTTTCTCGTCAGATGTGGGGATGCACTTCAGGTTTTACGAGGGGGCTTCAGAAAAAGCCGGTACGGACGCACCGGCGGTGGAAAGGTTATTTCATGCTGTCAGCGAGAGTGTTCACATTGTGGCGAAACGCCTTAACGTAGGTGTCTGCCACTCCGCCTTTTGCCGACAACGCTTCCGGATAAAGTTCGCCCCCAGGCTGCGCGCCCGTCGCCGACGCAATCTGTTTAACCAGACGCGGATCGAGCTGATTTTCCATAAACCAGGTTTTCACGCCGTCGGCTTTGATCTGATTGATAATCTCAGCCACCTGCGCCGCGCTGGCTTCGCTCTCAGACGACAGCCCCTGCGGCGCCATAAACGTCACGCCGTAGGCGCGGCTGAAATAGCCGAACGCATCATGGCTGGTCAGGACCTTGCGCTTATCCTTCGGGATCGCGCTAAAACGCGTTTTGGCCCAGCTATCCAGCTGGTTAAGCTGCGTGATATAGGGTTTACCGGAGGCTTCCAGCGCGGCTTTGTCCTGCGGATCGGCTTTCACCAGCCCGTTCAGAATATTTTGCGCATACAGCGCCCCGTTCGCCGCGCTGTTCCACGCGTGCGGATCGGTCACGGTCTTTCCATCTTCCTCAAGCGTGTGGGTTTTCACCCCGGTTGAGGCGACGACCAGCTGTCCTTTGAACCCGGAGGCTTTCACCAGACGGTCAAGCCAGCCCTCCAGCCCCAGGCCGTTCACCACCACCACATCGGCCTTGCTCAGCGCCGCGCTGTCTTTCGGCGACGGTTCGAAGGTATGCGGATCGCCGTCCGGCCCGACCAGCGTCGTCACCTTCACATGGTCACCGCCCACCTCCTGGGTGATGTCCCCCAGTATCGAAAAGCTGGTGACCACATTCAGCGTTTTCGCCATCACGCCGTGCGACATCATCCCCAGCGCAAGCGCCACTACTAATCCTGTACGTTTCATCGTTTCCCCTTGCGTTAAAAATACGCCCGCAGACTGCCAGCGAGCCTGCTTCGCGTACCCAATAAAATGGAAATAAAGAACAGCGCGCTGGCGGTGAGCACAATGGATGGCCCGGCCGGTAGACTCATCGCCCAGGAGAGGCTCAGCCCCAGCCATGCGCAGAAAATACCGCTGATACCCGCCATCAGGAGTAACGCCGGTAGCGTGCGTACCCAGCATCGTGCCGCCACGGCCGGCAGCATCATCAGCCCGACGGCCATCAGCGTGCCGAGCACCTGAAAACCGGCCACCAGGTTAAGGACCAGCAGCGCCAGAAACAGTCCGTGCAGCAGGCCGGGCAGCCAGCGGGCGTTCACCTGTAGCCAGGCGGTGTCAAACGCTTCGGTAACCAGTCCGCGATAAAACATTGCCAGCACGATAAGGGTGAACATACACACGCCCGTGACAAACAGCGCGGCGTCGTTGTCCACGGCGAGGATGGAGCCAAACAGCAGATGCAGCAGATCGACATTCGACCCGCGAAGCGACACCAGCGTAACCCCCAGCGCCAGTGAGCCGAGATAAAACCCGGCAAAGCTGGCATCTTCTTTCAGCGGCGTGCGGCGACTGACCAGACCAGCCAGCAGCGCCACGGTAATGCCCGCGATAAAACCGCCCATACTCATCGCCAGCAGCGACATGCCGCTGAGCAAGTATCCCACGGCGACGCCCGGTAAAATGGCGTGAGAAAGGGCATCGCCCATCAGGCTCATCCGGCGCAGCTGAAGAAACACGCCAAGCGCGGTAGTGCTGACGGAGAGCGCCAGGCAAACCACCAGCGCGCGACGCATAAAGCCGTACTCAATAAACGGCTGAAAAAAGAGATGCCAGATCATGCCACCCTCACCCGCTCGGTTTTCCACTGGGGAACGTCAGCATCCAGCCGCAACGTCTGCGGGAAGTGGCGCGACACGCGCTCGCTGTCGTGCAGTACCGCGAGCAGTGTTTGCCCCTGCATATACATCTCCAGCATCACATCCATCAGCACGTTGCAGGTGGCCTCATCGACCCCGGTAAAGGGTTCATCCAGCATTACCAGCGGCGCCTGCTGCACCAGGACGCGGGCAAACAGCATGCGCTGGAACTGGCCGCCGGAGAGCTCATCGATGGTGGATAACGCCATGGATGCCAGCCCAACGCGCTCAAGCGCACTGGCAATGCGCAGCCGCGTTTCGCGACGAAACCCGGAGAAAAGCGAAATGCCCGGCCAGCAGCCTATGCTTACGACGTCCTGTACGGTCAGCGGAAACTGCGCCTCCAGCGCGTGACGCTGTGCCAGCCAGCCGATTACCGGACGCTTACCCTGCCAGCGGAAGCCACCGCTGACGGGCGGGATAAACCCGGCGAGCGTTTTCAGTAAGGTGGATTTCCCGCAGCCGTTAGCGCCGACAATCGCGGTCATGCTTCCGCGCTCAATCGTGCCCGAGAGGGGTCGCGTAACGGGCAGGCGTTCATAACCCGCGACCAGTTCATTCATCACGATCATGGCAATGCCACCGCCCAGCGCACGGCCAGCCCGATAAAGACAACAAGCACCAGCGCCAGCAAAAGCCGAACCAGAGCAGACAGAGAAAAAAGGGACGTTGACATGTCGATACCGCATTAAACGTTATAACATAACAATAATAAAAGACGGTTAAGATGTAAATGGAGGGTTTAAAAGGGAGTGTGGCGAAATGTTTCTGCAAAACTTCCCTCTCCCGTGGGAGAGGGTCAGGGTGAGGGCATCAGGCCGCACCGTGCGCGCCGCCATGCCGGGTGGCGGCGTTGCCTTACCCGGCCTACCCGTCGGAGCAGCTTACTGACTAAACGGTGACGCCGCCGGCACGCGGGCCTGCGATACAGCCAGCCCCAGTTGCCACACCGCCATCGCATAGTGAGTGCTGTGGTTATAGCGGGTAATGGCGTAGAAGTTCGGCAGGCCGTACCAGTACTGATAGCCCGTTCCGACATCCAGACGCAGCAGGCTCGCCTGTTGCGCATTACCCAGCGGCTGCGTTGGCGTTAAGCCTGCCGCGGTCAGCTGCGAAATGCTGTAGTTGGTTTTGAAGCCATTTTCCAGCCCCGGCGCCTGACCGTTCGCCTGCACCGCCACCTGGCCGCCCGGCACCCAGCCGTGCGCTTTGAAGTAGTTCGCCACGCTGCCAATGGCATCCACCGGATCCCACAGGTTGATGTGACCATCTCCGTTAAAGTCGACGGCATACTGTTTATAGGACGACGGCATAAACTGGCCGTAGCCCATCGCGCCGGCAAACGACCCTTTCAGATCGAGCGGATCGTCCTGCTCGTTGCGCGCCATCAGCAGGAAGGTTTCCAGCTCGGAAGAGAAATACTCCGCGCGGCGCGGGTAGTTAAAGGAGAGCGTCGCCAGCGCATCCAGGATGCGGGTTTTACCCATCACGCGGCCCCAGCGGGTTTCCACGCCAATAATCCCGACAATGATTTCAGGCGGTACGCCGTACACCTGCCACGCGCGGTTGAGCGCATCTTCATACTGATTCCAGAACACCACGCCGTTTTGCACGTTGTCCGGGGTAATAAACTGTTTGCGATAGCGCAGCCACGCGCCGTTTGGCCCGCTCGGCACCTGGGCCGTCGGCGCCTGCCTGTCCATCAGGCGCAGCACGTAGTCCAGACGCTTGGCCTGAGACAAAATTTCGTGCAGCTGCTGTCTGTCAAAGCCGTGTTTGCTCACCATTTTATCGATGAACTGCTCGGCCGCCGGGTTATTCGCGAAGTCGCCGCCCATCTGCATCATATTGTGCTGCGGCTCCAGCAGGAATCCTCCGGAAGGCGCGCCCGCCGTTTGCTGAACGGCTTCGGTCTTAGGTTTGCTACTACAGGCAGACAGCAGAATAAGCGCAGGCAACAGCGCTGCATAACGACGCTTGAACATGAGACATCCATTTAACGGGTTCGATAAGAACCCAGTATGGTAAAGCATCCGCAACACCTCAAGGAAGCGGTACGCACCTCCCCCACGCAAATCCGCGCTTTTTTACACCGAAAATCATTCACCACGTCAATTAACTTTCAAAATAATCCATTTTTCTTTCATTGTGAGATCTAACTAACACTTTAAAACCTTTCAAAGTGATTATTATTAGCCACAGATAGACAAAAACAAACGCCCCACAGGAGAGAAGAATGATAGAAACCATCACCCACAGCGCCGAGTGGTTCATCGGGCTGTTTCAGAAAGGCGGAGAAGTGTTCACCGGCATGGTGACCGGGATCCTGCCCCTGCTGATCAGCCTGCTGGTGATCATGAACGCGCTGATCAACTTTATCGGCCAGCAGCGTATTGAACGCTTCGCCCAGCGCTGTGCCGGGAATCCGCTGTCCCGCTACCTGATACTGCCCTTTATCGGCACCTTCGTGTTCTGCAACCCGATGACCTTAAGTCTCGGTCGCTTCATGCCGGAAAAGTACAAGCCGAGCTATTACGCCGCCGCCTCCTACAGCTGCCATTCGATGAACGGCCTGTTCCCGCACATCAACCCCGGCGAGCTGTTTGTGTATCTCGGGATCGCCAGCGGTCTCACCACGCTTGGCCTGCCGCTCGGCCCGCTGGCGGTGAGCTATCTGCTGGTCGGCCTGGTCACCAACTTCTTCCGCGGCTGGGTGACCGACCTCACCACCGCCATTTTTGAGAAAAAAATGGGCATCCAGCTTGAACAGAAAGTTCATCTTTCAGGAGCCACAGCATGAACCGGATCCGCATTGAGAAAGGCACGGGCGGCTGGGGCGGCCCGCTGGAGTTCGACGCCACCGAAGGCAAAAAGATTGTTTACATCACCGCGGGGACGCGCCCGGCGATCGTCGACAGGCTGCGCGAGCTGACCGGCTGGGAAGCGGTCGACGGCTTCAAGGAAGGGGAACCGCCGGAAGCGGAAATCGGCGTGGCGGTGATCGACTGCGGCGGCACGCTGCGCTGCGGCATCTACCCGAAGCGCCGCATTCCGACGGTGAACATTCACTCCACCGGAAAATCCGGCCCGCTGGCGCAGTACATTCTTGAAGACATTTATGTCTCAGGCGTGAAGGAGGACAACATCACGCTGGTGAATGGCAACCCCGCGCCGCAAAAAGCGGCCCCGCGCGAGTACGACACCAGCAAGAAAATCACCGAGCAGAGCGACGGCCTGCTGGCGAAGGTCGGGATGGGCATGGGTTCCGCCGTGGCGGTGCTGTTCCAGTCCGGGCGCGACACCATCGACACTGTGCTGAAGACCATTCTGCCGTTTATGGCGTTCGTCTCGGCGCTGATCGGCATCATCATGGCCTCCGGCCTGGGCGACTGGATTGCCCACGGGCTCGCCCCGCTCGCCAGCCACCCGCTCGGCCTGGTGACGCTGGCGCTGATCTGCTCCTTCCCGCTGCTGTCGCCGTTCCTCGGCCCGGGCGCGGTGATTGCCCAGGTCATCGGCGTGCTGATTGGCGTGCAGATTGGTCTGGGGAACATTCCTCCGCACCTCGCCCTGCCCGCCCTGTTTGCCATTAACGCCCAGGCAGCGTGCGATTTCATACCCGTGGGGCTGTCGCTGGCGGAAGCGCGCCAGGACACCGTGCGCGTGGGCGTGCCGTCCGTGCTGGTCAGCCGCTTCCTGACGGGCGCGCCGACGGTGCTGATTGCCTGGTTTGTCTCCGGCTTTATTTATCAATAAGAGGTTCCTGTCATGACCGTGATTTACCAGACCACCATTACCCGCATCGGCCAGAGCGCCGCCGACGCGCTGAGCGACCAGATGCTGATCACTTTCCGGGAAGGGGCGCCTGCGGATATCGAAGAGTTTTGCTTTATCCACTGCCACGGCGAGCTTAACGGTGAGCTGAAGGCAGGAAGCCAGCTTGAACTGGGCGAGGCGCGCTATGCCGTGACCGCCGTCGGCGACGTGGCCGAACAAAACCTGCGCGAGCTGGGCCACATCACCCTGCGTTTCGACGGCCAGCCGCAGGCGGAGTATCCCGGTACGGTTCACGTTGAGGGTCCGGTTCCGCAGGCTGTCACCCCAGGCTGCACGTTAAAATTTGTTGCGTAATTAAGGAGAAACACATGAGTCAGGTTGCCGTTGTCATTGGTGGAGGACAAACCTTAGGCGAGTTCCTCTGCCGTGGGCTTGCCGCTGAGGGCTATCGCGTGGCGGTAGTGGACATTCAGAGTGAAAAAGCCGCCCGCGTGGCGGACACCATTAACACCGAGTTTGGCGAAGGGATGGCGTACGGGTTTGGTGCCGACGCCACCAGCGAGCAGAGCGTGATGGCGCTGGCCCGCGGCGTGGACGAGATTTTTGGACGCACCGACCTGCTGGTCTACAGCGCGGGGATTGCGAAAGCGGCCTTTATCAGCGATTTCGAACTGGGGGATTTTGACCGCTCGCTGCAGGTGAATCTGGTGGGCTATTTCCTCTGCGCCCGCGAGTTTTCCCGTCTGATGATCCGCGACGGCATTCAGGGGCGCATCATTCAGATCAACTCAAAATCAGGGAAAGTGGGCAGCAAGCATAACTCCGGCTACAGCGCGGCGAAATTTGGCGGCGTGGGGCTGACGCAGTCTCTGGCGCTGGATCTGGCCGAATACGGCATTACCGTGCATTCGCTGATGCTGGGCAACCTGCTGAAATCGCCGATGTTCCAGTCCCTGCTGCCGCAGTACGCCACCAAGCTCGGCATCAAGGCTGAGGAAGTGGAGCAGTACTACATCGATAAAGTGCCGCTGAAGCGCGGGTGCGATTATCAGGACGTGCTGAACATGCTGCTGTTTTACGCCAGCCCGAAAGCCTCGTACTGCACCGGACAGTCGATTAACGTCACCGGTGGGCAGGTCATGTTCTGAGTTCATTCCCCGGTGGCGCTGCGCTTACCGGGGCTACAACACCACGTAGGCCGGGTAAGGCGCAGCCGCCACCCGGCAATTAAAGGAGCCGATATGGTCACCGCACTCATCACCGTTGCCGCCCTCGCCTGGCTCTGCCAGATGGCGTTCGGCGGCTGGCAAATCCACCAGTTTAATCGCGCGTTTGATGCCCTGTGTCAGAAAGGTCGCGTCGGAGTCGGACGTTCCGGCGGACGCTTCAAACCGCGGGTCGTCGTGGCTATTGCGCTGGATGAAAACAATAACGTCTGCGATTCACTGCTCATGCGCGGCATGACCGTCTTTGCCCGTCCGGTGAAAATCCAGGCAATTAACGGCATTTCGTTGCAGGAATTGCAGCCTGATGTGATCTTTCCCCATGATCCACTCTGTCAGAATGCACTATCATTAGCGCTTAATCTGAAACATGGATAATTTCGTTGTGAAAGCTATAGACTTGCGAAATTATCATTTCGCAACCTAAGGAACGAAGCGCCTATGAAACCTCGTCAGCGGCAGGCGGCCATTCTCGAACATCTGCAAAAGCAGGGAAAATGTTCGGTAGAGGATCTGGCCCACTACTTTGACACCACCGGCACGACAATACGCAAGGACCTGGTATTGCTCGAAAACTCTGGCGCCGTCATTCGAACCTACGGCGGCGTGGTGCTCAATAAGGATGAAGCGGACCCGCCTATCGATCACAAAACGCTGATCAACACCCACCAGAAGGCGCTGATTGCCGAAGCGGCGGTGAAATTTATCCACGATGGCGACTCCATTATCCTTGACGCCGGCAGCACCGTCCTGCAGATGATCCCGCTGCTCAGCCGCTTTAACAACATCACGGTGATGACCAACAGCCTGCACATCGTCAACGCCCTGTCAGAGTTCGACAGCGAGCAGACCATCCTGATGCCCGGCGGCACCTTCCGCAAAAAATCCGCTTCATTTCACGGCCAGCTGGCGGAGAACGCCTTCGACCATTTCAGCTTTGATAAACTGTTCATGGGCACCGACGGCATCGACCTGAACGCGGGCGTTACGACGTTCAACGAGGTGTTCAGCGTCAGTAAAGCCATGTGCAACGCCGCGCGGGAAGTAATTTTGATGGCAGACTCGTCGAAGTTTGGCCGCAAAAGCCCCAACATTGTCTGTAGCCTGGAAAGCGTTGATAAGCTGATTACCGACGCGGGTATCGACCCGGCGTTCAGGAAAGCGCTGGAAGAGAAAGGCATCGACGTGATCGTAACCGGAGAAAGAGATGAGTGATTTTCTGTTAGAAACGGGCCGCCAGACGCTGATGCTGGAATTGCAGGAAGCCAGCCGCCTGCCGGAACGTCTGGGCGAGGATTTTGTCCGCGCCGCCAACACCATTATCCACTGCGAAGGCAAAGTGATCGTGGCAGGCATCGGTAAATCCGGCCATATCGGCAAAAAGATTGCTGCGACGCTCGCCAGCACCGGCACCCCGGCGTTCTTCGTGCATCCTGCAGAGGCGCTGCACGGCGATCTGGGGATGATAGAAAGCCGCGACGTAATGCTGTTTATCTCCTACTCCGGTTCGGCCAAAGAGCTGGACCTGATTATTCCGCGCCTGCAGGAAAAATCGGTCGCCCTGCTGGCGATGACCGGGAAATCCCGCTCGCCGCTGGCGCTGGCCGCCAAAGCGACGCTGGATATTTCCGTTGAGCGTGAAGCCTGTCCGATGCACCTCGCCCCGACGTCCAGCACCGTCAACACGCTGATGATGGGCGACGCGCTGGCGATGGCGGTAATGCAGGCGCGCGGCTTTAACGAAGAAGATTTCGCCCGTTCGCATCCGGCGGGGGCGCTCGGCGCACGCCTGCTCAACAAGGTTCACCACCTGATGCGCACTGACGATGCTATTCCGCAGGTCAAACTCGATACCAGCGTCATGGACGCGATGCTGGAGCTGAGCCGCACCGGCCTGGGGCTGGTAGCGGTGTGCGATGACGACGGGTACGTCAAAGGCGTGTTCACCGACGGCGACCTGCGCCGCTGGCTGGTGGGCGGCGGCAAGCTGGAAACCAAAGTGTCGGACGCCATGACCCAGGGCGGGCTGACGCTGAACGCCGAGAGCCGCGCCATTGAAGCCAAAGAGGTGCTGATGAAGCGCAAAATCACCGCCGCGCCGGTGGTGGATGACGCCGGCAGACTGTGCGGTGCCATCAACCTGCAGGATTTCTATCAGGCCGGGATTATCTAACCCTTCAGTCCGAGACGCTTCGCCAGCCGGTGCAGGTTGGCGACGTCCATCTCCAGCGCCCGGGCGCACGCCGCCCAGTTACGGTTATTCTGCTCCAGCGCGCGGGTAATCATCTGACGCTGAAACGTCTCCGTGGCTTCACGCAGATTTTCATTCGCTATTTCTGGCGCCGCCTGCACGACAGCCGGTGCGGTTTCATCCTGCAGCGCAAAATGCCGCGCGTGGATCACCACTTCGTCACCCGAGCGCGTCGCCCGCGCCAGTACCACCGCACGGTGGATCGCATGCTCCAGCTCGCGCACGTTGCCCGGCCAGCCGTAGCTCAACAGATGCGCCCTCGCCCCCGGGCTCAGCACCACGCGGGAAAGCCCCATCCGGAGACGGCACTGCTCGCAGAAATAGCCCGCCAGCAGCACCACGTCGTCCCCGCGCTCGCGCAGCGGCGGCACGGTAAGTGGGAACACGCTCAGGCGGTGGAACAGGTCGGCGCGGAACTGCCCGGCCAGCACCGCTTCACGCAGGTCACGGTTGGTCGCCGCCAGCACGCGAACGTCCACTCTGTGACTGCGATCATCCCCCACGCGCTGGATGTCGCCGTACTGCAACACGCGCAGCAGCTTGGCCTGTAGCGACAGCGACAGCTCGCCAATTTCATCCAGAAACAGCGTACCGTTATCGGCCATTTCAAACTTGCCGCTGCGGTTGCTGATGGCCCCGGTAAACGCTCCCTTAACGTGACCAAACAGCTCGCTTTCCGCCACGCTCTCAGGAAGCGCGGCGCAGTTGAGGTACACCAGCGGGTTAATCGCGCGCGACGAGGCTTCGTGAATGGATTTCGCCACCAGCTCCTTACCGGTGCCGGTTTCGCCGAAGATCAGCACGTTCAAATCTGAGGCGGCAACAATCTCAATCTCTTTTTTGAGCTGCGCCATGCCCGGAGAGAGGCCAATCATCTCTGTGTGCGTTATCTGCTCAAACGCCGCCGGGCTGCCGGGAAGAATATTCTGGCTCTCCAGCTGTTCAATCAGCAGCGCGTTGTTAAGCGCCCCGGCGGCCAGCGCCGCAATCAGGCGCAGTTCTTCATCGCTAAAGGTGTCGAACTGGTCCGGCGACAGGCCGTCGAGGGTTAACGCGCCAATCAGATTCTGCCCAGCAAACAGCGGCAGGCCGATACAGGCGTGTACCTTCAGGCTCTCCTGTCCGGGAATAAGCCCGTCGTACGGATCGGGCAAGTCGCTGTCCGCCGGGAAGCGCACCACGTCACCCGCGCGGGCGATAGTTTCCAGACGCGGATGGCCTTCAAGGGTAAAGCGCCGTCCGAGCACATCCTTCGCCAGGCCGTCGATCGCCAGGGGAATAAACTGTCGTCCTTCGTAGCGCAGCAGCGCCGAGGCGTCGCACGCCAGCACGTGGCGCAGCGTGGAGATCAGCCGCTGAAAGCGGTCCTGATGGCCGATACCGGTTTGCAGCTCAATGGCGATCTTCGCCAGCACGTCTACGGAAAAGCTCATGTCTGCCTCGCTGTCATTTTGACAATGCATGTTGTCATAGTGACACTGTTTTGAATAGTCATAATGACTACCCATTACGGATCATAAAAATATTAATTAAGTAAAATCAATAAAATAAAAGTTGGCACGCAACTTGATATAAGCAAACCATCTTATTTGAAAATGCTGTATTACGTAGAGGTTGCTATGTCTATTCTGGTTAAAAATAACATTCATTGGGTCGGTCAACGTGACTGGGAAGTGCGCGATTTCCACGGGACGGAATACAAAACGCTGCGCGGCAGCAGCTACAACAGCTATCTCATCCGCGAAGGAAAAAACGTGCTGATCGATACCGTCGATCACAAGTTCAGCCGCGAGTTCGTGCAGAACCTGCGCAGCGAAATCGATCTCGACGCCATCGATTACATCATCATCAACCACGCGGAAGAAGATCACGCCGGCGCGCTGACCGAGCTGATGTCTTACATCCCGAACACACCTATCTACTGCACCACCAACGCCATCGACTCGATCAACGGCCACCACCACCATCCAGAGTGGAACTTCCACACCGTGAAAACCGGCGACGCGCTGGATATCGGTAATGGCAAGCAGCTGATCTTCGTGGAAACCCCGATGCTGCACTGGCCGGACAGCATGATGACCTACATGACCGATGACGCGGTGCTGTTCAGTAACGACGCCTTCGGCCAGCACTACTGCGACGAACGTTTGTTTAATGACGAAGTGGATCAGACAGAGCTGTTCGAGCAGTGCCAGCGGTACTATGCCAACATCCTGACCCCGTTCAGCCGCCTGGTGACGCCAAAAATTACCGAAATCCTCGGCTTCAACCTGCCGGTGGAGATGATTGCCACCTCCCACGGCGTAGTATGGCGTGAGAACCCGACCCAGATCGTCGAGCTGTATCTGAAGTGGGCGGCGGATTATCAGGAAGACCGCATCACGATCTTCTACGACACCATGTCCAACAACACCCGCATGATGGCGGACGCCATTGCCCAGGGCATCAACGAAGTGGACCCGAACGTGGCGGTGAAAATCTTCAATGTGGCGCGCAGCGATAAGAATGAGGTGTTAACCAACGTGTTCCGCTCTAAGGGCGTGCTGGTGGGCACCTCCACCATGAACAACGTGATGATGCCGAAAATTGCCGGTCTGGTAGAAGAGATGACCGGCCTGCGCTTTCGCAACAAGCGCGCCAGCGCCTTTGGCTCCCACGGCTGGAGCGGCGGCGCGGTAGACCGTCTCTCCACCCGCTTACAGGATGCGGGCTTTGAGATGTCCATGAGCCTGAAGGCCAAGTGGCGCCCGGATATCGACGCCCTGGAGATCTGTCGCCAGCACGGTCGCGACATTGCCCGTCAGTGGGCGCTCGCTCCGCTGCCGGAAGTGGCGGCAAAAGCACCCGAACAGCAGGAAGCCTGCGCCTGTGCCGCCGCGGCAGCCGCCGATCTCGGCCCGCGCATGCAGTGCAGCGTCTGCCAGTGGATTTACGATCCTGACCTGGGCGAACCGCTGCAGGATGTTGCCCCGGGCACGCCGTGGCGCGACGTGCCGGACAATTTCCTCTGCCCGGAATGTTCCCTCGGTAAGGACGTCTTTGACGAACTGGGTACGGAGGCAAAATGAGCAACGGTATCGTCATCATCGGCTCGGGCTTTGCCGCCCGTCAGCTGGTGAAAAACATCCGCAAGCAGGATGCCAGCGTGCCGCTGACGGTGATTGCCGCCGACAGCATGGACGAGTACAACAAGCCTGATTTAAGCCACGTTATTAGCCAGAATCAGCGCGCCCAAGACCTCACCCGCCAGACGGCGGGGGAGTTCGCGGAACAGTTCAACCTGCGTCTGTTTCCGTACACCTGGGTCACCGATATCGACGCCGCCGCCCGCGTGGTGAAAGCAAAAGAGAAGACCTGGCAGTACGACAGGCTGGTGCTCGCCACGGGTGCCTCTGCTTTCGTGCCGCCGATTGAGGGCCGCGAGCTGATGCTCACCCTCAACAGCCAGCAGGCGTATCAGGCCAGCGAAACGGCGCTTCGCGACGCAAAGCGCGTGATGATTGTCGGCGGCGGACTGATAGGTACCGAACTGGCGATGGATTTCAGCCGGGCAGGCAAAGCCGTTACCCTGGTCGACCATGCGGCGAGCATTCTGTCGGCGCTGATGCCCGCAGAAGTAAGCAGTCGCTTACAGCATCGTCTGACTGACATGGGGGTGCATCTGCTGCTGAAATCGCAGCTGCAAAGCCTGCGCAAAACCGAAGGCGGTATTCGTGCCACGCTCGACCGCAGCCGCAGCGTTGAGGTGGATGTGGTTATCGCGGCGACGGGACTGCGCCCGGAAACTGCGCTGGCGCATCGTGCAGGCGCCGAAACAGGCCGTGGCGTGAAGGTAAATAGCTACCTTCAAACCACGCAGCCCGATATTTACGCGTTAGGCGACTGCGCTGAAATCAACGGTCAGGTGCTGCCTTTCCTGCAGCCGATACAGCTGAGCGCCATGTATCTGGCGAAAAACCTGCTCGGCGGCAGCGCACCGCTGAAACTCCCCGCCATGCTGGTGAAGGTTAAAACGCCAGAGTTACCGTTGCATCTTGCGGGGGAGACGCAGCGCATGGATCTGAGCTGGCAGATTGCCATTGAACCTCACGGAATGGTTGCACGCGGCTCTGACGCCGAAGGTCAGGTACGCGCCTTTGTGGTTAGCGAAGATCGGATGAAGGAGGCTTTCGCTCTGCTGAAATCGCTGCCCGCGTAACCCGTAATCTCTTGCCACGCTCACTTAACCATTGGATGATATTATCCGCTGCCCCGATGTCCCGGGGCTTTTTTTTGCGAATTCTATTCAGGACATAAATACAAACAAGATAAATCATCAACATTAATCCCTTAACCATTACATCCATCAATATTTAAATACGGAACACCTGATAAACGCCAGCCTGTTTTATTCCCTGTTTTCGGCTTATCCTAAAAATAGACCCATTAGCCGGAGACATCCCATGACCACCTTTAGCAAAGAACTCAACTACCTTTCCGCCTATTTTAAACAGGCTAAAAAATCAGAACATATTTTGTTTCGCTGGCTCTACCTCAGCCCGGAGGCGCGCATAGAGCGCCTGAGAGAACTGATGATGCCGGTGAGTAAACGTGATAACTGAAGCACGACCAGTTTAAAACCGGAACAAATTAGTTACTTCATCATTGTTTATGCCGTGAACAATTCGCTGATAAAATATAATAAAAATTAATTTATTCCGCATCACATTTTTATTACAGGGACTTTCGCATTAAAATAAAAGGTGTTATTTTTCGTCGTGAATTAAGTCCTTTTTGGAATCCACTCTCATGAACGCATTTAGTTATCTGCAACGTCTGGGTAAAGCCCTGATGTTGCCAATCGCCACCCTGCCCGTTGCAGCGATATTATTACGCCTCGGGCAGCCTGATGTTTTTAATATTCCGTTTATAGCCAGCGCCGGTGGCGGTATCTTTGACAGTCTACCTTTGTTGTTTGCCTTAGGGATCGCCATTGGTCTGGCAAAAGACAACGCCGGTGCTGCAGCCCTCGCAGGGGCGGTGGGTTTCCTGGTGCTTACCAAAGCCACGGCCGTCATAAACTCATCCATTAACATGTCCTTCTTCGCCGGGATCATTGCCGGTGTCGTCGCGGGTCACTGCTACAACCGTTTCTCAAACACCAAACTTCCGGACTTTCTCGCCTTCTTTGCGGGCAAACGCCTGGTGCCGATCGTAACCGGGCTTATTTGCCTGTTCATCGCCTGGATTTGCGGGTATGTCTGGCCTTCCGTGCAGCACGGTATTGATACCTTCAGCCTGTTTGTCTCCCGCAGCGGCGAACCGGGGTGGTTTATTTATGGTGTCCTGAACCGCGCGCTAATCCCCTTCGGTTTGCATTACATTCTGCACTCCGTCTTCTGGTTTAGTCTCGGCGACTGCCTGAAAGTGACTTACGATGCCGCCAGCGCGGTACACAATATCTGTCTGGCCCCTGACGTGGTAAAAGGGCTGGTGGTTGGCGGTGCTGTACCGGGTATTGACGGTTCCAGCATCACGCAGATTGCAACCGACCTGACCCGTGGCGACCTTAACCGCTTCTTCGCCGGTGACCCGCATGCAGGCGTTTACATGGCCTGGGCTTACCCGATCTTTATGGGAGGCCTGCCGGGTGCCGCGCTGGCGATGTATTTCGCCGCACCGAAAGCACGTCGCGCTACCGTAGGGGGGATGCTGCTTTCTGTGGCTCTGACCGCTTTCCTGACCGGCATTACCGAGCCCATCGAGTTCTCCTTCCTGTTCCTTGCCCCTGCTCTGTATGCGCTGCATGCGGTACTGGCGGGCGTGAGCATGGTGATCACCAACAGCCTCGGCGTACTGCACGGTTTTGGTTTCTCTGCCGGGCTTATCGACTTCGTTCTCAACTGGGGACTGGCTACTAAGCCGTGGATCCTGATCCCACTGATCGTGCTGTTCTTCGCGATATACTTTGTCGTATTCACCTTCGCGATTCGCTTCTTTAAGCTGAAAACGCCGGGCCGCGAAGACGACGAGGCTGTAGCGGGTAATTCTGACGATCAAAGCGAAGCCATCGCACAATACATCGCGGCACTGGGTGGCAAAGACAACCTCAGGATTGTCGATGCCTGCATTACCCGCCTGCGTCTGACGCTCGTTGATAACAGCGTGCTGGATGAGCCCGTGCTGAAATCCCTGGGCGCGAAAGGTATTCTCAAAATGGGTACGCAGAATGCGCAGGTTATTCTGGGCCCGCAGGCAGAAAGCATTGCGCTAAAGATTCGGGCACAGCTTGAAATCTGACGCTGCATAATCCGGTTCCCTCTCCGCCCTGGAGGGGGAACAAAACCGGAACACTTTATCAATCCAGACCTTAATTATTCCGCAAAAAAACCTACACTCTCACCATCCACCTTTTATCCTGGGTACGTCGACATGCGCCAGCTTCAGAAAATCCGTCAGTATCAACGGCTTTATCAACACTATGGCGCAGAGCCAAAGCCGACGACTATTGCTGAAGTCGCCGAGGTGGCGCTGTGCAGTGAACGTCATGCACGTACCCTGTTGCGCCAGCTGGCGCAGAGCGGATGGTTAAGCTGGAATGCTCAGCCGGGACGGGGACATCGCGCCATCTTGCACTGCCTGACAACCACCAGCGAACTCAGCGCCCCTCTGATGCACGCCTGCCTGGAGAAGGGGGATTACCAGAGCGCGCTGCAGCTGGCTGATGGCGATCCAGCCAGCCTGCATCACATCATCACACCCTTTTTAGGCGGAAAGTGGCTTAAGCACCAGCCAACCCTGCGCATTCCCTGGTATCGTCCACTGACGTCGCTTCATCCGGCGCTTCAGCGTCGTCGCGCTGAGCAGCACATTATCTGCGCCGTACACGCGGGATTAACGCGCTACATGCCCGGTCAGCTGCATCCAGTACCTGATCTAGCCCATCACTGGGAATTCAACGAAGACAAACGCCGCTGGCGTTTTTACCTGCGCAGCGGTGCGCACTGGCACAATGGGCAAGCTATCAGCGATGAAGATATCCTCATTGCGCTGCAACAGGTATTGGCCGATCCGGCACGCAATGCAGGTCTGACTCACGTCTGCAAGGCGTTGCTTATTGCCCCCTGGTGTCTGGAGATACAGCTGACCATACCCGATGCGATGCTGGCGCATCGTCTCGCGCACCACGTATGCCGCCTGCCACATCCACAGCAACCGGACATCGGTGCCGGGCCCTTTGCCATTGCGCACCACCATTCTCACTACCTGCGCCTGGAGCGCCAGCCCTGGTATTTTGCTGCCCATCCGCTACTGCATGCGATAGAGTTCTGGCGAACCCGTACGGAGGCGCAAAAGCCAGCGTGGATCACCGTCGGGAAAGGACAAAATGCGCAGGCAGCGGTAACGTCCACCAGCGGCGGATTCGCCTGGCTAATGGTAAACGCCAGGTTACCCGAGCCGCTTGCGGCCTGGCTACGTCAGGAAATTCAGAGCATTACTCATCAACAGTTTCTCCATCGGGATGATTTAGAAACCCAAACGGAAATACTGCCAGGCCTGACACCACCGCAATACCCGCAGGCTTCGGAAACGATGCTTCCCGCCACGCTTTCGCTGGTTTGCTATCACACACCTGAACTGTGCGAACTGGCCGATATTCTGCGCGCGCGCCTGAAAAAGCACAGCTGCAACGTGACGGTGAAATGGAAAGATCGCGAAGAGTGGCATGGTCATAACGCGCTGGATCAGGCCGATCTTTTGTTGGGTGACTATCTGGCGGGTGAACTGCCAGGCTTTGCCCTGGTGGAGTGGTTTTTTGATGAGCCTGCGTGGGCCACGGCCTTAGGCGAGGACATCTGGCAAGAAGAGAAGCAGAAACTGATGGGTTATTGTGAAAGTGAGGAGATCCTGAATAATCACCTGCCCTCCTTCTTTCATTCCTTGCTGGAAAGCGGCGCCTGTACGCCGCTTTTCCACTACCGCTACCGTCTTAACACCCTGGAAAACGTGCAGGACATTGTGCTGACCGCCAGCGGCTGGCTTGATTTTACCCGCGCCTGGCTACCCCCTGCTCAGGATCGCACCACCAGCGCGTCGTAGCCGCGCCAGCGGTAGTTGACCATGGAGATCAGCCAGCAGGCAACGAACAGCCCGACCACCACAAACCCGGCGTTGCCCAGGTTGTCGTTTACCGCGCCAATCAGATCCCAGACGCCGCCGCTGAGGGCAAATTTATCCATCAGCAGACCCAGCGCTTCCAGCCCGCCGATAAACAGCGCCACCACCACGGAGGTGCCGGTGATGGTCATGTTGTAATAGAGCTTGCGCTGCGGCTTGTTAAACGCCCAGCCGTAGGCACCGACCATCAGCAGGTTATCGAGGGTATCCACCAGCGCCATGCCGCTGGCGAAGAGCGCCGGGAAGATCATGATTGACCACACCGACATCCCGCTGGAGGCGCTGGCGGCAGAGATCCCCAGCACGCCAATCTCGGTGGCCGTGTCAAAGCCGAGGCCAAACAGGAAACCGACCAGGTACATCTGCCAGCTTTTATTCACCAGACGAAAGGTTTTGCCAAACAGCCAGTTCATGACGCCGCCCTGGGCAGGGAGCGTGATGTCGCCCTGCACAGGCCTGCCGTGTTTCAGCGCCTGAAAACTGCGCCAGACGCCGCGCAGGATCACCATATTCACCAGCGCCATCGCCAGCAGGAAGGTCGCGGAAACGGCGGTACCAATCAGGCTGCCAGTTTCGTGGAACCATTCCATGTTTTTCTGAAACGCCGTGGCGGTAGCAGCGATGGCAATGGAGGCCAGCACCACGATGGTGGAGTGCCCCAGCGAGAACCACGCCCCCACGCCGGACGGGCGCGAGCCCTGCTGCATCAGCTTACGCGTCACGGTATCAATGGCGGCAATATGGTCAGCGTCCACCGCGTGACGCAGCCCGTAGCACCACGCCAGCAGACTTGCCGCCATCAGCGCCGTGCTGCCGCTAAAGGTGTGCCATGCCCATCCCCAGGCCAGCAGGTTTGCCATTACCAGAGCCAGCAGCAGGAGCGCGGCGCGAGGTTCATTGCGTAACAGTCGTAACATTTTTAGTCCTTTGTAAACATGACCGGGCAGCGGCGACCACCGCCTGCCCGAAGGAGATCGCTCCGTCACCTGCGGGCAGGCGCGAAGGAAAAAGAAGCGTAAAGTCAGAAAGGTAATGACGCAGGCGCGCGCGCAGCAGACGGTTGTGCAACACACCGCCGCTGAGACAGATTGTCGACAGCGATAAGCGCCGGGCATGGAACGCAGCGAGCTCCGCCAGCCCTTTTGCCAGCGCGTCGTGAAACGCCCACGCGCGCTCGCAGGGCTCTGCCTGCCAGCTCAGCCACTGCTGCCAGAAAAGCGCGAAGTCTTCCACCGACAGCGTAACCGGGTGTTCGACGCCGTTGCACTGTGCCGCCAGCGCTTCCAGCCTGCAGGCCGCTTCACCTTCCCAGGATTGGGTTTCGATACCCAGCGCGCAGGCGACGGCATCAAACAGGCGACCGCACGACGACGCCCGCGGCGCGTTGACGCCGCGCTGGATAGCCTTCACCAGCAGCGGCCAGTTCTGACGCTGTACCGCGCGCGTTTCCGGGTACTGCTGCCAGTCAGGGACAAACGCCAGACACTGGGCGAGCAGGTTGCGCCACGGCTGCCGCGCCGCCAGATCGCCCCCCGGCAGCGCAACGGCAGGCAGGCCACCTAAATGCGCGCACTCGAGATAGTTGACACGCAGGCACTCCCCGCCCCACAGCGCGCCGTTTTCACCCATGCCGATCCCGTCCAGCGTCAGGGCGATAACGTCTCCGCCATCGCGCGGCCAGCCGTTTTCGGCCAGGCACGCCGCCGCGTGAGCGTGATGATGCAGCACGGTTTCAACGGGCAGCCCCTGCGCCTGCGCCCACTGGCGCGCACGGTACCCCGGATGGGCGTCGCACACCACGCGCTCCGGCTCGAAGGCGTAGATGTCCTGCATCGTCGAGAGCGCGCCGCGCCACTGCGCTTCGACACCCTCGTCACCGAGATCGCCAAAATGCTGGCTCAGCACCGCCTGGTTGCCACGCACCAGGCAGAAGGTGTTTTTCATCTCCGCCCCGGTGCAGAACATGGCGGGAATATTCTCGAATCCCGCAGGCAACGTGATGGCATCGGGCACAAAACCGCGCGCCCGGCGCAGCATCGCGCCGTCCCGATCCACCACCGAATCGTCCATTCGTTGAAGAATATCGCGATTGTGTAGCAGGAAGCCGTCCACGATGCCGCTGAGCTCATCCAGCACCTGCCGGTTGGTGATGGCAGGCGGCCTGCCGCTAAGGTTGCCGGAGGTCATCACCAGCGGTCGCTGGCAGTCCATCATCAGCAAATGCTGCAGCGGGTTCGCAGGAAGCATGATGCCCACGGAATCCAGACCGGGCGCGATACCTTCCGGGAACGCGGGCAGCCAGGCTTTTGGCGTGAGCACAATGGGTGCGGCGGGTGAGCGTAGCAGCGTCTGAACCGTCTCCGGCAGGTCATCCGCATGCGGGATCATCACCGCCAGCGGCTTCGCGGGCCGCTGCTTGCGTGACCGAAGCGTCGCGACCGCCTCCGGGTTACGCGCGTCACAGACGAGGTGAAAGCCCCCCAGCCCTTTGACGGCGACAATACCGCCGCTTTTCAGCATCGCCACCGCTGCGCGCAGCGCAGCCTCGCGCTCAGCAGTCATGTCGCCCGCACGCCACATAAGCGCGGGCCCGCAGTCCGGGCAGGCGACCGGCTGGGCGTGAAAACGGCGGTCGGCAGGATTGCGGTACTCGGCTTCACACGGCCCACAGAGCGGGAACGGCGCCATTGCCGTGGCCGGGCGGTCGTAGGGCATGGCGCGGATAATGGTAAACCGCGGCCCGCAGTGGGTGCAGTTGATAAACGGATAGCGATAACGGCGTTCGAGTGGGTCGCACATCTCAGCCAGACACGCCGGACAGGTGGCGGCATCCGGCACAATCTGGGTGTCCATTGTCCCGGCCGCGCTGTGGCGGATGGTAAAGTCCTCCGGTACGTGCGCCCAGGTAAACGGCTGCGCTTCCACGCGGTCAATGCGTGCCAGCGGCGGGCAGTCCTGATGCAGCCTCGCGGTAAAGGCCCCCCCATTACCCGCGAGGCGCACCAGCACGCCCTCTCCGTCATTGCAGACGTCACCGGTCAACTGAAGCGCCTGCGCCAGCTGCCAGACGAAGGGACGAAACCCGACGCCCTGCACTTTGCCGCGCACGCGCAGCTGAACGCCGTTGCTGCTCATACGGTTCAGAACAGCAGCGATGACGAGGTGTCGAACGCCGCGCGGCGGCGCTTTTCGGCGCTCATCTGTTCAAGCTTGTCGCGATCCACGCAGACCAGCGCGTGCGTCGGGCAGGCTTCCATACAGGCCGGGCCGGCGTCGCGGTGGTAGCACAGGTCACATTTGTTGGCTTCGGCTTTGTCCGCACGCACGCTCAGCCCCATACCGCTGTTGCGCACTACCGGACGGACCACCACCTCCATCGCGCCATACGGGCAGGCGACCACGCAGGTTTTGCAGCCAATGCAGCGCTCCTGCATCACGTGCACAAAGCCTTTCTCGCGTTTAATCGCCCCGTTCGGGCAGACGTTCGCGCACGGTGCGTCTTCGCACTGGCGACAGATGGCGGCGGTGGAAATATTCACGCCTTTGATGACGTGGATGCGCGGCAAAAACGTGTCAGGGGTAAGCGACGCGCAGTCCTGCTCCGCCTGATGGGAAACCACGCACGCCACTTCACAGGTACGGCAACCAATACACTTACTGGCATCGGCCATAATAAAACGGTTCATCTGCTTCTCCAGCATTACAGTTATGCCCGGAGATATTCATAAACCGTGCCAATAATTAACCTATTGATTTTAATTGATTTTGAAAATTAAAGCGGTGCTGTCATCGTCACTTATGACGATGACAGCTGTCGACATCAGCGGTGCGGGCCGTCAATAACCGAGTCGCGCAGGACAAGCTCGCCGGAGAAAATTTGCTGATATTTAAACTCGCCGCCGTCGAGCATGAAGATCAGGCGGCTGATGGTCTCTTTGATCATCTCCGTTACCGGGATGCGTACGCTGGAAAGCGACGGCACAATGTAAGGCGCGATGGCCACGTCGTCAAAACCGATCACCGACACCGCGTCCGGTGCGGCTACGCCGCTGTCGTGCAGCTGCTTCATGGCGCCAATTGCCATGTCGTCATTACTCGCCACCAGCGCCGTAAAGCGTTCACCGCGAGCAAGCAGTTCGGACACCGCCGCCGCGCCGCTGGCGGGGTTCCACTTCCCCTGCGCAATCAGCCCCTCGCGCAGCGGAATACCGTGCTGCGCCAGCGCGTCCTTATAGCCGGAGAGACGCTCAACCCCGGTGGGAGAATCCAGCGAGCCGGTGATAAAGGCGATCTCCCGATGCCCTTTCGCAATCAGCTGTGACACCGCGTCCTGGCTGGAGGCTTTATGATCGGACCACACGCTGTGGCTGCTGTTTTTCCGCAGGCGGCGGTTGAGCACCATAATGGGCTGCTCGCACTTCTCGACGATCTCATCCATCTCTTCCACGCTCAGAAAACGCGGATAGATGATCACCGCGTCGCAGCGCATATCGAGCAAATACTGGATCGCCTCGCGCTCTTCATCCGCGCTGTGCTTGCCGTCCGCGAGGATCAGCTGCCGCCCTTTCTCTTCCGTCATGCGCGCGGCGTGAAACAGCAGCTCGCTAAAGTAGACGCCGTGATAAAGAGTGTTCGTCACCACCAGGCCCAGCGTCTGGGTACGTTTGGTCGCCAGGTTGCGCGCCAGCAAATTTGGGCGATAGCCGCTCTCTTCAATGGCCTGAAACACCCTGTCTTTGGTCTCCTGGCTGACATAGCCATTGCCCGACAGCACCCGGGACACCGTGGCTTTCGAAACGCCTGCCCGCTTCGCCACTTCAAGCATCGTGGTCATGTTGTTATTCCGTCTGCATCTGATGGAGCGCAGTGTACTGCACTGCAGAAAAATTGTCGCAGCGGTGAAATCACGCTTTGGGTTCCTGCTGGTGATCGGCGTCACGAAATAAAAAAATGGTCAAAAAGCGATCTTGTTTCATCCAAAGAAACTCATGATGATTATGTGGAACCGGTTTCCTACATTTCATACAACGATAACAGGATCACATCCGATGGCCAAAAATTACGCTGCGCTGGCGAACGACGTTGTCAGCGCGCTGGGTGGCAAAGAGAATATCGTCGCCGTCACCCACTGCATGACGCGACTTCGTTTCGTTCTGAAAGACGAAAGCCTTACCGACACCGCGCGCCTGAAAAGCATCAGCGGCGTGCTCGGCGTGGTGCGCACCGACAACCAGTGCCAGGTGATTATTGGCAATACCGTTTCACAGGCGTATCGAGAAGTGGTGAGCCTGCTGCCAACCAGCCTGCAGCCTGCCGTACCGGAAGGCCCGCAAAAGCTGACCCTGCGCCGCATTGGCGCCGGGATCCTCGACGCGCTGATCGGCACCATGTCCCCGCTGATCCCGGCGATCATCGGCGGCTCAATGGTCAAGCTGCTGGCGATGATCCTTGAGATGACCGGCGTGCTGCCCAAAGGCGCGCCGACGCTCACTATTCTGACCGTCATCGGCGACGGCGCGTTCTTCTTCCTGCCGCTGATGGTGGCGGCCTCGGCGGCGGTGAAGTTCAAAACCAACATGTCGCTGGCCATCGCCATTGCGGGCGTGCTGGTGCACCCGAGCTTTATCGAGCTGATGGCGAAAGCCGCGCAGGGCGAGCACGTCGAGTTCGCCTTTATCCCGGTGACGGCGGTGAAATACACCTACACCGTCATCCCGGCGCTGGTGATGACCTGGTGCCTGTCATACATCGAGCGCTGGGTGGATCGCATCACCCCGGCGGTAACCAAAAACTTCCTCAAGCCGATGCTGATCGTGCTGATTGCCGCCCCGCTCGCCATCGTGCTGATTGGGCCGCTGGGGATCTGGATCGGTAGCGCCATCTCCGCGCTGGTTTACACCATTCACGGCTATCTGGGCTGGCTCTCCGTGGCCATCATGGGCGCGCTGTGGCCGCTGCTGGTCATGACCGGGATGCACCGCGTGTTTACGCCAACCATCATTCAGACCATTGCCGAAACGGGCAAAGAAGGGATGGTCATGCCGTCGGAAATCGGCGCTAACCTGTCGCTCGGCGGCTCGTCACTGGCGGTGGCGTGGAAAACCAAAAACCCGGAGTTGCGCCAGACGGCACTGGCGGCGGCGGCCTCCGCTATTATGGCGGGGATCTTTGAACCGGCCCTGTACGGCGTGGCGGTGCGTCTGAAACGTCCGCTGATTGCGAGCCTGATCAGCGGCTTTATCTGCGGCGCGGTGGCGGGCATGGCCGGTCTCGCCAGCCACTCGATGGCGGCACCGGGGCTGTTTACCAGCGTACAGTTCTTCGACCCGGCGAACCCGATGACCATCGTCTGGGTGTTTGGCGTAATGGGTCTGGCAGTGGTGCTGTCGTTTGTTCTGACCCTGATACTGGGCTTTGAGGATATTCCGGTCGAAGACGACGCCGAAAAAGCGCGCGCCCTGCAGACCGCACCGGTACAGAACAACGCAGCAAAAGCATAAATTGAAAGCGAGGTAAGAATGTCTGTTTTTCCACAAGGATTTTTATGGGGCGGCGCGCTTGCCGCCAACCAGAGTGAAGGCGCTTACCGTGAGGGCGGCAAAGGGCTGACGACGGTCGATATGATCCCCCACGGCGCGAATCGCCTGGCGGTGAAACTCGGTAAGGAAAAGCGTTTCTCGCTGCGTGACGACGAGTTCTACCCGAGCCACGAGGCGATTGATTTTTACCATCGCTATAAAGAGGACATCGCCCTGATGGCGGAGATGGGCTTTACGGTGTTCCGCACCTCGATTGCCTGGAGCCGCCTCTACCCGAACGGCGACGAGCCGCTGCCGAACAAAGAGGGTATTGCCTTCTACCGCGCGGTGTTCGAGGAGTGCAAAAAGTACAACATTGAGCCGCTGGTGACGCTCTGCCACTTCGACGTGCCGATGCACCTGGTGACGGAGTACGGCTCGTGGCGCAACCGTAAGATGGTCGATTTCTTTGCCCGCTATGCCCGCACCTGCTTTGAGGAATTTAACGGGCTGGTGAAATACTGGCTGACCTTCAACGAAATCAACATCATGCTGCACAGCCCGTTCTCCGGGGCGGGGCTGGTGTTTGAGGAAGGTGAAAACGAAGATCAGGTGAAGTACCAGGCCGCGCACCACGAGCTGGTGGCGAGCGCGCTGGCGACTAAAATTGCTCACGAGGTGAACCCGGAAAACCAGGTCGGCTGCATGCTGGCGGGCGGAAATTTCTATCCGTACTCCTGCAAGCCGGAAGACGTGTGGATGGCGCTGGAGAAAGATCGCGAGAACCTGTTCTTTATCGACGTGCAGGCGCGGGGCAGCTATCCGGCCTATTCTGCCCGCGTGTTCCGCGAGAAAGGCGTGGTGATTGTGAAAGACCCGGGTGATGATCTACTTCTGAAAAACACCGTCGACTTTGTCTCGTTCAGCTATTACGCCTCGCGCTGCGCCTCGGCGGATATGAACGCGAACAATACCAATGCGGCGAACATCGTCAAATCTCTGCGCAACCCGCACATTCAGGTGAGCGAATGGGGCTGGGGCATCGACCCGCTCGGCCTGCGCATCACCATGAACATGATGTACGACCGCTACCAGAAGCCGCTGTTCCTGGTGGAAAACGGCCTGGGAGCGAAAGATGTCGTTGATGAAAACGGCGAGATTAACGACGACTACCGCATCAGCTATCTGCGCGAGCATATCCGCGCGATGGGCGACGCGATTGAGGACGGCGTGCCGCTGATGGGCTACACCACCTGGGGCTGTATTGACCTTGTCTCGGCCTCAACCGGGGAGATGAGCAAGCGCTACGGGTTTGTCTACGTTGACCGCGATGACGCCGGAAACGGCACGCTGGAGCGCAAACGCAAGAAATCGTTCTGGTGGTATAAGAAGGTGATTGCGAGTAACGGGGCGGATCTCGAATAGCCTGTTGCCCTCACCCCAGCCCTCTCCCACAGGGAGAGGGAGATGGGTTTGGTAGGCCGGGTAAGGCGAAGCCGCCACCCGGCACTGCTCAGAGCCGGGAGAAATCCCCGTCCCCAACCCATCCCGCAAGCCGCGAATACACCACCTCCACCGCCGCTTTCACCGGCGGCGTCATCGGGTAATAAAACCCGACAATGTCCGGCTGAATGCCCAAAAACAGCACCTCGCCCACGTCGTCTTTAATCTGATCGACCAGGTAGTTCAGCGGCATATTGTGGGTAGTAATCATAAACATCTCGGCGATGTCGTCCGGGTCAATCAGGCGGATCTCGCCGGGGTTGAGCCCCATATCGGTGGCATCGACGATTAACAGCCTGTCCGGGCGCAGTTCGCGAATGGCGACCACGTCGTTTTCCGGCGCGCTGCCGCCGTCAATCACCACCCAGTTGCCCTGCGGGTTTGCGGCGCACATCTCTGCCAGCAGCGGGCCCGCGCCGTCGTCACCCATCATGCTGTTGCCGACACACAGTAAAACGTCAGTCACGTAATCTCCTCACCATCAGGTAGATGGCGCTCTCCTGATGAATATCGTGCAGCATGCTAAGCAGCGTTTTGCTCCACGCCTGCTGCTCCGGGGTTTGCCTACCGAGCGCCGCGTCAAAGGCGTTGGCGAGCATCGCAATGTGGTTCGCATCGATCACGATCTCGCCGTACTTCGGCACGCCTTCCATCTTGCGCCGCGCCGTACTGCCCTCCTCCAGCGTGGCGATCCACGCCAGATACTCGGACCACGGACAGCTCAGCGCCGCCTCCAGGCAGTCGATCACCCCGAGGTGATGCCCAATCGCCAGGCTGTAATAGACCACCTGCTGCGCCGCATCCGGCGTGGCATCGTTCTCATCAATAAACTTACGGCTCAGCTGGCTGAACACCACCGTTTCACTCATCGGATACGCGCCTCTTCGACGATGCTGTTCAGGTTCGCCACGATCTCATTGAGGCGCGGATCGTTTTCCGCCTCCAGCCAGCGCGCCACCTGATGCTCGCCCTGGCTCAGCAGGCGCAGATAGTCGTCGGCAATCTGACGGCCGTAACGGTAGCCCGCCAGCCTGCGCGCCGTGCGATCCACCTTCACCCGCAGCGGCTGCACCATATCCGGGTGCAGAATGGCCGCTGGCTGGTTGTCCAACTCGCCCGGCTCGCGCGCGTGGATTTTTTGCTCCAGCAGGCCAAGCGCCATGGCAAAGCCGTACAGCGTGGCGGCAGGCGTCGGCGGGCAGCCCGGAATGTAGACGTCCACCGGCACGATTTTGTCGGTGCCGCCCCAGACGCAGTAGAGGTCATGGAAGATGCCGCCGCTGTTGCCGCAGGCGCCGTACGAGATGCAGATTTTCGGATCAGGGGCGGACTGCCAGGCGCGCAGCGCGGGCGAGCGCATTGCGCGGGTGACGGCCCCGGTGAACAGCAGGATGTCCGCATGACGCGGGGACGGCACCACTTTGATGCCGAAGCGCTCCGCGTCAAACAGCGGCGACAGCGTAGCGAAGATCTCAATCTCGCAGCCGTTGCAGCCCCCGCAGTCCACGCGGTAGACGTAGGCCGAGCGTTTGATTTTTTTCAACAGCGACGCCTTCATGCTGGCGATGGATTCGTCCACCGTCATCGGCACCGGAATGCCGTTAGCGTCGCGCGGGCCCAGTAGGTTTTCCATCAGCTGGCCTCTCTCATATGGCGGGTGATATCAATACGGTCGGACGGCAGGAGGCACTTCTGACGCTTGCACGCCGGGCAGGTTTCAAAGGTTTCACGGTGATGCTCCGCGCGGGCGTCGCCGTTGTGCTGCAGCAGCGCGATGGCGTAGTCGATCTCTTTCTGCACGGCGAACCGGCGCTGACAGACGCGGCAGTGGCACAGGTCAAAGCGCGACTGCTGCAGGAAGTCTTCTTTCTTCCATACCGCCAGCTCGTACTCCTGCGACAGACGAATGGCGACCGTCGGGCACACCTCTTCGCAGCGGCCGCAGAAGATGCAGCGCCCGAGGTTGAACTGCCAGGCCAGCTCGCCGGTTTTGAGATCCGTTTCCACCGTTAAGGCGTTCGACGGACAGGCGTTGACGCAGGCCGCGCAGCCGATGCACTGCTGCGGGTTGTGTTCCGGCTTGCCGCGAAAGTTTTTATCCACCGGCATCGGCTCCAGCGGATAGCTGCTGGTCTGCGTGCCCGTTTTGATCACTTTTTTGATAAAGGTAAACATGGCGAGTCCTTATTTCAGCGGCGAGTTTTTACGCTCGATGCTGTAGCGCTCAAGCTCTTTGTACGGCACCACCTGGCTTTTCTTCTTGCGCACGTCCACGACGGTCATGCGGTCGGTGCAGGAGTAGCACGGGTCGAGGCTGCCGATGATCAGCGGCGCGTCAGAGACGGTGTTACCGCGCAGCATGTAGCGCAGGGTTGGCCAGTTGGCGTAGGTGGCCGCGCGGCAACGCCAGCGGTAGAGCTTCTGGTTGTCGCCGGTCATGCTCCAGTGGATATCGTCCCCGCGCGGCGCTTCGGCAAAGCCAAGGGCAAAGCGGTTCGGGATGTAGGTGAAGCCCTCCACCATCAGTGGGCCGCCCGGCAGGTTGTCCAGACCAAAGTCGATCATGTTCAGGGCGGTGAACACCTCGTTGATACGCACCTTGAGCCGCGAGATGACGTCGCAGCCCTGCTCGCTGTGCACGGTCATCGGCAGCAGGCCGTAGCCGACGAACGGGTGATCGGCGCGGGTATCGCGGGCGTGGCCGCTGGCGCGCACCATCGGGCCGACGTTGCTGAAGTCGCGGGCAATTTCCGGGTCAAGGCGGCCAATGCCGACGGTGCGCTGCTCGATGTTTGGCGTGCTGAGCAGCATGTCCACCAGCTCCTGCACGTCGCGGCGCATCTGCTGCGCCAGCTGACGGGTCTGGATCATGTCGTCCTTCAACAGGTCGCGGCGGATCCCGCCGATCAGGTTCAGGCCGTAGGTTTTACGCGCCCCGGTGAGGATCTCCGCCATCTTCATCGACGCCTCTCGCACGCGGAAGAACTGCATAAACCCGGAGTCAAAGCCGACAAAGTGGCAGGCCAGGCCAAGGTTCAGCAGGTGCGAGTGCAGGCGCTCCACCTCCAGCAGAATGGCGCGGATCATCTGCGCGCGCTCCGGCACCACGATCCCCATGCCGTTCTCCACCGAAGTGGAGTAGGCGGTGCTGTGGGCGAAGCCGCAGATGCCGCACACGCGGTCAGAGAGGAAGGTCACTTCGTTGTAGCCCATGCGGGTTTCCGCCAGCTTTTCCATGCCGCGGTGAACATAGAACAGGCGGTAGTCGGCGTCGATGATGTTTTCGCCGTCGACGAACAGGCGGAAGTGGCCCGGCTCGTCAGAGGTGACGTGCAGCGGGCCGATCGGCACCACGTTGTTTTTCTTGCTGCCCAGCTCGTTGATGAATTCGTAGGTTTCGCTGTCGGTAGTCGGCGCCGGGCGCTGGCGGTAGTCCATGCTATCTTTGCGCAGCGGATAGAGCTCGTCCGGCCAGTCGTCCGGTAGCACCAGGCGGCGCTCGTCCGGCAGGCCGACCGGCACCAGGCCGTACATGTCGCGCACTTCGCGCTCGCCCCAGACGGCGGCAGGCACGCGCGGCGTGACGGACGGGTATTCCGGCTTATTCGGATCGACCTCGACGCGCACGGTGAGCCAGCACTTTTCGCCCTGCTCCATCGACATCACGTAGTACACCGCATAGCTGCCGCACAGCTGGCGCTCGTCGTTGCCGAACAGTACCGACAGCCAGCCGCCCTGCCGGTAGTAGAGAAACTCCACCACTTCCGGCAGATAATTCACCTTTACGGTGACGGTTACCTGGTCTTTGGTTTGCCAGGACTCCTCCAGCACCACGCCGGGGAAAGCCTGATGCAATGCGGCGAGATACTGCTGACCTTTCTTTTCTTCAGACATAAATACTCTCTTTAATCACGCCACCAGCAAGGAGACGAACGCTAAAAATGCAAAACCAAAACCGGCCCAGGTGATGCGTGACGTTTCGACAAAACGCAGGCGCGCCATACTGTTTTCAAACAGGGCAATCACCAGCACGCCGACCAGCAGCTTGAGGACGGCAACCACGACGGCCAGCAGCAGACCGCCCGCGGAGAAGTGCGTCATCTGCCCCCACGGGAAGAAGACGCCGACAAACATCTGCAGCACCACCAGCTGTTTGAGGCTGATGCCCCACTTCAGCACCGCGAAGCCGTAGCCGCTGTACTCGGTAAGCGGCCCTTCCTGCAGCTCCTGCTCGGCTTCCGCCAGATCGAACGGCAGTTTGCCCATCTCAATAAACGTGGCGAACGCGCAGGCGCACAGCGCCAGCACCAGCGGGATTGAGCGCGCCACCGGCCAGTGGTAAACGGTGTGGGTGATAAAGCTGATGTGGGTGGAACCCGCCACCTGCGCGGCGACCCACAGCCCCAGCAGCAGGATCGGCTCAACCAGCACGCCGAGCATCGCCTCGCGGCTGGCGCCGATGCCGGTAAACGGGCTTCCGGTGTCGAGGCCCGCAATCGCAAAGAAGAAACGGGCGATGGCAAAGAGGTAGATAAGCGTAATCAGATCCCCGAGCGCCGGCAGCGGCGATCCCACCGTCACCACCGGCAGCGCGGTGGCGATGGTCAGCATGACGCCCACCATCACGAACGGCGTCAGGCGGAAGACCCAGCCTGCGGCATCCGGCGCCACGCTCTGACGAGAAAGCAGTTTGAAGAGATCGCGGTACTCCTGAAGCACCCCAGGCCCGCGACGGTTGTGCATCCGGGCGCGCGCCACGCGCGTGATGCCCGACAGCAGCGGCGCGGCGGCGAACAGCACCAGCGCCTGAAGAATTGCCAGTAACAGACTCATGTCAGGCTCCTCGTGAAATCACAATGACCACCAGCACCGCCAGCTCGATGACCGCCAGACGGCGGAACAGCGCGGGCGCGGCGGCGCTCTGCCAGCCGGGTACCCAGGCCACCGGATTCAACCAGTGGCGCAGCTTCAGCACGGCGGCGAAGTTCTCCTTCACCGGCATGGCGAAACCGTGGGCGGTGATAACCATCGACTGTTCGTGTTCGTAGCCGCAGGCCCACGCCGCACCGCGAGCGCGGGAGGTGAGCCTGTCGCGTTTGAAGAACAGCATCAGGACGAGCGGCAGCAGCGGTGCGCCAATCAGCAGCAGCGCGATCATAGGCTGAGAGACGGTGGTATTCGCCACGGTCAGCGGCAGCGGAATGGCGTTGCCCAGCAGCGGCAACAGCCACGGTGCGGCGACGCCGCCCGCGATGCAGCACAGCGCCAGCGCGACTACGCTCACCCCCATCATCAACGGTGCGCAGCAGGCATTTTCAGCTTCGCGGGTGCGCGGCGCGCCGAGGAAGGTCACGCCGTAGACTTTCGCCATGCACATCACCGCCAGCGCCCCGGTAATTGCCAGCCCGACCGCCAGCAGCGGGCCGAGCAAACGCGCGATAAAGAGATCGCTCTGACCGAGCGCGAAGAAGGACTGATAGATCACCCACTCCCCGGCAAAGCCGTTCAGCGGCGGCAGCGCGGCCATCGCCATCAGCCCGACCAGCATCGCCAGTGAAATTACCGGCATCTTTTTGCCAATCCCGCCCAGCTTTTCAATGTCGCGATGGCCGGTGCGAAACCAGACGCTTCCCGCGCCGAGGAACAGGGTGCTTTTAAACAGGCTGTGGTTAACGAGGTGATAAAGACCGCCGATAAAACCGGCCGCGATTAGCGCCGGATGATTGAGCGCCAGCCCGGTTACGCCCGCGCCAATACCGAGCAGGATGATGCCGATATTTTCAAGCGTGTGGTACGCCAGAAGACGCTGGATATTGTGCTCCATCAGCGCGTACAGGCCGCCGACGAACGCGGTAATCATTCCGGCGATCAGCAGCACAACGCCCCACCACAGCGGCGGTTGTCCGCCGGTCAGCGTAATCGCCAAAATTCCGAACAGACCCACTTTCACCACCACCACCGAAAACAGCGCGGCGGCGGGCGCGGAGGCATTCGCATGCGCCTGCGGCACCCAGCCGTGCAGCGGGATGATGCCAGCGAGCAGGCCAAAGCCGATAACACCCAGCAGCCAGACGTCATTCCCCAGCGGATGCCCGTTGAGCGCAGAGAAATCCAGCGTGCCAAAGCGTTGCCACACCAGCCAGCAGGCCAGCGCCAGCAGCAGCGTCCCCAGGCGTCCCAGCGCAAACCACAGCTTGCCGGAGGCGCTGCAGCCCGTCAGGAACACGCCGCACAGCGCCATGATTTCCGCCATCACCACCAGCGCGCCGAGGTTGCTGGCGATAACGGTACAGACCGCCGTCGCCATCAGCAGATTGACCAGCAGGCCGTTGGCTTTAGCGTGCGGGTGGCGGTGCCAGTCGATATTGAACAGGCTGATAAACAGCCCGCACAGACCAAACGTCACCAGCCAGATGGCGTTCAGGGGCGTGATCTCAACGGTGTGCCGAATCAGCGGCATCACGGTTTCTGCGGACTGGCCGCCGAGCAGGACAACGCCGCCTGCCGCCAGCGTCATCAGGCTAGCTACCGCCCCGCCAATCCCGGCGATTGCGCCGCTCAGGGTTTTATGGAATGAGAAGATCAGCGCCAGAACAGCGGCGGCAGTAAAACAGGCTACCGCGCTGGTAATCATCATTGCCGCGTTCATTTCGCCCCCTCGTTAAGCGCCTGTAGCAAAGAAAGGTCGCCAAAATCACTGTTGATGGTCAGCTCGCGTTTACGCTTGCTGGTACGGGCGATGTCGCGAATGTTAACCAGAATCAATGCCTTAGTCGGGCAGGTGCGCACGCAGGCCGGACCCTGCTCATCGAAGCTGCACAGGTCGCACTTCACCGCCACGGCGCGGATGCCGGGCACCCAGTCCAGCAGCGTGCTTACGCGTGCCGGAGCCGGTGGCGCAGGCGGGACTTTTGGCGAGTTAGCGTTCGCCGGAATGTGCAGCGGACGGCTGCCGGAAAATTCAATCGCGCCAAACGGGCAGGCGATGCCGCACAGCTTGCAGCTTACGCACAGGCTTTCGTTCAGCTGGACAGCGCCATCAACACGGGTGATGGCATTCACTGGGCAGACACCCGCGCAGGGAGCATCTTCACAGTGATGGCATAGCTGCGGGGCAGACTCTTTTTCATTACGCATGACGTGCAGGCGCGGCATGGACTGCAGCCCATGCAGGCGATGCGTTTCCGAACACGCCGCCTCACAGGTTCGACAGCCAATACAGACCGTCGAGTCGGCAATTACAAAACGGTTCACCGGGTCATCCTCTGGTGATAGTCATTTTTGACGAAAAACTGTCTTGTCGACACTTCTCGACACGCAAGGGTCAGGCCACGTTCGCTGAGGCATTTCCGTCCATCAGCTGCTTCAGGTTGACCGGGAGATCGCGTTCAACGGCGGCGTACAGGCCGTTATAGACCGGCGCGATTTTTTCCAGATAGTGCTCCAGCACCTGCTGGCGATCGCGGTTGCTGACGTGGCCGTCCACCATGCCGTCAGCCATCAGCTGCGCCTTCGCAATACACTGTTTTTCGCCGTCTTTTGTCTCGAGGTGGTACTCAATGGTGTGGCTGTTGAAGTTATCTGCCAGGGTCACGTTGATCGTGAAATGGCCGAACAGGACAAAGCGCATATCCCCCTGTGCCGCGCAGCTCATCGCGTGGTGAAGACGCGCTTTCGAGAGGGTAATGCCCTGAACCAGCGAGTTGCAGTAAAGGTGCCACTGGTCCTGCAGCTGCTGATGACGCTGCGCGATGTAATCCGCTTTTTCGCTGATTTCCCAAATAGTCATAGAAGGTATCCGTTTAATGGAGATAGCGGCTGTTAAGCAGATTCCATGCCAGTTTTTATCCATATGATTTTTAATGGATTTAATTGCAAAACCGCTGTCAACGCCGCGGTGTCGACGTGTCATTTCGACAGCGTTGACATCGTCACGCCTTAACAAAAATCAAGCTGGCACCGTTATTGCATTCAATGGCGCAATTCACTGAGGAGGCGTCATGCACGAAATCACCCTCTGCCAGCGGGCTCTGGAACTTATCGAGCAGCAGGCAGTGCAAAACCACGCGAAACGCGTTACCGGCGTCTGGCTGAAGGTCGGGGCGTTTTCCTGCGTCGAGACCAGCGCCCTGAATTTCTGTTTTGAACTGGTGTGCCGCGGCACGCTGGCGGAAGGCTGCGAACTGCATATTGAAGAGCAGCAGGCGGAGTGCTGGTGCGAGCAGTGCCAGCAGTACGTCACCCTGCTGTCATCAAAGGTTCAGCGCTGTCCGCAGTGTCAGAGCACCGGGCTGCGCATCGTGGCGGATGACGGCATGCAGATCCAACGTCTCGAAATCGAGAAGGAGTAAAGTATGTGTAGTACCTGCGGTTGCGCCGAAGGCAACCTGTATATAGAAGGGGATGAACATCGCCCCCATTCCGCGTTTCGCTCCGCGCCCTTTTCTCCTGCCCCACGACCTTCTGCGGCACTGACCGGTATCACCTTCGCCCCGCAACGCTCCGCTGTGGGCGATCTGCACTACGGCCACGGGGAGGCGGGCACCCACGCGCCGGGCATGAGCCAGCGCCAGATGCTGGAGGTGGAAATCAACGTGCTGGACAAAAATAATCAGATCGCCGCCCGCAACCGCGCCCGCTTTGCCACCCGCAAACAGCTGGTGCTGAATCTGGTCTCCAGCCCCGGGGCCGGCAAAACCACGCTGTTAACGGAAACGCTCAAGCGCCTGAACGGGCGCGTCTCCTGCGCGGTGATTGAAGGCGACCAGCAAACCGTTAACGACGCGGCGCGTATTCGCGAAACCGGCACCCCGGCAATCCAGGTTAATACCGGCAAAGGCTGCCACCTGGATGCGCAGATGATTGCCGACGCCGCCCCGCGTCTGCCGCTGGCGGATGACGGCATTCTGTTTATTGAAAACGTCGGCAACCTGGTCTGCCCGGCGAGCTTCGACCTGGGCGAACGGCACAAGGTGGCGGTGCTTTCGGTGACCGAAGGCGAAGACAAACCGCTGAAGTACCCGCATATGTTTGCCGCCGCGTCCGTCATGCTGCTGAACAAAGTCGACCTGCTGCCGTACCTGAATTTCGACGTGGATAAGTGCCTGGCGTATGCCCGTGAAGTGAATCCGGAGATTGAGATCCTGCTGGTCTCCGCCACGCGCGGTGACGGCATGGACAGTTGGCTACAGTGGCTGGAGAACGAGCGATGTGCATAGGCGTCCCTGGACAAATTCACGCCATCGACGGTAATCAGGCCAAAGTCGAGGTCTGCGGCATCCTGCGCGATGTCGACCTGACCCTGGTGGGCAACACAGATGAAACGGGCGCATCGCGTCTCGGCCAGTGGGTGCTGGTGCACGTGGGGTTCGCCATGAGCGTAATTAACGAAGCGGAAGCCCGCGACACGCTGGATGCGTTACAGAACATGTTTGACGTGGAGCCGGACGTGGGCGCGCTGCTGTACGGCGAGGAGCGGTAATCATGCGTTACGTTGATGAATACCGCGCGCCGGAGCAGGTGCTGCAGCTTATCGGCTACCTGAAAACGCGCGCAGCGCGGCTGGACTACACGAAAGAAAGACCGCTGCGGATCATGGAGGTGTGCGGCGGGCACACGCACGCCATCTTCAAATTTGGCCTCGACCAGCTGCTGCCGGAGAATATCGAGTTTATCCACGGCCCCGGCTGCCCGGTCTGCGTTCTGCCGATGGGGCGCATCGACAGCTGTATTGAAATTGCCAGCCAGCCCGACGTCATTTTCTGCACCTTTGGCGACGCGATGCGCGTGCCGGGGAAAAACGGCTCGCTGCTGCAGGCAAAAGCGCGCGGTGCGGACGTGCGGATCGTCTATTCGCCGATGGATGCCCTGACGCTGGCAGCGGATAACCCCGCACGCAAGGTGGTGTTTTTTGGCCTGGGGTTTGAAACCACCATGCCCGCCACCGCCATCACGCTGCAGCAGGCGAAAGCGCGCGGCGTCGATAACTTTTTCTTCTTCTGCCAGCACATTACGCTTATCCCCACCCTGCGCAGCCTGCTGGAAGAGCCGGGAAACGGCATTGACGCCTTTCTGGCACCGGGGCATGTCAGCATGGTGATTGGCACAGACGCCTACGGTTTTATCGCTGAACAGTACAATCGTCCGTTAGTGGTCGCTGGTTTCGAACCACTTGATCTACTGCAAGGTGTCACCATGCTGGTTGAGCAGAAAATAGCGGCCCTGAGTGCAGTGGAAAACCAGTACCGGCGCGTGGTGCCGGATGCGGGAAATGAACGGGCACAGCAGGCGATAGCCGACGTGTTTAGCGTTGAGGGCGACAGCGAATGGCGTGGTCTGGGGCTGATTGCCGAATCCGGCGTGCGCCTGACGTCAGCCTATCGCACATTCGACGCCGAAGCGCATTTCCGCCCGCAGCCGCAGCAGGTTTGCGACGATCCCCGGGCCCGCTGCGGCGAGGTGCTCACCGGCAAATGCAAACCGCATCAGTGCCCGTTATTTGGCAATACCTGCAACCCGCAAACGGCGTTTGGCGCGCTGATGGTCTCCTCCGAAGGCGCGTGTGCCGCGTGGTATCAGTATCGCAACCAGGAGAGTGAAGCATGAATACGGTTGAAATGGCGCACGGTAGCGGCGGACAGGCGATGCAGCAGCTGATTAACCGGCTATTTATGTCGGCCTTTAACAACCCCTGGCTCGCCGAACAGGAAGACCAGGCGCGCATTGACCTCGCCACCCTCACCGCCCAGGGCGACAGGCTGGCCTTCTCCACCGACAGCTACGTCATTGACCCGCTGTTCTTCCCGGGTGGCGATATCGGCAAGCTCGCCGTCTGCGGCACGGCCAACGACGTGGCCGTCAGCGGCGCCGTTCCGCGCTACCTCTCCTGCGGGTTTATCCTCGAAGAGGGCCTGCCGATGGAGACGCTCACGGCAGTGGTCAACAGCATGGCGCAGACCGCGCGCGAGGCGGGGATAGCTATCGTTACAGGCGATACCAAAGTGGTGCAGCGCGGCGCGGCCGACAAGCTGTTTATCAACACCGCCGGCATGGGGGCGATCCCCGCCGATATTCACTGGGGCGCGCAGCAGCTTAGCGTGGGCGATGTGCTGATCGTGACCGGAACGCTGGGCTGTCACGGGGCGACCATCCTGAATCTGCGCGAAGGCCTGGGGCTGGACGGGGAACTGCGCAGCGACTGCGCGGTGCTCACCCCGCTGATTCAGACGCTGCGTGCCGTACCCGGCGTCAAAGCCCTGCGGGACGCCACGCGAGGCGGCGTGAATGCCGTGGCCCACGAATTTGCAGCAAGCTGCGGGTACGGGATTGAACTCACCGAGCGCAGCCTGCCCGTTAAGCCCGCCGTTCGCGGGCTTTGCGAACTGCTGGGGCTGGACCCGCTTAACTTCGCAAACGAAGGCAAACTGGTGATTGGCGTTGAACGCGCGGCAGCGGAAGCCGTTCTTGAACAGCTGCGGGCTCATCCGTCAGGAAAAGAGGCGGCAATGATTGGTGAAGTGGTTGAGCGCAAAGGGGTGCGCCTGACCGGGCTTTATGGCGTGAAGCGCACTCTGGATCTGCCGCACGCGGAACCTTTACCCCGTATTTGCTAGAACCGCGCCAAAAGCGGTCAGCATGGATTTTTTGCTCGTTTTTACTGGAAAGCACTATGCCGTATACACCGATGAGCGATCTTGGACAGCAGGGCCTGTTTGACATCACGCGCACACTTTTACAGCAGCCCGATCTCGGCGCGCTGAGCGATGCCCTGACCCGGCTGGTCAGGCAGTCGGCGCTGGCCGACAGCGCCGCGATTGTACTGTGGCATAGCGGAACGCACCGCGCGAGCTACTACTCAACGCGTGACAATGGCAAAACGTTCGAATATGAAGACGAAACGTATCTCGCGCATGGCCCGGTGCGCCGCATTCTCTCCCGACCTGAAGTGCTGCACTGCAACTTTGAGGAGTTCCGCCAGGCGTGGCCGCGGCTCGCGGAGAGTAACCTCTATCAGCCTTTCGGGCATTACTGCATGTTGCCGCTGGCGGCAGAGGGTCAGATTTTTGGCGGCTGCGAGTTTATCCGCACCACCGGCCAGCCCTGGAGCGAGGCGGAATACGAACGCCTGCACACCTTTACCCAGATTGTGGCCGTCGTCGCTGAGCAGATCCAAAGCCGCGTCACCAATAATGTGGATTACGACCTGCTGAGCCGCGAACGCGACAACTTCCGCATTCTGGTCGCCATCACTAACGCCGTGCTGTCACGGCTCGACATGGATGAACTGGTGAGCGAAGTCTCGAAAGAGATCCATCACTATTTCAAAATCGATGCCATCAGCATTGCGCTTCGCGGCCATCGCAAGGGCAAGCTGAACATCTACTCCACGCATTACCTTGATGAAGCCAACCCGGCACACGAGCAGAGCGAAGTAGATGAAGCGGGGACCCTTTCTGAACGAGTCTTCAAAAGCAAAGAGATCCTCCTGCTCAACCTGAACGAGCAGGATCCTGTCGCGCCGTACGAGCGGATGCTGTTTAACACCTGGGGCAACAAAATTCAGACCCTGTGCCTGCTGCCGCTGATGTCCGGCAACACCATGCTGGGCGTGCTTAAGCTGGCGCAGTGCGAGGAAGGCGTCTTTACCACTGCCAACCTGAAGCTGCTGCGTCAGATCGCCGAGCGTATTTCCATCGCCCTGGATAACGCCCTCGCCTATCAGGAAATTCATCGTCTGAAGGAGCGGCTGGTGGATGAGAACCTGGCCCTGACCGAACAGCTCAACAACGTGGACAGCGAGTTTGGTGAAATCATCGGACGTAGCGACGCCATGTACAACGTGCTCAAGCAGGTTGAGATGGTGGCGCAAAGCGACAGCACGGTACTGATTCTGGGCGAAACCGGTACGGGTAAAGAGCTGATTGCCCGCGCCATCCACAACCTGAGCAACCGCAACAGCCGTCGGATGGTGAAGATGAACTGCGCCGCGATGCCTGCAGGACTTCTGGAAAGCGACCTGTTCGGCCACGAACGGGGCGCCTTTACCGGGGCAAGCAGCCAGCGGCTGGGCCGGTTTGAGCTGGCGGACAAAAGCTCGCTGTTCCTCGATGAAGTGGGCGATATGCCGCTTGAGCTACAGCCGAAACTGCTGCGCGTCCTGCAGGAGCAGGAGTTTGAACGTCTTGGCAGCAACAAGCTTATCCAGACTGACGTGCGGCTGATTGCCGCTACCAACCGCGATCTAAAAAAAATGGTCGCCGACCGCGAGTTTCGCAGCGACCTTTACTATCGCCTGAACGTGTTCCCTATCTTCCTGCCGCCGCTGCGCGAGCGCCCGGAAGATATCCCCCTGCTGGTCAAAGCGTTTACCGCCAAGATCGCGCGCAGGATGGGGCGAAATATCGACAGCATTCCTGCCGAGACGTTGCGTACCCTTTCATCGATGGAGTGGCCCGGCAACGTGCGCGAGCTGGAAAACGTCATCGAACGTGCGGTGCTGCTGACGCGCGGCAATGTGCTGCAACTCTCCCTGCCTGAAGTGACGCTGCCTGACGTGAGCGTGCCCGCCGCCGAGACAGCGAAAGAGGGAGAAGATGAATATCAGCTCATTATGCGCGTGCTGAAAGAGACCAACGGCGTGGTCGCCGGGCCAAAAGGTGCCGCCCAGCGTTTAGGGTTAAAACGCACTACCCTGCTGTCGCGCATGAAGCGACTCGGGATTGAGAAAGAGAGCCTGGTTTAAGCCCCTACTCTGGCGGTGTTTTCTGGCACCGCCTTTCGTTACCCCGCGCAATGGTCCCTCATTGACACAAAATCGTTTCCTCTGTATAAAATTCCGCCTTAATAATGAGTTTCATTTGCATCAATAATAATATTAATCAAGGGTAGCGTTTCATGAAGAAGGTCATCTGCGCGTTAGGCCTGGCGGTTGCGTCGGTCAGTTCTGCTCTGGCAACCACATATCCTCTGACCATTGAAAACTGTGGCTATAAAGAGACGTTCACCAAAGCGCCGGAACGCGTCGTGGCCCTGGGACAGAACACCGTCGAAATTTTGCTCCTGCTGGGCCTGGAAGATAAGGTGAAGGCCAGCGCCTTCTGGCCTACTAAAGTGTTGCCGCAACTGGCGGAACAGAACGCAAAAATCAAAACCCTGACGGTAGAAATCCCGACGCTGGAATCCATCCTTTCGCAAAACCCTGATTTTGTTCCTGCCCAGCTTCCTCTGCTGCTTGGGCCGGAGAGTAAGGTCGCAAAGCGTGAAGATCTGGCCACTGTCGGCGTGAACAGCTATTTATCACCGGGCATGTGCGCGACCAAAAAGGCCGCCGGCGATATGTACGGCAGCCGCCAGAAGCTGTGGGATATGACCTATCTCTATAAAGAGATTGAGGATTTCGCTAAAATTTTCAACGTTGAAGATCGCGGCCAGGCCGTCATTGCGGATTTCAAAAAACGCGAGGCCGACCTGCGTAAGGAATTCAGCAAGAATAAAAAAGATCTCTCGTTTGTCTTCTGGTTCTCCAGCTCATCCCCTTCTGCGGACGCCTACGTCGGCGGTAAAAACAGCGCCTCAGGGTTCATCGCTGACGTGCTGGGCGGGCATAACGCCATCACCTCCGAGACCGAATGGCCGACCGTGGGTTGGGAAAGCATTATTGCCGCCAATCCGGATGTCATCGTGGTGTCCAGCCTGGACCGCAACCGCTGGGCGCTGGATAACGCACAAGAGAAAATCAAATTCCTGAAGAGCGATCCGGCGGTCAGCCAGCTGGACGCCGTGAAAAAAGGCCATATTGTGGTGATGGACGGTCAGGCCATGAACCCGACGATCCGCACGATTTACGGGGCTGAGCAGGTCGGCGAACAGCTCAGAAAACTGGGGCTGAACTGATGACATCCGCCGTTCTTCAGGCCCGGCAGAGCCTGGTTCTGACGACCTCGGCTTTGTTCGCCCTGGTACTGCTATTTCTGGTGATCGCCCTGAGCGTCAGCGTCGGCGAGCTGTCCATCCCGCTGGATAACGTGTTTTACGCCATCAGCAATAAAATGGGGCTTACCGAGGTTCCGCTCACTCGCATCTATGAGAGCGTCATCTGGGACTTTCGCCTGAGCCGCGCGCTGGTGGCGGCCTGCTGCGGCGCGGGGCTGGCCATCTGCGGTGCCGTATTGCAGAGCCTGCTGAAGAACGCTCTGGCGGAACCCTACGTGCTCGGCGTGTCCGCGGGCGCGTCGACCGGGGCGGTTTCTGTCGTCGTATTGGGGATCGGCACCGGTGCGGTGTCTCTCTCCGCCGGTGCCTTTGCCGGGGCGTTCGCCGCGTTTGCGTTTGTCGCGTTTCTGACGAACGGCGCGCGCGGCGGGAATGAACGGACCATTCTGGCAGGGGTCGCTGCCTCGCAGCTTTTCAACGCCATTACCGCCTACACCATCAGCACCTCCGCCAGCGCCCAGCAGGCGCGCGACGTGATGTTCTGGCTGCTGGGCAGCTTCAGCGGCGTACGCTGGCCTGAATTCCAGCTGGCGCTGGTCGTGGTACTGATTGGATTAGCCGTTTGCCTCTACTATTCCCGGGCGCTGGATGCCTTCACGTTTGGTGATGACGCCGCCGCCTCTTTGGGTATTGCCGTCCCGTGGGTGCGCCTGACGCTCTTTACCACTACCGCGCTGATTACCGCGACCATCGTCAGCATGGCGGGGTCAATCGGCTTTGTCGGGCTGGTGGTGCCGCACGTGATGCGCTTCCTGTTCGGGCCGCTGCACCGCACGCTGCTGATTGCCAGCGCGCTGGCAGGGGCGATCCTGATGGTGCTGGCAGACATTGCCTCGCGCATGCTGATTGCGCCGCAAAGCCTGCCCGTCGGGGTGGTCACCGCGCTGGTGGGCGTCCCCTTCTTTGCCGTGATTATCTACCGTTCAAGGAATAAGTGATGAGCATCTGTGCGGAAAATATTACCTGGAAGGTCGGCAAAAAGGTCATCGTTAATGACGTCTCGCTGAAGGTGTCACGGGGCGAAACGGTAGGTCTGCTTGGCCCTAACGGCTGCGGGAAATCGTCTCTTTTACGGATCCTCGCGGGGCTGCGTCGCCCGGACGCTGGCTGCGTTACCCTGGACGGGCAGGACATCTCCCGCATCGCCAAAAAGCAGCTTGCCCGCCGGGTCGCCTTCGTGGAGCAGCACGGCATGACGGACGCCAATATGCGCGTGCGCGACGTGGTGAAACTTGGGCGTATTCCACACCACTCCGCCTTTTCCAACTGGAGCAACCACGATGACGAAACCGTCACCGCCGCTCTGCAGCGCGTGGATATGCTGGATAAAAGTGACCAGGGCTGGCTGAGCCTCTCCGGCGGCGAGCGCCAGCGCGTCCACATTGCCCGCGCGCTGGCCCAGACCCCGACTGAAATCCTGCTGGATGAACCGACCAACCACCTGGACATTCATCATCAGATGCAGCTGATGCAGTTGATCAGCGAATTACCGGTCACCAGCATTGTCGCTATCCACGATCTCAACCATGCCTCGATGTTCTGCGACACGCTGATTGTGATGCAGAAAGGACAAATTGTGGCGACGGGGACACCGCAGGACATCTTATCCGAGTCGTTGCTCTGGGATGTCTTCCGGGTTAAAACCAAAATCGAGATCTCGCCGTTCCATGGCAAAAAGCACATCCACTTTATCGTTTAGGGGCGAGTGAAGAACGATGCCCCTTCGCCCCGCCACCACGCTCTGGCCGCCCGTCTTACTGGGTAGCCAGTTTGTTTTTAACATTGGCTTTTACGCCGTTGTCCCCTTCCTGGCGATATTCCTGCGCGACGATATGCTGCTCTCCGGCGGGCTGATCGGGCTGATCCTCGGCCTGCGCACGTTCTCTCAGCAGGGGATGTTTATCGTCGGTGGTGCGCTCTCGGACAGGTTTGGTGCGAAAGTTGTTATCCTGAGCGGGTGCATGATTCGCGTTGCGGGGTATTTGCTGCTGGCGTTCGGAGGCTCGCTGTGGCCGATTATTCTGGGCGCGTGCCTGACAGGCGTGGGCGGCGCGCTGTTTTCTCCGTCTATTGAGGCATTGCTGGCGAAAGCGGGCACGCACAGCGAGGCGAAAGGTAAACGAAGCCGGGCGGAGTGGTTCGCGCTCTTTGCGGTCTGCGGGGAACTCGGTGCGGTACTGGGCCCGGTTGCCGGCGCCCTGCTCACCGGCCTGGGCTTTCGCCAGGTGGCGCTGGCGGGCGCAGGGGTCTTTATCGTTGCGCTGGTGGTGCTCTACTTTTGCCTGCCCGCGTCACGCCACGCCTCTCGGACGCTGAAGCTCGTTCCCTGGTGGACGACGTTCCGCCAGCCGCGCTTTGTCGCCTTTATCATTGCCTACAGCTCGTGGCTTTTGAGCTATAACCAGCTCTATCTGGCGCTGCCGGTAGAGATCCAGCGTTCCGGCGGTAACGAGAAAGATCTCGGCCCGCTTTTTATGCTGGCCTCGTTGCTGATCGTTGCATTACAGCTGCCGCTGGCGCGTTTCGCCCGGCGCGTGGGCGCGGTGAGGCTCCTGCCGGTAGGCTTTTTGCTGCTTTCAGCCGCCTTCGCGAGCGTGGCGATGTTTGCCCCGATGACGCCGCCGGAAGGCTGGCTACGCTTACTGCCTTCCGTCTGCCTGGTGACGCTGTTGACGCTGGGACAGATGCTGCTGGTGCCATCGGCGAAAGATCTGATCCCTCGGTTTGCGGAGGAGTCCACGCTTGGCGCGCACTACGGGGCACTCGCCACCGCCGGCGGCATTGCGGTACTGGCAGGAAACCTGGTGTTTGGCAGCCTGTTGGATCGCGCGCTGGTGCCCTCAACGCAGGCAATGTATCCCTGGCTGCTGCTGGCCCTTTTCCCACTCTGCAGCGCGCTGGCCCTGAACGTGATTTGCCGTCCGCTGAGACGCTGAACCGATCACTTTTTCGGACGGTACTTCTCCGGCAGTTCCGGTACGGGACGACGATCATCAATCAGATGACGAACGGTCAGGATAGGATGACGCCATAACATACGCGGACCTGCCCAGCGCATGACCTGCTTCATCTCTTCACGTCTGGCAGGCTGGTAGCAGTGTACCGGACACTGCTTGCAGGCAGGCTTGTCCTCACCAAAAACGCACTTATCCAGGCGCTTATCGGCATACGCGTTGAGCGCCTGATAATGCCCTTCCTCCTGAGATGCCTGCGGACACTGCTTTTCATACAACGCGATCATTTTCGCGATGGTCTCTTTTTCTCGTGAGATGCGTTTACCGGACATAACGGCCTACCGAATAATAAAGTGCATTAATAATACACTTTTAAGCACTGTATTTCAGCGGTTGCATTTCGTTTCCTGAAGCCTGATTCCAGTTTTAACCCTGCACCGACCGATAATCACTGGTATTTTATACAGGTATCAGAAATAACCTTTGTCCGTGTTGTCTGGAGACCCTATGCAAGAGCTCGCTATCAGCAAACCCTATCGCCATTTAAGAGTGGGATATTTTAGAAAGCGCCATGAAGACCGCAATACCAAGATACCAAAGCGCTACAGCGTACATGCGGCGCTGAGCTTAAAAGGTGACTGGCTTGAAAAGGCGGGATTTACAACCCATTCCAGAGTCAGAGTGGACGTGGAGCATGGAAAAATTGTCATTGAATTAATGTCGGAAGACGGCTCGTAAAGCCACGACATTTTTCTGCGCCGGACCTTTTTTTCATGCGACAATAGAAGGAACAAACGGCCACTGAGCCGATCAAAACGGTTTATATTCAAAGAAATGGACATCATAACTCCATGAGCACAATCGACAATTTCGACGCACATACGCCGATGATGCAGCAGTATCTGAAGCTGAAGGCACAGCATCCGGAAATCCTGCTGTTTTACCGTATGGGTGATTTTTACGAGCTGTTTTATGACGATGCTAAGCGTGCATCGCAGCTGCTCGACATTTCGTTGACCAAACGTGGCGCATCGGCAGGTGAACCCATCCCGATGGCAGGTATCCCGCACCACGCGGTAGAAAACTACCTGGCGAAACTGGTGAATCAGGGTGAGTCCGTCGCCATCTGCGAACAGATCGGCGATCCGGCGACCTCAAAAGGCCCGGTGGAACGCAAAGTCGTGCGCATCGTCACGCCAGGTACCATCAGTGATGAAGCCCTGCTTCAGGAGCGCCAGGATAACCTGCTGGCAGCGCTGTGGCAGGACGGTAAAGGCTTTGGCTACGCGACGCTGGATATCAGCTCCGGACGTTTTCGTCTGAGTGAACCGGCTGACCGTGAAACGATGGCAGCCGAACTGCAGCGAACCAACCCGGCAGAATTGCTCTATGCCGAAGATTTCGCCGAAATGGCGCTGATTGAAGGTCGTCGTGGGTTGCGTCGTCGTCCGTTGTGGGAATTCGAAATTGATACCGCGCGCCAGCAGCTGAATCTGCAGTTTGGCACCCGCGATCTGATTGGCTTTGGCGTTGAAAATGCCCCGCGCGGGCTGTGTGCGGCAGGGTGTCTCCTGCAATACGTGAAAGATACCCAGCGCACCTCCCTGCCGCATATCCGCTCTATCACCATGGAGCGCCAGCAGGACAGCATCATCATGGATGCCGCCACGCGCCGTAATCTGGAGATCACGCAGAACCTGGCGGGTGGCGTAGAAAACACGCTCGCGTCGGTCCTCGACAGTACGGTAACGCCAATGGGCAGCCGCATGCTGAAACGCTGGCTGCATATGCCGATTCGCGATACCGCTACGCTGGTTTGCCGTCAGCAGACGATTGCCGCCCTGCAGGATCGCTATACCGAGCTGCAGCCGGTCCTGCGCCAGGTGGGCGATCTGGAGCGTATCCTTGCTCGTCTGGCACTGCGCACGGCACGACCACGCGACCTCGCGCGGATGCGTCATGCTTTCCAGCAGCTGCCGGAACTCCGTGCGCAGCTGAGCGACGTTGACAGCGCGCCGGTACAGAAACTCCGCGAAACCATGGGAGAATTTACCGAACTCCGCGAGCTGCTGGAGCGCGCCATTATCGATGCGCCTCCGGTACTGGTGCGTGATGGCGGCGTGATTGCCCCTGGCTACAACGAGGAACTGGACGAATGGCGCGCGCTGGCCGACGGTGCGACGGACTACCTCGACAAGCTGGAAATCCGCGAGCGCGAACGTCTTGGGCTCGACACCCTGAAAGTGGGTTATAACGCGGTTCACGGTTACTATATTCAGATCAGCCGCGGGCAGAGCCATCTGGCGCCGATTCACTACGTGCGCCGCCAGACGTTGAAAAACGCCGAACGCTACATCATTCCTGAACTGAAAGAGTACGAAGACAAAGTCCTCACCTCGAAAGGTAAAGCGCTGGCGCTGGAAAAACAGCTTTATGACGAGCTGTTTGACATGCTGATGCCGCACCTGGCCGACCTACAGCTGAGCGCCAGCGCGCTGGCGGAACTGGACGTGCTGGTGAACCTGGCAGAACGCGCGGAAACGCTGAACTACACCTGCCCGACCTTTACCGAGAAACCTGGCATTCGTATCACTGAAGGTCGTCATCCGGTAGTAGAGCAGGTGCTGAATGAACCGTTCATCGCCAACCCGCTGAGCCTGTCACCGCAGAGAAGAATGCTGATCATTACCGGTCCGAACATGGGCGGTAAGAGTACCTATATGCGTCAGACGGCGCTGATTGCCCTGCTTGCCTATATCGGCAGCTACGTTCCGGCGCAAAACGTGGAGATTGGCCCCATCGACCGTATCTTTACCCGCGTCGGGGCTGCGGACGATCTGGCGAGCGGTCGCTCTACCTTCATGGTCGAGATGACCGAAACGGCAAACATTCTGCATAACGCGACGGAGCACAGCCTGGTGCTGATGGACGAAGTCGGACGCGGAACGTCAACCTATGACGGTTTGTCACTGGCATGGGCCTGTGCGGAAAGCCTCGCGAACAAAATCAAGGCCATGACGCTGTTCGCCACCCACTACTTCGAGCTGACGCAGCTGCCGGAGAAAATGGAAGGGGTTGCGAACGTTCATCTGGATGCGCTGGAGCACGGTGATACCATAGCCTTCATGCACACGGTGCAGGATGGCGCGGCAAGCAAGAGCTATGGCCTGGCCGTCGCGGCGCTGGCAGGTGTACCGAAAGAGGTGATCAAGCGCGCGCGTCAGAAACTGCGTGAACTGGAAAGCCTGTCACCGAATGCGGCGGCGACGCAGATTGATGGTACGCAGATGTCGCTGCTGGTACCGGCGGAAGAGACATCGCCTGCCGTGGAAGCGCTGGAAAACCTCGATCCGGATTCACTGACGCCGCGTCAGGCGCTGGAGTGGATTTATCGGTTGAAGAGTCTGGTTTAGTTCTCTGCGGTCTGTTTTGTCGGGTGGCGGCTTCGCCTTACCCGACCTACAAACCCGTAGGCCCGGTAAGCGCAGCGCCACCGGGCAAAAGACCGCACAATATTATCGCCCGGTAAGCGCAGCGCCACCGGGCTTTTTTTACAGCAGCGGCGGGATCGTCGGCACCTGCGGTGCCTCATCAATATCCTTCTGCGTCATGCGGAACGCTTCCGGATAATGCTCACGGCTGGTACGACGCAACGGTTCAGTGTCGCGCCAGGTATACAAACAATGCTGGCACTGGTAAACGGTCCAGACCCCTTTCACCGGCGACGTAGCCATCACTTCAATATGCTCATCGGCACAACGTGGACAAATCATCTTTTCCTCCTTATTGGCGTGCTGCCAGCATCGCGGTCAGTTTTTCAGCCCAGGCTTTGGTTTCAGGCAGATCCTGTACCGGCTGGCTATAGTGGCCCCGGGTATCCGGCGCGACAGGCGTGGTGGCATCGATAATCAGTTTGTCGGTAATGCCCGCCGGGCTGGATCCAGGATCCAGTTCCAGCACCGACATGTTCGGCAGCTGCACCAGATCGCCTGCCGGGTTGACCTTCGATGACAGCGCCCACATCACCTGCGGGAGGTTGAACGGATCGACATCCTCATCCACCACGATCACCATCTTCACGTAGCCCAGACCGTGCGGCGTGGTCATTGCACGTAAACCGACCGCACGGGCAAAACCGCCGTAACGTTTTTTGGTGGAGATAATCGCCAGCAGACCGTGGGTGTACATCGCGTTAACCGCCTGCACTTCCGGGAATTCTGCTTTCAGCTGCTGGTAGAGCGGCACGCAGGTAGCCGGTCCCATCAGATAATCGATCTCGGTCCACGGCATGCCAAGGTAAAGGGATTCGAAAATCGGTTTGGTGCGGTAAGAGACTTTGTCGATACGGACAACTGTCATGTTACGGCCACCGGAGTAGTGCCCGGTAAACTCGCCGAAAGGCCCTTCGATTTCACGCTTGCGGCCCTCAATCACCCCTTCCAGGATCACTTCAGAACCCCACGGCACGTCGAAGCCGGTCAGCGGTGCGGTGGCAATAGGATACGGGCTTTCACGCAGCGCACCGGCCATTTCATACTCGGACTGATCGTATTTCAGCGGCGTGGCGCCCATCAGGGTGATGATCGGGTCGTTGCCGAGGGTAATCGCAATCGGCAGGTCTTCGCCGCGCTCTTCCGCTTTGTGCAGATGCAGAGCGATATCGTGCATCGGTACCGGCTGCAGGCCGAGCTTGCGCTTGCCCTTCACTTCCATGCGGTAGATCCCGACGTTTTGCTTGCCAAAGTGATCCGGGTCAAGCGGATCGCGCGAGACGACACACGCTTTATCGAGATAAAAGCCCCCGTCACCGTCGTTCAGACGGAACAGCGGCAGAATATCGAACAGGTTGATGTCTTCACCGTCCACCGTATTCTGCGCCCAGGCCGGGTTAGCGCGGCGCTCCGGTGTGACGGGGAATTTATCCCAGCGGCGGATAAACTCGTCGATCTGTTTTTTTACCGGCGTGTTCGCCGGCAGCCCCATCGAAATGGCGTGGTTCTGCCAGGAGCCGATGGTGTTCATCACCACGCGGGCATCGGTAAAGCCACGAATGTTGTCGAACCACAGCGCGGGCGCGCCGTCGCCAATGCGGCCGGTCGCGTTGGCTGCCGCTGCCAGATCGGGCTCGGCGTTTACCTCTTCCTCAATTTTCAGCAGTTGCCCTTGCTCATCGAGCGCCTGGAGGAAGCTTCTCAAATCATCAAATGCCATCTTTATTCTCCTGTGAAAAATGTTTCGCCTCCCGCAGCCCGTTCCAGCGTCGCGCCTTTTTATGCTCCAGACCGAACTGGTCGAGCACGCGGGTCACAATATGCTGGGTAATGTCATCTGCGGTCTGAGGGTGGTTGTAATACGCAGGCATAGGCGGCACCATCGCCACGCCCATGCGGGAGAGCGCAAGCATGTTCTCAAGATGAATGGTGCTGAGCGGCGTTTCACGGGGAACCAGCACCAGCTTGCGACCCTCTTTCAACACCACATCCGCCGCACGTCCCACCAGCCCTTCGGCGTAGCCCGCGCGGATACCCGCCAGCGTTTTCATGCTGCAGGGAATGACGATCATGCCGTCGGTGCGAAACGAGCCGGAAGAGATAGTGGCGGCCTGGTCAGCCGGGCTGTGGACAACGTCAGCCAGCGCAGCGACGTCCTGCGCGGTGTAAGGCGTTTCCAGCTCAATGGTGGTTTTTGCCCACTTAGACATCACCAGATGGGTTTCCACCTCCGGCATGTCACGCAGTGCCTGCAATAAAGCCACACCCAGCGGCGCGCCCGTTGCTCCCGTCATTCCTACTATCAATCTCATTCATCACCTCAACAATTTGTTCGTACACGAACATTATAAATAAGCTACTCCAGGATTGTTTTTCTGACAAGATCGTTCGCATACGATCACACGAATGGCTAAAAAATGCCGCGTTAAAATTGAGAGCAATAGCGGCTATCATAGGGGGAGATTTTTTCCGTCGGAGTGTTCATGGAACTAAGACAAGAGGCGTTCCACCTGTTACGTCAGCTTTTTCAACAGCATACCGCGCAGTGGCAACATGCCTTGCCGGAACTGACCAAGCCACAGTATGCGGTGATGCGTTCCATTGCCGAGCATCCGGGCATTGAACAGGTGGCATTGACTGAAGTCGCGGTCAGCACGAAAGCGACCCTGGCGGAGATGCTCAGCCGCATGGAGGCGCGTGGTCTGGTCAAACGCGAGCACGACCCTGCGGATAAGCGCCGTCGCTTTGTCTTCCTGACGCCAGAAGGGGAAGCCCTGCTTGCAGACTGTAAGCCGGTAGGCAATGAAGTTGATGAGGCCTTTTTAGGCCGTCTAAGCAAGGCCGAACGGGAGCAGTTCTCGGCGCTCATCAAAAAGATGATGCACGATTAATTCACGCTGGTGCGCATAAAATCGATAAAGGTGCGCACTTTCGCTGACACATGCCGGGCATCAGGATACACCGCATAGATACCCTGCCGCGCAAAGGTATATTCCGGTAATACCGGGGCCAGTTTTCCAGCATCAAGCGCACCGCGTACCAGCCATTCCGGCAGTAACGCCACCCCACCGCCTGCGAGCGCAAAAGCCATAAGGGCCTGAGCACTGTCGGCAAACAGGCGCGGCGCTTGTTTTATCTCCAGTATTTCAGGCGCACCGCTGGCATCTCTCACCTGCCAGCGCAGCGGCGAGGCCAGGCGCTCGTGGATGATCCAGTCGGCTTGCGCCAGCTGCGCAAGCGTTTCTATCGGATGGTTAACGAGCCACCCGGGCGTCGCCACAGGGAGAATAGAAAAGTGCGAAATCAGCGCGGCGTGGTTGCGCGAATCGGCAAGCGTTCCCAGCCGGATGGCCACGTCAAAGCGCTCCGAGATAAGGTCGGCGTGCAGGGACGACGAAGCATGTCGTACGCGAAGATCCGGGTGCTGCTGGCTAAACCTGGCCAGCAGCGGCACCACCACCTGTGAGCCATACTCGGGCGTAGTGGTGATCCGCAGTTCGCCAGTAAGCCCCGCATGGTTCGCGCGGACATCTTCCTGCAGCCGTTCGGCGTCCTTCAGAAGCGCCACGCTGCGCTGATGAAAAAGCGCGCCCGCCTCGGTTAACGTCAGTCGACGGGTGGAGCGCAGCAGCAGCGTAACGCCCAGCTCATCTTCAAGCTGGCGAATATTGAAGCTAACGACCGCTTTTGTCAGCCCCATCGCCTCGGCGGCCGCCGTAAAACTGCCGGTGTCGGCCACCGCGACAAACATCTGCGTCCGCTGCAGGTTAATCATCATCACGCCCTTTACTGTCAAAATATTTTTGACAGTATATCGCGCTTTGTCAGGTTTATCCGTGCTTCCCGGATCGATACGATACGCCACCTCACTGGAGGATCCACCATGACGTATCGCAGCAAAGTCGCCGTTGTTTATCTGCTGGGCTTTTTTCTTGATTTGATCAACATGTTCATTGCCAGCGTCGCGTTCCCGGCAATGGCTCACGCCTTTAACGCCACGCCTTCGGCCCTTACCTGGGTTAGTAACGGGTACATTGCCGGCCTGACGCTGGTGATCCCGTTTAGCAGCGTGCTCACGCGCCGCATCGGGCCCAAGCGCGTCATCCTGCTCTCGCTTTTTCTGTTCAGCGCAGCCTCCGCAGCGGCGGGCCTGTCTGCAACGCTTGAAAGTCTGATCGCCTGGCGAGTGATCCAGGGCGTGGGAGGAGGCTTACTGATCCCCGTTGGACAGGCGCTGACCTGGCAACAGTATAAGCCTCACGAGCGTGCCAGACTCTCCTCGGCGGTGATGCTGGTCGCGCTGCTTGCCCCGGCCTGCTCCCCGGCTGTCGGCGGTGTGCTGGTGCAGACGCTGGGCTGGCGATGGATCTTTTTCGCTACGCTACCGGTCGCTATCGTGACCTTTGCTCTGGCGTGCCTGTGGCTTAAACACGAAAAACCCACGATGAAAGCGGCCAGACTGCTAAACCTGCCCTTGCTCGCGGACCCGCTTTTACGTTTTTCCATGCTTGTCTATTTATGCGTTCCTGGCGTATTTATTGGGGTGAGCGTCACGGGCATGTTTTATCTTCAGCACATGGCGAACATGAGCCCAGCCACAACGGGGATGCTCATGCTGCCGTGGTCCGTGGCATCGTTTATCGCCATCACGGCAACGGGACGTTATTTTAACCGTATCGGCCCCCGGCCGCTGATCGTCATCGGCTGCCTGTTGCAGGCCACGGGGATCCTGCTTTTGATTAACATCAGTTCGGCTACGCTGCTGCCTGCCGTTGCGTTTACCCTGATGGGCGCGGGAGGAAGCCTGTGCAGCAGTACGGCTCAGAGCAGCGCGTTTCTGACAACGCGACGGGAAGAGATGCCCGATGCCAGCGCGCTGTGGAATCTCAATCGTCAGCTGAGCTTTTTTGCCGGTGCCCTGCTGCTTGCCCAAGTGCTGAACCTGGCTCAGGCGTGGCTGCCACCGCTCGCCGCCTGGCACGGGATGTTTATTTTTGCCGCAGGCATGACCTTGCTGCCTGTACTGTATGTTTTTCGTCTTAACAATTCGCAGGTGCTCACCCAGCTGCGACAGGAGAATTCATGACGCCTTTCGAACACGACATTATCGACCTCCACATTGCGCTTGAAGACTGGTTAGGTAAAGGTGAAGGTGATTCCGACGCCCTGCACGCCCGTTTTCGTCCCGATTTTCTGATGATCCCGCCGGGCGGCGTTCATATCGACTATGACGGCCTTGTCAGCTTTCTGGAAAAACAGCGCGGAAGCCGTCCCGGACTGAAGATCGTCATTGATGAATTAACAACGCGCCAGGCGTGGCCTCACGGCGCGGTACTCCATTACCGGGAGACGCAAACCCGGCCGGACCAGCCCGTTAACGTGCGCTGGTCAACCGCGGTGCTCAATCAGGAAGGCGATCGGATAGTGTGGCGTCTGCTGCACGAGACGGCGACGCAACCGTAACACAAAAGAAAAAGGCCCGTCTCACGACGGGCCTTTTTTGACGAAAGGTTGCTTATTCGCGGAACAGCGCTTCGATATTCAGACCTTGCCCCTGCAGGATTTCACGCAGGCGGCGCAGACCTTCAACCTGAATCTGACGAACACGTTCACGGGTCAAGCCAATTTCGCGGCCGACGTCTTCCAGTGTCGCAGCTTCATACCCCAGTAAACCGAAACGACGTGCCAGCACTTCACGCTGTTTGGCGTTCAGTTCGAACAGCCATTTGACGATGCTCTGCTTCATGTCATCGTCCTGCGTGGTGTCTTCCGGGCCGTTGTCTTTTTCATCGGCCAGGATGTCCAGCAGCGCTTTTTCGGAGTCGCCACCCAGCGGGGTGTCAACGGAGGTAATGCGCTCGTTGAGACGCAGCATACGGCTTACGTCATCAACCGGTTTATCGAGTTGTTCGGCAATTTCTTCTGCGCTTGGCTCGTGGTCCAGTTTATGGGACAACTCGCGCGCGGTGCGCAGATAAACGTTCAACTCTTTGACGATGTGAATCGGCAGGCGGATCGTACGGGTCTGGTTCATAATAGCCCGTTCGATGGTCTGACGAATCCACCAGGTCGCGTAGGTTGAGAAACGGAACCCGCGTTCCGGGTCAAACTTCTCAACTGCGCGGATGAGACCCAGGTTGCCCTCTTCAATCAGATCCAGCAGAGCCAGACCACGATTGCCGTAACGGCGGGCAATTTTCACGACCAGTCGCAGGTTACTTTCAATCATGCGACGACGCGAGGCCACATCACCACGCAAAGCACGACGTGCGAAATAGACTTCTTCTTCGGCCGTTAGCAGTGGGGAGTAACCAATCTCCCCAAGGTAAAGCTGAGTCGCGTCCAGTACACGCTGTGTGGCACCCTGCGATAACAGCTCTTCTTCAGCCAAATCGTTATCACTGGGTTCCTCTTCTACTAAGGCTTTTTCGTCAAAAGCCTCTACTCCGTTCTCATCAAATTCCGCGTCTTCATTTAAATCATGAACTTTCAGCGTATTCTGACTCATAAGGTGGCTCCTACCCGTGATCCCTGAACGAGACACCCTGGCTGGCATGCCCCGTCAAATTATCGCTGCGGCAAGTACTGCAGCGGGTTTACGGATTTCCCCTTGTAACGAATTTCAAAATGCAAGCGTGTAGAACTGGTTCCGGTGCTACCCATGGTAGCGATTTTTTGCCCCGCCTTAACTTCTTGTTGTTCCCGGACCAGCATTGTGTCGTTATGGGCGTAGGCACTCAGGTAATCATCGTTATGTTTGATGATAATAAGATTACCGTAACCGCGCAGAGCGTTACCGGCATACACAACGCGTCCGTCTGCGGTCGCGATGATAGCCTGTCCTTTACTCCCTGCGATATCGATCCCTTTATTTCCCCCTTCGGAGGAAGAGAAGTTTTCGATAACCTTGCCGTCAGTTGGCCAGCGCCATGCAGAAATCGGCGAACTGGAGGTCATACTGCTGGCAGTCGGTTCAGTAGAGCTAACCACAGGTGCCGTAACCGGTGCTGTGACAGCAGTCGCAGTCCCTTTATTATTCGGCAACATTTTGTTAGCAGTCTGATCACCTGAATCCTCAGAATACGTAATTACAGGTTGTGAAGCAACCACCGTGGTGGATTTTTGTGCAGGCTTAACGCTGTTATTCTGCGCCGTCACATCGGCCGCTGAAACGGTGTTGCCAGGGGTCAGCGGCGTGCCCGTCGCGTTACCCACCTGGAGCGTTTGCCCGACTTCCAGACCGTATGGGGCCTGGACGTTATTGCGCTGCGCGAGGTCACGGAAATCGTTCCCGGTGATCCACGCAATGTAGAACAGTGTATCGCCGCGTTTCACGGTATAGGTGCTGCCACCGGTATAGCTGCCTTTCGGAATGTTCCCATACTGGCGGTTATAGACTATGCGGCCATTTTGGGTCTGAACAGGTTGTTCAACTGGCTGAACCTGCATTGGCTGTGTAACAGGATGTTGCACAGGCTGAATTTGTGGTGTTTTCTGCGGCGCAGCCGTCCCCATTTTAGGTGGCGGCGTGATTAACATTCCGCTGGACGTGCTACCGGAGCCGCTGTTTCCGCCGACGGAACTGACGGGCGCAGGCGCGTTGTTAGAACTTGTACAACCTGCCAGCCAGAGCGAAACCAGTGATAATGCCGCAACACGGCTGATGGTGAATTTAGGGCTTCCCGCGCTCATTTATCCCCCAGGAATGTTTTAACTACCAGTGACTTAAAATATACCGTGATGGCACGAATCTTTCGCGCCACACCATACGCTGAATTTGCCTTAATAACCCTGGATAATTCCGAGTCTCAGGCCAACTCCCCCTTCACCAGAGGCACAAAGCGCACGGCTTCCACGGTGTCGATAATAAACTCGCCGCCGCGCCGACGAACGCGCTTCAACAGCTGCTGCTCGTCCCCGACAGGCAGAACCAGAATGCCCCCCTCATCCAGCTGCGATAACAGGGCAGCAGGAATTTCAGGCGGGGCCGCCGTCACGATGATGGCGTCAAACGGGGCGCGAGCCTTCCAACCCTGCCATCCATCACCGTGTCGTGTCGAAACATTATGTAAATCAAGTTGTTTCAGGCGACGACGCGCCTGCCACTGTAAACCTTTAATCCGCTCAACGGAGCATACATGATGAACCAGATGCGCCAGGATCGCAGTCTGATACCCCGACCCGGTGCCAATCTCCAGCACGCGGGAGTCGGGCGTCAGCTCCAGCAGCTCCGTCATCCGCGCTACCATATAAGGCTGTGAAATCGTCTGGCCCTGCCCGATGGGCAGCGCCACGTTTTCCCACGCTTTGTGTTCAAACGCCTCGTCTACAAATTTCTCACGCGGAACCTGAGCAAGCGCTTCAAGCACGTGCTCGTCGCGGATCCCCTGCGCGCGGAGTTGTTCCAGAAGAGTTTGTACACGTTTGTTTACCATTGCGCGTTCACTCCTGCGCGATCCAGCCAGCCCGACACCACATCATGCGCGCTATACGCGGTTAAATCTACGTGCAGCGGGGTAACCGAAACATAGCCTTCTTCTACGGCGGCAAAGTCGGTATCCGGACCCGCATCGCACTTATCGCCAGGAGGGCCAATCCAGTAAAGCGTGTTGCCGCGCGGATCCTGCTGCGGGATCACCTGATCGGCAGGATGTCGGCTTCCGCAACGGGTGACGCGAATGCCTTTAATTTCATCGAGAGGAAGATCCGGCACGTTGATGTTGAGGATGCGCCCGGTACGCAACGGCTCGCGGCCGAGCGCCCGCAGGATCGAACAGGTCACCGCAGCGGCGGTGTCGTAATGCGTGTAGCCGTTTAACGAGACCGCCAGCGCCGGGAACCCCAGATGGCGCCCTTCCATTGCGGCCGCCACGGTACCGGAATAAATCACGTCATCGCCGAGGTTAGGCCCGGCGTTAATGCCGGAGACGACGATATCCGGACGCGGACGCATCAGCGCGTTCACGCCCAGAAAAACGCAGTCGGTTGGCGTGCCCATCTGCACGGCAATATCGCCATTTTCAAAGGTAAAGGTGCGAAGCGACGACTCCAGCGTCAGCGAGTTAGACGCTCCACTGCGGTTACGATCGGGTGCCACGACCTGCACATCCGCAAATTCACGGAGGTGTTTCGCCAGGGTCTGAATGCCCGGCGCGTGGATCCCGTCATCGTTATTCAGCAATATTCGCATAATCACCCGAGGTGTTGATAAGTTCCCTGACAACACTGGTGGCAAAGCTACCTGCCGGCAGCCAGAAGCGTAACTCGACGGTTACGTCATCCCACCAGTTCCAGATTAACTGCTGCGGATAGAGCAGCATTGCGCGGCGTGCCGCGTCGACTTTTTCCCGCACCAGCAAGGATTGCAGTTCTGGCGCATCCGCTACGGCTGCTTGCTCGGCGGCCAGCGCGTCGCCCTGTGTTCCCCAGTCGCCCGTACCGGGCAGCGCGGCGGTAATCATCAGCGCTTTTGCGTCCACGCGCGACTGCACATCGGCCATTTCTTCGGCCGTTGCCACAAACCAGCTTCCGCGTCCCGCTAATTGTAGCGCATCGCCAACAACAACTTGATTCGCGTCCGGTTTTTTCAGCCTTTCGCTCACAATCTGATTAAACAACGCACTGCGGGCCGCCGACAACCAAAAACTGCGTTTATTCCTGTCGCGCACCGGTGCATCGCTTTGCGCCCAGCGCAGCGCGCCCTGCAGGTTGCTGCCGCCAATACCAAAGCGCTGCGCGCCAAAGTAGTTCGGCACGCCGAGTTCACTGATAGCGTTCAGACGTTTTTCAACGTCTTCGCGGTGGGTCACTTCCCGCAGCACCAGCGTAAAGTCGTTACCCTTCAACGCACCCAGACGCAGTTTGCGCTTGTGGCGGGCGAATTCCAGTACCTTACAGCCTTCAAGCTCAAATTTGCTTAAATCAGGCATCGTATTACCGGGAACGCGCGCGCAGAGCCACTGTTCAGTGACGGCGTGTTTATCTTTCTGCCCGGCAAAGCTCACTTCGCGGGCATGAATTTTAAGGAATTTTGCCAGCGCGTCGGCCACAAAGCGGGTATTGCAGCCATTTTTCAGAATACGCACCAGGATATGTTCGCCTTCGCCATCCGGCTCAAAGCCCAGATCCTCTATCACGAGGAAGTCTTCAGGGCTGGCTTTCAGCACCCCGTTCCCCTGCGGTTTACCGTGCAGGTATGTCAGGTTGTCGAAGTCTGTCATTTGCTCGCCTTCACCAGCAGCGCCACGGCTTCACAGGCAATCCCTTCGCCGCGCCCGGTAAAGCCCAGCTTCTCGGTCGTCGTCGCTTTGACGTTCACGTCGTCCATGTGGCAGCCCAGATCTTCTGCAATAAACACGCGCATCTGCGGAATGTGCGGCAGCATTTTCGGGGCCTGGGCAATAATCGTCACGTCGACGTTGCCGAGGGTGTAGCCTTTCGCCTGAATGCGACGCCACGCTTCGCGCAGCAGTTCGCGGCTGTCCGCGCCTTTAAATGCCGGGTCGGTGTCCGGGAACAGCTTGCCGATATCACCCAGCGCGGCAGCGCCCAGCAGCGCGTCGGTCAGCGCATGCAGCGCCACGTCGCCATCAGAATGTGCCAGCAGTCCTTTTTCATAAGGAATGCGCACGCCGCCAATGATAATTGGGCCTTCTCCGCCAAAGGCGTGTACATCAAAACCGTGTCCAATTCGCATTATGCCTTCTCCTGATGGGTCGAACGGGTAAGATAGAATTCCGCGAGCTGTAAATCTTCCGGACGCGTCACTTTAATATTATCAGCGCGTCCTTCAACAAGCTCAGGGTGGAAACCGCAATATTCCAGCGCAGAGGCTTCGTCCGTGATGGTTGCACCTTCTCTAAGCGCACGCGTTAAGCAATCGTGGAGTAATTCGCGGGGGAAAAATTGTGGCGTCAGCGCGTGCCATAAATCGACGCGATCGACGGTGTGGGCGATAGCCTGTTTACCCGGCTCGGCGCGCTTCATGGTGTCGCGCACCGGTGCGGCCAGAATCCCGCCAACCTTGCTTGTTTCGCTCAGGGCCAGCAGACGCGCAAGGTCGTCCTGATGCAGGCACGGACGCGCCGCGTCATGCACCAGCACCCACGGCGCGTTTCCGGCGGCCTGAATGCCCGCCAGCACGGAATCGGCGCGCTCGGCGCCACCGTCAACGACGGTAATCTGTGGATGATTTGCCAGCGGCAGCTGCGCAAAGCGCGCATCGCCAGGGCTGATAGCGATGATCACCCGCGTCACCCGTGGGTGCGCCAGCAGCGCCGCCACGGCGTGCTCGAGGATCGTTTTATCGCCAATAGAGAGGTACTGCTTGGGACATTCTGTCTGCATGCGCCGGCCAAAACCTGCGGCCGGCACCACGGCGCATACGTCCGAAAAAGTTACTGCCATGTCGTAATCCTGGGCCTGATTATCGATTGTTTTGTGCTGAGCCCTGATTGCGTTTAGACGCATCCGGAACCAGACGATAAAAGGTTTCGCCCGGCTTAGTCATACTGAGTTCATTGCGTGCGCGTTCCTCAATCGCCTCTTGCCCGCCATTGAGGTCATCAATTTCAGCAAAGAGTTGATCGTTTCGCGCCTTAAGTTTGGCGTTTGTTGCCTGCTGAGCCGCGACGTCATCGCTCACCCGGCTATAGTCGTGCAGTCCGTTCTTACCGAACCACAGCGAATATTGCAGCCAGATTAGCAAAGCCAGCAACAGCAGCGTTAGTTTACCCATCCTGCCCCCTGAAAAACGGCATCATCATCCCAAGACTTCCCCAGAGCACTACGCCGGGGTAACAGAGATGCCGCAACATCGCGGGCAAATGTACCACATTTTTTCCGCAGAATCGTCCTGCACAATATCGTTACACAGTTGGTTACGGTTTGAATTATGGCTGAAGTTAGCCCATGAGCCACAAAAATAACAGACCAAACATCAGAACCACCGTCACAATCGTGACCACGGTGCTGTACAGGAGCTTACCGTTGAGCAGCGAGTGCAGCGCAATGCCGACGACAACCGCCACGGGCATCAGCGCCAGAAAGAAAGGCCAGGTGTAGAGAAAGAAGAACAGCGTGTTACCGCCGTAGATGAGAAACGGGATACCCAGCGCCAGCAACCATGAGACGAAGCCGATGATGGCCCCAGGAAATGACCAGGTCGTTTCGTCGTCGGTCGCGAGCGGCTCCGACCCGGTGGTGGTGATGTAATGTTCACTGTTGCGCATAGCTAGTCCTGTGACCGTGACTCATCGTTCGGGAAGACAGCTCCCGAACGATACCGTCTCAGGATCTGATAATATCGTCCCGTCTGAGCAGGTCTAATAATTGGCTTACTAAATTTGTTACCAATTGTTGACCCTCCAGGTGAATTTCAGGCGATTCAGGCGCTTCGTATACCGCGTCAATTCCGGTGAAGTTTCGCAGTTCTCCGGCACGCGCTTTTTTGTACAGCCCTTTCGGGTCGCGCGCTTCGCAAATCTCCAGCGGCGTATCAACAAACACCTCGATAAAGCGATCCTGGCCCACGCGTTCACGCACCATCTGGCGCTCGGCGCGGTGCGGAGAGATAAACGCGGTCAGCACCACCAGCCCGGCGTCAGCCATCAGGCTGGCCACTTCGCCCACCCGGCGGATGTTCTCTTTACGGTCGTCGTCGCTAAACCCTAAATCGCTGCACAGGCCGTGACGCACGTTGTCACCATCCAGCAGGTACGTGCTTACGCCCTGCTGATGCAATGCCTCTTCCAGCGCGCCCGCCACCGTTGATTTACCCGAGCCGGACAGCCCGGTAAACCACAGCACAACCCCACGGTGACCGTGGAGCTGTTCGCGCTGGGCGACGGTGACCGGATGAGGATGCCAGACGACGTTCTCATCATGGGCGGCCATTACTTGCCTCCCAGCAGATCGCGTGCGCCCCAGTGCGGGAAGTGTTTACGCACCAGCGCGTTCAGTTCCAGCTCGAAGGCACTGAATTCAGACGCCACGACAGACTGTTTAATCGGTTCGCGGACCATACCGGCCCCGACGGTAACGTTGGTCAGCCTGTCGATAAAGATAAGCCCCCCCGTCACCGGGTTCTGCTGATACGGATCCAGCACCAGCGGTTCGTCGAAGGTCAGATCGACCAGACCAATGCCGTTCAGCGGCAGTTCGGTAACCTCGCGCTGGGTGAGATTGTTGATGTCCACCTGGAACTGAATACCGTCCACGCGGGCGCGGGTTTTCTTGCCGGCAATTTTGATGTCGTAGCTCTGGCCCGGCGTCAGCGGTTGCTCCGCCATCCACACCACATCCACGGAAGCCCCCTGTACAGCGGCCAGCGTTTCCTGGGCATCCACCAACAGATCGCCCCGGCTGATATCAATTTCGTCTTTCAGCACCAGCGTTACGGCTTCACCGGCGCCCGCTTCCTGCAGGTCACCGTCGAAGGTGACGATGCGGGCGATGGTCGATTCCACGCCGGATGGCAGCACCTTAACGCGCTGGCCGACCTTCACGGAACCTGACGCGAGGGTGCCTGAGAAACCGCGAAAATCGAGGTTTGGACGGTTCACGTACTGCACCGGGAAGCGCATCGGCTGGGTGTCGACCACGCGCTGGATTTCAACCGTTTCCAGCACCTCAAGCAGCGTCGGGCCGCTGTACCACGGCATGTTCGCGCTCTGGGACGCGACGTTATCCCCTTCCAGCGCCGAGAGCGGTACAAAGCGAATATCCAGATTGCCCGGCAGCTGTTCGGCAAAGGTCAGGTAGCTCTGGCGGATCTCCTCGAACTTCTCTTCGCTGAAGTTCACCAGATCCATCTTGTTGACCGCCACCACCAGATGTTTGATCCCCAGCAGCGTGGAGATAAAGCTGTGACGACGGGTCTGATCCAGCACGCCTTTACGCGCGTCCATCAGCAGGATGGCCAGGTCGCAGGTAGAGGCGCCGGTTGCCATGTTACGGGTGTACTGCTCGTGCCCCGGCGTGTCGGCGATAATAAATTTGCGTTTCTCGGTAGAGAAATAGCGGTAGGCCACGTCGATGGTGATGCCCTGCTCACGCTCCGCCTGCAGGCCGTCCACCAGCAGGGCCAGATCGAGTTTTTCCCCCTGGGTACCGTGACGTTTACTGTCGTTATGCAGGGAAGAGAGCTGATCTTCGTAAATCTGGCGCGTATCGTGCAGCAGGCGGCCAATCAGGGTACTTTTACCGTCATCCACGCTGCCGCAGGTCAGAAAACGCAGCAGGCTTTTATGTTGCTGCGCGTGCAGATAGGCTTCCACGCCGCCTTCGTTGGCAATTTGTTGAGCAATAGTGGTGTTCATGGCGGCTCCTTAGAAATAACCCTGACGTTTCTTCAGCTCCATGGAGCCTGCCTGGTCGCGGTCAATCACGCGCCCCTGTCGCTCACTGGTGGTGGACACCAGCATCTCTTCAATGATCTCCGGCAGCGTCTGCGCGCTGGATTCCACCGCGCCGGTCAGCGGCCAGCAGCCGAGGGTGCGGAAACGGACCATCTGTTTCTTGATCACTTCACCCGGCTGCAGGTCGATGCGATCGTCGTCGATCATCATCAGCATGCCGTCGCGCTCCAGTACCGGGCGCTCGGCGGCCAGATACAGCGGAACGATCTCGATGTTTTCCAGATAGATGTACTGCCAGATATCCAGCTCGGTCCAGTTAGAGAGCGGGAAGACGCGAATGCTTTCGCCTTTGTTGATCTGACCATTGTAGTTGTGCCACAGCTCCGGGCGCTGGTTTTTGGGGTCCCAGCGGTGGAAGCGGTCGCGGAAGGAGTAGATACGCTCTTTGGCGCGGGATTTCTCTTCGTCACGGCGCGCACCGCCAAAAGCAGCGTCAAAACCGTATTTATTCAGCGCCTGCTTCAGCCCTTCGGTTTTCATGATATCGGTATGCTTGGCGCTGCCGTGCACGAACGGGTTAATGCCCATCGCCACCCCTTCCGGGTTTTTATGCACCAGCAGCTCGCAGCCGTAGGCTTTGGCGGTACGGTCGCGAAACTCATACATCTCGCGGAATTTCCAGCCGGTATCCACGTGCAGCAGCGGGAACGGCAGCGTGCCCGGATAAAACGCTTTACGCGCCAGATGCAGCATGACGCTGGAATCTTTACCGATGGAGTACATCATCACCGGGTTAGAAAACTCGGCGGCCACTTCGCGGATGATATGGATACTCTCCGCTTCGAGCTGCCGCAGGTGTGTAAGACGTTTTTGGTCCATAACCGTTCCTTAAGCCAAATTTACGACAGAAGAACCAAAGCCTTCTGTATCGGTTGTGTGTTGGAACCAGGCGAGCGTGCTGTGCAGCTGCACCACTTCTCCCACCACGATCAGGGCGGGCATCGGGGCGTCTTTCGCCAGGGTTGCAAGATGTTCCAGGGTGCCCGTCGCAACGTGCTGATCGACGCGCGTGCCGCGAGAAATGACGGCAACGGGCGTCGTCGCCTCGCGACCGTGCTGAATAAGCTGTTCGCTGATATCCGCCGCCTTCATCGTGCCCATGTAAATCGCCAGCGTCTGGCGGCTCTGGGCGAGATGGGACCAGTCGAACGGTGTGCTGTCGGCCTTGTAGTGGCCGGTCACAAAGGTCACGCTCTGGGCGTAATCGCGGTGGGTCAGCGGGATACCGGCGTAGGCCGTTACCGCAGAGGCCGCCGTAATGCCCGGCACCACCTGGAACGGTACACCCGCTTCGGCTGCCGCCTGCAGCTCTTCGCCGCCGCGACCGAAGATAAACGGGTCTCCCCCTTTCAGGCGCACCACGGTTTTACCCGCTTTGGCGGCGTCAACCAGCATCTGGTTGGTGTCGTGCTGCGGCACAGAGTGCTCGCCAGCCCGTTTGCCGACGCAGATTTGCTCCGCGTCGCGACGGATCAGCTCGCGCACGCCGTCGGTAACCAGATGGTCGTAAAACACCACGTCCGCGTCCTGCAGCACCTGCAGTCCGCGCAGCGTCAGGAGCCCGGCATCGCCCGGTCCTGCGCCTACCAGAATGATCTCCCCGCCGGTGCTGCCGGGGTTATCCAGTTCGTCTTCAAGAATTTTCTGCACCGCCGTCTCATTGCCGGCATGCATCAGGCTGGCAAAGCGGCCGCGAAACACGCGTTCCCAGAAGCGACGGCGTTCCGTCACGCTGGTCAGGCGGGTTTTCAGATGGTTGCGCCAGTAGCTGGCTTTTTCCGCCATGCGCCCGAGGCTGGTCGGCAGCAGCGCTTCGATTTTTTCCCGCAGCACGCGCGCCAGCACCGGTGCGGTACCGCCGGAGGAGATCGCCACCAGCAGCGGCGAACGGTCAACGATCGACGGGAAGATAAACGAGCATAAAGGCTGGTCGTCCACCACGTTCACCAGGCGGTAGCGGGCCTGAGCGGCCTCGGAAATCCGCCGGTTCAGGTCGCGATCTTCGGTCGCCGCAATCACCAGCACGACGCTGTCGATTTGGGATTCATCGAAATCCGCTTCTGCTACTACCCGCACCTGCGCCCCTGCGCGCTGCAGAAACGCAATTTTGCGATCGGCAATTTCACCCGTGCCAACAACCAGCACCGGCTTCTCTTTTATCGCGGCAAATAAGGGCAGATAGTCCACAAGCAACAACTCACTAACAACGAGGAATAGAGGGACTATAGGGGGCGGCTTAGACCGAATGAAATTACGAATTGGAATGAGTAGTTACTCAATGGAATAACGCCGTGAAAAAGCTAATACCAAAAAGTGCTTAACACGCGAAATTTCGGGCATTTAAGAGCAATTCAAATTGTGTATGGACGATCACAGTTTCATACTAAGCGGGTTATTATTTTGCTCAGTTTTTAAGGACTCACTATGTTCTCCGCAACGCGCCACCGTATTGCTGCCCTGGCGCTCGGCGTTTGCTTTATTCTTCCTGCCCAAGCAAAAAACCAACCTTATGGTGAAATCGCCACTATGCAGGCGCGGCATATTGCCACCGTCTTTCCTGGCCGTATGACCGGTTCGCCTGCGGAAATGCTCTCCGCGGACTATCTTCGCCAGCAGTTTGCCGGAATGGGCTACCAGAGCGACATCCGGTCGTTTCACAGCCGCTACGTCTATACCTCACGAAACAAAACGAAAAACTGGCATAACGTGACCGGCAGTACGGTTATCGCGGCGCATGAAGGTAGCGCAAAAGAGCAAATTATTATTATGGCGCACCTTGATACCTACGCCCCGATGAGTGACGCCGATACGGATAACAACCTCGGCGGGCTAACGCTGCAGGGCATGGACGACAACGCGGCAGGCCTGGGCGTGATGCTCGAACTGGCCGAGCGGATGAAGGATATTCCAACCCAGTATGGTATCCGTTTCGTGGCCACCAGCGGTGAAGAAGAGGGCAAACTCGGCGCTGAGAATCTCCTTAAACGCATGAGCGCTGAGGAGAAGAAAAATACGCTGCTGGTGATCAACCTCGATAACCTGATCGTCGGCGACAAGCTCTATTTCAACAGCGGGCAAAGTACGCCGGGTACCGTGCGGAAACTGACGCGAGACCGTGCGCTGGCGATTGCCCGCAGCCACGGGGTTTATGCCACCAGCAACCCCGGCGGTAACCCGGATTACCCGCGAGGAACGGGCTGCTGCAACGACGGGGAAGTGTTCGATAAGGCGGGCATTCCGGTCCTATACGTGGAAGCGACAAACTGGGCGCTGGGCAAAAAAGATGGCTACCAGCAGCGGGCTAAATCGAAAGCCTTCCCGGACGGGACAAGCTGGCACAACGTGATGCTGGATAATCAGCATCACATCGATCGCGCGCTGCCGCAGCGGATTGAACACCGCAGCCGTGATGTGGTGAAGGTGATGCTGCCGCTGGTGAAGGAGCTGGCGAAAGCGGGGAAAGCCTGATGTTTTAAAGCCTGGTGCGGCCTGATGCCCTCACCCCAACCCTCTCCCACAGGGAGAGGGAGGATAAGGATCACCCTTCATGCAACCCGCACTCGCGCTTCAGCCCAAAGAATCGCGTCTCTTCTTCCGCCATTCCCGGTTCCCATTTGCGCGTGGTGTGGGTGTCACCCACCGACAGATAGCCCTGGTCCCACAGCGGATGGTACTTCAGCCCGTGCTTTTGCAGATACTGATACACCGTCCGGTTATCCCAGTCGATAATCGGCAGTACTTTAAACACCCCGCGCTGGACCGCCAGCACCGGCAAGGTTGCCCGGCTGCCGGACTGCTCGCGGCGCAGGCCAGCAAACCACGTCTGCGCATTGAGCTCTTTCAGCGCCCGGTTCATCGGCTCAACTTTGTTGATCTCATTGTATTTCTCAATGCCCTCAACGCCCTGTTCCCACAGCTTACCGTAGCGCGCCTCCTGCCAGGCCGCGCTTTCCGTCGCGCGGTAAACTTTGAGGTTCAGCTTGAGCTTGTCCGTCAGCTCGTCAATAAACTGGTAGGTTTCCGGGAACAGGTAGCCGGTATCGGTGAGGATCACCGGAATGTCCGGACGGATCTGATTCACCAGATGCAGGCTGACCGCCGCCTGAATACCAAAGCTCGACGACAGCACATAGTCTCCCGGCAGGTTTTCCAGCGCCCACGCCACGCGCCCTTCGGCGTCCAGCTTTTCAAGGTGGGCATTGGTTTCTGCGAGTGCCAGAATGCGTTCGACTTTTGGCAATGCGTTAAGCGCGTTTAGATCGAGTACGGACATAATTACCTCTCGTGGTTACTCCCAGAAATCCCTTGCGGGATCGAGCACCGGGCGAATGATGCCCGCACGCACCGTAAAGTCGCCGAAGCCTTCACCCGCTTCACGCTCTTTCGCCCAGCGCCCGACAAGCTCGTCGATGGAATCAAGAATTTCCGGCTCGGTGATGTTCTCGCGGAACATACGCGGGATGCGCGTACCGATTCGGTTACCGCCCAGGTGCAGGTTATAACGCCCCGGCGCTTTCCCCACCAGACCCAGCTCGGCCAGCATCGCGCGGCCGCAGCCGTTCGGACAGCCGGTGACGCGCATAACAATATGCTCGTCCGGAATACCGTGTTTTTCCAGAATCGCTTCTACCTTGTCAGTAAATGACGGCAGGAAACGCTCCGCTTCGGCCATCGCCAGCGGACAGGTCGGGAACGACACGCAGGCCATTGAGTTTTCACGCTGCGGCTTCACCGCATCCATTAACCCGTGATCGCGCGCCAGCTTCTCGATCTTCGCCTTCTGGCTCTCCGGCACGCCGGCAATAATGAGATTCTGGTTAGCGGTAATGCGGAACTCGCCTTTATGGATCTTAGCAATTTCCAGCAGACCGGTTTTCAGCGGACGGCCCGGATAATCCAGAATACGGCCGTTTTCGATAAACAGCGTCAGGTGCCATTTATTATCGATGCCTTTCACCCAGCCGATGCGATCGCCGCGACCGGTGAATTCGTAAGGGCGGATCGGCTCGAATTTGATGCCCGCGCGACGCTCCACTTCCGCTTTGAACGTCTCAACGCCCACACGCTCCAGGGTGTATTTGGTTTTCGCGTTTTTACGGTCTGTACGGTTGCCCCAGTCGCGCTGGGTGGTCACTACCGCTTCCGCCACGGCCAGCGTGTGCTCCAGCGGCAGGAAGCCGAACTCGCTTGCGGTGCGGGCGTAGGTTTTCTTGTTACCGTGCTCAATGGAGAGGCCGCCGCCCACCAGCAGGTTAAAGCCAATCAGCTTGCCGTTTTCGGCAATCGCCACGAAGTTCATGTCGTTGGCGTGCAGGTCGATATCGTTCTGCGGTGGAATAACGACCGTGGTTTTAAACTTACGCGGCAGGTAGGTCTGGCCAAGGATCGGCTCTTCGTCGGTGGTGGCGACTTTTTCCTGATCGAGCCAGATCTCCGCATAGGCGCGCGTGCGCGGCAGCAGGTGCTCGGAGATCTTCTTCGCCCACTCGTACGCTTCGGCATGCAGCTCGGATTCATACGGATTCGAGGTGCAAAGCACGTTACGGTTCATGTCGTTGGCGGTCGCCAGCGCGTCCAGCCCAACGGAGTGCAGCATCTGGTGCACCGGCTTGACGTTCTTCTTCAGAATACCGTGGAACTGGAAGGTCTGACGGTTGGTCAGACGGATGCTGCCGTAGATTGTGTTCTCACCGGCAAACTTGTCGATCGCCTGCCACTGTTTGGTGGTAATCACCCCGCCCGGCAGACGGCAGCGCAGCAGCATCGCGTGACGCGGCTCCAGCTTCTGTTCTGCACGCTCGGCGCGGATGTCGCGGTCGTCCTGCTGGTACATGCCGTGGAAACGGATCAGCAGGAAGTTGTCGCCTTTGAAACCGCCGGTGAGACCGTCATTCAGATCTTCAGCAATGGTGCCGCGCAGATAGTTGCTTTCCAGCTTCATGCGCTCGGCGTCTGTCAGTTTACCTTCGACCACCAGTGGCCCTGGATGTTTTTCGCTCATTAGTAGACATCTCGCTGATAACGGCGCTCAACGCGCAGCTCACTTAAAAATTCATCCGCCGTTTCGGCATCCATACCGCCGAATTCGGCAATCACTTCCAGCAGTGCCTGCTCAACGTCTTTCGCCATACGATTGGCGTCGCCGCAGACATAAATGTGGGCACCGTCATTGATCCAGCGCCACAGCTCTGCGCCCTGTTCGCGCAGTTTGTCTTGTACGTATACTTTTTCTTTCTGGTCGCGGGACCAGGCCAGGTCGATGCGGGTCAGAACGCCTTCTTTCACATAGCGCTGCCACTCAACCTGGTAGAGGAAATCTTCGGTAAAGTGCGGGTTGCCGAAGAAGAGCCAGTTTTTACCCGGCGCTTCATCTGCCGCGCGCTGCTGCATAAAGGCGCGGAACGGCGCAATGCCGGTGCCCGGGCCAATCATGATGACCGGGGTTTCCGGGTTCGCAGGCAGGCGGAAGTTGTCGTTGTGCTCGATAAAGACGCGCACTTCGCCCTCTTCTTCCACGCGATCCGCCAGGAAGCCTGATGCCCCACCCGTGCGGGCGCGGCCTTCGATATCGTAGCGCACCACGCCGACGGTAATATGCACTTCACTCTCCACTTCAGCCTGGGAAGAGGCGATGGAGTACAGGCGCGGGGTGAGCGGGCGCAGCAGACCGATCAGCGCATCGGCATCCAGCTGAGCCGGAGAGAAGCGCACCATATCGACAATCGGCGTCGTCGCGGCGTAATGCTGCAGCTTCGCTTTATCGCCCACCAGCGGCAGCAGGGATTCGCTGCGCGTCAAGGTGGCATAGTTTTCGACGATATTCGGGGTGTTCACCGTCAGTTCGAAATGCCACTGCAGCGCCTCTGAAAGCGGCTGGGTTTTGCCGTCAACGGTGACAGGCTCGTCGCCTTTCAGCCACAGCAGCTCAACCAGTTCTTTCACCAGCGCCGGATCGTTCTGATACCAGATACCCAGCGCATCGCCCGGCTGATAGCGCAGGCCCGAGTCGCCCAGATCAATTTCGATATGGCGGACATCTTTTTCTGAATCGCGGCCTGTAATTTTCTGGTTCACCGACAGGCTCGCCGTCAGTGGAGCCTCTTTGGTGTACGGGCTGGTGTGGATGTCGTTAACAGCACCCGTCGCGGTGAACGCGGCCTGCGCCGACGTCTCTTTCGGCACGCGCGCTTTTAACACCTCAACGATGCGGGCGCGCCATTCGGCGGCGGCGGCCTGGTATTCGACATCCGCGTCAACGCGGTCCAGCAGGCGCTCCGCGCCCAGCTCCGCCAGCTTGCTGTCGAAGTCTTTGCCGGACTGGCAGAAGAATTCATAGGAGGTATCGCCCAGGCCAAAGACGGCAAACGCCGTGCCATCCAGCTTCGGCGCTTTTTTCGAGAACAGGAACTTGTGCAGGGCCACCGCTTCTTCAGCGGGTTCACCTTCACCCTGCGTAGAGGCAACCACCACCAGCAGTTTTTCTGACGCGATTTGTTTGAATTTATAATCCCCGGCGTTGACCAGGTTCACGTTCAGTTTGGCGGCCAGCAGGTCGTCACGCAGCGCCTCGGCCACGCGGCGGGCATTGCCGGTCTGCGAGGCGGAAATCAGGGTAATGGCCGGAATTTCAACGGCCGTTACCGGTGCACCCGCCACAGCGCCAGGCTGCTGATTGAGCATTCCCCAGAAATAACCGGAGACCCAGGCAAGCTGAGTGGGAGAAAAATCAGAGGTGGCAGCCTGAAGGCGCGCCAGTTGCTCCGGGTTCAGGGGAAGCAAGTTTGAAGGTGGGGCCTGTGTTGTCATGCGTCGTTATGTTCCAGTAGCCAAGCGGACTTTAAGCGAATAAATCCAAACTGAAGATAAGGTTAACGGCGAGGATAATAACAATTAAAGAAGGGATGGAAATAATAAATAACCAAATGGACTAACCTGTTTTGGTTGTCATGCTTAGCGATAAAACCGATTAAATAACATCATGAAATAAAACAACAAATAGCGATAAACACCCTTAATACGAGGCGGTTGCCGCTCAGAGCCGTTTTAGTTAATGCTAAAAATTGTGCTTTCCGGTACTATGCGGCGGTTTTTTCCGCATTACTGAGAGCGATCATGTCCACCACACTGTTTAAAGATTTCACCTTCGAAGCCGCCCACCACCTTCCGCATGTCCCAGAAGGACATAAATGCGGCCGTCTGCACGGGCATTCGTTCATGGTGCGTCTTGAGATCACCGGTGAAGTTGATCCGCATACCGGTTGGATCATGGATTTTGCCGAGCTGAAGGCGGCGTTTAAGCCGACCTACGATCGGCTGGATCACTACTACCTGAATGAGATCCCGGGCCTTGAAAACCCGACCAGTGAAGTGCTGGCAAAATGGATTTGGGATCAGATGAAGCCGCTGGTACCGCTGCTGAGCGCGGTGATGATCAAAGAGACCTGCACGGCAGGCTGCGTGTATCGCGGAGAGTGATGCTTGCCGGGTGGCGCTGACGCTTGCCCGGCCTACAAGAGCATCGAACCATAGGCCCGGTAAGCGCTCGCGCCACCGGGCTTTTTTTATGCAATATTCAGATACTTGTGCGTCTGCATCGACAGGCGCCAGTTGCGCGCAATACAGGTTTCAATGCACAGGCGCGTCGCGTCATCTTTCTGGCTGATCGGCTGAAGCGCAATGACGCGCTGCTTTTCATCCGTCAGCGTGGCCAGCAGTTCATCCAGCGCTTCGATATCACGCACGCGCCCTACCGGGTGCTTAATCTCATCCGCGCGTTCCAGCGCCTGAGACAGCACGTCATACCCGCCGCGCATATTCACTTTTGGCGATACCGTCACCCAGGTCGTGTGTGAACAGCGCACTTCATGGGTGCCGCTGGTTTCAATCTGGCAGCTGTAGCCGTTCTTTTCGAGCAGCTCGGTCAGCGGAGTCAGATCGTGGATGCAGGGTTCACCGCCGGTGATCACCACGTGGCGTGCCGTCCAGCCCTGACGACCAATAATGGCCAGCAGATCTTCGGAACTGCCCGCCCCCCACTTATCGCTCTCTTTGGTTTTCGCCAGAATGCTAAACAGCGACACTTCCCGATCTGCGAGCTTATCCCACGTATGTTTGGTATCACACCAGGCACAGCCAACCGGGCATCCCTGTAAACGAATGAAAATAGCGGGAACGCCGGTAAAGTAACCCTCGCCTTGCAGGGTCTGGAACATCTCGTTAATCGGGTACTGCATAGTCATCTCAGTAAAGGGGATAAACGATAAGTATCGCAGATCCCCGCCGGATGGTCATGCTCCATCGGTGCTTTGCGCGCCAATCGCCGCCATAAACCGTTCCGTGATTTGCTGTGGGCGGGTGATCGCACCGCCGACGACGACCGTATGCGCGCCCAGCGCCAGGCATCTGGCCGCGCGTTCAGGCGTATCCACGTTGCCTTCGGCAACCACGGGAACCGTCACGGCCGCCAGCACCGCTTTCAGGAACGCGCAGTCATTGTCAGGCAATGTATGACCCTCGGTTTCCGCCGTGTAGCCGTAAAGCGTGGTGCCGACGCAGTCAAAGCCCAGCACCTGCGCCGTCACGGCTTCGTCCACGGAGGCGATATCCGCCATCAGCCGCACCGCGGGATAGCGTGAGCGGATGCGCGAGACCAGCGTTTCCAGGGATTCTCCGCCGGGACGCTCCCGCGCCGTCGCATCAAGCGCAATGATTTCCGGAGAGACGCTCATGAGCTCATCCACCTCTTTCATCGTGGCGGTGATAAACACCTCGCTTTCCGGGTAATCCCGTTTGATGATGCCGATGACCGGCAAAGAGACCTGCTGCTTAATGGCCTCGATATCTACCACGCTGTTGGCACGAATGGCAGCGGCCCCGCCCTGCGCCGCCGCCAGCGCCATCCGCGACATAATAAACGGGCTATGCAGCGGTTCATTCTCCAGCGCCTGACAGGAGACGATCAGTTTTCCCTTCAGGTTATCCAGTACAGTTTTCATTACGATAAGATCTCTTCCACTTCGTTTTTGATAATCGTGACATGCGGGCCATAAATGACCTGAACACCGTTACCGCGCACGATAACGCCGCGCGCCCCGGTGGCTTTCAGCGCCGCGTCATTCACCTTGCTGCCGTCCTTCACCGTGACGCGAAGACGCGTGGCGCAGCAGTCCACCTCTTCAAGATTGTCTTTTCCGCCCAATCCGGCGATTACCGCAGCAGCGCGTTCGTTTTGCGGCAGACTGACTTCGTCAGCCATCGCCTCCTTTTCCCGACCCGGCGTAGCAAAATCAAAGCGGTTAATCAGGTAGCGGAAGGTGAAGTAGTAAAGGAAGAACCACGGCACGCCGACCAGCGGAACGAACATCCAGTTGGTTTTGGCCTCCCCCTGCAAAATGCCGAACAGCACGAAGTCGATAAAACCGCCGGAGAAGGTTTGCCCGATGGTGATATGCAGCATGTGTGCAAGCATGAACGCCAGCCCGTCAAACAGCGCATGAATGACGTAAAGCACCGGTGCAATAAACAGGAACGAGAATTCGATAGGCTCGGTAATCCCGGTCAGGAACGAGGTTAACGCGGCAGAAAGCAGCAGTCCGGCAACGCGCTTTTTGTTCTCGGGTTTTGCCGTGTGGTACATCGCCAGGCACGCGCCGAGCAGGCCAAACATCATCGTAATAAAGCGCCCGGACATGAAGCGTGACGTGCCTTCGTAAAACTGACGCGTGGTAGGATCGGCCAGTTGGGCGAAGAAGATCCGCTGCGTGCCTTCCACCAGATGACCGTTGACGATTTCACTGCCGCCAAGCGCGGTGGTCCAGAACGGCAGATAGAAGATGTGGTGCAAACCAAACGGGCCCAGCATGCGGAGAATAAAGCCGTACAGCAGGGTGCCCAGATAGCCGGTGGCATCCACCAGCCCGCCCAGACCAAAAATCAGCTTCTGGAAATGCGGCCAGACCACGGTCATGAGCGCACCGACGAGGATCGCCGCCAGGGAGCTGATGATGGGAACAAAGCGCGAGCCACCAAAGAACCCGAGGAACTGCGGAAGCGCTATTTTATTAAACCGATGATGGAGCGTGCAGGTCACCAGACCAATCACCACGCCGCCAAACACGCCGGTTTCCAGCGTCTGAATGCCCAGTGTCATGCCCTGCCCCACGGCGCCCGGGTTGTCGTGCGCCAGTTTGCCAGTGAGGATCAGCAGCGCGTTAATGGTGGCATTCATCACCAGAAACGCGAGTAATGCCGCCAGCCCGGCCGTACCCTTATCGCTTTTTGCCAGCCCTACGGCCACCCCAACGGCAAACAGCACCGAGAGGTTCGCAAACACGATGGATCCTGCGCTGCTCATGATGGTGAAAATGGCCTGAAGCCAGCCCACATCTAAAAACGGATAAGCCGCCAGCGTATTGGGATTCGATAACGCGCCGCCTATCCCCAGCAGCAGACCCGCCGCAGGCAACACGGCAATCGGCAACATAAAGGATTTGCCAAAGCGCTGCGCTTTTTCAAACCATCCCCCTGAAGAAGCCCCACTGAATATTTGCATCATTTTTTCATCCCCCCATTAAACGATGAAAATTTTTACCATATAAATATTTAATAGTGAAAATTATCATCAAAAACCAGGACGACGATCATACTTTTTCAAAATGACTGGCATCTTTCCCCCGCTTTCCGCCACACTAGTCGCAGAGAAACGCATTAAGGATCGAGCATGTCAGACCATGAAAACCTGCTGCTGAAGCTACGCCAGGAGGCTTCCGGGTACAGCCCAACACAACAAAAACTCGGTGAATTTGTCCTCAGCGATCCTGCCCGGGTGCTCTACCTGACGATCACCGAGCTGGCGCGCGAGAGCCACACCAGCGAGGCCAGCGTCACGCGTCTTTGCCGCACGCTGGGCTGCAAAGGCTATAACGAATTTAAAATGGCGCTTGCGCTGGATATTCAGCAGGGCCAGCCCGCGCGTCAGGCGGGAGATGAGATTGATAACGTCGTGGATGAGTCGGTGCAGGCTTTGCAGGATACCGCCAGACTCCTCGACCGCACGCTGCTTGAAAAGGCGGCGCTGGCGCTGCACCAGGCGCAGTCGGTGCAGATTTATGGCGTTGCGGCCAGCGCGATCCTTGGGGAGTATCTGCACTACAAGTTGTTGCGTCTGGGCAAACCCGCACAGCTGTTTAGCGATATGCACCGCGCGGCCATGAATGCGACAACGCTTTCGAAAGAGACGCTGGTTGTGGCCATCTCCAGTTCGGGTTCAACGCGGGATTTACTCCACGTGGTGAAGCTTGCCCGCAAGCGCGGCGTTAAAGTTCTGGCACTCAGCAATACGCCCCGCAGCCCGCTGGCGTCCCTGAGCGACATGCTGCTGGTGGCTGCCAAACCAGAGGGCCCCCTTAGCGCAGGCGCACTCAATGCTAAGGTTGGGGTGATGCTGCTGGTCGAGCTGCTGACCACGTCCATGATTGCGCTGGATGGTCATTACGGCGACGTTAGCCAACAAACAGCCAGCGCTACGCTTCCTCTGTTACTCTAAAAATCCTTCGCAGGCTAAATAAAATAGCCTGCAATTTATGCCGTCTGATTTTAGTTAAGTGGCGTTTAAATCATTTATTTGATAAATGTTTGGTGTAACAAATTATTATATTTATTACATTTTGAATTAAGTTCACCGTTCGGGAGCACCTCTATAAAAAACATTAAATTCAATAAGTTAAAATTTAAATTTTAATAGAGTGAATTTTTACCCTTCCGCTAATGTCCAAAATATCCGCCCGATTTCCTTTCCTTAAAATAAGCTTAAGATGCAGTCGGTTTCGGCGATTTATTATTTAAATGCCGTTTACTTTTGCGCGCCTACAATCCGCCTCATCAATCATAATGAGACGGTATTAATGAAGATGTTATTGATTACAGGCGTGACCGGATTTCTGGGCGGTGCAGTTCTTGAAAAAATCCTGACCAACGATCAATCCGTAGAACTCCTTTTGCTTGCGCGTGCCGGCGATCCGCAGAGCGGGCTGGAGCGCGTGCTGGAGAATATGCGCAAGTTCAACGTTCCTGAGGACAAACTGGCCTCCCTGACGGTGGATAATATCCTGATTGGCGACCTCAGCCAGCCTGAAGCCTTCCTGAACGATCCCCGTCTGGATCGGGTCACGCATGTCGTGAACTGTGCGGCCGTCGCCTCATTTGGTAACAACCCGCTGATCTGGAAGGTCAACGTTGAAGGTACGCTCGCGCTGGCGCGCCGTATGGAGCAGGTCACAGGACTGCAGCGTTTCCTCCACGTCGGCACCGCGATGTCATGCACGCCGGAGCAGGATTCCCTGGTCGCCGAAAGCGCCGAATTCAGAGAGAATGCTGAACACCTGGTGGAATACACGTTTTCGAAGTCAACCATCGAACAGCTGATGCGCCAGGAGTGTCCGAACCTGCCGCTGCTCATCGCCCGTCCGTCCATCGTCGTCGGCCATACCCGTCACGGCTGCACACCGTCGAGCAGCATTTTTTGGGTCTTTAGCATGGGCCTGATGCTGCAAAAATTTATGTGCTCAATGGAAGACCGGATCGACGTTGTTCCGGTGGATTATTGCGCCGACGCGATGTTAATGCTGCTCAACAGCAACGCGCGTCCGGGAGAAGTGGTACACATTTCTGCGGGAGAAGAGAACAGCGTTCGCTTTGCGGATATTGATCAGGCAATGGCGCAGGCGCTGGAGAAAGCCCCCGTCGGTGATAAGTATGCGCAGGTCAGCTACGAAACGCTGGTCAGAATGCGTCGCGAGCTGAAACATATTTTTGGGCCGTGCAACGAACGTCTGATGCTGAAAGCCATGCGGTTATACGGTGCGTTTGCCACGCTTAACGTTCGCTTCAGCAACGATAAGCTGCTGAGCATGGGGATGCCGAAGCCACCCCGGTTTACGGATTATATCGCCCGCTGCGTGCAAACCACTCAGGGGCTGACCATTCCGGAACAAATGGCGGTTGATTTTAAATAGCCAAAAAAAATGCCAGTCATTCGACTGGCATTTTCGTTTTAAGGCTTAGGCGATTATGCCTGGCCTTTGATCTCTTTACGACCGTTGTATGGTGCTTTTTCGCCCAGCGCTTCTTCGATACGAATCAGCTGGTTGTATTTAGCAACACGGTCAGAACGGCTCATAGAACCAGTTTTGATCTGGCCTGCAGCGGTACCCACAGCCAGGTCGGCAATGGTAGCGTCTTCAGTTTCGCCAGAACGGTGAGAGATAACAGCGGTGTAGCCAGCGTCTTTCGCCATTTTGATCGCAGCCAGAGTTTCGGTCAGAGAACCGATCTGGTTGAATTTGATCAGGATGGAGTTAACGATGCCTTTCTCGATGCCTTCTTTCAGGATCTTGGTGTTGGTTACGAACAGGTCGTCACCAACCAGCTGGATTTTGTCGCCCAGTACTTTAGTCTGGTATGCGAAGCCAGCCCAGTCAGACTCGTCCAGACCGTCTTCGATAGACACGATTGGGTACTGTTTGGTCAGGTCTTCCAGGAAGTGAGTGAACTCTTCGGAGGTGAACGCTTTGTTGCCTTCGCCAGCCAGAACGTATTTACCGTCTTTGTAGAATTCAGATGCTGCGCAGTCCATCGCCAGGGTGATGTCTTTGCCCAGCTCGTAGCCTGCAGCTTTTACTGCTTCTGCGATAACAGCCAGTGCTTCTGCGTTAGAACCCAGGTTTGGCGCATAGCCACCTTCGTCACCAACAGCCGTGTTCATACCTTTAGCTTTCAGAACTTTAGCCAGGTTGTGGAACACTTCAGAACCCATACGTACCGCTTCTTTCAGGGATTTCGCGCCAACTGGCTGAATCATGAATTCCTGAATATCAACGTTGTTGTCTGCGTGCTCACCACCGTTGATGATGTTCATCATTGGTACAGGCATGGAGTATTTGCCTGGGGTGCCGTTCAGTTCAGCGATGTGCTCGAACAGTGGCATACCTTTAGCAGCCGCAGCCGCTTTGGCGTTCGCCAGGGAAACTGCCAGGATTGCGTTCGCACCGAAGTTAGATTTGTTTTCAGTACCGTCCAGATCGATCATGATCTTGTCGATGCCAGCCTGGTCTTTGGCGTCTTTGCCAATGATTGCCTGAGCAATAGGACCGTTTACAGCGCCAACCGCTTTCAGTACGCCTTTACCCAGGAAGCGAGATTTGTCGCCATCGCGCAGTTCCAGCGCTTCGCGGGAACCGGTAGAAGCACCTGATGGAGCAGCAGCCATACCAACGAAACCACCTTCCAGGTGAACTTCGGCTTCAACGGTCGGGTTACCACGGGAGTCGATGATTTCACGACCGATGACTTTAACGATTTTGGACATTAGATTTTCCTCAGTACAAGTTAAACTAAAACTCCAGACAAACAACGCGTACCAAAGGTACGCGTTGCCGTTCTAACTTTTTTTACTTCGCCTGACGCTTCTGGTAGTCGCTGGCGGCCTTCACGAAGCCTGCAAACAGCGGATGCCCGTCGCGTGGCGTTGAAGTAAATTCCGGGTGGAACTGGCAGGCGACAAACCACGGATGGTTTGGCACTTCAATGATCTCGACTAACTGATCATCCCCGGAGCGTCCCGCAACACGCAGGCCCGCGGCTTCAATAGGTTTCAACAACATGTTGTTGACTTCATAGCGGTGACGATGGCGCTCGGTGATGACCGGCTCGCCATACAGCTTGCGAACCACGCTATCGTCAGTCAGCTGGCAGGCCTGTGCGCCAAGACGCATGGTGCCACCCAGATCGCTCTTCTCGGTACGGACTTCGACATTACCTTCTTCGTCACGCCATTCAGTGATAAGCGCCACCACAGGGTACTTACAGTCTGGCACAAATTCCGTAGAGTTCGCGTTTTCCATTCCCGCTACGTTGCGCGCAAATTCGATCAGCGCAACCTGCATACCCAGGCAGATGCCGAGGTATGGAATATTGTTTTCACGCGCATAGCGCGCGGTAGCGATCTTGCCTTCTACACCGCGGTAGCCGAAGCCGCCAGGGATAAGGATAGCATCCAGATCTTTCAGGATTTCAACGCCACGCGTTTCAACATCCTGCGAATCAATCAGCTTGATGTTCACAGAGACACGGTTCTTCAGACCACCGTGTTTCAGCGCTTCGATCACTGACTTATAGGCATCCGGCAGTTCAATGTACTTGCCGACCATACCGATAGTCACTTCGCCTGCCGGGTTGGCTTCTTCATAAATAACCTGTTCCCATTCAGACAGGTTAGCTTCCGGACAGTTCAAGCTGAATCGTTTACAAATATAATCGTCCAGGCCCTGCGATTTCAACAGGCCCGGGATTTTATAAATGGAATCGACATCTTTCATTGAAATAACGGCTTTTTCAGGCACGTTACAGAACAATGCAATTTTCGCACGTTCGTTCGCCGGAACCGCACGATCGGAGCGGCAAACCAGGATGTCTGGCTGAATACCAATGGAGAGCAGCTCTTTAACAGAGTGCTGGGTCGGTTTGGTTTTCACTTCACCTGCAGCGGCCATGTACGGCACCAGGGTCAGGTGCATGAACAGCGCGTGTTCACGGCCAATATCTACCGCCAGCTGACGAATCGCTTCCAGGAATGGCAGAGATTCGATATCACCCACGGTACCGCCGATTTCAACCAGCACCACGTCGTGGCCTTCGCCACCCGCAACAATGCGTTCTTTGATGGCGTTAGTGATGTGCGGGATAACCTGAACGGTGGCACCCAGATAATCACCACGGCGCTCTTTACGCAGAACGTCGGAGTAGATGCGGCCAGTCGTGAAGTTGTTACGACGGGTCATTTTGGTGCGGATGAAACGCTCGTAGTGGCCAAGATCCAGATCGGTTTCAGCGCCGTCTTCAGTAACGAACACTTCCCCGTGTTGGATTGGGCTCATGGTGCCCGGATCGACGTTGATGTACGGATCCAGTTTCATCATGGTCACATTGAGGCCACGGGCTTCAAGAATGGCTGCGAGGGAGGCTGCGGCAATGCCTTTACCCAGAGAGGATACGACCCCGCCGGTCACAAAAATATAGTTCGTTGTCATGCTGAACCTGAGAAGTTAGGGTGAAACGATGGAATAACCAGGACGGGAAAGTAGTATACCCGAACACGGCGAGCGCCACAAACTTTCATTCTCCGTCTCCATTCCAGGCCATGACAAACATAAGGAGTGAGAAAATAGCCCCTTTTGGGTAAATGTTTTTGACGCAAATCAAGCGCTTGTCATTTAAAAAATCACACAAATTGCGCTTGATCGCAAAATTCCGTTAGAGATCAGATTCCTGGCGCTTTACTTCCTGCCAGACTTCTTCCATCGCGTCGAGGTCAATACCGCTCATTTCCAGGCCTCGCGAAGCGACAATCCGCTCAACTTCGCGAAAGCGTCGTTCGAATTTTAAGTTGGCTTTTTGCAGGGCGGTTTCCGCTTTTACACCCAGGTGGCGAGAAAGATTGACGGTCGCAAACAGCAGGTCGCCCATCTCTTCCTCAAGCTTTGCTTCATCCACCACCGCCTGCTGCGCTTCGTGCATGACTTCATCAATCTCTTCGTGCACTTTATCCAGCACCGGGCCGAGGGAGGTCCAGTCAAAACCGACGGCGGAGCAGCGTTTCTGGATTTTATGTGCGCGCATCAGCGCGGGCAGGCTCAGCGGAATATCATCCAGCGCGGAGTGCTGGGATTTTTCCGCCCGCTCGGCGCTTTTGATCTGCTCCCAGCGGGCCAGCACCTCGGCGCTGTTCCCTACGGTGGCATCGCCAAAAATATGGGGATGACGGCGCTCAAGCTTGTCGCTGATGGCAGCGCAGATATCGTCAAAGTTAAAGCGCCCTTCTTCCTGCGCCATCTGCGCGTAGAACACCACCTGGAACAGCAGATCGCCCAGTTCACCGCGCAGGTCGTCAAAATCTTCACGGGAAATGGCGTCCAGCACCTCGTAGGTCTCTTCAAGGGTGTACGGGGCGATGGTGGCGAAAGTCTGCTCTTTGTCCCACGGGCAGCCGTTTTCCGGGTCGCGCAGGCGTTTCATGATGCCGAGCAGGCGGTCGATTTGAGTCATAGTACTGTCCTGATGAAAAAATGCCGGGTGGCGGCGTTGCCTTACCCGGCCTACGTAAGAGGATGTTTAACCGCCGTGCAGACGACGCGCGTCAATCACATCCGGCACCTGGTTCAGCTTGCCGAGCACGCGGCCCAGCACCTGCAGGTTGTAGATTTCGATGGTCATATCGATGGTGGCAAGCTGCTCGCGGGTATCGCTGCGGCTGGCAACGCCCAGCACGTTGACCTTCTCGTTGGCGAGAATGGTCGTGATGTCGCGCAGCAGGCCGCTGCGGTCGTTGGCGGTAACGCGCACCACCAGCGAGTAGCCGGCGGAATAGCTCTCACCCCAGACCGCTTCCACGATGCGCTCCGGCGCATGCGACTGAAGCTCGGCAAGCTGGTCGCAGTCGGAACGGTGAATCGAAATCCCGCGCCCCTGGGTGATAAAGCCGACGATATCGTCGCCCGGAATAGGCTGGCAGCAGCGGGCAATGTGGTGCATCAGATTGCCCACGCCCTCGACCACCACGCGGCCATTGTCTTTGCTGCGCTGCTGCGGCGCGTAGGTTTTCTGCTGCAGCTGCTTCAGCGCCGCCGCGTCCTGCTCTGCCGCGCTTGGCTTATTGAACTGCGCCTGCAGGAAGTTCACCATCTGATTCAGACGGATATCACCGCCGCCGATCGCCGCTAACAGCTCGTCAAGCTCGTTGAAGTTGTAGCGCGGCAGCAGGAATTTCTCCGCCTCTTTCAGGCTTATCCCGATATGCTCCAGCTCGTCGTCGAGGATCTGGCGACCGGCAAGGATGTTCTTGTCACGATCCTGTTTACGGAACCAGGCGTGAATTTTCGAGCGTCCGCGGCTGGTGGTGACATATCCCAGGTTCGGGTTAAGCCAGTCCCGGCTCGGGTTGGGCTGCTTCTGGGTAATGATTTCAATCTGGTCACCCATCTGCAGCTGATAGGTGAACGGTACGATTCGTCCGCCGATTTTCGCCCCGATGCAGCGGTGCCCCACATCGCTGTGGATGTGGTAGGCAAAATCGAGCGGCGTAGAGCCCGCAGGCAGGTCGACAACGTCCCCTTTCGGGGTAAAGACATAGACCCGGTCATCAAAGACCTGGCTGCGCACTTCGTCGAGCATCTCGCCGGAGTCGGCCATCTCTTCCTGCCACGCAATCAGCTTGCGCAGCCAGGCGATGCGGTCTTCGTGGCCTGAACGCGCCCCGCCGGACGTGCCTTCTTTGTATTTCCAGTGCGCGGCGACGCCCAGCTCGGCGTCCTCGTGCATCTGTTTGGTGCGGATCTGAATCTCGACCGTTTTGCCGCCTGGGCCAAGCACCACGGTATGAATAGACTGATAGCCGTTCGGTTTGGGGTTGGCGACATAGTCATCGAACTCATCGGGCAGATGACGAAAGTGAGTGTGCACTATCCCCAGCGCGGCGTAGCAGTCCTGCAGACGCTCCGCCACGATACGCACGGCGCGCACGTCAAACAGCTCGTCAAAGGCGAGGTGTTTCTTCTGCATTTTGCGCCAGATGCTGTAGATATGCTTAGGCCGCCCGTAGACTTCGGCGCGCACGTTCTCTTCTTTCATCGACTGGCGCAAGCCGCCGACAAATTCCTCGATATAGTGCTCGCGGTCGATGCGGCGCTCGTGCAGGAGTTTGGCAATACGTTTATATTCCGCCGGGTGCAGATAGCGGAAGCAGTAATCTTCCAGCTCCCATTTCAGCTGACCAATCCCTAAGCGGTTCGCCAGCGGCGCATAGATGTTTGTACACTCTTTGGCGGCGAGCACGCGCTCGTCTTCCGGCGCATCCTTCACCTCGCGCAGGTGGGCAATACGCTCGGCCAGCTTGATGACCACGCAGCGGAAATCATCCACCATGGCCAGCAGCATCCGGCGAACGTTATCAACCTGTTCTGAGGAGACGGAATCGGTGTGCGCGGCTTTGAGCTGGCGGATGGCCGCCATATCGCGCACGCCGTGGATCAGCGCGACGACGGATTTCCCGACGCTGTCGCGCAGCACGTCCTCGCTGACCACGTCCGCATCCGCGAGAGGGAACAGCAGCGCGGCCTGCAGCGTTTCGATATCCATGTTCAGCATGGACAGGATTTCAACCATCTCCACACCGCGCCACAGGAGAAGATCGGCGTCGGGATGCCCCTGCGTGGTGCGCAGACAATAGGCCCAGGTTTCGGTTAAGCGTTCACACGACTGCTGGCTGGAAATTCCCAGACTTGCGATCCATTTTTGTGGGTCAAACTCCCCAGCTTTATTGAGATGTGCACTTCTTACCGCAACCATTGTCCTCTCCTTTAGGGACCAGGGCCTGTCGAAGTCGACAAGCCAAACAAATTAGATGTGCTCGAACAACACCATCGATTCCAGATGACCAGTGTGCGGGAACATGTCCAGCATTGCCAGACGCTGAATCTGGTAACCCGCGCTAATTAATGCCTCACTGTCCCGGGCAAGCGTTGCCGGGTTACAGGAAACATAGACCACACGCTTTGGCGCGAGTTTAATAATATGTGCCATCACACCTGGGGCACCGGCACGCGCCGGGTCAAGCAGGATTTTATCAAAGCCCTGTTTTGCCCACGGCTGTTGGGTGACATCTTCCTCAAGATTTTGATGAAAGAATGTCACATTTTGCAAGCCGTTCTGCTGTGCGTTCTCCTGCCCTTTCGCCACCAGCGCCTCAACACCTTCCACGCCGACGACGCTGGCCGCTTTTCGCGCCAGCGGCAGCGTGAAGTTGCCCATTCCGCAGAACAGATCGAGCACCCGATCGCTTTTCTGAACATCCAGCCACGCCAGCGCTTTCTCAACCATCTGCTGGTTAACACCGTCATTCACCTGAATGAAATCCCGCGGGCTGAACGTTAAGCGTAGTCCGTTTGACGCATACCAGGGCACCTCACCGGTAACCTGCTCAAGTATCTCGCTTTGTGGTGCAAGGAAAAGCGCCAGGTCGTGTGAATGCGAAAAGCGTTCCAGTTTTTCGCGATCTTTTTTCGACAACGGCGCGGTATGGCGCAGGACCATCAGCGGCCCATTGTTGGCCATGACCAGTTCGACATGCCCGAGATGGCGAATGCCGTCCAGCCCGGAGAGGCAGGTGCGCACATCCGGAAGCAATGCCTCAAGATGGGGCACCAAAATGGGGCACTGCTTCACATCAACGATGTCGCTGGAGCCGGCCTTGCGAAACCCCATCTCCAGCCGATCCGTTTTTGGCTGATAGCTGAGGCTCAGGCGTGCGCGCCGACGATAGCCCCAGGGCTCATCGGCGAGAATTTCATTAACGTCATGTTTAAGCAGACGCGCCAGCGCGCGGCTTTTGCTTTTTTGCTGTAATTCTGTGCTCGCGTGCTGTTGCTGGCAGCCCCCACAAACGCCAAAATGTGGACAGCGGGGATTCACGCGCTCCGGACTATCGTTGAGGCGACGCTTAACCTGCCCGCGCGCGAACTGGCGTTTATCTTCCGTCAGCGTAATTTCTGCTCGTTCTGTTGGCAGTAAACCTGTTATAAACAGAGCCTTACCATTGTGACGTGCCACTCCCTGACCAAACGGATCAAGGTCCGTGGCTTCAACAGTGATGATTTGACGCGTCGTCACGCGTCGCTTTGCAGAGTAGAATTGCGCCATCGCCGAGATTTTTCTCACATAAACATAATTATCTTAATTGTCCCATAACGGAACGCCATGACCAACTACAGCCTGCGCGCGCGCATGATGATTTTGATCCTCGCCCCCACCGTTCTCATCGGTTTGCTGCTGAGTATCTTCTTTGTGGTGCACCGCTATAACGATTTGCAGCGACAGCTGGAGGATGCAGGCGCCAGCATTATCGAACCGCTTGCCGTTTCCAGCGAATACGGCATGAACCTGCAAAACCGCGAATCCATTGGGCAGTTAATCAGCGTACTCCACCGGCGCCACTCGGACATCGTACGCGCCATTTCCGTTTACGACGAACATAACCGCCTGTTTGTCACCTCGAATTTTCATCTCGATCCGGCGGCCCTGAAGATCCCGGACGGTACGCCGTTCCCACGCCACCTCACCGTATTGCGGCGCGGCGATATCATGATCCTGCGCACGCCGATCGTGTCGGAAAGCTATTCACCCGATGAGTCTGCGCAATCTGACGCCAAATCCAGCAATAATATGCTGGGATATGTGGCGCTGGAGCTGGATCTCAAGTCGGTCCGGCTACAGCAGTATAAAGAGATCTTTATCTCTGGCGTGATGATGCTGTTCTGCATCGGCATTGCGCTGATCTTCGGCTGGCGCCTGATGCGCGACGTGACGGGCCCCATCCGCAACATGGTTAACACGGTTGACCGCATCCGCCGGGGACAGCTCGACAGCCGGGTGGAAGGGTTTATGCTGGGCGAGCTGGATATGCTGAAGAACGGCATCAACTCGATGGCCATGTCGCTGGCGGCGTACCACGAAGAGATGCAGCACAACGTTGACCAGGCGACGTCCGACCTGCGCGAAACGCTGGAGCAGATGGAGATCCAGAACGTTGAGCTGGATCTGGCGAAAAAGCGCGCTCAGGAAGCGGCGCGTATTAAGTCGGAATTCCTGGCCAATATGTCGCACGAGCTGCGTACGCCGCTCAATGGCGTGATCGGATTCACCCGCCTGACCCTGAAAAGCGAGCTCAACCCGACCCAGCGCGATCACCTGCACACCATTGAGCGCTCGGCCAACAACCTGCTGGCGATCATCAACGACGTGCTGGACTTCTCCAAGCTGGAGGCGGGCAAGCTGATCCTGGAGAGCATTCCCTTCCCGCTTCGCAGTACGCTCGATGAGGTGGTGACGCTGCTCGCGCACTCGTCGCACGACAAAGGCCTTGAGCTGACGCTCAACATTAAAAACGACGTGCCGGATAACGTCATTGGCGATCCGCTGCGCCTGCAGCAGGTCATTACCAACCTTGTCGGGAATGCCATTAAATTCACCGAAAGCGGTAACATCGACATTCTGGTAGAAAAACGCTCGATCAGCAGCAATAAAGTGCAGATTGAAGTCCAGATCCGCGATACCGGCATCGGGATTCCGGAGCGGGATCAGTCGCGTCTGTTCCAGGCGTTCCGTCAGGCGGATGCCAGTATCTCCCGCCGTCATGGCGGCACCGGTCTGGGGCTGGTGATCACGCAACGCCTGGTGAACGAGATGGGCGGCGATATCTCTTTCCACAGCCAGCCGAACCGCGGTTCAACCTTCTGGTTCCACATTAATCTGGACCTCAATCCGAACGTGCTGACCGATGGCCCGGTGACGGACTGCCTGAAAGGCAAGCGTCTGGCCTACGTTGAACCTAACGCTGCAGCGGCGCAGTGCGCGCTCGACATCTTAAGCACCACGCCGCTGGAGGTGGTCTACAGCCCAACCTTCTCCGCCCTGGCCGTTGAGCATTACGACATCCTGCTGATGGGGATCCCGGTCACCTTCACCGGCGAGCTGACCATGCAGCAGGAGCGGCTGGCAAAAGCCGCGTCGATGACCGACTACCTGCTGCTGGCGCTGCCTTGCCACGCGCAGCTCAATGCAGAAGAGTTGAAAAATGACGGGGCCGCCGCGTGTCTGCTGAAACCGCTCACCGCGACCCGCCTGCTGCCTGCGCTCACGGAGTATTGCCGTCTCAGCCAGCATGCCCTCCCGATGATTGACGATGAGCAAAAATTGCCGATGAGCGTGATGGCGGTGGATGATAATCCGGCCAACCTGAAGCTCATTGGCGCATTGCTTGAAGACCAGGTTCAGCATGTGGAGCTGTGCACCAGCGGCGCGCAGGCGGTCGAGCAGGCTAAGCAGATGCAGTTTGATTTAATCCTGATGGATATTCAGATGCCGGGCATGGATGGCATTCGGGCCTGCGAGCTGATCCACCAGCTGCCGCATCAGCAGCAAACGCCGGTGATTGCAGTCACCGCACACGCGATGGCCGGTCAAAAAGAGAAGCTGCTGAGCGCCGGAATGAATGATTATCTGGCGAAGCCAATCGATGAAGAGAAACTTCATAACCTGCTGTTACGCTATAAGCCGGGTCATATTGGCGGGACGTACACGGTATCCAGCGAGCCGGTTGAAATAACCGTCAACCAGAACGCGACCCTTGACTGGCAGCTTGCTCTGCGCCAGGCGGCAGGTAAACCCGATTTGGCCCGCGAGATGCTGCAAATGCTGGTCGCGTTCCTGCCGGAAATTCGCAATAAGGTGGAAGAGCAGCTGGTGGGTGAAAACCCGGAAGATCTGCTGGAAGCAATCCACAAGCTGCACGGTAGCTGCGGGTACAGCGGCGTACCGCGGCTGAAAAACCTCTGCCAGCTGCTGGAGCAGCAGCTGCGTGCCGGTACGCCGGAATCGGAGCTTGAACCGGAGTTCCTGGAGCTGCTGGATGAAATGGATAACGTGACGCGGGAAGCGATGAAGGTGTTGGGGAGCTGAGGTAGAAGCCCGGTGGCGGCTTCGCCTTACCGGACCTACGATTGCGGGTGCGGCCTGATGCCCTCACCCCGCCCCTCTCCCACGGGGAGAGGGAGAACTACATCCCCTGCCCGACTTTCAGCACCGCCGCGATATTCCTTGCGGCCATCCTGACGTTCTCGCCGGCATTTTCCAGCGCGTCTTCCAGCGAGCAGATGGTGTAGATCACGCTAAACACGGCATCAATGCCGTGATCGTGAACCACACCAACGTCCGCCGTCAGGCTGCCTGCAATGCCGATAACGGGTTTGTTAAAGCGTTTCGCCACTTTTGCCACGCCCACCGGGACTTTGCCGTGGATCGTCTGGCTGTCGATGCGACCTTCTCCCGTGATCACCAGATCCGCATCGGCCACCTGGTCGGCCAGGTGTAGCGCATCGGTCACGATCTCAATGCCCTGGCGCAGCTGCGCGCCGCAAAAGGCGTACAGCGCGGCCCCCATGCCACCCGCCGCGCCGCCGCCAGCAAGGTTAAGCACATCGATATCCAGATCCCGGGCAATCACGCTCGCATAGTGCGCCAGCGCGTTGTCCAGGGTAACGATCATCTCGGGAGTGGCCCCCTTTTGCGGGCCAAATACGGCTGACGCGCCATCCTTTCCGGTAAGCGGATTCGTCACATCACAGGCGACCTCTATCCGGCACTCCGCCAGACGTCTGTCCAGCCCGCTCAGGTCGATACGCGCGAGTTTTCCCAGCTCGCCCCCACCCTGCCCAAGAGGCTGTTCGCTGGCGTCGAGCAATTTAGCGCCCAGCGCCTGCACCATCCCTGCGCCGCCGTCATTGGTGGCGCTGCCGCCAATGCCAATGATGATATGCTTAACGCCCGCATCCAGCGCATGCCGAATCAGTTCGCCCGTGCCCCAGGAGGTGGTTTTCAGCGGATTACGCTGCGAAGGCGCAACCAGCTCCAGGCCGCTTGCCGCCGCCATTTCAATAAAGGCACTCTGCTCGTCACCGGATAAGCCATAAAACCCGTCCACGCGCTCACCCAGCGGGCCGGTCACCGGAACATGTACAATGCGTCCCTGCGTTGCCGCGATCATCGCCTCAACCGTCCCTTCGCCACCGTCCGCGACCGGCAGTTTGACGTAAACCGCCTCGGGAAAGATCTCGCGAAAACCACGTTCTATCGCTGTCGCAACCTCAAGCGCACTCAAACTTTCCTTATACGAGTCCGGTGCGATAACAATTTTCATAAGCCATCCTTACGCATAGTCGTTACGTTAAGCATACACCACGTAAAAGACCGCCCTTGGGAGCGGTCCCAATGCGTTTATCGTACCATGCACGGGCGTTTATTGTCGAATGTCCAGTCCGGGATCAGATACTGCATCGCCATCGCGTCGTCACGCGCGCCCAGACCGTGTTTTTGATACAGCTCGTGGGCCTTCATGACCTGATCCATATCCAGCTCAACCCCCAGCCCCGGGGTGGAAGGCACCTGCACCATGCCACCTTTGATCTCAAACGGCTGCTTAGTCAGACGCTGGTTACCTTCCTGCCAGATCCAGTGGGTGTCGATAGCGGTAATCGTCCCCGGCGCGGCGGCGGCGACGTGAGTGAACATCGCCAGAGAGATATCGAAGTGGTTGTTAGAGTGCGAGCCCCAGGTCAGGCCAAACTCATGGCACATCTGCGCCACGCGCACCGACCCCTGCATCGTCCAGAAGTGCGGGTCCGCCAGCGGAATATCAACAGACTGCAATGACAGGGTGTGTCCCATCTGACGCCAGTCGGTCGCAATCATATTGGTCGCGGTCGGCAGCCCCGTAGCGCGACGGAATTCCGCCATCACTTCACGTCCTGAGAAGCCTTGCTCTGCCCCACACGGATCTTCCGCATATGCCAGCACGCCTTTCAGCTGTTTACCGATCGCAATGGCCTCATTAAGCGACCATGCGCCGTTCGGATCCAGCGTCACGCGCGCCTGCGGGAAGCGTTTTGCCAGCGCGGTCACGGCTTCCGCCTCTTCCTCACCGGCCAGCACGCCGCCCTTCAGTTTGAAATCATTGAAGCCATATTTTTCATAAGCGGCTTCCGCCAGGCGCACCACCGCATCCGGAGTCATCGCCTCGTCGTGGCGGAGCCGGTACCAGTCGCATTGTTCGTCCGGCTGGCCCTGGTACGGCAAAGGCGTCAGCTTGCGGTCGCCAACAAAGAACAGATAGCCCAGCATTTCCACTTCGCTGCGCTGCTGACCCTCGCCCAGCAGCGACGCAACGTTGACGCCCAGATGCTGACCCAGCAGATCCAACAGGGCGGATTCAATCCCGGTCACCACGTGAATGGTGGTGCGCAGATCGAAGGTCTGCAGGCCACGCCCACCGGCATCGCGATCGGCAAAGGTGTTGCGCACAGTGTTGAGGACATTTTTGTACTCACCCAGCGTTTTGCCCACCACCAGCGGAATGGCATCTTCCAGCGTCTGGCGGATCTTCTCCCCGCCCGGAATTTCGCCCACGCCCGTATGGCCGGAATTGTCTTTGATAATGACAATGTTGCGGGTAAAGAATGGCGCATGCGCGCCGCTCAGGTTCATCAACATGCTGTCATGGCCCGCAACCGGAACGATCTGCATGGCGGTAACTACAGGGGTAGAAAAAGTACTCATCGTTCAATCCTTTTATCAGTGACGTCCGAAAACAGGGCGCTTACGGTCAAATGTCCAGCCGGGAATAAGGTACTGCATCGGGCCCGCGTCGTTACGCGCGCCGCCCGGCAATTTTTTATACGCCTCATGGGCTTTATGGATCTGATCCCAGTCAATCTCCACGCCCAGGCCCGGCGCATCCGGTACGGCAATTTTGCCCTCTATGATTTCCAGCGGATTTTTCGTCAGGCGGGCTTCCCCTTCCTGCCAAATCCAGTGGGTGTCGATGGCGGTCGGGTTACCCGGCGCCGCCGCGCCAACGTGGGTAAACATCGCCAGCGAAATATCAAAGTGATTGTTCGAGTGACAGCCCCAAGTCAGCCCCCAGTCGTCGCACAGCTGCGCCACGCGCACTGCGCCTGAAAGCGTCCAGAAGTGCGGGTCCGCCAGCGGTATGTCGACGGCGTTCAGCATCACCGCGTGACCCATTTCGCGCCAGTTGGTGGCGATCATATTGGTCGCGACCGGCAGCCCGGTGGCGCGACGAAACTCAGCCATGACTTCACGGCCCGAAAAGCCCTGCTCCGCGCCGCAGGGGTCTTCCGCATAGGTCAGGACATCCCCCAGCCCTTTGCACAGGCTAATCGCTTCATCCAGCAGCCATGCGCCGTTGGGATCGACGGTGATCCGTGCATCCGGGAAGCGCCTTTTCAGCGCCCGGGCCGTGTCAATCTCCTGCTCGCCGGGCAGCACGCCGCCCTTCAGCTTGAAATCCTTAAAGCCGTAGCGATCCTGCGCCGCCTCGGCCAGCTGCACCACCGCGTCGCTGGAGAGCGCTTCCTGATGGCGCAGCTGATACCAGTCGTGGTCGCCCGCGGTTCGGGCCAGATAGGGGAGATCGGTTTTATTGCGATCGCCAACGTAGAACAGATAGCCCAGCACGGTGACCGCATCGCGCTGTTTACCGGGCCCCAGTAGCTCGCAGACCGGGACATTGAGCGCCTTACCCAGTAAATCGAGCAGGGCGGCCTCCAGGGCGGCGACCGCGTTGACGCGCAGTTCAAACGTCCAGGCACCTTTACCGAACGTCTCAAAGTCTGCCGACTGATTGCCCTTATGCACCCGCTGAACCACCTTGTTCAGACGGGCCACTTCCTGGCCCACGACCTGCGGAATGGCATCGACCAGCGTCTGGTAAATCACCTCTCCGCCAGGGGCCTCGCCCACGCCGGTATTTCCTGCGCTGTCTTTCAGCACGACGATATTACGGGTAAACCAGGCGTTATGCGCACCGCCAATATTGAGCAGCATGCTGTCCTGCCCGGCCACCGGGATGACCTTCATCTCCGTGACGATTGGACTCGATTGCGTTGTCATCAGCCACGCTCCGCAACAGGTTTAAGTTCGACGCGTTTGATATCCCCCACCAGCACCAGGTAACTCAGCACCGCCACCAGCGCATGCACCCCTACGTAAATCAGCGCACCGTTAAAGGAGCCGGTGGTACCGACGATGTAGCCGATAGCGATTGGCGTAACAATCCCGGAGATGTTGCCGAACATGTTGAACAGACCGCCGCTCAGGCCGCTGATCTCTTTCGGGGCCGTATCCGCCATCACCGCCCAGCCCAGCGCGCCAATGCCTTTGCCGAAGAAGGCCATCGCCATAAAGCCGATAATCATCCACTCGGCATTGACGTAGTTACAGAACACCATGGTCATGGAGAGCAGCATGCCGAGCACGATAGGCGTTTTACGCGCGATGTTCAGTGACCCCGTGCGGCGCATCAGCCAGTCGGAAATCACCCCGCCGAGCACGCCCCCCACGAAACCGCAGATTGCCGGGACCGAGGCGACGAATCCCGCTTTCAGAATCGACATACCACGGGCCTGAACCAGGTATACCGGGAACCAGGTGATGAAAAAGTAGGTCAAGGCGTTGATACAATACTGGCCCAGATAGATGCCGATCATCATGCGCGAACCGACGAGCTGCTTGATCTGCGCCCATTTCTGGCTGAACGGGACCTTCGCCGTCGAGGATTTCTGATCCATGTTGATCAGCGCGCCGCCTTCCGCTATGTACTCCAGCTCCTTTTTGTTCACGCCAGGGTGCTGGTTGGGTTCGTGGATCACTTTCAGCCAGATAAAGCTGATGACGATCCCGAGTCCGCCCATAAAGAAGAAGACGTGCGACCAGCCCACCTCATGGGTCAGCCAGCCCATGATTGGCGCGAAGATCACCGTTGCGAAGTACTGTGCGGAGTTGAAAATCGCCACCGCGGTTCCCCTCTCCTGCGCCGGGAACCAGGCAGCGACAATGCGGCTGTTGCCGGGGAAGGATGGCGCTTCCGCTAAGCCAACCAGGAAGCGCAGCGTGAAGAGTGCCACGATAATGCCGAAGCCGCTGAAGATATCGACGAAGCCCTGCAGCAGGGTAAAGGCAGACCAGATAAAGATGGACCAGAAATAGACGCGTTTAGATCCAAAACGGTCCAGCAGCCAGCCGCCAGGAATTTGCCCGATGACGTAGGCCCATGAGAATGCGGAGAAAACGTAACCCATGCCCACGGGATCAAGGCCGATATCTTTTGCCATTTCCGAACCGGCAATCGACAGCGTGGCGCGGTCACCATAGTTAAAGGACGTGACGATAAACAGCATCACCACTATCCAGTAGCGGGCGTTGGTGCGCTTTTCAGCGCTGCTCGCCGCGTGGCTTAATGTACTCATTGTTGCACTCCTGAAACATAGCTTTCGCCAGGTTCATTCTGTACAGCACCGGTAGGGTAATCAGAATGAGATTTGTTTTGTCGTTTTGGTACGGCCTGAAGCCGTTTTATCGTGACCAGGAAAGTATATGAAGGAGTGACACCTTCTCTCACCGTGCAAAAACACAGTATTAAAGGGTGTGAGGGAGGTTGTTTAGGGCATAAGCCCAGAGGAGTGGAAGGTGGTTCACGGAAATGGCGTTTGGTGCGGAGTGTAATGCCGGGTGGCGGCTACGCCTGACCCGGCCTACCATTGGTATAGCGCAGGGTTATTTAAGCAGCGTTGCCCAGTGCTCGACCCATGGGTTTGATTCGCTTTCTGGCTCCGGGTGCTCACCCGCATCAATCAGCAGCATCTCGCCGACGCGCTGGGCGCTCTGCTCCTGCAGGAGCGCATCGAACTGCTTGCCGCCGCCGCAGAAGTTGGCGTAAGAGCTGTCGCCGAGGGCGATGATGCCGTAGTGTACATCTGGCTGATAGCCAAGCTGGTCTTTAATGCCCTGGAACAGCGGCACTATGCTGTCCGGCAGATCGCCCTGCCCGGTGGTGGAGGTCACCACCAGAATGTATTTGTCTTTATACTTTTCCCAGTCTGCCAGCTCCGGGTCTTCATAGACCGTGGCTTTATGGCCCTGGCTTACCAGAATCGCCTCAGCCTCTTCCGCGACCAGCAGCGAATTGCCGTACATTGTGCCGACAAAAATGCCTACTTCAGCCATGCTATTTTCCCATAATGAATGCGTTTACTGTTCATCCTGAACGTTGCCCGATACAAACTCAACCCTTTCATTTTCGGGGAGTTGTCCCAACCAGCCAAACTGTGACAGCGCCTGCATCCAGACGTCGTCCAGCCCCGCGCGGATAGTCAGCGGCTCGCCGGTAAACGGGTGCGTCATGCTGAGTTCGCTCGCGTGCAGCATCAGACGATGGCAGCCAAAGTGTTCGGCCGCGCTGCGGTTCTGGCGCAAATCACCGTGCTTGCTGTCGCCAATAATCGGGTGGCGCAGATGTGCAAGATGGCGTCGCAGCTGGTGCTTACGCCCGGTTTTGGGCAGAAGCTCAACCAGGCTGTAGCGCGTGGTCGGAAATTTGCTGGTGGCCACCGGCATTTCCGTCGTCGCCATGCCGCGATAATCCGTCACCGCAGGCTGCGGACCTTTGTCATCGCGGGCAAATTTATCGGCAATTTTGTCCAGTTCCTCCACCAGAGGGTAGTCCAGGGTGGCGGACTCGGTCAGCCAGCCACGCACGATCGCGTGGTAGCGCTTCTGGATCTGGTGTTGTTCAAACTGCTGCGCCAGCAGACGGCCAGCTTCGCTGGACAGCCCCATCAGCAGCACGCCGGAGGTCGGTCTGTCGAGACGATGGGCGGTAAAAACATGCTGACCAATCTGGTCGCGAACGGTCTGCATCACCACCACTTTCTCGTCGCGATCCAGCCAGCTGCGGTGCACCAGCCAGCCTGACGGTTTATTCACCGCCACCAGCCACTCGTCCTGATAGAGGATCTCAAGCGTCATGCATCTTCACCGGCAAACAGGGCATCCAGTTTTTCCAGTTCGACCAGCATCACGTCACGCGCAGGGTGCGTCGCCTCGAGCGCCATTTCATAGTAGGGAGAGACAGCAAACGCCTGCGGCAGCGGGTGACCCCCCTCAAGCAGGGCGTGCATGCGCGGAATTAACACCCACTGCAGCCACTCAAACGGGGCCAGCGTATCCAGGCAGAAGGGCTGGGTGCTCGCGAACGCTTCTGGCTGCGGCGCGGTCTCCTGCCACAGCTGATGTTGGCGCAAAAGGGCTTCGATGGCGTGCAACTGAGCACGAACGCTATCGTGTTGCGTCATAGTAACCTCAACTGAAAAAGTGAACGGCGCGCAGCATAGCATTGCGGAAGACAGAAATAAAAAAAGGGAGCACTGTAAAAACAGTGCTCCCGGTTCGTTCCGCAGCATTCCAGCTACAATTCGTGCTCCCTGCTCATCCGTGACAACTTTTCCTGAAGCCCGAAGGCCTGGTCATCCGTAAACCGATGCATCCTGCACACATCTTCCTGACGTGTTTGTTTCATCCTGAAACGTCCTGGCCTTCCAGACCCACCGACCATCCTGATCGGCTCTCGTTCTCCTTCCTGGAGGTGTCCCTTACGCATCCTGCGTAATCCACTTCGCTTCATCCTGAAGCCTTCCTGCAGCGCCATCCTGACGAGTCCTGAGTGAGATACGCCATCATCCTGATGTTCGTTTCTCGTGTCGGCGTCCTGTCGACGAAGATAGAATCCGCTATTCCGCTTCGTCTTACAACCCACCCTTTCGGGTGTGTAAGCCGTAAGAAATCCCTAAAAACGGTGCAACAAACCCGTAATCTATTGAAAAACAGAGTAATATTAATCTGAACTAAATGAGGTAATACTGAATGTTCCAGCGATCTCTCACAAACCTTGTAAGAGATCTCTCACACGCGCTATAGCATCATGGATTACAGAAGTGGCTCAAGTCGGGTGAGGAAATCCGCAAGAGAGGGGGCGAGAGTCTCGCGATTGCGGGTACCGATAGTCTCTTTAACCACTTCACCTGACAGGTTACAGACGGAGATAACGTCAAGTTCACTGTCCAGCGTGGCAATAAAGAGCGTCGGAGAAAGCTTAAGGCGCTTTTGCGTGACCAGATGACCAATCAGGTTTTCCTGAACACGCTGCAGATCGTCTTCGCTCCAGGTCTGCAACAGCGTCATCGTGATATCAGCAAAGCGCGCGGGCATATCCCCTGCGAACTGCGTGGTATAAAACGCATGAACCGCTGGTTGTACCACAATGTCCATTGCCCGTTCAACCGCATTTACATTTTGCTCGCCGGTATTGGGCTTCGGCTGCCAGATAACGTAATCCTCAAGCGAAGAGATAATGCACGGCGAGGGTACACCATATAAATCAGCACTTTGCGGCCACGAGCCCTGCTTTTCATGCCATGCGTCGCAATAGCGGGTCGTGAAGGTAGTGAGGGCATTTGCAGTTTCGATGTCCACCGATTTCTCTCTTCTTGTCAGACAGGATAAACTCAGCCCATAAGTGTACCTGTAAAGTGGCTATGAAACATGTCTTACGAAAATCATCAGGCGTTAACCGGCTTAACGCTGGGTAAATCGACCGATTACCGCGATACCTACGATGCAAGCCTGCTGCAGGGCGTACCGCGCAGCCTGAATCGCGATCCTCTGGGTCTGCATGCGGACGCATTGCCGTTTGTCGGCGGTGATATCTGGACGCTGTACGAACTCTCCTGGCTCAACGCCCGCGGTCTGCCGCAGGTGGCGGTGGGCCACGTTGAGCTGGATTACGCCAGCGTTAATCTCGTCGAGTCCAAAAGCTTTAAGCTGTATCTCAACAGTTTTAACCAGACAAAATTCAACAGCTGGGACGACGTTCAGCACACCCTGGAACGTGACTTAAGCGCCTGCGCGCAGGGTAAGGTAAGCGTTTCACTGTATCGCCTGCACGAGCTGGAAGGGCAGCCGGTCGCCCACTTCAACGGGACCTGCATCGACGATCAGGATATCGAGGTGGAGAATTATGAATTCAGCGCCGATTACCTCGAAAACGCGGCGAGCGGAAAGGTGGTCGAAGAGACGCTGGTCAGCCATCTGCTGAAATCCAACTGCCTGATCACCCACCAGCCGGACTGGGGCTCGGTGCAGATCCAGTACCGCGGCCCAAAAATCGACCGGGAAAAATTGCTGCGCTACCTGGTGTCGTTCCGCCATCACAACGAATTCCACGAGCAGTGCGTGGAGCGCATCTTTAGCGATATTCAGCGTTTTTGTCAGCCGGAGAAGCTGAGCGTTTACGCGCGCTACACCCGCCGCGGCGGTCTGGACATTAACCCGTGGCGCACCAACACCGATTTTGTGCCGGCGACGGGACGGCTGGTGCGTCAATAATATAAATATTTTCACAATATGCGCGGTATCTTCCGCGCTTTAGGTTGTGAAACGTCACGCGCCAGGGCTATTGTAATCAACAGGGAAAGACGATAATCGTCCCGTAAGGAGCTCACTTGATTACACATATTAGCCCGCTTGGCTCAATGGATATGTTGTCGCAGCTGGAAGTGGACATGCTTAAACGCACGGCCAGCAGCGATCTTTATCAACTGTTTCGTAACTGTTCACTTGCCGTACTGAACTCCGGAAGCCTGACAGATAACAGTAAAGAACTGCTGTCCCGCTTCGAAAGCTTTGATATCAACGTGCTGCGCCGCGAGCGTGGCGTGAAGCTCGAAGTCATCAACCCGCCGGAAGAGGCCTTTGTCGACGGGCGCATCATTCGTTCACTTCAGGCTAACCTGTTTGCCGTGCTGCGTGACATCCTGTTTGTTAACGGGCAGATCCACAACGCAGGCCGTTTCCAGCATCTCGACCTGGAAAGCTCAGTCCATATCACCAACCTGGTGTTCTCCATTTTGCGTAACGCCCGTGCCCTGCACGTGGGTGAAGCACCGAACATGGTCGTCTGCTGGGGCGGTCACTCCATTAACGAAACCGAATACCTTTATGCCCGTCGGGTGGGCACCCAGCTTGGCCTGCGCGAGCTGAATATCTGTACCGGCTGTGGTCCGGGTGCGATGGAAGCGCCAATGAAAGGTGCGGCGGTTGGGCACGCGCAGCAGCGTTATAAAGAGGGGCGTTTCATCGGCATGACCGAGCCGTCAATTATCGCCGCTGAGCCACCTAACCCGCTGGTTAACGAGCTGATTATCATGCCGGATATCGAGAAACGTCTTGAGGCGTTTGTCCGTATCGCCCACGGCATTATCATCTTCCCGGGCGGCGTCGGGACAGCGGAGGAGCTGCTCTACCTGCTGGGTATTCTGATGAACCCGGCCAACAAAGATCAGGTTCTGCCGCTGATCCTGACCGGGCCAAAAGAGAGCGCCGACTACTTCCGCGTGCTGGACGAGTTTATCGTGCACACGCTGGGTGAAGCCGCGCGTCGTCACTATCGCATCATCATCGACGATGCCGCAGAAGTGGCCCGCCAGATGAAGAAAGCAATGCCATTGGTGAAAGAAAACCGTCGCGATACCGGTGATGCGTACAGCTTTAACTGGTCAATCCGAATTGCGCCGGACCTGCAGATCCCGTTCGAGCCTTCACACGAGAACATGGCGAACCTGAAACTCTACCCGGATCAGCCGGTGGAAGTTCTGGCCGCCGATCTGCGTCGCGCCTTCTCCGGTATTGTGGCCGGCAACGTCAAAGAGGTGGGCATCCGCGCCATTGAACAGTACGGTCCGTACAAGATCCACGGCGATCCGGAGATGATGCGCCGCATGGATGACATGCTGCAGGGCTTTGTCGCCCAGCACCGCATGAAGCTGCCGGGCTCTGCCTATATTCCTTGCTACGAAATCTGCACCTGACGCTTAGCGATATCTCATCAAAGCCGGGTCGCCCTGTTGCGCGTCCCGGCTTTTTTTATTCCTGATGTAATTCATAGGCATCACTTATATCTTTTACAAAGTTGTCACATACGCAAACGATTACCTGCATTTCGCAACCGTAAATTATCAGCCTTAATCCAAATTACCTGCCAGAAAATACTAAAAACCCATTTCTTTACAGCGAAAGACACCTATATCACGGGGCGGTCTTTCAGCGCACATGTCGTTGGTGGTAGCCTTCGCGCCCGTAAATTCTCTTTGATGTTTTTTTAACAGATAAATGGTCTAAAGATGCCCACATCATAAGTGGATTATTGCATTTGGGATCACGATCACTGATAGATTCATAACTAGAATGTATCTTTCCGCCCGCCAATAGTTACGGGCAAAAATTATTAAAAAACCGTCACTGAACGAATTTCATATTACCGTCAGGCACTTTTTCATCGGATTTGACTAAAAACCTGACAATTCGCTTCCTCCAGGAGATACAGATGGAAACCACTCAAACCAGCACCGTTGCTTCGATTGAATCCCGAAGTGGTTGGCGCAAAACGGATACCATGTGGATGCTTGGCCTTTACGGCACAGCAATCGGCGCTGGTGTACTGTTCCTTCCTATCAACGCAGGCGTCGGCGGTCTGATCCCGCTGATCATTATGGCTATCATTGCTTTCCCGATGACCTTCTTTGCACACCGCGGTCTGACCCGCTTCGTGCTGTCCGGTAAAAACCCGGGCGAAGACATCACTGAAGTAGTTGAAGAGCATTTCGGCGTGGGCGCAGGTAAATTGATTACCCTGCTCTACTTCTTCGCGATTTACCCTATTCTGCTGGTCTACAGCGTGGCGATCACTAACACCGTTGAAAGCTTCATGATGCACCAGTTGCACATGACGCCGCCGCCGCGTGCGATTCTGTCTCTGATCCTGATTGTGGGCATGATGACCATCGTGCGCTTCGGTGAGCAGATGATTGTGAAAGCAATGAGCGTACTGGTCTTCCCGTTCGTTATTGCTCTGATGGTGCTGGCTTGCTACCTGATCCCACAGTGGAACGGTGCAGCGCTGGAAACCCTGTCCCTGAGCAGCGCATCGGCAACCGGTAACGGCCTGCTGATGACACTCTGGCTGGCGATTCCGGTAATGGTGTTCTCTTTCAACCACTCCCCAATCATCTCCTCTTTCGCTGTTGCGAAACGTGAAGAGTACGGTAATGGTGCAGAGAAGAAGTGCTCCAGCATCCTGGCACGCGCTCACATCATGATGGTACTGACCGTTATGTTCTTCGTCTTCAGCTGCGTACTGAGCCTCTCCCCGGCGGACCTGGCGGCAGCGAAAGAGCAGAACATCTCTATTCTGTCTTACCTGGCAAACCACTTTAACGCACCTGTCATTGCGTGGATGGCACCTATCATCGCGATTATCGCCATCACCAAATCCTTCCTGGGCCACTACCTCGGCGCACGTGAAGGCTTCAACGGTATGGTGATTAAATCTCTGCGCGGTAAAGGCAAGAGCATTGAAATCAACAAGCTGAACAAAATCACTGCACTGTTCATGCTGCTCACCACCTGGGCGGTAGCAACGCTGAACCCAAGCATCCTGGGCATGATTGAAACCCTGGGCGGCCCGGTCATCGCGATGATTCTGTTCCTGATGCCGATGTACGCGATTCAGAAAGTCCCTGCTATGCGCAAGTACAGCGGTCATGTGAGCAACGTCTTTGTGGTTATCATGGGTCTTATCGCAATCTCTGCGATCTTCTACTCCCTGTACACCATGTTCTGATTATCACCCGCGCCGTCTTCGGACGGCGCACTCCTCCCTCTCTGACTGAAAGCAATGGACGCATCATGATTAGCGTATTCGATATTTTCAAAATCGGTATTGGTCCTTCCAGCTCTCACACCGTCGGACCAATGAAAGCCGGTAAGCAGTTCACGGATGACTTGATTGCACGCGGCATCTTGCATGACGTTACCCGCGTGGTTGTCGATGTATACGGCTCGCTTTCCCTGACCGGGAAAGGCCACCATACCGATATCGCCATTATCATGGGCCTGGCGGGAAATCTGCCGGATACCGTTGATATTGATGCGATCCCTGGCTTCATCCAGGATGTGAATACCCACGGTCGCCTGCTGCTGGCGAACGGTGAGCATGAGGTTGAATTCCCGGTTGACCACTGCATGAATTTCCATGCGGACAACCTGTCGCTGCACGAAAACGGCATGCGCATTACCGCACTGGCCGGCGACAAAGCGGTATACAGCCAGACGTATTACTCTATCGGCGGCGGTTTTATCGTCGACGAAGACCACTTTGGTCAAACCGATAACGCTTCTGTCGAGGTGCCGTATCCGTACAAAACGGCGGCGGATCTTCAGCGTCACTGCCAGGAGACGGGCCTTTCCCTCTCCGGCCTGATGATGAAAAACGAGCTGGCACTTCACAGCAAAGAAGAACTCGAACAGCACTTCACCAACGTCTGGGACGTGATGCGCGGCGGTATTGAGCGCGGGATCACCACCGAAGGCGTTCTGCCTGGCAAGCTTCGCGTGCCGCGTCGTGCTGCAGCGCTGCGCCGTATGCTGGTGAGCACTGACAAAACGACAACGGACCCAATGGCCGTCGTTGACTGGATCAACATGTTCGCCCTGGCGGTGAACGAAGAGAACGCCGCAGGGGGCCGTGTGGTCACCGCGCCGACTAACGGTGCCTGCGGTATCGTTCCGGCGGTGCTGGCGTACTACGACAAGTTTATCCGTGAAGTAAACGCCAACTCACTGGCACGCTACCTGCTGGTCGCCAGTGCGATTGGTTCGCTGTATAAGATGAACGCGTCCATTTCCGGTGCGGAAGTGGGCTGTCAGGGTGAAGTCGGCGTGGCGTGCTCAATGGCGGCGGCGGGTCTGGCCGAACTGTTGGGTGCAAGCCCGACACAGGTGTGCATTGCTGCAGAAATCGGCATGGAACATAACCTGGGACTGACCTGTGACCCGGTTGCCGGGCAGGTACAGGTGCCGTGCATCGAACGTAACGCGATTGCCTCCGTGAAGGCGGTGAACGCGGCACGTATGGCGCTGCGCCGCACCAGCGAGCCGCGCGTCTGTCTCGATAAGGTTATCGAAACCATGTACGAAACCGGTAAAGATATGAACGCCAAATACCGCGAAACCTCTCGCGGCGGACTGGCGATGAAGATCGTAACCTGCGATTAAGCCACTCAGGAAGCCTCGTTTTGCGAGGCTTCTTCCTGTTTTCCCCACCATTCATAGTTTCATGCTGCTGACAGTGTTACCCTTCCTGCATTAGATAGAAGGGAGATTATCTGTGGCCGTTCATTTACTTATCGTCGATGCACTTAACCTGATTCGCCGTATCCATGCGGTACAGGGGACGCCTTGTAAAGACACCTGTCTGCACGCACTGGAACAGCTTATCCGCCACAGTGAACCCACCCATGTGGTCGCGGTATTTGATGACGAAGCCCGCAATACGGGCTGGCGACACCAGCGTCTGCCGGACTACAAAGCCGGACGCGCACCGATGCCGGACGATCTTCACGCTGAATTGCCCATGCTGCGCGCCGCATTTGAACAGCGGGGCGTCCCCTGCTGGGGGGCACAGGGAAATGAAGCCGACGATCTCGCGGCCACCCTGGCCGTAAAGGTGGCGAGTGCCGGGCATCAGGCCACGATCGTTTCAACGGACAAAGGCTACTGCCAGCTGCTCTCCCCCACTATCCGCATTCGCGACTATTTTCAAAAACGCTGGCTGGACGCGCCGTTTATTGCCAGCGAGTTTGGCGTCTCGCCTGAGCAACTGCCGGACTACTGGGGGCTGGCAGGCATCAGCAGTTCTAAGGTTCCGGGTGTGGCCGGGATTGGGCCGAAGAGTGCCGCACAGCTGCTGAACGATTTTCAGAGTCTGGAAGGAATTTACGCCCGTCTGGATGAGGTGCCAGAAAAGTGGCGCAAAAAGCTGGAGGCGCATAAAGAGATAGCGTTTATCTGCCGGGAAATCGCAACGCTACAGACGGATTTACAGCTGGACGGGAATTTACAGCAGCTGCGGTTAGAACGTTAATGCCCCCTCACCCTAACCCTCTCCCCATAAGGGAGAGGGAACTGCTCGGTGCGGTCTTTTCCCCCTCGCCCCTTTGGGGAGAGGGCCGGGGTGAGGGGCAATCAGCGCACTATCGCTCGTCGCGACGTCCGCCGACCGCGGCCCACCAGCGACGAATATGCACCGTCACCTCTTCGCGGTCGTGATACAGCTGACGCGCCTGGATCTCCACGTTAATACCGTGTTCGTCCATCTGCTCCTGAATGTATGCCAGGTTCTGCGACACTTCCTCATAGCGCTTTTTCATCGGCAGCTTGAGGTTGAAAATGGTCTCACGGCACCAGCCGTTCACCAGCCAGGAGGCCATCAGCGCGGCGACTTTTGCCGGCTTCTCAACCATATCGCACACCATCCACGAGATGTTGTTACGGTTCGGGCGATAGCGGAAACCATCTTCACGCAGCCACGTGACCTGCCCGGTGTCCATCAGGCTTTGCGCCATTGGACCGTTATCAACGGACGATACCCACATATTGCGTTTCACCAGCTGATAGGTCCAGCCTCCCGGGCACGCGCCAAGGTCGACGGCGTACATGCCGTTTGCCAGACGCTCATCCCACTCATCCGCCGGGATAAAGACGTGGAACGCCTCTTCCAGCTTGAGCGTGGAACGGCTTGGCGCATCGGACGGGAAGCGCAAACGCGGGATGCCCATAAAGAAGGGAGAGTTGTTGGTAGTGTATGAATAGCCTGTATAGCAGCAGCCTGGTGCGATAAAGAAGATATGCACCACCGGACGCTTCGGCGTTTCGTAGTTCGTCAGCACGCCCGCATCACGCAGCGCCGCACGCAGCGGCACGGTGAATTTACGACAGAACTTCATCAGCTCTTTACTTTCGTTGGTATCCGCCACTTCAACGCGCAGATCGCCGCCCTTCTCCACCACGCCCTGCAGCATGCCGACAATTGGCGTGATGCGGTCTTCCGGCGGAAGATCCTTCAGCAACTCACCCGCAACAAACATCTGGCGAGCAAAGATCAGCGAGCTGAACGGCAGCTCGCGTGCCAGCTTGTCTGCGTCTTCAGGCTGATAGCATTCAAATACCACATAGCCCGCGTTCTCTTTTACGCGGGCAAAGCCGAAGACTTCGCGCTTCGCCGCTTTATCGGTAATTTCCGCGGCGCACTCTTTCTCAAACCCCGGGCGACAATATAAAACAACCTTATTCATGAACAACGCCCTTGCGTTTCAGACGGATAGCTCCGATAAACATTAATACCCAACCCGCCAGGAAGCTGAAGCCGCCGACAGGTGTAACGAACGCCCACAGGCGCAGATGTGAGAGCGCAAGGCAGTACAGGCTACCGCTGAACAACACGGTACCCAGCGCCATGAACACGCTGCTCCAGTAAAACCAGATACTGATACGGCGCTGCATCGCCACCGCCAGCCCAAAAATAGCCAGCGTATGGAACGCCTGATATTCAAGGCCGGTCTGGATCCAGCCCATCTCTACTGCGCCTAAAGATTTGCTTAAGACATGTGCGCCAAAGGCGCCCAGTGCAACAAAAATAAAGCCACTCACCGCGGCAAAAATCAGCATGAATCGGCTGGTCATGTTTAAGTCCTGAATTGATGCGTGCCCGGCACACAAACGTTATTGTTCATACCTGAAGCGGAATTTTTCTTGCTCGGTTGCCGCTTTCGCCAGTATCCACTGCCGGAAGGCGGCTATTTTACCCAGTTCTGCCTGACTGTCATGACAAACCAGATAAAACGCATTCTTGCTGACCAGAACATCATTAAAAGGGCAAACCAGGCGGCCTGCCTCAATTTCGGACTGCGCCATGACGTTGTTCGCCAACGCCACGCCCTGCCCGTGAATGGCAGCCTGTAACACCATCGCACTGTGGCTAAAGATGGGTCCCTGCTGCACGTTTATATGAGTAAGACCTAATTGACGGGTATAAGTTTGCCAGTCACGTCGAGAGGCATCATGCAAAAGCGTATGCTGAGCCAGGTCAGCGGGTGACTTCAGCGCCTTTTCACCTGTTAACAGCAGAGGAGAGCAGACCGGCAGGAGATATTCTGCGTATAATTTCTCAACACGCAAGCCCGGCCAGTTACCGCGACCATAAAAAATGGCGACGTCCACGTCATCTGCCAGCTTATCTTCCTGACGATCTACGGCCTGGATTCGAACGTCGATCCCCGGATAAGCTGAGTTAAAGCTTGAAAGTCTTGGCACCAGCCATTGAATGGCAAAACTGGGTAATAAACTGACGGTCAGGGCACCTTTTGCACTGCGAGCCTGCAGCTTACGCGTGGCTTCCGTAAGCTGGGAAAAAATCTCTTTAATATCCTGAAAATAGCTCTGCCCCTCTTCGGTCAACAGCAACGAACGGTTGCGTCGACGAAACAGCTTAAGGCCCAGAAAATCCTCCAGAGACTTGATTTGATGACTTACTGCGGCCTGTGTCACAAAAAGCTCATCGGCTGCGCGGGTGAAGCTCAGGTGACGTGCTGCTGCATCAAAAACACGTAATGCATTGAGGGGTGGCAATCGCTTTGACATGGTTATCTGGCTTAGATGTTAACGGATTTTAACAAACAGGAAACAACGTTTAACCTATTAGTTTTTTTTATCTGAGCCATTATAATTTGTCCGTTGAGGAACTACCAGCAAATACCTATAGTGGCGGCACTTCCTGAGCCGGAACGAAGAGCTTTTTTCGGAATGCGTGTTCTGAAGGGCTTTTGGCTTACGGTTGTGATGTTGTGTTGTTGTGTTTGCAATTGGTCTGCGATTCAGACCACGGTAGCAACGCTACCAATTTTTCACTTCCTGTACATTTACCCTGTCTGTCCATAGTGATTAATGTAGCACCGCCAATTTGCGGTGCTTTTTTTTCGCCTGCGATCTGTTAATGCTCGATCTCTTTCATCTCTTTCACGTCCGTGCGGTTGATCTGCTGCTTGTTCCCGTTAGCATCTTTGTATGAAATCATCCCGGTATCGTTATCAGTAGTCGGTTTCCCTTCCGATACGATAGAACGACCATCGTTGGTGTGCATCACGTAGTTGTTACCGGAACACGCGCTCAGGGCAAAAGTAAACGCACAGGCAGAAATGATTGCAGCTGTCTTATTCATGATTATTCTCCTTTAGCAATTAATGCTATTCAAACCTCGATTTATAACAGGCTAAAACATCCGCCTAACACTATTTAGCATAACCTGCTTTTTTAGGGTTATCAGGATAAGCAGACAATTCTGATAGATATCAACCTCCTTGCCCTGCCGCTGAAATTGCGCGACGATCGCTATATTGAAATGAGGAATCCCATGAACGCTTTCAGCCCTGCGCAGTTCCGCGCACAGTTTCCGGCCCTGGCCGATGCCGGTATTTATCTGGACAGCGCCGCCACCGCCCTTAAGCCCCAGGCGGTGATTGAGGCCACGCAGCAGTTCTACAGCCTGAGCGCCGGGAACGTGCATCGCAGCCAGTTTGCCGAAGCGCAGCGTTTAACCGCGCGCTATGAAGCGGCACGCGATCAGGTCGCACACCTGATCAATGCCGAAAGCGGGAAAAACATCGTCTGGACGCGCGGTACGACCGAGGCCATCAACATGGTGGCCCAGTGCTACGCGCGCCCGCTGCTTCAGCCGGGCGATGAGATCGTCGTTAGCGAGGCGGAACATCACGCCAACCTGGTGCCGTGGCTGATGGTGGCCGAGCAAACGGGTGCACGCGTGGTGAAGCTTCCACTGGGTGCAGACCTTCTGCCCGATGTGGCCCGTCTCCCCGAGCTGATTACCTCCCGCAGCCGCATTCTGGCGCTCGGACAGATGTCGAACGTCACGGGAGGCTGCCCGGACCTGGCTCAGGCCATTCGCATCGCCCATGCCAGCGGGATGGTGGTAATGGTCGACGGCGCTCAGGGCGTGGTGCACTTCCCCGCTGATGTGCAGGCGCTGGATATCGACTTCTATGCCTTCTCAGGACATAAGCTCTACGGACCAACCGGTATAGGGGCGTTATATGGCAAGCCAGATCTGCTGGCAAAAATGACGCCGTGGCTCGGTGGCGGCAAAATGATTACCGAAGTGTCGTTCGATGGCTTCAAAACTCAGGATGTTCCCTATCGTCTGGAAGCCGGTACGCCGAACGTGGCGGGGGTGATTGGCTTAAGCGCGGCGCTGGAGTGGCTGGCAGAAACCGACATTGTCCAGGCTGAAAGCTGGAGCCGGGGACTGGCGACGCTGGCAGAGGAAGAACTCAAAAAGCGCCCGGGTTTCCGCTCGTTCCGCGTTCAGGACTCCAGCCTGCTCGCCTTTGATTTTGCGGGCGTTCATCATAGCGACATGGTGACGCTGCTGGCCGGGTATGGCATTGCCCTGCGTGCCGGACAGCACTGCGCCCAGCCGCTGCTGGCGGCGCTCGGCGTTAACGGTACGCTGCGCGCCTCGTTTGCGCCGTATAATACCCAAAGCGATGTCGACGCGCTGGTTGCCGCCGTTGACCGCGCCCTTGAAATACTGGTGGATTAATGACTAGCGCTGCTTTAGCCGGACATCCGTTTGGCACGGTCATCACAGAAGAGACCTTAAAACAGACCTTCGCCCCGCTCCAACAGTGGGAAGATAAATATCGTCAGCTGATCCTGCTGGGTAAACAGCTCCCTGCGCTTTCAGACGATCTCAAAACGCAGGCGAAAGAGATCGCTGGCTGTGAAAACCGCGTCTGGCTGGGCGTGAGCGTCTCCGGCGAGAAGCTGCACTTCTTCGGTGACAGCGAAGGCCGCATTGTCCGGGGCCTGCTGGCCGTATTGTTGACCGCTGTGGAAGGGAAAAGCGCGGCGGAACTGCTGGCACATTCGCCGCTGGCGTTATTTGATGAGCTTGGGCTGCGCGCGCAGCTCAGCGCCTCGCGCGGTCAGGGGTTGATCGCGCTCAGCGACGCGGTACTGGATGCTGCACGTCAGGCTCAGGCCTGACGTTCCGCCTTCGCCATCATTTTCTTAAGGGCGTGAGACACCGCCACAAAGCCGAAGGAGGCGGTCACCATGGTGGCCGCGCCAAAGCCTGAGGCACAATCCATTCTCTTTGGCCCTTCCGCCGTGCTTTTCATCGCACACACGGAACCGTCCGCCTGCGGGTAGACCAGCGCTTCGGTCGAGAACACGCAGTCGACGCCCAGCTTGCCTTTGCTGTTCTTCACCACGTTAAAGTCGCTCTTCAGGCGCTCACGCAGCTTGGCAGCCAGCGGATCTTGGATCGTTTTCGCCAGATCGGCCACCTGGATCTGCGTCGGATCGATTTGCCCGCCCGCGCCGCCCGTCGTGACCAGCGGCACCTTGTAGCGGCGGCAGTATGCGATCAGCGCGGCTTTTGGCCGTACGCTGTCGATGGCGTCAATCACATAGCTGTAGCCTTTACTCATATACTCCGCGACGTTATCTGCCGTCACAAAGTCGTCGATCACCGTCACGCGGCACTCCGGGTTGATCAAGCGGATACGCTCCGCCATGACCTCAGACTTCGCCAGGCCGACGTTATCACGCAGGGCGTGGATTTGACGGTTGGTATTGGTGACGCACACGTCATCCATGTCAATCAGCGTGATTGCGCCAATACCGGTTCTCGCCAGCGCTTCTGCTGCCCACGATCCCACACCACCAATGCCCACGACGCAGACATGCGCATCCGCAAACAGCTGCAGGGCTTTTTCACCATATAAACGTGCCGTCCCGCCAAAACGCTGGCGCCAGGCGTCGCTGATTACCACAGACATAAAACCTCAGATGTAAAAAGGGTGAGGTTTTCCTCACCCTGAACAGTAATCCGTATTGCGCTCAGAATACCACAATCAGCCGCTGAATACGTTTCCAGCGCCCGGCGCCGCCTTCAGTACCCACACGCGTCCGTAGTGGTTATACCAGCCCGCGCGGTGGCCAGCGTCAGGGCCAATGCCCTGATAGATATCGAAGTGCTGGCCTTTGATCGCCCCGCCGACGTCCAGCGCCACCATCAGACGCAGCTCATACTGGCCGTTGAACTTGCCGTTATTGTCCAGCAGAGGAACCTCAGCCAGCAGCGTGGTGCCTGCAGGAATAATCGAGCGATCCGATGCTACCGACGCGCGGCCAATCAGCGGAACGGCACTCGCCCCTTTCACCGGGGCGAAGTTTTGCGGTTTGAAGAAGACGAACGACGGGTTCTGCTCCAGCAGCTCACGCACCTCGGCTTCGCTGTGTTTCTCGCCCCACTCGCGGATCGCCTGCATCGACATATCTTCTTTCTTCACTTCGCCGCGGTCGATCAGCACCTTGCCAATACTGCGATAGGCGTGGCCGTTTTTACCGGAATAGCTGAAGAAGTTAAGCGGTGAACCGTCGCCAAAATCAATGTAGCCGCTGCCCTGAACGTCCATGATGAAGTTATCCATCAGGGAGTTGCTGTAGGCCAGAACGTAGTTTTCGCTCAGCGCACCGGCGTAGATCTCAGCGCGAGATGGCAGACGACCGCGTTTTGGCGGCATACGGTAGATAGGATACTGGAACTCGCCCTGACGCGAGTGTCGTGCCTGGATAACCGGGGTGTAATAGCCGGTAAACTGAACGTTGCCGTAGTTATCAGCCCCTTCCATCTGCCAGGCGTCGATACCAAACTGGCGCATGTTGCGCGTATCGCCGCCTGCTTTCAGCCAGTCCTGGACCGCGTTATACACGCTACTCTGGGTGCCATACAGACGCGGCGACGCGTTGCGGATCTGGTAGACCTGCTCGGAGAAATCACCGGCATTAATCGGTGCGCCGACCGCATCAGGCTGATTAACTAAAGAGAAAGGCTGGGATAACTTCCCGTCTTTATACTGTTGACCGCGATCGGTCGGTTTGGAAGAACAGGCCGCAAGAATCGCTACCATTGCGCCCGCCATCAGATACTTCGCCCAACGTCCTTTCATTATATCTCGTCTTTAAGTTGCCCATTTCCGCGTGATGAAGATAACAAACCGCCAGGGCTAATGAAATGCGATCGCATGCCCTTTGGCAAATTTTGCGCAAAAAGTAGTCCAAACAACGCCATGTCGTTCAATTTGCATACAAAATCATGATAAATGTGAAAAAGGGGTTGCATCACAAACCTATCCGAGTATAGTGCGCATCCACGGACGCGGGGTGGAGCAGCCTGGTAGCTCGTCGGGCTCATAACCCGAAGGTCGTCGGTTCAAATCCGGCCCCCGCAACCAATTAAAATTTGATGAAGTATCTTCTACGACTGTAGAAAGACGGACGCGGGGTGGAGCAGCCTGGTAGCTCGTCGGGCTCATAACCCGAAGGTCGTCGGTTCAAATCCGGCCCCCGCAACCAATCAAATTTGAAGAAGTAAGCTTCTACAAGAGTAGAAAGACGGACGCGGGGTGGAGCAGCCTGGTAGCTCGTCGGGCTCATAACCCGAAGGTCGTCGGTTCAAATCCGGCCCCCGCAACCAACACTTCTAAAACAATAAACACCCTTAAGGGTGTTTTTTTGTATCTGTAGTTTGTGAATTTGCCGGGCGTGAACCCGGCCAAAAGATCTACCCGCGCCGCGCCAGCGTCGCCCCGTCAGAGAAATACGCACGAATCCCCGCCAGAATCGACTCCGCAACCTCCTGCTGGAATTTTGCCGTCTTGAGCTTACGCTCCTCTTCCACGTTACTGATAAACGCGGTTTCAACGAGGATGGACGGGATGTCCGGCGCCTTGAGTACCGCAAACCCGGCCTGTTCAACGCTGTTTTTATGCAGCTTATTGATGTTGCCCAGCTTGCCCAGCACCGCTTTACCAAACTTCAGGCTGTCGTTAATGGTCAGCGACTGCACCATATCAAACATGGTGTGGTCGACGTAGCGATCGCCGCTTTTACCCACGCCACCAATCAAGTCAGAGGCGTTCTGGGTGTCCGCAAGGTATCTCGCGGCGGTACTGGTCGCGCCTTTGGTCGAGAGCGCAAACACCGATGAGCCGCTTGGCTGACGACTGGTAAACGCATCCGCATGGATCGAGACGAACAAATCGGCGCGCTGCTTCTGCGCTTTTGCGACGCGCACTTTCAGCGGAATAAAGACGTCTTCATTGCGCGTCATATAGGCGCGCATATTGCCTTCTTTATCAATCAACGCTTTCAGGCGGCGCGCAATTTGCAGCACCACGTCTTTTTCACGCGTACGGTATTTCCCCACCGCGCCAGAGTCTTCGCCACCGTGGCCAGGATCAAGCATGATCACAATCGGACGATCGCGCCCTGCTTTCCCCGGCTGCGGACCGCTTTGCGCAGGGGGCACCTGACGCTCCAAATCGCCCTTGTTGTAATCCTCCAGCAGGGCAAGAAGCGGATCCTGAATATCCGTCGCATTGGCCGGGTAGAGATCCATCACCAGGCGCTCTTTGAAGGTCGCAACAGGCGCCAGGGCAAATAGCTGCGGCTTAACGTTCTGCTTCAGTTCAAACACCATGCGCACGGTTTGCGGATCAAACTGCCCGACGCGCGCCGATTTAATAAACGGATCGTCACCGCGGATCTGCGCCGCCATTCCTTTCAGCACGGAGTTGAGGTTAACGCCTTCGAGATCCACCACCACACGCTCCGGGTTGCTGAGGGCAAATTGCTTATATTTCAGCACGCGATTGGATTCGACCGTCACGCGCGTATAGGTCGACGATGGCCAGACGCGCACCGCCACGACCTGGCTGGTGGCGGCAAGACCGACCTGACTGACGCTAAGCAACCACATTGCCCCGGCCCCTTTTAACAAACGGCGGCGGCTTATTGCTGAATTGGATCCCGACATGCTTCTCCCGAGCAAGAACACTGACTGATATACAAAATGTCCAGATTGACCGAAAACTTTAACGAATGACGCATAAACTGTCATCTATAAAAGGGTAAACAATCATACGCTAACGCACGGATTACTTACCAATTTCTGTGGGTCGCGGAAAATTTGCGCTTGCACACGCGACCACAATCGAATAAAAATACATAAATTACGAATAAACATTCATTAAGGGTTGTGCCATGGTGAAGGAACGTAGAACCGAACTGGTCCAGGGATTCCGCCATTCTGTTCCCTATATCAACGCCCATCGGGGAAAAACGTTTGTCATCATGCTTGGCGGCGAAGCCATTGAGCATGAAAATTTTTCCAGCATCGTCAATGACATTGGCCTGCTGCACAGCCTGGGGATCCGCCTGGTGGTGGTGTATGGCGCGCGTCCACAGATCGACGCCAACCTGGCCGCTCACCACCACGAGCCGATTTACCACAAACATACCCGCGTCACCGATGCCAAAACCCTTGAGCTGGTGAAACAGGCGGCGGGTCTGCTGCAGCTGGATATTACCGCTCGCCTGTCCATGAGCCTGAACAACACGCCGCTGCAGGGGGCGCATATCAACGTCGTGAGCGGCAACTTCATCATTGCCCAGCCGCTTGGCGTGGACGATGGCGTGGATTACTGTCACAGCGGCCGTATTCGTCGTATTGATGAAGAAGCCATTCATCGCCAGCTGGACAGCGGTGCCATCGTGCTGATGGGCCCGGTCGCCGTTTCCGTGACCGGCGAAAGCTTTAACCTGACGTCTGAAGAGATTGCCACGCAGCTGGCGATCAAGCTGAAGGCGGAAAAAATGATTGGGTTCTGCTCCTCCCAGGGCGTGGTGAACGATGAAGGAACAATCGTGCCGGAACTCTTCCCGAACGAAGCCCAGGCCCGCGTGGAGGCGCTGGAAGCCGAAGGCGATTACCACTCCGGCACCGTCCGCTTCCTGCGTGGCGCCGTGAAGGCCTGCCGCAGCGGTGTGCGCCGCAGCCACCTGATCAGCTATCAGGAAGACGGCGCCCTGCTGCAGGAGCTTTTCTCCCGCGACGGTATTGGTACACAGATTGTGATGGAGAGTGCGGAGCAGATCCGCCGCGCCACCATCAACGATATCGGCGGCATTCTGGAACTGATCCGCCCGCTGGAACAGCAGGGTATTCTGGTGCGTCGCTCACGCGAACAGCTGGAGATGGAGATCGACAAATTCACCATTATTCAGCGCGATAACCTGACTATTGCCTGCGCCGCGCTCTATCCGTTCCCGGAAGAGAAGATCGGTGAAATGGCCTGCGTGGCGGTGCATCCTGATTACCGCAGCTCTTCTCGCGGTGAAATGCTGCTTGAGCGCGTGGCGGCACAGGCGCGCCAGATGGGGCTGAGCAAGCTGTTCGTCCTGACGACGCGCAGCATTCACTGGTTCCAGGAGCGCGGGTTTACGCCGGTGGATATCGATTCTCTGCCGGAGACGAAGAAAGAGATGTACAACTATCAGCGCCGCTCAAAAGTACTGATGGCTGACCTGGGATAATACGACGCCCTCACCGTCCGGCGAGGGCTTTCGTTCAGAGGGACTCAAATATCGCGCCCAGCCCGCTTCGACGTTCCGTACGGGTGGCAATCGCCTGCACCAGCACGCGTTCATCGGTATAGAGCGACAGGCGCTGACGCGCGCGCGTTATGGCGGTATAGATCAGCTCTCGGGTAATGACGGGGGAAAGCTGCGTGGGCAGGATCAGCGCCGCGTGGTTAAATTCGGAGCCCTGGGATTTATGCACCGTCATCGCCCAGGCGGTTTCATGCTCGGGCAAACGGCTGGGCTGGAAAGACTTCACGCTCCCGTCCGGCATCTGGAACCAGACGCGCAGTCCCTGACCGCAGTCGAGCGCAATCCCGATATCCCCGTTAAACAATCCCAGCGCGCTGTCGTTACGGGAGATCATCACCGGTCGCCCTTCATACCAGCGCGAGTGCGGGGTACGGTTAATTTTGCGTTTTTGCGCCAGCAGCTGTTCCAGCCTGTCGTTAAGACCCCGGACACCAAAGGGGCCTTCCCTCAGCGCACAGAGCAACTGATATTCGCCAAACGCGGCAATGACCTGCTCCGGCGTACTTTGCTGTTGTACGTCCGTCAGAAAGCGCTGGTACCCCTGCAGGGCGTCGTCAAGCATCGCCTGATACTCTTCCGCGCTTTGCAGCGATTTTTTCTCAATATCCTTAAAGGTTCCGTCAAATACCGCCGTGGTGGCGAGCCGGTCGCCCCGGTTCACCGCTGCCGCAAGCTGGCCGATGCCGGAGTCGCTGCCGAAACGGTAGCTTTTTTGCAGCAGACACAGGCTGTCGCGCAGCGCCCCTGCTAGCGAATGATTTTCAGAGGTGAGCGAGCATCCGGTGAGACGGGCTAACTCCTGAGCGCGTTCAGCGGTATATCCCAGGCTGGCATAGGTGCAGATATCACCCAGTACCGCCCCCGCCTCAACGGAGGCAAGCTGGTCACGATCGCCGAGGAAAATGACGCGCGCGTGCGGCGGGAGCGCATCGATCAAACGCGACATCATCGTCAGGTCAATCATTGAGGCTTCATCCACCACCAGCACGTCAAGGTGCAGCGGATTACCGGCATGATAGCGCAGACGCTGGCTACCCGGCTGTGCGCCAAGCAAACGGTGCAGCGTGCTGGCCTCATTAGGGAAAAGCGCAAGCTGCTCCCCGGTTAGCGGCAGCTTTTGCAGCGCGCCGCCTAACGATTCCGTCAGACGTGCCGCCGCTTTACCGGTGGGGGCCGCCAGGCGAATACGGCACTTTTGCTCACCCGATAACTGAATCAACGCGGCAAGCAGTTTTGCCACGGTGGTCGTTTTCCCGGTACCCGGGCCGCCAGAAATCACCGAGATCCGTCGCGTTAAGGCCACGGCAGCCGCCACTTTCTGCCAGTCTGTCTCGTCGTCAGAGGTGAACAGCGTATCCAGCGTTTGCCGCAGCCGCGTTTCATCGCAGGGAAGCGGGGCGTTGGTCTCGCTGAAGAAGCGCGCTACCGTCAGTTCGTTACGCCAGAGCCGGTTAAGATACAAACGCTCGCCGACCAGGATCATCGGCGTCCCGGTATCGGCTCCGCTCACGGCAGGCGAGCCGAGTAATATCTCCTGCCAGTCCACTGTGTCACCCAGCAGCGCGAAGCACGTCTGTAAAACCGGAGGCATCTTCTCATCCACCGCCAGACGCGACAGCGGCAGACACACGTGCCCCTCCCCCGCGTCTTTGCTCAGAATGGCGGCGGCAAGCATGACGGCAGGCTCATCACCTGCCACCATCATGGCGAACTGCACATCCAGGTGGCGCAGTAATCGTTGTTCTACCGCGTCCAGCAGTAGTGCCTGCATCGTCATGCCACCTCCTCCGTGCCTGCAGCAAACAGGTTATCCATTTTTTCAATCAGTTCCGCAGCCGGACGCGTGCTAAAGACGCCGGAACGCGGGTCGTTAGCATCCACTCCGCGCAGGAACAGGTAAATTACGCCGCCAAAATGCGCTTCGTAGCGGTAGTCGGCCATGCGATGACGCAGGTAACGGTGCAGCGCCAGGGTGTAAAGCTGGTACTGCAGATCGTAGCGATGCATTTGCATGGCCGCGGCCATCGCGTCTTGCGTGTAGGCTTCGCTGCTTTCACCCAGCCAGTTCGATTTGTAATCCAGCAGGTAGTAGCGCCCTTCGTGGCGGAAAACCAGGTCGATAAAACCTTTGAGCATCCCCTGCACCTGGCGGAAGTTCAGCGGCGGGCACCCGGCGGATAACGGATCGTACTCGCGGATCACCGCATCAAGCGCCTCTGCCCTGAGCGGGCTGGCGATGGGGAGATAAAACTCCATCTCCACCTGCTTATCTTTGGTAGTCAACTGGCTAAGCGAGATCCCCTGCGCGGTGAGCGGAGCATGCAGAACCGCGCGGATCCAGTCGGTGAGAACCGGCTGCCACTGTGCGTCGTAACCACCGCTCTGTAACATCTTCAGCACCCACTCTTCGGAAACCGGCTGGGTAAAATCCAGCTCTTCAAACAGGCTGTGCAAAAACGTGCCCGGAGAAGCGCCGCGCGGGAACTGGTGCGGCGTGAGCACCGGCTCAACGGGTACGCTACCGGCCCCCGCGGCATCCACGTCCAGTTTTGGCATCAGATCCTGCGCAATACTCTGCCCGTGCTGTTGTAAACCGGAGTAGCTGGTGACGCGCCAGTCGTCGGCTATCGTACGCACAACCTGGCGGGCATGGAGCGCAGAATCACGCAGCTCCGGCATCTGCCAGCGGCTGTTGTCGGGCAGCGAAGGAATATGCAGGGCAACATGCTCAGAGCAAAGGGATTCGATGCACTGGCGCAGGCCCGCCGCGTCTTTGGGTTCACCCTTCTGAATAAGCCGTCCCAGCGCGCTCAGATGAAAATCGCTCTCCCCGCTCTTTTCGCCCCGACGCCGGAACAGAGGCGCAACGCCCAGGCTGCAGTGCCAGACCGAACGGGTCAGCGCTACGTAGAGCAGGCGTAAATCTTCCGCCAGACGTTCGGCCTCTGCCAGCTCAACGCTGGACTCCGCGTTGCTGAGATCGAGCACCGCCTCAAACGATTCGCGATCGTGGTAAAAGGCCTGATCCTGCACGCGGTAATTGGCGATAAACGGCAGCCAGACCAGCGGATATTCCAGGCCTTTTGATTTGTGAATGGTGATGATCTGCACCAGATGTTTATCACTCTCGAGGCGCATCTGCTGGCTGGACGAATTGCTGTTCGGATCGGCAATCTGCTGCGCCAGCCAGCGCACCAGAGCGTGCTCGCTCTCCAGCTGCATACCCGCTTCCTGCAACAGTTCGCTGATATGTAAAATATCGGTCAAACGGCGCTCGCCGCCTGCTGTCGCCAGCATATTCTCCGCAATGTGGCGCTGCGCCATGAGATCGCGCACCATTGCCATTACCCCGCGCTTCTGCCATTTTTCGCGGTAGCGAACAAACTCTTCGACCACGGCATCCCATGCGGCTTCGTCATTGTTGAGCGCATCAATATCCCGGGCATTCAGCCCGAGCATCGCGCTCGCCAGTGCGCTGCGCAGCGTGCTTTCCCGCTCCGGGGCCAGCACGGCCTGCAGCAGCCATAGCATCTCCTGCGCTTCCAGCGTTTCAAAGACGCTGTCGCGGTTTGAGAGGTAGACGGAGGGGATATTCAGTAACGTCAGGGCGTCGCGGATGAGCGCGGCCTCCTGACGGCTACGCACCAGTACCGTAATATCCGATGCCTTTACCGGGGTGGGGTTATCCCCCTTCCACAGCCGCGCGTCACCGCGCGCGCCCGCACTGAGCCAGTCACGGATTTGCGCGGCGCAGTGCTGGGCCATGGCATGTTGATAGTCGGCAACGCCACAGCCTTCCCCATCCAGCAGCCAGAAGTTCATGGCAGGCTGCGTCTCGCCGTTGAACTCGAAGCGCAACGAGGCATTTTTCTCAGCAAACTTTACCGGCTGAAACGGGATCTCCCGGAACATAAACGCCGTATCCATGCGGCTGAAGAGCCCGTTGACGCTTTCCACCATGCCGGGAGAGGAGCGCCAGTTGGTATCGAGCGTGTAGTGCGCGTCAACCTCGCTGCGGGCTTTCATGTAGGTGAAAATATCCGCACCGCGGAAGGCGTAGATAGCCTGTTTCGGATCGCCGATTAACAGCAGTGCGGTGTCGGGCTGCTGGCGCCAGATACGGCGAAAAATGCGGTACTGCTGCGGGTCGGTATCCTGAAATTCGTCGATCATCGCTACCGGGAAACGGGTGCGGATCGCGGCGGCAAGCGCTTCACCGTTTTCACTGCACAGCGCCGCATCGAGGCGGCTCAGCATATCGTCGAAACCCAGTTCACCCCGGCGGCGTTTCTCACGCGCGACGGCTTCGCGAATTTCCGTCATGGCGCGGGTAATCATCAGATCGTTGAGGGTTAAGGGCTCCGCCAGCAGGAATTCAATCGCCACAAACAGGGGATGCTCAGGGACAATGCCGTCGGCTTTGGTCCGCTCAACCAGGAAACGTTGGGAGAATTTCTCCAACGCGTCCGGGAGCTGGTAGCCTCGCGTCTCTTCCTGCGCCCAGGCGCTGATCTTGTCGATCCATTTCCCCTGATTGCCACGGTTAAACTTGCGTCGGTCAATCCCGGAATTTTCGATGATTGCGTCAATCTCGCCAACGGACTCAAGCCATTTTTGCTTGATGTCGGCAATCTGCGCGATGATCTTTTCATGCCGTGAGGCCAGCGTTTCATCTGCCGGCGGCGGGGATTTGATGACCGGCGCTTCCCCCTGCAGATAACGATCGATAGCGCGCAGCAGCGCCTCCGGGCCCTTCCACAACGCGTGTACGGCTTCGGCGATATCGCGCGGTAACGGGTAGCAATGGCGACGCCAGAAATCCGCGCAGGCCTGATAGCGAAGCACGGATTCATCTTCAATAAGCTGCTGTTCGAACAGCATGCCGGATTCAAACGCATTCAGGCTCAGCATGCGCTGGCAAAAACCGTGAATGGTGAAGACGGACGCTTCGTCCATCTGTCGTTCGGCGAGGAGCAGCCACTGGGCTGCCTGTTGCTTATCGGCAATCTCTTCCAGAAGGCTCGCGTAGAGAGGGTTATTCGTGCTCTGACGCAGACAGGCGATGCGCAGCTCGTGGATATTGGTACGAATACGGCCCCGCAGCTCAGCGGTGGCAGCCTCGGTGAAGGTCACCACCAGCAGCTCTTCCACGCTCAAAGGGCGTGGAAAAGCGGCGTTGCCGCCAAGCCCCAGCAGCAGACGCAGATAGAGGGCGGCGATGGTGAAGGTTTTTCCCGTTCCCGCTGAGGCTTCAATCAATCGTTCACCCTGCAGAGGTAAACGTAAGGGATCAAGGGACTCAGCGGTATCGGTCATTCTTTCTTACTCCAGGGCATAGATTGCTGCAGCGCGCTGACGCTTTTCCAGACTTTCCAGCCTTTCGGGTTCACGTACTCCGTTTTCCCGTTCTGGCTACCGGAAACCTGGGACAGGATGGTGATTCCCTGCGGCTTAATGACCGCCTGATGGAAGAAGTCGGCAACCTTCTGCGGCGTCAGCTGTTTTATCTCGGCCACTACTTTATCACGCGAATCAAAATTCAGATTACCGCGATCGAAATCTTTGCTCAGCTGCGAGGCTTCTTCACCCAGCGTCTGCGGCGGCTGCATTACCTGCGCGATGACGGCCTGCTGGATCTGAGCAAACTCTTCCGGCTTCATCGCGCGCAGCTTTGCTTCCACCTGCGGGAAGAAGGCCTGGTAACGCTGCCAGAGATACGCCGGCTGTTTGTCGCTGCTTTGCAGCAGGAAGCCCAGCCCCCACTGTCGGCCGACGTTCATGGAGAAGGCAAATACCGCGTAGCCAAGCTGCTCTTCTGTGCGTAACTGGTTATAGAACCACGGCTGAATAATTTGTCCCAGCACGGCGCTCTGCGCTGAGCTGGCGAATTCATCATACCCCGTTGGCACAAAGACCGCGGCCAGCGCGGAATCCGTGCTGTTACCCGTCTTTTCAAAAATCACATTCTGCTTTTTCTCAACCAGCACGTCCTGGTTGCGGCACCACTCGTCGCCTTTCGAACCGAGCTGAGTGCGCACATTCTCCGCCAGGGTTTTGGCCTGATCCTCACTCATGTTGCCGACGATCAGGAACTCCGGGCGCGTGTTAGTTTTCAGCGCGTCACGGTACGCCAGCACGTCTTTTAAGGTGATCGAAGGCAGCAGCGCGCGGCGATCCTCACGCTGGAAATAAGGAACCTGCGACAGCATTTGCGCCGGCATAAGCGCCAGATCGTAAGCTTTGCCCTTCTCCGCAGAATCCATCATCTGCGCATACCACGATTTGGCCTGCTCAAGCTGCTCTTCCGTCGGCGTGTAGCTGAAATACCCTTCCAGCAGTGCCTGGAACAGCTGAGGCAAACGCTGGGTATAGCCGTTTGCATTGAGCATCAAACCGTTGTTGGCGTTGGTGGAGAAGCTGATGCCGCCCACGGCCGCCTGGTTGCTGAGCTGATCGAGCGCGATACCGGCGAGATAGTCATTGAGCGCGAACATCACCTGATTTTTGGCGCTGTTCATGGCTTTCGGATTACGCAGCACTACGCTGACATCGGCCTTTGGCTCGCTGGCGAAATAGCGGCTTGGTGTATACACGACGCGCAGCGTTGGCTCATCAATGATCAGCGCCGGGTGCGGGTAATCTTTAGTCGTTTTGGTCAGCGAGAAGTCATCCGGAATATAGGGGTTCAGCTCCGGCAGCTTCAACGCAATCTCCCCGGCCTTTTTCTGCCAGTCGGCGAAGGTCTGTGCGCTGATTTTATCTACCTGATAAGGGGCATCGACAAAGTACGCCGTCTTGTTATGCGGTTCGTTCGGGCTGATGAACCAGATGCGGGCATTCTCCGGCGTCATCATCGCCAGGCGGGATTTTACCGCCCCGGCGTCATACCGGTCGGCAATATTTACCGCATCGAGGGTATGTTCCACCGGCACGCGGATCATGGTATCCGCCAGCCACTCAACGTAATCCATGTCGCGGGTGATGGACGGGTAACGGAAATCGAGATCCAGCACGTGGGCAAGTTCATCAAAATAGCGCTTATCGACGCCTTTCTCGCGCAGTAAAGCGAGGTAGCTGAAGATCGCCGCCACGACTTCATCACGGTTGGCCTGTCCTTTGTCGGTCAGGGTGGCGGAGATCGCCAGCACGCCGCTATTGCCGTTCACAACCGGATCGGAGTCGGCGCGAATGCCTTCCACCAGCCCCTGTTTTTGCAGCCAGTCAGAAAGCGTACCCGGGCTACGGTTACCTATCAGGTAGGTCACCAGCTCATCGGTTTTACTGCGAAACTGCGCGGTGTTGTTATCGATGCGGAATTCCACGCGCAGCACTTTGCGCGGCAGCGCCGGCACGTAGTGGATAACGATGCCTTTTTGCGCGTCCGTAACCACCGGGACGTTTATTTGCGGCAGGTCGATATTTTTATTCGGCACCCGGCCAAACGTTTTAGCCGCCATGTCTGCCAGTTCTGGCAACGGTTTATTGCTGTAGATGACCGCTTTCATCAGGTTGGCGGAGTAGTATTTATCGCGAAACGCGTGCAGGGCATCCAGCACCGGGCTGTTCGGTTTGTCGCTTAACGTCTCAAGGTTACCGCCGGAGAAACGCGAACCCGGGTGTGCAGGGTTGATGGTTTCGGCACTGACCTGGGCCATGCGCATACCGTCTCGCGTGCGGGCCATGGTCAGCTCGGCATTCACCGCATTGCGTTCACGATCGGCATATTTTTTATCCAGCAACGGCGCGGCGATGGAATCAGCAAGGCGATCGACCGCCCCTTCCAGCGCATCATTTTCGACTTCAAGATAAAAGGCCGTGCGGTACGGCGCCGTGCTGGCATTGTGGCTGCCGCCATGCATTTTCAGAAATTCGGACAGGCTATCTGGCTGCGGGTATTTTTTTGACCCCATCAGCGTCATATGTTCCAGATAGTGCGCAAGACCAGGATGAGCGTCAGGATCTTCCAGCGATCCAACCGGCACCACCAATGCCGAAAGGGATTTCACCGCCTGAGGATCGGAAACCAGCAGTACGGTCATGCCGTTATCAAGACGAATAGCTTGATATTGACGGGTATCTTTTTCGCTTTTACGAATAGTTTCCTGAACGGGTTGCCAACCGGAGTCTGCCTGAGTGACGGGTACCCAGAGGGCGAAAAACAAAACAAACGCTTTAAACAAGGTGCTACCTCTTTATCACGGCTACATCATTAACACATTGCGTGCTGGACACGCCAACATCTCTTTATTGGGTACATCAGTCCGTGATAAGAAGTGCATCATAAATGAACACCCCATGCTGCGCAATTTTTATACAGCACTCAGGACTGATTAAATTTAAACAACGGCAGCAGGTAGCGCTGCGCCTCTTCCGTGATAGCCTCGAAGTACTCTGGCTCAAGGGTTCGCCATAAGCGCTGATACCAGACATCTTCACCTTCGCCACGCACCATCATGTTACCTTCATAGGCCTGCATAAATTTACTGCGTGCTTTCTGCAGCGAAGCCTCATCCGTTAACATCGCATCATTCTGCGCGTCATAACAGGCTTTTATCCACGCCCCGCCACTTTCCGGCAGTAACAGGAGCGGTTTGTTCATTCCCTGACGGTAGCCCTCAATGTACAAAGAGAGATACCCTAAAGCCTGCTCGGCTTCCATCGGCGGGAAGCGCCATTCCCCCTCTTTGCGCACGAAAATCCGGCTTTCGCCTTTATGCCCACCCGCACTGTAGACAAGATGTTCCAGCCAGAGTTGCAATCCCTGCGAAACGCTCAGCATTGAGGGCCGCCAGCGCAGCAGCCCGTCCGGCTGAACCTGGGTTAACCAGCCCGTGAGCTGTACCCCGTTGCAGTTGAGATCGATTTCAATACTTTTCCCCGGCTGTCGGCACGCTCTTACGCGCTCCGCCAGAGCGGTCATCTCCTGGCACTGCGCCTCCCAGACAATTTCCCCGAACGCTCCATAGGGCAACTGACCCGCAGCGCGGTAGCGGCGGTAAAGCTTGTCCGCATCTTCCTCTTCAACCAGCGCATTCAGCAGCTGCAGGTTTAACTGGTAGCGTTCCAGACCTTCCAGCGTAAACGGCTCTGCCTCAGGAATTTCGCTCTCTTCAGAGCGGAAGTTGACCTGCAGTCGTTGCTGGAAGAAGGCGCGCACCGGATGCGCCCAAAACCGCTGAAGCTGTTCGAAGGTCAGAGTGTCGATTGGGCGCGGATCAAGTTCCTGAATGAAATCGGTATGCGCACTTCCCTCTTTTTTCGCCGCCGGTAGCCACTCCTGTGCATAGCTCTGGCGCTCGCTGGCAATATAGTTCACCGGATCAAACGGCATACGGCTGTGGAAACAGGTGATATGGGCTTTCACCCTCTGCTCGCTTTCATCGCAGTTGCGCGCTTCATCTCCCGGCAGGTAGTGACTCTGGCCGATATAGTCCACCAGCTCCTGCACCAGTACAGAGGGGAAACGCTCGCTGTTGTCCTGAATGGAACGACCGATATAGCTGATATAGAGCTTACTCTGAGCGGAAATGAGCGCTTCAAGGAAGAGGTAGCGGTCATCATCACGGCGGCTACGATCGCCCCGTTTTGGGTTTGCGCTCATCAAGTCGAACCCCAGCGGCGGCAGCGCGCGCGGATACACACCGTCGTTCATGCCAAGCAGGCAGACCACCCTGAACGGGATAGAGCGCATGGGCATCAGGGTACAGATATTGACAGGACCCGCCAGGAAACGTTGGCTGATTCGCTCCTGGTCAAGCCGCTGCGTCAGCTCATCCCGCAATAGCGACAGCGGGATGGCCTCCTGATAGTGGGAATTCACGCCTTCGTCGATGATAGCCTGCCACTGGGTTTCAATCAGCGCCATGGCCGCTTCGGTGTCATTGTCCGGCAGGAAGAAATCATTAAGCAACGCCCTGCAAACCGGGAGCCATTCTTCAAGTGGACGCGGCTGCAACAGCGCATATCTCCAGCGGTTAAGCTGCATTAATAGCGACGCTAAATGCCCCACCAGTTCAGCAATTAACCCGCTGGACTCATCGTAAGGCAGCACCTCATTCCACTCGCCCTGGCTGCTCTCCATGGCGTAGCCCAGCAGCATACGCGTCAGGCCAAATCGCCAGGTGTGCTGCCCGGTTGGGGGAAGTTCGAACTCCTGAACGTTATCGTCATCGATCCCCCAGCGAACGCCAGACTCATTCACCCACTGGCGAAGGTAGCGCAGGCCCTCTTCATTGATGTTGAAGCGTGTAGCCAGTACGGGAACATCCAGCAACGCCAGGACATCTTCGGAGATAAAGCGGCTATCCGGCAGTGACAGAAGAGTGATAAACGCCTGCAATACCGGATGCGACTGACGGGCACGACGGTCAGAGATAGCGTAAGGCAGGTATCGCTCGCCCGTCGCGCTGCCAAAGACGGCCTGAATAAAGGGACTGTAGCTGTCGATATCCGCCACCATCACCACGATATCGCGTGGCGTCAGATCGGGGTCCTCCTGCAGCATCGCCAGCAGTTGATCGTGAAGCACTTCGACCTCACGCTGCGGGCTGTGGCAAACGTGGATCGTGACGCTGCGATCGTCAGGATCCAGTTTTCGCTTATTATCGCTGCGTTCGAACTCGTTCGCCGTCACGCCCATGACGGCACGGTTTTCCAGATCCAGAATATCTAACTGAATATTATGCAGCAGGCTGTCCGGGGCGATCTCAACAAAGGCATCCACGTCACCTTCCCCTGAGGAAGTGATGTCTGAAAGCATATGAATGTAGTCACGTCCCAGCTTCCCCCATGAGGCAAGCAGCGGATTGGGCAGGTTCTGGATACCGTCTTCATCGAAAAGCTGCCCGGCAGTCGAGCCGTCTTTAAACAGCGGGACGGCACGTTCTTCAAAAAGGCGCTTTCTTTGGCGGCTCACCAGCCGCGCAAGCCAGCGTTCGTCGAGGATATCCCCCCAGTATTGTCGGCAGGGGTTGGTAAACAAAATATGGATATCAATATGCTTACCCAGCGCATTCAACGCCTTTAGATAGACAGGGGGTAATGCGGATATTCCGCAGATAAAAACGCGTGACGGCAGTCGGGCCGGGCGCTCCGACGCATTTTCAAGTATCGAGATAAACCGCTCGTAGAGATTGGCACGGTGCCACTTAGGCTGGCCCAGTTTCTCCGTATGCTCTACCAGCGCTTTCCACAGCGGGGCCTGCCATATTTGCGCCTCCGGCAGGCCTTCAACCAACTCGCCCGCTTCCCAACGAATTAACCAGTCAGAACGGTAAACAAGGTATTGGTCATAAAGATCGGCGGTGCGCGATGCCAGCTGGAACAGCTTGCGCTTATCGGTATCGTCATTGAGGTAGTGACGCAGCATGGCGAATTCATCACGCTGCAGCATGTCCGGCAGCAGCGCCATCAGCTTCCAGCTCATGGCCTGCTTGTTGAAGGCGCTCTGCTCGGGGATGTCCGGCAACACGCGAACAAACATCTCCCAGATAAAGCTCGCGGGCAGCGGGAAATCAATATTCGCGGCTATGCCAAATTTACGGGAAAGCGACATTTGCAGCCACTGTGCCATACCGGTGCTCTGCACCAGCACCATTTCGGGCTCAAAAGGATCGTCAAGCCGCTCGCGCTCAACGATAAATTCCATCAGTGCTTCCAGCACATCCAGACGATTTGAGTGGTAGACCCTTAACATAGACGCTCCCGACTACTGGCTAACCGGGCAATGCAGACGCGTTATCTCACCGCGCCGCCCCAGAGGAGAAATTAGTGTAACCGTGATGCTGACACATCCTGCGAGCGTTGTCTGCCCCCGACTGGCCTGCCAGCCTGCGGGGAGAACATTTGTTGAGAGCTGAGACTGATTCCAGGCATGGTGCCAGAGCTGGCGATACTGGTTAAACACGCTAAACCGCGCCGCCAGCGCCCGGTGATAACCCGACAGATCCGTCACGACGATCACCAGCAGCATCATCGCCAGCAGGACCTCCACCATGCTAAACCCTTTTTCTCGGCTCACGGCAGCTGACATAGCGCACTCTCCTTTAATGGACAAAAATCACTCCAGCCGTGAGGCGAAAAGCGAATTTTCCCGTCGACAATCTCTCCTGCGCGCCAGAGCAGCAGGTCACTGTCTCCGGCAATCAACAGCACACGCGCCTCACTCAACTGGCGCAAACAGACTCGCCACGCCGATGTCTTTTTGCACTGAACCTGCAGCTCTGATGACCAGCTCTGAACCCGTCCCCACTCAAGCGCGGACTGTACCTTCGCCTGCTGCTGAAGCGAGCGGCTCTCGCCGCCAACGAGCGCGCTAAATGTTGTCAGCTGTTGATTGAGACCCGACAGGATCAGGGTACCGAGCACCAGTAAAAGCAGAACCAGGGCCAGTGAAGACATTCCGCGTTGACGATTCACAGGTTGTACCCCGTGACCGTATACGAAGCCTCCCAGGGCTCTCCCTGCCAGCCTTTACGCATCGCGGCCAGTTCGATATTTACCTCTGGCGCAAAACCGGCATGTTCAACTTTGCTCACCACAAAGCGCGTGATTACCAGCCTGTCCGGATCCGTGAGCTTTTCCCATCCTTTTCCTTCACACGACGCCGCCCCACGCTGGGTTTCCAGCGCGCCGGATTCCAGACGAAAACCGGTGCTGTCATTTTCTGATGCGCTGCTATCCCAGTTGCCGTTACTGTTGGCATCCCAGCGTACAATGACGCAGCCTCCAAGCCTCGCGGTCACCAGCGCCTGTCCCTGACAGTTTCCCGCACAGTACCCCGCACGCTGAAGCTGTTTGCCCAGGGCAAACAGGTGTTGCCAGACCTCTTCCTCCAGCTCTCTCTGGCCGGATTGCAGTAAGACTGCCCGCTGCAAGCCGGGTAAAAAACGCGACGCGCTTATCAGCAAAAGGCTGCTAATCGCCGTGGCAATCAGCACTTCAGTCAGTGAGAAACCGCGCTGCCTCATCAACATGAACCTCCCTCAGAGACCTGACACATCCTGATGCGTCCTCCATTTGAGACAATAATCAGCCATGCTCCGGCACGGCTTTGAACGCGTATCCGCCCTGCCCACGCTGTATCCCTTAATCCATAAAACCCCAGCGACGGCGTGACCTCTCTGACCTCGACCTCAGGCCAGGGCGGAATCAGCACAAAGGGACTCTCCTTCTTACAGCCCTGCACGGCAGAGCTCACCAGACAGTCCCCGCCTCCCACCCGCTGAAGGGTAATAAGATGGTCGCTGTTGTGCCGGTTGGCATGGTTGCGCAGAAACAGCAGGTAATCTCGCACCTGACTGGCGGTTTGCCACAGCCGCTGCTGTCGTTGCCAGCTGTCCCAGCCGTACAGACCTGAGGCGCTGAGGATAACGACAAGCGAAACGGCGACAAGCGTTTCGATAAACGTAAAACCGTTCTCTTTTTTCATACCGGGAGTGTGGCGAAGCGCCGTGAAGATGACGAGCGACGGATCCTCGTTTTACGAGGTGTTGTCCGGAGAATTGGGAGAGTTGCAGCGCGTTGCACGCTTTCTGGATAGCGCCTCGGGAAACGGAATAAAGGCGAAAAAAAACCGGCGCTAAACAGCACCGGTTGTGTCACGCTTTATCGCATCAGATAGCGACGGGCGCTTTGATGCCCGGATGTGGGTCGTAGCCCTCAATCTCGAAATCATCAAAGCGGTAGTCGAAGATTGATGCCGGTTTGCGTTTGATAATCAGCTTCGGCAGCGCACGCGGTTCGCGGGTCAGTTGGAGATGCGTCTGTTCCATATGGTTGCGGTAAAGATGGGTATCCCCACCGGTCCAGACAAAATCACCCACTTCCAGGTCGCACTGCTGCGCCATCATGTGAACTAACAGCGCATAGCTGGCAATGTTAAACGGCAGGCCGAGGAACACGTCACAGGAGCGCTGGTAGAGCTGGCAGGAAAGCTTTCCATCCGCCACATAGAACTGGAAGAACGCGTGGCACGGTGCCAGCGCCATTTTATCCAGCTCGCCGACGTTCCAGGCGGAAACAATGATTCGGCGCGAGTCCGGATCGTTTTTCAGCTGGTTCATCACGGTGGTGATCTGGTCAATATGGCGGCCATCAGGCGTTGGCCATGCGCGCCACTGCTTACCGTAAACCGGGCCCAGGTTGCCGTTTTCATCTGCCCACTCGTCCCAGATTGAGACGTTATTTTCGTGCAGATACGCAACGTTGGTATCACCTTGCAGGAACCAGAGCAGTTCATGAATGATCGAGCGCAGGTGGCAGCGCTTTGTCGTCACCAGCGGGAAGCCTTCTTGCAGATTGAAGCGCATCTGGTGGCCAAAAATGGAGAGCGTACCGGTACCGGTGCGGTCGTTTTTCGGCGTGCCCTCATCGAGCACTTTTTTCATCAATTCAAGATACTGTTTCATGGTTCCTCAGGAAATTTGTTGCTGTGGACGACGACGATACGCCCAAATCATCATAATGGCACCCGCGACAATCATCGGAATGGAGAGGATCTGCCCCATGCTGATGTACTGTACCCACTCGCCGGTAAACTGTGCGTCAGGCTGGCGGAAGAATTCGACGATGATGCGGAACGCGCCATAGCCAATCAGGAACAGCCCGGAAACAGCCCCCATCGGGCGCGGCTTGCGAATAAACAGGTTGAGGATGATAAACAGCACCACGCCTTCCAGCGCCAGCTCATACAGCTGAGACATATGGCGCGGCAGAACGCCGTAGGTATCGAAAATGGACTGCCACTCCGGATGCGATGGCAGCAGCGCGATGTCTTCTGCGCGGGAGCCCGGGAAGAGCATCGTGTACGGCACGCTCGGGTCGACGCGGCCCCACAGTTCACCGTTGATAAAGTTGCCCAGACGACCAGCGCCGAGACCAAACGGGATCAGCGGTGCGATAAAATCTGAAACCTGGAAGAAGTTGCGTTTAGTGCGTTTGGCAAAAATCACCATCACCAGGATCACCCCAATCAGGCCGCCGTGGAAGGACATGCCTCCGTCCCAGACGCGGAACAGATAGAGCGGATCGTTCAGGAATACCGGGAAGTTATAGAACAGCACATACCCGATACGGCCACCGAGGAACACGCCGAGGAAGCCCGCATACAGCAGGTTTTCAACTTCGTTTTTGGTCCAGCCGCTGCCCGGACGGCTGGCGCGACGGCCAGCGAGCCACATGGCAAAAATGAAGCCCACCAGGTACATCAGACCGTACCAGTGAAGCGAAACAGGTCCTACTGAGAAAATGACCGGATCAAATTCCGGAAAATGCAGATAACCACTGTTCATCTGTCACCACAAGATGTTGTTATTCCGCTGAAAGTGGACAGCGGTAGAAATGCGATTCTGCTGTAAGCAGAGGCTCCAAAGTTGCGAATCATAGCACAAGGCTGGCGCGGAGGATGCGCCAGAGATGTAAAAGATGTGTATAGGGTTTTATGCGCGCTGGCGCCCTCACCCACAGGGAGAGGGCGAAAAACGATTAGCGGCCGCCGCGGATCAGACCGCCCATACCGCGTCGTTCCATAAACGCCGCGACCTGGTGGCGGACTTCCGTTGCCAGCTGCGCCTCAAGGCTGCGTTCAGCCAGCTCGCGGGCATCATTGATGTCGATATGCCGCAGCAGATATTTCACGCGGGCGACGGCGCGACCGTTCATCGACAGATGGCGGAATCCCAGACCAATCAGGATCGCAACACACATTGAATCCCCGGCCATTTCACCGCACAGGCGTAAATCAATACCGTACTGCTCCGCTTCACGGGCGATCATCGCTAACGCGCGAATAATCGCCGGATGCAGGCTGTCGTAGATACTGGCGACGCGAGTATTGTTACGGTCAACGGCCAGGATATATTGCGTCAGGTCGTTCGTGCCGACAGAGATAAAATCAACACGGTTTGCCAGCTGCGGCAGCATAAAGACCATAGACGGCACTTCAAGCATCACACCAATCCGCGGTTTCGGGATCGCATAGCCGATCATCTCTTCCACTTCGCGGCCAGCACGTTCGATCAGCCGCCGGGACTCGTCGATCTCATCGATGCTGGTGACCATCGGCAGCAGGATGCTGAGATTGCCCGTCGCCGCGTTGGCGCGCAGCATCGCACGTACCTGGATCAGGAAGATCTCCGGCTGATCGAGCGTAATGCGGATCCCACGCCAGCCCAGGCACGGGTTTTCTTCGCTGATCGGCATATAGGGCAGCTGTTTATCCGCCCCGACATCCAGGGTACGCAGGGTGACAGGTTTGTCGTTAAACATCTGCAGCATCCCCTGATACTGTGCCACCTGCTCCTCTTCGGAGGGGAAACCGCTCTGTAGCATGAACGGGATTTCAGTACGGTATAGGCCAATACCGTCGATGCGGCTGCCAAGCTTTTCTTCATGTTCAGGGCTTAAACCGGCGTTGAGCATGACTTTGATCCGCTCACCGCTCTTCAGCTGTGCGGGCAGGTTAACGTCATCTTCAGCCAGCTTGCTTAATTCATTCTCTTCGCTGATAAGACGCTGGTACTCCTGGAGCAGAACCGGCTCAGGATCGACCAGCAGCTCACCGCGATAGCCGTCGACCACCAGCGTACGTCGGTGCAGTACCGACGGCTGAATGTCCGCCCCCATAACGGTAGGGATACCCAGCGCGCGCACCATAATGGCGGCGTGTGAGTTGGCGGCACCATCGCGCACCACCACACCGGCCAGCCTGTCCTGGGGCAGTTCAGCCAGCGTCGTTGCCGAGAGTTCGTCGGCGACCAGAACAAACCGTTTTGGCCAGGCATTCGGGCCCTGAATGGTGTCATCAAGATGGAACAGCAGGCGCTGCCCCAGCGCGCGCAGATCCCCTGCCCGCTCTTTCAGGTAACCGTCGGTCAGTGCTGCAAACTGGTCGGCAAATTTTTCGATGACCTTCTTAACCGCCCACTCCGCGACCGAGCCTTTATCCACTTCCGCAAAAAGCTCACGACGCAGACGCGCATCGGAGAGCAGGTGCGAATAGAGGTCGAAGATGGCCGCCGTCTCTTTTTGCGCGCCTGCGGCAAAGCGCTTGCTGTAACGACGAAATTCATTTGCCGCCTCTTCCAGCGCGGCGGTGAGACGCTCGCGCTCCAGCGCTTCATCAAGCGTTGAGGCTTCGTAAACCTGCTCCATCAGCGGCAGCGTAGCGTCCATCCAGCCTTCCGCTATCGCCACGCCTGGCGATGCTGGAAGGGCTCGAATACGCGTATGGCGATACTGACCAAAAAGCGCGGCAAGCTGGGACTGAGAGAGGATCGCCGCCATCTGCGTGGCCAGCGTGACGAGGAAAGACTCCTCGCTTTCGTCGTACTGACGTAGCTCACGCTGCTGGACGACCAGCACGCCGAGCAGCTGGCGACGCTGGATAATCGGCACGCCAAGGAAAGCGCGGAAGCGCTCTTCTTTTACGGAAGGGATATATTTAAAGCTGGGGTGTTTTTGTGCGTCAGCAAGGTTGATGGGTTCAGCCAGCCGCCCGACCAGACCCACGATACCTTCATCAAATGCGAGCGTTACGGTGCGTCCGCGTGGTTTTTTCAAACCACGGGTTGCCATCAGGTAATAGCAGCGCCGATCGTGGTCGGCCAGATACACCGAACAGACCTCGGTCTCCATCGCAAGGCAGATGTCGGTGACCAGAATATTCAGCGCCTCGTTCAGACGCGGCGCGCTGGCCACCTTCTCGACTATTTCTCGCAAGCGGGTGAGCATGATTTGCGTAGCTTAACCTCTTTTACGTCGCCAGGCAGGTGCGCTCTGCGGCTTAGGCGGGATCTCCTGAAGCTGCATTACCACACTTGCAAACTCTTTCATCACCCTACGGTAAACATCGCGTTTAAATGACACGACCTGACGAACAGGATACCAATAGCTCACCCAGCGCCAGCCATCGAACTCCGGCGTACTGCTGGTTTGCATATTGATGTCTGAATCGTTGCCCACCAACTGCAACAGAAACCACTTCTGTTTCTGGCCGATACAAACCGGCTTTGTGTCCCAACGCACCAAACGTTTCGGTAACTTGTAACGCAACCAGTTGCGGGTCGAAGCCAGGATGCGAACATCTTTTCGGCTTAAACCGACCTCTTCAAAAAGCTCCCGGTACATCGCTTGTTCTGGGGACTCTCCCGGATTGATCCCGCCTTGCGGGAACTGCCAGGAGTGCTGACCATATCGCCGGGCCCACATTACCTGGCCCTGACGATTACAAATTACTATTCCTACGTTCGGGCGGTAGCCATCGTCATCAATCACCGGACTACCCCAAACTAAACCTTATATATGAATGATTGTTTCACACTACAGGGAGGCGGTAAACCACTCTCTTACAGGGCTGCAACCTAATAACATTTGAATAACTCACAAATAAGTGCTGAGTTATAAACAGATGAGTGGCAGTGAAGGGAATTTTATTCACCTTTTCTGTGGATATAGTTGTGAAGAAGTGTCTGATTACCGATGAACAACCTTAAACGCTGCCATATCCCCTCTTTCACCTGAATTCAATAATGCAATTATTTTCATATAGTTAAATGTATTTCCATGAACACAAAACAGAATAGCGTGACGATCGTCACATCAGGGATCGTCGTGCTGATGAAAGATCGAACAGCGTCGGTTTTATCCACAGATTGTGCCAATAAGTTAGTCACAATTTGTTTGAAAATTCGATTTTCATCGCACGTCAAGGCTGTAAATTGAAACAGTAGTCAGGGTTATGCCCAGTTATCCCATTTTTCTGTGGATAACATGGTGTAAGATCCTGTTCATTGTCAGTGACCAGATTTGAACAACCGGTTTTCTGACTCGGGTGAAACGATTTCAAACCCATAAAAAAACCTATAAATCATACACATGGAATATTGGTACAGAAATAGTTAAACTCTATCCACAGGGGACAATTTCTTCGTTTATTTTTTAATCAAAAGGTTACCGTCATGCATCCGCTTACACCCTTGCTCTCACCGCCGTCCAGCGAGGGCCAGTTGCTCCAGCAGGCACAGCGTCTTGCGGGTTTTTCGCTTGGCGAGCTGGCGGCAATGGCAGGGCTTCCGATCCCGAAGGATCTTAAGCGGGATAAAGGCTGGATCGGCATGCTGCTTGAGCTGTGGCTGGGTGCGAGCGCAGGGAGCAAACCCGAGCAGGATTTTGCAGCACTTGGCGTGGAGTTAAAAACCATCCCAATAGATAGCCAGGGCAAGCCGCTTGAGACCACCTTTGTCTGCGTTGCGCCATTAACCGGCAACACCGGCGTGACGTGGGAAACCAGCCACGTTCGCCACAAGCTGAAGCGCGTGTTGTGGGTACCGGTTGAAGGCGAGCGACAGATCCCCCTGGCTGACCGTCGCGTTGGCGCGCCGCTGCTCTGGAGCCCGAACGAGGATGAAGAGCATCAGCTTCGGCTGGACTGGGAGGAGCTGATGGACATGATCGTTCTTGGGCAGGTAGAGCGCATCACCGCCCGACACGGAGAAGTATTACAACTGCGTCCGAAAGCGGCCAACAGTAAAGCGCTTACCGAGGCAATCGGCGCACAGGGTGAGCCGATACTGACGCTGCCGCGCGGTTTTTATCTCAAAAAGAATTTCACCGGCGCGCTCCTGGCACGTCATTTCCTGTTAAAAACATAGTTTTTTACTTATTTTGCGAGCTCTCAAACATAATCGACTGCTTTTTAAGATTTTACTGCTTCCTCAAGTCGCCATATCGAGTTAATACTAGATTATGATTTGATACGCGCCAGATGAGGACGATAACGATGAAAAAATGGGCAGTGTTAGTTTCAGCAGTCGGTTTAGCGTTTGCCGTATCGGGCTGTAGCAGCGATTACGTCATGGCGACAAAAGATGGTCGAATGATCCTGACCGACGGCAAACCCGAAGTTGACGATGATACCGGTCTGGTCAGCTACCGCGATCAGGAAGGCAATAAAATGCAGATCAATCGCGACGAAGTATCGCAAATTATCGAGCGATAAACAGAGAGAGGTCAGTCGCTTGCTGACCTTTTTGATTTTTTTCTTCCCCTTTTGCTTCCCCTCTGCCATGTTTATATTCCTTTGTCGGGCACGCCCTGACGCGGTCTATAAGTCTACTGAGGAAGCCGGCTATGCATTATCACCGTATCCCCCACAGCGCTCTGGAAATAAGCCAACTGGGGTTGGGCACGATGACATTTGGTGAACAAAACAGCGAAGCCGATGCCCATGCACAACTCGATTACGCCGTCAGCCAGGGGATTAACCTGATTGATGTCGCGGAGATGTACCCTGTTCCGCCACGTCCGGAAACGCAGGGACTTACCGAAACCTACGTCGGTAACTGGCTGGCAAAACACGGCAACCGTGAAAAGCTGGTGATTGCCTCCAAAGTCAGCGGCCCCGCGCGCAACAACGATACCGGGATCCGCCCGAATCAGATCCTCGATCGCAAGAATATCCGCGCCGCACTGGACGCCAGCCTGAAGCGCCTGCAAACCGACTATCTCGATCTGTATCAGGTGCACTGGCCTCAGCGCCCAACCAACTGCTTTGGTAAGCTCGGCTACAGCTGGAATGAGAGCGCCCCCGCCGTGACGCTGCTGGAAACGCTGGAAGCGCTGACCGAATGCCAGCGCGCGGGAAAAATCCGCTATATTGGCGTCTCTAACGAAACGGCCTTTGGGGTCATGCGCTATCTGCACCTGGCGGATAAACACGATCTGCCGCGTATCGTGACTATTCAGAACCCGTACAGCCTGCTTAACCGCAGCTATGAAGTGGGTCTGGCCGAAGTGACGCAGTATGAAGAAGTGGAACTGCTCGCCTACTCCTGTCTCGGCTTCGGCACACTGACGGGGAAATACCTGAACGGCGCGAAACCGGCCGGGGCTCGTAACACCCTCTTTAGCCGCTTTACCCGTTACAGCGGAGAGCAGACGCAGAAAGCCGTTGCCGCCTATGTGGATATCGCGAAGCGTCACGGTCTTGACCCTGCGCAGATGGCGCTGGCCTTCGTGCGTCGTCAGCCGTTTGTTGCCAGCACCCTGCTGGGCGCGACCACGATGGAGCAGTTGAAAACCAATATTGCGAGTTTCAATCTGAACCTGAGTGAAGAGGTGTTAGCGGAGATTGAAGCGGTGCATCAGGTTTATACTTATCCTGCACCGTAATAAAAGCAAAACGGCAACGCACGTTGCCGTTTTTAGGGTTTGCTCCCTCTCCCTGTGGGAGAGGGCCGGGGTGAGGGCATCAGGCCGCACTTATCAGCGGCGACGTTGCCACATCCACAAACCCGCAATCGCCAGCGCAAACAGCCCACCAAACCCGACGCCAATCCCCACCACCGGCACGCCCACTTTTACCGCCAGCGAGTAGAGCCCCAGCATTAACAGCATTGCCAGGTTTTCCCCCAGGTTTTGTACCGCGATGGCATTGCCTGCCCCGACGGTCTGCTTGCCCCGCTCCTGCAGTAACGCGTTCAGCGGCACCACGAAGAAGCCCCCCAGAATACCAATCAGGATGAGGAGGACATACGCGGGCAATAACGCATGCTGCAGCGAGAAGATCAGCACCACGACGCCAATCAGGATCCCTGCGGGCATGCAGCGTGCTACCGTCTCGAGCGTTACCAGCTTCGCCGCCGCGCCAGCCCCCACCACAATGCCGATGGCCACCATCGCATTCAGATAGGTCGGTGTCGCGTTGTCAGTAATCCCCAGCGCCACCGGCACCCACAGCACCAGCAGGAAGCGCAGCGTGACGCCCGCACCCCAGAACATACTGGTCCCCATCAGGGAAAAACGCGTTTCACCGTTACGCCACAGCACGCGGCAGGCGGTAAAGAAACTGCCGGTCATCGGTTTAAAACGCCAGGATTGTCCCGGGCGAGCCACCGGCAGTTTAGGAATAAACAGGTTCGCTACGACCGCCCCGCCATACACCGCCGCGCATACGCCCAGTGCCGCCAGGACATGCCAGTCGGCCAGCACGCCGCCCGCAACGGATCCGAGCAGGATAGCGGCAATGGTTGACGACTCCATCAGACCATTGGCTTTCACCAGCTTATCTCCGGTGGTCAGCTCGCCGAGAATGCCATACTTCGCCGGGGAGTAGGCGGCGGCGCCAATGCCCACCAGCGTATAGCCAATAAACGGATTGAAGCCAAAGCAAATGCTGGCCGCCCCCAGCAGCTTGAGGCCGTTGGCAAACATCATCACCCGACCTTTCGGGAAGCTGTCCGCCACCTGCCCGACGAACGGAGCAAAGATAATGTAAGCGCCCACAAACACCATCTGCAGGATCGGCTGACTCCAGTCGGGGTAAAACTCGGCTTTCAGCAGCGCCAGCGTGGCAAACAGCAACGCGTTATCACCGAACGCAGAGAGAAACTGTGCGGCGATGACGGCCATCATGCCTTTCGATCTGAGCGATGTGTTAGTGTGTACTGACTCACGCATTTTGCTGTTCCGCCTCTTCAACCATGCCTTTCAGGGTCACGAAATCGGGCTTCCCGCTACCCAGCACAGGGAGCTGTTTCAGGTAGCGAATATCGCGCGGCACGGCCAGTTCAGGAATACCGTGTTCACGCGCATAGCTCAGTAACCTGTCGCGCTTAAGCTCACCGTCGGTCGTAAACAGCACCAGCGCCTCGCCTTTGCTGGCGTCACTCTTCACCACCGTCGCATGCATCTTATCCGCGGACACGGCCGTCGCCAGTTGCTCAACCATTTCCAGAGAGACCATTTCACCGGCGATTTTGGCGAAGCGTTTCGCGCGTCCCTGAATCTGTACAAAGCCCTGTTCATCAAAACGGACAATATCGCCGGTGTCGTACCAGCCGGTTTCAATATCGCCGTTGACGTTTTCCGCTGTGGGCACCTCCAGCACGCCCGGGTTTTCCACGCGCAGATACCCGTTCATCACGTTTGGCCCTTTGAGCTGCAGACGGCCACCGTCCTCAATGCCCGGCACGGCCAGCAGACGCGCATCCATTCCCGGCAGAATTCGGCCAACCGTACCCGGTTTCGCCGCCATCGGCACGTTAATCGAGACCACGGGCGCACACTCGGTAACGCCATACCCTTCGAGAATGCGCAGGCCAAACTTGTCCTGCCAGATCTGACGCGTGCTCTCCTGCAGTTTTTCCGCACCGGCCACCACATACCGCACGCGATAGAAGTCATACGGATTGGCGAAACGCGCATAGTTGCCGAGGAAGGTTGAGGTGCCGAACAGGACGGTGCAGTTACGGTCATACACCAGCTCCGGCACAATCCGGTAATGCAGCGGGCTTGGATAGAGGAACACTTCTGCGCCGGTCAGCAGCGGCGTAAACAGCCCCACCGTCAGGCCAAAGGAGTGGAACAGCGGCAGCGCCGACATAAAACGGTCATCCGCGGTAAAGTCAGCAATGCTTTTGATCTGCTCAACGTTCGCCAGAATGCTCTTGTGGCTGTGGACGACGCCTTTCGGGTTGCCCTCCGATCCCGACGTGAAGAGGATAATGGCGTCATCTTCCGGCTGCTGTTTGACCTGCGCCAGACGTGGCACCAGCAGGTGAGCAAAAATCCACAGCTTGTCGCCGGTGGTCACGTCGGCTTTCAGATCCTCCAGGAAGACCCAGCGTACCTGGGTGAGCTGCTCGGGAAGATGCCAGAGCTTGCCTTTGTCCAGGAACTGACGAGAGGTAAAGACGGTATTAATCTGGGCAGCGGTGATGGCGCTGGTCAGCCCTTTCACGCCCGCCGTGTAGTTCATCATCGCCGGGATCCGGCCCCTGGAAACCGCACCAAAAATCACCGCCGCGCTGATGCCCGCGTTAGGCAGCATCAGGCCAATCTTTTCGCCCTTTTTGCTGTACTTCTCCAGAATGCGACCCACAAACAGGGTCTTGGTCAGCAGTTTGCGATAGGTATCCGGGGTAAAGTTGATGTCTTCGATGCAGTTTTTCTTCGCGCCATAGCGGTGCTGCGCGGAAAGTAGAGATTCGTACAGCGTTTCGCGCGGACGCACGGCCATGCGCGCTTCCATCATAATCTGGTGCAGCATTTCCCCGGCGATTTTACGGCGATCGCGGGCACGCGTCGCGTCGGGCATCGGTAACGACGTTGGCGGCAGAATATGCAGCGTGATTTTGGGGAACAGACGCTGCTTCACCAGTCCCTTCAGACGGCTGAAATGGGTCAGCTCTGCGCCTTCAATTCGCAGCGGCACCACGGTCGCTTTTGACTTCGCCGCGACAAACCCCGCACCGTCGTAGATTTTCATCAGCGAACCGGTCACGGAGATACGCCCTTCCGGGAAAATGACCACCGGACGACCCTGCTCGACCAGACGCACCAGATGCTTAATCATCATCGGCTTTGTCGGGTCGAGCGGCACAAAATCAATCAGCGGCGTGAGCCAGCGCATGTACCACTGCTGGCTGATGGAGGTATAGACCGCAAATACCGGGCGCACGGGCAGAAACAGCGCCAGCAGGATACCGTCTATAAAGGAAACATGATTTGGTGTGATAAGAACGCGTTCGCCGCGAAGCGCCTGGGCATCGCCAGTGACGCGGATGCGAAAGAGAATACGGAACAGTGTACGGAAGAACCCAAATAGCATCTCAACTCCCTTTGCCAGCCAGTGTGGAGGGTTGATAGTAAATGGTGGCAGATTACACGAGAAGTGATACGGGAGCGACAGCAAAAGTGGAGGCGAAAAAAAACCTGCGCATCCGCGCAGGTTGGTGCAAGAGATGAGTACGAAACCGTACTAAGAATTCTCACCAATCAATACCTCTGGGATCTCAACTGTATCAATCTCATTAACATCCTCGCCATCGGACAATCGCAACAGCCTGAGGCAAAGTGTAACCAAAGGTTCAGATTGACATTCTTCAGACATGACTGCGCGTGTAACGATTACACCACCAGGGTTGTTCTGCGTCACGTTTGTGGAGAGCGGAAATCCGCTCCCCTTGAATGCGCGCCGCTTTTCCGCAACACTATTTGGTGTGTAAACGCTTACCCCCAATAAGAAGGTAATGAATGGCGACAATAAAGGATGTGGCCCGTCTGGCAGGTGTGTCGGTGGCAACCGTCTCCCGCGTGATTAACGACTCCCCAAAAGCCAGTGACGCATCACGCCAGGCGGTACAAAACGCCATGGAATCCCTGAACTATCATCCCAATGCCAATGCCCGCGCGCTCGCCCAGCAGTCCACAGAAACCATTGGTCTGGTGGTAGGAGATGTCTCCGATCCCTTTTTCGGCGCGATGGTGAAAGCCGTTGAGCAGGTTTCTTATCAGACAGGCAATTTTTTGCTGATCGGCAATGGCTATCATAATGAACAAAAAGAACGCCAGGCCATCGAGCAGTTGATCCGCCACCGCTGCGCGGCGCTGGTAGTACACGCCAAAATGATCCCGGATGCCGAACTGATTCATCTGATGAAGCAGATCCCCGGGATGGTCATCATCAACCGCATTATTCCCGGCTTTGAGAAACGCTGCGTGGCGCTCGACGACCGCTACGGCGCGTGGCTTGCGACCCGTCATCTGATTCAGCAGGGCCACACCCGGATTGGCTATCTCTGTTCAAACCACCCGATTTCTGATGCAGAAGACCGTCTACAGGGCTACTACGATGCCCTGCGCGAAAACGGACTGCCGTGCAATGACCGCCTGGTGGCCTATGGCGAACCGGATGAGAGCGGCGGTGAACAGGCCATGACCGAGCTGCTGGGTCGCGGACGGAATTTCACGGCGGTTGCCAGCTATAACGACTCGATGGCCGCAGGGGCAATGGGGGTGTTGAACGACAACGGGATTGAGGTACCGGCAGAAATTTCGCTGATTGGCTTCGACGACGTGCTGGTCTCCCGCTACGTTCGCCCGCGCCTGACCACCGTGCGCTACCCGATTATCACCATGGCCACACAGGCCGCCGAGCTGGCGTTAGCGCTGGCGGAACAGCGCCAGCCGCCGGATATTACGCATCTGTTTAGTCCGACGCTGGTTCGTCGTCACTCCGTTGCGTCGCCTGCGGAAGCGCAGAGCGAATAACGGTAGAGGTGAACCCGCGTGTTGGGGTATTCCAGCCCATCGCCGATATACTGCCAGCCGTAACGTTCGTAGAAGTCACGGCAGGCAGACCAGAGGTACAGTTCTTCATATCTCGCCTGCGCGGCCCAGGTAATAACATGCTGCTGTAACTTTCCTGCCAGCCCCTTACCTCGCGCCGCGTCGTCAACGTACAGCGCTGCCAGCCACGGAAAGAGATCCTGACGGGTGATCAAATCGCAGCGCCAGATCCCCACCGTACCAAGTAGCTTTTCGTCCTCAACGGCAATAAACGTCAGCGGTAATTTTCCCGGCGTCTGGCTGTGCTCAACGATGCTGTGGAAAAATTCCCGGGGAAGCCCTTCGCCAAAGGCCTGCCAGATCCAGTCAGTAACCTGCTCAGCATACTGCGGTGCATCGTAAAGGGGGAGGATAACAGTCTTTTTCACGTTTCACCTGCGTATTCTCATTAATGGGCTGGCCTGACGCCTCCAGCTCGTTTTGGCGATTATTTTACCAGAGTCAGACTATTTAGTTTTACTTCAGGCAGGCCAGACAAATCGTTACCGAAAAGCGTGATCGTGGCGGAATTTTTGCGCTTCCCGCATCGCTTATACGGCGTAAGCTCTGTGTTAAACTGCAGATCATTACGTGAAAGCAGGAATGTAGAATGGTAACAATGCTGGATGTCTCACTGCGCGCGGGCGTGTCGAAGGCCACGGTATCGCGCGTGCTGAACGGCACGGGTCAGGTTAAAGAGAGTACGCGTCAGCAGGTGTTTGCGGCGATGGAAGAGCTGGGCTATCGGCCGAACTTTCTCGCGCGCTCGCTGGCTAACCAGACCAGCAACAGCATTGGTCTGGTCGTCTCCACCTTCGACGGCTTTTACTTTGGCCGCCTTCTCCAGCAGGCGTCGCGGCAGACCGAAACCCACGGGAAACAGCTTATCGTCACCGACGGTCACGACGCGCCGGAACAGGAAGAACAGGCGGTGCAGATGCTCGCCGATCGCCAGTGCGATGCCATCGTGCTTTATACGCGCTACATGAGCGAAAAAGCGATCATCAAACTGATGAACACCGTAAAAACACCGCTGGTGGTCATTAACCGTGAAGTGAGCCAGGCGCCGGATCGCTGCGTGTTCTTCGAACAGCAGGATGCCGCATTTAAGGCCGTGGATTATCTGATTGAACAGGGCCATCGGGAGATCGCCTGTATCACCGTCCCGATCCATACCCCAACCGGAAAAGCGAGGCTGATGGGCTATCGTAAGGCGCTGGAAAAGCACGGCATCCGTCTGGACGAGCGTCGGATAAAGTACGGCGATGCGGGGATGACCGGGGGATACGAGCTGTGCAAGGAATTGATTGCCGACGGTGTATCGTTTAGCGCCCTGTTTGCCTGTAACGACGATATGGCACTGGGCGCGTCCAAAGCGTTACACCAGGCGGGGCGTAAAATCCCGCAGGATATTTCACTGTTCGGCTTTGACGACGCCCCAAGCGCAAAATGGCTGGAGCCTGCGCTCTCATCGGTTTATCTGCCCATCGACAATATGATTGTCACGGCCATCGATCAGGCGATCCGGCTGGCAAAAAACCAGCCGGTCGATGCCATCCCGCCGTTTACCGGCACGCTGGTCTTACGCGATTCGGTCACGACGGGGCCGTACTTTCATCAGATGAGCTCTAACGCCAGCAGTTCCTGAATGGTCTGGCGGCGGCGGATCAGCCGCGCCTTGCCGTTATCAAACAGCACTTCCGGCAGCAGCGGGCGGCTGTTGTAGTTAGAGGACATTGACGCCCCGTAAGCGCCGGTGTCGTGCAGCACAAGATAATCACCCGGTTTGACCTCTGGCAGCGCGCGGGTCTCCACTTTGCCGCCCTCCTGTTGGGTAAACACGTCACCCGATTCGCACAGCGGCCCCGCTACGACCGTCTCAACGCGTGGTGCCTGCGTTAAATCGCGTCCGTCGGCAGCCAGGGCGGTAATGTGGTGATAGCTGCCGTACATGGACGGACGCATCAGATCGTTAAAGCCTGCGTCAATCAATACAAAGTGGCGAGACCCCATCTCTTTCACGCTGCGCACCTGCGAAACCAGCACGCCGGCTTCCGCCACCAGGAAACGACCCGGCTCAATTTCCAGTTTCACCGCGTGGCCCAAATGCGCGGCGATTTGATCGCGCGCCGCGCTCCACAGACCGTAATAGTGATCGGTATCGATCGCCTCTTCGCCCTCGCGATAAGGAATGGAGAGACCGCCACCGGCAGAGATCGCCTCCAGATCCTGACCGAAGTCAACAACCTGGCGCACCATCGCACCGCACACCTGCTCCAGGTGGCCGTAATCGACGCCAGAGCCAATGTGCATATGAATCCCCACCAGCTTCAGGCCGTAGCGCTGTAATACCGCCAGCGCGGCAGGCATATCGGCATACCAGATCCCGTGCTTGCTGTTTTCGCCACCGGTATTGGTTTTTTGGCTGTGGCCATGACCAAAGCCCGGGTTCACGCGCAGCCAGACGCGATGGCCGGGAGAAACCTCGCCCAGTTGCTCCAGCATATCTACAGAGCCGGCATTCACCGGGATCTGCAGCTCGTGGACGCGCTCAAGCGTCGCATCGTCGATCACATCGGCGGTAAAGACGATCGCGTCGCCGTCGGCTTTCGGATCGAATCCCGCCGCCAGCGCGCGCTCGATTTCGCCGAGTGAAACGGAGTCCACCTTCACGCCCTGCTCACGCATCAGGCGCAGAATGTGGATATTGGAGCAGGCCTTCTGGGCAAAACGCACCACGTCAAACTGATGCAGGGCGGCGATCTTTTCGCGAACGATCTGCGCGTCGTAGACCCACACCGGGCAGCCAAACTCGGCGGGCAGGCGCAGCAGGTTGTCGGCGTTCAAATCGGTATCAGTCTGGTTCAGCGGGCGTGGCATGGTCTTCTCCGGATAAATGCGTTTTCATGATTACGCCACAGCACAAAGAGAATAAAAAATATCGTTTTATCGCGAGTCTATGCAAAAATGATATGGTCAGTTCTCTGCTTTCAGGTGCCCTATGCCCGCCGTCAATTTACGCCATATCGAGATTTTTCACGCCGTGATGACCACCGGCAATCTCACCGAAGCCGCACAGATGCTGCATACCTCGCAGCCAACGGTGAGCCGCGAGCTGGCGCGCTTCGAGAAAGTGCTGGGGTTGAAGCTGTTCGAACGCACCCGGGGCAGGCTTCACCCGACGGTACAAGGGTTACGCCTGTTCGAGGAAGTTCAGCGCTCCTGGTACGGGCTGGACAGAATAGTAAGTGCCGCGGAAAGCCTGCGCGAGTTTCGTCAGGGCGAGCTGTCGATCGTCTGCCTGCCCGTCTTTTCGCAATCCTTTTTGCCGATGCTGCTGCAACCCTTTCTGGCCCGATACCCGGAGGTCAGCCTCACCATCGTGCCTCAGGAATCACCTCTGCTTGAAGAGTGGCTTTCGGCTCAGCGCCATGATTTAGGCCTGACCGAAACCCTCTCCACACCAGCGGGAACGGCGCGCACGGAATTGCTCTCGTTAGATGAAGTGTGCGTTCTGCCCGCCGGGCATCGGCTTGCCGGTAAGGCAGTGCTTGCGCCGGAGGATTTCCACGGGGAAAACTACATCAGCCTGTCGCAGACTGACAGTTATCGACAGCTGCTGGATACGCTGTTTGCCGAGCATCAGGTCAAACGCCGAATGGTGGTAGAAACACACAGCGCGGCCTCGATTTGTGCGATGGTACGCGCAGGCGTCGGCGTCGCGGTGGTGAATCCGCTCACGGCGCTGGATTATGCAGAAAGTGGGATTGTTGTACGTCGGTTTAGTGTCTCAGTTCCTTTCACCGTTAGCCTAATCCGCCCACTGCATCGTCCGGCATCAGCGCTGGTGGAGGCGTTCAGTGAGCATCTGCAAGGAGGGTTAAGTCTGTTGGCTGACCAGCTAAATAAGATGTTGAATCAGACGCCCCACTGAACAGCGGGCGTCTGAAAACTCAGTTAAAACGTTTCGCGATGGCCGCAACACGCTCGCCGAATTTCACAGCGGTTTGCAGATCGCCACTGGCAATGGCGCCAGCATCAGCATCTGATGGTGACTGCACCAGCAAACCGACTGAGCCGCCCAGATTATTAATGTCCTGACGTGTTGCCGCGAGAGTATTTGACGGCGGTAGCCCCAGGCTCACCCAAATCCCACCGTGTTGAGAGGCCAGCGTTTGCAGGTATTGTAACGACACCTGCTTATCACCGTTCAGGCTGGCGCTGTTGCTGAAGCCCGCGAATACTTTGTCCTGCCAGCTACGCACGAACCAGGCTTTTGAGGTCGCATCAGCGAATTTCTTAAACTGCCACGGTACGCTTCCCATGTAGGTTGGCGCGCCAAAAATAATCGCTCTGGCATCGTTAAGTTTTTGCCAATCGCTTTCCTGAATATCGCCATTGCTGTCAATGGCGATCAGCTCAGCCTGCGCGCCTTCGGCGACTGTTTCAGCAACGCGTTTGGTGTGGCCGTAGCCAGAATAATAGATAACTACAACGCTCATGATAGATCTCCTGATGCAATATTGCCTTGTGAGTCAAACGATTAAGACGACTTTAAAATTGCTCTGCGAGCCCGTTGCCATTTTCGGTTCCCTGGTATCAAATAGAAACCTTACGTCGTTTTATACACGCAAACATTCACGGGCGTAAGAAGGCACCTTTATCTCACCTGGTTACCTCGAGGGAACCACCATGACCCAAACAGCAGTTCTGAAAAAGGAGATGCCTCCTTACAACGTGTTCGATGAACGCTGCCCGACCCGCGGCGTGCTGACGCGTATCGCCGATAAGTGGGCACTGTTAATTCTTGCGCGCCTTGAGAATGGACCGATGCGCTTTAGTCATCTTCAACGTGATATTCAACGAATCACCAAAAAGGTGCTGACCCAGTCTTTACGCAAACTGGAACGTGATGGGCTGGTGTCGCGAAAGATATTCGCCACGGTACCTGTAACAGTCGAGTACAGCCTGACACCGCTTGGCCAGACGTTAACCGAAACGGTGACGGTGCTTGCGCACTGGGTGGAAAATAATATTGATGCCATTGTGGCGGCGCAATCCGCTTATGACGCCGCCAACACGTAAACCTAAACCGGGAGCTCAGGACAACATAAACGCCACGGCATCGGCGGCATGAATTGCAGTGGTATCAAATACCGGGAGAGGGCTTCGCTCGACGGGTACCAGCAAACCAATCTCAGTGCAGCCGAAGATCACCCCTTCGGCCCCCTGCTGCCTAAGTTTATCGATAACGCTGACGTAATACGCGCGGGAAGCTTCGCTGAAGGTACCGAGGCAGAGCTCGTCAAAGATAATCTGATTGATGCGCGCCCGATCTTCTTCATCCGGGATCAGGCTTTCTATCCCAAATTCACTGTGTAAACGTCCGCGATAAAAATCCTGCTCCATGGTGTAGCGTGTACCCAAAAGCGCTACGCGGCGCATTCCGGATGCCGCAATCGCACGCCCGGTCGCGTCCGCGATATGCAGAAACGGCAGCGAGCAGCGGTCTTCAATATGCGACGCCACTTTGTGCATGGTATTGGTACAAAGCACTATCCCCCTGGCGCCGGCGCGCTCCAGTCCCAGCGCCGCCTGAGCCAGGATCTCTCCGGCTTTATCCCACTCACCGCTCGACTGGCAGGCTTCGATTTCATGGAAATCAACGCTGTGCAGCAGCAGACTTGCGGAGTGCAGACCACCCAGACGCTGCTTTACCCCTTCATTAATCAGACGGTAATAAGGGATTGTCGATTCCCAGCTCATACCACCTAACAGGCCGATCGTTTTCATCATCCCTCCTTTTCGTTGATTTCTTCTTTTAACATAACCGATGCCAATAAAAAAAGGCGCTCAATTTAGCGCCTTTTTAAACTGCAGGGTTTATTCCATCACCGGCTCGGGGAGTGGATTACGGGTGAGCATCGCCTCGCGCAGTAAAACGATACCGCAGGCAAACAGGCCCCCCAGGAGCGCCGCCAGAACAACAATCAGAGCCTTGCCCGGGCCATCCTTTTTCACCGGCATGGAAGGAGTGAGCTGGTACCGGAATGGCTCAAGTTTAACATCGGCAAAGGAGAGCTTTTTCAGCTGTGCCAGATAGTATTCCCGGTTCTGAAAGTCCGCATTCAGTTCAGTCACGTCCTTCAGATTTTTTTCAATCTTTAGTTTTTGCGCGATACCATCAGCACCGAGCGCAACGGAATAATCCGGGTCATCCTTTACGGCCTGCCCGTTGCTGTAGACCGGCTTCTTGATACCGGCGGCATTCGCCACTTCCAGGGAATAATTCAGTCGCTGCAGGTTGGTATTGTGAACATTGGTCAGACGAACACGATCCAGTTCCAGCTGCTGCTCAACAACGTTCGTTTTCAGGGCGATCTGGTTGCGGATATTCTGCACCGTCTCTTTTTCGACGATAGCCACGATGTAATTGATATACCCCTCCAAAACGGTTTGCGCATCGCCTGCTGTTGGCGCAGTGAAGCTCAATGTCCAGGAGACAAAAGGCACTTTATCCGCGCCTTTTCCCTGATCGTCATTCACCGCTTTCATTCTGTCTGAGATGTTGACTATCGCACGATGCAGATCGAGCGGATCCACCTCAACACCTTTAAGCTGCGATATCACATAAGGAGAGGATTTCATGTACTCTTCGAGCAATGACTGAGACTGAAACTTTTTAATAAAGAGATCAAAAATTTCTGGACGGGTAATTTTCACGTCCACGTCAAGCACCTGCAGCGCAACCAGCATCTGGCGCAGCGGGTTCCACTGCGACTGTTCTGCCGGGGTGATCACCGCTTTACTGGTCCATTTCTGCGGCAGTAAAAATGAAACGGCCAGCCCCACCAGCGCGAAAGCAAAGACGATGGCGACGATACGTTTTTTCGCCGCCAGAAGGACCTCAAAAAGTCCCAGAAGATCGATCTCTTTTGCGCTTACAGCCGGGCCGGCATAACGGGGAAAGTCGAGGTCCGTGCTTTTTTTGAAATCCATTTCTGACATAGTGATTCTTCTTTTTCCGGATGCAACGCATCTCTTAACATTGATGGCGGTGGTCCGATAATACATCAACATAAGAAAAATCCTAATGCCTGTTCCCTCTCTATGTCTACTCCCTACCAGAGTTAGTAGTGATCTTAGTCACATTATAATTGTGATTAAGCCACCTTTCCCTTTCCAGTTACGGCACGTATTAAAACCTTCGGACGGGCAAAAAATCATCCGCCGATGTTCCGCAGTTTCTCTCCAGCCATCAGCTTGCGCTCGATGTGTTCCAGCGTCACGCCTTTGGTTTCCGGGATCAGCCAGAACGTGACGCCAATAAATGCCACATTCAGTACCGTATAGAGCCAGAACGTTCCCGCTGCGCCAATCGCGTCCAGCAGCGTCAGGAACGTCGCGCCGATGATCATGTTCGATACCCAGTTGGTTGTCGTGGAACAGGTGATGCCAAAGTCACGGCATTTGAGCGGCTGAATTTCGGAGCACAGGATCCACACCACGGGCGCAGCGCTCATCGCGTAGCCAGCGATGCACATCATGGTCATCCCGACAGAAAGCCAGGAAAGTCCGCTTGACGCCGTGCCGTTATCAAACTGCATCAGGCAGTAACCGAGGATCAGCGTGCCGAGCGCCATCACGCTAAAGCCAATCTTCAGCGCAGGTTTACGGCCGGCTTTGTCCACGGTGAATACGGCAATAAAGGTGGCGAACATGAAGGTCAGCCCGACCACCAGGGTGGCGATCATCTGCTGTTCCGTGGTGGTGAACCCGGCCATTTTAAAAATACGCGGCGCGTAGTACATGATGATGTTCATGCCGGTGAACTGCTGCATCGCCTGCAGCAACATGCCGAGGAAGACCGCCCGGCGCACGTTGTGGTTGATCTTAAATAGCGCCCAGCCACCCTGCTTCAGCTTCAGGCTTTCGCGGATCTCGTTCAGCTCTTCCCGCGCTTTCTCCGAGGTATCGCGCAGCATGCGCAGGACCTCTTCTGCCTCCACATGGCGCCCTTTTTGCGCCAGCCAGCGCGGACTGTTTGGCAGGAAAACCACCAGGACGATCAGCACCAGCGCCGGTAAGGCCAGCACCCCCAGCATCGCGCGCCAGTTGCCGCTGTAGCTGAAGTAGGTGTCAGACAGGAACGCCAGCACAATACCCAGCGTGACCATCAGTTGATACATGCTGATCATCTTGCCGCGCACGTTCTCACTCGCCATTTCGGAGAGATAAAGCGGCGCGGTGTAGGAGGCTATCCCCACCGCCACGCCCAGCAGCACGCGGGAAAGCAGCAGCACTTCTACGTTTGTCGCAAACGCGGAGCCGATCGAACCCGCGACGAACAGGATCGCCCCGACCATCAGGCTGTATTTGCGCCCCAGGCGGAACGATAGCCAGCCGTTAAACAGCGCCCCGATGGCCGCGCCGAGCATCATGCTGCTCACCACCCACTCCTGCAGACGGTTACTGAGGGTAAAGTGATCGGTAATAAACGGCAGCGCTCCGGCAATGACGCCGATATCCAGTCCAAATAACAGGCCCGCCACGGCGGCGGCAATAGAGACAAACTGGTTCATGCGCCGGGTATCACGCAGCGCAGCGGGCATTAGGTTAGAGTCATTGATAGATGTCATATTTTTCCTGCCTCAACAGCAAAATTCGTTAACTGAAATTACGAGAAAGCGAGGAAAAGTGTCAGGCGGGAATTCGTGAAGATATGGATTATTTCGCTATGGCATAGCGATCTGTGATGGACATTACAATTTCAACTAATGCTGAAATAACCACGTTTATTATTAATTACCTAATATTTAAGCAATAAAAATGTGATATACGTCATTTGTGAATTCTCAGTATGGATTTTTCATCTTATGTCATATGGATAATGGCAATTTTTAGCCAAAAAAACCTCCACCCGAGGGCAGAGGTTCGTCATGCAGGTGGAATTAACGTGCCAGCCAGCCGCCATCGACCGCCACGGTGTAGCCGTTGATGTAATCCGATGCCGACGAGGCCAGAAAGACCACCGGCCCCATCAGATCGCGCGGAAGACCCCAGCGCCCCGCCGGAATACGGTCGAGGATTTCCGCGCTACGCTGCTCGTCTGCACGCAGCTGCTGCGTGTTGTTGGTCGCCATGTAGCCCGGCGCAATCGCATTCACATTGATGTTGTGTTTCGCCCACTCGTTTGCCAGAAGGCGGGTCACGCCCATCACGGCGCTTTTGGACGCGGTGTAAGACGGCACGCGGATGCCGCCCTGGAACGAGAGCATGGAGGCAATATTCACGATCTTGCCGCCGTTCCCCTGCGCGATAAAGTGCTTTGCCGCCGCCTGGGACATGAAAAATACGCTCTTGATGTTCAAATCCATCACGTCATCCCAGTCGCGCTCGCTGAAGTTGATCGCATCTTCGCGGCGAATCAGCCCGGCATTGTTGACCAGAATGTCGATATGACCGAATTCCGCCACCGCGCGATCCAGCAGTTCAGGAATGGCATCGATTTTACGCAGGTCGGCGGTCAGGCTCAGGAAACGGCGGCCCAGCGCCGTCACGCGCTCGAGGGTTTCAGTCGGTTCAACGATATTAATTCCGACGATATCGCAGCCCGCTTCCGCCAGGCCTAGCGCCATCCCCTGCCCCAGCCCGGTGTCACAGCCGGAAACCACAGCCACTTTCCCCTGCAGAGAGAATGCATCCAGAATCATGTTTATTCCTTACTCTTTCAGAGCCTGTCACTCACAGGCAGGTTTATGCTTCACTGCCCGCGACTAGCGCAAATCGCTGACCGCAACATGGTCCATATCATCGAAGACCTGATTTTCGCCCACCATTCCCCAGATAAAGGTGTAGGCTTTCGTCCCTACGCCGGAGTGAATAGACCAGCTCGGTGAAATCACCGCCTGCTCGTTGTGCATCACGATATGGCGCGTTTCCTGCGGCTGTCCCATCATGTGGAACACGCAGGCGTCATCCTCCATGTTGAAGTAGAAGTAGACCTCCATTCGGCGCTCGTGGGTATGGCACGGCATGGTGTTCCACAGGTTACCTGGCGCAAGCTCGGTCAATCCCATGCTGAGCTGGCAGGTCTCCAGCACGTCCGGCACGAAGTATTTATTGATGGTGCGGCGGTTGCTGGTGAGGTTGTCGCCCAGCGTCACGGGTGCGACGTCTGCCGGGGTCACTTTTTTGGTTGGACAGGTGGTGTGAGCCGGCGCGCAGTTGTAGTAAAACTTCGCAGGCTTGCTGGCGTCGATGCTGGCAAAGACCACGTCTTTCGCCCCTTTCCCCACGTACAGCGCCTCGCGATGGCCAATCTCATAGCACTGTCCGTCTACGGTGATGGTGCCCGGCCCGCCGATGTTGATCACCCCCAGCTCGCGACGCTCGAGGAAATAGCTCACGCCCAGCTGTTTACCGACCTCGCCGCCCACGGAGACGGTTTTCGTGACGGGCATAATGCCGCCCACAATAATACGGTCGATATGGCTGTAAACCATGGTGTACCTGTCGGCCTCGAATATCTGCTCGACTAAAAATGCCTTGCGCAGCCCCTGAGTATCCAGCGTTTTGGCGTGCGCGCTGTGGATGCTTTCTCTGACGTCCACGGTAACCTCCAGATGTGGTCATGCCCGAAGGCGGAAATAAACGAAACAGCGTTCCGTTTTTCATATTGAACACATACTATCGGCATAAAGCGGGCTTTTCAATTATATTTAAAACAACGTTTCATTTTTATTTTTGTTTATGACGAAAATGATGTTCGGATCACAATTAAACCGTCGGGAGAAAAAGGGCGCGAAAAAAAACCTCCCGGAGGAGGTCATTTTCAATAAGGAGAAGTTAGCGTTCGATGGCCAGTGCCACCCCTTGCCCGCCGCCTATACAGAGCGTGGCAATCCCTTTGCGGGCATTGCGCTTTTTCATTTCGTGGACCAGCGAAACCAGGATCCGGCAGCCGGACGCCCCGATCGGGTGCCCCAGCGCGATCGCCCCACCGTTCACGTTAACCCGCAGGGGATCCCACTCCAGCATTTTTCCGACGGAGATCGCCTGCGCGGCGTAGGCTTCGTTCACTTCGATCAGATCCACATCCGAAAGCTGCCACCCGGCACGCTCCAGACAGCGGCGGGTCGCGTAGACCGGTGCGATCCCCATTAACGCAGGATCAACCCCCACGCTGGCGAACGCCTTAATGCGGGCCAGCACGGGAAGATCAAGTTCGAGGGCTTTGCTTTCGCTCATCATCATGACGGCGGCAGCGCCGTCGTTAATGGAAGAGGCATTTCCCGCCGTCACCGAGCCCTGCATTTCAAACGCAGGATTCAGCCTCGCCAGCCCTTCAGCACTGGCGTCGGTGCGCGGCTGTTCATCGGTATCCACGACAATAAACTCACCGCTCTGACGCTGCGTGCTGACAGGGACAATTTCGTCGCGAAAACGACCGGAATCAATCGCCGCACGCGCTTTTTGCTGCGAGCTTAGCGCATAGGCATCCTGCACCTCACGGCTGATGCCGTATTCGCGCGCCAGGTTTTCCGCCGTCACGCCCATATGATAGTCATTGAACGCATCCCACAGCCCGTCATGCACCAGGCTGTCGAGCAGCTGACTGTTGCCCAACTGTGCGCCGGTACGGCTGTCGGTCAACACGTGCGGCGCGCGGCTCATATTCTCCTGCCCGCCCGCAATGATCACGTCCGCTTCACCACACTGAATGGCCTGCGTCGCGAGATGCAGCGCTTTTAATCCTGAACCACAGACGTCGTTAATGGTGATGGCGGAGACGGTATTGGGCAGCCCGCCCTTCAGCGCCGCCTGACGCGCAGGGTTTTGCCCGGCACCGGCCGTGAGGACCTGTCCCAGGATCACCTCATCAACTTCATGTGCTGCGATCCCGCTACGTTCCACCAGCGCTTTCACCACCACGCTCCCCAGGTCAACCGCCGAGTGACGCGCAAGCGCTCCCTGAAAACAGCCGATAGCTGTACGCAACGCACCCACTATTACGACATCTTTCATCACGACCTCTGTGTTAAATGACATGACGATAGTAGAGGATTGTTACTGGCAATTATCTTAATTGTTTAAAAATAGTGAGTTTAATCACAAGGATCAGCGCGCATCCTGCAGATACTGCCGCAGCCAGCTTCCGGCTACGCCGGGAGGAGATCGCTTATTCCACAGCAGATCGATGCCGATCGCCCGCGGCCAGCCGGGAACATTAAGCTGTACCAGGGATTTCGCGGCGGCAAACTCATCCACCAGCGCGCACGGCAAGACGCACCAGCCAAATCCCTGAACTGCCATACTCAAGAGTAACAGGTAATTCGGGGCTGACCAGACGGGCCCGCGCGCGATCTCAGCCTCGCGCTCAAGATAGGTGCTCAGCCGCAGCTCTCGCCAGCCGTGGAGCTCGTCACGCTGAACGTCATGTTGTCCGGCCAGCGGATGCGTGGTCGCGACATAGATCGCCATGCGGGTCTGCATCGGCAGCCGGATGGCGCCGATATCCGTAGGATAACCGTCTCGCGCTTCGGTGAGGCCAACCTGCGCTCGCTCCTTTTGCAGCAGATCGATCACGTCCTCCTCCTCGCCAATCAGACATTCGAATTCCGTATGGGGAAAGCGCGCGTCAAACTGTTTCATCATCTCTTCCAGCACGTCCGGGTTAAGGGTATCGGAAAGGACAAACGTCAGACGCGCCTCCGTTTGCGCCGTTAACGACACCGCCAGCTCATCCAGCCGCGTGCTGGCGGCCAGGATGGCCTGCACGTAGCCCAGCACCTGTTCCCCTTGGGCCGTTAACACCGGCTGGCGCGCCGAGCGGTCAAACAGCTCGAAACCGAGATCGGCTTCAAGATTGGCAATGGACGTGCTGATCGTCGACTGGCTTTTACGCAGCCGGCGGGCAGCCGCAGAAAAAGAGCCCGCCGCAACGGTCTCGACAAATGCATTAAGGGCTTCGGGTGAATAGCGCATAACCTATCTGTTTTAGCGATGGATACTATCTTTAATATATCAGCTTTAGCGATGAAAATAGGCCGCATCAACGCCCATACCGGCGAATTAATGAGGTCTGTGATTATGCAACATCAGGATGCACTCCAACGTAAACTGCCGGAGCGGATCTTTCATGCTGTCTGTTTTGAAGGGATTGCGACGGCGATCCTCGCCCCTACGGCGGCGTGGCTCATGCAGCGTTCCGTTGTGGAGATGGGTGGGTTGACCATTATTCTGGCCACCACCGCCATGCTGTGGAACATTATTTATAACTTCGGCTTCGACCGTTTCTGGCCGGTTCAGCGCGTCAAACGTACGGCAAAAGTGCGTGCGCTGCATGCGCTGGGGTTTGAATGCGGGTTTATTGTGATTGGCGTGTCGATTGTCGCCGCCGTGCTGGGCGTCACCCTGCTTCAGGCATTCACGCTGGAAATAGGTTTCTTCCTGTTCTTCCTGCCGTACACCATGTTCTACAACTGGGCATACGATTGCCTTCGCGATAAATTTCTTAAGCGTCGCCAGCAACGGCGCGCCCTGGCAGGCTAAACCACCTCTGGCCGGACGCCCGTTCCGGCCAAACTCCTTCGAAGCAACTGCGCTCTCCGTGCATAACTATGGTAAATTGCACTCCATTCCGATGGTTTGATAGTTGATACGTTGCTCTAATGTCGAAAATTTGGTCAAAAGATGAGACTCTCTGGAGTTTCGCTCTCTACGGCACGGCCGTGGGCGCAGGAACGCTGTTTTTGCCCATTCAGTTGGGCTCAGCAGGCGCTATCGTCCTGTTTATTACTGCCCTCGTGGCCTACCCCTTAACCTACTGGCCGCACCGGGCGCTGGCGCAATTTATCCTGTCGTCCAAAACAAAAGGCAACGAAGGGATCACCGGCGCCGTGTCGCACTACTACGGCAGGAAGATTGGCAATCTGATCACCACGCTCTATTTCATCGCCTTCTTTGTGGTGGTGCAGATTTATGCGGTGGCCATCACCAACTCACTCACGGAACAGCTGGCAAAACACCTGACGGTGGATACCGCCGTTCGCGTGCTGGTCAGCCTGGGGGTGGTGCTGGTCCTGAATCTGATCTTCCTGATGGGACGGCATATCACGATAAAAGTGATGGGCTTCCTGGTGTTTCCGCTGATTGCCTACTTCCTGTTTGTCTCGCTCTATCTGATCGGCAGCTGGCAGCCCTCGCTGCTGACCAGCCAGATGGCCGTCGATCGCCATACGCTGCACCAGGTCTGGATTTCGATTCCGGTGATGGTGTTTGCGTTCAGCCATACCCCGATTATCTCCACATTTGCCGTTGACCGTCGCGAGAAATTTGCCGACGGCGCAATGGATAAATGCAAGAAAATCATGAAGGTGGCGTATCTGATTATCTGCCTGAGCGTGCTGTTCTTTGTCTTCAGCTGCCTGCTCTCTATTCCGCCGTCGTACATTGTGACCGCCAAAGAGCAAGGGGTGACGATCCTGTCCGCGCTATCGATGATGCCTTCTTCACCGGCGTGGCTGGGAATTTCCGGGATTATCGTGGCGATTATTGCGATGTCGAAATCGTTCCTCGGCACCTATTTTGGGGTGATTGAAGGGGCGACGGAGATCGTGAAGTCGTCGCTCCATCAGGTGGGCGTGAAAAAGAGCCGCGCCTTTAACCGCGCGATATCCATTATGGGGGTGTCGTTAATCACCTTTGCCGTCTGCTGCATTAACCCGAACGCCATTTCGATGATTTACGCCATCAGCGGCCCGCTTATCGCCATGATCCTGTTTATCATGCCGACGCTGTCGACGTATCTGATCCCCTCCCTGAAACAGTACCGTTCCATTGGCAACCTGCTGACGCTGATCGTCGGGGTGCTGTGCGTATCGGTGATGTTTGTAGGCTAATCCCTTTTCCTGCCCGGCGCTCTGCCGGGCAGGCCATTAAGTTTTGGCCTGCTGCTTACAGCGGAAAAGGCCTGTCCTGCACCACCGTTTTCATCACCAGCGTAGAGCGAAGATGCTGCACGCCAGGCATGGCGGAAAGCTTCTCGTCATAGAGCTTCTGGAAAGCGGAGAGGTCGCGGGTCACGACGTGCATCAGATAATCGGGATCGCCAAACAGACGCTGCGCCAGCACGATCTGCGGAATTTCCTCCACCGCCGCTTCAAACGCGCTAACCGCCTTTCGGTCCCCCTCTTTCAGCGTCGCAAAGACGATCGCCAGGAAGTTAAACCCCATTTTAGCCGGATCCAGGCTGGCACGGTATCCCGTTATGGCCCCGCTTTGCTCCAGCGCCCGCACGCGTCGATGGCACGGCGAGAGGCTCAGATTCACTCTTTCAGCCAGCTCGGTAAGGGATAAGCGGCCATCTGACTGTAGCTCAGCAAGAATTTTTCGATCGATGCTATCCATGTGGAAGATTTTCTCAATTTCACCGTGTTATGAGCATAACATTGAAAGCCTATTTCGCAGGGTTAACGATATTCTTTTTCGCAACGTTTGACGCACTGCGGGAGTTTTCAGGACGATGGAAATGAGTATTGTGGCCGGCTTTTGGGTGGTTTCTTTTCTGCTTATCATGACCCCGGGGGCCGACTGGGCCTACGCCATTAGCGCCGGGATCAACGGCCGCCGCGTGGTACCGGCGGTTATGGGGCTGATGTCCGGGCATCTGCTAGCCACGTTGATTGTGGTGGCAGGCGTGGGGGTACTGATTGCTCAACATCCGCTGGCGTTAGCCGGGCTGACCGTGGCGGGAGCGCTGTATCTCCTGTGGCTTGGCATAACGTTGCTGCGTCACCCGGCCGCACCGGAAAAGACCACCCAACACGCGGGAAACTGGCGACAGTGGGCGGTGAAAGGGCTCTGCATTAGCGGCCTAAACCCGAAGGTTTTTTTGCTGTTCCTGGCCCTGCTCCCGCAGTTTACAGACCCGACCGGAAGCTGGTCGATAGCGATGCAGATGTCTGCGCTTGGGATCATGCACCTTATCACCTGTACGCTGGTCTATCTGCTGGTGGGGTATGGTTCGAAAGCGGTGCTGGCGACCCGACCACAGGCGGCGCGTCTGGTGAGCAGGGCATCGGGAGGGTTGATGGTGCTGATAGCGCTGGTATTGCTGTATGAGCAGGTGAGATAAAAAAACACCGGCCATCGCCGGTGTTATTTACGCCCGAATATCGTCATATTCTCGCGTTTTATCAAACTCATGCTTCGCGAACGGGCACAGCGGAATAATTTTGCGGTTCTCACCGCGCATCTTCTCCACCACTTTCGCCACCAGCTGTTTACCGACCCCCTGCCCTTTCAGGCTCTCATCCACATCGGTATGCTCAATGATGCTTAGGTGCTCGCCGGTCGGCACGAAGACAATCTCCGCGACCTGATTGCCGTTCGCATCATTCACGTAAAACTTGTTATGGCCTTCCAGAATATCCATGGTTCCTCGCTTATTTTTGGCGATACTTCAGCGCACCGCTCGGGCAGGTATCAATTACGCGGACAACCGTTTCAACGTCCACTTCATCGGGAATAATCCACGGTTTACGTTTCAGATTAAACAGCTTTGCGCTGCCGCGCACGCAGTTACCGGAGTGTTTGCAGATCCCGGTGTTGAAGTAAACGTCAATTTTCTCGCCGGTATAGGCCCGGTAACCCGCATCCAGTAGTTCTTTATCCATGACATTGCCTCTGTAATTATTATCGTGCTGAATGAAGCATAGCCTTACGGGATCCTGATGGCTATATACCCGTCATACTTCAAGCTGCAGGACAAAACGGCAAGCCGTTTTGTCCTGCAACTCGAATTATTTAGGGTATACGCCGAAAACGAAAAGCCAGGTCACAACTCTTTTCTCGCCAGATTGCGTCCACTACTGGCGCATGTCAGGCTCGGCAAATGTCACTTTTACATAACTTCCGCAGGTTGAATGAAACGCAGACTCTCTTTTCAGGTAAAGCTGTTTTTAGCGCTGGTGTGCTTCTCCTGCCTGCTGTTAGTTCTGCTGGGAACAATCCTGTTTCATTTTATTGACCGACAGCTCCATCACGATCTCGGCCAGCGCGCCCGGGTTCAGGCCAGCCAGATCGCGCTGATGCCGGGTCTGGCGGCAATGGTTGTGGCCAGAGATATCCCCGGTATCGCCCGGTTAATTCAGCCGCTGCGCGCCGAAAGCGATGCCAGCTACATTGTGATTGGCGATACCGAGGAACAGCACCTCTATCATTCGGAATCCCCGGAGCGTATTAATTTACCGATGATCGGCGGGGATAATGCGGAGGTGTTAAAGGGTAAAACCATTATTTCCGTGCGTCAGGGTGGGATTGGCGTGTCGCTACGCAGCAAAGCCCCCATCTTCAATGCGCAGCATCAGGTGATCGGTATTGTCTCGGTCGGCTATCTGACATCCTATATTGCCAATATTAATGCCCGCATTCTCTGGCAGTCCGGGCTGTACGGCGCGGGTCTTCTTCTGCTGCTGTTTATGTTCTCCTGGCTGTTTACCCGCAATCTCAAAAAACAGATGTTCCGACTGGAGCCGAAAGATATCGCTCAGCTGGTTTTGCAGCAGCGCGCGCTATTAGAAGCCATGTATGAGGGGGTATTTGCCGTCAATGAAGAGAAGCAGTTGATTTTAATTAACCGCGCCGCACGAGAAATGCTGGATATCCGGCAAAGTGAGAAAGAACTTATCGGCAAACCGCTGGAAGACGTTCTGCAGACGTCACCGGGTTTTTTATCTCAGCGCTACGCCTCGGTGAGCAGCGGCCGCCACGATCAGATTGCCGTTCTTAACCAGCGCGAGGTGATCGTCAACCGCGTGGCGATTGAGGTCGAACCCGGCGTTGAAAGCGGCTGGGTCTACAGCTTTCGCGACAAAAATGACATCAACACCCTCAGCAGCCAGCTCAGTCAGATCAAGCGCTATGCGGATAACCTGCGCATTATGCGCCACGAGCAGCTGAACTGGACTGCCACACTGGTGGGATTACTGCAGATGAAACACTATGACGAGGCGATCCGTTACATCCAGGTACAGTCCGAAGGCGCGCAGCGCGTGCTGGATTTTGTCTCCGCTCGCTTTTCCTCTCCTGCACTGTGTGGGCTGCTGCTCGGGAAATACGTCAGCGCGCGCGAGAAAGGGATCGAGCTGCTGTTTGACCCCGCCTGCCAGCTCACCCGTATGCCTGCCACGCTCAACGAAACGGAGCTGATGTCGGTTATTGGTAATCTGCTGGATAACGCGGTGGACGCAACCCTTAAAGCACCGGTCCCCGCGCCGGTGGAGCTCTACATTTCTGACCGTAACCAGGAGCTGCTGATCGAGGTGGCTGACCGGGGCTGCGGGGTGGAGGATGCGATGAAGCCGCATATCTTCCGCCAGGGGTTCAGCAGCAAACCGGACAGCGAAAACGACATTGTGGGCACCGAGCACGGTATTGGCCTGTTTCTGGTGGCAGGATATATCGACAAGGCTGGCGGCAGTATTGAGATTGCCGACAACACGCCGCAGGGTACTATTTTTTCTGTGTTTATTCCGAATGGGCAAAAGCATGACCCGAGCACTTGATGTTGTGATCGTTGAAGATGAGCCGCACCTGGCGGAGCTGCATCGCGAGTATATCGAGCAGAATTTTCATTTGCGCGTGGTGGGCATCGCCGCGTCGATTGAGCAGGCATGCAGCCTGATTCGTCAGCATCAGCCGCGGCTTATCCTGCTGGACAACTATCTTCCTGACGGCAAAGGCGTGGAGCTCATCGATAACCCGCTGCTGAAAAGCTACGAATGCTCGGTGATCTTCATCACCGCTGCCAGCGATATGCAAACCTGCAGCCACGCCATGCGCAGCGGTGCGTTTGATTACCTCATCAAGCCCGTCTTTTTCCAGCGCCTGCACGCCTCGCTGGAGCGGTTTATGCGCTTCATCCACACCATGCAGCAGGTGAAGGTGGTCGACCAGCATGCGCTGGATCGCCTGTTTCATCTGCCTGCCGCTGAAGCCTCCGTTACGCCGTCCACAAAGGGCATTGAGCCCCAGACGCTGGAGCGGATTAAACGCCTGTTCGCCGAGCATCCCGACAGTGCGATGTCGGTTGAGGAGGTGGTGGAAAACGTGGGGATCAGCAAAACCACGGGGCGCCGCTATCTTGAATACTGCGTGGAGAGCGGGTTAATCAGCGTTGAAATGCTGTACGGCAATATTGGTCATCCTCGCCGGTTATACCGCAAAGCTCCCGATAAACCGTAATCAGCAACCGTTCGTTGGCTAACGTTCGCGGATTTTATGGTGTTAATTGCTGAAACGACGGCGACAATCACACTTCGGAATCATTGCCCTCGCCTCCCTATTGTCGGAGGCTCGCTTTACGCTATGTTGACAATTAGTTCCTCAAATGTAACTAAAAGGTTAACTATAATGTCGAACACGTTCCGAATTTCTCTGCTTACCGCTACTGTACTGTTCTCTGCTTCTGCACTGTCTGCCCTGCCGCAGGGCTATCCTGCTGAGTATCAAAAAGTGGTTGATGCCGCCACGAAAGAGGGCAAGGTTGTCATCTATTCCACCACCGACATCAAAGCCGCCGGACCGCTGATCCAGGGCTTCGAAAAAACCTACCCGGGCATTAAAGTCGAATACAACGACATGAACAGCACCGAGCTGTACAACCGTTTCATCAGCGAACAGGCTTCCGGCGGCGTGAGCGGCGACGTGGTCTGGAGCTCCTCGATGGACACCGGCCTGAAGCTCGCCACCGACTACGCCATGGAGTATAAATCTCCGGAGCAAAGCCAGCTGCCGAAATGGGCGGTCTGGAAAGATAAGGCCTACGGCACCACCTATGAGCCGGTGGTCTTTATCTACAACAAGCGTCTGATCCCGACCGGCGACGTGCCGGATTCTCACGCCGCGCTGGCGAAGCTGATTGCCAGCCAGACGGACAAATTCAAGAACAAAGTCACCACCTATGACATCGAAAAATCGGGTCTGGGCTTTATGCTCTCGGTGCAGGATCACAACGCCGATCCAAACTACTTTAAGACCCTGGCCGACGTCGCCAAAGGGGGCCTGTCGGTACAGTCGTCTACCGGCACCATGATGGAGCGCGTCTCCTCCGGTGAAAACCTGATTGGCTTCAATATCCTCGGTTCCTATGCGGAAGCACGTGCGAAGAACGATCCGTCGCTCGGCATTGCCTATCCAAAAGATTACACCCTGGTGCTGTCGCGCGTGTCGTTCATCAGCCAGCAGGCGCAAAACGGCAACGCTGCGAAACTGTGGCTGGACTACGTGCTGTCTGAACAAGGGCAAAACATTCTGGCCAATCAGGCGGACATCCCCTCCATTCGTAACGATATCGAAGGCAAGAACGATATCGACGGCCTGACAAAAATCCTCGGCAACGCGCTGAAGCCGATCCCGGTTGATGAAACCCTGCTGGAATACCTGCAGCCGAAAAAACGCCTCGAGTACATCAAAGAGTGGCGTACCGCCGCCGGTAAATAAGCGTCTGAGCGCGGCGCTGGCCGCCGCGTTTCCTTATCGACTGAGTTCATTTTTCTGGGCTGCAATACCAGGGATACTCCATGAATACATTACGCAGAAAGTGGCAAAGCCTGCCGCGAGGCATCGTCGTGCTGATAACCGCCCTGGTTATCTACACGCCGCTGTCGTTTATCGTGATACAGAGCTTCCTGTCCGCGCCGTTCTTTTCGCCGTCAAAAGAGTGGAGCTTTGAATCATTTGATTTTATTTTCACCGATCCTGATTTTTATAAGGCCCTGAAAAGCGGCTTTATTCTGGCTTTCGGGCTGGTCTTTATCTCTATCCCGCTGGGCGGCGTGCTGGCGTTTCTGATGGTGCGTACCGACCTGCCCGGTCGCCGACTGATTGAGCCGCTGATCCTGGTGCCGATTTTCGTTTCACCGATGGTGCTGGGCTTCGGCTACGTGGTGGCCGCCGGTCCGGTAGGCTTTCTCTCCCAGTGGGCAGAGGCGCTGATTGGCTTTGTGCCGTGGAACATCTACGACATGTCGAGCATTGTGGTCATCGCCGGCCTGACGCACGTCCCGCACGCCTATCTGTATATCTCGTCAGCGCTGCGCAGCGTGGGCTCCGACGTGGAAGAAGCCGCACGTACCGCGGGCGCGTCGCCCTGGCAGGTGATGACCTCCGTCAGCCTGCCGATGGTGCGCCCGTCTATTCTGTACGCCACTGTGCTGCTGTTCTTCCTGGGGCTGGAGGTGTTCGGCCTGATGCTGGTCCTCGGCGACCCGGAAGGCAACATGGTGCTGGCGACCTATCTCTATAAACTGACGAACAAGATGGGCACCCCGTCCTATAACCTGATGGCGGCGGTTGCCGTGGTGCTGATCTGCATCACCATCCCGCTGGTGATGCTCCAGCGTCGCCTGATGCGCACCGCCAACCGTTTCGTCACCATGAAGGGCAAGGCCTCGCAGGCACGCGCGCTGCCGCTGGGTAAATGGCGCTGGGTGGCTGGCGCGGTGATTGCCTTCTGGCTCACCGTCACCATTGGCGTTCCATTGCTCGGCGTGGTGCTGCGCGCGTTTATCTCCAACTGGGGCGTGGGCGTTTCGCTGTGGGACGAGCTTTCTCTGAACACCTTCCGCACCATCTGGGCGCAGCCCAACCTGCTGCGCGCCATCGTCAACTCCATGGCGATTGGCGTCATTGGCGGCGCGCTGGCCGTGGTGTGCTACCTGTTTGTCGGCATTGCCATGCACCGCAAGCCGGATAACACCACGCGTTTCCTGGACTACAGCGTGCTGGTGCCGCGCGCCGTGCCTGGCCTGCTGGCGGGTCTGGCCTTCCTGTGGGTGTTCCTGTTCCTGCCGATGTGGCTGGATAACTCGCTGAAATCCGGCTGGCTTTCCGGATTCGCCTGGACCGACTGGATGCGCGAAAACGTCATCGTCTGGCTGCGTTCGCTGCGAAGCACCATTTTCAGCGTCTGGCTGGCCTATACCGTAGTGTGGATGGCTTACGGGCTGAGGCTCATCTCTTCCACGCTGCTGCAGGTAGGGCCGGAGCTTGAAGAGGCCGCGCGCAGCACCGGAGCGACGCGCGGGCAGATCACCCGCCACGTTACCATCCCGCTCTCCCGCTACGGCCTTATCGGTTCGTGGCTGCTGATGTTCCTGATCTTTGAGCGCGAATACTCAACGGGTGTGTATCTGCTTTCGCCCGGCACGGAGACCATCGGCTCGATGCTGGTTTCCCTCTGGGCCGCGGGTGCCATTGATATCGTGGCGGCGCTCTCTTTCATTAATATCCTGCTGGTCGTGGTAGGTCTGGGCATTGCCCTTCGTTTCGGAGTGAAAATACATGATTGAATTAGCGGTTGACGATCTGCACTTAACCTACGGCGACAATCCTGTTTTAAAAGGTGTCTCCATGAACCTGAAGCGCGGCGAAGTGGTCTCCCTGTTAGGCCCCTCCGGCAGCGGCAAAACCACCCTGCTCCGCGCCGTCGCGGGTCTGGAAAAACCGACCCAGGGCTCGATTGTGATTGGCAACAATAAAGTTTACGACGGCACGCCGCGCAGTGAGGTCCCGGCGGAAGAGCGTAACCTGGGGCTGGTATTTCAGTCCTATGCCCTGTGGCCGCACAAAACCGTGTTTGAGAACGTGGCCTATCCGCTCAAGCTGCGCAAAGTCCCGGCCAAAGAGATCCAGCAGCGCGTGCAGGACGTGCTGGACCAGCTTGGTCTGGGCCATCTTGGCAAACGTCACCCGCACCAGCTCTCCGGTGGGCAGCAGCAGCGCGTGGCGATTGGCCGGGCGCTGGTCTACAACCCGCCGGTGATTTTGCTGGACGAACCGCTCTCTAACCTCGACGCCAAGCTGCGCGAAGAGGCCCGCGTGTTCCTGCGCGAGCTGATTATCAAGCTCGGGCTATCCGCGCTGATGGTGACCCACGACCAGAACGAAGCGATGTCCATTTCCGACCGTATCCTGCTGCTGAACAACGGCAAGATCGAACAGCAAGGCACGCCGCAGGAGATGTACGGCTCGCCGAAAACGCTATTTACCGCCGAGTTTATGGGCAGCAACAACCGCCTGCACGGCAAGGTCACCGAAGTACGCGACGGCAAAGCGCGTATTGAAGGGAAAGGCTGGGTGCTGTGGGGCCAGGCCGGTGAAGGGGTGCAGAGCGGTAATGACGCCACGGCGGTGATCCGCGTCGAGCGCGTCGCGGTGGTCGAGGGACCAGGGGAAAATCAGCTTGAGCTGCCGCTGCTCACCAGCATGTATCTCGGCGACCGCTGGGAGTACCTGTTCCGCACGGTGGGGGATGATTTTGTGATCCGCGCGTATGGGCATGAGGTTCGGGATCCGCAGCACTGCCATCTTTCGCTGCCGGAGAAGCATGTTTGGGTGTTCCCGAAAGGGTGATGAGTCAATAATTAATCTGCCATGGCCCGGTAGCGATTCGCTTACCGGGTCTACAAAATAAAGAAATGCGCAGATGCCAGGTTAGATGGCGCTAGCCATTATTGTTAAGGCATTCTGACTAAAATAGCCAACTGACACTTCTTTCCGTCCGTACGTATAACGGGTTAAGACTTCATATCAAAATGTTATTACAGAGCATATAAAGAAAATTTATGCGTCATATCCAGCATTTTTGAAAACTGATTGAACATGCTCCGTCAGTCCGACAAGATCTTCATAGGCGATTGGGCCAAAATCAGGATAATGGTTTTCAATATACTCGTTAACATCTTCCATACCTTCACTGACTCTGAGATTCTTAACAAATGTAGGCAAAATACGATGATTAACACCAGTACCATACTCTTTCGGATGATGGGTCATACACCACTCAACTTTACCTTTATATGATTGAATCGCATCTTCCAGTAAGGTAATAACTTCTGGGACCTCTTTTTCAAAACGAAAACTGGTATAAGGAGGATACTTAGAGCGTTCAATTTTTTCAAAATGGTCATTTATCCATTCATCTTCAATACGGCTCTGATAATGTAACCACTCCAGTTTTCCAAGAGAACCAATGAAGTCCAACAAGATTGTTTCTTTCTTACCTATCGGAAACATTATTCTATACCCTGTAATTTGTCAGAGATCTTAACACTTCCCTGATTTATAGATTTGATATGTTTTTCCCAATCTCCTTTAGGAATTGGTTTTAAGGACACTCTTGGATCGTAAACATACTGACCATCGATATAAACCTGATGGAAAGCTTGTTCATGTACAATTTTTCCATTTTCATACACATTTAAGCCGTTGCGGAGCAAAAAACCACCAACTATGGGCGGATTTCTTGTTAATCATCTTATTAATGTACTCCATTGAACTGATACATAAGGCTTTAACCTAATCTCCATTCGCGTTACGGTTTCTCCTAAATTGATATCAGATGACAGATATTCACCTTTTGTTTCGCTCTTGATTTCAAAATAGTTAACACCTTCGCTAAGATGTTGAGATATTTTCTCACCATTAACTTCAATTATGGTTTGGATCCACCCTTCTAAAGCTGCATATGAGAAAATTAATTTCCCACCATTACTATCTGTATATTCATACCCATAGTGATGATCTATTTCATTAGAAAAAAACGGTTCACTTTCAAAAAACGAAAGGAGATCTATAGGATCTGGAAGATTTTCGATAAAAATCATTTTTTGCCATCCTTCGGTATTGTTGTTATGAATCGACGAGAACCATCATCCATTATTTGGAATGATGTTTCTAACTTGGCAGCCTTACCTGATGGCCCCATTAGCAATGACTCTCTAATTTCAAACCTTCCGAATTTATTACTATAAACATTTATAATACTGCCTGGTATTTTAGGAACCTGAGAAATATGTTCCATTATCAACTTGGCCCATACATCATCTAAAGGAATACCAAGACGATACATTGATTGAGCCAATTGAGTCGAACGGGGGGTGTTATGAGCACTACTATTGATCTCTCCAAATAGAAATTTAAGCTTGTCTTGTTCTATGATGACATTGCTTTATGAAGCCTGTAGATCAAGCACCGAATAATTCTGTTTTGAATTAAGGTTAGCTGTATTTTTCGAGTTCTGAGCAATTTTTTCTAATGCTTCTTTTTCAGCCGAAATTTTCCCAGCATTAACAGTACCTTCAGGAACTTTTTTGCCAGGCAATATAATACTAGCCAGTATTCCCCCAGTTGCTTCCAAGGAAGCCTAGTTTCCGCCCCATGCTCCAGTCAGCGTATTAGCAACAGCGTACCAGGTATCACTTTTCATCAGCGCCTTAACGCTGTCTGCTACCGCCTGATTTTTCCCGGCCAGGTCGCTCATCGCCTTGCTGCAGTAGCTGTCGCCCGCAGCACACGAAGCCAGTGCCATTGCCGCATCAGCGGCTTAGTCCGCCGAGCCTAGTGCTGCTTCACTGGTATCAGCGAGAGTATTGATAATACCATTCGCGATGGCAGAGGTTGCACCTTCGCCCAGCTTGTCTCTTACCTGATTTTTCAGGGATTCAGCAGTCTGTTTTGCCGCTTCGCTAGCCCGGTCACCACTCAGCGAGTTATTCTCAACAACAACTCGTTCCGACGCGATTATTGAGGGCCCAAAGCCAATTTCCCTCTAGTCAGCAGGTTATAAGTCATTTTGCTGATGCATTTCCAAAGCAGCAACTTTTTGGCCCGACGTTTTTTTGTCGGAACACACAACTATCCCGGTGAAAATCGCCATGCATATTAGCATGTCCATAAGGCGTGTCATCGTTATTTCCATATGTGTATAATGATTAACAAAAATCATATAATTTTTTCCAAAACAATTCTTTTGCCGATAGCAACAACCTCTGAGTCATTTTCATCAAACCGCCCCAACATAAAAAAAACAACCCCATTATTATGCAGTATATTTTCAATCCATTTTATTAGTCGCTTTGGTTGAGATTCACAAGAAATACTCAAGTCTGGCGATAAATTAGAAAAAAACAATTTCTCTTCAGAGTTTATTAGCTGCTGAATCTCACCATGAAGAGAACAAGAAATACGACAAGTTCCTGTTAGTATTAACCCACGACTTCCCTTATCAATAAAAGAAGACTTATCTTGAAAAGATTCTAATTTCACACCTGAATTTTCAATCAACCCCCATGTTTTTTTATAATTAACTATCGCCGTATCAGGCTGCTCTGGAACTAACTCTACCATTACATGATAACAATTTAATTCACCATCAGTAATTGTAGAGAACATTTCATTTAACAGGAAGGCACCAAACTCCTTACGGGAACAATTAGGCAATTCCCAACTTACGACTGCTATCTCATTCATACCAGGGAGTAAACCGCTAAGATCACAAATATTATTTTTGATATTTATATTTTCAGCATATCGCTTGACATAGTTAGTAGTCATAATGATTACCTCTTTCATCATTAAAATGTGGGCCTCTATTTTGGCTTAGGTCATCCGTAAAGAAATGACCACCCGCATCATCACGAATATATACTTTCTGTGTTCCGCCGCCAGGTCTGGGCACTTCAAATTCATATATATATCCTGGTTGAGGGTTATTCCGTTTATCAACATTTGGATATACTTTACTCGGGCTTTGGCTTACAGGGATACCCGATTTCCTTTTAGCTTCATTGAAAGCTCCAGACCTTGCGGAACCTTCAGGTGACAATTAACAAACTATCTGTTCCCGGACTGTTTTCCCAGATCGCTTTGATAATGTTTTCGCTCTCCGGTAAATCACCGCACACAATATCCTGTAATCCAGACTAAACCTGCTCCGGCGAAAGATTGCTGTCCTCTGCATACTGTGCATAGGACTGTACCAACTGGCAGTTATACATCATCCCTTTTGGCAAATCGAACCCATCACTCAGAGAGTTATTCTCCACAACAACTCGATCCGACGCACATTGCTCTGATAATGTCTTATTCCTTTTCTTTTAGTGCCTTATTGACCCTATTGTATTTTATGCCCAAGCCTTTTTCGCTGTTAAGCATTTTGGAGCCACAGACGCTACCGCCGCTCAGTGACGCTCAGGTCTGCCACGCATTTATCATATAAATAGCACGCAGAAGAGCTCCCAACGAACATAACACGGTGTAACCTACTGATATCGCTTAATATCCTGCCAGAATAAATTCATATATTATCGAATAATATCGCTATACCTCAAATTCATGTATCAACGATTTGATTCATGCCATTTTTTTAGAGTTTTATAAAAATTAATAACACTATCTAAATCAGTGTTCCACTCTGAAATTTTAACTCCATCTTCATTATGTGTTTTGCGCGAATCAGTAAATTCATTTATCATTTCAGGATTGAATCCCGGACACTCATCCAAAAATAAAATTTTATTTTGAACAAAAACATCATTACCCGAGAAATATAAAACCCAAGTAAATATAAAGTTCGCATTATCAGGCTCATACATTGAAACAACCAAAGCAGCATGCTTTTTATTTGTCAATCCCTCTTTAAGAGAGTTTAGCCAGCTAACTTTGTAATTATCTATATTCCAGTAAGACAGTGGAATATTTATTACCTCTGAAAAACCACCAATAATTACCGATGATGGCAAGAAACATTCACCTTCATTATTCACTGGTTTATCCTCAGGGAAAATGCCAAACATATGTTAGTCCTTAATCCTGTTCAAGTTACTGTCATAAGTTCCAATTCTGTTGCCTTTACGATCAAACATTTTCCAACCATTTGTAACATTATGACTATCAATATCGGGAGTAATGTATTTTTTACCATCAGAATAAACTGGCTGCCCATGAGAATTAAATGGTGCTTTCTGTGGTGGGATTCTGGTATCGAATCCTAATTTTTTAGCTGCTTCTTCAGCCTCTTTACCCTTAAGGGCCAGATAAGCTAAATCATCCTTATTCGGCCCTTCTGGAATCGGTGTAACCGTAGTATTGCCGCCAGTATCCGGATTTCCATCATTGTTACCTGTATTGGTTGCCCCCTGACCCGAGGACTGATTATTCCCTGTATTTGAAGGCACATTTCCAGTTACAGTCTGGTCTCCACCGGTGTTTGATGGTCCCGGGTTGATGACCTGCGTACCACCAGTACTGGTGATCGTCTTACCTGTCAGGGACTCATAGGCCGCTTTCTGAGCATCATTTAACTGACTGAGCTGGGAAGGATCATTGAGCGAGGCCACATAGATCAGATGCAACTGCTCATCTTGTGACAATGTATCCATTGCTGATGTGGATGCACCAATGCCCAGTAAAGCACCCAGACCACTGGCAACCAGGCGATCACGGCAAGCAGAAATTTTCAGACATCCCTGTGCAGCCAGTTTACCGCCCTGTATAACGACACCCAGCGAGTTATTCTCAACCTCCACCTTCGCCGTTTCCGACGCCGTCGCCGCCATGGAGACGCTGCCATCCGTCACCGCAGCGCCTGCCAGACCACCCGCGATACTCACCAGGCTACTGACCAGCCGTTTTTCCTCTGGCGTCAGGTCACTGGATTTTTTATCTCCATACAGCGCACTGACCAGATGGTTGGTCATCGCCGAGGCCGTAATGGCCCCTATAGCTCCGGCCTTCAGGCCATCCGCACTGCTCCCGCCACTCAGCTGCGTCAGCGCCGCCGCCACAATACCGTGCAGCGCGGCACGGGCTGTCGGGTCTTTCTGCTCCTTGACCAGGGTCGCCAGCAAAGGGGCCGCCCCTGCTGCCGCGCCTGCCTTCAGGTTACCGCCAAGCGCACCTGCCAGTAATCCCGCCGCTGCGCTGCCCTTAGTCCAGAAGGCACTCCCCGGACCGTACTCGGTATTCTGATATCCGGGCTGCGTCTTCAGGAACGCTTCCTGCTCCTGCGGCGTATCGCCCTGCAGTTTTCCTTCAGATGCTAGTTTCGCGCCCAGCGCCGCATTGGACTCCCGCGCTTTCTGCTCCGCATACTTGCCGTAAGCATCCAGCGCAGAAGTGGCCAGCGCCGCGCCTTCGCTCTGGACCGCCAGGTTATCCCTGACCTTTTGCACATCGCCGCTCACGTTCACGCCGTGGTGGGCGTCAGCCGTATCACGGCTCAGGTCAGCAATATCCTGTTTCTGTCCCGCCGGGTTGCGAATGACAATGCTACCGCCACTCACCGCTGATGAGGTCGTTCCGGTGTGGCTCTCTTCTGCCTGGCCCGTACCGATGGCCGGTGCCAGGTTGCGATTTTCACCGTTTCCGCTGCCGCCCGCGCTGCCGGAAAGCGCCACCGTGTAGCCGTTGCCGCTGGTCTGGCTCTCGTTGTGGAGATTACTGAAACCCAGCGTACCGGTGTCGAGGCTATTTTTATCTGCAGACGCCGTGGATGCAATCACCGCGCCGTCAAGCTGGGTATGATTTCCGGTGGTGACAGCAAAGCCGCCCTTGCCTGCGAATATCCCACTCTGTTCAACAACGCTCTTACCATTCTGGGTGATATTCTCACCCGATGCACTGACGCTACCGGAAGAGGCACCATAACACAGTGGCGGTATGCACAGACTGAGGGACGCGCCTGACGAAGACTGCTTGCTGTCATAACTGGCCGTATCCTGCACGCTGCTGATGGTGAGATCGCGTCCGGTATTCACCACCACACGGTTACCTTCCAGCTCCGCACCTTTCAGGGTGGTGTCGCGTCCGCTGTTCACCGTAAGCTGTTCATCAGCATGGACAACGCTGTTCGTATTGCGCTGTGACTGGCTGTTTTCCTTACCCTTATGCTGTGACGCTCCCAGCTCCACCGAGATGCCGTTTTGCGCACCAATCAGGCTCACACCGACACCGACGCTGAACTGGCTACCGCTGTTTTTACTCTCAGAGTGGGTTGTGTTCTGGGAGGCAGACAGCAGAATATCCCGCCCCGCATCCAGCGCCGCGTGTTTACCCGCGATCTGTACCCCCATACCGGCAATGTCGTTTCCGGCACGGACAGAGACATTCTCACCGGCAGTAATGGTGGTGCCCTGCGTGTCCGTACTGTTGTAACGACTGTCCTGAGATGACGTCCCCGCCGTTAAAGACACTTTAGCCTTGATGAGCGACGAGTCCGACATAGCGCCCTGCGCCGCGGTTGCCGCCGACTGACCTGTTCTGATGGCGGTCAGCCTCGGGTCATCGCCGTTTTCTGCGCTGCGGGCAGCCGTCTCAGCGGCTTTTGCAGCCTCAACAGCCCAGCCGCCAGCAGATGCCGTCACACCATACTGGGCGCTGCTGCTGTGGTTTTCACCGTCACGGGTATCCCGGCTCACCCCCATGAGGACATTTTCGCCACTGAGTGACACCGATTTACCGGCACGGATATCCGTACCTGACAGGGAGAGATCGTTACCGGCCTGCGCGACAACGTTACCGTTTTTGCTGCTTAGCTGGCTGCGCAATCCGTTTTCGAGGCTGCTATCTTCCCGACTGCTGTTTTTTTCATGGCGGTAGCCTGCCGTGGCGCTGTAACCATCGCCTCCCAGCGTTCCCAGCAATTTGCTGCTGCCGCTGCTCTCACTGCGCGATGTATCGCGTCCGGCAGAAACGGAGATATCCCCATTTGTGGCTGATAGCAGAAGATCGTCCGTGGCGGTCATCAGGCTGCCGCTGATATTCACGCTGCCGTCACGACTGTTAACGAAAATATCTGAGCCCTGAATGACCGACGCGTTTTGTGTGGTTCGGGTGCCACTACTGTTGCTCTCCGCCTTGCTCATCCCGCCCGGCAGGAGCTGATTACCGTGGGAACCCCCACCCGCGATGGCGCGAACAGCACTTCCGGCGCTCAGGGCGCTCGAGAGATTCCAGCCGCTATTTTTTGCGCTGCTGCCGTATTTCTCGCTGTCAGTGGAGGTGGTGATATCAACGTCGCGTTTCGCATCGAGGATCACCGTTTCACCGGCCTTAGCCTGGCTTCCGGCAATCAGGATATTGCCGCTGTTGCTGCCTCCCTGTTTACCGGTGGCAGTCATCTGGATATTGCCTGCGGCGGCAAGATGACTGCCGCTGTTAAACTCGCCCTCGTAGTGCGACTCAGAGGAAGACCGGGTGCTACCTGCGGCAACGGCCATCATCTGCCCTGGTCCGTCAAGCGCGAGCGCACCGCCTTCCGCCACCAGTCCCTTCACTTTATCGACGGTGCTGTTGCCACTGTTGCCCTTACCACGAACGATATCGCGCACGTTACGCACAGTGTCTTCAAATGGCGCTTTCACACTGACGGTGACGCCAGACGATTTGGTCTCCTGCTTCATGGACTCAGTGGTCGTATCACGGCCAGGAAGGATGGCGATGCTGTCGCCAGTGATATCGATATGGCCGGTTTTACGGGAGGAATCATCCTTCGCTCTTCCGGCAACCACATCTGCCGCACTCAACTGGACATCATTTCCGGCGCTGATAATGACATTACCGCCAGTAGTACCCACCGTGCTGCGGGCATCACTTTGCGTCGTATTTGCCCCATGTCGGGTGCTTTTTGAAGACTGCGACCCGATGGTAATACCCAATCCCGACCCGCTGGAGAAAACGCCGGATTTTTTCGTCTTCTTCATGTCGTAGAACGTGTCGGTGTTGGTTGCTGCCTCCACGGTCAGATCATTCCCAGCCTTCAGGGCCACATCGCGCTCAGCGGCAACTGATGAGCCCTGCACCGTCAGGTTGTTACCAGCCCGGAGAGCAACGTTGTCGCCGGAAAGCTGCGTACCTTTCTCACGCGTATGCGTTTCTTCGTGGACGGTGTGAGTGGTTTTCTTGCTGAGGAATCCACCGGACGTCTTTTTCTCCTCCCGGTATGCATAGTCACTTTCCGTTGCAGTGGAAAGGGTGATATCCCGCCCGGCGGCCACGGCTGTATCGCCTGCGGCATAGACATCTGCTGCCTGCGCCGTTACATCACGTCCGGCGACAACAGTCACATTCCCACCCGCAGTGATGTCGGTTCCCGACTGGCGAACCGACTCGTTAATCACTTTTTTACGGCCTGACTTATAGCTGTCGCCCTGCGTGGTCTCTTCCGCAGCCAGATTCACGTCGCGACCCGCCTGCAGCCCGACGCTTTTCTCCGCCGCCAGCGCAGCGGCCTGAGCGTTGATATCCTGCCCGGCCTTCAGCACCAGGTTATCGCCTGCGGAAATCGTGGTGCGGTCGAGCCCGGTGCTGTGGGATTCGCTTTTCCCTTTACGGCTGCTTTCGCTGGTCTGTGCCGCGTTCAGATTGAGATCGTTGCCCGCGCTCAGCCCCGCGCTGCCGCCCGCCTTCAGGTCGCTGGCGGTCACGTCAAGGTTGTGCCCGGTATTCACCAGCAGGTTGCCGCCCGCGGTGACGTTACTGCCCTGATACGTGACGGACGAACGGCTGGTTTTCGCCCGGCTGGAGCTGAATGCGTCGTTGATCTGATTCGCGTTGACGGCAATATCACCCCACGCGTTCAGCAGCATATCGCCGCCGGAGGCCAGGTTCGCCCCGGTAACGGTGATGTTTTTCCCCGCCTCAAGCGACAGGCCATCCTGCGCGGTAATCGACGCCGTGTTGCCCAGCAGCGTGTCTTTCAGGCCGATCTTGCCGTACTTCCCTCCGGCGTTGATATCAATCTGCTCAACCTGGGTCAGGTTGTTGATGCTGCCGTCCAGGCTCTCCAGCGCGACCGTTTTGCCGCTGATGGTTGAGCTGATGTTATTGATATCGCCGATGGCGCTCAGGTTCAGGTCGCCGCCCGCTTTCATCAGGCCGTTGTTGAGGTTGCTGATGCTGTTCTGGCTGTCGAGCGTCAGGCTGTTTTTAGCCAGCAGCGAGCTGCCGCTGTTGGTGATGTCGCCGCCCTTCAGGGTGACGTTGTTGCCCGCGATTACGCTGCCGTTATTGACGGTGACGTCCTTCGGCGACAGGTAGAGTTTCGGTACCATCACGGTTTCGCCGTTGACGGTGGCTTTCTCCCACCACAGCAGGCTGTGGTCGAGTGCGGCAATCTGATCGGCGGTCAGCGAGACGCCAAACTGCAGGCCCAGCGACTGCTGCGCCGCCGCGGCGTTGTCCATCAGATAGCGCATCTGATCCAGATCGGAGCCGATGCCGTTCAGGTAGCGGTTACCGGTCTGGTTGAGCACCACGTTGGAGACATAGCGGGTATCGAACGCCGCATCGCCGAGGAAGCGGTAGTCGTAATCCGGGTTCAGGTTGAGGCGGCCGAGCATGTAGGACGAGCCGAGGAACTGCTTCTCGTCGGTAAACGCCAGCCGCGTCTCCTGCGGCGCCGTGGACGACGGTTTGACCCCGAGCATCGCGTTCAGGTCGGCAAACAGGGCGGGATCAAGCTGTCCGAGACCGTTCAGTTTCGGGTTGATGCTGATCAGGTACGGACTTTTCGGATTGTCGGAGAAAACAAAATAGCCGTTGTTGCCCGACGGCAGCGGGTAAGCGCTGGTATCGACGCGCTGTCCCTGATAATGCCCGACGGCTCCGCCCTGAGCGGTTCTGAGATCGGCGGTGGTGACCCCCGCGTTCGCCAGCGCGCCCAGCTGGCCGAGGTTGGCGTTGCCTTTCTGCGTGGTGCCAATGTTGCTGAGAGGCGTGCCGGACGCACCGCCGTTTTCCAGCGCGCCGCCGCCGTTAATCTGCTGCAGCGCACCCTGGAGCTGATCGTTCCACTGCGGCGAGTTCACCGCCACGGTGCCGGTATTGCTCAGCCCCTGTTTTTGTACGCCGCTGCCGATAGACGGGTTGGTGAGCGAATTCAGCGATGGAGCCACGATGGCGTTGCTGATCCGACCAGTGCCGGCGCTTGTGGTTTCATTACCAATAGAGCTGGCAAACCTGGCGTTGACATCACCACCAGCCTGAATGACTGAGCGATATATTTCACCGCCTTCCTGAATGCTGTCAGTGCCAATCAGTTTGAATTCTATTGTTCTTTCGCGAGGAAGACGTACCGTCTTGCCGTCATATTTTATTCCGGTGTTGTCATTACGCGGTAGAGCGCTGACATCATCATTCGCAAACTGCTTGTTCGAATATTTCTGGGGGGAATATTTATAAATCAGGTAATTAGTAAACGTTCCTGATTGCCAGCTCTGGTTGTTTAATGTATCGCCAGAAAGGTCAATATTGTTATTAGCCAGAATGCTGCTAGCCGCATTATCGAGCGCGTTGGCACCAATTGTCAGAGTTCTCCCCGAAGCAATTCGGGATGCGCCACCAGAACTGGAAACATCTGTTTGGCTCTGGCTGGAAATGAACTTTTGCGTCGCCTTATCGGCAAAAGGTGCGTAGTAGTACTGATAATAATGGTAATAGTCGCAGGCACCATTTGCATTACAGGCACCCGATTGTGTTGTATAGGCATAACCATTGATGCCATAGGATCCTTCAGGCAACTGGCTGATATCAACATTAATGGTCGCATTACCCATCCCAGGTATAAGGTCTGTTCCTGCAATTGAGGTTTGGATTGCTTTAAGCCCATCCCTTTGGTTCAGCAAATGCCCCGTTCTGATCGTAATATCACCATTCTGCGTCTCAATATTCCCCGACGTGTTCACCACCTGGCTGTTCGCATTCCCTGCCGCATCCCGCTGCATCCACAGGTTGTTCCCCGCCATGATGTCGCCGCGCTGGTTGGTGATGCTGTCGGCAAACAGCGTCAGGTTATTCGCCGCATAAAGCAGCGCGGTGTTGACGATGGCGCCCGGCGCGCTCAGGGTCAGCGAGCCGCGCGTGCCGGTGAAGCCGTCCACGGTAATATTGCTCCGGCTGGCCACGGTGATGTCGCCCCCGCCCTGCACCGAGCCCGCGGCGTTCAGCGCCACGCTGCTGCCGGAGAGCGTACTCGCGCCGCCGCCGGTTGTGATTTGTCCGTTGTTGTTGAGCTGCCCGCCCGCGTTCAGGTTGACCGCCTGCCCCTGCAGCACGCTGCGGTTATCGATGTCGCCGCCGCTGTTGATGGTCAGGGTTCTGCCTGCCGCCACGGCGGTCCGGCTGGTAAACGCGTTCGTCAGCTGCAGCGTTAAGTCCCCCAGGGACACCAGCTGGCCGGTAAGGTCCAGCCCCCGGCTCTGCAGCCACAGGTTGCCGCCGCTCAGCAGCTTGCCGCCCGCGCTCTGGGTTACCTGGTCCGCGCCAATATTCAGCTGCGCGTTGCCGAGCAGCGTGCCGCTGTTGTTCAGCTGGCTGTAGTTAACCGTCAGCTGTCCCGCCTGGGTGGTGCCCTGGCTGGCGAAGTTGGTGCCGGTCAGGGTGGCGCGATCGGCCACCCACGTGCCGCCGTTGATGGCGTTTGCCGCATTGAGTATGAGGTCGGTGGCCTGCAGCCAGCCGGTGCCGGTGAATTGCGGGGTGCCGAGCGTCAGGCGCGCGCCGGACAGGAGCCTGCCGTCGTTACGCGCCTGCGAGGAGGCGGTCACCCGCGTCTCACCGCCGCCCTGGATCAGGCCGTAGTTAAACAGCGCGGGCGTGGTCAGCGTCAGCGCATCGCGGCTGACGATTTCGCCTCCGCTGTTGTTGGTCAGCGTCCCGCTGAGGGCCA
>NZ_AZUB01000005.1:0-458871 GCF_000568095.1 Enterobacter sp. DC4 | reverse complement strand
CAGCTGGCCGCCGGAGAGATCCTGCTCGGTAAGAAAAGCGCGGCTGGTGATATAGCCCCGGCTGATATACCAGTCAGAAATATGGGCGAGAAGTTCCGTTATTTTCGCCATATCCAGACAGCGGCCCAGCCACGGCGCGACAAGGGTCTGCCGGGTTTTCGGGGAGATTAAGGTCGCACCGGAAAGGGTAATGGTATGAATGGTGAAACAGGGCCCGGAGCCGGTAACAGGCAGCGGTCTGGCAGGCGCGGGGCGAGGAATACTGCGCTCCAGCTCTTCACGCTGTTGCTGGTTCTTTAATAACAGTTCCTCCTGCTGCTGACGCACTGTGTCCCGGTCAGCAGGAGTAAGGGGGGCTGCATGGCTCAGAGAACAAAAAAATAACGAGCAAAAAAAGACGGCTTTGCTGTAATAGCGCATATTAAAGGATAATATTTTTTGTTTTCCTCAGTATGACAGCTCTGGCGCAATAGGGAATAGTCTCAAAAAGAGGGCTACTATAATTGGTAGTAATATTTGCGTTAAGTTTAAAAAAACCGTTATGACGAAGAGCGTCATATCGGATTTTTTTATTATTGCCTGATTGTTTCTTCTTTCACAAAATATTAACCACCCCTCCCAATAGTTAGATATAAACATCAGCTAGCAGCGCAGATTAAATTACACGTTGCATTCATCGTGCTGCAAATTCTGATGACACCTGATAACTCAGTGCTGAATATGGAGGCATGCGTGATAACTTCGTTGAAGCGATCAAACTACAGCATGACGATACCTGGATGGAAAAGCATAAACTGGGTAAAAAATAGACAGAGGAAGATAACATCAAGAAAATCTGGAGCGGGCGAAGGGAATCGAACCCTCGTATAGAGCTTGGGAAGCTCTCGTTCTACCATTGAACTACGCCCGCTTTGAGGTGCGTATGGCATTATAGACCTTACGCACCTTCATACAAGCCTCTTCACAACTAACCGGCGATTAAATAATCACTTAGCACTTCGGTTTGCTGCCGGGCGCAGGAAGATAACGCTGCGGATCGATGGCCGTCGCCTTATAGCGAATCTGGAAATGCAGCTTCACCGCATCCGTACCGGTACTGCCCATGGTGGCAATCTTCTGCCCGGCTTTGACGTTCTGCCCGTTGTTGACCAGCATCGTGTCGTTGTGCGCATAGGCCGTGATGTAGTCTTCGCCATGCTTAATCATGATCAGGTTACCGTAGCCGCGCAGCTGGTTACCGACATAAACCACCTTCCCGGCTCCGGAGGCATAAACCGGCGTACCGCGCGCAGCGGCGATATCTATCCCCTTGTTACCACCTTCAGAGAGTGAGTAAGGGGCGACCACTTTACCGCTGGCAGGCCAAATCCAGCAGCGCTGTCCAACCGGCGGCCATGACGATTGCGGCACCTGATAGGACGGCGTCACTTTGGCGGTTTTGCCTTTCGAAGAGGACTTTTTACCCGAGGACGATCCGCCGCTCACCTTCAGCTGCTGCCCCACCTCGATGGTGTAGGGCGGAGAAAGGTTATTCAGCCGCGCCAGATCCTTCACGCTGGTCCCCGTTGCGCGTGAAATCCGGTATAGCGTATCCCCGCGCTTAACGGTATAGACCGAACCGGAATAGCTTCCCGTATCCGAGGATTTGCTTCCTGAACAGCCCGCCAGGAATAGCGTCAACGTCAGGCAAAAAACAGCGGTAATGGGATTTTTCGTCAGGCTTCCTGCAAACAAAACAGATCCTCGGTCAGCGTGAATGGCGCCCTATGATAACAGCCAAAACGAACAGGGGTCATGCCCTTTTCCGCTCTACGAGCCAAACCGTTCGTATAAGAATGCAGTATAATGCTTCGGCTGATGGTGCTGAACCACTCGGCATTTTGGCACTGGAGCATCAATGAGTATTCAAGAACACGTTATTTTGGTAAACGACCAGGGAATGGTGATTGGCACTCAGGAAAAGTATGCCGCGCACACGTTACACACCCCGCTGCATCTGGCTTTCTCTTCCTGGCTTTTTAACGCAAAAGGCGAATGTCTGATCACCCGGCGCGCCTTAAGCAAAAAAGCCTGGCCCGGCGTCTGGACCAACTCCGTCTGCGGCCACCCGCAGTCCGGCGAAGAGACGATACAGGCGATAATCCGCCGCTGCCGCTTTGAAGTGGGCGCGGAACTGGCCGATATCACCGCCGTCGCCCCTGAATTTCGCTATCGGGAAACCGACCCGTCCGGGATCGTGGAAAACGAAATTTGCCCGGTATTCGCCGCCCGCATCACCAATGACGTGACGATAAACGAAGATGAAGTGATGGACTATCAGTGGGTTGAGCTGGACGCGTTATTCCGCGCGCTGGACGCGACGCCCTGGGCCTTTAGCCCGTGGATGGTCATGGAAGCGACGACCGCCCGCGAAAAACTCAAAGCCTTCGCGGCGCAATAAAAAAGCCCCTTTCGGGGCTTTTTTTACATCTTAATGTCTTATTTCACCGGGCGCATCGCCGGGAACAGGATCACGTCGCGGATGGTGTGGCTGTTAGTGAACAGCATTACCATACGGTCGATACCAATCCCCAGACCCGCCGTTGGTGGCAGACCGTGCTCCAGCGCGGTCACGTAGTCTTCGTCGAAGAACATCGCTTCGTCGTCGCCTGCCGCTTTCGCGTCAACCTGATCCTGGAAACGCTGAGCCTGGTCTTCCGCATCGTTCAGCTCGCTAAAGCCGTTGCCGATTTCACGGCCGCCGATGAAGAATTCGAAGCGGTCAGTGATCTCCGGGTTCTGATCATTACGACGTGCCAGCGGAGAGACTTCAGCCGGGTATTCGGTGATGAAGGTCGGCTGAATCAGGTGCGCTTCGGCGACTTCTTCGAAGATCTCGGTCACGATACGGCCCAGACCCCAGCTCTTCTCAACCTTGATACCGATGCTGTCGGCGATCGCTTTCGCAGAATCGAAGTTATCCAGATCCGCCATGTTGGTCTCAGGACGGTATTTCTTGATCGCTTCGCGCATGGTCAGTTTTTCGAAAGGCTTACCGAAGTCGAAGACTTCTTCACCGTAAGGCACTTCGGTGGTGCCCAGAATGTCCTGCGCCAGGGTGCGGAACAGGGATTCGGTCAGCTCGATCAGATCTTTGTAATCCGCATACGCCATGTAGAGTTCCATCATGGTGAACTCTGGGTTATGACGAACGGAGATACCTTCGTTACGGAAGTTACGGTTGATTTCGAACACGCGGTCAAAACCACCAACCACCAGACGCTTCAGGTACAGTTCCGGCGCGATACGCAGGTACATGTCCAGGTCCAGGGCGTTGTGATGGGTGATGAACGGACGCGCAGACGCGCCGCCAGGGATCACCTGCATCATTGGTGTTTCCACTTCCATAAAGTCGCGGTTCACCATGAACTGGCGGATACCGGCCATGATCTGGGAGCGAATTTTGAAGGTCTTGCGGGATTCATCGTTAGAGATGAGATCCAGGTAACGCTGACGGTAGCGCGCTTCCTGATCCTGCAGGCCGTGGAATTTGTCCGGCAGCGGGCGCAGGGCTTTGGTCAGCAGACGCAGCTCGGTGCAGTGGATAGACAGTTCACCGGTTTTGGTTTTGAACAGTTTACCTTTCGCGCCCAGGATATCGCCCAGGTCCCACTTCTTGAACTGCTCGTTGTAGATGCCTTCCGGCAGATCGTCACGGGAAACGTACAGCTGGATACGGCCGCCAACGTCCTGCAGGGTTACGAAGGAGGCTTTACCCATGATACGACGGGTCATCATGCGGCCTGCAACGGCCACTTCGACGTTCAGCGCTTCCAGCTCTTCGTTCTCTTTCGCGTCGAAGTCAGCGTGCAGTTGGTCTGAGGTATGGTCACGACGAAAATCGTTCGGGAACGGCACGCCCTGCTCGCGCAGCGCTGCCAGCTTCTCGCGGCGGGTTTTCAGTTCGTTGTTAAGATCGACTACCGCGTCAGCGCCCTGTGCTTGTTGTTCAGACATGTTGGTTCCTCATAACCCTGCTTTCAAACTTGCTTCGATAAATTGGTCCAGGCTGCCGTCCAGCACCGCCTGCGTGTTGCGGGTTTCAACCCCGGTACGCAGGTCTTTGATGCGGGAGTCATCAAGGACGTAAGAACGGATCTGGCTGCCCCAGCCGATGTCAGACTTGTTGTCTTCCATCGCCTGTTTCTCAGCATTTTTCTTCTGCATCTCCAGCTCATAAAGCTTCGCTTTCATCTGCTTCATGGCCTGGTCTTTGTTCTTATGCTGGGAACGGTCGTTCTGGCATTGCGTGACCAGCCCGGTTGGAATGTGGGTAATACGCACCGCCGATTCCGTACGGTTAACGTGCTGGCCGCCCGCGCCGGATGCGCGATAAACGTCGATACGCAGGTCCGCCGGGTTAATTTCGATATCGATATCTTCGTCAACTTCCGGGTAAACGAACGCGGAGCTGAAGGAGGTATGACGACGGCCGCCGGAGTCGAACGGGCTCTTACGCACCAGGCGGTGAACGCCGGTTTCAGTACGCAGCCAGCCGTAGGCGTAGTCACCGATGATCTTGATGGTGACGGATTTAATACCGGCCACTTCACCTTCAGACTCTTCGATAATTTCGGTTTTGAAGCCGCGCGCTTCTGCCCAACGCAGGTACATGCGCGTCAGCATGCTGGCCCAGTCCTGCGCTTCAGTACCGCCAGAACCTGCCTGAATATCAAGATAGCAGTCAGCGCTGTCGTATTCGCCGGAGAACATGCGACGGAATTCAAGCTGCGCCAGCTTCTCTTCCAGCACGTCGAGTTCTGCCACGGCTTCGTTAAAGGTTTCTTCGTCGTCGGCTTCGACGGCCAGCTCCAGCAAACCGGAAACATCTTCCAGCCCCTGGGCCATTTGATCCAGCGTATCTACGATAGCTTCGAGAGAGGAACGCTCTTTACCCAGCGCCTGCGCGCGTTCAGGTTCGTTCCAGACGTCCGGCTGTTCCAGCTCGGCGTTTACTTCTTCAAGACGCTCTTTCTTGGCATCGTAGTCAAAGATACCCCCTAAGAACGTCAGAGCGCTCCGTGAGGTCCTGAATACGGTTTTTTACCGGATTAATTTCAAACATGGTCTGTTTTCTTTTATGGACTTGTCAAAATGCGGTGATAAGAGCGGGATTGTACCGAATCCACGCCCTTTTTTATAGAGATTACTGCCGCTAAATTGGCCAGATATTGTCGATGATGATCTGAAGGGTGCGGTTACCGCGAAACTCGTTGATGTCCAGTTTGTACGCCAGCTCGACCTCGCGTACGCCGTTGTCTGGCCATACTGCCGTGTCAACGTTAAAGGCAATGCCGTCCAGCAGCGGGCCGCCGCCCACGGGCTCGACCATCACTTTTAGATGACGTTCGCCGACGATACGCTGTTGCAGCAGGCGGAAACGGCCGTCGAACAGCGGTTCCGGGAACATCTGCCCCCATGGACCGGCATCGCGGAGCATTTGCGCCACGTCCATCGTCATCTCAAGCGGTGAAAGCTCACCATCGGACACCACTTCCCCCTGCAACAGGGCCGGGTCGATCCAGTCGGTGACCAGTTCACCAAACAGCCGCTGGAACTCGTCGAACTTCGCCTCTTCCAGCGACAGGCCCGCCGCCATCGCATGGCCACCAAACTTGATCATCAGGCCCGGGTACAGCGTATCAAGACGCTCCAGGGCATCACGCATGTGCAGACCCTGGATTGAGCGGCCAGAGCCTTTGAGCGTGCCGTCGCCCGCGGGGGCGAACGCGATCACCGGGCGGTGGAAGCGCTCTTTGATGCGCGACGCCAGAATGCCGACCACGCCCTGATGCCACTCGGGATGGTACATCGCCAGGCCGCCCGGCAGCGTATCGCCGCTGCGCTCAAGTTTTTCACACAGGGTCAGCGCTTCGGCCTGCATCCCCTGCTCAATCTCTTTACGGGTCTGGTTCAGGGCGTCCAGCTCGTTGGCCAGCACGCGCGCTTCACCGATGTTGTCGCACAGCAGCAGCGCGACGCCAACGGACATATCGTCCAGTCTTCCTGCCGCGTTCAGGCGCGGCCCAAGGGCAAAGCCCAAATCGCTTGCCGCCAGCTTGAGCGGGTCGCGGTTGGCGATTTCCAGCAGCGCCTTGATCCCTGGACGGCACTTGCCTGCCCGGATACGGCTTAAGCCCTGCCAGGTCAAAATACGGTTATTGGTATCAAGCGGCACCACGTCAGCGACGGTACCCAGTGCCACCAGATCGAGGTATTCGGCCAGGTTCGGTACGGCAATACCGCGGGATTCGAACCAGCCCTTGTCGCGTAACAGGGTACGCAACGCCAGCATCAGATAAAACGCCACGCCTACGCCCGCAAGGGATTTCGACGGAAAATCACAGTCGCGCAGGTTGGGGTTAATAATCGCCTCGGCGGCAGGCAGCGTTTCACCGGGGAGATGGTGATCGGTGACCAGCACCGGGATCCCCAGCGCGTGGGCATGATCGACCCCCGCATGGGAAGAGATCCCGTTATCGACGGTCATGATCATCTGCGCACCACGGGCGTGGGCCTGATCGACCACTTCCGGGCTGAGGCCATAGCCGTCTTCAAAACGGTTCGGCACCAGATACGTGACGTTATCGCAGCCCAGCGCGCGCAGGCTGAGCACGCTCAGCGCGGTGCTGGTTGCGCCGTCGGCGTCGAAATCCCCTACCACCACAATCCGCGTTCCCTCACGAAGCGCGTTGTAGAGCATTTCAGTGGCTTTTTCGATACCGCTCAGCTGCTGCCAGGGCAGCATCCCTTTCACGCTGCGTTCAAGATCCTCAGCGCTACGCACGCCGCGGCTGGCGTAGAGACGCTTAAGCAGCGCCGGGAGATCGTCTGGCAAATCAACCGGTTCAACCGCCTCACGGCGGCGCAATTTTATTGGGGCTTTCACGCGGATTATTTACCACCAAACTGTTTCTGGTGCGCGTCGAGGAACTCTTTCATCTCTTTCGGTCCCTGATAGCCTGGAACGACATAGCCGTTGCTCAGGACAATCGCTGGCGTACCGTTAACGCCAAACTGCACGCCAAGCGCGTAGTGGTTAGCAATATCAATGTCGCAGGAGGCCGGCTTAACGCCTTTGCCGTTCATCGCGTCGTCAAACGCTTTGTTGCGGTCTTTCGCACACCAGATCGCCTTCATGTCCTGCTCTGGCTGGCTCTGCACGCCCGCACGCGGGAAGGCAAGATAACGCACGGTAATACCCAGCGCGTTGTAATCTTTCATCTCTTCATGCAGCTTGTGGCAGTAGCCGCAGGTGATGTCGGTGAAAACGGTAATGACGTGTTTTTCCTGCGCCGCCTTATAGACGATCATCTCTTTTTCGAGCGCGTTCAGGTTTTTCATCAGCAGCTGGTTGGTGACGTTCACCGGCTGCGCGCCGCTCACGTCGTACATTGGCCCCTGAATAATGTGTTTGCCGTCTTCGGTGACGTACAGCACGCCGCTGCTCGTCAGCACCGTTTTCATGCCGGCAACCGGTGCAGGCTGAATATCGCTGCCGGTGACGCCAAGCTTAGCCAGCGACTGTTTGATGGCGGCGTCGTCCGCATGGGCGAAACCGGTAAATGAGGCTGCCAGCAGGGTGAACAGCGCGAAAGACTTTTTCATAAGTGTTCCTGTTACAATTCGTCGGCACTCACGCACGAGGGTGGTGCTGTTGGTGTAGCTGCCGCAGGCGTTCCGTCGCGACATGGGTGTAAATTTGCGTTGTGGAAAGATCGCTGTGCCCCAGCAGCATCTGCACCACGCGTAAATCAGCGCCGTGGTTTAACAGATGCGTCGCGAAGGCGTGACGCAATACGTGCGGCGAAAGCTTTTCACTGTCGATACCCGCCAGTGTGGCGTAATGCTTGATGCGATGCCAGAACGTTTGCCGCGTCATCTGCTGCGCGCGCTGGCTTGGAAACAGGACGTCGATAGACGTACCATTGAGCAGCCACGGACGACCATGCTCCAGGTACGTTTCCAGCCAGTAAACCGCCTCTTCACCCAGCGGAACCAGCCTTTCCTTGTTTCCTTTACCGATGACGCGCACCACGCCCTGACGCAGGCTGATGTCGCTCATCGTCAGACCAACCAGTTCCGAAACGCGCAGGCCGGTAGCATACAATAGCTCAAGCATGGCTTTATCGCGTAACTCCAGCGGCAGGTCAACTGCCGGTGACTGTAATAATCTCTCAACTTGTGCTTCGCTGAGATCTTTCGGCAGCCGCTGCGGGAGTTTAGGGGATGCCAGCAGCGCGCTGGGATCGTCCTCGCGGATCTTCTCACGATAGAGATGCTGGAACAGCCGACGCATGGCGCTGAGTAAACGTGCGGAACTGGTGGCTTTGTAGCCCCCTGCGATACGTTCCCCAAGCAGCGCCTGCAGGTCGTCACGCTGTGCACTCGCAAGGGATAAACCCCGGTGCGCGAGCCACTCCACCAGCATGGTGAGATCGCGACGGTAGGCGCTGAGGGTATTCTCGGCCAGGTTTTTCTCCAGCCACAGCGCGTCGAGAAACTGTTCGATCAGTGCGAGATCCTTTTCCACATCAGCCCCTTTGATTCTGCAATCAGGCCATTATGCCTGATTGCGACCGGTTTCTGGTACACTACGCGCAAAGTCAAAGCAAGAATTGAGATAGTTACGCGATGAATATTGGTCTGTTCTATGGTTCCAGCACCTGCTACACCGAAATGGCGGCAGAGAAAATTCGCGACATCATTGGCCCGGAACTGGTGACGTTGCATAACCTGAAAGATGACGCGCTTACGCTGATGGAGCAGTATGACGTGCTGATCCTCGGCATCCCGACATGGGATTTCGGCGAGATACAGGAAGACTGGGAAGCTATCTGGGACCAGCTTGATACGCTCAACCTCGAAGGCAAAATCATTGCCATGTACGGCATGGGGGATCAGTTGGGTTACGGGGAGTGGTTCCTGGACGCGCTCGGCATGCTGCATGATAAGCTGGCGCCGAAAGGGGTGTCGTTCATCGGCTACTGGCCAACCGAAGGTTACGAGTTCACCAGTAAAAAGCCGATTATTGCCGACGGCGAGCTGTTTGTTGGGCTCGCGCTGGATGAAACCAACCAGTACGATCTCAGCGATGAGCGCCTGCAAAGCTGGTGCGAGCAGATCCTGGGCGAAATGGCAGAGAAGTTTAGCTAACGCGCGTTACCCCTGCGTCGTCTGTTGTAGCAACATCCGGCGCAGGTCTCGCCACTCGGCAGCATCCATACTGTCAGCCGCCAGCCACAGATGCTGGCAACGCCCGCCGTCCACCTTGCGTAACCGTAACATCATGCCGCAGTTGAGCATCCAGGGCATACCGAGGATATCCCACTCTTTACCCTGCCAGCGCAGACGGGAATCCATCAGTAATTTAATCTCTCCCTGGCGGGCATTAATGCGACGCTGGCTGCGTACGCTGTCAAAAACGACAAACGACAATAACAGCAGCCACAGCGGCGTATAGCTCAGCGGCCACGGCATCAGTAACACAATGGCCGCAACCAGGCCGTGGAGCAATAAAGACATCCACTGCGAGCGCCACGAGACGCGAAGATCAGATTGCCACAGGACCACGTTCCCGATTCCGTGTTTGAATTAATTGCACCATCCGTTGCAACTCGGTGTCGGCGGGTTTGCCGTGGTTCATCAGCCAGTTGAATAAATCCGGATCGTCAGACTCAAGCAGTCGAACAAACAGACGCTTATCATCGTCGCTTAAGGTGTCATACTCATATTCGAAGAAAGGCATGATGGAAATATCAAGTTCACGCATGCCGCGGCGGCACGCCCAGTGAATACGGGCCTTGTTGTTAATATCCATGTTCAGTTTCCTGCATTACGTTTGGCACAGTCGGTACCCCCTTCAGTGTTCTTTATTTCTCTACGGGGACACCAGCTAGTGTAACGTGTTTTTGACCGTTTCATTACTGGAATATTGCGATCGACGAGCAGGCTTCCAGAATAATCCCTACAAAGACAGCGGATTACATTATTTTGCGTGGTGTTACGCACAACCGGTTTATGGCACAAATGGCCTGTTGAAAGCGCTTGCATTGCCTGCAGGCTCTTTTACCATTAGGCATTATCAAAGCGTTAAGCAATTCAGGATATCGTTATGGCCTTTACACCATTTTCTCCTCGCCAGCCCGCCGCCTCTGCGCGTCTGCCGCTGACGCTTATTTCTCTTGATGACTGGGCGCTGGCGACGCTCACCGGTGCCGACGCCGAAAAATATCTGCAGGGCCAGGTGACCGCCGACGTCAGTCAGATGACCGAACACCAGCACCTGCTGGCCGCCCATTGCGACCCAAAAGGCAAAATGTGGAGCAACCTGCGTCTGTTCCGCCGTCAGAACGGTTTTGCCTTTATTGAGCGCCGCAGCCTGCGTGACGCCCAGCTCAAAGAGCTGAAAAAATACGCGGTCTTCTCCAAAGTCACTATCGCCCCGGACGACGAACATGTCCTGCTGGGTGTGGCTGGCTTCCAGGCGCGTGCGGCGCTGAAAAATCTGTTCAGCGAACTGCCGGATGCGGAAAAGCAGGTGGTCAGCGAAGGCGCGACATCCATCCTGTGGTTTGAACACCCGGCGGAGCGTTTCCTGTTAGTTACGGATGCAGCAACTGCCGAACGCGTCACCGAAGCGCTGCGCGGCGAAGCGCAGCTCAACAACAGTCAGCAGTGGCTGGCGCTGAACATCGAAGCGGGTCTGCCGATCATTGACGCCGCAAACAGCGCGCAGTTTATTCCTCAGGCAACCAACCTGCAGGCGCTGGGAGGCATCAGCTTTAAAAAGGGCTGTTACACCGGCCAGGAGATGGTCGCCCGTGCGAAATTCCGCGGGGCAAACAAACGTGCGCTGTGGACGCTGGCGGGCCATGCCAGCCGTGTACCTGAAGCGGGTGAAGACTTAGAGCTGAAGATGGGTGATAACTGGCGCCGCACCGGCACCGTGTTAGCCGCTGTACAGCTGGATGATGGACGTCTTTTGGTTCAAGCCGTCATGAACAACGACATGGAGGCTGACAGCGTGTTCCGCGTGCGTGACGATGCGAACACACTGAGCATCGAGCCGCTGCCGTATTCACTGGAAGAGTGATGCTGTATCGCCCGGTGGCGCTGCGCTTACCGGGCCTACGGTTTTGGTGTCCTCCCTCTCCCTGTGGGAGAGGGCCGGGGTGAGGCACGGTGGAAAAACTACGCCTGCCCCACGTACAAATAAATAGCCAAAAAGTGGCATACGCTGCCGCCCAGCACAAAGCCGTGCCAGATGGCATGGTTGTACGGGATGCGCTTGCAGACGTAGAAGATCACGCCGAGCGAGTACACCACACCGCCTAAGGCCAAAAGCGTCACGCCCCCTACCGACAGTTTGACCGCCAGTTGATACACCACAATCAGCGACAGCCAGCCCATCGTCAGATAGGTAACCAGTGACAGCACCTTAAACCGGTGCGCTATGGTCAGCTTAAACAGGATCCCCAGCAGTGCCAGGCTCCAGATAACAATCATCAGGCCACGCGACAGCGGCGAGTTAAGCCCCACCAGCAAAAACGGTGTGTAGGTGCCTGCAATCAGAAGATAGATAGCGCAGTGGTCAAATTTCTTGAGCCACGTCTTGGCCCGCTGATGCGGGATCGCGTGATACAGCGTCGACGCCAGGAACAGCAGGATCATACTCCCGCCATACAGGCTGTAGCTGGTAATGGCCATCGCGCTGGCATTGGTGTCCATCGCCTGTACCAGCAATAACACTAAACCGACAATCCCAAACACCAGGCCAATGCCGTGGCTGATGCTGTTGGCTACTTCCTCAGCCAGCGAATATCCCTGTGCGATTAATGGTCTGCTCACCATACAAAACTCCGGGAAAACAAAAGATGATTATTCATCGCATAACTATGCTAACTGAGAATGATTCCAGTGAACACCTGTTAGCTAAAATAATTTCATTTCAAAATTTATACCTAAAAATCATAGATATAAAGAAATCTTTCACCTAACAATTGTTCACATAAAAATTTAATCATTATGAATCAAGAGCATAAAAATGGATCCTGCCGTCCGGGTGCATGTTATGATGTGACGATGAGGTCAGAATAAGAGTTATGCCATTGTGAGTATGTTCACCCACTCCGCCATTGCCAGTCTCAATAACCTGGAGATGATGGTCTACAACTATGTCATAAAAAATCGTGACAAAGTCATGTACATGACCATCCGCGAGCTGGCGGATGCGGCAGATGTCTCAACCACCACTATCCTGCGCTTTTGCCGCAAGCTTAACTGCGAAGGCTATTCTGAATTCCGCGTGCGCTTTAAGCTTTATCTTGAACAGAACGAGCCCCAGCAGGCGAACTTCGGTGCCAGCGAAATTATCAGCTTTTTTAAAAGCGTGAATAATGAAGAGTTCGACGCGTTATTAGATAGTGCGGTCGATATTATTTTATCGTCGGAACGTATTATATTTGTCGGCGCAGGCACGTCAGGCTCGCTTGCAAAATATGGTGCACGTTTCTTTTCTAATATCGGAAAATTCAGCAACCATATTGATGACCCTTATTTCCCGGTCACCAATGATATGGCGAAAAATGCGCTGGCGATCGTGCTCTCCGTCTCGGGCGAGACCGAGGAGATCCTGCGCTTCGCCAGCCAGTTCAGCCTGCATCACTGCAAAGTGCTCTCCATTACCAGCCATGAGCACTCGCGTCTCGCAAAGCTGGCGGACTTTAATCTCTCCTGGCATGTTCCTCAGACGCGTATTGCAGGCGTCTACGACATCACCACGCAAATTCCCGTCATTTATATTCTGGAGTCTCTGGGACGTAAACTGGCGAAGAAACTCACAGAATAAAACACCCTGTTTTTTTGATGTGACAAATCACATTATGCACACCTTGTTATATCGTGACATTTAATTTCGCTTTGCTAGACTCGATGCCAATAAGCCAATTACTGAGAATAGCAGCGATGAAAAAATTGACCTTACCAAAAGATTTTTTATGGGGCGGCGCGGTTGCGGCTCACCAGGTAGAAGGCGGCTGGAACAAAGGCGGTAAAGGGCCAAGCATTTGCGATGTATTGACCGGCGGCGCACACGGCGTACCGCGCGAAATCACGCAGGACGTGGTGCCGGGGAAATATTATCCCAATCATGAGGCGATTGATTTCCACGGCCATTATAAAGAAGACATCAAGCTGTTTGCCGAGATGGGCTTCAAGTGTTTCCGCACCTCTATTGCCTGGACGCGTATCTTCCCGAACGGTGACGAAACGCAGCCAAACGAAGAGGGTCTGAAGTTTTACGACGACATGTTCGATGAGCTGCTGAAGTACAACATTGAACCGGTAATCACCCTCTCCCACTTCGAAATGCCGCTGCACCTGGTGAAGGAGTACGGTAGCTGGACCAACCGTAGAGTGGTCGATTTCTTTGTGCGCTTCGCGGAAGTGGTCTTTGAGCGCTACAAAAACAAGGTCAAATACTGGATGACCTTCAACGAAATCAACAACCAGCGCAACTGGCGCGCGCCGCTGTTCGGTTACTGCTGCTCGGGCGTGGTCTATACCGAACATGACAATCCGGAAGAGACCATGTACCAGGTCCTGCACCATCAGTTTGTGGCCAGCGCCCTGGCGGTGAAAGCCGCGCGCCGCATTAACCCAGAGATGAAAGTCGGCTGCATGCTGGCGATGGTGGCGCTCTATCCGTTCTCCTGCAAACCGGAAGACGTGATGTTCGCCCAGGAATCAATGCGCGAGCGCTACGTCTTTACCGATGTCCAACTGCGCGGCTACTACCCGTCCTACGTGCTGAACGAATGGGAGCGCCGTGGCTTCTCCATTAAAATGGAAGCGGATGACGAGCAGATCCTGCGTGAAGGCACCTGCGACTACCTGGGCTTCAGCTACTACATGACCAACGCGGTGAAGGCGGAAGGCGGTACCGGCGATGCCATTTCCGGTTTCGAAGGCAGCGTACCGAACCCGCACGTGAAGGCCTCCGACTGGGGCTGGCAGATTGACCCGGTAGGCCTACGCTATTCCCTGTGCGAACTGTACGAGCGTTACCAGAAACCGCTGTTTATCGTGGAAAACGGCTTCGGCGCCTACGATAAAGTCGAAGAGGACGGCAGCATCAACGATGGCTATCGTATCGACTACCTGCGTGCCCACGTGGAAGAGATGATCAAAGCCGTGACGCACGATGGCGTGGATCTGATGGGCTATACGCCATGGGGCTGTATCGACTGCGTGTCGTTCACCACCGGCCAGTACAGCAAGCGCTACGGCTTTATCTACGTGAACAAGCACGACGACGGCACGGGCGACATGTCGCGTTCCCGTAAGAAGAGCTTCGAGTGGTATAAAGGGGTGATTGCCAGCAACGGCGAGGTGTTGTGATTTTTTGCCCGGTGGCGCTGCGCTTACCGGGCCTACTACTCGTGTAGGCCGGGTAAGGCGAAGCCGCCACCCGGCTTTTATTTCCCGCCCGCCAGCTCTATAAAACTGCCCGTGACGTACGACGCCTTCTCGCTCAGCAGCCAGATAATCGCCTGCGCCACTTCTTCCGGCTGGCCGCCGCGCTGCATCGGCAGCAATGATTTCACGCGATCCACCCGCCCCGGCTCTCCGCCTGAGGCATGGATATCGGTATAGATCAGACCCGGACGGACGCAGTTGACGCGAATGCCCTGCGCCGCGACCTCAAGCGATAAACCCGTTGTCAGCGAATCCACCGCCCCCTTCGACGCGGCATAATCCACATATTCACCCGGCGCGCCCAGACGTGAAGCCGCGGAAGAGACGTTCACTATCGCCCCACCCTTGCCGCCGTGTTTGAAGGACATGCGCTTTACCGCTTCCCGGCAGCAGAGGAAGTAGCCCGTGACGTTGGTCGCCAGGACGCGGTTAATGCGCTCAGCGGAGAGATTCTCGATAGTGGATTGCTCAAACAGAATTCCCGCATTATTGACCAGCGCGGTCAGCGGCTCACCTTCACGATCGAGGCTGTTAAACATCGCCAGCACCTGAGCTTCATCGCTGATGTCTGCACGGACGGTAAAGGCTTTACCGCCTGCATCCACAATCTGCCTGATGACGTCCGTCGCGGCTTTAATGTTGTGATGATAGTTCACCGCCACGGTGTAGCCTTCGCGAGCCAGCTGCAGCGCGGTGGCTTTACCGATGCCGCGGCTGGCGCCGGTGACCAGTGCAATTGCCATTCGCTTCTCCCAATAAAAAAGCCGGGTGGCGGCTTCGCCTTACCCGGCCTACGTTACTACATCAGCACTATTACTGGTATTCGCTCATCGGCACGCAGGAGCAGAACAGGTTACGGTCGCCGTAGACGTCATCAAGACGCTTCACGGTCGGCCAGTATTTGTTCGCCACGCCTGCCGGGAAGACCGCCAGCTCGCGGGAATAGCCGTGGTTCCACTCTGCCACCATTTCGTGCTGGGTGTGCGGGGCGTTAACCAGCGGGTTATCTTCCAGCGTCCACTCGCCGTCCTGCACGCGGTCGATCTCCATGCGGATGGCCAGCATCGCGTCGATAAAGCGGTCCAGCTCGGCTTTGCTTTCAGATTCCGTTGGCTCCACCATCAGCGTGCCCGCAACCGGGAACGACATGGTTGGCGCGTGGAAGCCGTAGTCGATCAGACGCTTGGCGATATCCAGCTCGCTGATGCCGGTCTGCTCTTTCAGCGGACGAATATCCAGAATGCACTCGTGCGCCACGCGACCGTCGCGGCCGGTATAGAGCACCGGGAAGGCGGACTTCAGGCGAGTCGCAATATAGTTGGCGTTCAGGATCGCCACCTGGCTCGCCTGCTTCAGCCCTTCCGAGCCCATCATGCGGATATACATCCAGCTGATTGGCAGGATAGAGGCGCTACCGAATGGTGCCGCTGAGACCGCTCCCTGACGGGTCAGCATGCCTTCAATCTGCACCACGCTGTGGCCCGGCACAAACGGCGCCAGATGCGCTTTCACGCCGATTGGCCCCATGCCTGGGCCGCCACCGCCGTGCGGGATGCAGAAGGTTTTGTGCAGGTTCAGGTGCGACACGTCCGCGCCGATAAAGCCCGGCGAGGTAATGCCCACCTGAGCGTTCATGTTTGCACCGTCGAGGTAAACCTGACCGCCGAACTGGTGCACGACTTCGCACACTTCACGGATGGTTTCTTCGTACACACCGTGGGTAGACGGGTAGGTCACCATGATGCAGGAGAGCTTGTCGCCCGCCTGCTCGGCTTTCGCACGCAGGTCGGCCAGATCGATGTTGCCGTTCTTATCGCACGCCACCACCACAACTTCCATGCCCGCCATCTGGGCAGAGGCCGGGTTGGTACCGTGGGCGGAGCTTGGGATCAGGCAGATATCGCGGTGGCCTTCGTTGCGGCTTTCGTGATAGTGACGGATCGCCAGCAGGCCCGCGTACTCGCCCTGCGCGCCGGAGTTCGGCTGCATGCAGAGCGCGTCGTAACCGGTCAATTTCACCAGCCAGTCGGAAAGCTGGTTGATCATCATGTGATAACCTTCCGCCTGCTCTGGCGGGCAGAACGGGTGCAGCTCGGAGAATTCAGGCCAGGTGATAGGGATCATCTCTGCCGCGGCGTTCAGCTTCATGGTGCAGGAGCCCAGCGGGATCATCGCCTGGTTCAGCGCCAGATCCTTGCGCTCCAGAGAGTGCATATAACGCATCATCTCGGTCTCGCTGTGGTAGCGATTAAAGACCGGATGCGTCAGGATGGCGTCGTTACGCAGCATGCTATCCTGAATGGAGCGGCTGTCGAGCGCAACTTCTTTGTCGAGCGCATCAATGTCCAGACCGTGCGCGTCACCCAGCAGCACGCTGAACAGGTTCAGGATATCGTCACGGGTGGTGCTTTCATCCAGCGTAATGCCGACGGCGTTGTGAATGTCGCTGCGCAGGTTAATCTCTGCCGCATTCGCGCGCGCCAGCACGGCCGCTTTGTCCGCCACGTCCACGCACAGGGTGTCGAAGTAGTAGGCGTGGCGCAGCTTAAGGCCTTTCTGCTGCAGACCGCAGGCCAGAATATCGGCCAGGCGGTGAATGCGGCTGGCAATGCGCTTCAGGCCCGCCGGGCCGTGGAACACGGCGTACAGGCTGGCGATGTTTGCCAGCAGCACCTGCGAGGTACAGATGTTAGAGTTCGCTTTTTCGCGGCGGATATGCTGCTCGCGGGTCTGCATCGCCATGCGCAGCGCAGTGTTACCGGCAGCATCTTTGGAGACGCCGATAATACGGCCAGGCATGGAGCGTTTGAATTCATCTTTCGCGCCGAAGAACGCCGCGTGCGGGCCGCCGTAGCCCATCGGTACGCCGAAGCGTTGTGCGGAGCCGAATACGATATCTGCGCCCTGTTTACCCGGCGCCGTCAGCAGCACCAGCGCCATAAAATCGGCGGCAACGCTGACAACCACTTTGCGGGATTTCAGCTCGGCAATCAGCGTGCCGTAGTCGTGTACTTCACCCGTCGTACCTACCTGCTGCAGCAGCACGCCGAAGACGTCCTGATGATCCAGCACTTTGTCGGCGTCGTCGACGATCACGTCAAAGCCGAAGGTCTCTGCGCGAGTACGCACCACGTCCAGCGTCTGCGGATGCACGTCCGCCGCGACGAAGAAGCGGTTGGCATTTTTCAGCTTGCTCACGCGTTTTGCCATCGCCATCGCTTCAGCGGCGGCGGTCGCTTCATCCAGCAGAGAAGCAGAGGCGATATCCATGCCGGTCAGATCCAGCGTCACCTGCTGGAAGTTCAGCAGCGCTTCCAGACGGCCCTGGGAAACTTCTGGCTGATACGGGGTGTAAGCGGTGTACCAGCCCGGGTTTTCCAGCATGTTGCGCAGGATAACCGGCGGCAGTTGCACGTTGGTATAGCCCATGCCAATGTAAGACTTATAGCGCTTATTCAGGCCGGCGATAGCCTTCAGCTCCGCCAGCGCGGCGAATTCCGTGGTAGCTTCCCCCACCTGAGGCGGCGTGGCAAGCTGGATGTCTTTTGGCACAATCTGGCCGATCAGTGCGTTTAATGAATCCGCGCCAACTGTCTTCAGCATCTCCTGCTGTTGCTGAGCATCCGGCCCAATGTGACGTTCAATGAAGGCGCCACGGTTTTCAAGCTGGCTTAAAGTCTGTGTCATGAGCGATGGTTCCTGAAACGTGCAGTGAATCGTAGTTATCTGTAACGCTGTTGCCCGGTGGCGCTAACGCTTACCGGGCCTACGTTGAGCTGTAGGCCGGATAAGCGCAGCGCCATCCGGCACAACGTTATTCGTCTTCCAATAGTGCTTCGTACGCGGTCGCATCCAGCAGCGCGGCAACCTGGGATTCGTCGCTGGCTTTGATCTTGAAGATCCAGCCGCCTTCATAAGGCTCGCTGTTCACCAGCTCTGGCGAATCGCTCAGCGCGTCGTTGACGGCAACGATTTCGCCGCTCACAGGGGCGTAGATGTCAGAGGCCGCTTTTACGGACTCCGCCACGGCGCAGTCGTCGCCCGCGCTAACGGTCGTGCCCACGTCAGGCAGGTCAACAAACACCATGTCGCCCAGCAGCTCTTGCGCGTGCTCGGTGATCCCTACGGTGTAAGTGCCGTCCGCCTCTTTGCGCAGCCACTCGTGTTCTTTGCTGTATTTCAGTTCTGCTGGCACATTGCTCATTGAAGTTCTCCTGATAAAAATGATTAGGCGACCGGCTTACCGGCGCGAACAAAAATCGGTTTAGTCACGTTGACCGGCATTTCGCGGTTGCGGATTTGCACCACCGCCGTTTCGCCAATCCCCGCCGGCACGCGTGCCAGTGCAATACTGTAGCCCAGCGTCGGTGAGAAGGTTCCGCTGGTGATCACGCCTTCGCGAGGATTGCCGTCAGCATCGGTAAAGCGCACCGGCAGTTCGCCGCGCAGCACGCCCTTCTCGGTCATCACCAGGCCCACCAGCTGTTCGGTGCCCTTCTCGCGCTGCATCTCCAGCGCTTCACGGCCAATGAAGTCACGGTCAGCCGGTTCCCACGCGATGGTCCAGCCCATGTTGGCGGCCAGCGGAGAGACGCCTTCATCCATCTCCTGACCGTAGAGGTTCATGCCCGCTTCCAGACGCAGCGTATCGCGCGCGCCCAGACCCGCAGGCTTCACGCCCGCCTCCACCAGCGCACGCCAGAAATCAGCGGCCTTCTCGTTCGGCATGGCAATTTCGTAGCCCGCTTCACCGGTATAGCCAGTGGTGGCGATAAACAGATCGCCCGCCTGCACGCCGAAGAACGGCTTCATGCCAGCGATGGCTTTACGCTGCTCGTCGTTAAACAGAGAGGCGGCTTTCACCTGCGCGTTCGGCCCCTGCACGGCGATCAGCGACAGATCGTCACGGACGGTGATGTCGATGGCATAAGGTTCGGCGTGTTGGGTGATCCAGGAGAGGTCTTTTTCGCGGGTGGCGGAGTTTACAACGAGGCGGAAGAAATCTTCAGTGAAGTAATAGACGATAAGGTCATCAATCACGCCGCCCGAGGCATTCAGCATGCCGGTATAGAGCGCTTTACCCGGCGTCTTCAGTTTGGCGACGTCGTTTGCCAGCAGATAACGCAAAAACTCCCGGGTGCGGCTACCGCGCAGATCGACAATCGTCATGTGGGACACGTCGAACATACCGGCATCGGTGCGCACCGCGTGGTGCTCATCAATCTGCGAGCCGTAGTGCAGCGGCATCATCCAGCCATGGAAGTCCACCATGCGGGCGCCGCATAACACGTGTTGTTCGTACAAAGGAGTCTGTTGAGCCATCTTGTCCTCGTTGAAAAATTCACCGTGAAACCCGGTATCGGCACCGCGTTCGGGCACCGACGCAAACGTTCTCTTTTACCTGAACTTACCACCGAAACCGGCGGTTAACCATAAGGCAAAATGGGTCATCACATTAGCTTATGACCAAAAAACGCTAAAAAGCCTACAGAGTTATTCACTGGAAAAATGCGATTAACCCCGCACAAAATTAACAATGATCTAACAGGATTTAGCACATGGTGATATTTCGTGCGGAAAATCGGGCCGAATTTCCGTAACGAGAAAAACGCGACATTAGATTATCTAATGCGAAAAATGACGTAAAATTAGAATATTTCAAACGAGGGCATTTCCCCGGCGCGGAGGCCGGGAAAATAAAGTGTGACAGGGGTCAATACACAAAATCATTCAAGTTGCATCAAGGCGGCAAGTCTGAGAGTCCCCAGGAGCTTACACAAGTAAGTGACTGGGGTGAGCAGACGCGGCCAACGCAGAGGCAGCTTGAAGGATGACGTGTATTTTAACGTAGCCAGTCCGGCAGGTCGTTAAGACCCATCGCCTGACGGAGGAGTTGAGGTTTGACGCCAGGAAGGGTATCGGCCAGCTTGAGGCCGATATCGCGCAGCAGTTTTTTCGCCGGATTCGCCCCGGCAAACAGCTCGCGGAAGCCCTGCATGCCCGCCAGCATCATCGCCGCACTGTGCTTGCGGCTGCGCTCGTAGCGGCGCAGATAGAGATGCTGCCCGATGTCCTTCCCTTCGCGATGCAGGCGACGCAGCTCCTCGACCAGCTCCGCCGCGTCCATAAAGCCAAGGTTAACGCCCTGCCCGGCCAGCGGATGAATGGTATGCGCCGCATCCCCCACCAGCGCCAGACGGTGCGCGGCAAACTGACGCGCGTAGCGGCCGGTTAACGGGAACACCTGACGCTCGCTTTCAAGCGTGCACAGGCCAAGGCGGTTATCAAAGGCCACGCACAGCGCCTGGTTAAAGGCGTCCGGCGTTGCCTCCTGCATCTGCTGGGCTTTCTCCGGCACCAGGGACCAGACAATCGAGCACAGGTGCGGATCGGCAAGCGGCAGGAACGCCAGTATGCCGTCGTTGTGGAAAATCTGGCGCGCCACGCCGCCGTGCGGCTCTTCGGTGCGGATCGTTGCCACCAGCGCGTGATGACGATAGTCCCAGAAGGTCAGCGGGATATCGGCTTTATTACGCAGCCAGGAGTTGGCACCGTCAGCACCGACCACCAGACGCGCGGTCAGCATGTCGCCGCTCTGCAGGGTGATAAACGCCTCGTTTTCGCCCCACGCCACCTGCTGGATCTGCGCAGTCGCAATCAGGGTCACGTCGCTGCACTGCTGTGCTTTCTGCCACAGCGCGTGGTGGATCACCGCGTTTTCAACGATGTGACCCAGATGGCTATAGCCCATGCTTTCATCATCAAAAGCAATATGACCAAAGCTGTCTTTATCCCACACTTCCATGCCGTGATAGCAGCTGGCGCGCTGCGCCACAATATCTGACCAGACGCCAAGGTGCGTCAGCAATTTCTCGCTGGCGGCATTGATCGCCGAGACGCGGAGTTCCGGCGGGGCATCCGGGGCAACGGGCTGAGGCTGCTTTTGCTCCAGCACAGCCACGCGCAGGCCGCTGCCCTGTAAACCACAGGCCAATGCCAGTCCGACCATTCCGCCGCCAACGATGGCGACATCAACATTTTGCACGGTGATAACTCCTTAACGCGCGACCCAACCCAGGGTCCGCTGCGCCAGCACGTCACGTGCCGGAATGAATAGTTCCATCGCCATCAGCCCGAGGTTGCGGCCCGCAACCAGCGGTACCCAGCGATTGGCAAAAAGATGGACCAGACCATCGGTCACACCGATGGTGGCCTCTTTATCCGCCTGGCGGCGCTTCTGGTAATGGCTCAGCACCGAATACGCCCCGCAGTCTTTTTGCTCACCCCACGCCTGTGAAAGGGTTTCCGCCAGGCTCATGACGTCGCGTAAACCAAGGTTGAACCCTTGCCCCGCGATGGGGTGCAGCGTCTGCGCGGCATTACCGACAAGCGCCAGACGATGGGAGATGGACTGAGAGGCCGTAGTCAACGAAAGCGGGTAGACCGCCCGCTGGCCGGCATGGGTGATACGCCCCAGCCGCCAGCCAAAGGCTTTTTGCAGCTCGGTACAAAAACGTTCGTCTGACCAGGCCTTCACCTCTTCAGCTTTATCCTGCGGGTGACACCAGACCAGGGAACAGCGCCCGTCCGACATCGGCAGCATCGCCAGCGGGCCATGCTGCGTAAAGCGTTCAAACGCCCTGCCGTCGTGGTCAGCTGCGGTAGCGACGTTCGCAATGACCGCCACCTGGCCGTAAGGCTGCTGCCGCCACTCCACGCCACACTGGGTGCCGAGCGACGAGCGCGAACCGTCCGCGGCGACCAGAAGCTGGCCTTCAAGGACGGTGCCGTTTTCCAGCGCCACGCTAACCGACGCCTCACTGCGGCTCACGCTGGCCACACGCGCCGGACAATGCAGCGTAACGCCCGGCGCGTCCTGAAGCAGGCGGAACAGACGCAATCCGACGTCATGCAGCTCAACCACCTGCCCAAGAGCATCAATACGATAATCCTTCGCGTCCAGGGTGACAAAACCAGCATGGCCGCGATCGCTGACGTGAACGGTTTTAATTGCCGTGGCGCAGTCGGCAATGGCCTGCCAAATGCCAATGCGGGAAAGCTGCTGGCAGGTGCCCTGCGCGAGCGCAATGGCGCGGGCATCAAAACCGGGGTGGTTGGACGCCTCTGGCGCAACGGCTTCCACCAGGTGCACCGGAAGCTGGCCTTTCGTCAAATGTGAAATGGCCAGTGCCAGCGTAGCCCCGGTCATGCCGCCGCCAACGATAATCACGCTCATGCGCGTGCCGCTGCCATCAGCGCCTCAATATCGTCAGCGTTTTTCACGACGCTCGCGGTCAGGTTTTCGTTACCGGTTTCGGTAATCACGATGTCGTCTTCAATACGAATGCCAATCCCGCGGTACTCTTCAGGCACGTCGGCATCCGGCGCGATATACAGACCCGGCTCCACGGTTAACACCATGCCCGGCTCCAGCACGCGCGAACGGTCGGTGCCGTATGCGCCAACGTCATGCACGTCCAGCCCCAGCCAGTGGCTCAGGCCGTGCATGAAATACGGTCGATGCGCATTTTCAGCAATCAGGGTGTCGACATCCCCTTTCAGGATCCCGAGCCTGACCAGACCGTTAATCATGATGCGCACCACTTCACCGGTCACTTCCTGCATGGAAGTTCCAGGGCGATACAGCCTGAGCGCCGTCTCAAGGGATTCGAGAACAATGTCGTAAATCGCGCGCTGTGCCGGCGAGAATTTACCGTTCACCGGGAAGGTTCGGGTGATATCCCCCGCGTACCCCTGATATTCGCAACCGGCGTCAATCAGCACCAGATCGCCGTCGCGCAGCGCGCTTTCGTTTTCGGTGTAGTGCAGAATGCAGCCGTTTTCCCCGCCGCCAACGATGGTATTGTAGGAGGGATAGCGCGCGCCGTGGCGGTTAAATTCGTGGTGAATTTCGCCTTCCAGCTGGTATTCGAACATCCCGGGACGGCATTTCTCCATCGCGCGGGTGTGCGCCAGCGCGCTGATTTCGCCCGCACGGCGCATCAAATTCAGCTCTTCTTCAGACTTGAACAGGCGCATCTCATGCACCACCGGACGCCAGTCCGTCAGCGTGGCCGGTGCGGACAGGTTCTGGCGCGAGCCTTTGCGCAGCTTATCCAGCGCGGTGAAGACAATCTCATCGGCGTACGCATATTCGCCCTGCGCGTGATAGAGCACGTCGAGGCCGTTAAGCAATTGGAAGAGCTGCTGGTTGATTTCGCTAAACGCCAGCGCGCGGTCAACGCCCAGCTTTTCCGGTGCGGCCTCTTGCCCTAAGCGGCGGCCAAACCAGATTTCGGCCGTCAGATCGCGCACGCGGTTGAAAATCACGCTGTGGTTGTGGGTGTCATTGCTCTTAATCAGCACCAGTACCGCTTCCGGCTCGTTAAAGCCGGTGAAGTACCAGAAGTCGCTGCTCTGGCGATAGGGATATTCGCTGTCGGCGCTGCGCGTCACTTCGGGCGCAGCAAAAATCAGCGCGGCGCTGCCCGGCTGCATTGTTGCCAGCAGCGCCTGACGACGGCGCGAATACTCTTGACTTGAGATAACCATGACACCCTCCTGTGCGTTATTTTTCTTAATGTAAGGTTGGCTTGCGGACTTCCGGCGCGGTCGGCTGTGAGCGCGTGAAGTTGTCGTGGCACAGCAGTGCCGCCACGCGCACGTACTCGATGATCTCTTCAAGCGACATTTCCAGCTCTTCCTGGTCTTCGTCTTCGTCGTAGCCAAGCTGGGCGATGTTGCGCAGATCGTCGATCGCTTCACCCGCTTCGCCGGTGACTTTATCCAGTTTAGGCTGCGTGACGCCCAGCCCCAGCAGATAGTGGTTTACCCAGCCGGCCAGCGCATCGGCGCGATCGAACACGCTGACGTCGTCGCCTTCAGGCAGATAAAGCTGAAAAAGGAAGCCATCGTCTTCCAGCGAATCACTGATGGCGGCATGCATTTTACGCAGCGCTTCCGCCAGCTCGTGACCAAACGCCAGCCCTTCATTCGTGAGGTCGTGGATCAGCGGCTGCCATGAGCTGTCGCTGTTTCCGCCGCACAGCATGCCACTGATCAGACCGTGCATTTCGGCAGGGGTTAAACCGACTCCCTGCTGGTTCAGTAACTGGTTTAAATCCTTGTAACCAGGCATTTCGTTCTGTATAGACATGAGCATTCGTCGTCAAAGGGGGGAAGTTTCATGATATGCTACCACTTTGGACCCTGGTGATACCAGAAAAGGGCTTGTATCTTCACATCAGGGTAGCTATAGTGTCGCCCCTTCGCAGCCCCCGGGGCAGTAAGCGAAGGCAGCGCAGTCAATCAGCAGGAAGGTGGCATGTCTGCACAACCCGTCGATCTCCAGATTTTTGGCCGTTCACTGCGAGTGAATTGTCCGCCTGAACAAAGGGATGCTTTGAATCAGGCAGCGGACGATTTGAATCAGCGGTTGCAAGATCTAAAAGAACGCACTAGAGTCACAAATACTGAGCAGCTGGTTTTCATCGCCGCGTTGAACATCAGCTATGAACTGACTCAGGAAAAAGCGAAGACCCGCGACTACGCGGCAAGCATGGAGCAGCGCATTAAAATGCTCCAGCAGACCATAGAACAGGCATTGCTTGATCAAGGTCGCAATCCCGAAAGACCGGGACCCAAGTTTGAATAACACTTCTCAGTTGACTATGGTAGAGTAACTGTGAAGACAAAATTTCTCTGAGATGTTCGCAAGCGGGCCAGTCCCCTGAGCCGATATTTCATACCACAAGAATGTGGCGCTCCATGGTTGGTGAGCATGCTCGGTCCGTCCGAGAAGCCTTAAAACTATGACGACACATTCACCTTGAACCAAGGGTTCAAGGGTTACAGCCTGCGGCGGCATCTCGGAGATTCCCTCTCTTTTCTTCTACCGACTACCATGACTCAATTCCCTGAAGTTTCTGCTTCACGCCAGGACATCCGTCAGCTCATTCGTCAGCGCCGTCGTGCGTTAACCGCCGATCAGCAAGCGCATTTTGCCCAGCAGGCCGCCGCCCGTATGATGGCGTATCCCCCTGTCGTAATGGCGCATACCGTTGCGCTGTTTCTGTCATTTGATGGAGAGCTGGATACCCAACCGCTGATAGAGCAGCTCTGGCGCGCCGGGAAGAAAGTCTACCTGCCGGTGCTGCACCCGTTTAGCGACGGTAATCTGCTGTTTCTGCACTACCACCCGCACAGCGAGCTGGTGGTGAATCGCCTGAAAATCACCGAGCCGAAACTCGACGTGCGCGACGTGCTCCCACTGTCACAGCTGGATGTACTGATTACGCCGCTGGTGGCGTTTGATGAGCAGGGACAGCGCCTGGGAATGGGTGGTGGTTTTTACGACCGGACGCTGCAAAACTGGCAGCAGTATGGGTTGCAGCCGGTGGGCTACGCGCATGATTGTCAGGGCGTGGAGGCGTTGCCGGTAGAAAAATGGGATGTGCCGTTGCCGGCGGTGGTGACGCCATCGAAGTTGTGGGAGTGGTGAAACAGGCGTGCAGCCTGATGCCCTCACCCCAGCCCTCTCCCACAGGGAGAGGGTGAAAACATAAAAAACGGTAACTATCGTTACCGTTTTGCATTTACCTCGCACCATCAGTACAGCAGACGCGCGCGAATCGTCCCCGCAATAGACTTCATGCTCAGCAACGCTTTCTCGGCAACATCGTCATCCGCTTCGATATCAATGACCACGTAACCCATCTGCGAGTTCGTTTGCAGATACTGCGCGGCGATGTTGACGCCCTGCTCGGCAAAGATCTGGTTGATCGCGGTCAGAACGCCCGGACGGTTTTCGTGGATGTGCAGCAGACGACGACCACCGTGCAGCGGCAGAGACACTTCCGGGAAGTTCACGGCAGAGAGCGTAGAACCGTTGTCGGAGTATTTGCTCAGTTTACCCGCCACTTCCAGACCGATATTCTCCTGCGCTTCCTGGGTAGAACCGCCAATGTGCGGCGTCAGGATCACGTTGTCGAACTCGCACAGCGGAGAGGTAAACGGATCGCTGTTGGTGGCAGGCTCCGTCGGGAACACGTCAATGGCCGCGCCCGCCAGGTGCTTACGCTTCAGCGCATCCGCCAGTGCCGGGATATCGACAACCGTGCCGCGCGCGGCGTTAATCAGCAGTGAGCCCGGCTTCATCAGCGCCAGCTCTTCCGCGCCCATCATGTTTTTGGTGGACGCATTTTCCGGCACGTGGAGGCTCACCACGTCGCTCATGTTCAGCAGATCAGAGAGGTGTTGAACCTGGGTGGCGTTACCCAGCGGCAGCTTGCTTTCGATATCGTAGAAAAACACATGCATACCCAGGGATTCCGCCAGAATACCGAGCTGCGTACCGATATGGCCGTAGCCGATAATCCCCAGCTTTTTACCACGCGCTTCATAGGAGCCAGACGCCAGCTTGTTCCACACACCGCGGTGCGCTTTGGCGTTCGCTTCAGGAATGCCGCGCAGCAGCAGCAGCAGTTCGCCAATCACCAACTCCGCCACGGAACGGGTGTTGGAGAACGGGGCGTTGAAGACGGGAATACCGCGTCTGGCAGCAGCATTCAGGTCAACCTGGTTGGTACCGATGCAGAAGCAGCCGATAGCCACCAGCTTTTCCGCCGCAGCAATAACGTCTTCAGTCAGGTGAGTACGGGATCGCAGGCCAATGAAGTGGGCATCACGGATGGACGCTTTCAGCTCTTCGGTATCGAGCGCCCCTTTGTGAAATTCGATGTTGGTGTAACCTGCCGCACGAAGGCTATCGATTGCTTTTTGATGCACGCCCTCGACTAGCAGGAATTTAATCTTGTCTTTCTCCAGTGATACCTTTGCCATTTACCCGACCCTGTTTTTGTCTGAACTGATGTTGTGCTGGATATGAATCCGCTGTAGCCAACATATCAAAAAAAACTATTGCAGCAATATGAACGTTTGCGTCGGCACTCTGAAGAAAAGTCATACAGAGCAAAATGTCAGAGGAAAATGCTATGGAAATTTACAAACGCGGCAGGATCGGCAAAAGAGGCCCAAAAACGTGACACAAGTCACCGAATTTAGCTTTTCAAAAATTTTTTAGCGGGGGGAGGACTCCCCCCGTCAGATCATTTTACGATGGTTTTCACGCCGTCAGCGGTGCCGATCAGTGCCACGTCCGCGCCACGATTGGCGAATAGCCCTACGGTCACTACGCCTGGGATAGCGTTGATGGCATTTTCCAGCGCAATCGCGTCGAGAATTTCCAGACCGTGAACGTCGAGGATCACGTTACCGTTGTCGGTGACTACGCCCTGACGATATTCCGGACGACCGCCCAGCTTCACCAGCTGACGGGCAACCGCGCTGCGCGCCATCGGGATCACTTCGACCGGCAGGGGGAAATTGCCCAGAATGTCGACCTGCTTGGAGGCGTCTGCGATGCAGATAAACTTGTCCGCAACGGAGGCGATGATTTTTTCGCGCGTCAGCGCCGCGCCGCCGCCTTTGATCATCTGCATGTGGCCGTTGATTTCATCCGCGCCATCAACGTAAATCCCCAGACGATCCACTTCGTTGAGATCGAAAACGGTAATGCCGAGGCTTTTCAGCTTTTCCGTGGAAGCATCAGAGCTGGAAACCGCGCCCTCGATCTGCCCCTTCATCGTGCCCAGCGCATCGATAAAGTGTGCCGCGGTTGATCCCGTACCGACACCGACAATGGTACCCGGCTGTACGTACTGGAGAGCGGCCCATCCTACTGCTTTTTTCAGTTCATCCTGCGTCATGATCGTTTTGCCTGTGGTGTGAAAACTCAGGGCGCATTATAGAACACGTCGAATGGAATTCGTCTGCCACAAAGGGAAAATTGTGTCATAGTGCAGAATAAGCAAAATTAAGGAGCCAGCCAGAGCAATGAAACGTCCGGACTACAGAACACTACAGGCACTTGATGCAGTTATTCGTGAACGAGGTTTTGAGCGCGCGGCGCAAAAGCTTTGCATCACGCAGTCCGCCGTATCACAGCGTATCAAACAGCTTGAAAATATGTTCGGCCAGCCGCTGCTGGTGCGTACCGTGCCGCCACGTCCAACCGAGCAAGGACAAAAGCTCCTCGCCCTGCTGCGCCAGGTTGAACTGCTGGAAGACGAGTGGCTGGGTGACGAACAAACGGGCTCTACGCCGCTGCTGCTCTCTCTGGCGGTCAACGCCGACAGTCTGGCGACCTGGCTGCTGCCGGCCCTGGCGCCGGTATTAGCTGACTCCCCTATCCGCCTGAATTTACAGGTTGAAGATGAAACCCGTACCCAGGAGCGCCTGCGTCGCGGTGAGGTAGTTGGGGCGGTCAGTATCCAGCCTCAGGCGTTGCCGAGCTGCCTTGTCGATCAGTTAGGCGCACTGGATTACCTGTTTGTGGGTTCAAAAGCCTTTGCCGAGCGCTACTTCCCGAACGGCGTCACCCGCGCGGCGCTGCTGAAAGCCCCTGCCGTGGCGTTCGACCATCTGGACGATATGCATCAGGCGTTCCTGCAGCAAAACTTCGATCTGCCGCCGGGCAGCGTGCCGTGCCATATCGTTAACTCGTCTGAAGCCTTCGTGCAGCTTGCGCGTCAGGGCACCACCTGCTGCATGATCCCGCATCTGCAGATTGAGAAAGAATTGAAAAGCGGTGAGCTGATTGACTTAACGCCGGGGCTGTATCAGCGTCGGATGCTCTACTGGCACCGTTTTGCGCCGGAAAGCCGGATGATGCGCAACGTCACTGACGCGCTGCTGGCGTACGGGCACAAGGTGTTGAGACAGGATTAAAAAATAAGCCGGGTGGCGGCTTCGCCTTACCCGGCCTACAGATTACTGAGCCGGTTTCGGCTGTGCTGCAACGGGTTCCAGCTGGAAGACCACATCCACCTGATCGTCGAACTGAATGGTTGGCTGCTCGTAAGTTTCCTGAGCGGACACCGGGGCTGCATCAGCCTTCATCATCCGTACCATCGGGCTTGGCTGGTAGTTAGAGACGTGGTAACGCACGCTGTAAACCGGGCCGAGCTTGCTCTTAAAGCCAGAAGCCAGCTGTTCCGCCTGGTGAATGGCATCATCAATCGCCGCTTTACGCGCTTCGTCTTTGTATTTCTCCGGTTGCGCAACGCCCAGCGACACGGAACGAATTTCGTTCAGACCTGCCTTCAGCGCACCATCCAGCAGCGAGTTAAGCTTATCCAGCTGACGCACGGTCACTTCAACGGTACGCACGGCGCGGTAGCCCTTCAGGATGCTTTTACCATTCTGGTAGTCGTAATCGGGTTGAGTACGCAGGTTCGCGGAGTTGATATCTTTTTTACCGACACCGTTCTGCTCGAGGAAAGAGAGGTATTGCGCAACGCGATCGTCAGCCTGCTTCTTGGCCGTCGCCGCATCTTTCGCCGCCACATTGACCTCAATTGCCAGGGTTGCAACATCGGGTACCGCGTCCACGCTTGCGGTGCCTGACGTGACGATGTGCGGACCATCCGGCAGTTCACTTGCCTGCACCGACACCGCACCAAAACTTACTAATGCCGCCAGGGCCATCACCTTAAACTTCACTGTTATTCCTCCATGTTGCGAAGAGTGCCCATTAACAGGGCGCATGCCAGCAAGCTTAGCGGGTCTTATTCAGTTGTCCATAAGACAAGGATTAGTTGAACAATTCCTGAACGTGATGAATTCCCTCTTTTGCCAGCTGAAAAGCAATAAACCACATCACCAGCCCCACCAGGGTATTAATGATGCGCTGGGCTTTGGCCGTACGCAGACGAGGTGCCAGCCATGCCGCCAGAATGGCGAGACCGAAGAACCAGAGGAACGAGGCGCTGACCGTACCGAGCGCAAACCAGCGTTTCGGCTCTACGTCCAGTTGACCGCCCAGGCTGCCCAGCACCACAAAGGTGTCCAGATAAACATGCGGATTAAGCCAGGTGACCGCCAGCATGGTGACGATAATCTTCCAGCGGCCCTGCTTCATGACCTCCGCGCTCGCCAGCTCGAGGTTGCTGCTCATCGCCGTTTTCAGGGCACCAAAACCATACCAGAGCAGAAACGCCACGCCGCCCCAGGTGACCAGCGCCAGCAGCCAGGGAGACTGCATCAGCAATGCACTGCCGCCAAAAATCCCGGCACAGATCAGCAGTAAATCGCTTACCGCGCACAGCAGGGCAATCATCAGATGATACTGGCGGCGGATGCCCTGGTTCATCACGAACGCATTTTGCGGGCCGAGCGGAAGGATCATGGCCGCGCCTAATGCAAGCCCTTGAAAATAATAAGATAGCATGACGATTTTCTCGCAGTGTTGTTCTGGAAGCCGACTATACTGCGCAAATCACATTAGAGGAAATGGATAATTTTAATTGGGTATTAGCGGAGCTTATAAAAATAAAGCCCGGTGGCGCTAGCGCTTACCGGGCCTACGGGTGACGTTATTCTGCTTCTTTAACTTTTTTGACGTTTACGTCCATCTGCGGGTACGGGAAGCTGATGCCGTTGGCGTCGAAGTCGCGCTTAATGCGTTCCAGCACGTCCCAGTACACGTTTTGCAGATCGCTGCTCTTGCTCCAGATGCGCACCACGAAGTTAATGGAGGACGCGCCCAGTTCGTTCAGGCGAACCGTCTGCTCTTTGTCTTTCAGAATGCGATCGTCTGAAGCAATGATGTTGCTAATCAGCGACTTCACCTGATCAATATCGGAGTCGTACGCCACGCTGATAATCAGCTCATTACGACGCACCGGCTCACGGGAGAAGTTAATGATGTTGCCCGCGATGATTTTCCCGTTCGGCACGACCACGATGCGGCCATCGACGGTACGCATGGTCGTTGAGAAAATCTGCACCTGCAACACGGTTCCGGCAATGCCGCCAAGGTCAACGTATTCGCCGGAGCGGAACGGACGGAAGGTGACCAGCAAAACGCCTGCCGCCAGGTTTGAAAGCGAGCCCTGCAGCGCCAGACCAATGGCCAGACCGGCGGCACCGAGAACGGCAATGACGGAGGCGGTCTGCACGCCCACGCGGCCCAGCGCCGCAATCAGCGTAAAGGCGATAATGCCGTAGCGCACCAGTGCGGAGAGGAAGTCAGCCACCGTGGCGTCAATGTGACGGGCCAGCATGACGCGGTTAACCGCGTTCGATACGATACGCGCCACGATCATCCCGACGATGATGATGGCAATCGCCGCGACGATGTTCACGGCATAGCTCAGCAGCAGCGCCTGGTTACGCACCAGCCAGTTACCGGCGTTATTGATGCTGTCTACAACATCGAGTTGTTCCATTTATTCTTCCTTTTGTTAAACCAAAACACAAAATCCATCCCCCATGGAGACAGGCAGGTCCGTAAAGGGTAAACAAAAAGCGCAAGTATTGCCAAACAGATCACAAAAACCGGTCCGGCAGGGTATTGAAAAAGCATAAAAAAAGGCCCGCATTTGCGGGCCTTCTGATGCTGTTAGCAGCTCAAATTACAGAACGTCGATCGCGTTCAGTTCTTTGAAAGCCTGCTCCAGACGGGTCACCATGGACGTCTGGGCAGCGCGCAGCCATACGCGTGGATCGTAGTATTTCTTGTTCGGCTGGTCTTCGCCTTTCGGGTTGCCCAGCTGGCCCTGCAGGTAAGCTTCGTTCGCTTTGTAGTACTGCAGGATACCGTCCCATGTTGCCCACTGGGTGTCGGTATCGATGTTCATTTTCACTACGCCGTAGCTTACGGAGTCTTTGATTTCCTGAGCAGAAGAACCGGAACCGCCGTGGAAGACGAAGTTCAGGCTGTTGTGCGGCAGGTTGTGTTTCTTGGAAACGTATTCCTGAGAATCACGCAGGATGGTTGGGGTCAGAACCACGTTGCCTGGTTTGTAAACGCCGTGTACGTTACCGAAGGACGCTGCAATGGTGAAGCGTGGGCTGATTTTGCTCAGCTCGGTGTAAGCGTAATCAACGTCTTCTGGCTGGGTGTACAGTGCAGAAGCGTCCATGTGGCTGTTGTCCACGCCGTCTTCTTCACCACCGGTGCAACCCAGTTCGATTTCCAGGGTCATGTCCATTTTGGCCATGCGCGCCAGGTACTTAGAGCAGATTTCGATGTTTTCGTGCAGTGACTCTTCAGACAGGTCGATCATGTGAGAAGAGAACAGTGGCTTACCGGTTGCCGCGAAGTGTTTTTCACCCGCGTCCAGCAGACCGTCGATCCACGGCAGCAGTTTCTTCGCGCAGTGGTCAGTGTGCAGGATAACTGGAACACCGTAGTGCTCAGCCATCTGGTGAACGTGGTGCGCACCAGAGATAGCGCCCAGGATTGCAGCACCCTGAGGAATGTCAGTTTTCACGCCTTTACCTGCGATGAACGCAGCGCCGCCGTTAGAGAACTGAACGATAACTGGAGCTTTAACTTTAGCAGCAGTTTCCAGTACGGCGTTGATGGAGTCGGTACCCACGCAGTTAACTGCTGGCAGAGCGAAGTTGTTTTCTTTAGCTACCTGGAACACTTTCTGTACGTCATCACCAGTGATAACGCCAGGTTTTACGAAATCAAAAATTTTAGACATGTTGCTTAGTCCTGTATCTTCGGCCGTTAGAAAAGGTGCGAGCTCTTAAAAGCGCGCTGAAAATTGGGCAGGTTTCCCTGCCCTTGAATGGCTTACTTCTTAGCGCGCTCTTCGAGCATTGCTACTGCTGGCAGTACTTTGCCTTCCACGAATTCGAGGAATGCGCCGCCACCAGTGGAGATGTAGGAGATCTTGTCAGCGATACCGAACAGGTCGATTGCTGCCAGGGTGTCACCACCGCCTGCGATAGAGAACGCTTCGCTGTCTGCGATAGCGTTAGCAACGATTTCAGTCCCTTTGCGGAAGTTCGGGAATTCGAACACGCCTACCGGACCGTTCCACAGGATAGTTTTTGCATTTTTGAGGATTTCAGCCAGTTTCTGTGCAGAAACGTCGCCCAGGTCCAGAATCTGCTCTTCATCTTTGATGTCGTTTACAGACTTCAGAGTCGCGGTTGCGGTTTCGGAGAACTCGGTCGCGACGCGAACGTCAGTTGGAACCGGGATATCGCAGGTGCTCAGCAGGCGTTTGGCTTCGTCAACCAGGTCTGCTTCGTACAGGGATTTACCCACGTTGTGGCCCTGAGCGGCAACGAAGGTGTTCGCGATACCACCGCCAACGATCAGCTGGTCAGCGATTTTAGACAGAGAATCCAGAACGGTCAGTTTGGTAGAAACTTTAGAACCACCAACGATAGCCACCATTGGACGAGCAGGTTCTTTCAGTGCTTTACCCAGCGCTTCCAGTTCGTCAGCCAGCAGAGGACCGGCACACGCTACGTCTGCGAATTTACCGATACCGTGGGTTGACGCCTGCGCGCGGTGAGCCGTACCGAAGGCATCCATCACGAATACGTCGCACAGTGCAGCATATTTTTTGGACAGGGTTTCGTCGTCTTTCTTTTCGCCTTTGTTGAAGCGAACGTTTTCCAGAACAACCAGTTCACCGGCTGCAACGTCAACGCCGTCCAGATAATCTTTCACCAGGCGAACCGGGTTGGACAGTTTGTCTTTCAGGTAATTAACCACTGGCAGCAGAGAGAACTCTTCGTTGTACTCGCCTTCAGTTGGACGACCCAGGTGGGAGGTGACCATCACTTTCGCGCCCTGCTTCAGAGCCAGTTCGATGGTTGGCAGAGATGCTCGGATACGCGCGTCGCTGGTCACTTTGCCATCTTTAACCGGTACGTTCAGATCGGCACGGATGAAAACGCGTTTACCAGCCAGATCCAGATCGGTCATCTTAATTACAGACATGGTGAATCCTCTCGTTGATTCTTAAAGTTTTGCAGACGCACAATGCGTCTTACCTGAAACCTTGAGCGGCCATTGCTAACGTGGTGTCGAGCATTCGGTTAGCAAAGCCCCATTCGTTATCACACCAGACCAGCGTCTTGATAAGGTGTGCACCACTAACCCTCGTTTGCGTGCCATCAACGATGGCGCTGTGCGGGTCGTGGTTAAAATCTACTGAGACCAACGGTAATTCCGTATAGTCAACTATACCATGAAATGCCCCCTGTGCCGCTTTTTGCAGCAACAGGTTGACTTCACAGGCTTTTACCGGTTTTTTCACCGTCACGCTAAGGTCGATTGCAGTGACGTTAATCGTTGGAACACGCACGGCAATCGCTTCAAACCGGTCATTAAACTGCGGAAAAATTCGGGTGATCCCTGCCGCCAGTTTCGTATCCACCGGAATGATTGACTGGCTCGCCGCGCGAGTGCGTCGTAAATCCGGATGGTAGGCGTCGATAACCTGCTGATCGTGCATGGCGGAGTGAATCGTGGTCACGGTGCCGGATTCAATGCCATACGCATCGTCTAACAGTTTGATGACCGGAATAATGCAGTTGGTGGTACAGGAGGCGTTGGAAACAATGCGGTGTTCGGCCTGCAGCTCATGCTGGTTGACGCCAAACACGACAGTCGCGTCGAGGTCGTTACTGCCGGGATGAGAAAACAGGACTTTTTTCGCGCCGGCAGCCAGATGCGCTTCGCCATGTTCGCGGTTGCCGTAGACACCGGTACAGTCAAGCACCACATCCACACCCAGTTCACGCCAGGGTAGCCCGGAGATGCTGTTCTCATGCAGCACACGAATAGCGTCGTCACCCACAAAGAGCTGATCTCTTTCCTGGCGCACATCCCAGGCAAATCGTCCGTGGCTGGTGTCGTATTTCAACAAATGCGCCATGCCCGTAGCATCCGCCAGTTCATTGATTGCCACCACGGTTATTTCCGCCCGACGTCCGGATTCATACAAAGCACGAACCACATTACGTCCGATGCGACCGAAGCCATTAATCGCTACGCGTACGGTCATAGATCTCCTGCAAAGCAATCCCTGAGTTTGAGGTGGCTGAAAGAGTAATCCAGCTACGCCCGAAGGGGAATCCTTGCTGTCACAAACTGCGATTGATTGGTCAATTGTCGAACATTTAATCGACTGAAACGCTTCAGCAAGAATAAGCGAATCGGGGAATAAAAGGAATGTCTGTCCAGATGAATAAGCGAGCTATATGACTTGCGTCACATTTTAGGTGGAATAATTTACGGCGAGGTAAAAGCAAAACGGTAACCGAGAGGTTACCGTTTTTAGTGTTTGCACCCTCTCCCAGTGGGAGAGGGCTGGGGTGAGGGCATCAGCCCGCACCGTACAAACGATTACAGCAGTTCTTTCGCTTTCGCGACAACGTTCTCAACGGTGAAGCCGAATTCTTCGAACAGCTGCTCTGCCGGAGCAGACTCACCGAAGGTGGTCATACCGACGATAGCGCCGTTCAGGCCCACGTATTTGAACCAGTAGTCAGCGATACCCGCTTCCACTGCCACGCGAGCGGAAACCGCTTTAGGCAGCACGGATTCACGGTAAGCGGCATCCTGCTTGTCAAACGCGTCGGTAGACGGCATGGAGACCACGCGCGCCTTCACGCCTTCGGCAGTCAGTTTTTCCCACGCTGCCACAGCCAGTTCAACTTCAGAACCGGTGGCGATGAAGATCAGCTCTGGCTGGCCCGCGCTATCTTTCAGCACGTAACCACCGCGAGCGATGTTCGCCAGCTGCTCAGGGGTACGCTCCTGCTGCGCCAGGTTCTGACGGGAGAGGATCAGCGCGGTTGGACCGTCCTGACGCTCAACGCCGTATTTCCACGCTACCGCGGATTCAACCTGGTCACACGGACGCCATGTGCTCATGTTCGGGGTCACGCGCAGGGAAGCCACCTGCTCTACCGGCTGGTGAGTTGGACCGTCTTCGCCCAGACCGATGGAGTCGTGGGTGTAGACCATCACCTGACGCTGTTTCATCAGCGCGGCCATACGCACGGCGTTACGTGCATATTCAACGAACATCAGGAAGGTAGAGGTGTACGGCAAGAAACCACCGTGCAGGGAGATACCGTTGGCAATCGCAGTCATACCGAATTCACGTACACCGTAATGGATGTAGTTACCGGCAGTATCTTCGTTGATTGGCTTAGAACCGGACCACAGGGTCAGGTTAGATGGCGCCAGGTCAGCGGAGCCGCCGAGGAATTCAGGCAGCAGAGGACCGAACGCTTCAATCGCATTCTGAGACGCTTTACGGCTCGCGATTTTAGACGGGTTCGCCTGCAGCTTAGCGATGAACTCGTTCGCTTTCGCGTCGAAGTCAGACGGCATGTCGCCTTTCATACGACGGGTGAATTCAGCCGCTTCCTGCGGGAACGCTTTCGCGTAAGCAGCGAACTTCTCGTTCCAGGCCGCTTCTTTCGCCTGGCCCACTTCTTTTGCATCCCACTGAGCGTAGATCTCAGATGGGATTTCGAATGCAGGGTGTTTCCAGCCCAGCGCTTCGCGGGTCAGTGCGATTTCCGCGTCGCCCAGCGGCGCGCCGTGGGAGTCGTGCGTACCCGCTTTGTTCGGCGAACCGAAGCCGATGATGGTTTTGCACATCAGCAGGGACGGCTTGTCCGTCACCGCGCGCGCTTCTTCTACTGCACGTTTAATCGAGTCAGCATCGTGGCCATCAACGCCACGCACAACGTGCCAGCCGTAGGCTTCGAAACGTTTAGCGGTGTCGTCGGTGAACCAGCCTTCAACGTGACCGTCGATGGAGATACCGTTGTCGTCATAGAACGCAACCAGTTTGCCCAGCTTCAGGGTACCTGCCAGGGAGCACACTTCGTGAGAAATGCCTTCCATCATGCAGCCGTCGCCCATGAACGCATAGGTGAAGTGGTCAACGATGTCGTGACCAGGACGGTTGAACTGCGCCGCCAGCGTCTTCTCAGCAATCGCCATACCCACAGCGTTAGCAATACCCTGACCCAGCGGACCGGTGGTGGTTTCTACGCCAGCGGTGTAGCCCACTTCCGGGTGACCTGGAGTTTTAGAGTGCAGCTGACGGAAGTTTTTCAGCTCTTCAATTGGCAGATCGTAGCCGGTGAGGTGCAGCAGGCTATAGATCAGCATAGAGCCGTGGCCGTTAGACAGTACGAAACGGTCGCGGTCAGCCCATGACGGGTTCTGCGGGTTGTGGTTCAGGAAATCGCGCCACAGGACTTCGGCGATATCAGCCATACCCATAGGGGCCCCTGGGTGGCCGGATTTGGCTTTCTGTACTGCGTCCATGCTCAGCGCACGAATAGCATTAGCAAGCTCTTTACGTGAGGACATTTTAACTCCAGATCGGACTGTTAAAGGCCATGCCCTTGACGACAGCGCGTTTTGGGCTACGCCGGAAAAAAGTGCCAACAATGTAACCCAAGCGGCATGCCATGTACATGGACCATTCTTTTGCAGCTTAAGAAATCTCTGGATCATGCTCGCATGTTGCGCAATCTACTCGCCCGGCCCTGTAGATATTCCTTATACTTAGCGCGACACCGGCTTCGCTGACGGTGCACTTTTCGGATTTTATTCAGATTAACGAGTACGGAAGCAACCTCATGAAAATGCGTGCAATAGTGCTGGCCCTGGGTACAACGCTCCTGCTGAGCGGCTGTCAGAATATGGATTCTAACGGCCTGATGACCTCAGGCGCAGAGGCCTTTCAGGCCTATTCCCTGAGCGATGCGCAGGTAAAAGCGCTGAGCGACCAGGCCTGTAAAGATATGGACGGAAAAGCCACGCTTGCGCCGGCTAACAGTACCTACACGCAGCGTCTGGATAAGATTGCTTCTGCGCTGGGCGATAACATCAACGGCCAGCCGGTGAACTACAAGGTGTACATGGCGAAAGACGTGAACGCCTTCGCGATGGCGAACGGCTGCATCCGCGTCTATAGCGGGCTGATGGACATGATGACCGACAACGAAGTGGAAGCGGTCATCGGCCATGAAATGGGCCACGTTGCCCTGGGCCACGTGAAGAAAGGGATGCAGGTTGCTTTAGGCACCAACGCCATCCGCGCAGCGGCGGCCTCAGCGGGCGGTATCGTTGGCAGCCTGTCGCAGTCGCAGCTTGGCGACGTAGGTGAAAAGCTGGTTAACTCCCAGTTCTCCCAGCGCCAGGAGTCCGAAGCGGATGATTACTCCTACGATCTGTTGCGCAAACGCGGCATTAATCCATCAGGTTTAGCCACCAGCTTTGAAAAACTGGCCAAACTGGAAGCGGGACGTCAAAGCTCCATGTTTGACGATCACCCAGCCTCAGAAGAGCGCGCACAGCATATTCGCGACCGTATGGCTGCAGACGGAATTAAATAATTTCAGAAGGAGGCAGTTTTGCCTCCTTTTTATTTCGCATGAATTGTTAACTTAACAGCACATATCGATAACACCCCTGCAAGCCCCGCCAAATCTACGTTATCATATTGAAATGTCTGGTCACATAATTATTGCAAAGGTCACTTTTTCCGGTAATTATCACTTCCGCAGTTATTCAAATTAATATATCCAGACAGAGACGTTCCCTCCGTGAAAAAAGAATTATCATTAATTGCTTTAAGTTTATTTGCCGCATTACCTGCCGCTGCAAGCCAGCAATCCGACAGTCAGGGTTTTATTGACGACAGCCATCTGGATCTGTTTTTACGCAATGCCTATATCAGCCGCGACTACCATCAGGGCCAGCAGGACAAAGCCGAATGGGGTCAGGGGATCATCGCCACGTTTGCATCCGGCTATACCGAAGGGCTGGTGGGCTTTGGTGTGGACGGTATTGCTCAATACGGCGTGCGCCTGGACGGCGGCCGGGGCAAAAGCGGCGCAGGCGGCATCGACTTCTTTAAACAGGAAGATGATGGCCGGGCAAAATCCGATCTGGCAAAGTTTGGCGCAACCGCCAAAATGCGCATATCGAACACCGTGCTGAGCTACGGGAATCAGCGTCCTGAGCTGCCTATCATCAATGCCGACAGCTCCCGCCTGCTGTTTGAAAGCTACACCGGCGCTATGTTGACCTCAAAAGAGCTCGACGGTCTGGAAATCAACGCCGGTTACTTCACCGACGAGCAGCGTAAAAGCGATGACCGCCACGACAGCGGGCTGAAGAGCCTCTCCTTCGGCGGCGCAAGCTACCAGTTCAACGACCAGTTCAGCGGCGCGCTGTACGCCTCTCATAATGAAGAGGTGATGAACAAGCAGTATCTGGGCCTGAACTTCAAACAGCCGTTCAGCACCGGGCAGCAGTTGGTGCTCGACTTCAACGGCTATAACTCCCGTCTGGACCAGGGTTACGCTGACAGCCTCGAGACGGGCCGCAGCAACACCATCTGGAGCCTGGCGGCGAGCTACATCTGGGATATTCACACGTTCAAAGTGGCCTACCAGCAGAGCAGCGGCAGCACCGGCTACAACTATGGCGGCTATCGCGACCAGGGCGGCGTGGGTGACGGCGGTAACACCATCTGGCTGGCGAACTCCTACTGGTCTGATTTTAACGGCGAAGATGAACGTTCCTGGCAGGCATCCTACGGTCTGGACTTTGGCGGCCTTGGTTTACCGGGCCTGAGCTGGACCACCGCCTACGTGCGCGGCGATAACATCAAAACCGCTGAAACCAGCAACGGTAAAGAGCACGAGTGGTTTAACCAGATCCAGTACCAGGTGCAGGATGGCCCGGCGAAGGATCTGAAACTGAAACTGCGCTACTCCGTGCTGCGCGTCTCAAGCAACGCCAGCGACTATAACGTGGGCGGGGACGAAATCCGCGCTTACGTGGAATACCCGATTAACGTGTTCTAAAGGCAATAAAAAACCTCTCCAGGGAGAGGTTTTTTTCACGCCAGGAGAGGCTTATTCGCCTTTTTTGGCAGCCTGGATGTAGAGCATTTCCAGTGCCAGGGTCGCTGCGGCCAGCGCAGTGATTTCGGACTGGTCATACGCAGGCGCCACTTCCACCACGTCCATCCCGACAATGTTCAGATCCTTCAGGCCGCGCACCAGCTTGATAGCGCGGTCTGAGGTCAGGCCGCCGATCACCGGCGTACCGGTACCCGGTGCAAATGCCGGATCCAGGCAGTCGATGTCGAAGGTCAGATACACAGGCATATCACCCACGATCTGCTTCACCTGCGCGAGGATGTCATCTACGCCGCGATCGTTAACCTGACCCGCATCCAGCACGGTGAAACCGTTGTCCTTGTCGAACTCGGTGCGAATACCGATCTGCACGGAGTGGTTCGGGTCGATCAGACCTTCGTTCGGCGCGGTGAAGAACATGGTGCCGTGGTCAAACTCACAGCCGTTCGCGTAGGTGTCGGTATGCGCATCAAAGTGTACCAGCGCCATTTTACCGAAGTGCTTGGCATGGGCACGCAGCAGCGGCAGGGTCACGAAGTGGTCGCCGCCGAAGGAGAGCATGCGCTTACCGGCAGCCAGCAGCTTCTCGGCGTGCGCCTGCAGCTTTTCGCTCATCTCACGCGCGTCACCAAAGGCATACACCAGGTCACCGCAGTCCACCACGTTCAGGCGCTCGCGCATGTCGAAGTTCCACGGGAAGCGGTTATGCTCCCAGGCCAGATTAGTGGAAACCTGACGAATCGCCGCCGGGCCGTGACGACCACCCGCACGGCCAGATGTTGCCATATCGAACGGCACGCCAGTGATCACCCAGTCCGCGTCGCTGTCGTACGGCTGGAAGTTCATTGGAAGGCGTAAAAAACCAAACGCGTTAGATACCAGAGAGTTATCGTACTGATGACCTAAAGTGCTCATGTCCTGACCTCTTTTAAAGTCGATACATTAAAAACAGATGAAAAAAAATCCCCTCCGCGTCGTTAAACCCGACGAGGAAGGGATTGATTCGTAAATCGCTTATTGGGGCGAATTATCGCCGGTAATGCATACGGGTTCAAGTGAGTATAGGGCATTGTGCGGACTGATGCCCTCACCCCGCCCCTCTCCCACAGGGAGAGGGAGGTTTTCCTACTCGTCTTCCAGGTAGGTGTACCCGTACAGACCCGCTTCAAACTCTTCCAGGAACTGCTGCTGCAGCGCATCGTCCAGCCCGGTGTTTTTCACCTGGTCGCGGAACTGCGTCAGCAGGGTTTTCGGATCCAGCTGAACGTATTCCAGCATGTCCGCCACGGTATCCCCTTCGTCAGACAGCTCAACTTCCACGCTGCCGTCAGGGAAGACAAACACGTCAACCGCCTCGGTATCACCGAACAGGTTGTGCATGTTGCCGAGGATCTCCTGATACGCGCCGACCATAAAGAAGCCCAGCATCGGCGGGTTCTCCGGGTCGTACTCCGGCATTGGCATCGTCGTTGCGATACCGTCGCCGTCAACGTAGTGGTCGATAGCACCGTCGGAGTCACAGGTGATGTCCAGCAGCACCGCGCGACGTTCCGGGGCGTGGTTCAGCCCTTCCAGCGGCAGAACCGGGAACAGCTGGTCGATACCCCAGGCATCCGGCATTGACTGGAACAGCGAGAAGTTGACGTAAATCTTATCCGCCATACGCTCCTGCAGCTCGTCGATAATCGGACGGTGCGCACGGTTGCTCGGGTCGAGCTGTTTCTGCACTTCATGGCACATGTTCAGATAGAGCTGCTCCGCCCACGCGCGCTCCTGCAGGCTGAAGGTGCCTGAGGAATACCCCACGTGGATGTCATGCAGGTCCATCTGGCTGTCGTGCAGCCATTCGCGCAGGGAACGACGCGTGCCCGGCTCGTGCATTTCCTGCCAGGTTTCCCACATGCTTTGCAGGGAACGCGGGGCATCGTCTGCCGGAGGCGTCGCTTCGGTGATTTCGCTACGCTCAACGCCGATGATGTTAGAGACCAGCACCGTATGGTGCGCGGTGACCGCGCGGCCGGATTCGGTGATTACCGTCGGGTGCGGCAGGCCGTTCTCTTCACAGGCATCGCCGATCGCCCAGATGATATTGTTCGCGTATTCGTTCAGGCCGTAGTTCACGGAGCAGTCCGACTGCGAGCGGGTCCCTTCGTAGTCCACGCCCAGGCCGCCGCCCACGTCGAAGCACTGAATGTTCACGCCAAGCTTGTGCAGCTCAACGTAGAACCGCGCGGATTCACGCACGCCGGTGGCGATGTCGCGAATGTTGGCCATCTGCGAGCCGAGGTGGAAGTGCAGCAGCTGAATGCTGTCGAGACGACCGCGCTCGCGCAGGATTTCCACCAGCTGCAGCACCTGGTTCGCCGCCAGGCCGAACTTGGATTTTTCGCCGCCGGAGGACTGCCATTTACCGGAACCCTGTGACGCCAGACGCGCACGCACGCCAAGGCGTGGCACCACGTTCAGACGCTCGGCCTCTTCCAGCACGATGGCGATTTCGGTCATCTTTTCGATAACCAGATAGACCTTGTGGCCCATCTTCTCGCCAATCAGTGCCAGACGAATGTATTCACGGTCTTTATAGCCGTTACAGACGATCACCGAACGGGTCATGCCCGCATGCGCCAGAACCGCCATCAGCTCCGCTTTGGAGCCAGCTTCCAGCCCCAGCGGCTCGCCGGAGTGGATCAGGGATTCAATCACGCGGCGGTGCTGGTTTACCTTGATTGGGTAAACCAGGAAGTAGTCGCCTTTATAGCCGTAGGACTCACGCGCGCGCTTGAAGGCGGCGTTAATAGAACGCAGGCGATGTTGCAGGATCTGCGGGAAGCAGAACAGTGCAGGCAAACGCTGGCCCTGAGCTTCACGGGCTTTCACCAGTTTAGCAAGGTCCACGCGCGCTTCAGGGACGTCCGGATCCGGGCAGACACTGATGTGGCCCAGTTCGTTGACGTCGTAGTAGTTATTGCCCCACCAGGCAATATTGTAAGTGCGCAGCATCTTGCTGGCTTCCTCGGAGCTCATCGCAACCTCCTGCATAGAACGTAGTACACCCTGTTCGCCCGCTGACGAAGGCGAAAAAGAAGACATGTCGTCAGACATAGCGAACCTCAACTCTTTGTATTAAGTGTAAAACAGTTGACTACTATCGCAGCGTTATACGGCGATAACAACCCATAAACGGCTCCGTTTCCCAGCAGAGTATGCTGAAATCCAGACCGTGCGACCGGTTTCTTATTCATATCATTGTAAAACACGTATCCGAACTCTGTATGACAAGGTTCGGCGAAACCACGAGAAAACTCTTGTATTAACAAGAGCGCCCTTGTTCAGTTTTCACAAAGCGTGACCGGCCCTGGAATCCTGAGAAGCGCCGAGATGGGTATAACATCGGCAGGTTTGCAGACTAGAAATGCGGGTTGCGGGAATCAAATACGCGCCAGAACGGCTGCGCTGAATTAGCGGAAAACGATGGTTCATTATCTCGTATCACCTCCACGGCCGCCTCTGCTGAAACGGACCCCAAGCCAAAGCTAAAAGTTCACTGCTTAACCCGGCTGGAAGTGGCGACACGATGAGTTCATCGAGCGCTTATTTTATATGAGCCGCGCGCCGCGTTTTATACCGAGAAGGGGGCTAAAAAGCAAAACAAAAATGCGCGTGTTGCCGGGGCCGTCAGGAATTATTGCCAGCAGCAATTTCAACTGAGTGAGAGGTTAGTCAAAAAAAACTGGAAATCGGGCGAAGAAGTGACCTAAAATAGCCATCCAGATGTTAATCCATCTATACTGATTAACACTCATACTGCCAGTGTCAAAAACCTGCAGGCCTTGGTAGAATTATCTCCTTTGGCTATTCCACACAGCAGCTTGAGCTAACCAAATTCCTCTTAGGTGAAATAAAACATGGCAAAACACCTGTTTACGTCCGAGTCCGTATCAGAAGGACATCCTGATAAAATTGCTGACCAAATCTCCGATGCGGTGCTGGATGCGATCCTGGCGCAGGATCCAAAAGCGCGCGTCGCGTGTGAAACCTATGTCAAAACCGGCATGGTTCTGGTTGGCGGTGAGATTACCACCAGCGCATGGGTTGATATCGAAGAGATCACCCGTAACACGGTGCGTGAGATCGGCTATGTGCATTCTGATATGGGCTTTGATGCCAACTCCTGCGCGGTACTGAGCGCGATTGGCAAACAGTCTCCAGACATCAACCAGGGCGTTGACCGTGCCGATCCGCTGGAACAGGGCGCGGGTGACCAGGGTCTGATGTTCGGCTATGCAACCAACGAAACCGACGTGCTGATGCCAGCACCGGTCACCTACGCACACCGTCTGGTGCAGCGTCAGGCTGAAGTGCGTAAGAACGGCACCCTGCCGTGGCTGCGTCCGGATGCAAAAAGCCAGGTCACCTTCCAGTATGACGACGGCAAAATCGTTGGGATTGACGCGGTAGTGCTTTCTACTCAACACTCCGAAGATATCGATCAGAAATCCCTGCAGGAAGCAGTGATGGAAGAGATCATCAAGCCGGTTCTGCCGACCGAATGGCTGAGCTCTGCGACCAAATTCTTCATCAACCCAACCGGACGCTTCGTTATCGGCGGCCCAATGGGTGACTGCGGTCTGACCGGTCGTAAAATCATCGTTGATACCTACGGCGGCATGGCGCGTCACGGTGGCGGTGCGTTCTCCGGTAAAGATCCGTCTAAAGTTGACCGTTCTGCGGCGTACGCGGCACGTTATGTGGCGAAAAACATCGTTGCCGCCGGCCTGGCTGACCGCTGTGAGATCCAGGTTTCCTACGCTATCGGCGTGGCTGAACCAACCTCCATCATGGTTGAAACCTTCGGTACCGAGAAAGTGCCTTCAGAACAGCTGACGCTGCTGGTACGCGAGTTCTTCGACCTGCGTCCATACGGCCTGATTCAGATGCTGGATCTGCTGCACCCAATCTACAAAGAAACCGCAGCATACGGTCACTTTGGTCGTGAACATTTCCCATGGGAAAAAACCGACAAAGCCGCCCTGCTGCGTGAAGCTGCCGGTCTGAAGTAATCGACTGACATCGCTTTTAAAAGGCCAGCCTTCGGGCTGGCCTTTTTTGTCGGGTGGCGGTTATTTGGAACCGATTACACCGCAGCGGATATCTTCCGCTTTCAGAATATTCTCTTTGCCTGATCGCCTTTCTTCTGCTGTTACATTTCATTTCAGTTAAGTCCGAAATTCTAACAAACGCGATGCGCATCACCTCGTTTACCTCTATATTTTCAAAGCTTTAATTATTTTTACGGTTCCACGTTAGTGTAACCGATTACACCTATGTGATTAATCTCACATATTTTTACGAGTCACTCACCTACCCTTTACATCAATAAAACTGATAACCCAACTGGAGGGCATAATGCCTGACAATAAAAAACAGGGGCGTACGTCCAACAAGGCGATGACATTCTTCGTCTGTTTCCTCGCCGCCCTGGCAGGATTACTTTTTGGCCTGGATATCGGCGTGATTGCCGGTGCATTACCTTTCATCACTGACGAGTTCCAGATCAGCGCTCACACCCAGGAATGGGTGGTCAGCTCCATGATGTTTGGCGCTGCCGTCGGGGCCGTCGGCAGCGGCTGGCTCTCCTTCAAGCTCGGGCGTAAAAAGAGCCTGATGATCGGCGCGATCCTGTTCGTTGCCGGTTCACTCTTCTCTGCCGCAGCGCCTAACGTTGAGGTTCTGCTGGTTTCACGCGTGCTGCTTGGTCTGGCCGTGGGCGTGGCGTCCTATACCGCCCCGCTTTACCTGTCTGAAATCGCGCCGGAGAAAATCCGCGGCAGTATGATTTCGATGTACCAGCTGATGATCACCATCGGTATCCTGGGCGCGTACCTTTCCGATACCGCGTTTAGCTACAGCGGCGCATGGCGCTGGATGCTCGGCGTGATCATCATCCCGGCCATCCTGCTGCTGATTGGCGTCTTCTTCCTGCCGGACAGCCCGCGCTGGTTCGCCGCCAAACGTCGATTCCACGATGCCGAACGCGTGCTGATGCGCCTGCGCGACACCAGCGCCGAAGCGAAAAACGAGCTGGAAGAGATCCGCGAAAGCCTGAAGGTCAAACAGTCCGGTTGGGCGCTGTTTAAAGAGAACAGCAACTTCCGCCGTGCGGTGTTCCTTGGCGTGCTGCTGCAGGTCATGCAGCAGTTCACCGGGATGAACGTCATCATGTACTACGCGCCAAAAATCTTTGAGCTGGCGGGTTATACCAACACCACCGAGCAGATGTGGGGGACCGTCATCGTGGGTCTGACCAACGTGCTGGCGACCTTTATCGCCATCGGTCTGGTGGACCGCTGGGGACGTAAGCCAACCCTGACGCTGGGCTTCCTGGTGATGGCGGCCGGTATGGGCGTCCTCGGTACCATGATGCATGTGGGCATTCACTCCCCAACCGCCCAGTACTTTGCGGTAGGCATGCTGCTGATGTTTATTGTCGGGTTTGCGATGAGCGCCGGTCCGCTGATCTGGGTACTGTGCTCGGAGATTCAGCCGCTGAAAGGGCGTGATTTTGGTATCACCTGCTCTACCGCAACCAACTGGGTTGCCAACATGATCGTTGGCGCAACGTTCCTGACCATGCTCAATACCCTGGGCAACGCGAACACCTTCTGGGTCTACGCCGGTCTGAACATCTTCTTTATTGTGCTGACCATCTGGCTGGTTCCAGAAACCAAACACGTTTCGCTGGAACATATTGAACGTAACCTGATGAAAGGTCGTCCTCTGCGCGAAATCGGCGCTCACGACTAATTATCTTGCGGGAGGCGCCTCTTGCGCCTCCCCGCTTCGCGCTTTATGCTCTGCCCCTATGAAAGCACCCCGTCTCCCCATCGCCATTCAGCAGGCCGTTATGCGCAGCCTGCGGGAAAAACTCGCCCAGGCGAACCTGAAGCTCGGTCGCAATTATCCTGAACCCAAACTCGTCTACCAGCAGCGTGGAACCTCGGCCGGTACCGCCTGGCTCGAGTCGTATGAGATCCGCCTTAACCCGGTGCTGATGATGGAAAACCAGCAGGCGTTTATCGAGGAAGTGGTACCGCACGAGCTGGCACATCTGCTGGTGTGGAAACACTTTGGCCGCGTCGCGCCGCATGGAAAAGAGTGGAAGTGGATGATGGAGGCAGTGCTCGGCGTTCCGGCACGCCGTACCCATCAGTTCGAGCTGGAATCGGTGCGCCGCAATACCTTCCCCTACCGCTGCCAGTGTCAGCAGCACCAGCTTACCGTCCGTCGCCATAATCGCGTGGTGCGTGGCGAGGCGACCTACCGCTGCGTCAAATGCGGCGAGCCGCTGGTTGCGGAATAATCGTCTGAACTTTCAGGAACTTTCCTGATCTGACTGATTGCATACAGGAACAACATTCGTTACGTTGCGGGCTCGTTTTGACACGGAGTGTAAGATGTCCCGTAATTTTTCTCTCGCGGTCGCCTTTCTGACGACGGCGCTCTCAGGCCATGCTCTGGCCGACGGTATCAACAGTTTTTCCCAGGCCAAGGCCGCAGGCGTGAAGGTGAACGCCGATGTGCCGGGCGATTTCTACTGCGGCTGTAAAATTAACTGGCAGGGTAAAAAAGGGGTCGTTGACCTTGAGTCCTGCGGCTACAAGGTGCGTAAAAACGAAAACCGCGCCAGCCGTATTGAATGGGAGCATGTCGTTCCGGCCTGGCAGTTTGGCCACCAGCGCCAGTGCTGGCAGGATGGCGGACGTAAAAACTGCGCCAAAGATCCGGTGTATCGCCAGATGGAAAGCGATATGCATAACCTGCAGCCTGCCGTGGGTGAAGTGAACGGCGACCGGGGTAATTTCATGTACAGCCAGTGGAACGGTGGCGAAGGCCAGTACGGCCAGTGCGGTATGAAGGTTGATTTTAAAGAAAAAGTCGCCGAGCCCCCTGCCCGCGCGCGCGGCAGCATTGCCCGCACCTACTTCTATATGCGTGACCGTTACGACCTCAACCTTTCCCGCCAGCAGACGCAGCTGTTCAACGCCTGGGACAAGCAGTACCCGGTGACGGAGTGGGAATGCCAGCGCGACGAACGTATCGCCAGAGTCCAGGGGAATCACAACCCTTACGTCCAGCGGGCTTGCCAGGCGCAAAAGAGCTAACCTACACTACGGCAATTCGCTTATATCGCATGACACATGGAATTTCTGACTATGCGCATTCCCCGCATTTACCATCCTGAACTGATTACCGCAGGCCGCGAAATCGCCCTGTCTGATGACGCCGCCAACCACGTTGGCCGCGTGCTGCGCATGGGCGCAGGTCAGGCAATACAGCTGTTCGACGGCTCGAACCAGGTTTTCGACGCGGAAATCACGCGGTCTGATAAAAAAAGCGTACACGTTAACGTCCTGCGTGGCGAAGTGGACGACCGGGAATCACCGCTGCACATCCATCTGGGCCAGGTGATGTCGCGCGGCGAGAAAATGGAGTTCACCATTCAGAAATCCATTGAACTGGGTGTAAGCCTCATTACGCCACTTTTTTCTGAGCGCTGTGGCGTTAAACTGGATGCGGAACGTCTGAACAAAAAGATCCAGCAGTGGCAGAAAATTGCCATTGCGGCTTGCGAACAGAGTGGCCGCAACCGTATTCCGGAGATCCGCCCGGCGATGGATCTGGAGGAGTGGTGTGCAGAAGAGGACAGTGGGCTGAAGCTCAATCTTCATCCGCGCGCCAGCGCCAGCATCAATACGCTGCCCCTGCCCGTTGAGCGCGTACGCCTGCTGATTGGCCCCGAAGGCGGTCTGTCGGCGGACGAAATTGCGATGACGGCACGTTACCAGTTTACTGATATTCTGTTGGGACCTCGCGTTCTGCGCACTGAGACAACGGCACTCACGGCCATTACCGCGCTACAGGTACGGTTTGGCGATCTGGGTTGAAGCATTAACGGAGAAGAACATGATCAAGCTCGGCATCGTGATGGACCCCATCGCAAACATTAACATCAAGAAAGATTCCAGCTTCGCCATGCTGCTGGAAGCGCAGCGTCGCGGCTATGAACTCCACTATATGGAGATGAACGATCTTTACCTGATCAACGGTGAAGCCCGCGCGCGCACCCGCATCGTTAACGTCGAGCAGAACTACGACAAATGGTACGAATTCGGCACCGAGCAGGACATTGCCCTGGCCGATCTCAACGTCATCCTGATGCGTAAAGATCCGCCGTTCGACACCGAATACATCTACTGCACCTATATTCTCGAACGCGCTGAAGAGAAAGGCACGCTGATCGTCAACAAGCCCCAGAGCCTGCGCGACTGTAACGAGAAGCTCTACACCGCCTGGTTCTCTGACCTGACGCCGGAAACCCTGGTGACCCGCAGCAAAGCGCAGCTGAAAGAATTCTGGCAGAAGCACGGCGATATCATCATGAAGCCGCTGGACGGCATGGGCGGCGCATCGATTTTCCGCGTGAAAGAGAGCGACCCAAACATTGGCGTGATTGCCGAAACGCTGACCGAACTGGGCACGCGCTACTGCATGGCGCAGAACTATATTCCGGCGATCAAAGACGGCGACAAACGCGTTCTGGTGGTGGATGGCGAACCGGTTCCTTACTGCCTGGCACGTATCCCGCAGGGTGGCGAAACCCGCGGTAATCTGGCCGCCGGTGGCCGCGGCGAGCCGCGTCCGCTGACCGAAAGCGACTGGGAAATTGCCCGCCGCGTTGGTCCTACGCTGAAAGCCAAAGGCCTGATCTTCGTCGGACTGGATATCATCGGCGATCGTCTTACCGAAGTGAACGTCACCAGCCCGACCTGCATTCGTGAAATTGAAGCGGAATTCCCTGTCTCAATCACCGGTATGCTGATGGACGCTATCGAAAAGCGTTTACAAAAATAACCTAACAATACTATTAGTGACAGCGCCTGAGTTTGTCCCCATACTGGGCGTTGTCGCTTTTTAAACCAGGAAACAGTACCTCTGACAATGAATTTACAGCATCACTTTCTTATTGCCATGCCTGCTCTCCAGGACCCGATTTTTCGCCGCGCCGTGGTTTATATTTGTGAATACAATGAAGACGGTGCGATGGGCATTATCATTAATAAACCGCTGGAAAATCTTCAGGTTGAAGGAATTCTGGACAAGCTGAAAATCCCGGCTGAAGCGCGACTGCCGGAAATCCGGCTTGATAAACCCGTGATGCTGGGTGGACCTCTTGCAGAAGATCGCGGTTTTATCCTGCATACGCCGCCGGTATTCTCTTCCAGCATTCGCATCTCCGACAAGACCGTTATCACCACCTCGCGTGACGTGCTCGAAACGCTGGGCACCGCAGAGCAGCCTTCTGAAGTGCTGGTGGCGCTGGGCTATTCGTCGTGGGAGAAAGGCCAGCTTGAGCAGGAGATCCTCGATAACGCCTGGCTCACCGCCCCTGCGGACATGAATATCCTGTTTAAAACCCCTATCGCCGATCGCTGGCGTGACGCGGCAAAGCTGATTGGCATTGATATCCTGACCATGCCTGGCGTAGCGGGGCACGCCTGATGAGCGGAACGCTTCTTGCCTTCGATTTTGGTACCAAAAGCATTGGCGTCGCCGTGGGGCAGCGCATCACCGGTACCGCGCGTCCGCTTACGGCCCTGAAGGCCAACGACGGTACGCCGGACTGGAACCTCATCGAGCGCCTGCTCAAGGAGTGGCAGCCCGATGACGTGATCGTTGGGCTACCGCTGAACATGGACGGTACCGAACAGCCGCTGACCGCCCGGGCGCGTAAGTTCGCCAACAAAATCCATGGCCGCTTTGGCGTCTCCGTGAAGCTGCACGACGAGCGTCTAAGCACCGTCGAAGCGCGTGCGGGTCTGTTTGAGCACGGCGGCTTCCGGGCGCTGAACAAAGGCAGCGTGGACTCCGCTTCTGCCGTTATCATCCTCGAAAGCTATTTCGAGCAGGGCTTTTAAGCACAGGGGCCTACAGCCGCCCCTGCGCCCGTCTCTCCGCCAGGCTCTGGTCAAAGTTCTGCATACCTGCCTGCTGACCGGTTTGAATGATGCCGGGCAGTTGCCACGTTTTCCCTTCACGAATGAGATTCGCCGCCGCTGCAGTGTTCACCAGCAGTTCATACAGCGCGACGCGCCCGCCCTGGAGATCGGGAAGCAGCTTTTGCGCCAGCACCGCCCGCAGGCTGCCGGCCAGCTGGTTACGCACCGGATCTTTCTCCTGCGCCAGGAACGTATCGACCAGCCGTTCAATCGCCTGCGATGCCCCGCGCGTATGCAGCGTCGCCAGCACCAGATGTCCGGTCTCCGCCGCCGTCAGCGCCAGGCGGATCGTTTCGCTGTCGCGTAACTCCCCAAGCAGAATCACGTCAGGATCCTGGCGTAAGGCACTGCGCAGCGCTTCTGCAAATGACGGGCTGTGCTGACCTATCTCCCGCTGCTGGATCAGACAACGCTCGCTCCGGTAGATAAACTCCACCGGATCTTCGAGCGTGAGGATATGGCCATCAGTATGGCGGTTAAGAAAATCGACCATCGCCGCCAGCGTCGTAGATTTACCGCTGCCGGTTGCTCCTGTCACCAGAATCAGTCCGGCGTCATTGGTTAACAGTTCCTGGATTGCCCGCGGCGCGCCCAGCGAAGCGAGCTGCGGGCAGGTACGCGGCAACAGCCGGAGCGTTACAGAGACACCGCTCATCTGCTTAAAGGCACTGCCGCGCAGACGCTGGCCTCCCGCCACCGTCACGGCAAAATCCACCTGCCCGCTGGCCCACCATATCCCCTGCTGCTCGTCGTTGAGCCACGCTTTTAACAACGCCCCGACGTCAGGAGGAGGAAACGGTGCCGGCTCAAGGCGGCCCGTTCTGCGCCAGCGGGGTGGCGAATCACTGCACAGGTGTAGATCGGAGACGTTATGCTTTACACTAAGGGCCACAATTTCTTCCACATCCATACACTACTCCTCGGAAAATGAACGACATTGCGCATAACCTGGCACAGGTCCGGGACAAAATCTCAGCCGCCGCAACGCGTTGCGGCCGGGCTTCAGAAGAAATTACGCTGCTTGCAGTCAGCAAAACCAAGCCTGCGAGCGCTATCGCAGAAGCCATTGACGCAGGCCAGCGGGCGTTTGGTGAAAATTACGTGCAGGAAGGCGTGGATAAAATTCGCTACTTCCAGGAACAGGGGAATAAAGATCTGCAGTGGCACTTTATTGGCCCGCTGCAGTCGAACAAAAGCCGTCTGGTGGCAGAGCACTTCGACTGGTGCCATACCATTGACCGCCTGCGCATTGCGACACGTCTGAACGACCAGCGTCCGGCAGAGATGCCAGCGCTTAACGTGCTGATTCAGGTCAACATCAGCGACGAAAACAGCAAGTCCGGCATTGCGCTGAGCGAGCTGGGCGCACTGGCCGCAGAGGTGGCCGAACTGCCGCGCTTAACCCTGCGCGGGCTGATGGCCATTCCGGCGCCTGAGTCAAGTTATGAAAGGCAGTTTGCCGTGGCACAGCAAATGGCTGTAGCATTTGAGGCGCTTAAAGCGCGCTATAACACGGTAGACACGCTTTCTCTGGGCATGTCGGATGATATGGAAGCCGCCATCGCGGCAGGCAGCACTATGGTGCGCATCGGCACGGCAATTTTCGGTGCGCGCGACTACTCAAAATAATAAGGAAACCTGAGGAACGCCATGAAGACGTTGACTTTCCTGCTCTCAACTGTGCTTGAGCTGTATACGATGGCGCTTTTGCTGCGCGTCTGGATGCAGTGGGCCCGCTGTGATTTTTACAATCCGTTCTCGCAGTTTGTCGTGAAAATCACGCAGCCTGTTGTCGGACCATTGCGCCGTATTATCCCGGCTATGGGCCCCATCGACAGTTCGTCTCTGCTGGTGGCGTTTATTCTGAGCGTTATCAAAGCGATCGTGCTGTTTATGGTCATTACCTTCCAGCCGATTATCTGGATTGCTGCGGTCCTTATTCTGGTCAAAACCATCGGTCTGCTTATTTTCTGGGTGCTGCTGGTGATGGCCATCATGAGCTGGGTCAGCCAGGGGCGTAGCCCGGTTGAGTATGCTTTGATTCAGCTGGCAGAGCCGCTGCTGCGTCCAATCCGTAACCTGCTTCCGTCTATGGGCGGCATCGATTTTTCCCCGATGATCCTGGTTCTGCTGCTCTATGTGGTCAACATGGGGATCGCTGAGCTGTTACAGTCCACGGGCAATATGCTGCTGCCGGGGCTGTGGATGGCGCTATGAGTGCAGTAAGCACCTGCGCTGACGGGCTGGTCTTGCGGCTGTATATTCAGCCAAAAGCCAGCCGTGACAGTATTGTTGGGCTGCATGGCGACGAGTTAAAAGTCGCCATCACCGCCCCGCCGGTTGACGGCCAGGCGAACGCGCATCTGACTAAATATCTGGCAAAACAGTTTCGCGTCGCCAAAAGCCAGGTCATCATTGAAAAAGGTGAACTTGGGCGACATAAACAGGTAAAAATCCTTAATCCGCAATCTATCCCGACGGAAGTCGCGGCACTGAAAGAACAGGACTAAACCATGCAGAAAGTTGTTCTCGCGACCGGCAACGCTGGTAAAGTGCGCGAGCTGGCCTCGCTATTAAATGATTTTGGGCTGGACGTGGTCGCCCAGACCGATCTTGGCGTGGATTCCGCCGAAGAGACGGGGCTGACGTTTATCGAAAACGCGATCCTGAAAGCGCGCCACGCCGCGCAGATTACGGGCCTGCCCGCGATTGCCGACGACTCTGGCCTGGCCGTGGATTTTCTCGGCGGCGCGCCGGGGATTTACTCCGCGCGCTACTCCGGCGCTGACGCTACCGACCAGCAGAATCTGGAAAAGCTGCTTGTCGCCCTGAAAGACGTACCGGACGAGCAGCGTACCGCGCAGTTCCACTGCGTGCTGGTCTATCTGCGTCACGCGGAAGACCCTACGCCTATCGTCTGCCACGGCAGCTGGCCGGGCGTGATTACCCGTGAAGCGGCTGGTAACGGCGGCTTTGGCTACGACCCGATTTTCTTTGTCCCGACCGAGGGCAAAACCGCTGCGGAACTGACCCGCGAAGAGAAAAGCGCGATTTCCCACCGTGGACGCGCGCTGAAACTGTTACTGGAAGCACTGCGTAATGGCTAATTTGCCGCCTCTGAGTCTTTATATTCACATCCCGTGGTGCGTGCAGAAATGCCCGTACTGCGATTTCAACTCGCACGCGCTGAAGGGCGAAGTGCCGCACGATGATTACGTTGCGCATCTGCTGGCTGACCTGGACGCCGATGTACCTTACGCACAGGGACGTGAAGTTAAGACCATTTTCATTGGTGGCGGTACGCCGAGCCTGCTGTCCGGCCCGGCGATGCAGACGCTGCTGGACGGCGTGCGTGCGCGCCTGAACCTGGCAGCGGATGCTGAAATTACGATGGAAGCCAACCCCGGCACCGTTGAAGCCGACCGTTTTGTCGACTATCAGCGCGCGGGCGTAAACCGCATCTCCATCGGCGTGCAGAGCTTTAGCGAACCGAAGCTAAAACGTCTTGGGCGCATTCACGGCCCGGAAGAGGCGAAGCGCGCGGCAAACCTGGCGACCGGGCTTAATCTTCGCAGCTTCAACCTCGATTTGATGCACGGCCTGCCGGATCAGTCGCTGGACGAGGCGCTGGACGACCTGCGCCAGGCCATTGCGCTGAACCCGCCGCACCTGTCGTGGTACCAGCTCACCATCGAGCCAAACACGCTGTTCGGTTCCCGCCCGCCGGTGCTGCCGGATGACGACGCGCTGTGGGATATCTTCGAGCAGGGTCACCAGTTGTTAACTGCTGCGGGCTATCAGCAGTACGAAACGTCGGCGTATGCGAAGCCGGGCTACCAGTGTCAGCACAACCTGAACTACTGGCGCTTTGGTGACTATCTGGGGATTGGCTGCGGCGCGCACGGCAAGGTGACCTTCCCGGACGGGCGCATTCTGCGCACCGCCAAAACCCGCCACCCGCGCGGGTATATGGAAGGCCGCTACCTGGAGCGTCAGCACGACGTTGAGGCGGCGGATAAGCCGTTTGAGTTCTTTATGAACCGCTTCCGCCTGCTGGAGGCCGCGCCGCGCGCGGAATTTACACGTTACACCGGGCTGCCGGAATCGGTGATTCGCCCGCAAATCGACGAGGCGCTGGCCCAGGGGTATCTCACCGAGTGTGATGGATACTGGCAGATCACCGAGCACGGCAAACTGTTCTTAAACTCCCTTCTTGAGCTGTTCCTCGCCGAAGAATCCTGAAGGCTGATTCAGGATTTTGCATCCCGTTCTGCCGGCTGAGGGAAAGGCTGGCAGAGTGCGGGGGATGGAAATTACTCGTTCATATGCAAAGCAGCTCAGACGCGAGCTGACAACGGAAGAAAGGCGACTTTGGTATCTACTGCGCAGCCGCCGTTTCGAAAATTATAAATTTCGCCGACAGCATCCGGCAGGAAATTACATACTCGATTTCGCCTGCTGCGAAGCACGTCTGGCAGTTGAACTGGATGGTGGACAGCATGATGAAAATCAGGAATACGATCGTCAAAGGACGTTGTGGTTAAACCAAAAGGGCTGGCACGTTATACGATTCTGGAACAACGAACTCTGGAATAACGAAGAGGCTGTGCTGGAAAAGATCCATGAAACACTGCAAATGCTGCAACCCTCACCCCGGCCCTCTCCCTGAAAGGGAGAGGGAGCAAACCATCCCCTCGCCCCTTTGGGGAGAGGGTTAGGGTGAGGGGAACTTACTTCAACGTCCCCACCAGCGCCTTTCGGCTGTCTTCCAGCGACACCACGCGTTTACACACGTCTTTGCCGAACTGCTGGAAATCATCTTCCTGGTTCTTCCACTCGTTCTGAATAGAGGTTTGCAGGCCGCCCAGACTGCCCAGCACGCCCTGCAGCGGGTTACCGCCGCCTTTTAGCACGGCTTTGGCGCCCATCTCGTTGATGCTGTCCTGCAGGATGCCGCCCATCGCCTGGTTCACCAACTGCTGCCCGTCGGCACGGACCTGATCAATCGCCTTGTAGTGGAAAGTCAGGCCGTCGGAGCGCGTCTCGATAATGCGGTTCATCTGTTCTTTAAGCTGCTTATCAAGCTTCGTCAGGCGGGTGCGCATATTGCTGCTCTCCCCCACCTCTTTAGTGATGATCTTATCCAGCGCCACGCGGCTCTTTTCGACGCGCGTCAGGGCACCTTCATTAATCCACGGCAGCGCGGTACGCAAATCGGCCTGATAGTCTTTCGCCTGCTCACGCTGTGCGGCAGTCAGGTTGTACTGCTTGCCGTTATAGGTGACGTTCCCTTCTGGCGTAATCACCAGATTGCCGTTCTCGCCTTTGACCTGCACGGTTTGCGGGCTTAACACCACGTCATCACGCGGGGTGACGCTACACTGATAATCCGCATGGGCGGTGAATCCAGTTGCCATCAAAGCAACAGCCAGCAACGTTTTGCGCATCTTAAACACTCCCTCAGACAAAATGGGCCAGCTAATGCTGGCCCCTGACTTCTTTATTAGTCCCACCAAACGTCGAAAAGTTCGCTGACGCGGACATCTTCCAGCTTGTGGTCCTCAAGCCATTTACGCACCAGCGCCTGATGTTCTTCGGTGCATTTACCCACTTCCTGGGTGCAGATCAGACCTTCCCATGCCAGGTAGCCGCTACCGTCGAAGGCCAGCTTGTTTGGCTCAATCACGTCGTTGATGAACGCATCCACGTCCTGATCGATCTGTTCTACACTGGTGCCTTCCGGGAAACGCCACGCAACGGAGAAGCCCACTTCCTGGAATTCTTCGATGTGCATCTTTTTACGCAGACGACGGCTACGATTCTTTGCCATTATTTCACCCTCTCGAACATTAAGTCCCATACACCGTGACCAAGACGATGGCCACGCTGTTCAAATTTCGTTACCGGACGCGATTCCGGACGCGGTACATAGTCATTGCTCGCAGACTGGTTTTTATAGCCGTCCAGCGACGACATCACTTCCAGCATATGTTCCGCATACGGTTCCCAGTCGGTCGCCATATGGAAGACACCGCCCAGCTTCAGCTTGCTTTTCACCAGCTCGGCAAACGGCGCCTGAACGATACGGCGTTTATTATGACGTGCTTTGTGCCACGGGTCAGGGAAAAAGAGCTGAACCATGGTTAAAGAATTGTCAGGAATCATTTTGTGCAGCACTTCCACCGCGTCGTGACACATCACGCGCAGGTTCTCAACGCCCTCTTCATGGGCCGTTGCCAGGCATGCACCCACGCCCGGGGAGTGGACTTCGATACCGAGGAAGTTCTGCTCCGGGCGGGCTTTCGCCATGGTCACCAGCGAGGAGCCCATACCAAAACCGATCTCCAGCGTGACGGGAGCTTCGCGGCCGAACAGTTCAGTAAAGTCCAGAGGCTGCTCGCTGAACTCAACGCCCATCACCGGCCAGTAGTTGTCCAGCGCATGTTGCTGCCCTTTTGTCAGGCGGCCCTGACGGCGGACAAAGCTGCGAATACGGCGCAGCGGGCGACCGTTTTCATCAAATTCCGGTGAAATGACGTCGTTTTTCATAAAAGAGTTGTCTGCTTGTGAGAATGTTCGGGAAACGGGCATTATCCAAAGTTAAGGCTTCTATGCAAGCATGGGAAAGATCCGGTTTACAGCAGATTGACGCTGTGCTGCAATCTGCGTCCCTGATTATGCGAATCGATGACCATGCAAGCCTCTCAATTTTCAGCCCAGGTGCTGGACTGGTACGACAAATACGGGCGTAAAACCCTGCCCTGGCAAATTGAAAAAACGCCTTACAAAGTATGGCTCTCCGAGGTGATGTTGCAACAAACGCAGGTCGCCACGGTGATCCCTTACTTCGAGCGTTTTATGGCGCGCTTCCCGACGGTCACCGATCTGGCCAACGCGCCGCTGGACGAGGTCCTGCACCTGTGGACCGGTCTTGGCTATTACGCCCGCGCGCGTAACCTTCACAAGGCCGCGCAGCAGGTCGCGACGCGCCACAACGGGAAATTCCCGGAAACCTTCGACGAGGTTGCTGATCTCCCCGGCGTCGGACGCTCAACCGCAGGTGCGATTCTTTCCCTGTCGTTAGGCAAGCATTTCCCGATCCTCGACGGCAACGTAAAGCGCGTGCTGGCACGCTGCTACGCCGTCGACGGCTGGCCGGGGAAGAAGGACGTTGAAAAACGTCTTTGGGAAATTAGTGAAGCGGTCACCCCAGCCAACGGCGTCGAGCGTTTCAACCAGGCGATGATGGATCTCGGCGCCATGGTCTGCACGCGCTCAAAACCAAAATGCGAACTCTGCCCGGTGAATAATCTCTGCGTGGCGTATGCCAACCATTCCTGGGCGCAGTATCCGGGTAAGAAACCCAAACAGACGCTGCCGGAGCGCACCGGCTATATGCTGCTGATGCAGCACGGCGACGAGGTCTTCCTGGCCCAACGTCCGCCGAGCGGCCTGTGGGGTGGTCTATACTGCTTCCCACAGTTTGAAGATGAAGACTTGCTGCGTGAATGGCTTAAAAAGCGCGGGATTGCTGCCGATAACCTGACGCAGCTGACCGCGTTTCGCCATACCTTCAGCCATTTCCACCTGGATATTGTACCCATGTGGCTTCCCGTGTCGTCATTTGCCTCGTGCATGGATGAAGGCACCGCTCTCTGGTATAACTTAGCGCAACCGCCATCAGTCGGACTGGCGGCTCCCGTGGAGCGCCTGTTACAGCAATTACGTGCCGGTGCAATGGTTTAGCATCGACAAGAAAAAGAGGAATGAGTATGGCCAGAACGATTTTTTGTACTTTCCTGCAGCGTGACGCTGAGGGCCAGGATTTCCAGCTTTATCCGGGCGACCTGGGTAAACGCATCTACAATGAAATCTCCAAAGAAGCCTGGGGACAGTGGCAGAAAAAGCAGACCATGCTGATTAACGAGAAGAAACTCAGCATGATGAACCCGGAACACCGCAAGCTGCTGGAGCAGGAGATGGTGAGCTTCCTGTTCGAAGGTAAAGACGTGCACATCGAAGGCTATACGCCACCGGAAAAATAACAGCGTGCGGGGGAAACCCCGCCGTTAAAGCAAACACAACACGCACTCCCGGAATGATGAAAAAACTTTTAGCGCTAGCCCTTGTTGCGCCGTTGCTTGTCTCGTGTTCGTCAAAAAAAGGCGAAGATTACAACGAAGCCTGGATCAAGGACACCAACGGTTTTGACATTTTGATGGGGCAGTTTGCCCACAACATCGAGAACATATGGGGATTTAACGAAGTTCTTATTGCCGGACCCAAGGACTACGTTAAGTACACCGACGCCTATTTGACCCGTAGCCACATCAACTTTGATGAGGGTACGATCACGATTGAGACCATTGCAGGCACTGACCCTGCAGCGCGCTTACGTCAGGCCATTATCAAAACCCTGCTGATGGGTGACGATCCGGGATCTATCGATCTCTACTCCGATGCCGACGATATTACGATCTCGAAAGAGCCGTTCCTGTACGGTCAGGTTGTCGATCAGACCGGCCAGCCGATCCGCTGGGAAGGTCGCGCCACGAAATTTGCCGACTACCTGCTGCAGACACGCCTGAAAAGCCGCTCTAACGGTCTGAAGATCATCTACAGCGTCACCATCAACCTCGTCCCGAACCACCTCGACAAGCGTGCGCATAAGTACATTGGGATGGTGCGTCAGGCCTCACGTAAGTACGGCGTGGATGAGTCGCTGATCCTGGCGATTATGCAGACCGAATCGTCGTTTAACCCGTATGCGGTAAGCCGTTCCGACGCCCTGGGGCTGATGCAGGTGGTGCAGCACAGCGCCGGGAAAGACGTCTTCCGCGCGCAGGGGAAATCCGGCACGCCGAGCCGCAGCTATCTGTTCGACCCGCAGAGCAACATTGATACCGGTACCGCCTATCTGGCGATGCTGAACAATGTGTACCTGGGTGGAATTGATAACCCAACATCGCGCCGCTATGCGGTGATCACCGCCTATAACGGCGGTGCGGGCAGCGTGCTGCGCGTCTTCTCAAATGACAAAGTGCAGGCCGCAAACATCATCAACAGCATGGCGCCGGGGGATGTCTACTCCACCCTCACCACCCGCCACCCGTCTGCGGAATCCCGCCGGTACCTGTATAAGGTGAATACCGCGCAGAAAAACTATCGTCGTCGGTGATCGGCACACCTTCTCCTGCAAGGAGAAGGTGTTCTGCTTCCCCCCACCCATACGAAAATGTTATTTGCATCACAATCCAAACTGCAAATTAATGTGGATTGCATTTTTTTGCGGGAGGTAACAAAACATATCGTTGCCAACTGATAGAATTGCATCAAATAACAACCCTGAATGTTCCTATAACAACATATCTCCCGCTCACTTGTGAGGAAAGTAACATGAACCTTAAGCTGCAGCTTAAAATATTGTCGTTTCTGCAGTTCTGCCTGTGGGGTAGCTGGCTGACTACACTCGGCTCCTATATGTTTGTGACGCTCAAGTTCGATGGTGCGTCAATCGGTGCCGTATACAGCTCGCTCGGTATTGCGGCGGTCTTCATGCCGACGCTGCTGGGGATCGTGGCGGATAAATGGCTAAGCGCCAAATGGCTGTACATGCTTTGCCATCTGGTGGGCGCGGGGACGCTGTTTATGGCAGCCCAGGTGACCACGCCGGGAGCAATGTTCATGGTGATCCTGCTTAACTCGCTGGCCTATATGCCAACGCTTGGGCTGATCAACACCATCTCCTACTACCGCCTGAAATCCGCGGATATGGATATCGTGACCGATTTCCCGCCAATCCGTATCTGGGGCACCATCGGCTTTATCATGGCGATGTGGGGCGTGAGCTTCGCGGGCTTCGAACTGAGCCATATGCAGCTCTATATCGGTGCGGCGCTCTCCGTGCTGCTGGCGATCTTCACCCTGACGCTGCCAACCATTCCGGTGTCTAACCAGCAGAAAAACCAGAGCTGGAGCACCATGCTCGGCCTGGACGCCTTCGCGCTGTTCAAAAACAAACGCATGGCGATCTTCTTCATCTTCTCCATGCTGCTGGGCGCAGAGCTGCAAATCACCAACATGTTCGGCAACACCTTCCTGCACAGCTTCGATAACAACCCGCTGTTCTCCGGCAGCTTTATCGTTGAACATGCGTCGGTGATGATGTCCATCTCTCAGATCTCTGAGACACTGTTCATCCTGACCATCCCGTTCTTCCTGAGCCGCTACGGCATCAAGAACGTCATGCTGATCAGTATCGCGGCGTGGATGTTGCGCTTCGGTCTGTTCGCCTATGGCGACCCAAGCCCGTTCGGCACCGTGCTGCTGGTGCTGTCGATGATTGTTTACGGCTGCGCCTTCGACTTCTTCAACATCTCCGGTTCGGTGTTTGTGGAAAAAGAAGTGAAGCCTGAAATCCGCGCCAGCGCGCAGGGTATGTTCCTGATGATGACCAACGGCTTCGGCTGTATTCTGGGCGGCGTGGTGAGCGGTAAAGTGGTGGAGATGTACACCACCAACGGCATCACCAACTGGCAGCCTGTATGGCTGATCTTCGCGGCGTACTCGCTGGTGCTGTTCTTCGCGTTCATCGCGCTGTTCAAGTACAAGCACGTACGTGAACCACACGGTGCGCAGCCAATCGCGCATTGATTGTTGTGCCCGGTGGCGCTGCGCTTGCCGGGCCTACAAAATAAGACCGTAGGCCGGGTAAGGCGAAGCCGCCACCCGGCTATTTTATTGCAGACAGCACCCACCCCACCGACAGTAAATCCGCGCTGCCGCCCGGACTCAGATTGCGTTCAATCAATGCGTTATCCATCCTAAGCAACGCCTCGCGGTCCCAGCCGTTAGCCAGCAGTTCCCGCGCGTAGCCCTGAACGTAGCGCAGCCCTTCCATGCCGCCGCGAGATACCAGATTACTGTCCTGATTGACGGCCATCAGGCGTAACAGCAGGCCGTGAAGTGAATGTCCGTTCCACTGCGCCAGCGCCTTACACACCGTCGCAAAGCCGCTCTCCGCCTCACCGCGCGCACCGGTTAAGCCGTACTGCTGGAACTGTCGCTCGCCAGCCGTCGCCTGTCCGCTGCGTGCGGCCAGCTCCCGCGACACCAGCCCGCGGCAGATGTTACTCACCTCACAGCAGAGGCTCTCTGCGGAGATATTTTTCACACGACCGGCGGCGAAGCACAGTAAACCCAGGGCAAAAATCCCGCCTTTGTGCGTGTTCACCCCGTTCGTCGCGGCATACATCGCCTGCTCGCAGGCCAGCCCCATCGGGCGGAGAAACCGTAGCTGTTCGCCAGCGGGTTTATCCGCATGCGCGCTGCCCAGCTCGGCAAAGCGCGAAAACCACGGCGTAATCGCCGCAATGCTGCGGACGAACAGCGCGTGGTCCATATCGCGATGGGAACCGTTGTTGAGCGTGTCCACCAGCCCCGGCTTGGGCGTCAGCTCCAGCTCCTGCCACAGCGCCGCCTCGGCAAGCGCGGGCACGTCAGCCGGGCGCGGTTTAGTCGCGAGCAAACCAGTCATCAATCGTCTTCTCCACGCGGGAAACCACCTGCTCAACGGGGTGATTGCGCGAACGGGAACAGGCATGAGCGGGCGCGTCGCAGATCAGGCAGCGCCTGAGATTCGCCCCCAGCGACTGACGCCCGACGTGGCCGTGCTGAGGACAGATCACGTCCAGATCCCACAGCCTGCCGAGCGGGTGCGTCTGCTCCAGATCCGCACAGTGCGCTTTGATTTCCACCGCCGGATGGGCCACGCACCAGAGGGCTTCTGGCCCCGTCGGGAGCCACAGTACCTGGCGATCCAGCACCTGCCAGCGGTTCTCCCACAGCAGCTGGTCGCACATCTGCAGCGCCACGCCCATGGTATTGCGATAGCGCAGGCTGTCCTTGATTTCCCCTGGCGTGACCAGCGTGAGGGAAATCACCGGTTGTTGATAGTGCTCAAGCATGTCAGCCTGGCGCGCTGCGCGGCGCTCTTTCGCCGCCAGCAGTTCGTCAAGGCTGACACCCGCCCGCACGGGTGTCGCTAAAGTCATACGTCCTCCTTCACCTGTCGCACGGTGTCGATCACGCTGCCGTCGCGATAGCGGATCACCCCGACGATTTTGTCGGTAAACTCAATCGGTTTCGGAACGCCGGTCAGGGAGATCGCTCGCTCGTACAGCGCGTTGATATCCACAACCTTCAGCCCGGCTTCCAGCAGCCGCTCGCGGATTTCCGGGCGCGCCGGGTTGACCGCGATGCCGTGATCGGTAACCAGCACGTCGATGCTTTCGCCCGGCGTGAGGCGCGTGGTAACCCGCTTCACCACCGTCGGAATGCGGCTGCGCAGCAGAGGGGCAACGACGATGGTCAGGTTCGCCGCGGCGGCCACGTCGCAGTGCCCGCCGGACGCGCCGCGCATCACGCCGTCGGAGCCGGTGATGACGTTGACGTTGAACTCGACGTCGATTTCCAGGGCGCTGAGGATCACCACGTCGAGCTGGTCGCAGCTTGCCGCCTTGCTGCCTGGGTTAGCGTAAACGTTGGTGGAGATCTCCACGTGGTTCGGGTTACGCGCCAGCGAGGCCGCCGCCTGGCCGTCAAAGCACTGGGTATCGAGCAGCTTTTCGATGAGCCCCTTCTCGTGCAGATCCACCAGGCTGCCGGTGATGCCGCCGAGCGCAAAGCGCGCCTTCACGCCGCTGCGCTCCATCTTCTCTTCCATAAAGCGGGTGCAGGCCGTGGCCGCCGCGCCGGAGCCGGTCTGCATCGAGAAGCCCGGCTTGAAGTAGCCGGAATGCTCGATCACGTCCGCGGCATAGCGGGCGATCATCAGCTCGCGCGGGTTGCTGGTGACGCGGGCCGCGCCGACGCTGATTTTCGCCGGGTCGCCCACGCTTTCAACCTGCACGATGTAGTCCACCTGGTCCTGCACCAGGCTGGCGGGCATATTGGGGAACGGCACCAGCTCTTCAGTCAGCAGCACCACCTTGCGGGCAAAGTGCGCGTCCACCATCGCGTAGCCGAGCGAACCGCAGCACGATTTGCCGTGCGTCCCGTTGGCGTTGCCAAACTCATCGCTGCACGGCACGCCGAGAAACGCCACGTCGATATTCAGCTCGCCGTCCTGGAGCAGCTTCACGCGCCCGCCGTGGGAGTGAATTTGCACCGGCTCGTCCATCAACCCGTGGGAGATGGCGTCCGCCAGCCTGCCGCGCATGCCGGAGGTGTAAATCCGGGCGATGACGCCGCTTTCGATATGCTCGATCAGCGCATCGTTGCAGGTCATCAGCGAGCTGGAGGCCAGCGTCAGGTTTTTGAAGCCCATCCGCGCCAGCAGCGCCACGACGGTGTTGATCACCCGGTCGCCTTCGCGAAACGCATGGTGGAAGGAGATGGTCATCCCGTCCTGCAGGCCGCAGCGCTTAACCGCCTCTTCAACAGAGGCGCAGAGCTTGCGGCTGTGCTTCGCGTCGCTGTCCGCCAGCCACGGCGTGGCGCTGTGGGCGGTATCGAAGGGCTTCAGGTCCCGCAGATGGGGAAAATTCACATGGAGAAGTTCAGTCTGATTCATCATCTTATCCTTACCGACGCACGCCGGAGGCTGCCGCGCGCTCCAGCACCACCTGCGCGTGGTTAATAATCGGTGCATCCACCATTTTGCCGTTGAGCGACACCACGCCCAGGCCGTTACGCTCGCCCTCTTCCGCCGCCTCAATCACCCTTCTGGCGTGATCCACCTCTTCCTGCGTCGGGGCGTAAGCGTTGTGCAGCAGATCAATCTGACGCGGGTTGATCAGCGATTTGCCGTTGAAGCCCATCTTGCGGATCAGATCGACCTCGCGCAGGAAACCGGCCTCGTCGTTAACGTCTGACCACACCACGTCGAAGGCGTCGATACCGGCAGCGCGGGCGGCGTGCAGCACGGCGCAGCGGGCATAGAACAGCTCGGTGCCGTCGCCGCGCTCGGTCTGCATGTCCATCACGTAGTCAAAGGCGGCCAGCGCAATGCCGATGAGGCGCGGAGAACTGCGGGCAATCGCCACGGCGTTGATGACGCCAATGGCCGACTCAATCGCCGCCATCACGCGGGTGGAGCCGACCTCGCGGCCGCACGCCTGCTCGATACGCTCAAGGTGGCCCTCCAGCTCGTAGATATCGTCCGGCGTGTCGGTTTTTGGCAGGCGGATCACGTCCACGCCGGCCCGCACGGCGGCTTCCAGATCCAGCAGGCCAAACGGCGTGCTGAGCGGGTTAATGCGCACCACGGTTTCGATATCCTGATACATCGGGTGCTGCAGCGCGTGAAACACCAGCATGCGCGCGGTATCCTTCTCGCGCAGGGCAACGGCGTCCTCAAGGTCAAACATGATGGAGTCGGGACGGTAGATAAAGGCGGTGGAGAGCATGGCGGCGTTGGCGCCCGGCAGGAACAGCATGCTGCGGCGGAGTTTGCTCATTTCAGCGCCCCCCAGTTGATGGCCTGTTCATCGGCGGCACGCATCAGCGCGCTTTGCAGACGGGCGCGGATCACACAGTCCAGCGCCCCTTTGTCTTCAATAATGATTAATCCCTGGTGCACGTTCATGGCGCGCAACGTGTCGTTGACCACCTGGCGAATTTGCTCGCCAAACTGCTTAATCACTTCACTGTGGATGACTATCTCCAGCTCGCCGTGAGCGGGAGCGATTTTCACCATCAGGTCGCTGGACTCCTGCGTTCCGGCCAGCGCCTCCCTTACAATTTTCATGATAAATTCCTGGTAGTTAAGCGACTTCCGCACTCGCACGGTAATGCGTTTCGAGATGCGCGAAGGTGGAGTCCGGGACAATCTCCCGGATCCGGGAAAACTGCTGTGTCTTCAATAATCGGCGCACTTCGGACGCCGAAATGGCGTTGCCGGTGGCCTTGATGCGCGGCATTTCTACCACCTCGATATGCGAGGCCAGCAGGTCGTGCAGCGTCTGGTTGTACTGGCGGGTGATATCGCAGAACGGCTCCGAGCCGATGAAGCGGTGCGTGATGCCGAGCGCAGGGGCGATAAAGTCCCGGAAGATCAGCACGTCGATCTCGCTCCACGCCTGCTGCACTTTGCCGGTCTCCTTCAGGAAGTAGGCCGGAAACGTGGCGCGAGAGATGATGTACTGCGAGCCTTCATGCACCACCACGTTGGGCAGATGCGCCACGCCCGCGCGCACCATCTCAAGGCGCGCGCTGAACGGGAAGAACGACGCGTCTTCGCGCACCACGAACAGGTGCAGGGCGTCGCACTGCGCCGCCGCCTGCTCCACCAGATGGCGGTGGCCGAGGGTGAACGGATTGGCGTTCATCACGATGGCGCCAATCTTCTCCCCGCACTTGCGGTTCGCGCGCAGAGAGCGGCAGTAGCGCTCGATCCCCTGCGGGGTGTTCTCCATCAGCACGGCATTGCTCCCGCTCTGGGCAATCGGCCAGAAGCCGCTGCGGGCAAAGCGCTCCCGGTTGCACGGACGGGTGCAAAGGAAGAGGTGAAAATGGCCGCGCTCCAGCGCCGCATGTTCCACCTCTGCCAGCAGCCGCGCGCTGAGGTTCTCGCCGCGAAGCTGCTCGTTGACCGCCACGCACTTGATGACGTTGGCGGCAAGCCCTGCGCAACCCACCAGCTGCGGGCCTGACCAGGCTTCGACAAACAGCGTGATGTCGTTGTCCAGGCCAAGGCCGCTGTCTGCCAGCAGGTAACGGATCTGGCTTAAGCGTTCCGGATGCTTCGCCACGAGGGTGTGGCGAAAATCGATGGGTTGACTGTTCATGCCGCCTTACTCAGTGTGCCGCCGCAAGCCCGACGGCTGGCGCTTCCACGATCACGTTGCTCAGATGACCGATATGCTCGATCTCCACCTCAATGCGGTCGCCCTCTTTCATAAACAGCGGCGGGTTACGCTTTTTACCCACGCCGCCCGGGGATCCGGTGATGATCACATCGCCCGGGCTTAAGCGGGTAAAGGTGCTGATGTACTCAATCAGCTCCGCGACCTTGTGGATCATGCTGCTGGTGTTGTCTTCCTGCACCATGCGGCCGTTCAGCCAGGTGCGGATTGCAAGCCTGTGCGGATCCGGGATCTCGTCCGCCGTTGCCATCCACGGGCCGAACGCGCCGGTCTGACGCCAGTTTTTACCGGCGGTAAACCAGGTGTGCTGCCAGTCGCGGGCGGAGCCGTCCATATAGCAGCTGTAGCCCGCCACGTGGCGCAGGGCGTCATCACGGCTGATGTTCTCCCCGCCTTTACCGATGATCACCGCCAGCTCGCCTTCGTAGTCGAATTCGCTGGAGTGGCGCGGCTTCAGCACCGGCTCGTTGTGGCCGGTCTGTGAATCCGGGAAGCGGACAAACAGCGTTGGGGCCGGGTTGTGCTGGTCAAACTCCTTGCGCTTGTCGGCGTAGTTCATGCCCACGCAGAGGATTTTTTCCGGCTGCTCAATCACCGGTAAGAAGGTGATGGCGCTCATCGGCACGTCCACGGCATCGTTCAGGTAGCGGGTGGCCTGTGCCAGCCCGTTGCCCTGCAGCAGCGCCTTGAGGTCGCTGTAGCGGTCGCCCAGACGGCGGCCTAAATCAATCACGCCGTCGGCCTGGACGATGCCGTAGCTGCGTTTTCCCTGGTATAAAAAGCTTGCGAGTTTCATTGTTCTTTCCTGAAAACTTAAACGAGGAAGTTGCCCAGAATCAGCAGTGAGACAGAGACGTTAATCGCGCCGCCGATACGGGTAGCAATCTGGGCGAACGGCATCAGGCTCATGCGGTTGCCTGCGGTCAGGATCGCCACGTCGCCGGTACCGCCCTGGCCGCTCTGGCAGCAGGAGACGATAGCGACATCAATCGGATGCATACCAATCTTTTTGCCGACGAAGAAGCCGGTGGCGACCAGTGCAGAAACGGTGCTGACAATCACCAGCAGGTTGCTGACGGTGAACGCCGCCACCAGTTCATGCCACGGGGTGATGGCCACGCCAACGGCGAAGAGGATCGGGTAGGTCACAGAAGTCTGGAAGAATTTGTACACCACCTGAGAACCTTCCAGCAGGCGTGGAGAGGCGCCGTTGCAGAGCTTCACCAGCACCGCCATAAACAGCATGCCGACCGGAGCAGGCAGGCCAATCAGCTTGTGGCCGAGCATGCCCAGCATGTAGAGCAGCACCGCCAGCAGCGCGCCGGAGGCGATAGTGGTCACATCCGCTTTGCCGGAGAACGCAGGCTGAGAGACGGTGGTATCGGCATTGGCGCGGTTAGGCATCAGCTGGCCTTCACCGGTCAGGTGCGGGAAACGTTTACCGAGCTGGTTCAGGCAGCCGGAGATGATGATCGCCGTCAGACCGCCGAGCATCACCATCGGCAGCACGCGGCCGAGCGCCACGCCCTGGTCCATGTGCAGTAAGGTGGCATAGCCGATGGAAAGCGGGATCGCCCCTTCCCCGACGCCGCCCGCCATAATAGGCAGAATGATAAAGAAGAAGATCTGGAACGGCTCAAGACCCAGCGCCAGGCCGACGCCCATCCCCACCAGCATGCCGACGATTTCGCCGCACAGCATCGGGAAGAAGATGCGCAGGAAGCCCTGAATCAGCACCGTGCGGTTCATGCTCATGATGCTGCCGACAATAATGCAGCAGATATAGAGATAGAGAATGTTGGTGGATTTGTAGAACTTGGTGGTGGACTCAACCACCACGTCCGGCAGCAGGCCGTAATAGACCAGCGCGGAAGGAATAAAGGTGGCGCAAATCGCCGCCGCACCGAGCTTGCCGACAATCGGCAGGCGTTTGCCAAACTCGCCGCAGGCAAAGCCAAAGAAGGCCAGCGTTGCCACCATCACCACGATATCGCTCGGCAGTTTTCCGCCCAGGCAATCAATCGCGATCAGTGCACCCGCCAGAACGAACAGCGGCAGAGGAATAATCCCAATTTTCCAGGTATCCATAATATGCCACCAGCGCTCTTTGAGCGAAGGCCGCTGAATTTCAATCGGGTCGTGGGTAACAGAGAAAGAATCGTCAGTTGTGCTCATAATAAGCCCCTTGGTTATTTTGTGCGTTCAGCTTAGAGTCACAAAGGCTTACTTTATGTGAGGAATGGCATATTAAAAGCGAAGTTTTAATGGCAGCTATGGTTTTAATGGTTTCTTTTATTTAATGTGATTTATACCTTATTTATTAGCGTGGTTTTTATGGTTTCTTTTCCGAATCGAACAAACAAATAACATTTGTTCATGCAGCCAGAGGCACGCCAGACTTTAGGATAACGCTTTTACAGCGCCCGCTGTGCAAGGGATCACAAGTTTTCGGCAAAGCGGACGTCCGCGCGAAAAAAGATGATATATTGGCGATCTTTGCTGCTACCTTGCGTGATAGTTATGAAAGTCTCTTTCCAGATCAAGTTGTTTATTTCGCTGGTTGCCTTTTTCTCAGTACTTTTTGCGTTACTGGGCGGATATTATTATGCCGACGTCGGGAAACAGCTATATCAGGAAATGAGTACGCGAGCCAAAATACAGGCTGAAGAGATTGCACTTATTCCGACATTGCGTAATGAAGTTGAACAAAAAAATATCAGCGCCATCCATGATTTTATGCAGAAGATTTCTGCGCACAGTGACGCCAGCTTTATTGTGATTGGTGATAATAAGGGTCAGCATCTTTTTCACTCCGTCTTTGCCGACAGAGTGGGCACAACCCTGGTTGGCGGAGACAACGAAGCCGTATTGCAGGGTAAAAGCACCACCACCATTCGCAAAGGCGGGTTGGGTATTTCGCTGCGCAGTAAGGCCCCCATCTTCAACGCTGTCGGACAGGTGGTCGGCATTGTTTCGGTCGGCTATCTCACCAGCTACCTGGACACCATTACCGTCAGTAAGGTGGTCAATATCCTGATTGCCGCCGTGCTGCTGCTAATCGCTCTCTTTATCTTCTCCTGGTTCTTTACCCGCAGCATCAAGAAGCAGATCTTCTCTCTTGAGCCGCGAGAAATCGGGCTGCTGGTGCGCCAGCAGAAGGCGCTAATGGAGTCTATTTATGAAGGGGTGATTGCCATTGACGATCGGCGGCGGATTGAGGTGATCAACCAGGCGGCGCGCAAGCTGCTGGGTCTGAGCCAGCCGGCCCGGGAGCTGCGCGGACAGCTGATAAGCCAGGTTATCGATCCGGTCCCGTTCTTCGACACACAGACGATGCTGGCGAAAGATACCCATGACGAGATTTGCCGTTTTAACGATCTCACGGTAATTGCCAGCCGGGTGCACATCATGCTTGAGGGGTCGCTGCAGGGGTGGGTGATCACCTTCCGCGATCGCAATGAAATCGACTCGCTGAGCGCCCAGCTCAGCCAGGTAAAACGCTATGTCGATAACCTGCGTATTATGCGCCATGAGCAGTTAAACCGAATGACCACGCTCTCCGGCCTGCTGCATATGGGCCGCTATGAGGAAGCCATTGGCTACATTCAGGCGCAGTCGGAGCATGCCCAGGAGTTGCTGGACTTTATCTCTTCGCACTTCAGCTCTCCGACCCTGTGCGGCCTGCTGCTGGGGAAAGCCGCCCGCGCGCGGGAGAAAGGCGTCGAGCTGTGCTTCGACCCGGCCTGTCGGCTGGACAGACCGTTCCTGCCGCTGGGGGAACAAGAGCTGATTTCAATTATTGGCAACCTGCTGGATAACGCCATCGAAGCGACACAGCGATCGCCGCTTCCCCATGCGCCGGTAGAAGTGCTGATAAAACTCAGCGAACAGGAGCTGATTATTGAAGTGGCCGACCAGGGCGTTGGCATTACACCGGAGATCCGTGACCGGATCTTTGAACGCGGCATCACCACCAAAACACGCGGCGATCATGGGATTGGCCTGTATCTGATCGAAAGCTATGTCACACAGGCTGGCGGCGCGATAGAAGTTGCCGATAATACCCCGCGCGGCGCCATTTTCTCCTTGTTTATCCCGGCCACGGGAACCGCCCGGCAACTGGAAGACACCGACTATGCAACATGAACTTATCGACGTACTGATTGTTGAAGACGAGAACGAGCTGGCGCAACTGCACGCGGAGCTGATAAGCAAACATCCGCGACTGAGGCTGGTGGGCATTGCCTCGTCGCTGGCTGCGGCTCAGGCAGAACTTGCAAACAAACAGCCGCAGCTGGTGCTGCTGGATAACTATCTGCCAGACGGCAAAGGGATCTCGCTGATCAATAACCCCATGCTGGCCCGCGCCAACTGCTCGGTGATTTTTATAACCGCCGCCAGCGATATGGATACCTGCAGCCAGGCGATCCGCAACGGCGCGTTCGACTACATCCTCAAACCCGTCTCCTGGAAGCGGCTCAGCCAGTCGCTGGAGCGGTTTGTGCAGTTTGCCGAACAGCAGCGGGTCTGGAAGATTGTCGACCAGCAGAACGTGGATTCGCTGTATCAGCTACAGGCGAAAAACTACCGCCAGGACAACGGCAGCAAGGGTATTGAGGAGAATACGCTGGCGCGGGTGCAGTCGCTGTTTAACGACAAGGCAACCCACTGCTTTACCGTGGATGAGGTGGTGAGCGAAACGGGATTAAGCAAAACCACCACCCGGCGCTATCTGGAACACTGCGTGGAGGCGGGTTTTCTGACGGTGGAGATGCTGTACGGCAAGATTGGGCATCCGAGGAGGATGTACAAGCGTAGTGCGGTTTGATTAAAGGTTCCCCCTCACCCCGGCCCTCTCCCCAAAGGGGCGAGGGTGAAAAGACGGCACCGTGCAATCCCCTCTCCCCTTTGGGGAGAGGGTTAGGGTGAGGGGGTCTACTTTAAAACATACCCATACAGCCGCTTGATCCCGTCAGCATCCTTCTCGCTGTAAACCCCCTGCAGCTCCGGCGAGAAGCCCGGCAGCAGGTTGATCCCCTCCTCCAGCGCCAGGAAGTAACGCTGTACCGCCCCGCCCCAGACTTCACCAGGCACCACGCACAGCACGCCCGGCGGATAGGGCAGCGCCCCTTCGGCCGCAATTCGCCCTTCGGCATCCCGTATGCGAACCAGCTCCACCTCTCCGCGAATATACGCCTGATTGGCATCCTGCGGGTTCATCACCACCTCAGGCAGGCTCTCCTTGCGGAACATCGCCTTCTGCAGATCCTTGACGTCAAAGCTGACGTAGAGATCGTGCATCTCCTGGCACAGCTGGCGAAGGGTGTAATCCCGGTAGCGCACCGGGTATTTCTGGAAGATCGTCGGCAGCACGTCCGCCAGCGGCGTGTCGTCTTCAATATGCTGTTCAAACTGGCCCAGCATCGCCACCAGCTGCGCCAGCTTCTCGCTGCTTTCGGCAGGCGTCAGCAGGAACAGGATCGAGTTGAGGTCGCATTTCTCCGGCACGATGCCGTTTTCGCGCAGGTAGTGCGCCAGAATCGTCGCCGGGATCCCGAAATCGGTGTACTCCCCGGTTTCGGCATCGATACCCGGCGTGGTCAGCAGCAGCTTGCACGGGTCGACAAAGTACTGCTCGTGAGCATAGCCCTCAAACCCGTGCCATTTGGCCCCCGGCTCAAAGCTGAAGAAGCGCAGCTCGCTGGCAATGGCGTGCGTCGGATGATCCTGCCACGGCCGCCCCGCCACCACAGGTGGGATAAACGGTTTGATCATATGACAGTTGGCAATGATTGCCTTACGCGCCTCAATCCCCAGCTCAACGCACTCGGCCCACAGCCTGCGCCCGCTTTCCCCTTCGTGGATCTTGGCATTCACATCCAGCGCCGCGAACAGCGGGTAAAACGGGCTGGTGGAGGCATGCAGCATAAAGGCGTTGTTCAGCCGCTTGTGCGGGCAGAAACGCGCCTGGCCGCGGATGTGGTTATCCTTTTTATGGATCTGCGACGTTTGCGAGAACCCGGCCTGCTGTTTATGCACCGACTGGGTCACGAAAATTCCCGGATCGTTCTCGTTCAGCTCCAGCAACAGCGGGGACGTTGCCGCCATCATCGGAATAAATTGCTCGTAGCCCACCCAGGCGGAGTCAAAGAGGATGTAGTCGCACAGATGGCCGATCTTGTCGATCACCTGACGGGCGTTGTAGATCGTCCCATCGTAGGTGCCGAGCTGAATGATCGCCAGGCGGAACGGACGCGCCTCGTCGGCTTTCTCCGGCGCCGCCTCGCGGATCAGCTCCCGCAGATACGCATCATCAAAGCAGTGCTCGTCAATCCCGCCAATAAAGCCAAACGGGTTACGCGCGGCTTCCAGATAAACCGGCGTGGCACCCGCCTGGATCAGCGCCCCGTGGTGGTTAGATTTATGGTTGTTGCGGTCGAACAGCACCAGATCGCCGCGGGTGAGCAGCGCGTTGGTCACTACCTTGTTGGCCGCCGACGTTCCGTTCAGCACGAAGTAGGTTTTATCCGCGTTGAACACTTTCGCCGCGAACTTTTGCGCGTGCTTGGCAGACCCTTCGTGGATCAGCAGATCGCCCAACTTCACGTCGGCATTGCACATGTCGGCACGAAACACGTTCTCACCGAAGAAATCATAGAACTGCCGCCCTGCCGGGTGTTTTTTGAAAAAGGCGCCGTGCTGGTGTCCTGGGCAGGCGAAAGTGCTGTTGCCCATCTCCACATACTGGCTCAGAGTGTCGAAAAACGGCGGCAGCAGGTTCTCTTCGTAACGGCTGGCAGCTGTCTCCAGTTCCAGAAACTCCTGAGCTTTACCCGATATAACCGCGGTGGCACCGTCAGGTACGTCCGTTGCCTCCTGAGAGAAAATAAACACCGGTAGCTGAAAGCCCGTACGTTTCAGCAGTGCAAGAATGCCGCTGTGACTTTCAGCTGTTGTGATGACGACGGCCGCCACATCGGTAAAATCCGTGCTGTCCAGCGTCACCTTTTCGCGGTGCGTAGACACAGTGGAGGCCAGCTCACGGCTGACGGCAATTTTCATGGTTTTCATAGGCGCAGTTACCCTCACCGAGCGGTGAGACAGGGAGGAGAAAATTCGCGCAATAATGTCACCTTTTATTTTGAGGTGCAAGAAGGAATCAGTATGCACGAAACCACCCAAAGCTAAGGCCCGCGCAGGCCTGACGTGCCATAATAATGCAATATCAATGATTAAATAACAGGAGTTAACTTTGGTTATCGGGCCATTTATCAACGCAGGAGCCGTATTGCTGGGCGGCGTACTCGGCGCCGTGCTGAGCCAGCGGTTGCCGGAGCGGATTCGCACCTCCATGCCCTCGATATTCGGCCTGGCATCGTTAGGGATCGGTATTCTGTTAGTGATCAAATGCGCCAACCTGCCCGTGATGGTGCTGGCAACCCTGCTCGGTGCGCTGATTGGCGAATTTTGCTATCTGGAAAAAGGCATTAACAGCGCGGTGAGCAAAGCCAAAAACCTGATAGCCCGACCGGGCAAGGCGAAACACGGCACGCACGAGACGTTTATTCAAAACTATGTCGCCATCATCATTCTGTTTTGCGCCAGCGGCACCGGGATTTTCGGTTCGATGCAGGAAGGAATGACGGGCGACCCGAGCATATTGATTGCGAAGGCGTTTCTTGATTTCTTCACCGCCACCATTTTCGCCACTACTCTTGGCGTCGCCGTGGCGGCGATTTGCGTCCCGATGCTGCTTATCCAGCTGGCACTGGCTACCTGCGCCACGTTAATTCTCCCGCTCACTACGCCGGCGATGATGGCAGACTTTACCGCCGTCGGCGGCCTGCTGCTGCTGGCTACCGGGCTGCGCATCTGTGGGATTAAGATGTTTGCCGTAGTGAACATGCTGCCCGCATTGCTGCTCGCCATGCCGCTCTCCGCGCTCTGGACGCACTTTTTCGCTTAAGGATGCGGCGAAATGGTGAGAGATTGCGCAGTCTGTAACGAAAACAACATTTTTCGTTGACGCCACCGGGCAGATCGGGTTTAATGCGCCCCGTTGCCCGGATAGCTCAGTCGGTAGAGCAGGGGATTGAAAATCCCCGTGTCCTTGGTTCGATTCCGAGTCCGGGCACCAAATTCATATCAACGGACCTCCACGGAGGTCCGTTTTTGCATTCTAAGCCCTCAAAAATCAACACTTCTACAATCTCTTAACTCCACCCAACTCAATCAACTTCAACCCGCATCAAGTCCCTTGCGAGGGTACAACTGAGGGTATAGTCTGATTCGATAAAATTTATACCCCATTTACTATCAGGAGATACCGCCAATGGCGCTCACTGACGCTAAAATCCGAGCTGCTAAACCGGATGAAAAACCTTACAAACTTGCCGATAGCGGCAACATGTTTTTGCTCGTTCACCCTAACGGCTCAAAGTACTGGCGGCTGCGCTATCGTCATCTCGGTAAAGAAAAAACGCTGGCGCTTGGTCAGTATCCCGACGTCTCACTGTCTGAAGCTCGCGACAAACGCGATGAAGCCAGAAAACTCATCTCTGAAGGCATTGACCCCTGCGAGCAACGGAGAGCGAAGAAAGCAGCACCAGATGCCATAAATACTTTTGAGCTCGTTGCTCGTCAATGGCATAAGAGCAATAAAAAATGGTCCGAAGCTCACAGCGAGAAGATTATCAAAAGCCTTGAGGGGCACGTATTTCCCTATATCGGCACACGTGATATTACCACCCTCAGGACTCCCGATTTACTTGTCCCCGTTAAAGCAGCTGAAGCAAAAGAGATTTATGAGATTGCAGCCCGCCTTCAGCAACGTATCACTGCAATCATGCGCTATGCCGCCCAGTCAGGCATTATCAGCTACAACCCTGCCGTGGATATGGCTGGCGCTTTAACGACGGTGAAGCGCCAGCATCGCCCTGCCCTCGCCTTAAATCGCATTTCAGAACTACTCGAGCGACTGGAGAGTTACAGGGGACAACCCCTCACCCGACTGGCAACTAAACTTACCCTTCTTATCTTCATACGTTCCAGCGAGCTTCGCTTTGCCAGGTGGTCTGAGATCGACTTCAGGAAAGCCATGTGGACCATTCCTCCAGAGCGGAAACCTATTGAAGGGGTCAAGTACTCGCACCGTGGCTCCAAAATGCGTACAGAGCATCTGGTACCGCTCTCCAGTCAGGCGCTGGATATACTGAAGCAGATCCACACCATCAGCGGTGAACACGAACTGATTTTCACCGGCGATCACAATCCATGGAAACCCATGAGTGAAAATACCGTGAATAACGCACTGCGACTGATGGGCTACGATACAAAGGTCGATGTCTGTGGTCACGGATTCCGGGCAATGGCCTGCAGTTCGTTGATTGAGTCAGGGTTATGGTCCAGGGACGCAGTGGAACGCCAGATGAGTCATCAGGAGCGAAATGGCGTACGTGCGGCTTACATTCACAAGGCGGAGTTTCTGGATGAACGAAGACTGATGCTGCAATGGTGGGGGGATTTTATCGACGCAAACATTCACGAGGTTGTTTCTCCTTTTGACTACGCCAGAGTCAATAATCCACTGAGATAATCAGGATTTCACTTATAAGCCCCGTAATCAGCCATCCAGCCTTTACGGTTGGCTGGCTTCACCTTCTGGATTTTTTTTTGTAAAGACTGACAGCAAACCGTACGAAACAGAATCAGATAAATACCCGGCTTTCCATTAACCATTTAACCAATTAAATTAAAACAACAAACATATAATGTTACATTTACAGAATTTTATAATTTAGTAAAATCTGTAAATTGTGCAGTATCTGATATCAATCCAGAGGCTACTGACCATGAAGATCCCCGTTTATCTGAAACATAAACCTGTCATTACTGTCGAAAATTATGATCGTATTGATGGTCCATACGCTGACGACAGCGATGCCAAAGGCCTGTCAGTCGGCATCGCGCAGTGGAATTCCCCCGGCTGGACAGAGTTGTCAGCTAAAGTCTGGCGCAATACCGGAGAAAAATGGTCAAGGCAGTCAGAAGAACTTCCTCTGCACAGGGTGATAGACCTTGCAACCCTAGTCTGTATCGTGATGGATTACAGCAGGAATGGGCGTCTGTCTTCTGATGATGATTTTCCGGTCAGTCGGGCGGGAGATAACCCGGACCTGGAACATCACACGGAACTAATGAAAAAAGAGCTGATGCAGAATCACAGATATCTGGATGAGAGTCTTAAACGACTTGCTGTCGAATTAAAAAGGGCCGGCTACTGACCGTTGTGGAAGCATCCGGCTGGTTAAACACCTTCCCGGTTGTCATCAAATATTGGTACGATGTGAGTTTCCCCCACAGGTTAGGAGGTAAAATGACCCCAAGGCTGCCGTTTGCGTTTGCTGTATTTCTGGGCTCATATTTGCCACTTAGTATGATCCTGCTCATTCAGGATTTTGATGACAGTAAATATAAAAGGCATCTTTGCTTTGATTTACTGACATCTGACTCCTGTAACCTGCCGTTTAAGGAACCATTACTGTCCGTCAGTTTATTTCTCATCTGCCTGGTATGTTTTCTTCTTTCATGGCTTATATTAAAACTGGCTAAAAGCGATGAGCAAAAAATCAGGATTCTGGAAGTAAAGTATACGCCGTCAGACCTGATGAACTATGTTCTCCCTTACATTGTTTCGTTCATGAGCATTAATTACCAAGAGACCAACAAATTTTTTGGGTTTATTGTATTTCTTCTCTGGCTCTTCTGGCTGTCTTATAAGACCGGACAAATAATACTCAACCCTATACTTATCGTATTCAACTGGAAAATGTATGAAGTAACTTATCGACATCCAGGTAGCAAAAACACACACTCAGGTGTGGTATTATCAAACCTGAGTATTTCCCCTGATTCTGATTACGAATATCAGACAATACAGTCTGTCATTATTATTAGTGGAGATAAGGATGAAACTTAAAGAATTACAGGATTTTGATATCCAGAGTGCAACACTTTCTGTCTGGGTGTTCAGGAAACAGACAGTAAAAAGTAACCCGGTATACAGGGGGAAATGGATCACTGTTGTTCCTGAACTCAAAACTGAACTGACGGAATTTATTTGTGCTGAAAGAGGAAAATACACGGAGACTATTGAGTATTCACTACTGGCCCAGAACAATGAAGCCAGCCTGATGCTGATTGGTTCCGGAGAAACCTCTGCGGTTGCAATTACAGCACTATCTGCGGACCAGGCACAGGCCAGAAAAGTAAAAGAAATCAAAGAACTGGCGAACTGTGATTTTTACTCTGTGAAACTGGTGTCCGGAGATACTGTACTACATTGTGTCAAAAAAACAGATCCATCATGGGCAACGAAAAAACAATCCGGATTACGATCTGTTGTTTTCAAAAACAATAAATTAAAAATAGATGACACCCCTCGTTTTAACATAGCAAAAGATTTTGATTTTTATATTCTTGGTGACAATGTTTTCATCAAAAACAAAAAAACGTTTGAATCCCTTCTGAGTTATAAAAAAGCTCACCTTACTAACTTTAACGATCTCGTTGATGAACCAGAATTCAGTCAGCTCTTTACCGATGCCGGGCCACTAAAAAGATATGTCGGAACAAACGCAATGCAGCTAAGAAGAGCATCGGCCATAAAAGAAAAAGGATTCTATAAGTTACCGGAGTTTATGGCAAGCCTCAGGGAACATGCCTCGCGGTTCCGGCTGAATCTTCAGTTTGATGAACAGGGCAGGATTATTGCCAGTGATGCCTGCTGTGCCGATATATTTCAGGCCCTGCTTGACCATCGCCTGCAGTCACACTTTGCCGCACATATCTACGATGTTCCGAATGCGTCACCAATTCAGTAAAAAAGTCAGGGATGAATTTTCCATCATCCCTGATTCAACACCAGCTAAATCAACCCCCACCTCATTTTTCTGCGGATATATCAGTTATAATATCTGTCTCAGCCTCACGGAATCCTTCCTGTATCATTCTTTTATATCTGGCCAGTGCCCTATCCCTGCGTTCTTCTTTACTCAATGTGGGAACGCCATAATGAATAACATCGCCATCAAACCGGAAATCTTCAAGGTCTTTCCAGGCAAATTGAGTCCAGAAAGTAACGACAGAACCATGGACAACCCCCACCTCTCCCAGGGTCTTTTTAAGAGGGACTTTTTTGCCATCAAAGACCAAAGAATGATTAAGCGATACCTGAATGTTTTCGTCTGAAAATGTCGCTGGTTTCGGAAGGCGGAAAAAATTCCGCAGAATGTTGATTACATCTCCCGCAGTAAAGCTCCCCGCCACAGGGATCCGAAACACGGAATCCTGTCGACTGGAATACAAAAAAATATCAAAAGGTGAATCTTCCAGTTGTTGCCGGAGCTCTTCGGTATAGCGTACTGAAAAGGTATTACTAATGGCTGAAACAAATCTGTTTTGAGGAACATCAAGAAGCTTTCTGAAATTACGTTCAACTTCAAGGGGATGCTTTTCACACAGAGACAACCATACCGATTCGCTCATGATATCAATGTCAGGCAGGACCTCTTTCAGCCTCTTTTCCGCCCCCCCGGTAACAGGGACGTTGACGCACAAAACATACTTTTCCCAGCCCAGCACATGCCGGGCCGCTTTGGCTGATATGACTGACTCAATAGCTTTTGTAACATTGAAATCACCAGCCTTACCGGATTCCACACACTTGCACTGATAAGCTATTCGGGCGGAGGGATACCAGAGATCAATCCCCTGCTCAGGAGGATTTCGGACATAAATTTCACTGGTACCATGCTGAAGATTCAGCAACTTACAACAAAAATGCTCCCAGACATCCGGAAAATTATGCTTTTCAGGAACACAGAGGAATGGTGGATACAGGCGATAATGTGTGCTCATTAGTCAGAAGACTCTGGGTAAAAAGAATATCGACACATGGTCTATCATGAACAGCACTGAACTGACAACTCCCCCCCCTGAAAAACACCGTTATTCGGCGATCCAGCGAAATGTTATCAGCCGTACTTCGGTAATGTTATTAGGCGGTCTCTGTGAGTGGTAATACGCAATAGGTGTTTTCATAAGAAATGCCACTGCCATTTTTTTTAAATTCTCACATCTCAGACTTATAAAAACTTCCTTACAAGAAAATAGAATTATATTTAAAGTGACAATTAAATAAGCAGGTGTCATCATAACTAATGAGGCCTGCCTATTTTTACTCCAATCACCCTTAGAAAATAACTATATATTAACTTCTGGGAGGTCTTTGTTGATATAGGAACGGTTGGAATAATGCACAGTGGATAGATAGTCAGATAATATATCATGAGGAGGTATAGTATTGTTTTTTTCACGACCCCACCCATCATATGTTCGTACTTCAACAAATGGATTTGATAATCCTTTTTGAACCCAACGCTCCTCTCTCCTGTTATTACTTAACTCCGAATCTCTCCCATAGATCAAAATTCCTCTTACAGCAAAAAATGGCGGTAAGTCATTATGAGACTTTAATGGGACTAATATATCTCGAAAGGCATCTTGGTTTCTCGCGTACCAACCCAGCCAATCTTCCACTTGTCCGTATGCGTGATTGAAACTTTGAGTAAATGAATCATCTTTATTAAAAATTGATTTAGAAGGTTTTTCGATTTCAATCAGATAAACATATGTAGGCCCAGAACGAGGATTTACCCATGTAAAATCTGTAACAAAATCGACACCTAATGGAAGTTTAGCTATCAATGCATTCGATAGCGCATAGGCAGTGCCAATGATTGAGGCCGGATGTTTCTCGAAAAATTTCTGCACTGTAGACTCTTCGGGGTCAGTATTAATTAAGGCGATCAATTCGTTCATTTTTATACCCATTATTAGTTCAACCAACTTTGTGAGTTAATAGCTTTTCTAACAGTACATGAGCCTCACTGCTCGGATATATTGATATTGAAAATCAGAAGAGTCAAATATCAAAAACCTATCAGAAAAAGTAATATGATTTTAGTCTGATAGGTTTTAACCTCTGTATACGGAATAATAGATGATTTAATTAAGCATCAGTTAACCATTCCATCGGGACCAATTTAATACCGTCGCGCCATTCTGGCAATCCAACGACACCATCAATTTCTCCCCAAACTTCGCGTGGTGCATGATCTAAAACTATTAGTTGAAGTTTCCCATTTTCCTTAATCACTACATTACCCATTGTTTCAAATGCCCGTCTAACAGCTTCAACATCTTCATCACGAAGCTTTGGTTCATCTTCATTAGCAACGTTTTGAAGCTGAGTAGATTTAGGAAAATAGACCTGACTTGGTTGATCAAGAATAAGAAAACTAGGTACAGGATTATTTTTTTGACTTAAATAAAATTGATGGAGAGAGAGTAATACTGCCAAATGATAGGAGAGCCAATTTGAGCCACTTCCTATCTCTGAAAGATAATCATCACGCTCCCCCCCTAATACTTTGATTGTTAGGTCATTAATTTCTAAAGAAATAGGTGCATTTGGGTCTTCAACATCTAAACCTTGAAGGATATTCCCCGCTTTAGCGTTAATAACTCTTAATGCTTGGTTTTTACGCAATTCGATATCTTTTTCACGTAACTCTTTTTCCAAGTTCTGTACTATTTCTTTGAGATTATTAACTTCTTCTACAAGTTCACTATCGCTTCCTAGTTTTCTATGTAACTCTAGCGCAGATTCGATATTGCCGACGAAACGCTCAGCACGCCTAGTGGAAAACTGTTGCTCACGCGCCGCCTTCGATCTGCTCGTTAAAGCTCGCTTACTTAACTGGATGGACCTTAAACGCTCGGTTGCGTTAGACACTTCAGAGGTTACACGTTGTAGCTCTCTATCAAATGCGGCTGGAACTTCCTTATGGGTATCAGCTCCTATCGCAGCCTCAACATCTGAAAGTCGTTGGACAAGAACTTGTAGCTTTTGCTTGGCAGAATCAGAATGGCTACCACACATGGGGCAATCTGACTCATCATTTGCGTTAGATAATAACCAGCCAGAAATTTTAAGCCGGTCACGTTGCATTAGAAGGGCATTTTCATATTGATGTACTCCAACTCTTAGACGGTTCATTTCTTCAAGACGGTGACGCATTGTAGTTAGTTCACGAGAAACTAATCGCTCTTCGTTTTCAAGCTTATTTAATTCATCCAAAGCGTCTGAAATTGTTGATACGGTTACTTCCAAAGCTAGATCGGTTTGTGAAATAACATCTTCAAGATGCCCAATCATTTGCTCTCGGGATAACTGTTCTTGCGGTTTAGGTACCAAGCCAAGCTCTTGGGCCTCACTGTACTTAGACTTTAAATCAGCAAGCCATTGTGCTGATATAGCTTGGGCATCTTTGAGTTCTCGTTCTTTGCGACGTAACAATAGGCGAGTTCTATTGAGCTCAAACTGTTTAGCCATTAATTCAGATGTTACTGCACCAAGGACATAGGGAAAAATCTTCCGCAATTTTTCCCTATGTTCATAGGTATTAGTTTTAAAGAATAAAACATCGGGATTAGCAACAACGTTTTGCGGTTGAAATGTGAAAGCAGCTAAATCACGAAAAGCTGGTCGGCCATCAAATCCTGAATTTTCATCACCACCTGAAAAGTCAAGATTCGAAAGGTTAGCCAAATCATCAAGCATTCTCTTTACTGCAATAACATTAGTATTTTTTTCCAGACGGCTGGGGATGGACGAGATATTTTCAGCCTCTAATACATACATCTCAGTGGTGCTACGTTGGTTTCCTGGTTCTTTTCGTGCCAACAATTTTTCACCTTGCTCTGTTGCCACGACGATCCCAAACCACTCACAATATCTACGAATAGTATTTACTGGAATTGAACAGCTATTGGAACCAAGACAATAATCAATGATGGGAATTACTGCCGATTTCCCAGTGCGTGAGGCACCACTGATGACATTAACTTTGCCGAGTTCAAAACGAATGGTACGAGGCTTAAATTTTTTATTTCGTGGCCAGAGTATGATGCCTCGAATTTGAAAATACATTAGAGTTTCACCTTTAAAGTTGTCACAACCTCATGAATCGAGAGTTCGCCAAACCAAGAGCCCAGTTTTTCTGCCAAATCCATGAGTGTCTTTACCTCATCCGATAATCCCCTCGCCTTTGTTTTCGATAAAGGGATTACATCACCCTCATCTTGCAATTTGAGTAGATCGCCTGCGACAGCAAGCTCAATTGATCGCAGGCTAAGCTGTCGCCAACGGATTGAACGTTCATGAATTTGAAACAGCAAATCTTGCTTTGATACCGTTGAATCGCCAAACTTTGCAGCAAAAGCCCGCAGTCCTGAACTTTTATAGGTACGCTTAACAAACTCAGAAGTCTCTTGATGCAGAATTATAGGAAGTACCAGAAAGAGAAATGGAAGGGGAGGGGGCGCGCTTACCCGATTAGTTTTGACATAACCACAACAAAACCGCCATACAAGGGCAGCGCCTAATGCAGGATTCTGAATATTTTGAGCTTCCCTTGCCAGCATTTTATGCGACCTTCTTATTCTTCAACTGCGTCGTATAGTTTGGATGCCATCCTACAGCTAAGCTATCAGCTAAAATATGATAGCAACCGGGAATAAAATGGCTTGGCGGAGACATAGCCTGAAGTGGGGTATTAAACTGCATACATTCAAAGTAAAGTAGCTGCCCTTGATCTTGTTCGGGCTTTTCTCTGTGTGTTAAACCACAGATTCTCTGTTTATTCTTCCATGTTCTCTGAAGCAGAGTATCCAAATCATCAAATGAGGTTTCGTCAACCTCTCCCCGCGCAGCCCAATCAGTTCGGTCGAATGAGGCCATTAAATAGTCACTTATGGCTCCAAGTATTTCTTCATAAGGCAGGCCGATGATCTCTAATTGTTGGACAAATTTATCAGGAAGATACTCCTGAGCCTTCTCTTTTGCTGGGGCCTGAGCACGGCTAGAAAGAACCATCTGGCGATCTATTTTCTGAACATATGCTTTGTACCAGGTGTAAAAATCATCACGGGCAATGACAGCAGGTTTTTCTGTTTCTAGAAGCATATCGATGTGGCGTTTCACTTTTCCGCAAAGGTAATTAGTGATATCACTAACCTTTGAAGGCGAGACAGGATGGCTTCGCACACATGCTTCAAGATCTGCTTGTGGGCTACCACTACCAAGTGTCAGTTGAAAGTTGCAAATAAGTCGTTGTAGAAGGTTTTGGTCTGCGGTAAAGACTTTTTCGACGTATTTGGAAATTTCTTTCGAGATGCCATCCTTCAAAGTGAAGTGTGGTGAATCTCCCCATAATTCTGTTCGGGCATGGGTAATGGCTTCTTGGGCATCCTCTGTTGTTTTAGCTTCATTAAACTTTTTAACTATACTCCCTTCAACTGGACGCGATACATATAGCTCAAAAATAGCTTTTTCCACTTCGAAGCCTGGGGATGTAGCAAGGTCAATCCAATTAGAAAGTGTTTTCCATAATGATTTTGCACGATCAGCTGCAGGATTAGCTGTAAGAGCGCTTTTACTTTGAATGAATCTGATATCACCAGAATTATTCTCTTGGGCAACGTCATCAAGTACCTCCAAACTGCAAAGACTACCCTCAGGGGCTTGAAGCAACAAATGAGTGAGGAGTGTAAATTGAAGGCTGTACCCTAACGCTTGACCAGGAACCTCAGTTTTCCGCTTGGGCTTAGATTGACCATTCTTTTTTGAAATTGCCATATGGTTCCATCCGAAATAGAAGGTGCTATTTCACCCTTTTGGGCATATTACAAGAAGATAATGGTGAAAATCTAGTTTATCACCCAGAATTCTGTTCAAGTTCACATTCGAAACCATTATCTTGAAATATCTAGCCTTTTTAACGAAAAGCTGGGACTGTCTCCTTTATGCGATAACCTTTCTTAGTGGCATCACGTTATAGCCTTCACCTCTTTCCAGAGATACGAGCAAATCAGCCCACAACTCCAACGCCTGCTTCCTCTCATCGAAATACTGATAACGGTTGTATATCCCCTCAACGCCTTTGATTCTGTGGTTCAGGCAGCGTTCTGCAACTACTGGATCAATTCCTAACGCCGCCAGATGCGATCACGAGGTACGTCGAAATATGCAGAGGTTAGCCTTGCGTGAACGCCCGGGTAACAATGACATTACATACTCTATACCTTCTGTATAGTGGGTCCGGAGCAATGCCAGCTCCTCTTCCGACCAGGGCGGCGTCACGCCACGGGACAGACCTGAAAGCTGAGCAATCCGGGCCACCCCATTGGTAGACCTGCCAAGCCGTTCCCCGATTTCACGGGCAGACAACTGATCATAGTGTTGTTCCACAAACGTAATTTCGGCAACCGACCACGGTGTCCAGTGATTACGGTGACGCTGCGTTTTATCAACCATGTCAGACCTCCCTAGTATCAGTCGCGTTGTTTTTCCTGCGCCAGCGTAGAGATTTGAGCCCGGAGGTGCTGCTCAGCCTGTTGGACCTGCTGCTGACGCTGCAGCGAATCTTCAGGGAGTAGCTTCAACTGCCGAAGCTGTTCTTCCACCGGCACGGCCTGCCGGAAGCTTGTCAGCATGCCAAAGACCTGCGATTTAAGTTCACTGACGGTAATGTATTTTCCTCTCTGACCATCAAGTGCATTCAGTTTATCGGCAAGAGCCTGAAGCTGCGTCATACCTTCATGCCAGCCGTTCGTTTTGTCGACAGGAAGAACTGAGATATTAATCTGTTGCCGCCACTGCTGTACCAGGGGCTTTGCCTGCTCCGGCCACAATACCTGGACCTGTTCGATGAGTTTTCTGCTGTATGCAATATTCCAGTCAGGAGGCAACTTATCCAGTCGGGCAAGCTGATGCTGTGTCTGTGCGATAAGGTCCTGCGGTAATGGAGTCTGCTGACGCAACATCCCCAGTTGTTCAGACGTGAGAGGTGCAGGGAACGGAGCCAGTGAAGCTGCAAGCCGAGTCTGCAGAGGGTCTGGACGGTGAAGAAAATGCCAGCTCCACACTGAGACTATGCTTATCACCAGCATGGTACACATCCCGGCGACGAAGGACTTCCACTTTTTAACCGGAGCAGGCATTGTCGACAGTACTTCTACATTCGGCTGCGGTTCCGGTTGCGCAACGAAAACCCACTTCACTGCACTCTCTGGCGTATCTTCATCCGGTCCACCAGCAAAGTCTCTCGTGGATGCTGTCGCATCATTCATCACGGTGGCAGGCAACACAATACCAGACTGAATGTTCGACCCGGTACTATCGCTGTTTTCCAGCCGGACAGCACTGTTGTGCATCAGGGTACGCAGCGTATCGAGCTGGCTCAGATGTTTTAGCTCCAGGCGCTGCAGTACTTCTCCCAGACCCGTAAGCAGTTGCTCCGCCCGGTACAGCTGGCTGAGGTCGCTGTAATTCAGCGGAAGCGAGCGCATCCGTTGCTGCAGGCGCTGACTCAGACTGCTGAGGATTTCCATTCGGGCATGGACTGGCTGAGGCCACAGTGCCCCCCACTGATGGTTTATCAGGGCCTTGAGTATCGTCAGCCCTTCATTGAGCCCGAATAAGCCGGCCAGCTGCGTACGCGCAAGCGTATACCAGGCTGCCGTTTGCAATTCCACACCGTTTTGCTCGAACAGTGAGAGACAGAGTTTTTCCGCATAACGCCAGTTCACATCCGGGCGAGCCGGATGCGTCAGTTTACTCAGCTCATCACGCAGGGCGGCATAATCCGGCAGCAGCCGCGGGTCGCCGCCGGTTTTTAACGTTTTATGCATAGTCATCCTGTTGCTCCTGCAGATCCACGCCGGCAAATTTTGTCAGCTGACGACTGATGCTGTTTTCTTTGTAGCAGGTCACCAGCAGCGAACGCGTCGCGCGGGTAAACGCTACATAAAGCGCCGGGATGGCTTCCGACTCATCCTCAGCAGCTTTATGAACAAAAGACGCATTGATGACGGCAACGTAAGGAAATTCAAGACCTTTACTGCTCTGGAAGGTCATGAAGTGTACAACATCGTCGCGATGTGAATAGGCTTTTTTATCCCCGGAGGTAAAGCTAATAGCGGTGGGTATCTTATGCTGCTCCAGCAATACAGTGAGCCTGACTGCTGAATAACGTGTCGGGCACAGCACAGCCATATCTCCCCAGCGGCCCGCAACCGCGTGTTGCTCTTTCAGCCATGCAATAACACGATGGGCCTCCTCCGCTTCAGACCGGCATAATTCAATATATGGAATATCACCCTCCTCTCCGCAGGCTTCCGGCAGCACCAGAGGGAGCTCCTGATTATGATGACTTTCAAAATAGTCGCGTGAGAAGGCGTAAGCGAAATTGAGAATGCGGCAGGGATTACGATAGTTCACCCGAAGGACTGACGTTCGCCCCTGGGCCTGGATACCCACACTCGCCAGCGAAAAGTTTAGTGCTCTCTCACGTCGGTACAGGGACTGCGCATCATCGTACATCAGCAGCAGTGAACGGGTTGTGTTATCAAACAACCGGGCGATTAATGAAAGCCAGCGCTGGTCGAAATCATGACCCTCGTCAATCAGCACGGCATCATAACCACTGTCGGTCACGGCACCGCTGTTAACCGCATCTTCCAGCGCGGTAAAACAGTTATCAAAGTACAGCCCGTCACCGCTCACATTAAGTTTGAATTTTCGGGCAGCGCTCGCGCACCAGTCGTGGAAGTGAAATACGTGCACTTTTCCCGACAGCCCTCTTTCAGCAACACATTCACGGATATAGTTCGCCAGAATAATATTAAAACACAGCACTAATACAGGACGCGTTGTCGTTTCTGAAAGATACAGACAGCGGTAGAGTAAAATAAGCGTCTTGCCGGAACCCGCCACACCATGGATGACGCGATGCCCTTCCCCGAGATTACGAGCCAGAACCTCCTGCTGCAGGTCCATTACCCTGCAGACCTGATTACTTTTTTTCTTCGACCGGATAGCAATCTCCGGGAACAGGTGCTGGCGGAGAATATCCCTGACAGCCGGAGTGACTGCCGGTCTGAAACGGGTGGTAAACAATCCCGAAATTTTAGAACGAAAAGCGGAAACAGAGACAGACTCAGTCATTTCATCCTGACAAATCGTCAGCGCCTGGGGAAATATGGATTCCACAGCCCCGTCGTCAGAAAGGGAGAGCAGCTGCTGGCGGGTGATATTGGTGAATACAACACCATAAGCCCAGGCAATATTAAGCTTACCTTTGTAAAGGCCGGTATTTTGCTGCAGTTTTGGCTCACGGGATAACGATTCGACGGTCGCACAGGCATACTCTCTGACCTGTATCAGCGGATTTTGTTCCTGCTTTTCTCCCTGTGCAGTCAGGAGAGTCACAGTCTGTGGGTCAATATGCTGAAGGGTGCTCAGCTTCCAGTCTTTGACTTCAAGAAAAATAAGGCCGTTTGCGGGATCGATAATAACAAAGTCAGGATGCCTGTATTGCCGCCCCACCGGAATGTCGTACCAGGCAAGGCAGTCCTCCGCGAGATGTGATTCAAGGCGCTGGGCTACACGGCGCTCCCCGTGCGTCATTCTCCCTGAACATAGCGTCAGGGACGTCATTAATTTCGCCATACAATGTTATCCACTTATGTGCAGTACATCAGCGAAGCCCTGCAATAGTTCCGCTGTCAAAATTTGAGAATATAATGTTATGCGGCTTCGCTTTCTGCATATTCGAGACTCTGCAGATACTGTAGCGCCACCGGGTCGGCGATATATTCAACCTGCCCGTGATGACGCTCAACCTCATCGATAATCCGGCTGAGCTCGACCCGGAAGAATTCCTTACGCAGGTTGATTCGGTTAATCCGGTAGTTTTCCAGATGATCATGCAGCGTCTTTTCAAGCGCAGGAGCGTCATCACAGGAAATCATGGCGTGGACGTCAAAATCAAACGGCACGGCTGCCCCGCTCAGTTCTTTCACACGCTCCATGGGCTCCAGCCGTCGGGTCATGCCGATTTTGAAGACATTTTCACCGAAGGAGCCGATATTCGAAATCACATACACATGTCCCTGCTTCGTGAGCTGGGCCATGGATTTGGCGCGTTCATACTGTTGATGCACGTCCTGAATTTTCTGCTCCAGCTCCAGACGCTGTCTTTCCAGCTCTTCCCGGTGCGCACCTTCAGCGGCGTGCAGAGCTTCTTCCAGTAAACGCTGCTGCTCAGCAAGGCGTTGCTCCTCCTCTTCCGCTTCGCGCTGCTGCTGCTCCAGTTCATCCTGACGCTGTTTCTCTTCCCGCATCTGACGCTTGAGCTCAGCCTGATATTCTTTTTCTTCCTGCGCTTTTTCCAGCAGGGCGACCTTATCCAGAAACTGCTGTTTTACGCCTTCCCAGTCGGCATTATCTTCCAGTTCCAGAAAGGTGATTTTCTCGCTGATGGCCGTGTAAGCCTCTCTCTCCTTCCTGAGCTGGTCGTACTTACTTTGCCAGTTATTTACCGTGGTGCCGGAAAGCAGGGTTTTGACCTTAAATTTATAAGCGGAATCGACAATACGCTGCAGTGCCCGGGTGGCTTTATTTCTGGCATGGTGAAAGTCATCCCACTGACCGGAAAGTTGCTTCTTTTCCTGGTGTATTCCACGAGCCACCCCGGTACTGACTCTCTCTTCAAAAGCTTTCTCTTTCTGTGCCAGCCCCGAAAGGGCCTGTTCGAGCTCCGCTGTTTTCTTCCTGAAGCCACGGGAAATGAAAACCCGGATTATCAACGCAACGGCTATCAGTAAACCAAAGAACAGACCGATGATACCGGCCGGATTCGACACAGATTCAATAAATCGCTCATTAATATTGATTAATGCTCTTACCGCGACATAAACACCCCAGGCAATGACGCCAATAATAACCAGAATAATACCCGCAGCATTGTCATCTTTTTTTCTTCGTGCCATATTTTATTTTTTCCTTTCTTCTTTTAATCCTGACGATTTAAACTGAAAATGGGCAAGGGGATTAATACTGGTTCCCTGAGCAAATCGGTAAATGGGTGTATCCGGGCTTACTGGCCATATAGAGGGGAGCACATGTGGGCTGTCGGGGTTGGGTACTGACCGGTTCGTCGTTTTCTGCAACACGTTGCGGCTCCTGCTTTTTCGCCGTTGTCACCTTTTTCGTCTGCGTTTTTCGGGTGGAAGTGGACGGTCTTATCGGATTGCTGGTTTCTGAGGAACCATACCCGGAACAAAATCGTTTCGATTGACTCAGACTCCCGTCATTACAGACAAAGCGTCCATCAGATGTGCAGTGCGCTATACCGCCTTTTGAACCTGAGCAGGGCTGCCTTCCACGCGCAGCATCGGCTTGTGCCGTAAATAGTATTCCTGAAACCAGAAGGTAGATTAATTTTCTCATTTCCCTGTCCGTGATTTATTTCGTTACTTTGGGGCGAAGTAATCCGCAAGCTATTAACCGTTTCGTCTGGAAAACTTGCAATGATTCAAAGCAAAAAATAATGATTCATTTTTCAGCACCCGCTATGGCAGAAGCGATAAAATCAAACCAAAAAACGCGCTCTCATCAAAATCCTGCCCGGAACGGGATAAAGCACCAGGCGTAGTAAAGGTCCAGTCACTCACGGTACCTGACCGCATGAATAAACGCCCCAGTGGAGTCACACGTTCTCCATTATGAAAAGTCGCCTCCACACACCCGGTCACGCCCTGGCCGTACAAAAATGCCGGCGTAAATTTTACGGCCCGGTCGTCGACACGCAGGACGATACCGGCAATATCAAAAGCCCCGCCCTCCACCAGCAGGTCCGTAACGGATGTACTGATGGTCTCCACGTTCAGCCCGGTATCCACCAGCCACGCGTCCATCTGCTCCTGAAGCTGTGTTATTCGCAGGCGAAACTCTGCGATATCGGCCTGAGTTTTGCTGACAGATGAAGCCGGAGCAGACCGTCTGGCCTGCAATTTTTCGAGAAATTGTGATTTTACTGACATGGTGTTCTCTGGCCTTACAGACGGGTAGTCGTGTCGAGATACTGCTGTTGTTTAAGATGTCGCAGGAGAACCCGTCCCTCGGGCATAAACTCGGTTCGGTAACGCACCAGACCGACACCTTTGAGCTCAGCATCAATGGCATAGCGCAGTTCACCGGGTATGGTTTGCTCAAGCAGGACAACGGCTATTTTTTTCAGGCGTGGTTCATATTTGAGCAGTACGGCAGACAATGAGCCCATCAGCTCATGCGCCGTTCCCGGCATGCCCTGCAGAATTTTGGTCATATCGGGCAGACCATAGTCCGGCAGATGCGCCAGCGTGCCGGCACGACAGTTGAGGATACGCTGCATATTGTCGAGTACGGACAAAATGACCTGGTTCTGCTCGCTGACCTGATGCAGGTCGAGGCCGCCGGTGAAGTTGCCATAAAGCGTTTCATACAGCGACGGACGTGGAATTTCATTCATCTTTCAGCGCCTTCAGGGTCAGGCGGTTGTTGCCGGCCTCAATCACCCGGGCTTTATCCGGATCGAGGTCATCACGGCTCAGTACCACCCGCCAGGTGTTGTTCACCTGGTCCGGTGACATAAACATTCCGGCCACCGCCACGTACTGCGCATTTTCCTCCATCGGCATATCGACCGTCACCGCGCCACCCGGCTGCAGGCGGATATCTTTCTCTGCCACCAGGTCTGCTTTAATGGCCTGGCTGTCGGCTTTAAACAGGGACGGGTAGTCCGTGCTGTCGAAGGTCTTGCGGTCCTTTAGCTGATAAATACGCACCACCGTCGACAACGGCACACCACCGGCATTGCTGTTCACGGCCTCGCGGGCGCGGATATCAAGGTGCAGGGTTTTTACCTGTTTATAAAATATCGATTTGGTCACGGCAATGGTGCCGTCTGTCACTTTTTGCGTCAGCCCACAGCCCGCAAGTATCAAAGTGATACCAACGGCCAGCGCAGCCAGAGGAAATTTACCAGCGGTAATCGCCATCTTCATCGGTCTCCCTGCGGTGAATATTTTCCTGTACCCGCTCATAGCGGCCAAGATTGATGGTTATAGTTTTGGGGTGCGTGACTGTGTTTGCCGCATTCAGCGGCCGCATCACGGCGGTACGGCCCAGTTGCACTGCTCCGGCGTCGGGTTTAGTGCTCATTGTCGCGTCCGGCAGCAGGCTACGGTCGACACACAGCTGCAGACGCACATCGAGGCGGGAGCCAAGATAGACATGCAGCAGCGCCATTAAATCCGAGTGAAGCTCCCCGCCCGGTAACCAGCCCTGTACTTCAGCCGGGTCAGAGGTTGTCAGGCGCATCAGCACCTGGCTGTTCACGTCGGTGGCATAACTGCCCATCACCGGTCGGTTTGTCAGGGTGACGGGCTGGCTGACGCTCATGGTCAGTCGCTTCTTCAGCGGCACACGGCGTTTGTCATGGTGCCAGATTTTCGCCAGCGTGTTGGGTGCCAGCAGGCGCACCAGTGAGGCCATACCTTCTGCGGTACGTCCAGGCAATAACATGACCGGCAACAGCGCCAGAAAGCGCGAAGCCGGGGTCGCGATACTGTCCGTGCAGCCGTCAATGCCGAGCCCGGCCAGCCCCAGCAGATACTGCGAGGTTTTGTCCTTACCGCCCTCTTCGAAAGTCGCCGGGTATGAATATTTACGCCAGATACGGTAGTACTGGGCAATCAGCCGGTGGTTGAAGATATCGAGGAAATCCGCGGTGGCCTCATACCCTTCCCGGCACTGGGTGATGTCATCGATATAGTGCGTTGGCAGCGGGGACTCCACGCCGTAGAGCCCCATAAAGGTGATGCGTACCGTCGGCGGCAGATGCGAATGCTCAGACTGCTCAATCCCTTTGACTTCAGATGCCGGAAAGCCCATCCCCTGGTGTGGCCGAAAACGTACCGGTTCATGACGTACCTGCCAGGTACTGCCCGTAACCGGTTTGTCCGGCTGGCTCTGTTCCAGTAACTGGCAGAAGCGGTAAAAGTTGATATATGGCAGCCGATCGCCCAGCCGCTTTATCAGCCAGGCAGGCGCGGACTGTGATTCTCTTTCCACCGGATGCATTTTCCTTCTGGCTGAACAATGAGGGTGAGCTGGTTAAACTGATTCATGTCAGCATAGAGCGCAAAGAAGCGGTTGAGCATTTCGCCAAACAAATGGATGTCGCCCTCCCCCGTAAACCCTTTGCTGTCGAGGGTCACTTCGATATCCAGCCCGCGCAACAGGTAGCCCTGCTCAAAACGTTGAAGGCGGTGATGCGCCACCTGCTGAATCGCCTCCAGACGCCGGGTGTTCAGTTCATCTTCCTGCCAGTTATAGAGCGCAAGCGTCCCGCGCAGCACTTCAGCGGTGCTAATCATGTTCAGGAACCCGGAGCCCAGGTGGCTCAGAACCCGCCAGTGGAAACGGTCTTCCGCAGGCGGATAGACTGGCAGCGTTGGTTTGCAGAGGTTGCGTACTGAAAGTTGTGTACTGACCACCTGCTCACAGCGGTCAAGCAGCGTACTCTGTAGTGCACGGCGCGGCAGCTGGCCGTTGGTGCCGGTGATTTGCAGCGATACGGCTTCACGCTCAAACAGGCGGTCCTCTTCCCACTGGTGCCCGCCAAGGATAAGCCAGGTGTCATACAACCCGGTCACGCTGCGCTTCACACGGGTGTGGTAGTAACGGGGTGGTGCATGACGGCGCATCATCCCGCCCTTGTGCCTGAAGCTGCTGAACGGCACATACTCTGCATCACTGGTCCGGTTTGAGCCTGTCACCGAATCCACCGAATAAATCTCGGTGTGTCCGTCCTGCAGACGTTTGGGGCGCAGCAGGTACTCACTTTCAAGCCCGGTAATGGTGAGCGGGTCAGCTTCCAGTGTGAACAGGTTAATCACCGGCACACAGTGCAGACGAACCGCGTCATCGGTGACCGGCAGCTCTGAAGGCCACGGTGTGCTGAACACGACTTCAATGTCGAAATACTCCGCTCCGGCAGGCGGTATAATGCCATCCAGGCCGTTGAGGTGAACAAACATAAACTTGTCACGGAAGGTGAAATACTCCAGCAGCAGCTGGTAACCACTGAAGGCGGTATCGCCCTTCGGCCACAGGCTGTCTTCTTCCGCAAAACCACCCGGCGAGAAATACCCGTCGAGGCGAATACGGTCGGTCTGCCCGGGCAGGCGCATGTACAGCGCGGCCTGTCTTTTGGTCAGCATCAGATGCAGCTGGCTGCTGACGGGGACATCTGCACCGAGATACAGGCTCAGGCGGCTGAGATCAGCACCGGACCAGTCTGCCTGGCTGCTGCAGGAAAAACGCATCGCAAGCCGCGAACGACCATCAGGCTCAGTGGTCATGGTAATGCCCGAAATACCCAGGGGATTGAGCATCACATCCCGGGTGGTACGGTAACGACAGACGGTGTTCTTTGGCCCTACCGGACGGGAATATATCTCAAGACCCGCGGGCACCGTTTCAGCCATTTTCATGGCATGTAGCGCCGGGGTAAGTGCCACCACCGAGAGAGACGGAATGGTGCGCAGGTAATGTGGCCAGAGCATGCTGACCAGACCTTCCGTCAGTTCCGGCAGGTCGTCGTCAATTTTTTCGCGCAGTCGCCCCACTGAGAAAGCAAAGCCTTCAAGCAGGCGTTCAACATACGGATCGGGTGTGCCGGCCTTATCCAGGTCGAGCATCGCTGCGCGATCGGGATGGGTTTGCGCGAACTCTTTCGCGGCTTCACGCAGGTAGCGCATTTCTGCATCGAAATAGCGCAGGGTCTGATCTTTCATATGCGTTCCAGCAGGAGTGCCCTAGTGTTGTTGCCCGATGATTAAGCGCAGAAACGTGAGGGAGACAGGGAAAAATACGATATCTGCTGCAAGAGCCACAGGTGTGAGCACAATGTTGGTAGCAAGATTCTTCGGAGAAAAGTCGATTTCACTATCGGTAGCGTAAAATTCGATTTTATACTTTCGCCCCAGTGACTCGGTATTGGTAAATGTATAATTGATACTTTTCCTTGGAAGAACCATGCCCACAATATTGACGTCTTTCCAGTATCCCTCCTTCGCGCTCCGGAATCCTGAATGCTTAATGACATCTATATCGTATTCTGAAAGCTCACCTGCGCTTTTATTAACCCAGACACGTAACGAATCCTCAAAGTGAACGACAGCATCCCCTTTTACAGGGCGAGCCAACTGAAGTTTGAGCGTATTTTCTTCCTTACCTGCAATCAGTGGGATTTTATCTGTTAATTTGTTTAAAGACAGTAATTCGTCAGCCCCTCTCGTCAGAATATAGACGTTTTTCTCACCCAGAAATGCAATGCCTTCCGAAGGAATAATCAGAGGTATCTTGGTCTTATCCTGAACAACAGAAGCGGCGAGGTTTTTATACTGAAAAATATCGGTGACATTATCCTGCATTTTCATAACATTCACCTGATGGCTACCTGCGACTTTATTTCCACCCCACAAAATTGCAGTACACCCGGACAGTAATAGCACCATGCCAATACATGCTGCAGATTTAGTTCTTTTCATGAAAGTTTATATTCCTAAAATCATTAATATCACCGGCATCACTTCCGGAATTCATTTCTTTGCACTACCCGCACAGGACTACCGCGCGGGCAGGATCGATAGCAATTAACCCGGCAAGCAGGTTTTCCATGTCAGTGTGCAGGCGAGCTTTGTCCGACTCTGCCCGACCCGCTTTAATTCTCAGCAGTTTCAGATGACGGGCCTGCACTTCAAACAGCAGCTCCGGCTCCCAGTCACTGAGCATCACCTCTCCGGCACGCTCTCCCAGTTCAGCAAACAGATGCATCGCCAGCTCATTTTTACCGTACTGCTCCGCAATCCGTCCCATCAGCAGGCGCAACAACCAGCGCTGACGTGTCGTTGTGAGCCCGGGACGGCTCTGCAACCAGTTCAGCGCCGCCTCCAGGCCTTCGCTGTCCGCCAGCGCCACCGCTTCCGGCTCCAGTGCCAGAATGTCATCGTTACCGGCGGTGACCGGGGCTGATGGCGTGTCGTTGCCCCCCCCGCCTGTGGTATCAAGCACGCTCTGCTGGATCCAGTTCAGCGTCACTTCGTCCGCAAAAGGAGTACCGTCACTGAACGCCAGCGTCTCCAGCCCGGACAGGCGGGTCAGTAGTCCTTTCAGGTCGGCAGCAATGATGCCAGCCAAGGTATCCTGGCCTGATTTCGTCAGCGCCTGGTGGATGTACCACTGCAAATCCAGCCACAGGTGATTGGCACCGCGGGAAAAGGTGCTGTCCGCCGTTTCCAGCATCTCAGCCCAGCTCTGCTGCAGGTAGAGGCGTTTGAGCAACGCACGCTGGTCTGCTCTCGGCGGTTCGATACGGGTACGTCCCTGTGCATCCGGGGCCGGAATGGCCCGCAGGGTGTCATGACGCAGGCTTTTCATCAGATGGTGGGCAGACAGCCAGCCATCCGGCTGTTCACGCAGGTATTCGGTGAGGGTGCGAGCCTGGGCCAGCAAATCCTGACCGGAGGTGATCCGCCCGATTGACGGGGCATCGCTGTGACCGATCGGGTTTTGCGGTTCGCTACAGACATTCTGTGGCACCACCGCATCCACGCCCCCGCCTTTATGCAACCGGCTTTCTAGCGCGCCATACAGCGCATTGAGCTCCGGGCGGGTTTCTTCCGCTTCTTTCTCCGTAAGATGTGCTAACAACAGCAGTGCACCGGTGGTACGTTCCGCATTTTCCCTGACGACTTCCGGGTAGAGAGAGAGGCTGTCAGTCATACGCGAACCGCCCAGCCATTCCAGCGCGGCCTTACGGCTGCGGTCACGCTGCGGGTGCAGCTGTGTACCAAAGCGCTCCAGTAGTCCGGTCAGTAGTTCAAGGCCCTCAGCCAGCCCCTGCTCGCCTTCACGATGCAGCTTTGCCCAGCAGTAGTACGTCGCGACGCGAATGTCTTTGGCAGTGGTGGTCAGCAGCTTCTCCGCCAGACGACAGATGAGTTCGGTATCCGCGCCGGAGAGTTTATTGACCTCTTCTCGCATCTGCTGGAAGTCATCATCATAGCCTGGGTCTTCGCCAGCGGGCGAGGGTCCGGACAGCGGCTGCAGCCAGTTATCCCACTGCGCCACACGCTCACGGGTTGCTACAAGTAATGGTTCCTCTTCTGCCTGACAGGCACTCAGTAACGTGTTCAGCGTACTCATCAGTAGACCTCCTCTGCATCGCTGGCGACCTGACCTGATGCCGCAGCGCCGGTCGTGCTGAATATGGTTTCCGGAAGGCGGAAGTTACGCAGCTTCAGCAGCGCCAGCGGCCCCTCACCCGCTTCAGTACGCAGGGTATAATTGAGCATGCGACCGTCCGGGGCCTTCCAGCTCAGGCTGTAACTGCTTCCCACACCCGGATATGCTTTTACGCTGGCTTTATCGAGCAGGCGAATCAGGCCCCAGCTACCCGGAATATCGGCGTACTGACGGGTCCCGGCCTGCGTGCTAATCCAGCTCAGGTTCGCACCGGGTGCTTCGGTATCCGCAGGCCAGGTGAAGCGCTTCCACGCCGGCAGCTGGTTCATATAGGTCAGCTTCTGGCTGTCGATAATCATGTCAGTCTGCATCACACCATCGGCGGTGCCCGGCCGCAGCTCGAAGTTCATCCCGGCATTGCCTTCCGTGAAGGCCACATCCGAGATATGGCTCAGGGTGTTGATGGCACTGAGGAACGCCGGGTTAAACGTCAGCCCCTGCGAGTTGATGCTGTCCGGCACCCAGCGATTACCTTCCTTGTGCAGGACACCTTTCAGGTGGGTCTGCAGAAATTGTGCAATCCGCCCGGAATCGCCATTGAGGTATTTGGCGAGCAGTGGCAGGGACACATCACTGCTGGCATCATTAAACGGATAGCGACCACCAAACGCAGAATTCCACTCACTGACGACAGCCTGCTGCCACTGGGCATTGAGGCTGTCGGCCGCCGGGGTCAGCACCTGCTGCCAGGCCTGCTCCATCGGGTTGACAAACACCGTGCGGCCAAAGCCGCTCCACTCCTGACCAAGACCAGCGGCAATCAGGCTGCCATAGTCACGGGTTTCGGTCAGGTCCACAGCTTTGCCCTGGAATACCGTCTGGGCAATGGTCTGGGTCATCGCCTGCGGGTCGGCGGCGTTGGTCACCTGCTGAAGGCGCAAACGGACCTGCGTCACGCGGGTCAGATATGACTGCAGGCTCAGTTCCTGTGCACCGGTGCGGCTCTTGTCCATCAGGGCCAGTACCGGACCAAAGGTCGCATCCAGCGGCCCGTGAACACCGGCACTCTGGTCAATGGCATCTTTGTTGTCACCGCCCAGCAGGTTCTTCGCGGATTTCACCAGGGAGTCAGAAATCGCCTCGCCGGTCTGTCCGGTGCGCCCCTGGATGTTAAGTGTGTTCATCAATGCAACAAGAGGGGACTGGCGCACATCGGCCATCAGCGTCAGCTGGTCAATGGAGTCCGACAGCGTCGCAGCCGGGTTCCAGCGCAGACTGTTCAGAAACGCCAGCCAGGCACCACCAAAGTCGGCGAAGTAACGCTCCGTCAGGCGCTTTTTCAGCACTTCCGGCGAAGTCTCGTCCTGTTTATTCACCTGATGCTTGCTGTCAGTCAGGACCCAGTCGAGCTCGTCCCGGCGTGCCTTCACCACCTTCTCGATAGCGGGCTGCACGGCCTGCTCCCAGGCCTGACGGGTAAACATCCCAGGTACGATTTCGGTGGTACTGAACAGACGTGAAGCGTCAGTATCGCCGGTCATATCTTCAAGGCGCATATCGACGTACAGATGTGACACCTGTGAGAGCATCTTTTGATACAGGGTCGATTCACTGTTGCGCACACCCATCAGGCGAACCAGCAGGGAACGCGCCTGGCTGACCATGCCCCCATCGGCACGGAGTTTCCACTCCGGGTGCGCAATCAGCTGAGCGCCCCAGAACGACAACAGAGACGGAGCCATCCCCTGCCAGACACCGTCTTTCACACCGTTACGCTTCGGCCAGTCGTGCAGCAACGCAGAGCTGAACCATGCCGCATCCATATGCTCCGGACGTGCCAGCATCAAATAGAGCTTGAGCTGGTCATAAGTACTTTTTGCCATCTGTTCCCGCAACGGGCTACCCGGCGGCAGCGCGTTAAAGGCACGGACTTGCTTCTGCAGATGGTCTGCCGCCGCATCCCGCAACAGCGGCTGTGCACTGTCCTGATAACGGGGCCAGAGTGCGTCCAGCAGCGCATCATTCTGGCTGAGTCCGGCACGCTCATACCATGGCACACCATGCCCGGAACGGTACTGAAGACGAGCCAGGGTCTTCTGCAGTTCCGACAGCGCATGCAGACGCTGCTCCAGCGGCTGATTCTCCCGGGCAGCAAGAGATGCCTGAGCATTTGCGCCAGCAATCTGGTTACGGTTGGTGAAATACGCGACACTCATCCACACAGCCCAGCTCACCATCGTAAGCGCAGCAGCAGACGCCAACACTCTGCGCCACGGAATGCCCGGTTTCATGGGGCGCAGCGCGACAGGAAGCATCCTGACAGATTCAGGCAGTACATCCCAGCGCTTATCCATACCCCAGTGATGCTGCACGCTACGTTCAGCACCTGCAGAAGGCTGACTGAACACCACACCAGCCAGCGGCAGCGGGCGGTACGGATTGAGCATCACCGACAATGGCGCGGTCACGCTCTCCGGTTCACGAATGAGCTGGTCGGCAAGCGTCAGCAGGAAGTTGTGTTTAACATCATCGCAGGTCTGTTGCAGACCCTGCGAGGTTAAATCTGACGTCAGGGCTGACAGTTGCTCTGCCAGCCCTTCGGTACGACAACCAGCAGGCAGCAGACAGCCTGTGGCCTGTACAATGCGGCCTTCCGGCTGACCGGCACGCGGATGCAGGGACCAGACATACAGGGGAAGTTTCCAGCCCAGCGTTTCCATACGGGCGCTGATGGCATGAGACAGGGCGTCCATGGTACTTTCAGACGGTACCGGCAGCGGCTGCTCCGGTCCCGGCGCTGAGAGCTGATCGAACGCCGAGGTCACCCACACCAGGCCATCCACCGGACGGCGGCGCAGTTTGCGCAGTGCGGTCAGCCAGGCACTGTCGGCTGGGGTATTGAGGTCGCCGCCCCACAGCAACAGCGTACCCCGGTCTTCCTGCCAGAGCTGACCCGTCAGGCCAGGGGTCAGCTGTTCCACCTCAGAGGCGGTGCCGGTTATCAGCAGAATGCGGGTTTTACGGCCCCAGCGACGACCGTAGAGGTTGCGCATGGCGAGACGGATGGTGTCGACGGTGACGTTGCGTGGTGCGGTCTGTTTAACGCGGCCTTCATCGGCAGGCAGGACATTCGTTCTCCTGGACTGGAAACGATGCCAGCCCTGCCTGATGGCAAGGCTAATTGTTTTGCCATGACGAAACATCAGTAACAGGAATAAAGCACCGGCAAACGCCAGGCTTTTCGTGAGCGTAGTGTGCAGCCCAATCTGGTCGCCAAAATGCCAGATTAACCAGGCAATCCCTCCTGCTATGAGGGCAGAGAACCCCAGCCGCCCCCACCCTCCACGCCATGACGAATTACCCGTTGTCATTGTTTCTGTTCCCTGTTTGCACGGTATTAATAAATTTCTGCTCGCCATCTGTAGAAAGCATCAGACAGTCTGCTTTTTGTATATTCACGATATCGCTGGCTACTGCAGCCATTATCCATGGAGAGAAGGGGCCACTGAGCCCGGCATATTTTTCCAGCCAGTGGAGTTGTTCAGGTTTCCAGTGGCCGCCATAACTTTGTGCTGCTTGAAGCAGACCGGAGAATGCATTTCCCCATTCCACGTTGTCGCCAACAATACTGGCGGTGGCACATGCCTGAGTTTGGGTCGAGAAAAACGTATCCAGTGACTTTTCTGAAATCGCCATATCAAGTGCCATTGGACGCAAAATACGGGCGTTAAAAGAGAGATTATATTTTGTAGCCACATCATCGGAGGTCAACAGCAGGACGGCCAGCGCATCACTGTACGCATCCCGCCCCTGTGTCTGGTAAATCAGGATTAAATCTACATCCAGCGTCGGTGATTTAATTCGCTCATCAAGTGAGAGGAAGGACTTTGACTTAAGAATGGTCAGTTGAGGCACCAGACGATCAGGAATAGCTGTCTGCCAGGCATGTACAAATTCATCCTGCAATGCTGGCAAATCATCTTGAGAGTCGGTCAGCAGCGTGACGGCGGGTTCTATATCTGAAGGCAACTTTTCCAGGGCTGGGCTTAACCCTGACAGCAAAACAGAAAAATACGCTTCATGACCACCTTGCTGACAAATTCGTCGGGTCAGAGATGTGCTTTGCTCCAGCGTTGGCGGAGCTGCTAAAAAAAGTTGAGATGTCAGATTTGCAGGCAGCATGACACCGCTGTGTAATACTGTGATATTACGTCCCGACCATTCCATCCACTGTTGTTGCGCATATTCTGCCTCACCGGCTTCAAATTCGTGCCTGTCAAACGCATTGTTGTAAAGCCAGCCACGCAGGCAGATAAATAAAATCCAGACAACTGCGGGGCATGCGGTGACAGCCCAAAGATTAAATGTTTGAAGTGGCCCGGCCAGTTGATTGGCATGCAAGACAAACAACAGTACGCACCCAACCAGCGCGAGAACCCCCAGCATCATCCACAGGATGAATGAAGGTTCTTCGGGCTTAGCCGATATCGTTGATTTCTGACGCTCCCAGCCCATTACTTATCCTATTACACAATCCGGTGCACTGGAGATCACCTGGCAACCGCACTCACAGTGGCAACCATCCACAACCACGGCTTTACCGTCAGAGGTCCATTCAGGCGATCCTTCAATAATGGTATTAATGCCATGCCCATCTTTTGGGCAGCTGACTTTATCGCCAACGAGAGCAACCTTTTTGCCATTTACTACCATTGTTGATGAGGCAGAAATAACCTGTCCGCCGTGCGTAGTGTTATCACCAATCAATACAAAGCCTTTAGACATACGAAACTCCATTTTTTAATTTCCACATATGTATTTCTCTATGCAGATAAGAACATTATTTCTCTATTTTAATTTCCTTTAGCTTATCACACGCATTCGAATCACCTTCGGAGCAGCTTTTTTTGAATAGTGGGATAGCTTGGTTTTGATCTTTAGTTACGCCTTTACCATCAAAGAACATCGTGCCTAAATGATACATAGCTGAAGGCTCGCCTTGTTTAACTGCAAGCTCAAGCCAACTCTTTGCTTTATCATAATTCACTGCAACTCCCTTGCCATTAAGGTATGCGTAACCTAAATACATCTGAGCTGTGGCATTATTTTTATTCGCAGCTTTCTCATACCAATAATTAGCCTTTTCGTAGCTCTGAGTGGTTTCCTCTCCATAATAATACATGTCACCTAAATCGATCTGAGCATCCGCATTTCCGAGTTCAGCAGCAACCTGATAGAGTTCAAATGCTTTTTTCATATCCTTCGGAACACCCATACCCAAACGATAAACATTAGCCATTGAGTTTGCATCGTCTGCTTTAGTCGTTGACGTAGGATCGATAACGACAGTTTCAGCGAAACATGGTGCAGCGATAGAAAGCCAAAAAACGAAGTTGGATAGTTTCATAAATAGACCTTACGCAACAATGAGTGAGTTTATTAAACGCGAATGACACCCGTCATTGAAAATCAACTCTTATTTGAATCACCACTGCCCGTAAGGATACGCCTTACCTTTTATAAACTTTTTCATTCCCTCACTATATTCATACCCATTAGGAAAATTGGTCTCTCCTTTGCACATGTTTAGATTATTACCTGAGACTGTTGTGATTTCTGTACCTTTTTGTTCAAGATTAGGTCTGCCATTGTTTTTTAGCCAAACCCTGACTTTACCTTCAGGCGCAAGACCAATCACCATATACTGAAAATAATAAGTATCTTCAGGGCTATAGTTGTTGGGCTCTGTAGTAAGCATTTTATTTTTAGTTTCAGAAGAGAACACTAATGTAGTTTCATAAACTTTTTTGTCAATAATTGAATCCCAGCAAAATTGCAAAACTTGTGGGGGCGAAGATGCTTTATTAAAAGGCGAAGTTCCTTTTCCGGCATGCTGGCTCCATGTCCCCACGCTTTGCCCTTGTGGCTGGTCTATTGTTCGAAAAACCTTTCCATACCCATTGACATCAATAAGTTTTACAAGTGCCACCTGAGCAGGTAGTGCTTTAGGTGTTGAAAAGGTAAAGTACCACTCATCAAAAGGGGCTTTAATCTTCCCTTGCTGGTCATTAGCTGAACTGCTGTTGCAACTCACCAAAAAAGAAAATGACAAAAAAATAGTAATTATTTTCATGCTTTTTCCCCTTTCATATTCCATACTGTACGTGTCCAGCCGGGGTTTGGTCGATTAATAAATCCAAACACTTCTGTCGCTTTTACTGCTCCATATATTTTTTCAATATGCTTGCCATCAAGCCATACCGTTTTAAATTCAACGGGATTCCAGTTTGCTGAGCAGTGTATGTATTTTCCAATAACTTGCATTTCCGATGAAGTATAAGGTGTTGGAACACTGCCACTTCTGACTGCTTTTCCTTGGGCAATTGCTTTTTGGCTCAAAGCTTCGAGATCTGGAGGTAATGTGAAATTTTGATCTTTTGGCAAAATTTCATTCATCTCGACCCCTGCCTCTAACGCAGCATCCAGCATCACCCTTAAACTGACCTTGCTCCAGTCATTAGGAACAACTCGTTTAAGCGTCACAGCAGCGCCGACGCGTTTCTCTATTATCTCCTGACGCCGTTTATCATGATTTACCAGATAGTCATACCAGGTTTCAGTTTTTACCTCTCCACTCGCCATTACAGGACTAAGGTTAGGAAGTGTCCTCAAATCAGGTGTTTCAGCTGCAGTCTGTCGATAAATGTCCGTAATTTCGGGGGGGACACTATCCCTGACAGTTTCATTTTTCGGCTTAGTTAAAAAATAATATTCCTGTTCATTTGGATTGTAACCGCCACCAATATCGGAATGCACACCGGGGAGAGAAAGCTCTGGCCATGATTCTTTTATACTGTTCAGGCTAAAGTTATATCGACACTCGTGCATCGCCGCTATCTGGAAAACTTTCTGTGCGATATCGGGAGGTAAATCCAGATCCACTCCAGGATTTATGGCATCGTGCGGGTCAAGCCCAATGGCGCAAACGGTGTCAAACAATCCAATAAACCGCACTTCACCGGCAGGCTGACCATGCTGATTTCGGCCATCAAGCCCCTTAATGATTGCCTGCTGTATCGCGTTATCATTATTTCTGACGCGATTTGCAAAATGACGGGCCGCTGCTGCGCCCCGGCTGAAACCGAATATATCGAATTGGATTTTCTCTATTGCGTTTGTTATGCCACTTTCTTCACCGAGCAGAGTTCGGATTTCTTTTGCGATCTTAGAAACACCTTCATCGGTCTTATCAACCACACCTTCTGATAAAGTCCCGGTCCCCATTGCTACCAGGTTGTCTTCTTTGCCTTTTTGTGTGCCAATACCTTGAACGTAAACAGCACGCTGGAAGTGAGTTTTATCCTCAACAACCTCATCATCAACTGAATAAAGTGTATTTAACCAATGAATATTAGAATAATATCCCATAAAGCTACTACTGCCATTTACACTCATCCCCAGTTTTTTGGTACAAAGCTCAAGATCTTCTTTTTTGAGACCAACATCAAGGTGAGTACAACTTTTCAATAAACGCTCATCTGTATTGAAAACATTATTCCCCGTACCATCAAAAAACATACCAATTGTGATTGTAATACCCGGAACAGGCTTTCGCTTACAGACGACTGTCTTTTCTGACACATTAACATCAGTAAAATGCTCGCACTCACTGGCTTCCCATGCATGGTAATCGCTCATGATTATTTACTCCCTGTTGCTGATTTGCCGGTCCCAAGGATCTCAATGTTTAATTTTCCGGGCATTGAGGTATAAATCGGCAGTGTTTTGCCATTGTCATCAGATATCCCATGAAATACCTGCCCGTCAGCCGTTGTCACTTTATATTCAGTCTGTGGGATGGTTTTCCCTTCTTCGTCGGTCAGGGAGTAAACACCACCATACCCTTTTGGAAATTCAGGCGCTGGCGTATTCAGCGAAGAGGCTCCCATTTTCTGAACATTGGCACACTTCAGTAAAATATTACCCGGAGCACCAAGTTCTATATTTCCCCCTGCCAGCTTGATATAGGCACCATCGCAGTTAATTACCAGCTCCGTTGCTGCTGTAATTTCAACTTTGCCTTCGGCACTCGTCACCGTAACGTCTTTCTTCGCTATCGCCTCCAACGCATCATCCTGCGCCTGGATTTCCACCTTTCCCCTCGCCGCAAAGAGTTTCATCCCGGCCTTTCGGGCCAGCATGCTCACGGCCTCACCCGCCGCCACCGTAAAGCGCTTCAGCGCACTGATGTCCGTATTCTGCTGGGACATAATCCCCACACTGGCACTCCCTGACGCCATGCGAACCGCCTGCGGGCTGGTGATGCTTACCCCTTCCGGCGCATTCAGCACCATACCCGGTCGAGCCAGCTCTTTCAGGGCCTCCGTCAGCTTAACCTGACTCTGAATATCTGCTGGCAATGCCCCTGCCGTTTCAGATGCTTCAGACAAGGTACGGGCAATACTCAACGCATTTTCCAACTGAGTGATTGCCTCCTGCATGGAGAGCATATTATCACTGGCTGCCTGCTGCTTGTCTGCCGTGATGAACACCCCGTCGCCGCCCCGGATTGCGACGTGTTTGTCAGTGCGCAGTTCCGCACCTTCACCTCGCAGCGCTCTGGATGCGTTAACGTTGTGCCCCAAATTAAGTTGGGTCTTTCCACCATACTCCGTACTGAGCTTGACATGCTCTTCGCCGCGCTTGTCCTCCATCCGCAGCTTGTTCAGACCAGCTGTGCGAATGACGTTGCGAGTGCTGTTGGCCTCCGTAACATGGTCAACGTGGCGGGAGTCGTGAAGGGCATGGGCTATATACGGACGATCCGGATCGCCTTCATGGAATGCAATGGCAACTTCAGTACCCTGTATCAGCGGGAAGTGGAAGCCGTATTTGTCACCACCGTAAGGCTTGGCAAAGCGCACGGGCATACTTTCCATGCCCTGGCGTTTGTCATCACGGTCGGCATCGAATTTCACCCGGTACATGCCGGATGCATCCTGCCAGGCATAGATATCATTATCTTTGGCACTGGTCACACGCGCCATCAGGGTGCCGCTGACCACCGGACGCTTTTTCGCGGCTGGACGCCAGCATCGGTTCTCGTAGTACGGCATAGCCGCCCATTCCACCTTCAGCGCGCTCTGACGGCTGGCAGAGTAACCGGCGCTGATGATGACGAGACCGTTTTCGGTTTCACGCGGCAGCGTCGGCGGGATAGCCGTCTCGGTGATAGTCAACACCTGAGACGGGCCCAGGGTATGGTCGGTACTGCTGCCAGTTACAGTAGTCTGGGTGGAAAGGTAGCGTTCATGCTCCAGGCGTGCCCAGAAGTTACCTGTTTCCGCTGCGGGGTTAATTTTGTCTCCCCGTTCAAGGTGACGCGGGCGATAATGGTACACATCGCCGTAGGTGTTCCCTTCCCCGTCCCCGCGGGTCATGTCCGCCGGCACGGACGTCAGGACGTTCTGGGCTTCGCGGTGGTTGTAATCGCTGGCGGTGACCGAGCGCTCCACTACGTTATGCCAGACGTGCACGTCCCACACCGAGTCGGCCGCATTGTCATTCGCCCCTGACGGGCTGTTCAGCGGGAGTTTTTTACCAAATGTCCAGGCGCTCTGCTTGTCCGCAAAGTGCACCACTTCGGTCTGGGTATCAGGCTGCAGGGTGAAGAAGTAAAAAATCCCCACCTCCGCCAGCAGGCGTTCAATGAAGGCGAGGTCGTTTTCCTGATACTGGTTAATCTGCTCACGCTTTGGATACTCAGCTTTGAGGGTAAACTCAAACTCCCAACCTTTCAGGCCATGCTCCGTGAGCACCTCTGCAACCACTTCCGGCACCGACTTGTTGACGAAAAAGCGATGGGTGCGGAACTGATTCCCCAGCAACGCCAGAAACGGCTCCAGCACGATGCAGTATTGCGCTTCATCTGCTGAACCACCGGTACGCTCGAAACGGGTCACCACCCCGTGAACCACCTTGCGCTGCGTAAGGGAAAGCAAATGGCCCGCGCCCATGGTCAGGGTCGCCGGCTTGCTCAGCATCTGGCGGGAATCAATGTTCTTGTCGGCACTGGTAAAGTTGATGGTGTAGCAGTAAAGCTCGCTCATCGCTTCTGAACCACTGAAGTCCTCCACGTCGATAGCTGCTGTGCAGGAAGGAATATCGAGGCAGTAGCGGTTCAGTGCTTTTCCGGTGACGGTGGCCACCATCGTGTTCAGGGTATCCGTCAGGCTCATGGCGTTGACTCCATTGTGTATTCGGTTATTCCATCAGGGCTGGCGCGGGCCAGTATCGGTCACAGGAATTGAGAAAGAGATTATTTTTTTCGACGTGTTTTCAGCCAGTAGAATAGCTTCATCAGGAGGTACGCCTCGACAGCACACAACGTTATTTTAATCACGATGATATGCATCTCGAAGCTGTCCATCGCTTCTTCCCCGTCACCACTAATATGAATATGGGCCTTCACAAAACTCGCAACCCATGCATCAGGAATGAAGTGGATCCCGCTCCAGAACAGCACAATAAACAGCAGGATTTTCATTCAGCATTCTCCGCTCTCTTTTTCAGAGCCTGCTGTGTCCGGCGTTTCTCAGCCTCTTTTCTTTCTTCGGTCTCTTTATCGCACAGGCTGTAGTCCGGGGTACCACGCACATCGATACGGGCATAGGCCTTCAGGCCATTGCCGCCAGGAACAGGGGAGGTTCCTCTCTGCAGTAACAGACGTCGCAGATGCTGAAAATCACTGGACCGGCGAAGGGTGATACAGCCCCAGGACTCACCGGAGCCATCGCTGTTCAAAGGATGAAGACGAAATCCTGTACGGTTCAGGCCATTCACCATGATTCCGTCTCTTTTAGTTTTATCGCTGAAAAGGGCAAACCATTCGGAATGGTGATTTCGGTGACCATGCCAGGCATCGATCGCCTCTGCCCGTACTCGGTTATACAAGCTGCCGGCAGGCCTGTCGGTCACCCAGTAAGTCCCCGGCGGGATAGCAGCATTTTCATGGTCAGCACAGTCAGGATTATTGATATAAAAATCCAGGCCCGTCAGCACTTCAAAAGTCCCGATGCCGTAGCATTTCAGGTACGCCGTTTTGCCATCCGCCGACAGGTTGCCGTAATCCATCATGCAAATCTGCATTTCAGCCTCCGTGCGCCTCATTAAACGCCAGTACAATCCCTTCTTCATCATTCCAGCCGAGCGTCAGGCAGTGTGGTTTCTGTTTCGCAGCCATGTGGGTCAGCAGTTGCTGACTCAGCACCGGCAGAATTTGTTGATTGAGCAGACTGTCGACGTTACGCGCACCGGTATCCGGCAGCAGACAGGCAGAAGTGAGAGCGTCATACAGGCTTTCGTCAATATGCGTGGTCAGGCCGTAGTGACGGTGCAGGCGCTTGCTCACCTGGGCGAGTTTCATTTCCACGATGGTGCGCATGGCGGGCTCACTCAGAGGGAGGTAAATCACGGTCTGGAAACGAGCCAGCAGAGCCGGCTGGAAGTGGTCGCGCAATATCGGGCGCAGCAGTTCGTGCAGGTCGCCTTCGGTGGATTCTGGTTGTTCGTCCAGCAACTGCATCAGGTGGTCGCTGCCGAGGTTCGAGGTCATCAGGATGACGGTGTTACGGAAGTCAATTTCACGCCCTTCGCCGTCGCGCATAAAGCCGCGGTCAAACACCTGGTAGAACAGGTTCATCACGTCGCGGTGCGCCTTTTCGACTTCATCCAACAGCACCACGCTGTACGGACGTTTTCTCACCGCTTCGGTGAGAATGCCGCCCTGGCCGTAACCGACGTATCCCGGCGGTGAGCCTTTCAGCTGGGAAACGGTGTGCGGCTCCTGGTACTCGGACAGGTTGATGGTGATGAGTGACTTCTCGCCACCGTACAGCACGTCCGCCAGCGCAAGCGCAGTTTCAGTCTTACCGACGCCACTCGGACCAACCAGCAGGAACACGCCCTGCGGACCGTTCTCGGACGTAAGCCCGGTTTTCGCCGCACGCAGACGCTGAGCGATAGCGTTAAGGGAGGCATCCTGCCCGACCACACGTTTACCGATTTCATTTTCCAGGGTCAGCAGTTCGGTCTGTTCATCTTTCATCAGGGAAGACAGCGGCACGCCGGTCCAGTCGGCAATCACGTTCGCGACCGTGCGGGTGTCCACATCCGGCCGGATAAGCGCACCGTCCTGCTGCAGAAAATCCAGCTGTTGCTGCAGGGTGTGAATATCTGCCTGACGACTGATGTCCTGACGGCAGGCTATCAGCTCACCAACCAGCTGGTGCTCTATCTCCAGACGGGCTTCCTGCGTTTTCAGCTCCGATTCAAGCTCCGTACGCAGCGTGTCGATGACTGCCAGCCGGTCACCGTGTGGCGATGCTCCTGCGGCAATGTCCTCCAGCAAGTCCTGTGTTTCCATCCCAAGTGCTATCAGACGGGATTTCAGGCGTACAATGGCTTCCGGCACGGTATCAAGACTCATGCGCACTCGCGCGGCGGCGGTATCCAGCAAATCAACAGCCTTGTCCGGCAACTGGCGGCCGGTCAGGTAGCGGCGGGACAGGGTGACGGCCGCACGGACCGCATCGTCAGTGATGTGCACGTTATGGTGTTCGGCATAGCGGGATTTCAGGCCTCTGAGCATCAGGCACGCAGTATCATCGTCCGGCTCGTCCACCTTCACCATCTGGAAGCGACGCTCCAGGGCAGCATCGCGCTCAAAATATTGTTTATATTCAGACCATGTGGTGGCGGCGATAGTGCGAAGTTCGCCACGCGCCAGCGCAGGTTTCAACAGGTTGGCCGCATCTGCGCCTCCCGCCTGGTTACCCGCGCCGATGATGGTGTGGGCTTCGTCAATAAACAGCAAAATCGGGGTGGGCGACTGCTGTACAGCATCGATGACGTTTTTCAGGCGCTGTTCAAATTCACCCTTAACCCCTGCCCCCGCCTGCAACAGGCCGAGGTCAAGGGTGCGCAGAATAACCGGCTTCAGGCTTTCCGGCACGTTGCCTTCAGCGATACGCAGTGCAAGACCTTCCACCAGCGCCGTTTTGCCGACGCCTGGTTCACCCACCAGAATCGGATTGTTCTTACGACGGCGCGAGAGAATGTCCACCATCTGGCGGATTTCAGTATCACGACCAAAGACCGGGTCGATTTTGCCTTCTCTGGCTTTGGTGGTGACGTCGAGGGTGAATTTATCCAGCGCATTCTGCAGGGCCGGGATCAGCTCCCCCTCCTTCAGTTCTGCACCCACCGGACGGCCAACAAACTCCACCTCGCCACCGTGGCTCTGCGCCAGCCCTGCTTCCTGCTGCACGTCCGGGCGTTCATCCGACTGCCCATCAAGCAGCGGACGCAGACGTTCCAGTTGACTCTGGCCCAGCGTCAGCAGCGGCCACAGCCCGTCACAGCGAACCAGTTTCTGTTTGTCAACCAGCGCCATCAGCAGATGGATGCTGCGTATTTGTTCCTCGCCGTTAAGAGAAGCAATCAGCCATGCTTCCTGTAGAAGAGACTGAATGGCATCAGACAGCTGTGGGCGGTGGCGAACCGAGCGCGGCTGCTTGTCCAGCCAGCCCAGCAAATCCTGCCAGATGGCGTCCATATCCCACTCGTAGCGGCGTGCCAGCACCGTCAGATCACCTTCTCCCTGTTCGAGCAGCTTCAGCAGCCAGTGCTCCGGCAAAATTTCCGCATGGGTACGGGTCTGGCAGAGCGACGCTGCGCCTTCCATCGCACGGGCACAGTAAGGGTTCAGACGTCGCAACAGGATGGCTGGATTTTCCATGAGTCTCTCTCTTTGTCGGTTCCTGGACACGCTACCGCCCATCGCTGTTTCCCGTGAAGGGGACCAAAGCGCATATGGTCAGGCTGGTAGTTTGTGGTTTTCTTTGCTGAAAGCCCGTTACGTACAGGCACTCAGCAAAAAACTGCGGACAGGGGCCCTGTCCGCATGCGACTTACGCAGTGGCGCGTTCGTTCCAGGAATCGGAATGAATGATGTTGCCGTCTTTGTAGGTCCAGGTGATTTTTTCGTAACGCAGTTCGATCTGCTCAAGGTGGTTGTGCTTCTCGAAAGAAGGATCCTTGATGTCGTGCATCACAGGATTCACTTTCACCACTTTCACGTTCTCAAGTTTGGTGTTGAAGTACTCCACTTCCTGGCCCGCGTCGTTGATCTTGTACCACTTGAATTCCGCAGACTTGAGGGTCTGACCGGTGGTCACAGCCTTGTACAGATACGGGCTGGACGAGTCGATTTCCTTGGTGAACAGGAACGGGGTGTGGATACGGGTACCGGTCAGCTTGCCGGTGTTGTTGTCAGTCGGGATGTACAGGTTATGCTCCTGAGCGACAACTTCGATGCTGCCTTCACGATCCTGAACGTCAACAGACCCTTTAATGTCCGCGCCGCCGTCGTCTTTCAGCCAAAGATAAACAGGAATTGCCATGGGAATTACTCTCCATTGTGTTGTGATGCGCCATCATCCTGCGATGACGCCTGGGTGTGGCCCGGTATCTGACAGGCGTTCGCCTGCGGTACCAGACTGATTTCGACACGGCGGTTGAGCGCACGGCCCTCCGGGGTGTCATTGGTTGCGATCGGACGGCTTGCGCCATAGCCCTGCACCGCAAAACAGCTTTCCGGCACGTCACCGGTATCACGCATCCAGTCGCGCACTGCTTCGGCACGTTTCTGAGAGAGTGTCTGGTTCAGTTGCGGATTGCCGGTGTTATCGGTGTGCCCGGACACGACAATCAGCCAGCCCGGCTTCGCCTTCACGCCGACCAGAGAATTCACCAGCATTTTGGTGGAGCCTGCTTTCAGCTCGAACTTGCCGGAATCGAACAGCGACATGCTGTCGAGGCGAATGGTTTTCGGGCCCTGAATGATTTTCTTAATGACTGGTGGAGGCGGGGGCGGAGGGGCCCAGTCACTGACGGCGGCCTCAACGGGCGGAACCAGACGCAGCCCCTGATACAGCCCCAGGCGATAACGCAGTGGCTCCCCACGACGCGCCCAGTCGTCCAGCAATGCGCCATCGGCCCGCAGACGCTGCTGCGCCCGCAGTTTCGGGGCAACAGGCTTCCCCGTAAGCTGGTGATACAACGCAAGGTGATCGCCAACATTACGAATGAGACGCTGGTTGTTCATCCAGGACGCCAGCATGGCAAGTGCCAGAAAAATCCCGCCCAGTAATCCGGCATAACGCCAGAACACCATTCTGTGGCTGACACCACGCCGGCGTGGTAACGCCGGCAGCAGCAGTTCAGGCAGCGGCAGTGGCTCTGTTGTGACGGTCGCATCCGGTGGCAGCGCCGTCACGGCGATGATGTGCTGTTGCCAGAGATTGCCCGCGATACCGCTCACCGGCACCATGCACATGCCCTGCACGCAGGGCTTCAACACCGGCAGCTCGCCCTCTCGGGCCAACAGCAGGTCATTGACCGCGCAATTCTGCCAGGCAAGCAGACTGTCCAGCCACAGGCTCTGACTCAGACGGGAAAGACGTCCGTCTGATCCGGTCTCCCGGGCCCATTCCGCCAGTGACACATTGCCCTGACCTGGCTGATATACCTGAATACCGCTCCGTTGACTGACAGTGGTAAACCAGACCGGCTCCGCGTCAGCACAGGCCGCAGATGGCGATACCCAGGTCACGGTCCACAGCGGGGGGATCGTGCCGAATGCCGCACGGCACTGGATGACAGCACGCTGCCAGCCCCGCAGAGACTGGGTAAAATCATCACCGGATGTGTGCAGCTCGGGTACCACCGCCAGCAACACTGAAACTTGTGACACCAGCGCCGGGCGGCTCAGACTCAGGTGTTGAGCAAAGAGTGGCAGCTGTTCCGCATCCTTCACCCGCAGATACCATCCCTCGCGGGTTTCACGATGCTGTGCAGATTCAGCAAACAGCGCGCTGTTATCGCCACACACCAGAATGACCGCGCCCTGGAAATCTTCCGGGGGCAGACTCTCGTCCACAATATCCCTGAGTGCCTGAGCCCGCAGCCGTGACGCCCGCCGCTGACGCCAGAGCATCGCCCCGCACAACAGAATGACCAGCAGGCTGAGCGCCACACGGCTCCCGACCGACAGCGGCCAGAAGCCCAGGATAAGCCACAGTGCCAGTACGCCCGCCAGGGTGGTTAACAGACTCCGGTAAACATCACGCATCCTTTACCCCGGTCTGACCGTCTGACTCACCAGTTCGGTGAGAGAGGATGAAAGGAAGAACCACAGCCCCACCAGCACAGCCGTCCCGATAATCCAGGAAAGCCAGTACAGACGACGACCGCTGCGCAGGCGGGAGGCCCTTGCGACAATCGGCGCATCCTGCGAAAGCGTAAAGGCTGGCACCCGTTCACCCAGTGCCCGTACCACATCTTCACGTCGTTCATCGTCTTCAGCCCGGTACTGCCCGACAAAGCCCATCTGCAGGGTGCGGTACATACAGGTCAGCACCGCCATGTCAGGTGCCGTTTCTTTAAGCAGATTGCGAATACGCTCCCAGAGCTCTTCACCGGCATTCAGGGTGCCAAAAAAATGCGCCTGCAGCGGATCGCGCCGCCACGTCAGGTAGCCGTCATCTGTCGACCCGCGATTCAGGACGCTCTCATCCAGCAGGGCACACAGCGCATAGACCATGTGCTCCCGGCTGATATCGCTGTAGCCTGCCTCCGTCAGCTCGGCTTTCGCCTCCTGCACCAGGCGGCAGGCCCGGCGGTAGAGCCCTTCCCCGTCGCGGATCTCCTGTCCGCCCCGGAGCTGACTGGCCATCAGCCAGCCGGGGTAGAACGTACGCTCAATTTGACTCATTTCTGATGTATTCATGTACGCAGCACCGCAAAGAGTTCAAGTTTCACCTCTCCCAGAGAACGCGGGGTATAGAAGGTACAACTGCCCATTTCAAGCATGGTCCGGGCCACATCAGAACTCAGGTCCAGCGAGAAGTACTGGTTCTCCAGACGCAGGGGGATCGCGGCCGGAACATGCGTCAGAGGCTTGATTACCATCCCGCTCAGCGCTACGTTCACCACATCCGAGACATCCTCAAAGCTGCCCGCCTTGCACAGCTGCGGGAACCGGGTCTGGAGCTCGTGATTCGGCATGGAGGAACGCACCGAGAGATAAAAATCGGCCCCTTCGCGCAGGCGCGCATCGTGAAGGGATCCTTTCCAGATTTGGTCCTGATGCTCAAGCTGAATACTGACAACCCTCGATGGCAGGCTGGCTTCCAGTAACTTATCCAGCAAGGCCAGTAACGGCGGGAAAACCCGTTCCGGTGCAGCATGCTGGTACGCCGGAATATCACCGGCATCATGCTCCAGCGAAAAGGTCAGCAGGCTGCCAGCCAGGCGCGCCAGTTCGCGGTACAGCAGTTCCGGGTGACGACCCGGTGTCTGCAGCAATTCCGTCAACACCGGTTCGGCGCTGTTCAGCGCATTGAGCAGCCAGAACAGGGAGACATCCGCGACCGCAAAGTCTGCCATCCGCTCATTACTCTCACGACGCATGGCCATCAGACGCTTACGTCGTGCCTGCAAACGAACCAGCAGATCACCCAGTTCAGTGGTCAACAACGGACTCGCAGAAACGGAAAGCATCGGCGGAATGAAAGCCGGATCCCGGCTCCACTGTCCCTGTGCATTACGCACCAGACGGGTGACCGGACAGGTCAGGTATGCGGTATTTTCCTGCGTGGACAAACGCAGTGTGATGGCATTACGCAGAATGGCCAGTTCACCGCTTTCATGCCCGGCCAGCTCCTGCACCACCACACGTTCCGCTTTCCAGCGCCGCGGGCGTTCACTGTCCTGCCCGCGATCAAGATTGCCGCCGCTGGCGCTCAGCAGCGGCAGTGCAACAACGACGTCAACAGACTCAGAGCCGCTTGCCGTGGATAAATCACAGACTGGCGGAAGATTATCCGCCAGATTTGTATCAACAATCGTGCCATCCTGGAAACATACCACCACACGGGTGGCATTCAGGCGAGACAGCGCAAGCGCGGCATCATCAAACTCTGCGGCCACCACACCCCAGGGATAAGAAACCCCCATCCGGGCGACCATGCTGGCAACGTGCTCATTCCAGCGGGCCTGCTGCTGGAACTGTTGCGGGGCCAGAGCGGCCCCATCCTCCCAAAGTGGGCGGTAAATTTTCATCCCTGGTTTCCCCTCGCCTCAGGATTTGGCTTTCGGCATCTGGGAAACCAGCGACAGATTGACGTCCATCCCTTCCACCTGGAAGTGCGGGATCGCGTACAGCTTCACGCGGAAGAAGCCCGGATTATCCTCGATATCTTCCACCACCACTTTCGCGTCACGCAGCGGGTGTGAAGCCTGCAGCTCGTCGCCCGGATCGGTCATTTCCGTCACCAGACTGCGCACCCAGGTGTTGAGCTCGAGCTCCAGCAAACGGCGGTCCTTGGTGGTGCCGATGTTTTCACGCTGAATCAGCTTCAGGTAGTGCGCAATACGGGACAGCAGGAAGATGTACGGCAGACGGGCGTTGATGCGGCTGTTGGCCGTGGCATCCGCGGTGTCATACAGGGCCGGCTTCTGGGTGGAGTTAGCGCTGAAGAAACAGGAGTAATCTCTGTTCTTATAATAACTTAGTGGAATAAAGCCCAGGTTCGCAAACTCAAACTCACGGGTTTCCGGGATCATCACTTCTGACGGGATCTTCACCTGGTTGCCGGTACCGAGGTCATACAGATGAATAGGCAGGTCCTGAACGGCACCACCAGCCTGTGGGCCACGGATTTGCACACACCAGCCGTTGTTGATGAAGCTGCGAACCATATTGGATGCAAAGGCAAACGAGGCGTTGGTCCACAGGTATTTATCGTGATCCGGGCCTTTGACTTCTTCCACGTAGTTAAAGCTACGAACCGGCACAGTGTCCGGGCCATACGGCAGGCGACCCAGCACACGCGGCATCACCAGACCGATATAGCGGGAATCGTCCGTCTCACGGAAGGATTTCCACTTGATGTACTCCGCACGATCGAAGTAGTTACCAATGTCCTTGATGGCTGCAACTTCCTCCATTGAGTCCTTGAGGAAAAATTTCGGGCCGGCAGAGCCGATAAACGGCATATGCGCAGCGGCAGACACTTTTGAAATGTTGCGCAGCAGAGCAACATCCTGCGCAGACGCATCAAATTCGTAGGCGGAAATCAGCGCCGCGATCGGCTCACCGCCCGGGGTGTCATATTCATCGATATATGTATGTTTATACAGACCACTCTGGATGATTTCCGGGCTGTCTTCGAAGTCCTGACGCAGATCTTCTTTGGACATATCCAGCAGCTCCACCTTCACGTTCTGCCGAAAATCGGTTTTATCCACCAGGGACTGCACTCCGCGCCACAGGCTTTCAACAGCCTGGAAGTCCGGGTGGTGCATAACCGCATCCAGCTGGCGGCTAATCTGATAGTCCAGCTCCGCAATGTGGTGGTCGATGAGGTTGCGGTCGAGCTTCTCCACTTTTGAGCCAGATTTTGTCAGGCATTCAAGGAACACCTGCATTCCGGCCGTTAATCGCTCATCTGCAGTTGCATCCGACATCGCCTGTGCGTCCTGCCAGATGTCCAGCGCACTCAGCTCAGAGACCGGGTTAAGGTTGATTTTTTCAAACAGGGACGCATAAACCCCGCCCGCAGCAGGACGTTCCAGCACCACGCTTTCGCCACCAGCGGCATTCTCATTTTTTACAGACATCAGCATCTTCCTTATTAATCCGTTAAATCATCGCGACCGTTATGGCTGTTTCGGGGCCAGAGCAGACAGCTCGGAGCGGAGTTCTGCGCTTAACGCCGGGTCGAGCAGAATTTTTTCCAGTTCTTTTCGGAACGCCTGATTGTCCAGCAGGTTCGCTTTTAAATCGCGAAGCAGGTTGCGCATGGAAAGCATGGCCTTCAACTGAGGGATTTGCCGGGAGACCTGTTCCGGGGTGAAATCTTTCATGCTCCGGAAAGTCAGGCTGATGTTGTCTTCGCTGCCGTCATCAGCCAGCGTGTTTTTAACGGTGAGGTTGACGTTCGGGGAATATTCGGACAACACTGAGTCGAAATTATTTTTATTCAAATCAACTTTTTTGCGCTCAGACAGGGGGGCAGACTCCTGACCATTACTGAAGTCGCCCGCCACCAGCAATTTCAGGGGGAGCTCCGTTTTCTTGCTCGCACCACCAGTGTGCAAATCAAGTTTTAAATTAATACGCGCTTTAGGGATTTCGGACTGAAAGGAAGAGTTAGACATGGCTGTCCCTGTTCTATGGAGTAATAGAAACGGTCAATGCCAGTGAGAAATAAATAAGAAAAAATTACCCTGCCAGAACAACTTTCCGGTTCGCGTCATCCGACGTAAATAAAATTCCCGGAACTAAAAAGCGGGCGCATTCCATCCACCAGCATGCCGACACTGTATTTTTGAGCATTTGTCTGAAATGGAAAATTTCGGATAAGACCCAATAGCCGGAGTGTAGGAACGTTCCCTGCCAGATCGGAAATGAAAAAATGTAACTAAGTTTTACATTTCTAAGTTTCAACAGCAAAAGATCACCCTTCTGATTTATAAGAATTTTCTTGCATAACCCCTTCAGACCTTATGGGATAAGGGTGTGCAGCAAATGATCAATTTAGCTTAGGGGAAGGTTTTGTACAAAAAACCACCAAACACGTGAAATATCTGATTTTGTACTTTTATCAAAAATGAGAAGCAGGACGTGACTGAACATGTGAAAAATTGACGACATTTTCAGGTTTGCATCATTTCTTATTATTCACTTAAACGAGGCTTATCTGTTTTCGTCAGAAGGAAATGTCACGACTGCTCTTTACACATGCCTCAATACCAGGAAATAAGCACGGCCCGGATACCTGCCATTCAGGGAGTTTCAGATTAACTGATGCATTGAGAATATTTGTCCTATTGCTTAGGTTGTAATGAGATCCGGTTCAACGCCACCATGACCGACTGGAGGGCACGGGCCTGAAAAACCTCTGTACATGCTGACAGGTTGCCCGTCACCAGAAATTCCACCGGCGCAATCAGTTTACCCTCATCCGAAAATCCACCGGTCAGTGCCGACTTCCTTACCAGCAATGCATCCGTATCGCTGTATTCCTGGACCAGAAGCGCTTCATTACCCCAGTCACCGTCACTCACCGCTGCATTGACCCAGCCCTGCGATTTAAGCTGTTCAATAGCGTACGTCAGCCGGTACAAATCCGACTGAGCTGAGACCGGTCCGGTGCAGGATGCCCACAGATATTCCAGACGATGATGTAAGCCGGCTGCAGGGCCTTTACTGCGCCCCAGCGTCAGTAACCCTTCAATATCGGATGCGATTGCACGCGGAAACCGTTTTTGCTTATACGCCACAGTTAACCAGCGCTGCAAAAATGCATGCGTACTGAGTGGCGACAACGCCTGGCCATCCTGCTGCGCGGTACGTAAGGCGACAAGGGCACACCATGCAAAATGCGCGAGCGCCGTAACGGTTTGTTCAGGCGGTAAGGTATCGTGAGTTCTTTTCATTCAGAAATTATATCGGCGCGGAATACATCGGGGAAGCTCTGTATAACTGACATCTGCTTAACTGGAGAAGCCTTTCCGTCACGGACAAACCACACCCGTTCTGGCCGTCATGACGAGAGATGCCATTTCATTCACCTTGGTCTGTAACTGACTGAATGACCGTGAAAATAAAAACTTTCCTGTACGACTGATAACGAAAGACGCCATACTGGTGACGTTGCTATCAGCATGCATCACCTCGCACCATGCCTCTCTGAGTATCCCGCTCATCTCCTGCTGTACGACCTCATCGCGCAAGGCACCCAGCGTATCAAGATTCATCAGCAGCACCATTTTGCACTCTGGTGCACTGACAGACTCCCACATCCATCGCAGGATCGTTGGCGGTGAACTCTGGCGCGCCTGCTGACGCTGGCGCGAATATTCGCCGGTGCGCTGCCAGACTTCAGTATGAAAATGCAGAATTAATGACCGGTATTCGCTGAGGGTTTCTCGATACGGCAATTTCAGCGTAAAGCTGAATGCCGCCAGTCGCGGGTAATGGTCAACGGCCTGTTGCAGAAATGCACGCTTACTGACGGCATCCGCGCTGACAGCATCAGACGCCCGTATGTAAGAATGATTCACAATGCAAACCTCTTCGGATTAAATCAGGGAGTGATACCACCTCTACGGTAGTATCTTGTTCATAAGAATGAGGAACTATCTGGTAGTGCAGCAGTAGTTTCTCTGCCAGTGAGCTTCTTCGATGCTGTAGATACCGGTCTGGCACCGGTAACAGTGCTTCACGCCCTGATAATGGTCACCGCACCACACGCAGTACCAGGACAGCGTCATTACCGTAGCATCCAGGCCGTTGAGCATATTGCGTAACTTCCTGTGCAGGGCCTCAGCTTTCACTTGCGGGTCGAGATGGGCACAATTCATCAGCACATCCCTGGCCACAGTCTGCGTATCGTGTTCAAACCATGCCGGGTCGCTGAAGGTGCCAGCATGCAGCACCAGACGACAACCACAGGAAGCACAACTCCATATCTGCCCCGGTGCGCTCATGGCCTCACTGGCCGTCACAAAGTGGCCTTCACGGTCATTTGCCAGGTAACATTTCAGTACGCGCATGCCGTAACCTCTGCAGTCCGGATTTCAGCATCAGAGAGCGTCCTGCTGAACTCACCGGTTCGGCAGGTCAGGCAATAACGCTCACCGTGGTAATCACTGCTGCAACCGTGACAGTGCCAGTCGGCGCGGTAAACCAGCGGACGGGCATCCGGTACATACCATTGCAGCTGCTGGATATGGCGAGTCCCTTTCGCTTCCAGGTTGACATACGGACAATGCTGTCGCCCGTTATCTGTCAGCATATCGGACCGGTGTTCAAAGAACGGTCGCTCAGTGTTGTATTCAGGATGGTATCGCAGCGCACTGCCGCACAGGTGGCAGGTGTAGCGGTCATACGGATATCGTTGTGCTGTTCTGGCCCCGGTGGGACGACCATTACCGTCAAGGGCAATGAAAGATTTGGCGTACATCGTGGTGCTCCTTACCGCCAGACAACACGCAGGCGTAAGCCGTCCCGGTATGGGCAGCATGGCTGTGTGAATGGCGGGTCAGTTATGCGTTAGCGGAAGATGATTATTGGTATTCAGTCTCTGCAGACCACCGGGATTACGGTTGTGCAGATGCTACAGAGGTACGAAAACAAACGGGGCAGGGTCTTGCACCACAATACTGCCTCCGGCAACGGGGACACTTCCAGCGCGCCGGGATGTTCTGTGGTTTAGTACGTCGTTGTTTTTCCATCAGGAGACCTCGCCTGCTCAGACACCACGGGAATCTGCGATACGCTGCTGCATCCAGGTTTCCACCTCGCTTCTGCGCCAGCGGGAGCTGCGGCCCAGCTTGATGGGTTTGGGAAACAGCCCGTCGCCAATCAGTTTATAGAACCACTTGTCCGTCATACCGGTGTACGTGGTGATAAAGGTCATGTCGATAAGCGGGTCCTGAGCTGAAAGCAGTGTGTCAGTGCTGACATTAATGTTCGTATTCAACGTGGTCATGGTATTTTTCTCCCTCTGAGGATATGGCTGTCGGGAGACGTCCGGTGGTGGTTGAATCATGGGGTTACCGGTTCGCCTCAGAGGATAGGGAAACGTTGTAAAAAATTACCAGGCCCGTATGTTCAGGCCTGGTGAATCGATATGACTGGCTCAGCCGCGGCTGCAACCGAAGTTACGTTCACCATCACCGGTGACTTTGGTTTCGCGTTTGGCAAGATAAGCGGCCTGCGCCAGCGCCTGTTGAAGCTCTGTGGTATTACCGCGCGTCAGCCAGGACACAGGGCTCTTCGGGAAGCGGGCCAGAACGGCATGTTCCTGTGTGTCCACCTTCAGGGCGCTGCACCATGCCTGCTTAATCATACCTGCAAGCGAATCCGGGTCTTTGTAATCCCCCGGTCCGCACCACGTATCGCGGTTCAGCAACAGCACCGCGTGGTAATGCTTCTTCCCTTTGATTTCACCAAACTCCCGCGCCCAGACAAAACGCAGCGTGGTCGGCCAGACGCGTTTGCCCTCGCGACGTTGACGCGCCTGAAGGGCTGCAATGCGGGCTTTCATGGCATCGGTGAAGCGGGAGATAACAGCGGCATCGCTTGCCGCTGGCGTATCCGGCAGACGGAGGTCAACACGCAGGGCCAGTAAGCGGGTGTAAGCGTTCAGTGCGCAACTGAAGGTATCGGCGATGCGTTGCTGCCAGAAAGGGTCGTATGTGTAACTCATTAAAATGGACTCCGGTGGGTTATCGTTCATAACCATTACCGGTGCCGTTAAAAAAAACTTATTGCCTTCAACAAATCCACCAGCCGCTCCCTCAGAGACGGCTGGAGTTGGAAAATATCGGGGGGCAGGTGGAAAACACTACAGGTAACAGCACTGCGACTGGAGCCATGAGATAACAACGTTTCAGATGCAAGGTGACCTGAAGGCTGCCAAAAAACAGTCTTCCCGTTACCGACATCTCCAGGGCTTCAGTGAACAATGGACATGAACAGATAAGAACCAGAGGAAGTAACGATGATTATTGGCGTTGATGAAGCACCGGCGATTGCCCTGTTGTTGTTGAATGAGAAGCTGTCTGGCTGGCAAAAAACCGTTCCACCATCGTGGCCTTCAACATGGGCTGTTTTTAATCGGCTTATCGAACGTCATGATGAAATGGCATCAGTGTACAGGGAGATTTCTACCTGTAGCCTTACCAGACAACAGCTCTGGGTGCTGCTTGAGCAGATTATCCATGCCGGTAGCTTTGGAACAGATTCGCGTTTTGCAAAACTACGTGCTGATCATCAGGAGCTGGCGGCCCTGAATGACAATATCAGCACCATGAGCATGCAACTGGCTGAAATGCTGGAGCGACGTTCAGAGCTTAGTGGGAACGGTCATTTTCATTGCGAGCGTATGCTCAAACTCACCGAATTTATCGATGATGCCGGAGAGGGGTGCGGTCATTATCAGCTTCACCTTAAACCAGAAATGCAGCGGCTTAATAGTTTCGACCTTAAGTACTGGCCTGGCATTGCCGGGATTATTCGTTCGCTGGGTATGGAGGAGGTTGAGGTTACATTTGCCGATGAAGCGACAGAGGCGATAATTAAAGCACGCCGCCCTTCGCTGACGGATTTCTTCAGAGCGTTATTCGATAACATCGGCATGCAAAAAACAAGGGATTACTACGCCTTACCACGAACGTTTAAACTCTCAGATTCAGCGCTGGCGACAATTTGTAATATCACACGCGATCTGCCGCCGGATGAGCTCATTGACGTAGCTTACGTGAAACAAACCCGCCACAGACTTAAAAAACAGGGCTTTAGTGCGGCATGGTGATGCGATTACCAAGGCCAACAGACAACGGAGAAAGGTTTCGCGCCAACCTTTCACAACGTAACGGCTACTAAGCTGATTTTTTTAGCTGATAATCTTTGGTAACAATGCCCTGTGCAGAACCTGGGTTCACAACCGACGGACGGATCCAGATCAGCCGTTCCCCCCGGCGGCGAATATGACCTCTGCGAAGATGCATTCGTTTCGTATGCGACCCCGTACTGAGACCACTTCCTCCTGAATGTGAACGCTGTTCATCCGAAATCTGCAGCACTTTGTAGGTAAAGCGGGGTTTTACAGCCGGCTCCTGTACCTTGACGCGTTTTCCTCTGGCCCATTGGGCTTTCCTGCTATTCGACGGTACCAGTTCATCCACCACCACATTTGCGCAATTCAGGATACTGCAGGCGTTGATGAATGCCTGAAGTTCATCCCGGGAGTTGATGATAATGTCAGCAAAAAGCTTATCGCGGCTTCCCAGTACAGATTCCGTCTGGCTGGCAAACTCCGGCAGGATAACCACAGGTTCTGCCTTGTATTGTTTCATGTGCGTTTGGGGTACCAGGCCTGCATCCTGCAACGAGGCCACAGCCAGTCTGGTGGCACCAGGGCGAGAGGTTAAATCAACAACGGTATTAAGCGTATTATCGTAGGGGTAAAAGAGAGCACCGTAGCTCGGGTCCCAGCGCCGACTATCATCGACCCAGTAGACAGAACATACAAAAACACCACCTCCCGGGAAACGCTCCAGCACATGGTTAATTCCTGGTACTGGCTCCAGTTCCACTTTTGCTTCCCAACATAACGCTATCCGTTTCGTTGAGCGCAGGGCCTGTTTGTCAAAATAGGTCTCAAGCGTACCTTCTTTCTCCCAGGGGATTTCAAACGTCACCACAGGATAAGGCAAACGAGCCAGATCCAGATGCGTCTGCCGCAGGTCTTCGGGAGCAATAAAATCAGCGCAGTTTGGCAGGATGAATTTAACGCTGTTCTCCAGCAGGGTTATCACATTGCGCAGAACGTGAGCTGAATACGGCGCTTCATACAGACAATTACGTTCCAGCTCACGCAGATCATCGATCGCGGAAGATGTGTAGTTTGATGGCGTTATCGCTTCTCTGGTCATTTGTACTCCCTGAAGAGTTGTTCTTCGATGCTGTCGTGGCCGATCACTTTATCTTAATGTATTTGTTATTTTTAAAAGAGTTAACGAAATCCTTCTTCATCTGTTCAACCAGCCCATCAGCATACGCCCGGGCTATTTCCATCCCTTTCGATTTAGCGTTGATGAGCAGAGATGTCACATCATTTTCCCTCCCACAATTGGCACAGACGACAAAACTGTGACCAGGAGGTGAGTAATCCGTGTAAGGTAAGGCGAACTGCTCTGATCTGCAAAATGCACAACGTAGCCGGATCGTTTCTTTGAGAGCGTCCATCATCCCATCAGACCTGGAAGCGAACCAGCAAGTCCGCCAACGATAGATCCGACCAGAGGGTGTTCCAGAAATTTAGCAAGGCGGCTCTTAGCTTCCTGTTTTTCTTCATCTGAAGCTGAAGACATCTCGATCTGCTGAAGCAACTGGTTAAATACGTTGTGGATGTTTTGTGTGTTACCGTTGCCAACCTGCGCTGGCCCATGAACATTTAGCATAGCAATCTGCATACTAGCCCCTAACTCGTATGAGCGATTTTTCCCGTGTTTGACTGAGATAGCGCGACTCTGGCCTTCTTCTGTCAGAGAGACATCCTGAAAGCCACCATAATCCTTACGCACGAGAGAACGGGAATGACAGATATTGATGATTTTGAACAAATACTCTTCCGACCAGTGAAGCAGCTCGTCAATAGCGATGCGATCGTTCTGGCCAGCATCGAATCCAAATGAAACGGTTTTGATCGTTTCTCCGAGGTTCTCCATGTCATCGTTCATGTATGTCAAAAGAGCATCGATATCTGACTGAATTTTCTCTGCGTCCATGTGTAGCCTTATTTAGAGTTCTGATGAAAAAAGAAACATTATACATCTGCCACAGCCAGGCAGTAAGCCCTGATGCAATCAATGGCCAGGTAGCTCTGATAATGCCGTTGTTCCTGCCGGTCTGCCAGCAATGCGGATCCTAATGACTACTATACAATCTGCACCCGCTGAGAAACTGACATTACTAGCCCATTCATTACCCCGAAAGATAATACTATTCAATACCTTCTAAAACGCACTGTGTCGCGTCAGGTTCAACGTATTCGAACCATTCAAAGATTTCCATTACCTCTATCTTTCATGCGATTACAGGGACTTTCAGAAAGCTCCAGTAACATTCAGAATTAAAACGCTCAGTCACTTATCAAATCACTGACATCCAGTGTATTAATCATCCCTGCATACTGATGGCCTTCCCCATAAGAATAAACAAGTTTTAACTGCGTTATTCAGCTTATGGTATCTACCCCGATTATTACTCCCGACGCAGGCTACAACATGGATTATGGTTCGTTGATGTAATCAATACTCTGGCACACACTAAACGGATCAATACAAGCCATTCAGCTGTCATTGATCTTTCCTGGCTAGTTCTCGTAATAACACGTTAAGCAGGCAGGCTAACACCAGTAATATTCACTATGCATTTTCACTTCGCTAAAAGCTGCCTTACGCCAAGGTTACTCCCCTGATACATTATCGACAGCACTACACTCCAAGAAGGTTTATACACCTGCAACAATATCACTAAATTTAATATCTAACGTATTTACGTAGCCTTATCTCAGGGCAACCACCTCACCCTGTTTTTTGATAAAGGGGATATATCTGAGCTCAAGTACTATCTTAATAACAACCTTACCTACCGACTGATATCATCGGTAACACTCTTCTTAACAGTAACACTCCCTTTCAGATGTCATTCTTTTCTTAGCTATCACTCACCCTTCTGATGCAATACGCTTGTATTAACTGTTGTTGAACTATAAAGACACCCCCTTCTTTATTATATTAATACCAATCCAACACATCGGGCCTGACTGCAATACCAGAGCAGGTTACGTCAGGCCTGGTCTATACGCGATAAAAGCCATGCACGTTCACTCTGGAATTATCTTTACCAACAACCAAAAAAAAGACACTTTGTCGCCTCAAATAACCTCAACCACTATAACGCCCAAATTTCCACAACTCACAGAAGCCATCTCCCTGATTCTGAGCAATGAAGTGAAACTATACCAGGGTAACCATACCTGATGCCAAAAATGTATCCAGCAGCGAACCAGGCACCATGATGGGGATGAAAAAGCGCGTGTACACAAGGATGATCGGGTAGCTAAGATGCGCCTTTCACAAAGGGAATATTGAAGATAAAAACCAGAAAACAAGGTATTAGAAAGAAATTTAATAACATTAACGACTACAATCACACCACGCTATCACCTTTTAAAAACCCATTTAAAACCACCACTTAACCTCAATCTGACTACCAGATGTGTTTTTTAGTGACTGTAAAACCGTATCCATGCTACTGTGTGACCACTAAACACATCACTAAAATCACTACAATGTAGTTTAAAAACAAAGGAATTAATAATGGCAGTTAATTTCTACAATGGAAGTCAGGGAATTATAAAAAGTCGGGATATGCGGATTTGCAATTATTATGCTGACTGGCTGATGACGAATAACCGAATCGACACCAGAAACATTCCACGACAGGATGCAGAAAGTTGCAGAAAAGCATTAAATGAACTTATTAATCAATACATTCCGGATAAAGAGCAACAGATAAGATTGCTCCAGGATATGGAAATGGGCAGGGAAGAAAACATTCTGCCACTGGATAGTTTTGACTGGCTGAATCAGGATGAGCGAGCTACATTCTGGTTGTGGGGTTACCTCTGTAAAGTTAGCGATGAAGATTTTGGGATTACCCGCAATGGAAATACACTATACGGTCCAAACTGGTATACACATTTCGGATTATCTCTGTCTCCAGTCAATCACAGGGAACGGGTGAATATCATAGGTCATATATTTGATCGCATTATCATCACACCTCCCCCTGTGACGTATTTAAAAAAACAGGTCATGGAGAGACTTAAAGACAAGTGGAAAAATATTTACAGCAAACCACTCCCGCTAAAATGGTTGCCGGATGAAGAGGACGCTGTATTGTGGGCGTGGAACAACCTGAGTAAAGTACAGAAAGTCAGCATCAGTACCCTGGAGGAACTGAGTATGACCTCCGGTGGGTTAACAACATGGTTTACTCCTCTCAGTCATACAGAGCGTAACCTTGCCCTGCGTGCAGCGCTGGATTTATGGGACAATGCCCCGGACTCAAAACGTTTGTTTCTCCTAAACCTCAATAAAGCCTGGAACCAACAAAAGCTACGCCAGTCCCGTACTGATAAAAAAGCGCTGAACACATATCTTAAGAACGAAACCAAAACGCGACTCGACTTTATGGCTGATCGTAGCGGGGTTCGTATCAGCGATATGCTGGAAATGTTGATTAATGAACATTACCGGAAAACTTGCGGTGGTGAATAAATTTTCTCCCTGACTACAGAAGTGAATGAAAGTCTCAATCATACAGACCAGAAATTACATTCAAAAAAATTTCAGACCTATATTACCTGTGTGAGAACGGCAGCAGAAATGCTGCCGTTTTATTATTCCACTCACGGAGGTTAATGTGTCCGATAAAACTGAACAGGGCCTTGATGCCCTGAAGCAACAGCTGTCTATCCTGCCCGAAACACTCTCCCGCACAATACTGAACCGCATCCGGCAGCACATCCATTACGAGCCGGTCATTGGCATTATGGGTAAAACAGGAAGTGGAAAAAGTTCGCTCTGTAATGCGCTCTTTCAGCAGCCCCTCAGCCCGGTCAGCGATGCTCAGGGCTGTACCCGTGAACCGCTTCGCTTCACGCTCGATATCGGCGGCCGCCGCATGACGCTGGTCGATTTACCCGGTGCCGGAGAATCTCTGGACTATGACCGTGAATACCGGCAGTTGTATAAAGAGCAGTTACCGACGCTGGATCTTATCCTCTGGGTGATGAAGGCGGATGACCGGGCCTGTGCTACCGATGAGGCATTTCACCGGTTCCTGCTCAAATGCGGCGTCTCACCGGGCAGCATTGTCTTCGTCATTAACCAGGCCGACAAGGCGGAACCCTCGCTGGAATGGGACAGGGAAGCGTGTCTGCCCTCCACCGGCCAGTTGCTGACCCTGACCGCCCGAAGCGCAGCCATCTCACGGCAGTTCTCCTGTCCTTACCCGGTGCATGCGGTGTCGGCAAAAACCGGCTACAACCTGGCCCGTCTGGTCGAAACCATGATATTCGCCCTGCCCCCGGAGGCCAGCAGCGGCGTGTTTAGTCAGGTCAGGGAAGAACACCGGTCTGCAGAGGCAGAGAGTACAGCCCGAAAGGATTTTGGCGATCTGCTGGGTGAGTTATTCAGCCGGATAGTTGACGCCATTCCGCTGCCAAAGTCGGTCCGGGAAGGGCTGGGAACAATCCGCGATGGCATCGTGAATGCCGCTTCCGCACTGTGGCACTGGTTTTTTTGAGGAGGTGGAAATGATACTCAGGAAGCTGACATGGCCTCTGTTACGCATGCTGCTGCGCTATATCCGAAGACAGATAGTAAACAGGATCCTGGGTTACTGCCGGCACGCAGGCAGGCCGGAGAAAGCGATCCACCGCGTCCGTTGGGCTCTCATCGTTCTGTTTCGCATCTTACTGCGTTTATTGAGGGAGAGATTAATAAAACGCAATACTGCAGCCACCTTCAGCCCTGACAGCGCATCCTGCTGACCGGCTTTATGACAGGGTATGACCACCTACAGCTCACTCACTGAACAATGTGCAATTATCCGCGAGAATTCAGTCAGTTATTTTCGAAAAAATATTTCATCTTTTCTGCCACACCGTCTCATCGCTGGTCATATCCTGTCCATCCCGTCCTGCATAATAACCTCATGAGTTATCTCAGTATTTTTCATTCACGGAGGGCACATGCGCGCCACGGACCCTGCGCACCGACACGACAGGCTGGCACTCAGGCTGTCAGTCATTATCAGCCGGCTTCTTGCCGGCGAATCCCTTTCACTGAAAGCGCTGTCAGGTGAATTTGGCGTATCTGAACGCACCCTGCGCCGGGATTTCTCTCAGCGTCTGCTGCATCTGGATCTCACTGGCGATAACGGCTGCTGGCGGTTACGGACGAACCCGATGCGCGATCATACTCCCGGTGCGCTGGCGTTTGCCCGCAACACCGGAATAGCCCGTATCATTCCCTCACAGAGCCGTCAGCTGATGCAGCTGTTGATGGATGAAAACGGCACATCTCCATGCCTGATAGGCCATGTACAGCCCCCATCAAGGATCCTCCCGGACTGCTTTCAGCGTCTTGCTGAAGGCATTTACCACCACCGGCTGGTCAGCCTGCTGGTAAAGGGCATCCGTCACGACCACCTTGAGCCCTACCGGCTGATTTTCTCGCATGCGTGCTGGTATCTGGTGGCCAGCCAGTATGGTGCGATACAGGTATTCAGGGTTGAGGAAGTGACGTCCGTTTCCCTGTCTGAACGCTCTTTCCACCGGCGCAGTGAGACCAGCGCACTCATTGTGGATGCGGATTTCATCAATGCTCTTCCACATTTTCACTTTATCAGCAACGTCATTCACACCTTCCGGGAGCTTTCTCCCGAACCTAAGACCAGACCAAAAGGAGTTAAAACATGAAACACGGTACAGCCCTGCTGCTGAGCGCAGGAATGATGCTGGCATCGCTGTCGGCCGTAAATGCCGCTACGCCCGACGCGCTTGTACAGGCTCATAAACAGCGCTGCGGAAAGCCCGTCTTCTATGCGCAGACCGTTAACCACAAAAAGGAGGTTGAGATTTGCATCATCACCCCGTCGGTATCGTATTCATTCGGGAAGACGGGCGCAGAGCATAAGGAAATGGACATTACCGTACCGGTACATACCACCACGTACGCATACCAGAGTAATCAGGTAATCAGTCTGCAGGAATTCACCGTCCGGAACGGCGACACCTCATACCAGGTCTCTGCCGGGACGAACGATGAAGGCACACCGTTCGCGTCCCTGGACGTTTACAAGGGAACACCTGATACGGGTAGGCATCTGGCGGAAATCCGGCTCGACCCGGATACGGTGGTGAACAACATCAGTCATGCCCTTGAACAGGAAGGCGTGGCGGAATCGGACAGCCTCTGAGCAGGGGCGTTTTAACGGATGGATATTCACCCAATGATTAACAGGCAATTAAAAATGACGATGGTTTCCCGGAACGTATTACTGGCCGTCACGCTGCTGTCAGCGCTGGCCCTGAGCGGCTGCGGTGACAGGAACGAACGAGAGTTTATCCGGGGCTGCAAGTCCGGTGGCGGGACAACCGCGGTCTGCGGCTGTATCTGGGATGAGCTGAAAACGAAATATACCCACGGGGAACTGGAGAAAATGAACCAGCAGTACGGCTATGTCCCCCCGCGTTTTATGGACAACATGCTGAGCGCCGCTCAGCAGTGCAGAAAATAAGGACTGAACAGAATGACGCTAGTGATTAAATATTCCGCGATTGCCTTCGCCATCGCGCTTGTGGTCGTCCTCTTTAACGTATTCGGGAACACGGGCGAAATCCGCAGTTTCGGGCAGGGGATGGGGTATCTGTTCTGGATGACGCTCGGTCCCGGTGCCGGTATGACGGTCGGCGCGTTCCTGCGCCTGTGGCTGATGCCGGACAGCGTCTATACCACCGGCGGAATGGGCGGCCTGTTAAAAGCCCGACTGTTCTGGCTTGCGGGTCCTCAATGTATCGGCTGGCTGGCCGGCCTGATGACGGTTGGCAAACAGCTGATGTAGCGCCTAACGCGAATAAATCCGCCTCTTTACCATACAAGAATGGCAATAATTTTAAATATCTTTCGGAAAGGAAAAACCCTCATGTTTAAACATCTACTGACCGCCGCGCTGCTCATTATCAGCGCCTCTGCCCTGGCTAACACGGCACCTCTGTCCGTAAATTCACAGGGAACGTATCTGATTAATAATCCGAATCTCCCCGTCTGGCAGCTCACCCTGACCAGTCTCGAAAATGACATCACCATAGAGTCACTCACGCTCAACCGGGGCAACTGCCTGATTTCCATCACAGGCCGGGGAAAGAATATGAACAAACGTCTGGGCTACGGGCAGACGTTCTCTTTCACCACACCGAGTAACAGTAACTTCACTCAATGTCGCCCGCTGGAGCTGACGGTACAGACCAGCAAGGGCCCGTACACCTTTAACTGGCAGTAAGGGCTACCGCCTTTCTGCACGCCATATTTTAATTCATTCTCTGATAAGGAAATAATTCCATGACCGACATCAACACCCTCAGCCAGCGGCTGAATACCCGTACGCTGCATTTTGTCCTGCTCAGCATGGCCACCTGCGGCGTCTGGCCCCTGCTCTGGCTCTATAAAAAGCAGGATATCATCAGCGACACCACGGGCTGCCCGCTTTACGGCAATCTGTTTATTATCTGGCTGACCGTCTGTTTCGGACTCAGCCGCCAGCTGGGTGCCATGGCAGCGCCTGATCCGTACGGCTATGACTCAACCGGCGATATCCTGCTGGCCATCAGCGGGCTGCTCTCCGTGGCCAGCGCCGTTATGTATGTGGTCTGGGCCTTTAAGGCCAGAACGGCGCTGCGTCACTATGCACTGAACGCGTTTCGCTTCGACCTGAAGATGAATGCCTTTTATACCGTGCTGTTTAACGTCTTCTACATCACGTACTGCATCAATGACATGCAGCAGGCGCTGGCGAAGCACCAGATTATTCACGGCACCACCGCAACACCGAATGAACCCGCTCCGGCCGGAGCAGAACTGACGAACCAGCCCTGATAACGACCATAACCCCGTATTACACACCACCGACGCCCTGCTCATCCGGGCAGGGCGTTCATTTTCCGTCTGTCATCAGGGAGCAGACATGCAACTCACTGACGATACGCCATTACCACCCGGTCCGTGTACCCGCCTGCAGGCTGATGCCGTGGTAGCAACGTACCAGAACATCACCATTGAGGACGACCAGGGGACACATTTTCGGCTGGTCATTCGCGAGCGCGCGGGTCAGTTGATCTGGCGGGCGTGGAACTTTGAAGCCGATGCCGGGGAATGGCTTAACCGTTATCTGCTCAGCCACGGTATTCCCGGGGACTGACGCATCACGGGCCTCACCCGAATACCCGCCACACAACCAGCAGGCCATGCTCCCTTCGGGGCGCATGGCCTTTTTGTTTATGCCGCTATACCAGCCATAAGGAATCAGTCATGCGATTAGCCAGCCGTTTTGGTGCGGTCAACCTTGTACGCCGCGACCGCCCGTTAACCCGCGATGAACTGGCGCACTATGTGCCCAGCGTATTCAGTGAAGAGAAACATGAATCTCGTTCAGACAGATACACGTACATCCCGACCATTACCCTCCTCGATAACCTGCAGCGCGAAGGCTTTCGTCCGTTTTTTGCCTGCCAGACCCGCGTGCGCGACCTGAATAAACGTGACCACACGAAGCACATGCTGCGCCTGCGTCGTGAAGGCCAGATTACCGGTAAACAGGTCCCCGAAATCATCCTCCTCAACAGCCATGACGGCTCCAGCTCATACCAGATGTTGCCGGGGTTGTTTCGCTTTGTCTGCCAGAACGGCCTGATATGTGGCGAGAGTTTTGGTGAGGTACGCGTGCCACATAAAGGCAACGTGGTTGAGAAGGTCATTGAAGGGGCTTATGAAGTGCTGGAGATATTTGACCGGGTGGAAGAAAAGCGGGACGCCATGCAGTCACTGCTACTTCCCCCACCGGCACAGCAGGCTTTTGCCAGAGCCGCGCTGACGTATCGCTTCGGGGAAGAGCACCAGCCGGTGGCGGCATCCCAGATACTGACGCCCCGACGTTATGAAGACCGTCAGGACGACCTGTGGTCAGTGTTCAATCGTTGCCAGGAGAACCTGCTGAAAGGGGGTCTGCCAGGACGTACCGCCAAAGGCAAACGCAGCCATACCCGGGCGGTTAAAGGCATAGACGGCGACGTTAAGCTCAATCGCGCCCTCTGGGTGATGGAGGAAGAACTTCAGCAGGCGCTGAGCTGATGCCACCGCTACCTGATAACGCCCACCAGGCAACCCTTTATCCGACCGCCCTGGAGAACTATCCCTGCAGCCGCTCCATCTCCGATGACGACCTGTGCGCCTGGTGTTCACACCTTCTTTATCGTCCCGGCGAACTCAGCCTGTGCAGCTTAAGCCTCCCGGAGGGCCACTGGCCGTCACGCTGTGATGAGGACGGCTATGCGCAGTCCTGCCCGTCACTCCGGCTGAACCAACATCCCCAACCCGATAAATAAACAAGGAAAAACCAGCATGACCGATATTATTAACCTTAACGATATCCTCCCGTTACCGCCACAATCTGCCAGTTCTTCGCCAGCGCTGACCGCCACACTCGTACAGGACGAGCAGCGCATCAGCTTCTGGCCGCAGCACTTCGGCAGCATCCCGCAGTGGATGATCCTCGAACCGACAGTCTTCGCGTGGATGGACCGCTTCTGCACAGACTACCACGGCGGTATCTGGCAGTTTTACACGCTCAGCAACGGCGGCGCGTTTATGGCCCCGGAAGCGGAGAGCGATAAACTCTGGTCGCTGTTCAACACCCTGAACGGTAACGGCGGTGAGCTCAGCGCCGGGGCTGCCGGGATCGCGGTCTGCCTGATGACTTACAGCCACCACGCCATGCGCACCGAATGCGACGCCATGACGGAGCACTATTACCGCCTGCGGGACTACGCGCTCAGCCATGCGGAATGCAGTGCGATCATGCACATCATCGACTGAGGTCAGCCGCCATGGAACAACAGTTACCGCTGTTTGCCCGTGAATTACCCTCTGCCGACCAGCTGACGGTCAGGGAAGCCTTAACCCTGCTGGAAGGGCAGCTCCGTGAACCCGGTGCGTCATTTACGTCCAGCAATGCCGTGCGCGACTGGCTGCGCCTGCATCTGGCCACGCAGGAGAGGGAGTCGCTGATGGTGCTGTGGCTGGACAACCAGCACCGCCTCATCGCCTGCGATACGCTTTTTCTCGGCACCATCAACAGCATTACCGTCCATCCACGGGAGGTCGTGAAGGCCGGACTTCACCACAACGCTGCCGCCGCGCTACTCGCGCACAATCATCCTTCCGGAGAGGCTGAACCCAGTCAGGCCGACCGGCTGATTACCGGACGCCTGAAACAGGCCCTGGAGCTGGTCGATATTCGCCTGCTGGACCACCTGGTGGTTGGCGGGATGGATATAGTGTCTTTTGCCGAACGAGGCTGGCTTTAAGGAGAAAAACAACGATGAAGATTATCAGCAAACGCCAGGCGATGGCGATATACCGCCAGCATCCGCAGTCGCGGCTGTTCCGCTTCTGTACAGGGAAATACCTGTGGTCCGGCAGCATCTGCCACTATGCCGGACGGGAGGTGCAGGATATCTGCGGTGTGCTCGCCGTATTCGCTGAACGCCGCCAGGACCGCAACGGCCCGTATGTTGTCCTGCGCAGCGTTACCCTGAATTAACACCTGGTTAAGGATTACTTAAATGCAAAGCTCATCAAATGTAGCAAATCACGATATTGCCGCCCCCTGGTGGGGACTTAAGCCTGCAGCTATCCCGTGTTTTGGCGCACGACTGGTACAGGAGGGCAACCGGCTGCATTACCTGGCTGATCGCGCCAGCATCACCGGTACCTTCAGCGAATCAGACCTGCGCCATCTGGACCAGGCATTTCCACTGCTGTTGAAACAACTTGAGTTAATGCTCACCAGCGGTGAACTCACTCCCCGACATCAGCACGGCGTCACGCTCCACGCAAAAGGACTGACCTGCGAGGCAGACACCCTCGGCTCCTGCGGATACGTTTATCTTGCGATTTATGCGACGCCACCTGTGGCACAACCCGGAGGAGAATAGCCATACCATACGCCTGTAAAATCAGCGAGGTCATTGAACTGCTGAAACAACATCAAAATGACGACTTCGTATTGTGTTCACTCTGATACGAAGACGATGTACACAATGTGGATGACTCTGTGACGGCAGAAGAGGCCAGAGCGGCATTATGCCATGCAGCCAGCCATCACGACGCAGAACAGGGCATTAACTGGTTCACACTGGAGGCCGCACTTGACGCCATCAGACAGTAAGCGGATTACCTGAAAAACACCGTAACTCACCATCCCCCTTCACCGTTATCCCCCCGACCATCAACATCTTATTTATTTAACAGAGATCAACTTTATGCAAACCTTACCCACCATCCCGACGAGGAAGGTATCGTCACACCCGTCGCCGGTAGAAATCTGGCAGCAACTTCTTACTTATCTGCTGGAAAGGCATTACGGCCTTTCGCTTAACGACACACAGTTTGGTGATGGCAATGTGATCCAGCAGCATATTGACGCCGGGATTTCACTGGCAGATGCACTCAATTTTCTCGTTGAAAAATCTGAACTGGTTCGTATTGACCGCCCCGGTTTCTCCATTCAGCATCAGTCTCCGTTCATCAGCGCTATTGACATACTCCGGGCCAGAAAGGCCACCGGCCTGATGCAACGTACCGGCTATAAGGCGGTGGCTTGCGCCATCAGTGGGCAGTCATCCAGGGGGCTGCAATGAAGCTGTCCCTGACGGTGGAAGCCGATACCGTTAATGTACTGGCCCTTAATGGGGGCCGGATCGCCGTCGATATCGATGGCATTGAGCTGGCTGCGCTGATTGATGTGGTCAATGATAACGGTTACTCGCTTCGTATTGCTGATTCCCCCGGAAAGCTGGTCGTGGAAGATCCGCTTCCGCCCATAGCCCGCGTTAACGGTATCCAGTGCAGTACCGCGCATATAACCGAAGCCGATAGTAGGCTGCTGTTCGCTCTTTCTCATCAGTACGCAGACTTTGGTGAAAGCGAATGGATTATGTACACCGGCTCCGGCTATCTGTTGCGCCTGGATGCGTGGTCATTTCCTGTGTTGCGCCTCAAACGCCTCGGTCTGTCAAAAGCCTGCCGCCGGTTAGTGGTGACGCTTATGCGTCGCTACACCACTGGTATTGTTCATCTGGATGCCGTTGGCGAAGTGCTGCCGGGCTTTGCCACCTTTGACTGGTAACCCATCCTCAATAACCACATGGAATACTCATGCCAGAATTAACCACCGAAGCCGCTCTCACCATCCTGATTAACTGGCTACAGGACAACATCAGTTGCGACAGCGTCATTATTTTCGACAACGACGAAGACAATACGGATTCGGCGGCGCTGTTGCCCTGGATAGAGCAGGCATTACAGGACGTTCGCGATCTCCACCACCTTCGACTTCTGCAACAGGCCAGAACAAATTAGCCGCCTGGCAATCTTCATCACACACGTATAAGCGCCAGCCCTCACCGGCTGGCGCTTTGCTTTGTATAAGGAAAGAAAAACATGTCAGAACTTACCCTCACCGAATTCGAAGTATTAACCAGCCACACCGACGTGATTTGCTCTACCAGCATAGAACGCATCGTCAGCGGACGTAATACTGCGATTGCACAGATTGAAACGCTGATACAACAACTTGACGATATCTCTGCCCTGACAAGCAGTGTAGGCGGAGGTAAATCGAATGAATGGGCAGTACGGCAATACCGCTACGACTGCTGGTTGATGGATAAACCAGAAACAGCGATAAAAGCCATCACCCGAAATATCGATCGCAGCATCTGGAAAAACCTGATGAATAAGTCGGGAATGCTGGCACTCATGGACGCACAGGCACGTGAAGAGTGGTACAACAGTCTGGAAAAGGACGATATTCCCGCTGTCAGTGAAGAGAATATTCTCAGCACCTTTGAGCAGCTACATCAGAGTAAAGCGGAGGTGTTCGAGCGGGGGATCATTAACGTGTTTAAGGGACTAAGCTGGGATTACAAGAGCAACAGCCCCTGCAAGTTCGGGAAGAAGATCATCGTTGATGGTCTGGTACAATATGACCGTTGGGGATTTCACTTCCGTCATGGGCGCAGACGTGAGCAGTTAGCAGATTTAGATCGTATGCTGAATCTGCTGGATGGTAAACCTGTTCCGGAGAATCGCAACGATCTTTCCGTCAGGCTGGATGCTCATATCCGCAAACAGCGCGCTTCCATTTTCGAAGACGAGTATGTTGAGATACGTTACTTCCAGAAAGGCACTGGGCACATCATCTTTAAACGCTCTGATTTGATTGATAAGATGAACGAAATAATTGCCCGCCATTTTCCTGCAACCCTACCACCTCGTACCTGAACCCAAATTCGAGTCACCAGAATCAATGCAAACGGACCGAGGGTACAAATGAGGGTATAAAAATCATCACATTAAAATTAAACCATACATATCAACATCATAAAAACAAGAATCGATTCCGAGTCCGGCACCACTTCTTCAGAAAACCCGCCCTCGTGGCGGGTTTTTGCTTTTGCGCTAGTCCAGCAGCTCATACAGCCAATCACTGACAAAGTATTACGCTTCCAGCGTCAGACTTACTTTTAATTTTTGATTAAAAAATAACAAGTCATTGTCTTAAAAAAACAAAGACAGGCCGTAAATATGATCTGTTTTGAACTTCTATACCAGCTACGCGCATACGCTTGCCCGAATGGTCTGCGAAAGCAGGATGGAGATCCACACGCAAAAAGGAAGGAATATTCGAATGGCTATACCGGCTTATCTATGGCTGAAGGACGATGGTGGCGCGTTGATTAAAGGCGGAGTTGATGTTCAACACAGAGAATGCAGCATTGAAGTGAAAGGTTTTCATCATAACCTTGTTATCCCAACAGATAACGCAACCGGTAAAATAACCGGTACGCGAATGCACTCACCTATGTTGATCATTAAGGAATTCGATTGTTCAAGCCCATACCTCTACAAAGCCGTTGCGACAGGTCAAAACCTGTCATCAGCTGAGATAAAGTGGTATCGGATAAATTACTCTGGCATGGAAGAAGAGTATTTCAACATGTTGCTTGAAGACGTTAGGATAGTGTCGATTTCCCCTGCGATGGCTTCAGGCGATAACCCTAACGAAAACCATATGGAAACCATCGAACTCAGGTACGAGAAAATCACCTGGAAGCATAACGATGGGAACATCATCTTTAGTGATACATGGAACGAGCGTCAATCGGCGTAAACATCATAAGGGGCTTTCAGCCCCTTAGTCATATAGCCAGCGCCCCGCTTTTGCCGACTCAATAATCATTTCGAGATTTAGCGGCTTGTACTGCCGATCGCGGAATTTTTTTCTGAGCCGAAACTGAAACCAATACAGCTCCGGTTCAAAATAATGGTCCATCACAAAGTTGCTATATTCAATTCCATACCGGGTGAAAAGGTCAAGCAGCATGTCCTCAAGATCTTCTGGTACGAGATTGAAATGCTCCTGGAAGGTCCATTCTTTCCTTGCCGGAGTTTTACGGTCACTATAATTCTCAGTGATGTAATCTAGTAATTCTTGCTCATCAGGAAGCAACATCAGAAGTATGTCCAGGCAATACGATCTTTAGGTCGCGCGATGAGGTTGTACTTGCTTCTCGTTTCTCTGGCAACCGTAATAAAAATAATCACCGCCTGAGTATAGCCAACATACGGAACCGCCCGCCCTACTGCTGCCCCGACCTTGTTTGTTAGACGTGTCTTACCCATACCAATGGTGGTTTCGACCCTTATGCCATCGGGGAAACGTGCTCCCTTTAAAATACGCCGCGCCACTTTCGAGGCAATACTTGTCCGTGATCCGGATGCACCCAGGACCTTTCGCTTAGGCAGAAGGGGTTGCCCAGCCAAAATGGTTGCAGCAGTCTCAACCGTCACCCCTATATGATTTGCAAGACCTTCAGCAAATATGAGCAAAAATAGCTCCTGCGCTGTTACGTTAGCATTACCGTGATAGAAATATGTTCCACCAGACTCTTCAACCGTGTCCATTACAGCGTCCTTTCTCTCGTTTTGAGCCAGAGTAAATCCATATCTGAAACAAGGATGCTGTCACCGTCCATTTTTCTTAAAACTCAGAATAGCGCCCGCAAGACAGTTTTATGCTTTTGGTCTCTCCCCAACCCAGGGATCGTTCCTACCTGCGCCCAGCAGTTTGTTTTTGAAGATAAACAAACACGCCTCATTAAAATTCTCCGCCCCCAGCCGTTCCGAGAGCGCCGTCCGTTTACGATAGAGACTTTTCACCGACGTATTCAGCTCGCCTGCAACCTCCTCCATTAACATCCCTGCCCTCAACATGGACTGACCCCGCCAACCACTCAGCGAAATGAGTAAATTACTCAACAGGATAGGGGCTCTCCCCGTCATCCGGCTTTATCGAAAGTGCAAAGATTGCTTTCAGATATGTAGGGCAGCTATTCACTGGAGCAGGAGTGGCACAACACATGTGAGCACCGGCGACAAAGCAGGCCGAGGAGCGAAGCTGCAAAAAGCGACTTCTGCTTCAGACCCCGTAACTACATTGCTACTATATTGTCCATGCGTTGGCACGCATGGCTGTCAGAGGGAGCCGTTTATCAGTCTAAACAGATGCCGGTAAAGCAATTGAGAGGAATTACAATGGATGCAGCTTTGCTTAACATGATGCAATCAGGTGGAAGAAATAAAGCCTGGGCGGAAACGATGGTGAATATGGAAGCCAGAAAACTGGTAAATACAGCCAACACTCTGTCGGCTTTTCATCTCAGCGATGGTCTGACTCGAATGAAGTTTATTCAGGAAATTCGGGACCTCATAGAACAACAGTTTACGTTAGCTCGTCGGGCTAAATCAGATGAAGAATGCATGGAATGCGTTAAAAAACTTAGAGAAGAAAACTATAACCTTCTGGAACAAGCTCGTTTATTACGAACTAAGGCAGCGAAGCTTTACGCTAAAGTCGAGTTCATCCGAGAGAATAACAAAATTGTTGGGTATGTGATCTCGGCAGTTAGTGTTGTCCTGGCCGGTGCTGAAATAGCCGCAGGATTTACCCTTATTGGCACTATGACCCCTCTCGGGGTCCTTGCTGGTGCGGTTCTGGTTACTGACGGGGCAAACAGCATCAGTAAAGAAGTGGCTCGCTACGCAACGAACAACACTACCAGTGAAGGGCTGGTCGCGGATGCCGCGATGTCTACAGCTGAGTTTATGGGCTTTAGTCGTGAGAACGGGTTAGGTGTCTACAAATCAATTTCACTGGCCGCTAACGCTTATACCATTTTTGGCTTGTTGCGGCGACCAGGTACCTGGCGACTGTTTCGTTATATGCCCACAGACTATTACCGAAAGGTGAGCACACTGAGCCGCCCGCAGCTTACAATGAAAATTGCTGGTTATGGGGTCAAAGCTAAGATTATTTTTGATCTATTGTCCGTCAGCGACCCGTCCCAGAATTAGTCAGCATTTTACGATAACGCCAGGATTTGTAGCCAAGTTTTGCTGGCGTTATATACCAGATAAAAGGGAGTACAATCAATAACGTGAGCGCAAGTGTCAGACTTGTATCCCTGGATGCAAGTAAAAGAGTTAAAGCCAGTATGATAAAGGCAATAATAGTTATCCACTTCATTGCCTTAAAACGATTGGCCAGATCATGAGTTACGCTATCAAACGAACCACCGTAATTCTCGATATTGTTTTTTAGCTTTTGAAGATCTCGTTTACTAAAACCTGATTTTAAAAGTGCTTCTTCGCTCGTCATTCTGCCATCCGTCCCATAACTCACTGAAACCTGTGACGAAGTTTAACTTAATTTGACGGATAAATCGCTCCTTGACGATATTTGTAAAATTTTTATTTAAATCAAATATTTGAAGATATGCTACACAGTAGCGGTGACCAGACTCTTCAATCGTGTCCATGACAACGTCCTTGTGTCGTTTTGAGCCAGAGTAAATCCATACCCAAGGCCAGGAAGTTGTCCTCATCCAGCATTCTCAAAGCTCAGAATACCGCCCGCAATTTTGCTTTTGATCTCTCCCCACCCTAGGGATCGTTCCCACTTGCGTCCAGCAGTTTATTTTTAAAGATAAACAAACACGCTTCGTTGAAGTTCTCCGCCCCCAGGCGTTCCGAGAGCGCCGTTCGTTTGCGGTAGAGGCTTTTCACCGACGTATTCAGCTCATCGGCAATGGCTTCCATGGACATCCCTGCCCTCAGCAGCCGCAGCATGATCGCTTCGTGCGTGCTAAGCCGTAAATTCAGCAGCCACTTCGTGGTCAGGCGCCTGCCCTTCATATTGAGCACCAGATTAAACAGCGAGGCCATATCCGGCGCAGTGAGCGACGTGTTCATAAACAGCTTCATACTGAGCAGATTCTCCTCGCGGTGACGCATATCAAGCATAACGCAGCAGATTGTTTTTTTCGTTCTGGCCGGATGGCGTATCAGGTAATCATATAAACGGAGCGGACAACGACTATCAATCAATACAGAATATTCATCTGCACCGTTATCAAATATGTTTCTGTCAATCGAATCGAGCAGGATAATATCCGGAAAAAATATCCGCATTCCCCTGACAAGGTAGCGATCCTGAGTCACTAACACTATTGAAGTTGCCACTAACCATCCCTTTTAGATTAAAGCAAGAACGATCCTTCAGAAAGAAGGCCGCCTTCGTTTTATAGCGCTGTTATATTAACGATAAATGTATTCTGGCTTTGGACATCCCTCAATACAGACATTGATGAGTAAGACTTCCTGTAGACTATCATTCAATGTCTGCCATTAATTATAAATAAAAAACAATCGCAGAAAAGTCACTTCTCTAAACATTAAGAATTTTTGTCATGAAACTTCCCAAACATGCACCAGAAAGTACTTTAATTGAGGCAGATAAACGTCATAAAAAATATATACAAAACTGTCACAATAAAAATAAAATCATTTTATTTCAGTTGGTTACAATTAAGACCCCAATTCAAAATAATCATTAAAACCTGCTCGTTCCAGAATTATCTCAAAACTACTCAGCCGCTTTTCAGCATATTTATCCGGCAACATATCAGGTGTACATTACCTCCCATCCAGTCTACTGAGATGAGGATCCATAATTACCTTTAAGTAAGTACCCCGTAACATCACTGCATTCAGATTTAATGTTCTCATTTATGGCCTTTTACGCTGAGCTTAAAGGCGGCCGTGTTATGCAATGGATTCATGATAAACAAATGGCAAATAGATATGGAAAGATCACTTAGCTTCAGTACATTATTCTTTTATCGCACCCCAACATTATTGTTTCTGTTATTACTCTTTCCTGTTCTGGTTCAGGCTACGGAATCCGTTTATGAGCAACAGATTCAACAGGCGCGTAACGGTAATTACACGTCGTTTCTCGATTATCTTCAGCGTTATCAGCAGCAGCATGCCCTGACGCCTGAAAACGTCGCGGACTGGTTACAGGTGGCGGCCTGGGCAGGTCATGATGACGAGGTTATTCAGGTCTGGCAGCGCTACAGCATTTATATGCCGCTGCCCGCCCGCGGCGTTGCGGCTGTCGCGCAATCCAGGCGAAATCAAAAGGCGTGGCAGCCAGCCCTGGCGCTCTGGGAAAAGGCGCGCAGCCTTGCGCCGGATAACGACGATTATCGTATCGGCTATATCAAAACCCTGGCCGATGCCCGCAAAGATACGCTTGCATTGCAGGAAGCCAGGCGGCTGGTGGCGGAAAATCCCTCTCAGGCGCATCTTCAGACGCTGGCGTATGTCTGGTTACGCCAGGGAAAAAGCTGGGATCGGCTCTTAGCAGACACGCGCGCGCTGAATATCGCACCTGAGAATAAAACGCTCCTCAGGGAGCTGATTGATGCGCTAACGGATAACCGGGTCAATACCCCCGCGCTCCTTCTTTCACAAAAGGTGGCGCTGTCCCCCGCGGAGCGTCGTCGCCTTGAGCTGAATGCCGCAGCCGAAAGCGTTCGCCTTGCCGATGTACCTGGCCGAACAGAAAAGGAGCGCCTGCAGCTTGCGCAATCTGCGCTGAATCGTTACGGCGCGCTGCTTGCTCGCTGGCAACGCGAGCCGCAGGCGGCGGAAGACATCATCCTTGCGCGTATCGACCGGCTCGGCGCGCTGTACGCTCATGGTGATTACCCGCGGGTCATCAGCGAATATCAGGATCTGACGGCAGCCCAGCATCCGGTGCCGGGCTGGGCAATCGGCTGGGTGATCTCCGCGTATCTGCAGGAGAAAAACGCGGCTGCCGCCTTCGCGCTTCTGCAACGCTATCCGCAATACGCTTCCGACCCGCAGGATGAGGAGCACGCGCTTTTCTACGCCTGGCTGGATACGGGAGAGTATCCGTCCGCCCGCCGGTATGCAGAGCGCCAGACCCGCAACGTCCCCTGGACCCGCTACGATTTCGGCTCCCCTACCCCTCAGCCTAACGATCTGTGGCTTACCGGGCAGTCGCTCCGTTTTAACTATTTGCTGGCGACGAATGCCCTGCCGGAAGCCGAAAAGCTGGCGCACCATCTGGCGACAACGGCGCCGGGCAATCAGGGCTTACAGATTGACTACGCCACGCTGCTTCAGGCGCGGGGTCTGCCGCGCGCGGCCGAGCAAACGCTGAAAATGGCGGAGGCGCTGGAGCCCTCGAATCTGGAACTTGAGCAGCAGCAGGCTTACGTCGCCATGGATCTGCAGGAGTGGCGGCAGATGGATTTACTGGCCGATGACGTCATCACCCGCACGCCCGTCGATCGCAGCGCCAGGCGTCTGGACAGGCTACGCACCGTCCACCACATGTCCGAACTGCGCCTCAACGCGAGCAAGGGCTTGCACTCCGATAACCCCGTCAGCGGGACGCACGACCTCAACTGGGACGCCACGCTCTATGGCCCGCCCGTAGCGGATAACTGGCGGCTGTTTGCCGGCACCCGCTATGCGCAGAGTAATTTCGAAGAAGGCGAAGGCACCAGCCGTCACCTGTTGGGCGGCGTCGAATGGCGACCACGCGACCTCCAGCTCGAAGCCGAGCTCTCCAGCAACCGCTATCACGGGGCAAACAAGCCGGGCGCTCGCCTCTCAACCTCGTACGTTCTGACGGATAACTGGCAGGTCAGCGGCAGCCTTGAACGCCTGTCGCGCACCACGCCCCTGCGGGCGTTACGCAACGGGATCAGCGCCAACCGGGGGGAAGGCGGGGTGCGCTGGTATCAAAACGAGCGCCGTGAGTACCAGTTCAACGCCGCCCTCAGCCGCTTTTCGGACCATAACCGCCGACAGGAATACACCCTCACGGGTAAGGAGCGTCTCTGGCAGACCCCGTCCCTGACGCTGGATCTCGAACCAGGGATCGCCGCCAGTAAAAACAGCCTGCACGACACGCTCTATTACAACCCGGCGCGGGACCTGTCCGTGACGGCCGCCCTGTCCGTCGACCATGAAATGCATCGCCATTACGACACCCTCTGGAGCCAGCAGTTCGTGGCGGGTGGCGGCGGCTACTGGCAGAAAAATCAGTCCGCTGGCGCCATCACCCTGCTGGGTTACGGACAACGCGTTCAGTGGAACAACGTCATGGACACCGGCGTGATGCTGAACTGGGACAAGCGCCCTTACGACGGCAAACGCGAGAGCAACCTCTCCGTCACGTTTGATGCGACTTTACGCTTTTAAGGATGATGATGATGAACACACGTTTTTCCGTGAGCCTGATACTCATCGGCTGGCTCTGCCTCAGCGCGAGCGTCTGCGCGCAGGCATTTTCGTTTATTGCGCCCAACGCGCGGCCACAGCTGGAGGCGAGCAAACCCTGGCCGCAGAACCAGTTTCTGGTACTGGCCTACCACGACGTCGAAGACGATGCCGCCGATCAGCGCTACCTCTCCGTGCGAACCAGCGCGCTAAACGAGCAGATAAGCTGGCTGCTGCACAACGGTTATCACGTCATCAGCGTGCAGGACATTCTCGATGCGCATGACGGGAAAAAAACGTTGCCGCCCAAAGCCGTTCTGCTCAGCTTTGACGACGGCTACAGCAGCTTTTACACCCGCGTCTGGCCGCTGCTTCAGGCGTGGAACGTTCCTGCGCTGTGGGCGCCGGTGGGCAGTTGGGTGGATACGCCGGAAAATCAAAAAGTTAACTTCGGTGGCCTGATGACGCCCCGCGATCGCTTCGCGACGTGGGACATGGTGCGCGAGCTCAGCCAGTCGCCGCTGATTGAGATTGGATCGCATACCTGGGCCTCGCATTACGGCATTCCGGCCAACCCGCAGGGCAGCCGTGAACCGGCGATCGCCAATCGCTTTTATGATAAAGCCACGGGCCGCTATGAAACCGACCAACAGTTCAACCAGCGGATCGGGGATGACGTTCGTAAAGTGACCGAAAAAATCACGCAGGTGACGGGCAAGGCGCCGCGCGCCTGGGTCTGGCCCTACGGCGCTGCTAACGGTACGTCGCTTGCGATCGCCAGACAGCAGGGTTATCAGCTGGCCTTTACCCTTGAAGACGGGCTGGGGAACGTGCAGGAGCTGGGGAGCATCCCTCGTCTGCTGATCGCCGGTAATCCCTCCCTCAAGGCGTTTGCCAGTACGGTAAGCCAGGTTCAGGAGCGCGAGCCCGTGCGCGTCATGCACGTCGATCTCGACTACGTTTACGATCCCGATCCGGCCCAGCAGACCCAAAATATCAACAGGCTGATCCAGCGGGTCTACGACATGAAAATCAGCCATGTTTTCCTGCAGGCGTTTGCCGACCCGCAGGGCGACGGCAGGATCAAGGCACTCTATTTTCCCAACCGTCGGCTACCGGTCCGGGCCGATCTCTTTAATTTTGTCTCCTGGCAGCTGCAAACCCGCGCGGGCGTGAAAGTCTTCGCGTGGATGCCGGTGCTCTCGTTCGATCTCGATCCTGCTCTGCCGCGCGTGCAGCGCCGGGATCGCCAGACAGGCCAGCTGAGCGAGGCCACCGATCCCTATATCCGGCTCTCCCCGTGGGACCCGCAGGTGCGCCAGCAGGTGACGGACATCTATGAAGATCTGTCCCGCTATGCCAGCTTCAATGGGATTTTGTTCCATGACGATGCGGTGCTGACGGACGTGGACGATACCGGGCAGGACACGACTCGCCAGAAGAGCCAACTGCTTATCGGGTTTACCCACGCCCTGAGCCTGGCGGTGAAGCATATCCGTGGCCCGCAGATAAAAACCGCGCGCAACATGTTCGCCTTACCCATTCTGCAGCCCGAAAGCGAGGCGTGGTTCGCGCAGAATCTTGACGATTTTCTGGCGGAGTATGACTGGACGGTGCCGATGGCCATGCCGTTGATGGAGTCCGTCCCGGTAGACGAAAGCGATACTTGGCTGACGCGTCTGGTTAAAGCGGTCGCCACGCGTCCCGGCGCGCTCGATAAAACCATTTTCGAGTTGCAGGCCAGAGACTGGGATCAGCAACCGCCGCGCGCCGTTTCTGACAGCCAGCTGGCACAGTGGATGCGCGTGCTCCAGCTGAACGGCGTCAAAAACTACGGCTACTACCCCGATGATTTCATCAACAACCAACCTGATATCTCACGTATCAGGCCTGTATTTTCTTCGTACTGGTATCCTGACAATGACTGATCGCATTATCGCCTTTTCTATTTTATGTCTGGTATTCGGGTTGCCGTTAGGCGTGGCCGCCCTCTTTACCGGCGAGCTGATTCTGGATTTTGTGTTCTTCTGGCCGCTGTTCATGTCGGTGCTCTGGATAACCGGCGGCCTCTATTTCTGGTTTCAGCTTGAACGCCACTGGTCGTGGGATAAAGACACGCCCGCGCCGACGCTCGCCGGTGAGCCGCTCATCTCCATTCTGATCCCCTGCTTTAACGAGGGACGAAATGCCCGGGAGACCATCAGCGCCGCGCTGGATCAGCGGTATGAAAATATAGAAGTTATCGCCATCAACGACGGCTCGTCTGACAACACCGCGGAGGTATTGCAGGCTCTGGCGCAGGAGCAGCCGCGCCTGCGGGTGATTAACCTCGCGGAGAACCAGGGGAAGGCGCTGGCGCTCAAAGCCGGGGCAGCGGCGGCCCGGGGCGATCTGCTGGTCTGCATTGACGGTGACGCCCTGCTCGATCGCGATACGGCAGCGTATCTGGTGGCACCGCTGATTCAGTATCCCCACGTCGGGGCGGTCACCGGCAATCCGCGTATTCGCACACGTTCCACGCTGATTGGTCGCATCCAGGTGGGCGAGTTCTCATCGATTATTGGGCTCATCAAGCGGACGCAGCGGATCTATGGCCGGGTCTTTACCGTCTCGGGCGTTATCGCCGCCTTTCGCCGACAGGCGCTGGCGGACGTCGGGTACTGGAGCCCGGACATGATCACCGAAGACATCGACATCAGCTGGAAGCTCCAGCTGCGCCACTGGGATATCTTTTTCGAGCCGCGGGCGCTGTGCTGGATCCTGATGCCGGAGACGCTCAAGGGTCTGTGGAAACAGCGTCTGCGCTGGGCCCAGGGCGGCGCGGAGGTGTTTCTGGTCAACCTGCGCAGGATTGTGCGCTGGGAACATCACCGCATGTGGCCCCTGTTTCTTGAGTATGCCCTGTCAACGCTGTGGGCCTTCGCGTACGCCATGACGGTGCTGTTATTTATCCTCAGCCATATCGCCCCTGTTCCTGCCAGGCTGACCGTGGAGAGCCTCTTTCCACCGGAGTTTACCGGGCTGCTGCTGGGCGTGATGTGCCTCCTGCAGTTCCTGGTCAGTTTGTACATCGAGAGGCGCTATGAACGGAAGGTAGCCAGCTCGCTTTTCTGGGTGATCTGGTTCCCGATGGTGTACTGGATGATTGGCCTGTTCACCACCCTCGTCGCATTTCCAAAAGTCATGCTTAAACGCCAGCGTGCCCGCGCGCGCTGGATCAGTCCGGACCGGGGAAAAGGAAGCATTCAATGAACGAAAATACCTTAATTTTGACCGAACATCGGCTATTGCCACGTGTTTTCGATGCCGCGTTAACGCTGGTGGCGTGGGGAGGCTTTCTGTTTTTCCTGTATGCCCGGCTCTGGATGCAGCTCACCGATGAGAGCGACCACCGCTGGGGCGTCATTATTGCGTCCTTTAATACGGTGTTGATCTATTTACTGTTCGCCGCGCTCAACGGCTGGCTGCTGATTTTGTGGTATCAGTACAACCGCCGCCGCGCCCACGTGAGGCGGCGTCAGCCGGGCTATTTTCACCAGGAGGAGCTGGCCCGCAGCTTTAATGTCTCACCGCAGATCATCTCCGAGATGAGCCAGTACAACCTGCTGACGGTCTATCATGACCAGATTGGCCGCATCATCGATCTGAAGATCAGCGAGCAGCTGGAAGAGGAAGAGCAGTAACGAAAAGCCCCCGCAGGATACCCAGCGGGGGCTTTTTTATTGCGGGTAATAACTACTTATCTTTAACCACAATCAGCGGCTCGATATCGCTCTCTTTCTTCACCACCAGCGAGTCATCGCCGCGCAGACAGGTTCCCCCGTAGTTCCCGCCCACGGTGAAGGTGCAGACCTGAATGTACTTGCCGTCGACGTTTGGCAGGCACCACAGCTGCTGGTAGATGTTTTTACGATCGACAAACTTGCCGCTGGATTTATCCAGCAGTTCGTCCTGGGCGCTAATCAGGTCGATATTGCTGCCGCAGCGTCCGGCAATCGGCTTGACGGCATAGCCGGTCTGCTTCAGCAGATCGTTAACCTCAAAATCGGTGTCGAGCAGGTAACGGTGGTTCGGGAACAGCTGCCACAGCACCGGGAGAATCGCCTTGTTGCCGGGAATGACGGTCCACAGCGGTTCAAAGACCAGCACCTCCGGACGCAGCAGGACGTCAATCAGGCGCACTTCGCCTTCAGGATGTCCGGTGCGGATTGGCACGGCGGCGTATTCAGTTTCGCTGACCTCACGGATCTGCTCTATCGCCGTTTCCCACGCCCAGGTTTTCCACACGCAGTTGACGTGGCGACCTTCGTCGTCAATCAGCTGTCCGGCGGCATCCCAGCTCAGCGCCCCCAGCCCGTGCAGGATTTTGGTTTCAAACCCGGCCTGCATCAGCGAACGCTGGATAAAGAGCGCGTGATAGTCCTCTTCGACATCGTTGTCCTGCATGATGTGGACAAACGGCCGCGCGTGGCTGTGCTTCCAGGCGCCGGTCAGCTCTTCCAGCAGCCCTTCCGCCGGGTTATGCCCGTTGCCGCGATAGCCGTTTTTCACCCACTCTTCGAGAATCAGCCCACCCTCGGTATGGCAGGACGCGGAGTCGGCGTTGTACTCGTAGACCTTGATGCCGCGCTCATCCATGCAGAAATCCATACGACCGGTGATCATATGGTGACGACGCCACTGCCAGGAGAGGCGCAGGCGCGGCCAGAGGATTTTCGGGATGTCGAAAAGCGCCAGCAGACTGTCGTCTTTCAGCACCTTGTCCGTGGCGTGCAGGTACATCAGGTGCAGTTCGTTGGTGGCCTTGATCAGCTCCTGCTCGGCGCTTTCGGTAATGGTGAAGTACTGGCAGGGATCTTTGTTGATCACATGGCCGTTGGCGCGGATATACGCCTGCTGCAATGCGTCATTTTCGTTAAGCCATTTTCCGTCGAACTGACGCCTGTTTTTCAGCCGCGCGCCGCTGATTTTCAGCAGTTCGCCGTCGATTTCCGGCTGGGGAATGCTGTGTTCCGTGTCGTCGGTCTGGATCATCCAGCCGAGGATCTCCGTGTCGTTGAAAGTGTCATGGATCGTATAACACCCGTTCTCCACGCTCAGACGCAGCTCGCGCGTCCACTGCTGCCCGAGCGGCAGCGGAGAGTGAATCACGTTCTGCTCGGCGATACGCACCTTATCGTCCAGAAGCTGGGTGATCACCGCCACGTGGCCGGTCTCGTGAAACTCGCCACCCTTCTGCCAGATCAGCAGCGCTCCGGCCCGCGGTGCACGTTTTGAGCCATTGGCAAAAGCCTGAAGGGGCAGAATGTTATCGTTCACCACCTGACGCAAAAAGCGCAGGGAGAAGATCTCCCACGCCATGCCGACGTCGGTAAACACAAAGCCATAGTTGAGAAACAGGAAACGGCGGGCAAACTCAACGCACTGCCACTTGTGGCCCATGTATTCGTTGCCAATATAGCTGCGAAAATCCGCGTCTTGCGGGTAGTTGCGCGGGTCCAGACTGCCGTAATTTGAAGAGTAAATCGCCACGCCACCGGGCGCATAGCCTAACAATGTCCCGAATGGCGCATCACTGCTTAACTTTCCTTTACGCATGTATCCAACCTAAAACAGGCAGGCGGCAATTTTTTTAAGGGTTGTCGTCGTCTGCACGTTGTAATTAACCTGACAGAGGGGCATTTATCATACACCTGCGTGGGGCATTAATTACACGTTAAACAACCAGCACGCCGCGAAATGCCCTGGCGCAATCTCCTGCATCGCAGGCTCCTGCGTCTGGCAAACCGGCATGGCGTGCGGGCAGCGGCTGCAGAACTTACAGCCCGGCAGCGCGGACGTGGGGCCTGGAATGTCGCCGCGCAGGGTGGCGTCTTCGAGATTGCGGATGCGCGGATCGGGCCGGGGAACCGCCGCCAGCAGCGCGCGGGTGTAGGGGTGCGCCGGACGCTGATACAGTTCATTCGCCGGGGCCACCTCCACCAGTTTACCAAGATACATCACCCCAATGCGGCTGGAGATATGGCGCACCATGGAGAGATCGTGGGCGATGAACAGATAGGTCAGCCCCAGCTCCTGCTGCAGATCCTGCAAAATATTCACCACCTGCGCCTGCACCGAGACGTCCAGCGCCGAAAGCGGCTCATCGCACAGCACAAATTCAGGACGCACGGACAACGCGCGGGCAATGCTGATGCGCTGGCGCTGCCCGCCGCTGAACTCATGCGGGAATCGCTCAAGGTGTTCATGCTTCAGCCCCACTTTGTAGAGCAGCGTTTCCGTACGTTCCCGCTGTTCTTCGCGGCTGTAGCCGTGGATCTGCATCGGTTCGGCCACCAGCTGTCGTACCGTCATGCCGGGGTTAAGCGAGGAGTAAGGATCCTGAAAAATCGCCTGCATCCGCTTACGCAGCGGCTTGAGCTCTTTTTCGCGGGCGTGAGCGATCGCCTGCCCGGCAAAGTGGATCTCGCCAGAGGTAATATCGAAAAGGCGCAGGATGGCGCGCCCGAGGGTGGATTTCCCACAGCCGGACTCTCCCACCAGGCCAAACGTCTCACCGGGCTGAATATCAAAGCTCACGCCATCAACCGCCTTCACGGCCACGCCTTTACGCAGCAAACCACCGTTAAGCTGATAATGTTTGCGCAGATCGCGAACGCTCACTAATGGCGCCTGTTGTTCACTCATGCCTGAATCTCCTTATCGGCCCATAGCCAGCAGGCGGCGCGATGCCCCTCTCCGGCGGTGTAAAATGCGGGCTGCCGTTCACACTGGGGCATGCGTTTCGGGCAGCGTTCGGCGAACGGACAGCCCGGCGGCGGGTTAAGCAGGCCGGGCGGCGCGCCTTCGATGGGCGATAAGCGTTGGTTAACCTCATCCGGGCGCGGCAGCGAGGCCAGCAGACCCTGGGTGTAAGGATGCGCAGGGCGATAAAAAATGTCTTCCACGCTCCCCTCCTCCATCACCAGCCCGCCGTACATCACCACCACGCGGCTGCAGACCTGCGCCACCACGCCGAGATCGTGGGTGATCAGCAGAATCGCGGTTTGGGTCTGCTGTTGCAGGCTTTTCAGCAGGCGCAGGATCTGCGCCTGAATGGTCACGTCCAGCGCGGTGGTTGGCTCATCGGCAATAAGAAGCTTTGGGTTGCAGGAGAGCGCAATCGCGATCATCACCCGCTGGCGCATCCCGCCGCTGAACTCGTGGGGATACTGGTCGTATCGGCGTTCAGCCTCAGTAATGCCCACCTGTTCCAGCATGGCGATAGCCGCCGCTTTGGCCGCTTTTTTGGTCAGTCCTTTATTGCGCATCAGGATCTCCGCCATCTGTTTGCCGATGGTCAGCACCGGGTTCAGGGCGGTCATCGGATCCTGGAAAATCATCGCGATCTCGTTGCCGCGAATGGCGCGCATCTGCGCAGGGGTTTTCTGCGCCAGATCGTCATTCTGGAAGCGAATGCTGCCGCCGGTTATCCGTCCATTGTTCCCCAGAAGCTGAATGATCGACTTACAGGTGACGCTTTTCCCGCAGCCCGACTCGCCGACGATACCGACGAGTTCGCCCGGCTGAACCTGAAAGCTCACGCCGCGCACCGCGTGAACCTCGCCCTCGCGTGTGCGGAAGGTGGTTTGCAGGTTCTCAAGCGCTAATAAGTTACTCATCGCGATTCGCTCCTGGCTCAAAGGCGGTACGGAAGACATCGCCCAGCACGTTAAAGCTGAACACCGTCAGCAGGATCAAAATGCCGGGGAACATCGCCAGCCACGACGCTTCGCCAATATACGACTGGGCGTTGTTGAGCATGCTTCCCCACGATGCCGCCGGTGCCTGCACGCCCAGCCCTAAGAAGCTGAGCGTCGACTCCATCAGAATGGCCGAGGCGATATTGAGCGTGGCGGCCACGATAATGGTCGGCAGCACGCCGGGAATAATGTGGCGCACGATAATGCGCAGCGGGTTTTCCCCCGACGCGCGGGCATAAAGCACATACTCGCGCTCTTTCACCGATAAGGTTTCTGCGCGCACCAGCCGCGACATGTTCATCCACGTCAGCAGGCTGATGATCAGAATGATGTTATCCACGCCCGGCTTGAGGTAAGCATTCACCACCAGCAGCAGGAAGAAGGCCGGAATGGCCATCAGGATATCCACGGCGCGCATCATCAGGTTATCCAGCCAGCCGCCAAAATAGCCGCTCACCGTTCCTACCACCGTGCCGATAAGCGTGGAAAAGAGCATCGCCAGAAAACCGACCATCAGGGAGATCTGGCCGCCATACAGCGCGCGGGTGAAGTAGTCGCGGCCATACTCGTCGGTACCGAACCAGTGTGCGGCATCCGGCGGTAGCGTGCGTGCGCCGAGCGCCATCCGATCCGGATCGTACGGACTTAGGCCCGCACAGAGCGCGGCGACAACGAAAATAAAAAGCACAAACAGGGAGAACTGCGCCGGACGGTTGCGGCGCAGCTGGTGACGAACCTGCTGCCAGCGTCTGCTCATCCGGGTTACCTCAGCGTACGAATGCGGGGATCGGCGAAGCGATAAAGCAGATCGGCGATCAGGTTACCGACGATCAGCATCATCGACGAGAGCATGATGATCGCCATGATCAGCGGGTAGTCCAGCGAGGCGATCGACTGGATCCCGAGCAGCCCCATCCCCGGCCACGAGAAGACGCTTTCCGTCACATAGGCCCCCACAATCAGCTCACCGAACGACAGGCCGAACAGGGTGATCACCGGCAGCAGCACGTTTTTCAGCACGTGGCGGAACAGAATGCTGGAGCGCGTGGCGCCGTAAGCCAGCTGGGTCTGCACGTAGTCGGCCGAGAGCTGCGAGATGGTGTTGGAGCGGATGTAGCGCACGTAGCTGGAGAGGTTGTAGAACGTGAGGGCAATACACGGCAGCACGCCGTGACGCAGCACGTCCAGCGTATTATCTTCCATGCCGATGGTGCGCATCCCCATGCTGGGGAACCAGTTAAGCTGCACGGCAAAGACGGTGATGAGCAAGATGCCGAACCAGAAAATCGGCACCGAGATGCCGATATAGGCGAACAGGTTAAGCACGTGATCCAGCCAGCGGTGCTTAAATGCCCCCGCCAGCAGGCCCAGCGGGATGGCCAGCACGATCGCCAGCAGCAGCGACGCGCCCATCAGCCCCAGCGTGGCCGGAATGCGTTCGCCGATCATCTCCAGCACGGGGCGGTGGTAGATAAGCGAATAGCCGAGATCGCCCTGCAGGACGTTTTTCAGCCACAGGATGTACTGCGTGACCAGGGGCTTATCCAGCCCCAGGCTCTGGCGAATACGCTCGATATCTTCCGGGGCCATGCGCGGCGTAATGTACGCCGCCACCGGATCGCCGGGCGCAAGTTTGACCAGCAAAAACGCCACCAGTGAAATAAAGAACAGCATCGGCAGCAGCTGCAGCAGCCGACGGGTGAGGAGTGTGTTCACGACATGCCCTTACAAAATCCCCGACCTGACGGCCGGGGCAATCACTTATTTCTGATAGATTTTTGATAGATCCTGGAACAGATAGACCGGTTTCGGCTCTGCCTCCTGGGTGCCGCCGAAGCGCTTGTCCACCGCGACGGTCGCATTGGTGTAGGCAATCGGGTAGTAGGTCATGTCGTTCGCCACGGTCTGCTGAATGTGCTTGTAGATATCGGCACGTTTCGCGGCGTCGGTTTCCACGGCGCCTTTATCCCACAGGGCATCAAACTGCGGATTTTTGTAGTGCGCGTAGTTATAGGCTTCGTTGCTCATGAACAGCGATTTGTAACCGTCCGGCTCGGAGCCCATGATGTAGCCGCCCAGGTTCAGCTCCCACGCGGTGTTGTTCATATCAAGGCTGCGCTGAGACATGGCGTTGGAGTCCAGCGGCATCAGCTCCACGTTCACCCCAATCGCCTTCAGCGCCTGCTGAATATAGAGCGCCATGCTCTCCTGGGTTTTGTTGGTGTTCACATACGCCAGGCGCAGCTTGAGGTTGTCCGGCGCGCCGGACGCTTTAAGCAGCTCTTTGGCTTTTTGCAGATCGAATTTGTACTGTTCAACGTCATCCGTCTTGTAAAGCGTATCGGGCGTCAGGAACGACGTCGCCGGTTTCGCGTAGTCCAGCGAGGTAAACGCGGTCTGGGTTAGCTCGTCTTTGTTGATGGCATACGCAATGGCCTGACGCAGCGCTTTGCTCTTCATCACCGGCACGTTCTGGTTGAACGTCATATAGGCCAGACGGCCTTCCGGATAGACCACGAAGTCGAACTTACCGGTATTTTTCAGGCGGTTCACGTCCTGCGGGTCAACCATCTTGAGGTTGATTTCTCCGTTTTGCAGCGCAAGGTTGGCGGCGTTGCTGTCTTTGGCGAAACGGTAGGTAACCGAATCAAGCTTCGCTTTGCCGTTCCAGTAATCGTCAAAACGGGTCAGGGCGTAGTATTGTCCGGCGCGGTACTCTTTAAATTTGAACGGCCCGGAGCCTACCGGCGCATCGTTTTTGCTGCTCTTTTCCAGGTCACCTTCACCTGCGAACACGTGCTGCGGAATCGGGTAGATCTGAACCAGAGTGCCGGTAAAGGCGGCGCTAACCTGCGGTAAGGTGAACTTAACGGTGCGGTCGTCAACCTTGCTTACCTGTACCGGCTTATCGCCGTAGGTGAACATGCTGCGGAAGAAGCTGTGCTGTTTGGCATCCAGCAGCTTATTGAACGTAAAGACCACGTCGTCCGCCGTCAGCGGCTGTCCGTCCTGCCATTTGAGGTTGGGTTTTAACGTCAGGGTGTAGCTCAGGTTGTCGGCGGAGGGCGTCAGGCTTTCCGCCAGGCCCCACTCGATCTTACCGTTGTTGAAGCTATAGAGCGGGGCATACAGCGCCTGCATGATCGTTAACGTGGTACGGTCGCTGGCATAGAGCGGATTAACGGCTAACGGGTCGCCGGAGGTAATACCGATAATCAGCGAACCGCCCTCTTTTGGTGCGTCGCTTTTTGCCGCTGAGGGCGTATTGGTCTCTTTATTTTTCGCATCATCACAGCCCGCCAGGCCTAACGCGAGCGAAACCACCACGGCCGATAACAGAAGCTTGCGCATCTCACTAACTCCTTGCCTTATAAAGTGTTTATTACTGCATCTTTTATTTATGTTGAAGCATCATATGCAGCTTTATCCGTTTACGCATTAATTATGAAAATGCGATTTTCGATTAAGCTTATGCCGGATTTGATATATATAAGCGCCGGAAGGAATAGCGGCAGATCGATTACGCTCAGTTGGTTAAACGCTTCACAAATCTCCTGCTACACTGCCTCAACACATCACTCAAAAGGCAGGCCAACATGTCAGACAACACGTATCAGCCACCAAAAGTGTGGGAATGGAAAAAGAACAACGGCGGCGCGTTCGCCAACATCAACCGCCCCATTTCCGGCGCGACCCATGAGAAAGATCTTCCTGTCGGTTCGCACCCGCTGCAGCTCTACTCGCTGGGAACACCGAACGGCCAGAAAGTGACGATCATGCTCGAAGAGCTGCTGGCGCTGGGCGTGACGGGCGCGGAGTACGACGCGTGGTTGATCCGCATCGGCGAGGGCGATCAGTTCTCCAGCGGCTTCGTTGAGGTGAACCCGAACTCGAAAATACCGGCGCTTCGTGACCACTCCACGAACCCGCCAACGCGCGTATTTGAATCCGGTAATATCCTGCTCTATCTGGCGGAGAAGTTCGGCCACTTCCTGCCGAAAGATCCGGCGGGACGCACCGAAACGCTGAACTGGCTGTTCTGGCTCCAGGGCGCGGCGCCGTTCCTCGGCGGCGGTTTTGGCCACTTCTACAACTACGCCCCGGTGAAAATCGAGTACGCGATTGACCGCTTCACCATGGAAGCCAAACGCCTGTTCGACGTGCTGGATAAACAGCTGGCGCGCGGCCGCTACGTGGCGGGTGAGGAGTACACCATCGCGGATATCGCTATCTGGCCATGGTTCGGCTGCGTGGCGCTGGGCAGCGTGTATAACGCCGCTGAGTTCCTCGACGCAGAAAAGTACACCAACGTGCAGCGCTGGGCGAAAGACGTGGCGAACCGCCATGCCGTTAAGCGCGGACGTATCGTTAACCGCACCAGCGGCGAGCTGAACGAGCAGCTTCACGAACGCCACGCGGCGAGCGACTTCGAGACCAATACAGAAGACAAACGTCAGGCGTGACGACTAGCCGGGCGGATCGCCGCCCGGCCACAGAGATCCTTGCTCAGGGCATGATTGGCCTAAAGGTTGAGCCGGCATTGCTGGCACTATCTGTGCGTTTTTCTCACCTCAGAGTGAGAAGCAACGTATCAACCGACAGCAGTCACAAAGGATCTGTTATGAAACTTATTAAAACAACGCTGGTTATCAGCGCCCTCATTTTTTCCACCTCGGGAATGGCCATCGACAAAACCGCCGCTGGCGCGGTAGCAGGTGCTGCCATTGGTGCGGCCACGGGCAAAGATCTGAAATCGACCGTTGGCGGTGCCGTTGTTGGCGCAGGCACCGGTGCCATGTTCAAAAACGGCGACAAAGGTAAAGCCGCGCGTAAAGGTGGTGCGGTAGGTGCTGCCGTGGGCGCAGGTGCCGCAGCGGTTACCGGCAAGAGCGTGCTGAAAGGTGCAGCCGTTGGCGCGGGAACGGGCGCGCTGATTGGTGAAGCGACGCACTGATAGATTTCGCCGGGCGTCGCAGCGCGTGCCCGGCCTCATTGCTGTTCAGTAATAACCCCGCACTCAATCTCGCATTTTTGCGAGCCGCTTTCCAAAATAGCATTTCCCCTCTGTCGCAGCGATGTTAACAATTGCCAGTCGTAGCCTGAAGATTACAATGCATTTGCTTATCGTAAACTACAGGCTACAATAATGGCTAAGGTTAAACACTACATCACAGCTGACGGGTATGACCCTTTTGATGCATATCTAAGAAGTGTGAAAGATCCCATAGCAAAAGCCATGATTGCCACGCGTGTCGCCAGAATGTCAACGGGTAACTATGGTGATTGTAAACCATGCAGAGAGAGCGTTTCAGAGCTCAGAATTAACCAAGGGCCAGGTTACCGTGTCTATTTCAGCGAAGTCTCCGATCCGGCAGATGGCGCAGTGAGTCTGGTGCTACTGACTGGAACGAAAAAAAAGCAAAGTGCAGATATTGAAAGAGCCGTTGAGTACCTCAACGACTACAAGCGCAGGATATAAAAGGAAATCGCAATGGCTAAATCAGTACTCCATGATGACGCAATGGTACAACTCCTGAAAGATTCTCCGGATTTCGCGCCCGTATATCTTCATCAGGCTTTCATTGAAATTGACGAGCCCGGAGGCTATGAGGCATTCATGCTGGCTTTACGGCATGTTATAGAAGCCTCCGGCGGGATGACTGTCATTGCAAAACGCGCAGGCATTTCTCGCGAATCACTCTACAAATCACTGTCACCAAACGGTAATCCTTCATTTAAGCGTATCGCCGAAGTGGCATCTGCAACGGGATACCCAATATCCCGAATTGCAACAGCAGGATTAAACACAACAGCGTGAGAGCCACTCCAAAATAGGCCCGGATGTACGACCCGGGCAATACATCAATGGTGATCATCATACTGATGCTCAATCACCATCCCTTCCGCCACGCTCGCCACATGACGTGCACGCGGATGATAGACCGGTGCAGGGGCGGCATACGTTGTTTGTGCAGGTGCAGGCGCAACGCTTACCGCCTCAGGAACCGTGGCTGACTGCGGAACAATCACGACCTTATACCCGGCAGGGACATCGACCGTGACGCTCTGGGCCATCGCTGTATTGAACACGGCAAAACCTGCCAGGGCAGCAAATAAAATAATACGGTTTTTCATAAATTGAATTATTTCCGGTATCAAGAAGATAATTCATTATGTCGACTGAATCTTAAGACAATATTAATTTTCATGTTCTGAAATGTGCAGAAAATGCCAAATATATTGTTACAAGCAAATACTTTAATATTTAAAAAATATTGACTTACGTTTTTTAAAAAGGCGGCAAGAAATACGCCTGCATGCCGCCTCACCTGTTATGTTAATACTTAATATCCCGCGCTTTTTGCCGTCCGGACTGTTTCATCTGGCGCTTGTCCTGGCGGCAGTCGTGATTACTCTGGTTATTGTTTGCCACGCAGGTCTGCTTCACCTGCCGTGACGCATCGCGGGTTTCCTGCCTGACATCACGCGCCACGCGCCGTTCCTGCGCCTGCTGGGTCGCACTGGCAAAAACCGAAAACAGCATCAGAAAAATGAAAGAGAGAACAGGGATGACAGATAACGATCTGTTCATAGCAACACCTCATAGAAGAGAGCCCAGAACGTCAGGGGGATTAGCAAAAGAATAGCAGTTTCAGCGCGAGCTGGAGGGGAAGACGTTAATAATGCAAGGCCGCACAAGGCAGCCTTGCAACGCTGCGTTATGCCGTCAGGCGGAACTTCTGCACCGAGCGCTGAAGATCTTCGGTCTGGCGCTCCAGCGCCGCCGCCGCCGCGGAAACCTCTTCAACCAGTGAGGCGTTTTGCTGGGTAACGCCGTCCATCTGGGTAATGGCAACCCCGACCTGCGAAATGCCCTTGCTTTGCTCCTCAGAGGCAGAGGCAATTTGCTTCATAATGGTCGTCACTTCCGTCACGTCACGCAAAATCGCATCCATAGTGGTGCCGGTGTCGCCCACCAGCTTCGCCCCCTGCTCGACGCGGGAAACGGAGTCGGTAATCAGCCCTTCAATCTCTTTGGCCGCGTTGGCGCTTCGGCTTGCCAGGTTGCGGACTTCGCCTGCCACCACCGCGAAACCACGGCCCTGTTCACCCGCGCGCGCCGCTTCAACCGCCGCATTGAGTGCCAGAATATTGGTCTGGAAGGCAATGCTGTTAATGACGTTGGTGATTTCGGCAATTTTCTTCGAGCTTTCCGAAATCCCGCTCATGGTGGTCACCACCTCTTCCACCAGCGAGCCGCCGCGGCTGGCGGTGGTAGAGGCCACATCGGCCAGCTGGCTTGCCTGACGCGCGCTTTCCGCGTTCAGCTTCACCGTGGCGGTCAGCTGTTCCATGCTGGCTGCCGTCTCTTCCAGCGCGGCCGCCTGCTCTTCGGTACGGGACGAGAGATCGTTGTTACCGCTGGAGATCTCCGTTGCGCCGCGCCAGATATTCTCACTGCCGGAGCGGATCGTGCTGACCGCTTCGCGCAGGCTGTCCTGCATGGCGCTCAGCAGCGGCACCAGTTGTCCCACGCAGTTGCGGCCGAACGGCTCAATGGGCTGGCTGAGATCGCCCTGGGCAATCTGGCGGAACTGCTGGCGAATGCGATCCAGCGGTTTGACCAGCATCGCCACCAGGTAGCGGTCGGTAAAGAGCAGGATCAGGAGGCCGATTATCGTGGCGACGATAATCACCGTGCGGGTCATGCTGGTCAGGCTATCCACCACCACGCGGGTGCTGTCGAGCGACTTCGCGGCAGCATTGTTGAACTCTTCAGCCGCCGCACCGAACGCGCGGCTCAGCGGTGGGGTGACGTTGTTGGCCTGCTGACGGTAACCGTCCAGCGCGCCCAGCTTCGCCTGCTGCATTTGCGGCGTCACGCCCTGTTCAAGCAGCGCCTGCCAGGTGCCGATCACCCGGGAAGAGATCTGCTGATCCATCGGGCCTGGAGAGATCGCTTTCATCTCGGCCAGCTTCTTGCCCATGTTATCCAGCGCCTGCTGGGCAGAGGCCAAATCCGGCGTGCCGCCTGCGGCTTTAACTTCCATTGCGCGGCTCAGACGGGTCACAAAGCGGAAATACTGATCGTTACCCTGGCTGAGTACCGTCATCTGTTTAACCAACTGGCGATCGACTTCATTGCCATCAGTCACGCGAGACAGGGACCAGGTGCTGTACAGCCCAACACCCGCCCACATTAAACAAAAGATCCCGAGAATCGCCAGCATGACGAAGCGGATCGTGAAATTACGGAGCATATTCATAAGTCTTCCTTGCCGTGAGGGTGAGTTCGCCCAGAGGCGAGTACTACTCTCGTTATCGGCAGGAACGAGGGAAATTATAACGTTTTGTGATCATTTTTAATTAGCGTGGCTTCACTGGTCGCACAGCCGCCGTTAACCATTATCTTCGCGCTTAGTGATGTGATAAGTTCAGAATGAAAACGGCGTTTCAAAAAATTATCGATAAGAAAAGGAGACATCATGTCCTGGTACCCTGACGCTACCCGCTATGAACATATGCAGTACCGCTACTGTGGAAAGAGCGGTCTGCGCCTTCCTGCGCTGTCGCTGGGACTGTGGCACAGCTTCGGCCACGTTCAGCCTCTTGATGCCCAGCGCGCGCTGCTGCGCAAAGCCTTCGACCTCGGCATCACCCATTTCGATCTCGCCAATAACTACGGACCTCCGGCGGGTAGCGCGGAAGAGAATTTCGGCCGCCTGTTGCGGGAGGACTTCGCCGCGTACCGCGACGAGCTGATTATCTCCACCAAGGCGGGTTACGACATGTGGCCAGGGCCGTACGGCTCGGGCGGTTCACGCAAATATCTGCTCGCCAGCCTCGACCAGAGCCTGAAGCGTCTGGGCGTCGAGTATGTGGATATTTTCTACTCCCATCGCGTGGATGAAAACACGCCGATGGAAGAGACGGCCGCCGCGCTGGCCCACGCCGTGCAGAGCGGCAAAGCGCTGTATGTGGGCATTTCCTCCTACTCAACCGGGCGCACGCAAAAAATGGCCGAGTTGCTGCGCGAGTGGAAGATCCCTCTGCTGATCCACCAGCCGTCCTATAACCTGCTCAACCGCTGGGTCGATAAGACCGGTTTGCTGGATGCGCTGGAAGCAAACGGGACGGGGTGTATTGCCTTTACCCCGCTGGCGCAGGGTTTGCTGACCGGAAAATACCTGAATGGTATTCCTGAAGATTCACGCATGCAGCGTGAAGGCAAGAAAGTCCGTGGTCTGAACGAAAAAATGCTGACCGAGGCCAACCTGAACAGCCTGCGTTTACTCAGTGAAATGGCGCAGGCGCGCGGTCAGACCATGGCGCAGATGGCGCTAAGCTGGCTGCTGAAAGATGCGCGCGTGACGTCCGTGCTGATTGGCGCAAGCCGCCCGGAACAGCTGGAAGAGAATGTTCAGGCGCTGGAAAACCTGCGCTTTACGGAGGACGAACTCAAGCGGATTGACCAGCATGTTGCGGATGGGGAGTTGAATCTGTGGCAGGCGTCGTCGGATAAATAGTGCGGTCTGATGCCCTTGCCCCTCACCCCGCCCTCTCCCCAAAGGGGAGAGGGAGAAAGGCCGCACCGAGCAGTCCCCTCTCCCCTTTGGGGAGAGGGTTAGGGTGAGGGGTAAAGTGTACTTTACTTCTTACTGATCTTATCCAGATACCCCATCACAAACGCAGACAGCACAAACGTCAGGTGGATAATGACGTACCACATCAGTTTGTTATCCGGCACGTTCTTCGCGTCCATAAACACGCGTAGCAGGTGGATAGAGGAGATCGCCACAATCGACGCGGCCACTTTATTCTTCAGCGATGACGCATCCATTTTGCCCAGCCAGCTGAGCTTCTCTTTACGCTCGTCGATATCAAGCTGGGAGACAAAATTCTCGTAGCCGGAGAACATCACCATCACCAGCAGCCCGCCCACCAGGGTCATATCCACCAGCGACAGCAGAACCAGAATCAAATCCGCTTCGGCAATGGAAAAAATGTTCGGCAGAACATGCAGGATTTCCTGAAAGAACTTAATCGTCAGCGCGACAAGCGCCAGCGAAAGGCCAAAATAGACGGGGGCCAGTATCCAGCGAGAGGCGTACATGGCATTTTCAAAAAAGCGTTCCATAAAGTCCTGTTTGCAAAAGAAACCAGCGCCCAGTATATCTCAACGGCGCTGACTGTTTGCAATAACTCAACAGTACGCCACTCAGACGTTGTCCGGGTTAACCTCGGGACGGGCGTACTCCGGCCAGACAAGCGCCACCAGCTCAGGATAGGCTTCCAGACTGAACTCGCGAAAACACTGCCGCAAATTTAATACGTCCAGATCGGAATAAGAGACCTTCTCACCGTTAAGGCAGCGCTTTTTGATATTGTCATAATATTTATACACGGCTGAATTCAGGTCGCTACAGCGACGCTGCGCCTCAAACAGTCCGGGCGTATCATTAATTTCCGACATTTTCATGCGCTTAATTGTCGCGTGTAAAAAGTCGATATATTCGTGGTTCACCCGCCAGTACCAGACCGGCGTAACGGAGTTCATCAATACAGAGAAATGGTCTTCACCTTCCTCTTTTGTCATCAGTTCAGGTTGCGGGGGTTCACTGGTGTCTTTCGACACTTTCGTTTTATTGAACTCCTGCATCAATAAAAGAACACCAGCGGTCAGTAATAGTAATGTGATGACCGTAAAAAAGATGCTGTTCATGGGTAGGCTCCATTTTTTTTGATTTTAAATTTGCCTCATGATATTGTCAACGAATCTCACGCCTTTACCAACCCCACCCTGTTGAAATTAAAGGAAATTGAAAATGCTGCCCGACTATCTCGTCCCGGCTAAGTACCACATCACGCCTGTGGAACAGCAACCGACGGAAGCAGAAAAAGAGGCCAGTTTCACTCAGGGGAAAAGAAAGCTCTCTGATTTCGAGCCCGATATATTAATTGGTGTTTCCCGAACTGGCAAATCCCGAAATATGTTGCTGGAAGAGCACGATCGCCATATAAAAGACCGCTTATTTCGCGCCATAAAAATTGAAGCCTTTGTCCACCTGCTGAATGACCTGCAGGCCGAGGGTGAAATAGATGCCCAGAAACTAAGTCAAATATTGGCCGAGAAAACCGAAGAAATTAACGAAGCGGGCAATGAAATTTGGCTTAACTTAATTACGCGCGAAAAAAACAACCCAATTTTTTATAGCCTGGGGGAGGATTAACGTGAAGGAAGTTAAAAACAACGACGTTTATTTGACTTTAGATGATAAGAAAAGTGATGAATTTATCTTAAAGCAAAATCTCGATGCGCTGCGAAACACAAAAAATGACGAGATGACGCGTATTACCCAGGACCTGGTATCGATCCCGGCAACGCTGGTGCGGCTGAAATGGCAGAATCGCCGCGAAATTTATCCGCTACAGGTCAAAGAAGAAATTTACGGTGCCGTGATGAACGCCATCATGGAACAGCGGCCAGAGCTGAAAGAGAAGCTTCTGGGTCGCCTCGAGGCCAATTACCAGTATCTGCTTTCCAGAGAAATCGCCACCCTGCGCCTGACGCGCAAGCTGTCAGACGGTGAGTTCCGTACCTCAAACGTCACCTGCGTGGCGCTTGATGAAGACGCGCTGGCGTCTGGTGCCAGCGCCCCCTCCGAACCGCAACGCTAATTAAATCTGAATACGGCAATCGCCTCTTTTAACTGACCCGTCTGCTGGCGCTGCGCTTCAGCCACCTGCACTGTTTGCGCTACGTGACGTACGTTCTCCTGCACGCTGGCATCGATGCTGGCAATGCTGTCGTTCATCTGCGCAATGCTTGCCCGCTGCTGCTCGCTCATCTGCGACAGTTCTTCCAGCAGAGAGCGAAGCCCTTCGATACTCTCAATGATCGACTTCATTGTCATACCCGCCTGCTCAACCTGCTCGACGCCCTGCAGCGTGGTTGCCTGCGATGCGGTCAGAAGCTGGCGGATATCTTTTGCAGCCCCCTCGCTGCGCTGGGCCAACACGCGCACTTCCGAGGCAACCACCGCGAAGCCTTTGCCATGTTCGCCCGCTCTGGCAGCCTCGACCGAGGCGTTGAGCGACAGAATATTGGTCTGGAACGCAATCCCGTCGATCAGCTCCAGAATGGCGTAAATGCGCTGCGACTCCTCGCGAATGTGCTCCATCGCCGCAATCGCCTGCCGTACGTTATGGCCCCCCTGCTCCGCCACGTTACTGGTACTGAATGCCACCTCCCGAACCTGGCGGGCTTTTTCACTGGTCAGGGTGGCAACAGCCCTTAACTGTTCCATCGCACTGGCCGCCGTCGCCAGCGAACTTGCCTGGTGATCGGTACGTTCCGACAGCGCGCTGTTGCGTTGTCCTAACGCGCGGGATGCCTCCAGCAGTTGCCCAATATTGGCGCTGACCTGCTCAAGCGTGGCGCGCATGGTGCCCAGCGTCAGGCTGAACGTGCGGGCAAATGAAGACTCTGCGGGGACCGCATCGACGACCAGCGTGAGGTACCCCGGTTCACGGTTGATCACCCCCGCCAGCCTTGCCACCTCGCTCGCCGAGCGGGCGTCCTGCTCCATTCGTATCGCCAGCAGAACCAGAATTGCGGTCTGGACCACCACAAACAGCCCGTGGAAAACCACCATATGAAAGCCGTTGTGCATGAACACCACGACGCCGTAAAGGTCATTCTCCTGCAGATAGTTAAACACCAGATGATGTAACGCGATGACCGCCGCCCCCATCACCAGCGGGCGCCAGTCTCGCCAGGCAAGGAGCGCGGAGAGCAGGACAAAAACCGAAAAATGGTATTCAGTTTCGCCTTCGCCCAGATGAATCAGCAGCGCGGAAAATGCCATTAGCACAAACGCAGAGCTCAGGCGGAGCAACAGCGCGCCGGGAAACAACAGCGTCAGCAGCGTCGATAAACAGGCCAGAGAGGTGCCAATAATCGCCCCCTGCAGGATATTCTCGTTGATATAGCCCACCCCCAGCGAGATGGCCCACAGCGACCAGATGAGCACCAGTATTAGCCTGTCGGCGCGTCGTCGAATGGCAGAAAGCGAGAACAGATCGTTTTGAGGCGCGTGCGGATACAGCCATGTCATCGTAGCCATAGGGAGTCTCTTGCTGTGCAGGTGAAAAGATCCTTCGAAGAAGGTTTGTTTTTATTATCTTTTTTAAGCGTAGTGGGGATATTCCACGACGTCATTTCAGCCAACGATATATTTTAATGGCTCAGCCGAATACTGATATTTACTTAACTATCAATGGATTATTAATTATGGCTTTATTGATAAGGAAATATGAAGAATGGGGATATACAGCAGAAAATAATAACGATGCCGCGTGGCAGAAAACAAAAAAGCTGGCTTTCGCCAGCTTTCGTTCTATTTTTTGGCCGCTTTTTCTTCGCCGACCAGCCCAATCTTCAGGTAACCCGCCTGATGCAGCGTGTCCATTACCTTCATCATGGTTTCATAATCAACGGTTTTATCCGCACGGAAGAAGACCGTGGTGTCTTTCTTACCGCCCGTAAGCTGATCCAGGGCCGGGATGACAGAGTCGGCCGTCACCGGGTCATTGCCGAGGAACATGGATTTATCCGCCTTCACCGACAGGTAGATAGGCTTCTCCGGGCGCGGCTGGGGCTGGCTGGATGAGGCAGGCAGATTTACCTTCACATCCACCGTCGCCAGCGGCGCAGCCACCATGAAGATAATCAGCAGAACCAGCATAACGTCGATAAACGGCGTCACGTTGATCTCATGCATTTCACCGTTATCGTCCAGATTTTCGTTTAGACGCATCGCCATACTATCAACCCACGCGCAGTTTGGACGCCGCGTGCACCGGCTTAACCGAGCTGGCATTCAGGTCGAGATCGCGACTTTGCAGCAGCAGAACCTGCGCGGCAACGTCACCGAGCGTCGCTTTGTAGCTGCCAATCATACGCGCGAAGATGTTATAGATAACCACCGCTGGAATCGCCGCGACCAGACCAATCGCCGTCGCCAGCAGCGCTTCTGCGATACCCGGGGCCACAACCGCCAGGTTGGTGGTTTGGGTCTGCGCGATACCGATAAAGCTGTTCATGATGCCCCAGACCGTACCGAAAAGACCGATAAACGGTGAGATCGCCCCGATGGTCGCCAGATAACCATTGCCGCGCCCCATGTGTCGACCAACGGCCGCCACGCGACGCTCCAGGCGGAAACCGGTACGTTCTTTGATGCCTTCGTTATCTTCACTGCCCGCGGAGAGTTCCAGCTCGTTCTGCGCTTCATTCACGAGCAGGGTGGTCAGGCTTTTCGCGTGGAAGGATGAGGTCATGTCTGAAGCCTGATCCAGAGAGCGGGCTTCAGCCAGCTGCTGCTGTTCCCGCTTGAGGCGACGCTTCTGCGAAAGCAGCTCGGCGCTCTTGCTGAAGAAGATAGCCCAGGTGACAACGGACGCCAGAATCAGGCCGATCATCACAATCTTAACCACGATGTCAGCATGCTGATACATGCCCCAAACGGAGAGATCCGCCTGCATCAAATTATTACCCACTCTGTATCTCCAGGACGCAAATCACAAAATCTGAACGTAATAATATCAAAACGTCGTCGAATTGATAGTAGTTCTCATTAGTATTTGCATAGTGCCGCAATTTTCGTTCACTTTCCTTGCGCTTACGCAGTAAAAATTTCTTATGCGGTTTTTTGCTAATATTTTCTGCTTATTCGATAAGCCTGCGGGTGCAGTTTTTTCCAATCGTGGTAGTCTGGACGTCCAGACGTATAAAAACAGGGTTAGCGAACATGACAAAGAAGCATCTTGATACCACGCTGGTACAGGCAGGACGCAGCAAAAAATATACCCAGGGATCGGTCAACAGCGTGATTCAACGCGCCTCCTCGCTGGTGTTTGATACCGTTGAGGAGAAAAAAATCGCCACGCGCAACCGCGCGAAAGGCGGCCTGTTTTATGGCCGTCGCGGCACGCTAACCCATTTTTCTCTGCAGGAGGCGATGTGCGAGCTGGAAGGCGGCGCAGGCTGCGCGCTGTTCCCGTGCGGAGCGGCTGCGGTCGCCAACACCATTCTGGCTTTCGTGGAACAGGGCGATCACATCCTGATGACCAACACCGCCTACGAACCCAGCCAGGACTTCTGTACCAAAATGCTCAGCAAGCTCGGCGTAACCACCGGCTGGTTCGACCCGCTGATTGGTGAAGGCATTGCCGAACTTATTCAGCCAAACACGCGCATTGTGTTCCTGGAATCGCCGGGGTCGCTCACCATGGAAGTTCACGACGTGCCGGCTATCGTGAAGGCCGTGCGCAGCAAAGCGCCAGAGGCGATCGTCATGATCGACAACACCTGGGCGGCAGGCGTGCTGTTCAAAGCGCTGGAATTCGACATTGATATCTCCATTCAGGCGGCGACCAAATACCTGATTGGCCACTCGGACGGCATGATCGGCACGGCGGTCTCCAACGCGCGCTGCTGGGATCAGCTGCGTGAAAACGCCTACCTGATGGGGCAAATGGTGGACGCAGACACGGCCTACATGACCAGCCGGGGCATCCGCACGCTGGGCGTTCGCCTGCGTCAGCACCATGAAAGCAGCCTGAAGGTGGCCGAATGGCTGGCGCAGCATCCGCAGGTTGAGCGCGTGAATCACCCCGCGCTACCCGGCAGTAAAGGCCATGAGTTCTGGCAACGTGACTTTACGGGCAGCAGCGGGTTGTTCTCGTTTGTGCTGAAAAAACGCCTGAATAACGACGAGCTGGCGAGCTATCTGGATAATTTTACCCTCTTCAGCATGGCCTACTCGTGGGGCGGTTTTGAATCCCTGATCCTGGCTAACCAGCCGGAACAGATTGCGGCCCTGCGCCCCGGTGGCGACGTGGACTTCAGCGGTACCCTGATTCGACTGCATATCGGTTTAGAAAATGTTGACGATCTGATTGCGGATTTAGCAGCAGGGTTCGAGCGTATCGTGTAGAGTGCTGGCTGAAAATGTACTCCCTGGACGCTTTTATGGACACCGCAAGCGGAAAAGTCTGCATGAGTTGCGCCCGGGATCAAACCCGACGGGCGAATAAGGGAGTACAATAGCGCTATATCTGCTGTTCCACAGGAAAGTCCATGGCTGTTATTCAAGATATTATCGCGGCGCTCTGGCACCACGATTTTGCCGCGCTGGCGGATCCTCACGTCGTCGGTATCGTCTATTTCGTGATGTTCGCAACTCTGTTTCTGGAAAATGGATTACTGCCAGCCTCGTTTTTACCCGGTGACAGCCTGCTTTTACTTGCCGGGGCGTTAATCGGTAAAGGCGTCATGGACTTCACGCCAACGATGGTTATCCTCACCTCCGCCGCCAGCCTGGGCTGCTGGCTGAGCTATCTGCAGGGCCGCTGGCTGGGGAACACGCGCGTCGTCAAAAGCTGGCTGGCGCAGCTGCCGCATAAATATCATCAGCGTGCGACCTGCATGTTTGACCGGCACGGTCTGCTTGCGCTGCTGGCGGGGCGTTTCCTGGCGTTTGTTCGCACGCTTCTGCCGACGATGGCGGGCATTTCCGGCCTGTCGAACCGCCGCTTCCAGTTCTTCAACTGGCTGAGCGCCCTGCTGTGGGTTGGCGTGGTGACGACGCTCGGCTACGCGCTGAATATGATCCCCTTCGTGAAACACCACGAAGATCAGGTGATGACCTTCCTCATGGTGCTGCCGATGTTCCTGCTGGTGGCGGGCCTGGTGGGGACTATCGCGGTGGTGATTAAGAAAAAGTACTGCAGCGCATAATTCAACAAAGCCGGGTGGCGCTATCGCTTACCCGGCCTACGTTTTTCGTCAGACTCCCTGCATCGTTCTTATACGTGACGCATCCTCTCCCGGCGTAACGCCGAAATAGCGCTTAAACTCCCGACTGAACTGCGACGCACTTTCGTAGCCCACCCGCATCGCCGCCGCGCTGGCCTTCATACCGTCGTGGATCATCAGCATCCGCGCCTTATGCAGCCGGTAGGTTTTAAGGTACTGCAGCGGCGAGGTGCTGGTCACCGATTTAAAATTATGGTGAAACGCCGAGACGCTCATGTTCGCTTCCGCCGCCAGCTGGTCGACGCTGAGGTTTTCCGTGTACTGGCTCTCGATACGCTTGAGCACGCGGCTTATCAGACTGAAGTGGGTCTGTCGGCTCACCAGGGCCAGTAACGCTCCGCCCCCCGGGCCCAGCAGCACGTGGTAGAGAATTTCGCGGATAATCTGCTTGCCCAGAATGCGCGCGTCCAGCGGCCTCTCCATCACGTCCAGCAGACGCTCAATGGCGCAGAGGATCTCTTCCGACAGCGTCGCCGAGTTAATCCCGCTCGAAGCCATCGAAGGCTGGAAGAACTCGTCTTCACCTATCTCCATCAGCAGCTCCTGCAGCTGGAGAATATCGACATTGACGCGAATACCCGCCAGCGGAACCGCCTCTGTCGCGAAGGTTTCACATTCAAAGGGTAAAGGTACCGTCAGAAGCAGATATTCATTGGTGTCGTAGCGGAACACGCGCTCGTTGATATAGCCAATTTTATGGCCCGAGAAGAGAAAAACGATGCCCGGCTGATACATGACCGGCGTGCGCGTCCCGGGCTGCGTGCCATAAAGCAGGCGAATATCAGGAAGCAGGCCACTGACGCCATTTTCGTTATCTATCAGTCTTTTAATCTGCGCAGTGAGCTGCTGGCAGATAGCCTCACGGTTCATCTTGCGTTACTCCGGGTGCGTTTTTCGACGTTGACAGTGTGCGTTGTTTTCCGCGCTTTCTCCAGCGCTCTGTAGAAATGGGCAAGACATCGGCAGGAATGTGCATTGAGGGCGTAGCCCCGGGCGGCCACAATGAGCAGCATCAGGTCGCCCTCTGCGCCACCACGGTTTTTCACCCACTAAAGGGAACGAGCAATGAACAACTTTAATCTTCACACCCCAACCCGCATTCTGTTTGGTAAAGACGCTATCGCCGATCTGCGCGCGCAGATCCCTGCTGACGCCCGCGTGCTGATCACCTACGGTGGCGGCAGCGTGAAAAAAACCGGCGTATTGGATCAGGTTTACAGCGCGCTGGACGGTCTGGACGTGCGTGAGTTCGGCGGCATCGAGCCAAACCCGTCTTACGAAACGCTGATGAACGCGGTGAAAATCGCCCGCGAAGAAAACATCACCTTCCTGCTGGCGGTCGGCGGCGGCTCCGTGCTGGACGGTACCAAATTCATCGCGGCGGCAGCGCACTACGCTGACGGCATCGATCCATGGCACATTCTGGAAACCCGCGGCAGCGACATCAAAAGCGCTATCCCGATGGGCTCCGTGCTGACCCTGCCGGCCACCGGTTCTGAATCCAACAAGGGCGCGGTGATCTCCCGTAAAACCACCGGTGACAAGCAGGCCTTCATGAACGAACACGTTCAGCCTGTGTTCGCCATTCTGGACCCGGTTTACACCTACACCCTGCCTGCGCGTCAGGTGGCGAACGGCGTGGTCGACGCCTTTGTTCATACCGTTGAGCAGTACGTCACGTATCCGGTGAATGCCAAAATTCAGGATCGCTTCGCGGAAGGCATTCTGCTGACGCTCGTCGAAGAAGGTCCGAAAGCGCTGAAAGAGCCGGAAAACTACGACGTTCGCGCCAACGTAATGTGGGCCGCCACGCAGGCGCTGAACGGCCTGATCGGGGCTGGCGTGCCGCAGGACTGGGCAACCCACATGCTGGGCCACGAGCTGACGGCGATGCACGGTCTGGACCATGCTCAGACGCTGGCCGTTGTGCTGCCTGCCCTGTGGAACGAAAAACGCGACACTAAACGCGCCAAACTGCTGCAGTACGCTGAACGCGTGTGGAACATCACCGAGGGTTCTGACGATGCGCGTATTGATGCCGCCATCGAAGCGACCCGCAGCTTCTTTGAAGGTCTGGGCGTGCCAACGCGTCTGTCTGGCTACGGCCTGGACGGCAGCTCTATCCCTGCCCTGCTGGCGAAACTCGAAGAGCACGGTATGACCCATCTGGGCGAGCACGGCGACATCACGCTGGACGTCAGCCGTCGTATTTACGAGGCGGCACGCTAAGCGTTTTTGTCCCCCCGACTTTCGTTTTTTGACATTTCGTCCAGACTTAATGCACACCCCATCGCCGGAGGAACCCTCCGGCGATGCGCACCTGAAGGAGGAAAAATGGCAAACCAAACCGTAATCAAGCTGCAGGACGGCAACGTGATGCCCCAACTGGGGCTAGGTGTATGGAAAGCCGGTAACGACGAGGTCGTCTCCGCCATTCATAAAGCCCTGGAAGTCGGCTACCGGTCGATTGACACCGCCGCCGCGTACAAAAACGAGGACGGCGTGGGTACCGCACTGGCCAGCGCCGGTGTCCCTCGCGATGAGTTGTTCATCACCACTAAACTCTGGAACGACGACCAAAAACGTCCCCGCGAAGCCCTGGAAGAGAGCCTGGAAAAACTCCAGCTCGACTTCGTCGATCTCTGGCTGATGCACTGGCCGGTTCCGGCTATCGATCACTACGTTGATGCCTGGAAAGGGATGATTGAACTGCAGAAAGAGGGGCTGGTGAAAAGCATCGGCGTCTGTAATTTCCAGGTTCATCACCTGCAGCGGCTGATTGACGAGACGGGTATTGCGCCTGTCATCAACCAGATCGAGCTGCACCCGCTGATGCAGCAGCGGCAGCTTCATGCCTGGAACGCCACGCATAAAATCCAGACCGAGTCCTGGAGTCCGCTGGCGCAGGGTGGCCAGGGCGTGTTCGATCAAAAAATTATTCGCGAACTGGCGGATAAATACGGCAAAAGCCCGGCGCAGATCGTCATTCGCTGGCATCTGGACAACGGCCTGGTGGTGATACCGAAATCGGTCACGCCGTCGCGCATCGCCGAGAACTTCGACGTCTGGGATTTCCGTCTGGACAAAGACGAGCTGGGTGAGATTGCGAAGCTGGATAAGGGTAAGCGGCTTGGGCCGGACCCGGATCAGTTTGGCGGTTAAGTGCGTAAAAAAGCCGGGTGGCGGCTGCGCCTTACCCGGCCTACGCGCTGACCTGTAGGCCCGGTAAGCGCAGCGCCACCGGGCATTGTTACAGGTTTAACCGATCTTACGTTTTACGTTCTTCTTCGTTCCCGCCCCACCGTTCGAACGCTGGTGCACAATCGGCGTGTGCTTGGTCAGCGCCGGGCGCGTATTGCGGTTCTGGCGACGCGCTTCGCGCATCTCCTCCAGCGTCGGGGCCGGTACCAGACAGTCGCGGCGCGAGCCGATCAGGTGTTTTTTACCCATCTCTTCCAGCGCCTGGCGGATCAGCGGCCAGTTTTTCGGATCGTGGTAACGCAGCAGCGCCTTGTGCAGACGACGCTGTTTATCCCCTTTCGGCACCACCACCTCTTCACTCTTATAGCCAATCTTACTCAGCGGGTTCTTGCCGGTGTAATACATGGTCGTCGAGTTGGCGAGCGGTGATGGATAGAAGTTCTGCACCTGATCCAGGCGGAAGCGACGCTGCTTCAGCCACAGCGCCAGGTTCACCATGTCCTCATCGCGAGTGCCCGGGTGGGCGGAGATGAAGTACGGGATCAGATACTGCTCTTTGCCCGCCTGCTTCGAATAGGTGTCGAACAGCTCTTTAAAGCGGTCATAGCTGCCCATGCCCGGCTTCATCATCTTCGACAGCGGGCCTTCTTCGGTATGCTCCGGCGCAATCTTCAGATAGCCGCCGACGTGGTGCGTCGCCAGCTCTTTGATATAGCGCGGATCTTCCACGGCGATGTCATAACGCACCCCGGACGCGATGAGGATCTTCTTGATGCCCTTCAGATCGCGCGCGCGGCGGTAGAGGTTGATCGTCGGCTCGTGGTTGGTGTCCATGTGCTCGCAAATGCTCGGATAGACGCAGGAGAGGCGACGACAGGTTTGCTCTGCGCGCGGCGACTTGCAGCGCAGCATGTACATGTTGGCGGTTGGGCCACCGAGGTCAGAAATCACGCCGGTAAAGCCCGGCACCGTGTCGCGAATCGCTTCGATCTCATTGATGATCGACTCTTCCGAACGGCTCTGGATAATACGGCCTTCGTGCTCGGTAATGGAGCAGAAGGAGCATCCGCCGAAGCAGCCGCGCATGATGTTGATCGAGAAACGGATCATCTCATACGCCGGGATGCGGGCGTTGCCGTACGCCGGGTGCGGCACGCGCTTGTACGGCAGCGCAAAGACGCTGTCCATCTCTTCGGTGGAGAGCGGGATCGCCGGCGGGTTGATCCAGATAAAGCGCTCGCCGTGCTTCTGCATCAGCGCGCGGGCGCAGCCCGGGTTGGTTTCATGGTGCAGAATACGGGACGCGTGCGCGTAGAGCACCTTGTCGGCTTTCACCTTCTCGTAGGACGGCAGCAGCACATAGGTCTTTTCCCACGGTTTTGGGCGCGGCGGCTGCACGACGATAGCCTTCGCTTCCGCTTTTTTCGGCTCAACCGGTTTGTTATCCGCACACGGCAGATCTTCACCGTACGGGTGTGGGATCGGGTCGATTTTGCCCGGCATGTCAATGATGCGGGAATCCACACCGCGCCAGCCCGGCAGCGCCTCTTTCACCATGATGGCGGTATTGCGCACGTCACGGATGCTGCTCACCGGCTCGCCCTGCGACAGACGGTGCGCCACTTCCACCAGCGGACGCTCGCCGTTGCCGTAAATCAGCATGTCGGCTTTGGAGTCCACCAGCACCGAGCGGCGAACGGTATCAGACCAGTAATCGTAGTGCGCGGTACGGCGCAGGCTCGCTTCGATGCCGCCCAGGATCACCGGGACGTCTTTCCAGGCTTCTTTGCAGCGCTGGGTATAGACGAGGGTCGCGCGGTCGGGGCGTTTACCCGCCACGTTATCCGGCGTGTAGGCGTCGTCATGACGCAGCTTACGGTCGGCGGTATAGCGGTTGATCATCGAGTCCATGTTGCCTGCGGTCACGCCGAAGAACAGGTTGGGTTTACCCAGACGCATAAAGTCGTCTTTGCTGTTCCAGTCAGGCTGGGAGATGATCCCCACACGGAAGCCCTGCGCCTCAAGCATACGGCCACAGATGGCCATGCCGAAGCTCGGGTGGTCAACGTAGGCATCGCCCGTGACCAGAATAATGTCGCAGCTGTCCCAGCCCAGTTGGTCCATCTCTTCCCGGGACATCGGCAGGAACGGCGCCGGTCCAAAGCAGGCCGCCCAGTACTGGGGCCAGGAGAAGAGGTCACGATCCGGCTGGATCAGGGAAATTGCGCTCATAATGCTTCCGAAGAAAAAATAGACAAAAGGAGCGGGATTATACGCTGGATCAATGTGGGAAATGAAGGGGTATTTATTGCCCGGTGGCGCTACGCTTACCGGGCCTACGGGCCTGTAGGTCGGGTAAGGCGAAGCCGCCACCCGACTCGTTTTACGGTGCCGGATTGATCAGCATCTGCCCTACCGAGCCCCTGTCCATCATCTCCAGCGTCTGGCTGTGGAACAGGAACGGGAAGTGCGGCCACGAAGGCTGGCCGTAGTAGACAAGCAGTTCAACCTGACCGTCCACCCAGACGGTATCTTTCCAGCCGCGATCTTCCGGGAACGGCATCGCGCCGTTGACGTTGCGGATCAGGAATGACACCCCTTCAATATGGAACGACTGCGGCATATCCGAGCGAACCGTCCAGCGCTCCCAGGTGCCCTGCTGCGCGGTGATGTCGATGCGGTTAACGTCCCACAGCGCGCCGTTGATCCCCGGATCGTCGCCCAGGCTGATATCACGGCTGCGCACCGGCGAGCCGCTCATGATCTCCTGCGGCAGAAGACGCATTGGCAGGCTGTCGGTCACCAGCGGCAGCAGACCGGTTGGACGCAGGGTCAGCACCAGGGTCGAGACAAGTATGCTCGACGGTTCAAAGAACCCGCGAATACGGTCAACAATGCTGGCCGCTTCGCCGCAGGTGACAGACACTTCATCCCCATTGGTCATATCAATAAGCACTTCGCGACGTTCACCCGGCGAGAGCGCCAGCTGTTTGACGGAAACCGGCGCCGGTAAAAAGCCCTGATCGCCGGAAATTACGTGCAGTGGACGGCCGTCACTCATTTTCAGCTGATAGCGGCGCGAGTTAGACGCGTTGAGCAGACGCAGGCGCACCCAACCACGGGACACTTCGACATACGGGCTCTGCGCGCCGTTTACCAGCAGCGTATCGCCAACGAAGCCGCCGCTGCCCGGTTCGCTGTATTCCGGCGTACCGAAATTATCCAGACGTTTGTCCTGGATGATAATCGGGAAGTCATCCACGCCGTAGTGGTTCGGGATCGGCAGGGATTTGCTGACCTCATCTTCCACCAGCCACATGCCGGCCAGGCCGTTATAGACCTGCTGCGCCGTGCGGTTAGGCGTGTTGGCGTGATACCACAGGGTTGCCGCGCTCTGGCGAATTGGCAGAACGGGCGCCCAGTCGGCGCTGGGTGACATCATTCGCGCCGCGCCGCCAATCAGCGGGCCAGGCACCTGCAGGCCGCTGATGGTCATGGCGACATTTTCAGGGGTACGGTTACTGTAGATGAGCTTTACGTCATCGCCATTCCACACGCGTATGGTCGGCCCAAGGTAACGTCCGTTAATGCCCCAGACCGGCGCACGCGTCCCCTGGGTAAAGGACCAGTGGCTGCGCTGCAGCGTCAGGAAAAGCGGCTGACCGCGACGGGATTCAATGAGTGGCGGAATAGGCAGCGGCTGTTGCTGCCCGGCGGCGCTGGCTGTCAGCGGCATCGCACCCGCACAGAGGGCGATCCCCGAAGCCTGAATAAACTGACGCCGACTGAGTGACATATAAGCTCCATCTGAAACGACTAACAACGCGGGAATTCGTTTTCCCTTCAACGCCGGATTAAATCTTACCGGCGGCTTCTCTCTCTGCGACTTCTTTGTCGAGCAGCGCAATATGCTCAGCCATCAGATCACGGCAGTGCGCGGCCAGCTCGCGCACCTGATCTTTACCGTATTTGCTGGTATCGACGGGTGGCAGCATTTCGACAATCACCAGCCCGTTATTCAGGCGGTTAAGATTAATCTTATTCGAAGTATTGGAAACGCACACAGGAATAATTGGAACACCTGCCGCAATTGCGGCATGAAACGCACCGGTTTTAAACGGCAGCAGGCCGCGGCCACGGCTGCGCGTCCCTTCCGGGAACATCCAGATTGAAATTTTGCGCTTTTTAAAATGATTCACCACTTCCGCAATGGTGCTGTGCGCTTTTGCACGGTTATTACGGTCGATCAGCAGGTTACCGGTGAGCCAGTACAGCTGACCAAAAAACGGGATCCACAGCAGGCTTTTTTTGCCCACCGTCACGGTCGGTGGAAGCACGATATTAGAGGCCGTCACCATATCGTAGTTGTTCTGATGGTTGGCGATATAGATGGCGTTACCGAAATTCTCTGCCCCTTCCGGCAGACGTTTTTCAACTTTAAGACCAAACAGCGGCGCAAGGCGCCCGAACATATGGCCAAAGGTGGCGACATGCTTCGGATTACGCGGGCTGAACAGGCAATAGATAGAGCCGAAAATACAGACCAGGATGCAGTAGATAACGGTAAGAATAAGACGAACAATATATAGCATAGCGACCTCTGAAGCCCCAACAGCTGACAATTATACTTCACCTGTGGCCAGGTAAGGACTTTATTACGAGCGCGTATTGTTAATCGCAACGCACGAATTAACAACGATTTTACGGGAAATTTTATTGAAATTCCCCCTCCGGACAGAGGGGGATATCACGACATTACTCTTCGCTGTCACCCGCGGTGCTGCGCGCAGGAGAGTCAATCTCCACGCGATCAATACGCTGCAGACCGCGCATCAGCGAGCCGCGGCGACCGCGCTCACCCACCACTTTCTGCAACTCTTCCGGACGAAGCTTGATTTTGCGCTTGCCGACGTGAATGGTCAGCGTGCTCTGCGGCGGCAGGAGGAAGAGGTGCGCCAGGCCATCTTCGCCTTTCGCGGCCTCCGCCGACGGAATGTTGATGATCTTGTTGCCCTTGCCTTTTGACAGCTCCGGCAGATCGCTGACCGGGAACATCAGCATACGTCCGGCGGTGGTGATCGCCAGCAGCATGTCGCTTTCGTTCTCAATCACCAGCGGCGCCATCACGTGAGCGTTGTCCGGCAGGCTAATCAGCGCCTTACCGGCACGGTTGCGGGAAACCAGATCGTTAAAGGTACAGATAAAGCCGTAGCCCGCATCGGACGCCAGCAGCAGCTTCTGCTCATCGGCTTCCATCAGCATATGGTCAACCGTCGCCCCCGGCGGCAGCGTCAGCTTGCCGGTGAGCGGCTCGCCCTGCCCGCGCGCGGAAGGCAGCGTGATCGGGTCGATGGCGTAGCTGCGGCCGGTGGAGTCGATAAACGCCACCGGCTGGTTGCTCTTCCCTTTCACCGCCGCTTTGAAGCTGTCGCCCGCTTTATAGCTGAGCCCCGGCGCGTCGATATCGTGGCCTTTGGCGCTGCGCACCCAGCCGCTCTGCGACAGGACAATGGTCACCGGCTCGGACGGCTGCATGTCGTGCTCGTTCATCGCCTTCGCTTCTTCGCGCTCGTGCAGCGGAGAACGACGGTCGTCGCCGAAGGCATCGGCATCGGCCTGCAGCTCTTTCTTCAGCAGGGTGTTCATCTTGCGTTCGGACGCGAGGATCGCCTGCAGCTGATCGCGCTCTTTTTCCAGCTCGTTCTGCTCGCCGCGGATCTTCATCTCTTCCAGTTTGGCGAGATGGCGCAGCTTCAGCTCGAGGATCGCTTCAGCCTGGGTTTCGCTGATGCCAAAGCGCGACATCAGGGCGGGCTTCGGCTCGTCCTCGGTACGGATGATTTCAATCACCTCGTCGATATTGAGGAACGCCACCAGCAAACCTTCGAGGATATGCAGGCGCTTAAGCACTTTCTCCAGACGATGGTTCAGACGACGGCGGACCGTATCGCGGCGGAACGTCAGCCATTCGGTGAGGATCTCCAGCAGGTTTTTCACCGCCGGGCGTCCGTCGAGTCCGATCATGTTCAGGTTGATGCGGTAGCTTTTTTCCAGATCGGTGGTGGCAAACAGGTGATTCATCACCTGCTCCATGTCCACGCGGTTGGAGCGCGGCACGATCACCAGACGGGTCGGGTTCTCGTGGTCAGACTCGTCGCGCAGGTCGTCCACCATCGGCAGCTTTTTATTGCGCATCTGGGAGGCGATCTGCTCCAGCACTTTGGCACCGGAAACCTGATGCGGCAGCGCGGTGATCACCACGGCGCCGTCTTCTTTATTCCACACCGCGCGCATGCGCACGGAGCCGCGACCGTTCTGGTAGATTTTGCGGATTTCCGCACGCGAGGTAATGATTTCGGCTTCGGTCGGGAAATCCGGACCCTGCACGATATCCAGCAGATCGTCGAGCGAGGCTTTCGGCTGCTCGATCAGGGTGATGGCGGCTTTCGCCACTTCACGCAGGTTGTGCGGCGGAATGTCCGTCGCCATACCGACCGCAATACCGGTGGTGCCGTTCAGCAGGATATTCGGCAGACGCGCAGGCAGCATCTTCGGCTCCTGCAGCGTACCGTCGAAGTTCGGTACCCAGTCAACGGTCCCCTGACCCAGCTCGCCCAGCAGCACTTCGGCATATTTAGACAGACGGGATTCGGTATAACGCATCGCCGCGAAGGATTTCGGATCGTCCGGCGCCCCCCAGTTCCCCTGGCCATCCACCAGCGGGTAGCGGTAAGAGAACGGCTGGGCCATCAGCACCATCGCTTCATAACAGGCGCTGTCGCCGTGCGGATGGTATTTACCCAGCACGTCACCGACGGTACGGGCGGATTTCTTGAACTTGGCGGTGGCGTTCAGCCCCAGCTCGGACATCGCATAGACGATGCGGCGCTGAACGGGCTTCAGACCATCCCCGATAAACGGCAACGCCCTGTCCATGATGACGTACATGGAGTAGTTCAGGTAGGCGTTTTCCGTGAATTCATGTAGCGCGAGGCGCTCTGCCATATCGCTCATTACGTGTGATTCCTCAACTCAGAAACCGAAGGGTTTCAGGCAATATTGCCGCAGATACTACCTTATCTGGCGAGTTGAGTCACAAAGAAAAAGGGCCGCTTATGCGGCCCTTTCCGGGTTATTTGTTCAGCTTAATGACCTGCTTCACGTCGATTTCAAAATCGTTCCACTCTTTATCGACCTTGCCCTGGATTTCCACTTTATCCTGAGGGGTGACGGTCACGCCGTTCCAGCGCTTGTGGTCAATTTCCACGTTCACCGTGCCGGTCTCATCGCGGAAGGTGTAGCGGTCATCGGACAGGCGCTGGGTGATGTTCCCGCGCAGCTTCACCCAGCTGTCGTCCTTCATCTCTTTCACCTTCACCGCGGTGGTGAGGTTGGCATCATTATCGACAAAACCGCCTGCCTGCGTTTGGGTCTGGGTCTGTGCGGCAGACGGGCCGTTAAATCCGCCCTGCGCGGCAAAAACGGGGGCAGTGGTCATCATCATGATGGCGGCAATAGCAGCGAATTTTTTCATATTAACTCTCCCTTTAATCTGGTTTCGCAGTCCATTAAACAGGGTAATCCTTAACAACTTCTTAAGGGAAAAATTTATTTATTATTGCTGTACAGCAGGCGCTTACAGAGGGTTTACTGACGGCATCAAGGAGGGAACATGCGCATTTTACTGGTAGAAGACGACAGGTTAATCGGTGACGGTATCAAGGCGGGGTTAAGCAAAATGGGCTTTAGCGTGGACTGGTTTACCGACGGTAAAACCGGTCAGGCCGCGCTCGCTTCTGCGCCCTATGATGCCGTGGTGCTGGATCTGACGCTGCCGGAAATCGACGGTCTGGACATCCTGCGCGCGTGGCGCGAAAGCGGGCGCAGCGAGCCGGTATTGATCCTGACCGCGCGGGATGCGCTTAACCAGCGCGTGGAGGGGCTGCGTCTTGGCGCGGATGATTATCTCTGTAAGCCGTTCGCGCTGATTGAAGTGGGTGCCCGCCTTGAGGCGCTGGTCCGCCGCAGCCACGGCCAGACGCATAGCGAGCTACGCCACGGCAAGGTCACGCTCGATCCGACCCGACTCGTCGCCACGCTGGACGGTGAGCCGCTGACGCTGAAGCCGAAAGAGTTCGCGCTGCTGGAGCTGTTAATGCGTAACGCGGGCCGGGTGCTGCCGCGAAAGCTTATCGAGGAAAAGCTTTATACCTGGGACGATGACGTCTCCAGCAACGCCATCGAAGTCCACGTTCATCATCTGCGCCGCAAGCTTGGCAGCGAGTTTATCCGCACCGTGCACGGCATCGGCTATATCCTGGGTGACGCATGAAGCTGACGCAACGCCTGAGCCTGAAGCTGCGCCTGACGCTCCTTTTTTTAGCGCTTTCCCTGACGGCATGGTTTGCCGCCAGCCTGGTGGCCTGGCAGCAGACCACCCACAAGCTGGATAAGCTCTTCGACACGCAGCAGATGCTGTTTGCCAAACGGCTGCTGACGATGGATCTTGACGAGATCCGCGCCCCCGAACGCATGCGTGAGATCCCCAAAAAAGTGAAGCATGGTCGTCTGGATGACGACGCGCTGGCTTTCGCCATTTACGCTGTCGACGGCAAAATGCTCCTCAACGACGGAGAGAACGGGCGCGATATTCCGTACCACTATCGCCGCGACGGGTTTGCTAACGGGCAGCTCCAGGACGACAACGACGAATGGCGTTTCCTGTGGCTGACCTCACCCGACGGGAAGTACCGCGTGGTGGTCGGTCAGGAGTGGGAGTACCGCCAGGATATGGCGCTGGACGTGGTCAGCTCACAGCTGACCCCTTGGCTGGTGGCGCTGCCCGTGATGTTGCTGCTGCTGGTTCTCCTCCTCAGTCGGGAGCTGAAGCCACTGAAAAAGCTGGCACAGACCCTGCGCTCCCGCTCGCCGGACGCCACAGATAACCTGCCGACGGAGGGCGTACCAACAGAAGTACGCCCCCTGCTCGACGCGCTGAATCACCTCTTCGCGCGCACCCAGGAGATGATGACCCGCGAGCGCCGCTTTACGTCCGATGCGGCCCACGAGCTGCGCAGCCCGCTGGCGGCCCTTAAGGTACAAACTGACGTGGCGCAGCTCTCTCATGACGATCCGCAGGCGCGGGAAAAGGCGCTGATGCAACTGCATGCGGGAATCGACCGCGCTTCCCGGCTGGTGGACCAGCTCCTCACGCTGTCGCGTCTGGATACGCTGGACAACCTGGACGATGTCGAACCTATAACGCTTGCCGATCTACTGCAGTCGGCGGTGCTGGATATCTGGCATCCGGCGCAGCAGGCGGGCATTGATGTTCGCCTGAATATCCATGCACCAGAGGTTACACGTACGGGCCAGCCGCTGCTCCTGAGCCTGCTGGTGCGCAACCTGCTGGATAACGCGATTCGCTACAGCCCGCACGGCAGCGTGGTGGACGTGACGCTGGACGCGCGTAGCTTTAGCGTGCGCGACAACGGTCCCGGGATTTCACCGGACGCGCTGGCGCGCATCGGCGAGCGCTTTTATCGTCCGCCGGGTCAGGATGCCACGGGCAGCGGGTTGGGATTATCCATCGTAAAACGCATCGCCGCGCTGCACGGGATGCGCGTCTCGCTGAGCAATGCCCCTGAAGGTGGTTTTGAAGCGAAGGCCAGCTGGTAAGGAATTATTGCGTTTAATGCAAAAGACTTTGCACATTTTGCTCATTTTTCCGCTCCGTCCTCGCGCGTAGAATACCCGGCATACTCTCATCGTCGAGGACAAAAAATGAGCAACATTCTGATTATTAACGGTGCAAAAGAATTTGCGCACTCTAAAGGCCTGCTGAATGACACCCTGACCGAGGTCGCGGACGGTTTCCTGCGCGACGCCGGGCATGATGTTAAGGTCGTGCGTGCAGACAGCAACTACGATGTGAAAGCAGAAGTGCAGAACTTCCTGTGGGCTGACGTGGTGATCTGGCAGATGCCAGGCTGGTGGATGGGCGCGCCGTGGACCGTGAAAAAATACATGGACGACGTGTTCACCGAAGGTCACGGCTCACTGTATGCCAGTGATGGCCGCACCCGCTCTGACGCGTCCAAAAAATACGGTTCAGGCGGTCTGATTCAGGGCAAAAAATATATGCTGTCACTGACCTGGAACGCGCCGCTGGAAGCCTTCACCGAGAAAGATCAGTTCTTCGAAGGCGTGGGCGTGGACGGTGCGTATCTGCCGTTCCACAAGGCGAATCAGTTCCTGGGCATGGATCCGCTGCCGACCTTTATCGTCAACGACGTGATTAAAATGCCTGATGTCCCGAGCTATATCGCAGAATATCGCAAGCATCTCGCGAAAATTTTTGCTTAACTGGTAGCCTGGAATTAAAGGAGTAGTAAACATGCTTACCGTTATCGCAGAAATCCGTACTCGTCCAGGTCAACATCACCGCCAGGCGGTGCTGGATCAGTTCGCGAAAATTATCCCGACCGTACTGAAAGAAGAAGGCTGCCACGGCTACGCGCCGATGGTGGATGCCGCCACTGACGCCAGCTTCCAGGCGACCGCGCCAGACTCGATCATCATGGTTGAGCAGTGGGAAACCGTCGCGCATCTTGAAGCGCATCTGCAGACCGCGCACATGAAAGCGTGGAGCGACGCGGTGAAGGGCGACGTGCTGGAAACCCACATCCGCATCCTGGAGCAAGGGGTTTAAGTTCGTGGAATTTGCCGGGTGGCACTGCGTTTACCCGGCCTACAAAACCTGAACCGTAGGCCCGGTAAGCGCTAGCGCCACCGGGCTTTGTTTTATGGCTACCATTAACACTTTCCAGCTCTACGTAAGCACCCCAGCACCTCAACGTGGAAGTGGTCTCCACAGCACGCATACTCATCCACGTCTTAATTGGTCTCAAGGCAGTACACCGAGTGTTTCAGTAACCCATTTCTTTTCTCGTCCTTGCTCATCAGGTAGCGCTTCATCAGCTACGACATAATCGCCACAGAAGAAGCTTCTTGCAGCGCATCAGTATCCACCAGCGCCAGACCCCAGTGACAAACATAATCGTCCGGCAGAAGTTTAAGGAAGTAGTTCATCAGCCTCTTCGAGAGACCAACTATCGTTTCATCAATGGTATAGATAAAGCTAAGCATGAAATCATATATTCTCCACGTCTGCCCGCATGAAAGCAGGAATCTTCCGCATATCCCTGCTGCGTAAAGCCGTCGCGCGGGAATGGGGTTTGCACATGCACATAGTAACTGTGAAACGTGAAGGATTTTTCACGAACGAGGTAAGCTTCTCCTGAATCATGAGCGCTTTTTCGGGATCGGCAAAGCGCGGATCGCCCATTTGCTTACTAGCCCAGTATGCTAATATTATAATCGATAAGTATACGCCTAGCCGGCTGCGGATCTGAGAGATAGCCCCATACTTCGTATTCTCGTGAAAGCGCTCCTGCAGAGCCTCAGTTGCCAGTAGCGAGAAATTACAAACCTCGCAGTTAGCGGTCAGTCTCCAGGCGGTCACGCAGGAGAGCTTATCCCGATAGCCTGAATCGCGGGTGTTAATATCATGACATCCGGCAATGCGGAGGCCAGCGACGCACATGTTTTTCGGCAATAGCGTGCAATCTCTCTTAACCGATCATCTCCCACGCCAGCCACTGCTGGTGCGATCTAGAAGCTGTTTGTGGAAAATGACCTTTCGCATTTTCCCCTTTTAATGAGCAGGATCATACGTTAAATTTATAGCCTATAACGTCCTAATGAGAACTGATGTATAATGGATCTTAACATTTGTTGGTGGAATACAAAACTAACACCACCGGTAAAGAAAACAATAAATAAACCAGTGGATCCAATATTTAATGAAAAAGTTGACGCCGTTATAAACAATATAACCTCAGAGCGACCGGTGGATCTTTTCATTTTATGTGAAGTATATAATCAAGACGAACCACTAATTGAAGATATCGCTAAAAAAAATTATTTAAAACACTTAATGGTTACAAAACATGTTTCTGGTGTTTATTACGACTTTGCCATATTATACGAAGAAACTAAAATATCCATAAAAAACATTGAATTTATAAACGAAAAAAGCAATTTCAGACAACAATTGCGTATAGGAGCAATTATAGACGCATTGTTTGATGGTGAAGAAGTTTCATTATTCATTTCGCATTGGAACAGCGCGATGTTTCAAGGTGAAGGAAAAAAAGAATATTGCGCAGGGAAATTGCGTGACAAAATAGATATCAAAATAAAACATGGTGAAAGTCATATAATTCTACTTGGTGATTATAACAGTCAGCCATTTGAAAAAGAGATTACACAAACGCTACAAACAACAAAAGATCTTGATATAATTTTAGACGCACCTTCTATACTTTACAATCCTTTTTGGAGAAATTTAGATAGTAGAACATCATTACATTCATTTTCTGGTAGTTACTATTATCATGATGACGACTATGACAAATGGAAAACTTACGATCAAATGATGTTTTCTTCGGCATTTGTGTATGGTAAATCTTGGAAGTTAGACATATACTCACCTGAGATACATAGTTGTTTTAATGGGTTAGGATTCAGTTTTACTGATTTTTTTGATCATATACCGATACATGGCAGGATAAGAAAATGAGTGATAATAAAGAAAAACTATCAAACTTAATAAAAGCGAACATAAATAAAGCTCGTGATATTTTAAATGATAAAATTCGAGCCATGTCTATAATAGAATCAACACTTTCGGAACTAAGTGCAAACCTTAATAACAAAATCAAATTTGTTACGACAAAGCATACCGATGGGGACAATGATCTCATTCATAACGTCTATGTCTCAAATATCAAAACAAACTCAAGCGAACAATTATTCTTCTATTACTTTCACCAAGAAAGAATATTCCCTGTAATGATTAATTATCAAAATGAAATAACAATGAGGTGCGATTCGCTTGATGAGTTAGTTGATTTTTTTGAGCGTCTCGTATCAAATGAAGGGTTCATTATAAAGTTACTACTTACATCTGAATATAACGACAATGAAAATAATGATGAGGAAATACCTTTTTAACATACACAACTAAGTTCTAATATACATTTAGAGTTCCAATTTATGGCTCAAATAATAATAGGAACTCTTATTTATAATTTGATAGAACAATATCACTCGCCGGTGAAAAATAGCGATTAGTTCTCTCTTAGGCCTCAACCTATTTTTATATCGTTAGAAGAAAGAGTGAAATTCAACCACTTTTCTTCCCCGGTTTTAACCCGCGATGTAGCTCGTTGATGCGCTTCATCGACTTGATGGTGCGCTGCGGCTCGGTGGAGGCGACGGATAAAATGATCATCTCCAGACAGAGCAGCACCGTGCCGTGGAGCGGGATTTTGCCCTTTTCGCCACCGCGCGGAACGTGGATCACCACGCTGGCCTCCTTACTGAAACGCGAATCAAGGGCGTTGGTCAGCAGGATGGTGGGAATGCCCAGACGTTTTGCTTCACGCAGGGTGGTTTGCCCCTCCCGGTGCGCGGATTTCTGCGCCATCATCACCAGCACGTCGCCGCGCTGAAGCGCAATCAGCTGTTCGGCAAGCCCGATCCCGGTACGGTTGAGCGGCGTGGCGGGTAATCCCATGCGGCTGAACAGCCTGGCGGTGTACTCGGCCAGAATGCCGGAGGCCCCAATACCAAATATGGCGACCTGCCTCGCCTGCGCCAGAAGAGAGACCGCCTGCGCCATCGCGTAGCGGTTGTGGGGCTCGGATAACACCTCGCAGGTGTGCTGATGCCCCTCAAGCACGAAATCAATGCTCGCGTTGACGTCGCTGGCGAGCGTATTCACCGTGGTGGACATCTTTTCGCTGGAGGTGACCACCGGGCCAAACCACTGCTCCAGCGTCTGCTTGAGATCGCGCAGCCCGGCGAACCCCAGCGCCTGTATGGCTCGGACTACCGTGGCGTCCGAGGTTTTCAATACGGCGGCAATCTCCATGGCGGTCTGCTCCATCACCGCTTCGCGGTTGTCATGGATATAGCGTGCGACCTGCAGCAGACGCGGCGTCAGCTGATGCGCCCGCGAGCGGAATCGCTCACCGTAAACATCGACTCTTCGGATCACCGTGACGCCTCCGGCAGCGGACGCCCGGCAATCTGCGACTGTACCTGCGCGGCCATCAGCCCTAATGACGCGAACGAATTCGAGATCGCCTCTTCACGCGAGATCAGCACGTAGTGCCCGGTTCGGCAGGCATTCAGGAACTGACACCAGCCCGGCATGACCGCATCCATCGCCGCCAGCTCGTCCTGCGGCTTACCGCCCGTATCCCCGCGCCAGGTGGCGAAGACGAAATCGGCATCCAGCTCCGGCAGACGCTCGGCGCTGACGTCGATGCGCCCCCCTTCCGGGATGGACTCAATCAGCGGCGGGAATTTGAATCCGGCGTCGCGCAGCACGCGACCCAGCGAGTGGTAGCTGTGCATGGCGTTGATTTTCCCCTGATTAGCCTGGATCACGGACACGGTCACCTTGCTGGTATCAATTGTCGCCTTCAGCGCCTTAATCTGCTCCTGATAGCGCCGCTCCAGAACCTTGAGCCGCACCTGCGTTCCCGTGAGCTGCGCCAGCTTGCGGTAGATTTCCGGCGCGCCGCCGTCGAGATGATCGATGCTTACCGTCGGGGCAATTTTTTCCAGCTGTTCCACCGGGGTGTTGCGCGTCGGCTCGGTAACGATCAGGTCAGGCTTTGCGGCGGCGATGGCTTCGATGTCGATATCCGCCGTGCCGATAAATTTGATATCGGAATTATCGAAGTCGACGCCGGTCAGCATGCCGCTGGAGCGCAGAAAGTGGCTGCCGTCCGGCCGCGTGCGGCCATGGCTCGCCACCGGTGGCACGCCAAGCTCAATCAGCGGAATGGTGATATCCAGATCGTGTAATGAAACAATCCGCTTCGGATGAACCGGCACAACGACCCTGCGTTCCAAATCGTCGGTAAATACCTGCGTCGGCTCCGCCGCGCTCACCGCGAACCCCACCAGCAACAGCATCGAAAACAGTATGCGCATCATAGTCCCCTAAAATCTGTCCCGACGCTGCCAGAGCAGCAGCAGGAAAAACGGTCCGCCAATCAATGAAATCACAATTCCCGCCGGCAGCTGCAGCGGGAGGAATGCCAGACGTCCGACGTTATCCGCCAGCAGCACCAGCAGCGCGCCCAGCACGGCGCTTCCCGTCAGGAGCGCGGTTTGCCCACCGCGCAGCAGCAGGCGCGCCATGTGCGGAGCAATCAGCCCCACGAAGCCAATACTGCCCACGCAGGAGACGCAGGCCGCCGTCAGCACCACCGGGGCGAGAACCCGCAGCAGCGCCAGCCGGGTTGTGCGCACGCCAAGACCTGCGGCGGCCTGATTGCCAAGCAACGCCACGTCCGCGGCCCGCGCGGTAAACAGCAGCAGCGCAAACGCGGGAGCCGTCCAGAGCGCGGCCAGCCCTACCAGCGTCCAGTTGGCCGCGTGCAGGCTTCCCGCCAGCCACAGCATCGCCGTCTGCACGTCGCGCACGTCGGCGGTGGTCATAAAGACGCCCATCGCCGCGGCAAACGCCCATGACACGCCGATACCGATCAGGATGAACCGCGGACGCGAGATATCGCGCGCCAGGGCGATGACCAGCAGCGCGGTAAGCAGTCCGCCGGCCATGCCAACCAGCGGACGCCAGGCCAGGCTCAGCGCCGGGAACTGAAAAATCAGCAGCAGTACCGCCGCGCTACAGCCCTCCTTCACGCCGATAAGCCCGGGGTCAGCCAGACCGTTGCGGGTGATGGACTGCATCGCCGCACCCGCCATACCGAGCATCGCGCCGCACAGCACAGCCATCAGCAGGCGCGGCAGGCGGATGTCCATCACGACGTAGCGAGTCTCGGCCGTCAGACTTTCAGGCGAAAAAAGCGCGCGCCCGATGGCAGAGGCGGGAATGGGCAGAGAACCGTGCGTCAGGCCAAAGCCCAGCAGACTTAGCGCCGCCAGCGCGAAAAGCGACAGGTACGCCAGCGCCTTCGGACGAACCAGCGCCGATAAACGACCAACACGGATTGCGCGGAGTCCGGCCCGGTTCATTTGAACATCCTCGACGTCATAAAGATGAACACGGGCGCGCCGACCAGGGCCGTCATGATGCCGGTTGCCAGCTCCCAGGGGGTTAACAGCGTGCGGGCAGCGATATCCGCCAGCAGCAGTACCAGCGCGCCGCACAGGGCCGACAGCGGCACCATCACGCGTAAATCGACCGACACCAGACGGCGGATGAGCTGCGGCACCACAAGGCCGATAAAGCCAATCGGTCCGGCGACAGAGACGGCCGCGCCGCAGAGCAGCGCGATGGCCAGCAGGGCAAGCAGGCGAGTTTTCAGCAGCGACACGCCAAGCCCCTGGGCCATTCTGTCGCCCAGCGCCAGCATGTTGAGCGAGGGCGACAGCCCGATAGCGAGAACAAAACCGGCGGATGCCGCCCACAGTGCGCTCTGGAGCGTCTGCGCGTTGACTCCGGCGATATCGCCCGCCAGCCAGGTGCGCAGGGCGAGCAGCGTCTGTTCATCCAGGATTAACACCGCGGCGGTAATCGACGAGGCAAACGCCGACATCGCCACGCCGCACAGGGTGACCTTCATCGGCGTGAGCCCGGTGCGACCGGACGAGGAGAACATCAGCACCAGCAGAAACAGCGCGGCGGCACCGGCGGCGGCAATCAGCGGGCGACCAAACGGCAGCGACAGCCCAAGCGCGCTGGTAATCACTACCGCCAGCGCGGCCCCGGCGTTGAGCCCCAGAATATGCGGCTCGCCGAGCGGGTTGCGGATCACGGACTGTAGCAGCACGCCCGCCACGCCGAGCGCGGCGCCGGTCACCATCGCGGCGCAGAGGCGCAGCAGTCGTAGTCTGATGATGATGTTATGGTCGAAATTGCGCGGGTCGAAGTGGAAGAATGCCTCTACTACCGTTCGGGGAGGGATAAACCGCGCCCCGATGCCAAGATGCATAATCGCGCCCAGCGCCAGCAGCAATGTAAAAATCAGGAAGGCCAGGGAAGCACGCATCATGGCTGTTCAAAGCTCTGGCGAAACGGCATAAAGAACGGTTTGCCGGTCAAGGGGTTGATGGACATATGCACGTCCACATCAAACACCGCTTTGATCAGCTCCGGCGTGCAGGCATCGCCCTCATGCAATACGCCTTCAACTTTCCCCTGGCGTAAAAAGACCAGCGAATCACCGTAGTTCACGGCGAAGTTGAGATCGTGCAGCACCACCACTACGGTACGCCCGTGCTGGCGGGTCAGTGCGTGCAGCAGCTCCAGGATCTCCACCTGGTAGCGGAGATCGAGATACGTCGTCGGCTCGTCAAGCATGATATACGGCGTTTGCTGCGCCAGCGCCATGGCGATCCAGCAGCGCTGACGCTGCCCGCCGGATAAGCTTTCCACCGGCATATGGGCAAACTCTGCCGTGCCGGTCAGACGCAGGGCCTCTTCCACCGCCCGCTCGTCCTCATCGCTCCACTGGCGCATAAAGTTCTGCCAGGGAAAACGCCCGCGCGAGACCAGTTCAAAAACGGTTAACCCTTCCGGCAGCAGCGGAGACTGCGGGAGAATGCCAAGCTGACGGGCGACCGCTTTGGTGGGCTGCTCATGAATGGCTTTACCGTCCAGCAGCGCGGTTCCCCCCAGCGGCTGCAGCAGCCGCGCGATAGTGCTCAACAGCGTGGATTTCCCACAGCCGTTCGCCCCTACCAGCACCGTCATTTTCTGCGAAGGGATGGCAAGGGAGATATCATCAACGATGATTTTTTTCTGATAGCCCGCAGAGAGGTTCTCCAGAACCAGACCCGGTTTGTGTGTGTTGTGAGCCACGTGAACGCCAACGTAATGAAAAAACAACAAATAAAAATAAAACTCATTCTCTTTTGAGAGTTTGACGCTGCGTCATGTAGTAGTCAAGAGAAGAAATGCCCTGAAGAAACCAGGGGTAAGCCTGAGAAAAAAAGAGCACACCATGGATTAAAAATACATTACTTTCAAGAGTTTAATTGTTATCCCGCTGCGCTTAAACGCACGTTTAAACGCTGTAGTCGATTTTTTCTTTTTTCCATTTACTACTACATTCCTGCATGGTTGAATGATTCTCAATTACATGTCCGATGCCACTTCCGGCTAACGGACAGACCGTAAAGGGCAATGACTCACACAGTTTGCCGCGAACGCATTCGCGGGATATTTCGGGATAACAGATGTAATGGCTACGTTCACACCTTCACTCTCTGGGATAAAAGGGCGCGCGCTCTTTTCACTGCTGTTTATGGCGCCGCTGGCGCAGGCAGCAGACACCACCGCGGCTAAAGACGGCGAAACGCTTACCGTCACCGCCGATCCAAATACTGCGGCGGAAGCCACCAACGGCTATCAGCCGCTGAATACCTCCACCGCGACGTTAACCACCATGCCGATGCTGGATATCCCGCAGGTGGTCAATACCGTCAGCGATAAAGTGCTGGAGGACCAGCACGCCACCACGCTGGACGAAGCGCTCTATAACGTCAGCAACGTGGTGCAGACCAACACCCTGGGCGGCACGCAGGATGCCTTTGTGCGCCGCGGGTTTGGCGCGAACCGCGACGGGTCCATCATGACCAACGGTCTGCGCACCGTACTGCCGCGCAGCTTCAATGCCGCAACGGAGCGCGTGGAGGTGCTGAAAGGCCCGGCCTCGACCCTGTACGGCATTCTCGACCCGGGCGGCCTGATCAACGTCGTCACCAAACGCCCGGAGAAAACCTTCGGCGGCTCGATTTCTGCCACCTCTTCCAGCTTTGGCGGCGGCACCGGACAGGTCGATGTGACAGGCCCGATTGACGGCACGCGCCTGGCGTATCGCCTCACGGGCGAATATCAGGACGAGGATTACTGGCGTAATTTCGGCACCGAACGCAGCACCTTTATCGCTCCGTCGCTCACCTGGTTTGGCGACGATGCCACCGTGACCGTGCTCTATTCGCATCGTGACTATAAGACGCCGTTCGATCGCGGAACGATCTTCGATCTCAACACTAAAAAGGCCGTCGATGTCGATCGCAAAACCCGCTTTGACGAGCCGTTTAACATCACCGACGGCCAGTCCGACCTCGCTCAGCTCAATGCGGAATATCGCCTCAACAGCCAGTGGACCGCGAAGTTTGACTACAGCTACAGCCAGGACAAATACAGCGATAACCAGGCCCGCGTGATGGCCTACGATTCAAAAACCGGCAACCTGACCCGCCGCGTGGATGCGACCCAGGGCTCGACCCAGCGCATGCACAGCACCCGCGCGGATCTGCAGGGGAACGTGGATATCGCAGGCTTTTACAATGAGATCCTCACCGGCGTGTCGTATGAGAATTACGACCTGCTACGCACGGACATGATGCGCTGTAAAAACGTGAAGGATTTCAATATCTATCACCCGACATACGGCAATCTCAGTAAATGCACCACCGTGTCGGCGTCCGACAGCGACCAGACGCTCAAGCAGGAAAGCTACTCTGCGTACGCGCAGGATGCCCTGTACCTGACCGATAAGTGGATCGCCGTCGCCGGGATGCGCTACCAGTATTACACCCAGTACGCGGGCAAAGGCCGTCCGTTCAACGTCAACACCGACAGCCGCGACGAACAGTGGACGCCGAAGCTGGGGCTGGTCTATAAGCTCACGCCAGCGGTCTCGCTGTTTGCCAACTACTCGCAGACGTTTATGCCGCAGTCGTCCATTGCGAGCTACATCGGCGACCTACCGCCGGAAACGTCGAATGCTTACGAAGTGGGCGCAAAGTTCGACCTGTTCGACGGGGTTACCGCCAATATCGCGCTGTTTGATATTCATAAACGCAACGTGCTGTACAACGAAAGCGTGGGGGGTGAAACCATCGCCAAAACGGCGGGCCGCGTGCGCTCCCAGGGCGTGGAGGTGGATCTTGCCGGATCGCTGACCGAGAACACCAATATCATCGCCAGCTATGGCTATACCGACGCGAAGGTGCTGGAAGACCCGGACTATGCGGGAAAACCGCTGCCGAACGTGCCGCGCCATACCGGCTCCCTGTTCCTGACCTACGACATTCATAATGCGTTTGCCGGGAATACCCTGACGCTGGGCGGCGGCGGGCACGGCGTGAGTCGTCGTTCCGCAACCAACGGTGCGGATTATTATCTGCCGGGCTATTTCGTGGCGGATGCGTTTGCGGCGTATAAGATGAAGCTGCAGTATCCGGTGACGCTGCAGGTGAACGTGAAAAACCTGTTTGATAAGACCTACTACACCTCATCTATCGCCACCAATAATCTGGGTAATCAGATTGGCGATCCGCGCGAAGTGCAGCTGACGGTGAAGATGGAGTTTTGACGTAAAAAAGCCCGGTGGCGCTAACGCTTACCGGGCCTACGATCCATTCCCTCTCCCTGTGGGAGAGGGTTAGGGTGAGGGCATCAGGCCTCAATATCCGCCATATCGCCTTTCTCCTGTAGCCAGTTACGTCGGTCTTCCGAACGTTTCTTGGCAAGGAGCATATCCATCATGGCGTTTGTCTGCTGTTCGTCTTCGTCGCTGATCGTCAGCTGCACCAGGCGGCGTGTGTTCGGATCCAGCGTCGTTTCGCGCAGCTGCATCGGGTTCATCTCGCCCAGCCCTTTAAAGCGCTGCACGTTAGGCTTGCCCTTCTTACGCTTCAGCTGTTCCAGCACGCCCGCTTTCTCTTCTTCCGTCAGCGCGTAGTAAACCTCTTTGCCGAGGTCGATCCGGTAGAGCGGCGGCAGCGCCACGTGGACGTGACCGTTTTTCACCAGCGTGCGGAAGTGCTTCACAAACAGCGCGCACAGCAGCGTGGCGATGTGCAGACCATCGGAGTCCGCATCCGCGAGGATACAGATCTTGCCGTAGCGCAGCTGGCTCAGATCGTCGCTGTCCGGATCGATGCCGATCGCCACCGAGATATCGTGGACTTCCTGCGAGGCCAGCACTTCATCAGACGAGACCTCCCAGGTGTTCAGGATCTTACCCTTGAGGGGCATGATCGCCTGATATTCACGATCGCGCGCCTGCTTGGCCGACCCGCCCGCCGAGTCCCCTTCCACAAGGAACAGTTCGGTACGGTTGAGATCCTGCGCGGTACAGTCCGCCAGCTTGCCCGGCAGTGCAGGGCCGCTGGTCAGCTTTTTACGCACCACTTTCTTGGCGGCGCGCAGACGACGCTGGGCGCTGGAAATCGCCATTTCAGCCAGCATCTCTGCCGCCTGAACGTTCTGGTTCAGCCACAGGGTAAACGCATCTTTCACCACCCCGGAAACGAACGCCGCGCACTGGCGTGACGACAGGCGCTCTTTGGTCTGACCGGCAAACTGCGGATCCTGCATCTTCACGGAGAGCACGTAGGCACAGCGGTCCCAGATATCTTCCGCCGACAGCTTCACGCCGCGCGGCAGAATGTTGCGGTATTCGCAGAACTCACGCATCGCATCCAGCAGCCCCTGACGCAGGCCGTTGACGTGGGTACCGCCCAGCATGGTCGGGATCAGGTTAACGTAGCTTTCGGTCAGCAGCTCGCCGCCTTCCGGCAGCCACAGCAGCGCCCAGTCCACCGCTTCGGTGTCGCCGGTGAAATTGCCGACGAACGGTTTTTCCGGCAGCGTCGGCAGGCCGTTTACCGCTTCGCACAGATAGTCATTAAGGCCATCTTCGTAGCGCCAGGTCTGCTCGGTGTTGTTGACGTTGTCTTTAAACGTGATTTCCACGCCCGGACACAGCACCGCTTTGGCTTTCAGCAGGTGCGTCAGGCGGGAAACGGAAAAGCGCGGGCTGTCGAAGAAGCTTTCGTCAGGCCAGAAGTGAACGCTGGTGCCGGTGTTGCGTTTGCCGCACGTCCCGACAACCTGCAGATCCTGCACCTTCTCGCCGTTTTCAAACGCGATGTTGTACACCTGACCGTCGCGACGGACGTTCACTTCCACGCGTTTTGACAGGGCGTTGACGACAGAAATCCCCACGCCGTGCAGGCCGCCGGAGAACTGGTAGTTTTTGTTGGAGAACTTACCGCCCGCGTGCAGACGACAGAGGATCAGCTCAACGGCCGGGACGCCCTCTTCCGGGTGGATATCCACCGGCATGCCGCGCCCGTCATCAATGACTTCCAGCGACTGATCGGCGTGCAGGATGACGTCAACGCGTTTGGCATGGCCCGCCAGCGCTTCGTCCACACTGTTATCAATAACTTCCTGGCCCAGATGGTTTGGGCGCGTCGTATCGGTGTACATCCCCGGGCGGCGGCGAACCGGCTCAAGCCCGGTGAGGACCTCAATGGCATCAGCGTTATAGGTTTGCGTCATGATTTAAACTAGCAATTCGCATTGATTGTCAGTGGCTGTGCAGTCCAAGAAAATCGACAATCTGGGTGAAATGATTCTCAAAGCCCGTGAAAGCATGGTTTCCGCCCTCTTCTATAGTCTGGCGGCAGGAGGCGTAATACGCCACTGCCTGGCGGTAATCCAGCACTTCATCTCCCGTCTGCTGCAGCAGCCAGATGAGATCCGGCGCCTCGAGCGGGTCGACCTGCATAACTTTGAGATCGTAAATATGGCGTGACTCTAGCACATATTGCTGGCCGGTGTAGGGGTTCTCGTTTTCGCCAAGAAAGTCCCGCAGCAGCTCAAATGGCCGAACCGCCGGATTAACCACCACAGCGGGCAGCATGAAGCATTGTGAGAGCCAGGTGGCGTAATACCCGCCCAGCGATGAACCGACCACACCAAAGGTTTCGCCGCCGTGCGCAAGCACAATGGATTCCAGCATCTCCGCGGCCTCTGCCGGGTAAGGCGGCAGCTGAGGGATAATCATCTCAACGTCGGGGTGATGCTCGCTCAGCCACTGGCGAAACTGTGTCGCTTTTGCGGAGCGTGGCGAGCTGTTGAATCCGTGCAGATAAAGGAGCGTAGACATCAATAGCCTTCTGAAGCGGTATCCGGGCGGAATTTTGCACCGGTCAAACGGCAGACTTCCGTGGTCAGCGTGCCGTCGGCATGCAGTTCCAGCCAGCGCCAGCCTGGCGCGATGGTATCCAGCGTGAAGTTGGCGCAGTGCGGCTTAAACTGAACGCAGGTCGACGGCGTCGCCAGCATGCGGCGCCCGTTCCAGTCGAGATCCTGCTCCTGGTGAATATGCCCACACAGCAGATTTTTCACCCGCGGGAACTTCGCCAGCACGCGATCCAGCGCCGCGGAGTTGCGCAGGCTGTGCTGATCGAGCCAGCTGCAGCCCGCCGGCAGAGGGTGATGATGAAGCAACAGCAGCGTGTGGCGTTCAGGTTCAGCAGCCAGTTTGGTCTCAAGCCAGTCGAGCTGAAACTCGCTTAATTCACCGTGCGGGACGCCAAACACCTGACTGTCCAGCAGCAGGATCTGCCACTGTTCACCCGCAAAAACACATTTCGCCGGAGAAATACCCGCATCCTGAAGAGAACTGTACATAGCAGGCTGGAAGTCATGGTTTCCCGGCAGCCAGACGCAAGGCACGCTAAAGATCGCGATGCCTTCAGCAAAATGCTGGTAGGCCGCGGAAGATTGGTCCTGCGCCAGATCGCCCGTTGCGACAATCAGATCGCATGCACGGTTTTCAGCGTGAATGGCGCTCAGTACCGCCTGATAACTCTCCCAGGTGTTCACCCCCAGCAGCGTCTCATGCTTTTCGGCAAAAAGGTGGGTATCGGTGATTTGTAATATCCTGACTGGCGCCCCACCAGCAACAGTCAGGTTCAACAGGCTTTCCAAATGGTGTCCTTAGGTAGGTTTATGACGCTAACAAACCGGAATCGCCATTGCTCCATGTGCTAAACAATATCTTAGCCAGTCGGCTAAAAACTGGTTAATTTGATGCTTTTCGTCGCGTTGATGCAACTTTTTATTCGGGTAATCATACCGCGCCTTGAAGCGAAAGATCTGCTGGCTTGAACACACTTCAGCGACCATCGCATCGTGATAGAGGCGAACCGTCATCGACGGCAGGCTCCAGTAGCTAATGCTGGGTGCCGTTTGCTCAATCTCCACCAGCGTAGTGTAGCGCGTTGATTCTGTTATCGTTAATCGATACTGCGCGTTGCTCACCTGATAGCTTACCGTTTCGCCGGGTGCGTCGTTTCTCGGCAGCAGGCGGCGCAATTGTGCGAAATTGGTTTCGCACAGGCGCATCATTTCTGGGAAGTCAGGCGTATAGCGCTTCATTTTTTCCACTCGTTTCGTAATGTCTGATAATGCAGCTGTAGCCATTGCAGGGCGATGACAGACGCTGCGTTGTCGATTTTCCCCTCTTCTACCCACTGGTAAGCCTGTTCCCGGCTTACCACATGAACCCGAATATCTTCGTTTTCATCAGCCAGACCGTGAATACCTTCTGCGGTCGTGGCGTCCACTTCGCCCACCATTATGGATAAGCGTTCGCTGGTGCCTCCCGGGCTTGCCAGATAGCTCAGCACCGGTTTGGTACGGCCGACCACCAGCCCCGCCTCTTCCAGCGCCTCGCGCCGGGCGACGTCCTCGACCGACTCGCCTTCTTCGATCATCCCGGCCACCATCTCCAGCAGCCACGGGCTCTCACTGACGTCATAAGCGGCGATGCGGATCTGCTCCACCAGCACAACTTCGTCACGCACTGGGTCAAAGGGTAGCAAGACTGCCGCATGCCCGCGCTCAAAAATTTCGCGTCTGATTTCGCCGCTCATTTCCCCGTTAAACAGGCGATGCCTGAAACGGTAAAGATCCATTGAAAAAAAACCGCTATAAAGCGTTTCTCGTGCAATAATTTCTACATCGTTTTTGGCGAAAGTCACGGGCAACTTATCTGGTTTTTGCATGAGTCGAGTCCTGGTAGCAATGGTGATGAAATTGTGAATTTCAAGGCTGTTTGGCTGCCGTTTGTAAGGCTATATGGTAGATTGGTGCAAATTACCGCCAGATGGCACGTAACGCCAACCTTTTGGTATGGAAGATTCTGTTAGAATCGGCAATTATTTTTTAATTAGATCAGCGCTAATACTGCTTCACAACAAGGAATGCAAATGAAGAAATTGCTCCCCATCCTTATCGGCCTGAGCCTGACGGGCTTCAGTGCAATGAGCCAGGCGGAAAACCTGTTACAGGTCTACCAGCAGGCACGTCTGGGCAACCCTGATTTACGTAAATCAGCGGCCGATCGTGATGCTGCGTTTGAAAAGATTAACGAAGCGCGTAGCCCCTTGCTGCCACAGTTAGGTTTAGGTGCAGATTATACCTACAGCAACGGTTTCCGCGACGCTAACGGCGTTAACTCCAATGCTACCAGCGCCTCACTGCAATTGACACAGACGCTGTTTGATATGTCCAAATGGCGTGCCCTGACCCTGCAGGAAAAAAGCGCGGGCATCCAGGATGTGACCTATCAGACCGACCAGCAGACGCTGATCCTGAACACGGCCACGGCGTACTTCAACGTGCTGAGCGCGATTGACGCACTCTCCTACACCGAAGCGCAGAAACAGGCGATTTACCGCCAGTTAGATCAAACTACCCAGCGCTTCAATGTGGGTCTGGTGGCGATCACCGACGTGCAGAACGCCCGTTCACAGTACGACACCGTGCTGGCCAACGAAGTGACCGCGCGTAACAACCTCGATAACGCGCTGGAATCCCTGCGTCAGGTCACCGGGAATTACTATCCTGAGCTGGCCTCCCTGAACGTCGACAGCTTCAAAACGGATAAGCCGCAGGCCGTTAACGCCCTGCTGAAAGAGGCGGAAAACCGCAACCTGAGTTTGCTGCAGGCGCGTCTGAGCCAGGACCTGGCCCGCGAGCAAATTCGTCAGGCGCAGGACGGCCATCTGCCAACCCTGAGCCTGAGCGCCTCTACCGGTGTTTCTGATACGACCTATAGCGGCTCTAAAACCAATACGTCCCAGTATGACGACAGCAACTTAGGTCAGAATAAAGTGGGTCTGAGCTTCTCTCTGCCGCTGTACCAGGGCGGTCAGGTTAACTCCCAGGTGAAACAGGCGCAGTACAACTTTGTTGGCGCGAGCGAGCAGCTGGAAAGCGCCCACCGCAACGTGGTGCAGACCGTACGTTCGTCCTTCAACAACGTGAACGCCTCGATCAGCAGCATCAACGCCTATAAACAGGCCGTTGTGTCTGCACAGAGCTCCCTGGACGCGATGGAAGCGGGTTACTCGGTCGGTACACGTACTATTGTTGACGTGCTCGACGCGACCACCACGCTGTACAACGCGAAGCAGCAGCTCTCGAGCGCGCGTTACCAGTACCTGATTAACCAGCTGAACATTAAACAGGCTCTGGGTACGCTGAACGAGCAAGACCTGCAGATGCTGAACAGCGCGCTGGGCAAACCGGTCTCTACCTCTCCGGAGAGCGTCGCACCTGAGAATCCTGATCAGGTTGCTGCGGTTGATAACTTCAACGCTAACAGCAACACCCCTGCTGCACAGCCTGCTGCCGCGCGTACCGCTGCGCCTGCCAGCAAAGGCAATAATCCGTTCCGTAATTAAGCATTGCCCGATGGCGCTTCGCTTATCGGGCCTACTGAATCGTAGGCCGGGTAAGCGCAGCGCCACCCGGCGCAAAATCACATCCGAACGTAAGCCAACGTAAAGATCCCCCTGATTCCGCCCCTCTTCGCTTCATTTTCAACCACTCATCCTCTATCCTGAGCGTTATTACCACTGGGTCCAGGAAGACAAAGATGAAACGGACAAAATCTATAAATCACGCTTCGTTCCGCAAGAGCTGGAACGCGCGTCACCTCACCCCTGTTGCGCTGGCGGTCACGGCTGTCTTTATGCTGGCAGGCTGTGAGAAAAATGACGAAACGGTTTCGCTGTATCAAAACGCAGACGACTGCTCTGCCGCAACCGGCAAAGCCGCCGAGTGTAAAACGGCTTATACGAGCGCGCTGAAAGAAGCAGAACGTACCGCGCCGAAATATGCCTCACGCGAAGACTGCGTGGCGGAATTCGGTGAAGGTCAGTGCCAGCAGGCCCCGGCCCAGGCCGGCACTGCGCCAGAAAATCAGGCGCAGGCACAGTCCAGCGGCAGCTTCTGGATGCCGCTGATGGCAGGCTACATGATGGGTCGCCTGATGGGCGGCGGTGCAGGCTACCAGCAGCAGCCGCTGTTTAGCTCGAAAAACCCGACCAGCCCGGCTTACGGTCAATATACCGATGCCAGCGGCAAAGGCTACGGCGCAGCGACGCCTGGCCGCACCGTGACGGTACCGAAAACGGCAATGGCGCCGAAGCCTGCGACAACCAGCACCATCACCCGCGGCGGGTTTGGTGAATCGGTGGCGAAGCAGACCAGCATGCAGCGCAGCGCGACAGGCACCTCCTCTACTCGCTCAATGGGCGGCTGATCATGGAACGAGTCAGTATCACCGAGCGCCCGGACTGGCGTGAAAAAGCCACCGAGTACGGTTTTAACTTCCACACCATGTACGGCGAGCCGTACTGGTGTGAAGACGCTTACTACAAGCTCACGCTGGCCCAGGTTGAGAAGCTGGAAGAGGTGACGGCCGAGCTGCATCAGATGTGCCTGAAGGTCGTGGAAAAGGTCATCGACAGCGACGAGCTGATGGCCAAGTTCCGCATTCCAAAGCACACCTGGAGCTTTGTCCGCCAGTCGTGGAAAACAAATCAGCCTTCGCTTTACTCTCGCCTGGATCTGGCGTGGGACGGCAAAGGTGAACCGAAGCTGCTGGAAAACAACGCCGATACCCCAACGTCCCTGTACGAAGCGGCGTTCTTCCAGTGGATCTGGCTGGAAGACCAGGCCAATGCCGGAAACCTGCCGGAAGGCAGCGACCAGTTCAACAGCCTGCAGGAGAAGCTGATCGAGCGCTTCGCCGAGCTGCGCGAGCAGTTTGGCTTCAACCTGCTGCATCTTGCCTGCTGCCGCGACACGGAAGAAGACCGTGGCACGGTTCAGTATCTGCAGGACTGCGCTGCCGAAGCGGAGGTGGCGACCGAGTTCCTCTATATCGAGGATATCGGCCTGGGTGAAAAAGGTCAGTTTACGGATACGCAGGATCAGGTGATCAGCAACCTGTTCAAGCTCTACCCGTGGGAGTATATGCTGCGCGAGATGTTCTCCACCAAGCTGGAAGACGCGGGCGTGCGCTGGCTGGAACCGGCCTGGAAGAGCATTATCTCTAACAAAGCCCTGCTGCCGATGCTCTGGGAGATGTTCCCGAATCACCCTAACCTGCTGCCAGCGTATTTTGCGGAAGATGATTACCCGCAAATGGAGAAATACGTCGTTAAGCCGATCTTCTCCCGCGAAGGCGCGAACGTGTCGATTATCGAAAACGGTAAGACGCTGGAAGCGGTTGAAGGGCCGTACGGCGAAGAAGGGATGATCGTCCAGGAGTTCTGGCAGCTGCCGAAATTTGGCGACAGCTATACGCTGATTGGCAGCTGGCTCATCAACGATCAACCGGCCGGGATTGGCATTCGCGAAGATCGCGCGCTGATCACGCAGGATCTGTCACGGTTCTATCCGCATATTTTTGTGGAGTAAGACTGCGGCCTGATGCCCTCCCCCCGTCTTCTCCCACAGGGAGAGGGTGCAAACACAAAAAAACGGCAACCTGAGGTTGCCGTTTTGCTTTTATTATCCCACCTGCACCGACAGCATACTCAGACTTCCCATCTCAATACCGTCGACCGGGATCGTAACCGGCTCCTGACCGTCCCACGCGCCAAGCACGTACAGCAGCGGCAGGAAATGCTCCGGCGTCGGGTTAGAGAGCGAACCGCCCTCATGATCCAGATAGTTCACCAGCGGATGCTCCTCAGCCGGCCCCTGCCACGTCAGGTTCGCTTTAACGTAGTCGTTAAAAGCGGTCGCCCACGGGTAAGGCGTATTCTCACCGTGCCAGCGCGCCGTACGCAGGTTGTGCACCACGTTGCCGCTTGCCACCAGCATGATGCCTTCATCACGAAGCGTTGCCAGCTTGCGGCCCATCTCCAGATGCCAGGCGGCCGGTTTGGTGCTGTCGATGCTCAGCTGCACCATCGGGATATCCGCATCAGGATACATTTTAATCAGCACGCCCCACGAGCCGTGGTCAAAACCCCAGGCTTCTTTATCCAGCGTTACAGGGACAGGCGCCAGCAGATCCACCAGCCTTTGTGCCAGCTCAGGCGAGCCGGGGGCTGGATAATGCGTGTCATACAGCGCCTGCGGGAAGCCGCCAAAATCATGAATGGTTTTTGGCGCTTCCATGGCAGTCACGCCCGTTCCACGGGTGAACCAGTGCGCGGATACCACCACAATCGCTTTTGGACGCGGCAACGTCTCGCCCAGATGACGCCAGGCACGGGTATAGACGTTGTCTTCCAGGACGTTCATTGGGCTGCCGTGGCCTAAAAACAGGGCTGGCATACGGGAAGAAGCCATGATGATATCCTTACAGAAGGTGTCAATTTAATGGTGCTACATTACGCGCAATCCGGCAAAGATGAACGCAGATAAGCGTGAAGATCATCATCAGGAAATTTGAATGTAAGGAATGTGTAAAGCCGGGGTTCGCCCCTCGCTTTGCCAGAAATGAATCATTTATATTAATGAGAATCATTATCACAAGGAGTTATGCATGTCAGTCCCCTTGATCCTGACCATACTCGCGGGCGCCGCGACCTTTATCGGTGCGATCCTCGGCGTACTTGGTCAAAAGCCCTCTAACCGCGTGCTGGCCTTCTCGCTGGGCTTTGCTGCCGGGATCATGCTGCTCATCTCCCTGATGGAGATGCTGCCTGCCGCGCTGGGCACAGAAGGCATGTCTCCGCTGCTGGGCTACGGCATGTTTGTCTTTGGCCTGCTGGGATACTTTGCCCTCGACCGTATGCTACCGCACGCGCATCCGCAGGATTTAATGCAGAAAAACGTGACGCCTATGCCGCGCAATATCAAGCGTACCGCCGTGCTATTAACGCTTGGTATCAGTCTGCATAATTTCCCGGAAGGGATCGCCACCTACGTGACGGCCAGCAGCAATCTGGAAATGGGCTTTGGCATCGCGCTGGCGGTGGCCTTACACAATATTCCTGAAGGACTGGCCGTCGCCGGACCGGTGTATGCCGCCACGGGCTCAAAACGCACCGCGGTGTTCTGGGCAGGTATTTCCGGGATGGCCGAAATCCTTGGAGGGGTGCTGGCGTGGTTGATCCTCGGAAGTCTGGTCTCCCCTGTGGTGATGGCTGCCATTATGGCCGCGGTTGCCGGGATCATGGTTGCGCTCTCCGTCGATGAGCTCATGCCGCTGGCAAAAGAGATCGATCCCAATAACAACCCCAGCTATGGCGTACTGTGCGGAATGTCGGTAATGGGGTTTAGCCTGGTGTTATTACAATCGGCGGGTATCGGTTAGCATTAACCTGCCTCCGTGTCATACGGAGGCAGGTTTGCGAAACGTTAATATACAGATAAAAATGCGCTATTCTGTTGTCAAAAATACGCTTCTAATAAATAATATTATTTAATAGAAATAAACTTATAAAATTCAATAATTATATTATCTAAGCTCACCATATAAATTGTCAATCTAAGCCGTTACTTATAATCAAAATGAATTATATATTAATATAATCTTAAAATGGCTTTAAGCTACGATAATCGCATCTCCCCACCGCCCTCCCGTATACTCGACGTGCGTTCTGAAATTAATATTCAGAGTATGAATTCGTTTGAAAAAGGATATTTTCATGTATATGGGTAAAAAAGTTCTGTTAGCCGTTGCTATGGCTGCCATCGTATCGGGTTCTGCCTTTGCTGACGACCAGGGCTCAGGCAAAATCAAATTCAAAGGCGTAGTCATTGATGCCCCTTGCAGCATTGCACCAGACAGCGTTGATAAAGAAGTCGATCTCGGTGAAGTGACCACGGCCGTCATCAACGCCAACAAAAAGTCTACCGCTGTTCCGGTGGATATTAACCTGGAAAACTGCCAGCTTGACGATCCTGCGGACGAGACTGACACGCCAATTACCAAAGTCGATGTCACCTTCACCAGCTCAGCAACAGACGCGACGGATACCAGCCTGATGACCAACACCTACGCAAGTGGCGCACAGAACGTAGGCGTTCGTCTTCTGGATAATGCCGAAGCCAACATTACGCTGGGTGCGGCTAACGAAGTTGATCTGCTGGCAGGCTCCACCACGCAGACGCTGCACTTCAAAGCGTTAATGGAAGTCCTTGCAGGCAAAACCGCGACTGCGGGTCAGGTTGAAGCCACTGCTAACTACGTTCTGGCGTATAAGTAATAACTTCGCGTCACAGTATAAACCGGCTGGCATTTAATGCAGCCGGCATTCTCTTTTTTTCTGAGTAACAGGACGATGACATACAAATTACAATGGATAATTATTATTACGTCCCTGTTAATGACGAAAATTTCCTTCGCAACCGAATTTAACATTAATGCTATTGATAAAGATCAGCGCGGTAGCGTTGACTTATCTCTCTTCAAAGATCAAATCGCCGTAATTCCAGGTAACTATTTTGTTACGGTTTCCATTAATGATATTCCCCTGGCAAACGGCTGGCAGCTTCGCTGGCGAGACATTAATAATCAGGTACAGGTCTGTATTCCACCTGAATTGGCCGATACCTTTGCTCTGCAGGAAAACATTCGCAGCGCCCTGCCAGAAAAAGAGGGATGCATTGATTTTTCATCCAGACCCGATATTACCTTTACCTTTGACCAGGCCAGCCAGACGCTCAAGGTGACCATCCCTCAGGCATGGCTACAGTACCGTGCCGCAGACTGGATGCCGCCATCCACCTGGGACAACGGCGTACCCGGAGTATTGCTGGATTACAACCTGTTCGCCAGCCATTACCAACCCAATAACGGCTCAGGTACGGACAACGTCAACACCTACGGTACCGCGGGTGCAAATATGGGGGCATGGCGTTTACGCAGTGATTATCAGTATACGCAAACGCATACTGATGCCGGTACAGAACATGACGGGCGCTTTTCACGCGTTTATATGTTCCGTCCTCTGCCCTCGCTCGGGGCAAAATTAACCCTGGGCGAAACGGATTTTCAGTCAGCTATTTTTGATGCGTTCACCTATACCGGTGCATCCCTGATTAGCGATGAGCGCATGCTGCCCTGGTCGCTACGCGGTTACGCGCCACAAATTACCGGGATAGCGCAAACCAACGCCACGGTTACCGTCAGCCTTGCCGATCGCGTAATTTACCAGAGCAAAGTCCCTCCAGGTCCCTTTGTCATTCAGGATCTTAACCAGTCTGTTCAGGGCACGCTGGACGTCAAAGTGACGGAAGAAGACGGGCGCGTCAGCACCTTCCAGGTGTCGGCAGAATCGGTACCTTTTTTAACCCGCAAAGGTCAGGTTCGCTACAAGCTGGCGACCGGGAAAGCGCGCAAAGACGCCTCGCATGACGTTGAAGATAACGCGTTTCTGAGTGGTGAATTCTCCTGGGGGATGCTGTCACAAACTTCTCTCTATGGCGGTACGCTCGCCGATGGCGACCATTATCGGTCCGTTGCCGCCGGCATTGGACAAAACATGGAGTACCTGGGTGCCCTCTCTTTTGACGTCACGCAGGCGACCAGCCAGTTGCCCGGTCAGAATAGCCAGACGGGCTATAGCTACCGCGTCAACTACAGTAAACGTTTCGATACCACAGGCAGCCAGCTTACGCTCGCCAGCTATCGCTATTCAGACCCACAGTTCCTGAGCTACGCCCGTTTTCTGGATAATGACAATAACGATCGGCAGTCAGAAAAACAGACGCTCAGCGTGACGGCAAGCCAGTACATTTCGGCGCTATCGCTCAACCTCTATGTGAATATGCTGCGTCAAACCTGGTGGAACGACTCGCCGTCCACCACGGGCAGCGTGACCGCAGGCTACAACTTTGACTTAGGCCGCTGGAAAAACCTGGGCGTCACCCTGTCATGGAGTAAAACACACTATCAAGACGAGAACGATGATACGCAGTTCTATCTCTCACTGAGCGTACCGCTCGATCCCGATCATCGTCTGAATTACGACCTGCGAAACAGCGACAGCCTGAGCCAGAACGTATCGTGGTATGACACATCAGATCGCAATAATACCTGGGGCGTTTCCGCGGGCACCGAGAGCGAGAAGTCAGATGCTGGGGCGCAGGTGAGCGGCAACTATCAACATTATTCCCCTTATGGCGATCTGAATCTCTCCGGGAGCTATAAGGCTAATGAATACAATTCCCTGAGCGCCAGCTGGAACGGATCCTTCACCTCGACGGCGAAAGGTGCCGCCCTGCACCGGCGCAGTTACGGTAATGAACCGCGCGTGATGGTCAGTACCGACGGCGTAGGCAACATCCCGCTGAACATGTCGCGGGATGAAACCAACCGGTTTGGCATTGGCGTTTTACCCTCGATTTCCAGCTATTCGCCCTCCAGCGTGCAGGTCAATATGAACAACCTGCCCGATGGGGTGGACGTGGACACCCGCGTCGTCACCTCAACCTGGACGGAAGGGGCGATTGGATACCGTCAGATTGCCACGCGTGCCGGCAGTGATATTGCAGGCATCTTACGCACCGCTTCCGGTACGCCGCCGCTGGGCGCGGTAGTTCGCCTGCTGGAAAACGATAAGCAGAGTGCCATGGTCGCCGATGACGGCCACGTCTGGCTCGGTGCCGTAGAGCCAGAACAGCAGTTCCGCGTGACGTGGGGAGACAATCAGCAGTGTCGCTTCGCGTTACCTTCACACCTTGAAAACAGTATGCAGTTGATACTGCCATGTCAGTAAGAAATCATGATGAAATTAACCCCACTTAAAAGCCTGTGTCTGATGCTGGCCGGCACAGCATTCGCCACCCATGCAGCCGTTAACCTGGACCGCACGCGCATTGTCTTCCCGGAAAGCGACAAAGCCAGCAGCCTGAAGGTTGAAAATCAGAGTAAGGCGTTGCCTTATCTGGCGCTCTCCTGGATTGAAGATGAAAAGGGTCGCAAAGAAGACACGCACTTCATGGCGCTTCCTCCGATTCAGCGCATCGAAGCGGGCACCGCGTCGCAGGTCAGGATCGTTAAGCAAGCGTCCACCGGCCAGTTGCCGAAAGACAGAGAATCCCTGTTCTACTTCAACCTGCGCGAAGTGCCGCCAAAAAGCAGCAGCGCCAGCGAGGAACACAGCGTTATGCAGGTCGCGATGCAGAGCCGCATCAAACTGTTCTGGCGTCCTAAAGGCATTACCAAAAAGCCCGGCGAGCAGTCGGAAATGCGGATGGAAATATCAGCCACTGCGAAAGGGCTGACCGTGCATAACCCCACGCCGTATTACATCACCCTCGCGTGGCTCAGCAAGAATGCAAAGACCATGCTGCCGGGCTTCGACAGCCTGATGATCGCGCCTTTCGCAACGGCAACGACGTCTACCGGTGATTACCACGGCAATTATTACAGCATCGGTTACATCGACGATTACGGGGCTCTGAAAAAAATCGACGCACAGTGTGCAGGAACAGCTCCGTGCAAGCTCACCGAACGGAAGATCGAAAAAGATGCAAAAGCTCGTTAACGCACTGTTTATGTCGCTGCTTTTAATGCTGCCGCTAAAAGAGGCGCTGGCGCTCGATTGCTACCTGGGTGGCTCCGGCGGTCCCGTTGAAGAAACCAAAACCATCTCGCCGTTTGCCATCCCCAGCAATGCGCAGGTGGGTGAGAAAATTTGGGAGTCGGATGACATTAAAATTCCTGTAACCTGCGACCACAACGTCGTGAGTAGCTTTGAACCAGAGGATGTTTACGCCTGGGTCAACCCTTATCCCGCCGCAACCGACCCCTACTACGAGCTCGGTGTTACTTATGAGGGGGTGGATTACGATGCGACTGGCCAGCCTAACGGGATCGATACCCGTCAATGTCTGGATAATAACAGCATCACTATCTACACCCCGCAGCAGATTCGGGATATGGGGTGGGAAAACCGCATCTGTTCCGGTAATCCGGATGATATTCACACGTCACGTACCTTTATCGCGCGCCTGCGCTTGTATGTAAAAATCAAAGCCGTACCGCCGCACGGTTACGTAAGTTCTCTGAGTGATTACATTGTCGTCCAGTTTGACGGAAAAGGCGGTGTTAACCAGATGGCGGATGCGAAGAACCTCAAGTACCACATTAACGGTCTGCAAAATATTACCGTTCTGGACTGTGGGGCGACGTTCAGCATTTTCCCGGAGAATCAGGAGATCGATTTCGGTACCTTTAGCGCTCGCGATATTGTGAATCAACAGACGCGTAAACGAACCTTTTCGGTGAAGACAACGAAGGTGCAGGATGCGCAGTGTTCAGATGGCTTCAAAATGGACTCGTCGTTCTATACGACTGAATCACTTGATCAAGATGACACCGCACTGCTCATCGGGAATGGCTTGCAGCTGCGCATACTTAATGGAACAGAACCTTACACGTTCAACCATTACGAGGAGTATGCTGATTTTACCGGCAGTACATTGCAGTACGAACAGAACTACACCGCGGAGCTCTCACCGGTCCCAGGGAAAGCGATTCAGTCCGGGCCATTCGAAACGGTGGTGCTGTTTAAGATCAACTATCACTGAATACAAAAAAGCCGGGTTTCCCCGGCTTTTTTCATATCAGCAATTTCAGCTGGCTTTGCGCTCGTGCGCCTGGCGATACTCCACCAGATCTTCAATCGTGACCACCGGCATGTTGTGCAGACGCGCAAAGGTGATGCACTCCGGCGCGCGCGCCATGGTGCCGTCATCGTTGGTCAGTTCACACAGCACGCCCGCAGGTTTGAAGCCCGCCAGCGTCACCAGGTCGATGGTCGCTTCGGTGTGACCGCCGCGGGTCAACACGCCGCCCGCCTGCGCGCGCAGTGGGAAGACGTGGCCTGGACGATGCAGATCGGATGGCTTCGCACCGTCAGCAATGGCGGCACGTACGGTGGTCAGGCGGTCAGCCGCAGACACACCGGTGGTCACGCCATGCGCCGCTTCAATCGTCACGGTAAATCCGGTCCCAAAGGCGCTGGTGTTGTTTTCGACCATCATCGGCAGCTCGAGCTGCTTACGACGATCTTCGGTAATACACAGGCATACGATGCCGCTGCCGTGACGGATGGTCAGCGCCATCTGTTCAACGGTCATGTTTTCGGCGGCGAAAATCATGTCGCCTTCGTTTTCACGGTTTTCATCGTCAAGCACCATCACACCGCGGCCTTCGCGCAGTGCATCCAGTGCATGTTCAACACGTTGAGTTGAAGTGCCAAAAGAGGAAAGTAGCGTCTGATTCATGGTAAAAAAACCTCATTAACATTATGGTTACCAGAATCAGGGCAGTCTTAGGAGCGCCGTATAAGCGGCAAAAAGATAACGTGAGCGGGCCCATGCCCGACTGGATCGTTACTCTCTCCCATCCGGACTCTAACCGTCGGCCCCGGAATTACACCGGATCTGCTGACCTTTGAGTTTTCACCCAAAGCGCTCGCGGGCTTTCAGCGTCACGCTGATTTACCGCCGGTGGGGAATTTCGCCCCGCCCTGAGAATAAGCGAGATAACTATAACGCTATTGATTATCCTGGGCAATGCATAAGCATCAAACAATTTTGTTTACCCCGGGCATGACGCGCTACAATGGACACTGACACCTTTCCATCAAGGGAAACGACAATGATTGACCCAAAGAAAATTGAGCAAATTGCGCGTCAGGTTCATGAATCCATGCCAAAAGGCATTCGTGAATTTGGTGATGACGTTGAGAAGAAAATCCGCCAGACGCTGCAGGCGCAGTTGGTTCGCCTTGATTTAGTCAGCCGTGAAGAATTTGACGTGCAGACCCAGGTTCTGCTGCGCACCCGCGAGAAGCTGGCGCTGCTGGAACAGCGTCTGACCGAGCTGGAAAACCGCAATGCGCCGGAAGAAGTGAAGCCAGCACCGGCCATTCCACCGGTGGATGACCAGGAGTAAGTGCGGCCTGATGCCCTCACCCCAGCCCTCTCCCACAGGGAGAGGGTGAAAAATAAACGGGCCAGCTGGCCCGTTTTTTTACTGACTGTCTTTCTGGATCTTCTTGATGATGTTGGTGGTGGAACACCCGTCCTCAAAGTTGAGCACCATCACTTCACCGCCATTGGCCCAGACCTCTTCGCTGCCCGCGATTTGCTCCGGCTTGTAATCCCCGCCTTTTACCAGCAGATCCGGCAGAATACCGGCAATCAGACGCTGCGGTGTGTCTTCTTCAAACGACACCACCCAGTCCACGGCTTCCAGCGCGCCGAGCACGATCATCCGCTGCTCAAGCGGGTTCACCGGACGCGTTTCACCCTTCAGGCGTTTCGTCGACGCATCGCTGTTGACCGCCACAATCAGGCGATCGCCCAGCTTGCGCGCATTCGCCAGATAGGAGACGTGGCCCGCGTGCAGGATGTCAAACACACCGTTGGTCATCACCACTTTCTCACCGCGCTTGCGCGCGGCGGCGACGGCCACTTTAAGCTCGTCTTCGGTCATGACGCCAAAACCGGTGTCCGCACGGCCGCGCACCGCGTTTTCCAGCTCGATTGGGGAAACGGTTGAGGTACCGAGTTTACCGACGACCACACCCGCCGCGGCGTTAGCGAAGTAGCACGCCTCTTCCAGGGAGTTTCCTGCGGCCAGCGTCGCCGCCAGCACGCCGATCACCGTATCACCGGCACCGGTCACGTCGTACACTTCCTGCGCCTGGGTTGGCATATGCAGCGGCGCCTTGCCCGGCTGCAGCAGCGTCATCCCCTGCTCGGAGCGGGTCACCAGCAGCGCGGACAGCTCAAAGTCAGCAATGATCTTCATGCCGCGCTCAACCAGCTCTTCCTCGGTTTTGCACTTGCCCGCCACAGCCTCAAACTCGGAGAGGTTTGGCGTCAGCAGCGTCGCGCCGCGATAGCGCTCAAAGTCGGTGCCTTTCGGGTCGATCAGCACCGGCACGCTGGCTTTACGCGCCAGCTGGATCATCGTCTGCACGCTCGCCAGCGCGCCTTTCGCGTAGTCGGACAGCACCAGCGCGCCGATATTGCCCAGCGCCTGGTTAATGCGCTCGTGCAGCGGCTCGGGATCAACGCCTTCGAACCCTTCTTCAAAGTCGAGGCGGATCAGCTGCTGGTTGCGAGACAGCACGCGCAGCTTGGTGATGGTCGGGTGGGTCGGAACCGAAACGAAGTCGCACTTCACGTTCACGTCCGCCAGCGACTTACTCAGCGCGCGCGCCGCATCGTCGATGCCGGTCAAGCCCACCAGACGCGAGTGCGCGCCCAGAGAGGCAATGTTCATCGCCACGTTTGCCGCGCCGCCGGGACGCTCTTCAATGGTGTCGACCTTTACCACCGGTACCGGTGCTTCCGGAGAGATGCGGCTGGTCGGTCCATACCAGTAGCGATCCAGCATCACATCCCCAACAACCATTACCCCAGCACGTTCAAACTCTGGCAGTGTTACTTTCATTCCTGACTCCAGAAAGATTCACAATTTGCGCGCGATAATATCACACTTGATTTGTTACGCACGGTTCCACCAGCCACTTCTGCCAGCTGGCCGTTACCTGAGCGCGTTCAGCAGTGAAACAGTCCAGCGCCACGTGCCCCGGTTCCTCCTGCAGCGCCAGGTGATGAAGCTCGTCGCGCAGCGTGGTGTAGGCGCGGGTTAAGGCCTGCGCCTCCTGTTCGTCCATGATGTCGTTTTGCGCCAGCAGTTCAAGAATGCGCACGTTATCCGACCAGCGGGTCAGCTTCGGCTTGTCGTGGGCGTGGAGCAGCACCAGATACTGGGTAATGAACTCAATATCGGTGATCCCGCCCTCGTCGGCTTTGATATCAAAGCGATCGCGATGTTTATTACCCAGATGCGCGCGCATTTTCTCGCGCATCTCGCGCACTTCCGTCTGCAGCGTACTGCCCTCGCGCGGGGTGGTCATGACGTCCTTACGAATGGCATCGAACTGCGTTTTGAGCTGCGGATCGCCATACACCACGCGAGCGCGCACCAGCGCCTGATGCTCCCACGTCCAGGCTTCATTCTTCTGGTAATCGGCGAAGGATTCCGTTGAGGTCACCAGCATGCCCGCCGCGCCGGACGGACGCAGGCGCGCATCGACTTCATACAAAATGCCCGACGAGGTGCGGGTGCTGAAGAGATGCATGATGCGCTGCGCCAGACGCAGATAGAACTGACGCCCGTCAATCTCACGCTCGCCGTCGGTCATCACGTCAACCGGGCAGTCGTGCAGGAAGATTAAATCCAGATCGGAGCTGTATCCCAGCTCCCAGCCGCCGAGCTTGCCGTAACCGACCACGGCAAACCCTCGCCCCTCACGGTCAGCAAGGTGCTTCGGCTGGCCGTAGCGGGCCACCATCTGCACCCACGCCTGCTGCACTACCGCGTCGATGATCGCCTCTGCCAGCCAGGTTAAGTGATCGCTCACTTTCATCACCGGCAGCGTTCCGGCGATGTCCGCCGCCGCCACGCGCAGCATCTGGGCCTGCTTAAACTGGCGCAGCGCCTCCAGCTGCTGCTCTTCGTCCTCTTCCGGCACGCGCAGCAGATACTGACGCAGCTCGTCCCGGTAGGCATCCGTCGCCGTGGGTTGATACAGGGTGTTCGGGTCGAGCAGTTCATCCAGCAGCAGCGGATAGCGCGCCAGCTTGTTGGCCACCATCGGCGAGGCGGCGCAGAGCGTAATCAGATGCTTCAGCGCCCCCGGAAACTCGCTCAGAAGCTCCAGATAGGTGGTACGCGTGATGATCCCACTCAGCAACGGCATCATGCGCGACAGCGGCACCGGCGCATCCGCCCGCGAGCAGACCTCGCTCAGCAGGTGCGGCATCAGGTGATCCAGCACCTGACGGCCGCGCGGGCCGATGGCGCGTTTATTCAGTTCGAGACGGAAATCGGCGATCAGCGCCACCACGCGATGGCGCGCGTCGTCGGTTAAGTGCGTCAGCACCGGCGTGGTGTCATCTTCCTGGAGCGCATCCTGCCACAGTTCGCGCCAGTGCTCGGAGAGCGCATCGTCCTGCGATTCGCTTTCGTCATCACCGATCAGTTCGTTAAAGATGCGGCGCACGCCTGCCATATGGGCATCGAGCCGTTCGGTCAGCGTTGACCAGTCGTCCACCCGCATCCCCCAGGCCAGACGCGCTCGATTAAGGTCATCCCCCGGCAGGGTCTGAGTCTGTTCGTCGTTGATGCTTTGCAGCAGGTTTTCCAGACGACGCAGGAACAGATAGGCCTCGCGCAAGGTTTGCGCGTCGCCGTCCGGCAGCAGGTGCAGCTGCTCGATGGCGCTCAGCGTCGGCAGCAGAGAGCGGGACTGCAGGGACGGCTCACGGCCGCCGCGAATCAACTGGAAGACCTGGACGATAAATTCGATTTCGCGAATGCCGCCCGCGCCGAGCTTGATGTTGTCCTTCAGCCCACGACGGCGAACCTCACGGGCGATCATCCCTTTCATATTGCGCAGGGACTGGATGACGCTGAAGTCGATATAGCGACGGAACACGAACGGGCGCAGCATGGCGCGCAGCTCGTTGGCGTAGGCGTCGTCGCTGTCGCCCATGATCCGCGCTTTAACCATCGCATAACGCTCCCAGTCGCGCCCCTGCTCCTGGTAATAATCTTCCAGCGCGGCAAAGCTCAGCACCAGCGGGCCGCTGTCGCCAAACGGACGCAGGCGCATGTCCACACGGTAAACAAAACCGTCCTGCGTGGGCTGATCCAGCGCCTTAATCAGACGCTGACCGAGACGGGTAAAGAACTGGGCGTTGTCCAGCTCGCGACGGCCGCCGCGCGTGGAGCCGTTCTCGGGCCAGGCAAAAATCAGGTCGATATCGGAGGAGAAGTTCAGCTCGCAGCCGCCCAGCTTGCCCATCCCCAGAATCAACAGCGGCTGAGGAACCCCTTCCTCGCTGCACGGCGTGCCCCACTCTTTACAGCAGGCGACGTAGAGCCAGTCGCGCGCGGCGACAATCAGCGTTTGCGCCAGCTCGCTTAGCTGCTGCAGCGTACTCTCTTCGCTCACCAGCTCCAGCGCCTGAGCCCAGGCAATGCGCACCATCACCCGACGGCGAAACTGACGCAGGACGCGCATCAGCGTCGTCTCATCCGCTACGTCTTCGAGTGCGGCCTGCAGCCAGCCGGCGTAATGCCGCCACTCGTCCGCCTGCGGCGGCGCGTTCTCAAGCTCCACCAGCCAGTCCGGGTAGACGGTGATGCTTTCCTGCACAAAATCACTGAAGGCGAGTACGCTTTTCGCCTGCTCGCTTAACGATGACGCCGGTAATGACTCAGGCAGACGTTCGCAAACGGTCTGCCACTGCTGCTGTAACGGTGAAGAAAGCGGCATTCTAGGGGTTCCTTGCCAGAGTTAACGTTTTCCGCTGTGCAGCCAGAACGGCTCCTGCGAAATGGCCTCGTTACGGAAATGCTCAATCTCAATATGCTGGCGGGTTTCGATGGCATGCTTCAGCCCCTGCCAGTTTTCCAGCCACGCCTGCGCCTGTGGCCCGTCGTAGGCACCGGAAAGGAGCAGCATGCTGTCGATGTTGCGCGACAGACGGGGAAGCTGATCGCCATACTTATCGCCGAGCGGATAGGCAAAGGTGCTCTTCAGTTCAGCGGCATGACGGGAAAGATGAATATCCGCAAAACGCTTAAAGTTTTCCGCGATTTTGGCCTCTGCTTTCGCATCCAGGAAGGCGCGCCAGCCGCGCGTCACCAGAAACTCGGTCAGCGCCAGTTTTGCCGTGGCGGTTTGCGGGCTGTAGATCGCCGTTTGCGCCGAGACATCGGAGAGCATCAGCGTTTCGGTCTGCGTCAGCAGGTCACGTAAGTGAGCGCTCGCTTTGCGAGGAACAATACCGCCGAACAGCGCAAGGGTATGGCGCACCAGAGCAATCGCCGCCAGCACGTGGGATTTGGCGTTTTTCACATTCCGCACCCACAGCTCTTCATGGTATTGCCACTGAGAAAGCGCCAGCTCCAGCGCGGCTTCCAGACCCTGTTCAACGCTGGCTTTCGGCGCAACGTGCAAAATGGTCGTCTCTTTCAGCACGCGCGGCGCATTTCCGGCGGCTAGATGGTAACCTCGCGCGGCTTTACTCAGGCTTCCCTGACGTAATCCGGACTGGTTTACCAGCCTGCGCGCCAGCTTCAGCACGTCATTGGCGTCCCCTTCCAGCAGCTCAAGCTCCAGTTCGCAAATCGGTTCCTGGAACTCACCCGCCTTCACATCCCCCAGATCGAGGGCAATTTCGATGCGGCTTTTACCTTCCGTCACCAGCCATTTTTCGCGCCAGAAATCGGTGCTGAACAGCGGCTGCACCTGTTCCGCCAGCGTGGAAGGCAGCTCGCCTTCCGGCCAGACTTCCGCCGGAAAACGTTCCAGCTCAAGTTCTGGCTTGCTGATGTCGATATTGTATTCCGGGCGCTGATGTAAGCCGCCGACCACGCGGCCGGCAATTTTCATCGTCATCTCGTAGCGCCCGCCCGCGCCGCGGATACGCAGCCCCATATCGTGGCGGCGCAGCCAGTTGTCTGGCGTTTCGTAATAGATATTAAGCAGTTGTACCGGTGCATGGTGTTCGCCGGAAAGCGTATGCAGATGCTGGCGGAGTGCGTCAACGCTGTCTTTTTCGACGATAAACTTTAATTCGATTTCTTGTGCCATAGCCTTGTACTTTTGCGTGCGTCACAGACGCGTCAATGAGGGCGAACTTCCTCGCCATTTGTTTGTCAGTACATAGTATTTTGCGCCAAATTGCCATGCAATGAGCAATTTGTCGGGCGTAAATGTGTAGAGTCGTGACACAGATGATTCTGATTGCTGACGAATGCTTTGCGTAGAGACACTGTTGCCACTACTATCGTTCCACTATTTATGAAAATAACGACTAATGATGCTTAAATTACGCCTGATTGGACTTACTTTACTCGCTTTTAGCGCCGCAACCGCCGTGCACGCTGAAGAAAAGCGTTACGTTTCTGACGAACTGAACACCTGGGTACGCAGTGGCCCCGGAGATAATTATCGCCTCGTGGGCACGGTAAATGCCGGCGAGGAAGTCACCCTGTTACAAACCAATGCGGACACCAACTACGGTCAGGTTCGCGACAGTACCGGTCGTACTTCCTGGATCCCGCTGAAAGAGCTGAGCACCGTGCCAAGCCTGCGCACGCGCGTGCCGGATCTGGAAAACCAGGTGAAGACCCTGACCGACAAGCTGAACAACATCGACGGCACCTGGAACCAGCGCACCGCTGAAATGCAGCAGAAAGTGGCGCAAAGCGACGGTGTGATTAACGGCCTGAAAGAAGAGAACCAGAAACTGAAAAACGAGCTGATTGTCGCGCAGAAGAAAGTGAATGCCGCCAACCTGCAGCTCGACGACAAACAGCGCACCATAATCATGCAGTGGTTTATGTATGGCGGTGGCGTGCTGGGCGTGGGTCTGGTACTGGGTCTGGTCCTGCCGCATCTGATCCCAAGCCGTAAGCGTAAAGACCGCTGGATGAACTAATTCGTCTTCTCTGCCAGACTTACGTATCATTCTGGAAAAGAGAAAACGGGAGAGTTGGGCGTGAAGAGTTATCTGGTCGGTGGTGCGGTACGTGATGCGTTGTTAGGTCTGCCGGTCAAAGATAAAGACTGGGTGGTGGTTGGCGCCACCCCTGAAGAGATGCTCGACGCGGGCTACCAGCAGGTAGGCCGCGATTTTCCCGTGTTCCTGCACCCGAAAAGCCGTGAAGAGTATGCTCTGGCGCGTACCGAGCGGAAATCGGGCTCGGGCTATACGGGCTTCACCTGCTATGCCGCGCCGGACGTGACGCTGGAGCAAGATCTCCTGCGCCGCGATCTCACCATCAACGCGCTGGCGCAGGACGAGCACGGGCAGATCGTTGACGCCTATGGCGGTCAGGACGATCTGCGCAACCGTCTTTTACGTCACGTCTCCCCGGCGTTTTCTGAAGATCCGCTCCGCGTGCTGCGCGTGGCGCGCTTTGCCGCGCGTTACGCCCATCTCAGTTTCCGTATTGCCGATGAGACAATGGCGCTGATGACCGCCATGACCGAGGCGGGCGAGCTTGAACACCTGACGCCAGAGCGCGTCTGGAAAGAGACGGAAAATGCGCTCACCACGCGTAACCCGCAGGTCTTTTTCCAGGTCCTGCGCGACTGCGGCGCGCTGAAGGTGCTGTTCCCGGAAATAGACGCGCTGTTTGGCGTACCTGCCCCGGCAAAATGGCACCCGGAAATTGATACCGGCGTACACACCCTGATGACCCTGAGCATGGCGGCCATGCTCAGCCCTGACGTGGACGTGCGCTTTTCCACCCTGTGCCACGATCTCGGCAAAGGCTTAACGCCAAAGGAATTCTGGCCTCGCCACCACGGACACGGTCCGGCAGGGGTGAAGCTGGTCGAGGGGCTGTGCCAGCGTCTGCGCGTGCCGAACGAGATCCGCGATCTGGCGAAACTGGTGGCCGAATTCCACGATCTGATCCATACCTTCCCCATCCTGAAACCGGCCACCATCGTTAAGCTTTTCGATAATATCGACGCCTGGCGCAAACCCCAGCGCGTAGAGCAAATCGCGCTGACCAGCGAAGCTGACGTGCGCGGGCGTACCGGGTTTGAAGCGTGCGACTACCCGCAGGGACGTTTACTGCGTAAAGCCTGGGAGGTGGCGAAAGCGGTGCCCACGAAGGACGTTGTCGAGGCGGGATTCAAAGGACCGGAAATTCGCGAAGAACTCACGAAACGGCGAATTCAGGCGGTGTCTGACTGGAAAGAAAAGCATTGCCCTCAGCCAAAAGACTGAGGGCCATCGGTCAGAAGAAGACCACGTACACCGCAGCCGCGACGATAAAGCGATAGATCGCGAACGGAATAAACGAGATACGCTTAATCAACTGCAGGAAGGTTTTGATGGCAATCAGCGCCACGATAAACGCGGTGATGAAGCCAACGGCGAACATCGGAATGTCGCCAGCCGTCAGGAAGTGATAGCTCTTATAGACGTCGAGTACGGTGGCGCCCATCATCATCGGCACCGCCAGCAGGAACGAGAACTCTGACGCGGCGTAACGGCTTACGCCCATCAGCATCCCGCCGGAGATGGTAGCGCCTGAACGCGAGAAGCCCGGCCACAGCGCCAGACACTGGAAGCAACCAATGATAAACGCCTGACGATACGTCATATCGTCCAGACCTTCCGCGCGCGGCGTTTTTGGCTTCAGCACTTCCGCGGCGATCAGCAGGAAGCCCCCCACCACCAGCGCGTACATCACGTTAATTGGGTTAAACAGCGATTTGATGGCGTCGTGGAAAACCAGGCCCAGCACCACCGCAGGGATCATCCCGAGCAGAATATGGATCAGCGACAGGCGACCTTTACTCATTCCTTCGTGCTGCGGCGGACGGCCAAAATGGATACCGATCAGACCAAACAGACGGCGCCAGAACATCACCGCCACCGCCAGAATAGACCCCAGTTGGATCACCACTTCGAACGTTTTGGCGGTATCGCCTTCAAAGCCCAGCAGATGGCCAACGATAATCATATGGCCCGTACTGGACACCGGCAAAAACTCCGTCAATCCTTCGACCACACCCAGTATTGCCGCCACCAGCAGCGAGTGCATATCGCTCATCTATAAACCCCTAAAAAGATATAAAAAAACGGTGTCCCATACGGACAACCGATAAGATACAGTCCTGAGACCGGTATAACCTAAATTGGTTTAGCAATTATGACGTTAATTCTTGCCTTTCAGATTTGTGCCACGCTCAATGATGACGCCAACGTTGGCGGCGCGCGCCACCGCGCCCGGCTTGCTCAGCTTGATGCGCACCCACGGTGAGTTAAATTTTTTCAGCAGCAATTCTGCGACTTCTTCAGCCACCCGTTCGACCAGCGCAAAACGTTGCCCTTCCACATGGTTGATGACCGTTTCACTGATGTCGGCATAGCTCAGACAGTCGTTCACGTCATCGCTTTTTGCCGATTTGCGGTTATCCCAGCCCATTTCGATATCGAACACCAGTTTCTGCTCGATGGTCTGTTCCCAGTCGTAAACACCAATAGTGGTGATTACCGAAAGTTGCTCTATAAATACAATATCCATCACGACCTGCCTGCTTTTTGGCTAAACCGGATACCACTTCCGGCGAATTATGCGTATTATCCACAGATGCTGAGAATACAGATACATTTTCAAAACGGAACAGCGTTATGAGTGCAATCGCGCCTGGAATGATCCTCCTCGCCTATCTTTGCGGCTCAATCTCCAGCGCCATTCTGGTCTGCCGCATTGCCGGGTTACCTGACCCGCGTGAAAATGGTTCCGGGAATCCGGGGGCGACCAACGTACTACGAATTGGCGGCAAGGGAGCAGCCGTAGCGGTTTTGATTTTTGATGTTCTGAAAGGGATGCTACCCGTCTGGGGCGCGTATGCGCTGGGCGTCACGCCGTTCTGGCTGGGGCTCATTGCTATTGCTGCCTGCGTCGGCCACATCTGGCCCGTATTCTTCGGCTTTAAAGGCGGCAAAGGTGTGGCGACCGCCTTTGGTGCCATTGCCCCCATTGGCTGGGACTTAACCGGCGTCATGGCCGGGACCTGGCTTCTGACCATTCTTCTGAGCGGCTATTCGTCGCTGGGCGCTATCGTCAGCGCGCTGATCGCCCCGTTCTACGTCTGGTGGTTCAAACCCCAGTTCACCTTCCCGGTGTCGATGCTCTCCTGTCTTATCCTGCTGCGTCATCACGACAATATCCAGCGCCTGTGGCGTCGTCAGGAGACCAAAATCTGGACGAAGCTCAAGAGGAAGAAAAAAGACGCTCCGAAGGGTTAGTTATGCCTTATAGCCAAATGTGATTTTGGTCACCTTCTGCCTGTGGTAACTGTTAGGGACACAACACAACCGCATAAGAAGAAAATGGCTGAAATCACAGAATCTACTCCCCTTTCAACGGCAGGTATTCCCCCTGATGGCGACATCCAGTGGGTGCGCAGCGCATCGGATGTATCACGCCTCGTTAATGACGGTTCTCAGGGCCGGGCAAACGCCCGTATCGTAGTCGGTATCGCGCTGGGCGGCATTTTCCTAGATGCCTACGATCTGGGCGCACTGGCATTCGGCATTAAAGACATCACCCGCGAATTTAACCTGACGCCCGCCGGTACCGGTATGGTGGCCTCGGCGATTACCTTTGGCGCCATTGTCGGGGCGCTGCTTGGCGGTTACCTCACGGATAAAATCGGGCGCTACCGCGTTTTTATGGCTGATATGGTGTTCTTCGTGGTGGCCGCCATCGCCTGTGCACTGGCCCCGAACGAATATGTGCTCGCGGGCGCCCGCTTTGTGATGGGGCTGGGGGTCGGGATCGACCTTCCCGTGGCGATGGCGTTTTTAAGCGAGTTCGCCAGGCTGAAAGGGCCCGGCAATAAGGCCTCCAGCGTCGCGATGTGGTGCCCCACCTGGTATGCCGCCATCAGCATCTCCTACCTGCTGGTGCTTTTCTTCTACGCCGTGCTGCCGGAAAGCCACAGCGACTGGCTGTGGCGTTTGATTCTCGGCTTTGGCGCGGTGCCCGCGCTGGTGATTATCGCCATACGCAGCCGCTACATGAGCGAATCGCCGGTCTGGGCGGCGAATCAGGGCAACCTGAAAGAGGCGGCGTCCATTTTACGCCAGTCGTATAACATCAATGCCCACGTGCCGCAGGACGCGCTCAGCCAGCCCGCACCTGTCGTGAATAAAGCGAAATGGTCAAACTATCTGAACCTGTTCCGCGGCATCTACTTACGCCGCACGACGCTCGCCACGCTGCTATCCGTCGTCTCCTCGTTCGCCTATAACGCGGTGGCGTTTGGCCTGCCGGTGATCATCTCCAGCTTCTTTGTCCAGTCGATGCTCACCACCATTCTCATTTCTCTGGCGCTTAACCTGCTGTTTGCCTTCGTTGGCGGACTGCTGGCGGTACGCTACGTGCCGCGCTTCGGCGCCTGGCGGATGTCGCTGGCGGGTTACGCCTGCCAGCTGGTCGCGCTGCTGGGCCTGGGGTTGATTGGTCGTCCGGAAGGCGCCACCGAAGGCGTGCTTGCCGTGGCGATGCTGGCGCTCTTCCTGTTCGGCCAGGGTTTCGGCCCGGGCGCACATACCATGACGTTTGCCTCGCTGAGCTACCCGACCTCGCTGCGCGGCGTGGGTGTGGGTCTCAACCAGACGCTGATGCGCAGCAGCTCGACGCTGTCGCTGTTCCTGTTCCCGCTGCTGGTCGCCTCGCTGGATACCGCTGTGTTCTGGGTAATTGCCCTGGCGCCGTTTATCGGCCTGGCCTCGCTGCTGGCAATCCGCTGGGAGCCGTCCGGGTATGATGTGGATGCAGAGGATTACCGGTAGTCCCGCAAACCCCGTTATTAATAATGTCATCGCCTTTCTTGCCGGGTGGCGCTGCGCTTACCCGGCCTACATTACAGACTATCCATAAGCGACTCATATGACAGGCTTCATTTCCGCCAGGGCATACTGAAACGTATCCCGATGGTGTGGAAATGGATGCAGCATGTTAGCAGCTCAGGTCACTGATAATTCGTACAAAGGCTGGCAGGCATCGCTTGCCCTGCAGTTTTGTCACACCCCTGAGAAAACCCTCCTGCACTCCGCCCACCACGTCGGGCCGCTTACCGTTCAGCGTCCATTTTATCCCGAAGGGGAAACCTGCCACCTTTATCTGCTGCACCCGCCAGGCGGGGTTGTGGGCGGCGATACGCTGGATATCACCGTGCGTCTGGACGCCAAAAGCCATGCGCTTATCACCATGCCCGGCGCCAGCAAGTTCTATCGCAGCAGCGGCCCACAGGCTCGCCTGAATCAGCATTTTTATCTCGAGGAAGATTCCACCCTGGAGTGGCTGCCGCAGGACACGATTATTTTTCCCGGCGCTAATGCCGCGCTGCGCTCCGTTTTCCACCTGAAGGCCTCCAGCACGCTGCTGGCATGGGAGCTGTACTGCCTGGGCCGCCCGGTGATAAACGAAACCTTCAGCCACGGCACGCTGGAGAGCCGTCTTGAGGTGTGGGTAGATGACGAGCCGCGCCTGATTGAGCGTCAGCACCTTAGCGACGGCGATCTCACGCCCGTCGCCGGGCATCCGTGGCTCGGCACGCTGCTGTTCTACCCTGCCCAGGAAGAACATCTCGACGCGGTGCGTGAACGCCTCGCACCGCTGGAAAATTATGCAGGTGCAACGCTCACCGATGGCCTGCTGTCGGTGCGTTTTCTCTCCCACGATAACCTGATTTGTCAGCGGGTGATGCGCGACGTCTGGCAGTCGCTTCGCCCGCTTCTCACCACCAAAACCGCCTGTTCGCCGCGTATCTGGCAGACATAAGAGAAACGTTATGGAACTGACCCCCAGAGAAAAAGACAAGCTGTTGCTGTTCACCGCCGCGCTGGTTGCCGAACGCCGCCTTGCGCGCGGGGTAAAGCTCAACTACCCGGAATCGGTCGCGCTGATCAGCGCCTTCATTATGGAAGGCGCGCGCGATGGCGAAACCGTCGCCGCGCTGATGGAGGCAGGCCGCCACGTCCTGAGGCGCGACCAGGTGATGGAGGGCGTCCCGGAGATGATCCCGGATATTCAGGTCGAAGCCACCTTCCCGGACGGATCCAAGCTCGTCACCGTCCATAACCCGATCGTCTAAGGAGCGCGTGATGATCCCAGGCGAATACCAGATCCAGCCCGGCGCGATTGCGATCAACGTCGGGCGCGAAACCCAAGCCGTGATTGTCGAAAACCACGGCGACAGGCCGATCCAGGTCGGATCGCACTACCACTTTTACGAGGTCAACCCGGCGCTGAAGTTCGATCGGGAAGCCACCAAAGGCTACCGGCTGAACATCCCAGCGGGTACCGCCGTGCGCTTCGAGCCCGGCCAGAAGCGGGAAGTGACGCTGGTTCAGGTCGCAGGTGCGCAGCGCATTGTCGGCTTTCGCGGCGAGGTGATGGGCGAGGTGAAACATGGCTGAGATTTCGCGCCAGGCCTATGCCGATATGTTTGGCCCCACCACCGGGGATAAAGTGCGGCTGGCCGACAGCGAGCTGTGGATCGAAGTGGAAGACGATCTCACGGTCTACGGCGAAGAGGTTAAATTCGGCGGTGGGAAGGTGATCCGCGACGGCATGGGTCAGGGACAGATGACCGCTGACGGCTGCGTGGATCTGGTGCTGACCAACGCGCTGATCGTCGATCACTGGGGGATCGTGAAAGCCGATATCGGCGTCAAGAACGGGCGGATCTTTGCCGTCGGTAAAGCCGGAAACCCGGACATTCAGCCCGGTGTGACGATCCCGATTGGTGCGGCAACGGAAGTGATTGCCGCCGAAGGAAAGATCGTCACCGCAGGCGGGATCGACACCCACATCCACTGGATCTGCCCGCAGCAGGCGGAAGAGGCGCTGGTCTCCGGCGTCACCACCATGATCGGCGGCGGCACCGGACCCGCGGCGGGCACCAACGCCACCACCTGCACGCCGGGGCCGTGGTATATCGCCCGCATGCTGCAGGCTGCCGATACGCTGCCGGTGAATATCGGCCTGCTCGGCAAAGGTAACGGCTCCAGTCCAGACGCCCTGCGCGAGCAGATTGCCGCGGGTGCTATAGGGCTGAAAATCCACGAAGACTGGGGCGCGACGCCTGCGGCGATCAACTGCTCGCTGGAGGTGGCCGAAGAGATGGACATTCAGGTGGCGCTGCACAGCGACACGCTGAACGAGTCCGGGTTTGTCGAAGATACGCTGGCCGCCATTGGCGGGCGCACAATCCACACCTTCCACACCGAAGGGGCGGGCGGTGGCCACGCGCCGGATATCATCACCGCCTGCGCGCACCCGAATATTCTGCCCTCTTCCACCAATCCGACGCTGCCCTACACGGTCAATACCATCGACGAGCATCTCGACATGCTGATGGTTTGCCATCACCTCGATCCGGATATCGCTGAGGACGTGGCGTTTGCCGAATCCCGCATTCGTCGGGAGACCATCGCCGCGGAAGACGTGCTGCACGATATCGGCGCGTTCTCGCTCACCTCGTCAGATTCGCAGGCCATGGGCCGCGTCGGGGAAGTGATTATCCGCACCTGGCAGGTGGCGCACCGCATGAAGGTCCAGCGCGGCGCGCTGCCGGAAGAGACCGGCGAGAACGACAACTTCCGCGTGAAGCGCTATGTCGCCAAGTACACCATTAACCCGGCGTTGACCCACGGTATCGCCCATGAAGTGGGTTCGATTGAGGCGGGCAAGCTGGCGGATCTGGTCGTCTGGTCCCCGGCGTTCTTTGGCGTCAAACCCGCCACCATCGTCAAGGGCGGGATGATCGCCTGCGCGCCAATGGGGGACATCAACGCCTCAATCCCCACGCCGCAGCCGGTGCATTACCGCCCGATGTTTGGATCGCTGGGCGCCGCGCGCCACGCCACGCGACTGACGTTTGTCTCGCAGGCGGCCAGTGCGAACGGCATCCCGCAGCAGCTCAACCTGCAGAGCGCCATCGCGGTGGTGAAAGGCTGCCGGACGGTGAAAAAGGCGGACATGATCCACAACGGCCTGCAGCCGAATATCACCGTCGACTCGCAAACCTACGAGGTGCGCGTCGACGGCGAACTGATTACCAGCGAACCGGCTAACGTTCTGCCGATGGCGCAACGCTATTTCCTGTTTTGAGGAGTGATGATGATCTATTTAACCCAACGCCTGGACCATGCGCACCCCGTCACCGCCAGCGTCACGCTGCCGATTGACGTGCGGGTGAAAAGCCGCGCCCGCGTATCGCTGAACGACGGCCGCGAAGCCGGGCTGATGCTGCCGCGCGGCCTGCTGCTGCGCGGGGGCGACCTGCTGACTACCGACGACGGCAGCGAGGTTGTCGAGGTGATCGCCGCCCCGGAGTCGGTTTCCGTGGTGCGCTGCGCCGATCCGTTCCTGCTCGCCCGCGCCTGCTACCACCTGGGCAACCGCCACGTGCCGCTGCAGATCATGCCCGGCGAGCTGCGCTATCACCACGACCACGTTCTCGACGACATGCTGCGCCAGTTCGGGCTGGACGTGGGCTACGCCAGCCTGCCGTTTGAACCGGAAGCGGGCGCTTATACCAGCGGTGCCCACAGCCACGGCCATTCTCACGCTCATTCACATTAAGGATCCATCATGCGCAAGTATTTACCGCTGTTACTGCTGGCTTTTTCCGTTCCCGCGCTCGCGCATCCCGGCCACGGCGCCGACAGCTTTCAGGCCGGTTTTTTCCACCCGCTGACCGGGCTCGATCATCTCCTGATGCTGACCGGTGCAGGCGTGCTCTCGGCGCTGAGCGGTCGCAAACTCCTGCTGCCGTTTGCCACCCTCGGGATGATGCTTGTCGGCGCCATTGCGGGCAGCCTGCTCGGCGGCTTTAGCGGCATGGAGATGCTGATTATCGCCTCGCTGGCGGTCAGCGGCGTGATGATGTTTAAAACGGAAAACCGTCTGCTGCTGGCGGTGCCTGCCCTGGCGATGTTCCACGGCTGGGCGCACGGCGTGGAGATGTCCGGCCATAGCTTCTGGCTCTTCACCAGCGGCTTTATGCTGGCCAGCGCCGCGGTGCTGTGCGCCAGCTTTGCCGCAGGGCTGCTGCTGCGCCGTCACGACGGCCTGCGTAAAACCTTCGGCGGCGGGCTGATTGTCTCCGCCCTGCTGGCGCTGATGAGCTGATGGAGCACGCTCGCCAGAGGCTGCGCCTGATGCAGCTCTCCAGCAGCAGCCTGCCGGTCGGGTCGTTTACCTGGTCCCAGGGGCTGGAGTGGGCCGTTGAGGCGGGCTGGGTCACGGACGCCGGGGCCTTTAAACGCTGGCAAATACAGCAGATGGAGCAGAGCTTTTTCTGCGTCGATCTGCCGCTGTTTATCCGTCTTTATCAGGCCTGTGAGCAATCCTCTCTTACAAATGCAAAACGCTGGACGGCATACCTTCTCGCCTGCCGTGAAACGCGCGAGCTGCGCGAAGAGGAGCGCAACCGTGGGGCGGCCTTTACGCGACTGATTAAGAGCTGGGAACCTGACTGTCCGCCCGAATGGCTGCCGCTGTTTATGCAAAGCCAGCTCTGCGGCATGGCCTGGCTCGGCGTACGCTGGGGCATTAGCGTGCGCGAGCTGGCGCTGAGCCTGGGATACAGCTGGATTGAGAGCGCGGTGATGGCAGGCGTCAAGCTGGTGCCGTTTGGGCAGCAGGCCGCACAGCAGCTGATTATCGAACTGAGCGACCACTACGCCGCTGGTTTTGAACAGGCATTTTTACGTCGCGACGACGCGCTGGGGGCAGCAACGCCGCTGTCCGCCATCGCCTCCGCGCGCCACGAAACCCAATATTCACGACTATTCCGTTCCTGAGGAGTCAATATGGCTGATTACAAACATCCCCTGCGCGTGGGCGTAGGCGGCCCGGTAGGGTCGGGCAAAACCGCGCTGCTGGAAGCGCTCTGCAAGGCGATGCGCGATACCTATCATCTTGCGGTGGTGACCAACGATATCTACACCAAAGAGGATCAGCGCATTCTGACCGAGGCGGGCGCGCTGGCACCGGAGCGCATCGTGGGCGTGGAGACGGGCGGCTGTCCGCATACCGCCATCCGTGAAGATGCCTCAATGAACCTGGCGGCGGTGGAGGCGTTAAGCGAGAAGTTCGGCAATCTGGATCTGATCTTCGTGGAAAGCGGCGGGGACAACCTGAGCGCGACGTTCAGCCCGGAGCTGGCGGATCTGACCATCTACGTGATCGACGTGGCCGAAGGGGAAAAAATCCCGCGCAAGGGCGGGCCGGGGATCACCAAATCCGATTTTCTGGTGATCAACAAAACCGATCTCGCGCCGTACGTCGGTGCGTCGCTGGAGGTGATGGAGCGCGATACCAACCGCATGCGCGGCGAGCGTCCATGGACCTTTACCAACCTGAAGGCGGGGGACGGTTTAGCGACGATTATTGCGTTTCTGGAAGAGAAAGGGATGCTGCGGGTGTAGTGCGGTTTGTTGCCGGGTGGCGGCTTCGCCTGACCCGGCCTACAAAACCGTAGGCCCGGTAAGCGCAGCGCCACCGGACAAAAAAACTCACGCCTCAGGCAGTTCCGCCAGCGGCCAGCGCGGACGCACGGACACGCTCAGGTCGGACGTTGCGCCAGCGTTCAGGCGCACCATACCCGCGTAGGCGATCATCGCCCCGTTATCGGTACAGAATTCCGGACGGGCATAGAACACTTCCCCGCGACGCTTTTGCATCATCTCGGCGAGCTTCGCGCGCAGCGTACGGTTGGCGCTCACGCCGCCCGCCATCACCAGACGCTTGAAGCCGGTCTGATCCAGCGCGCGCTTGCACTTGATCATCAGCGTATCCACCACCGCATCTTCAAACGCGCGGGCGATATCGGCGCGGGTCTGCTCGCTATCATCGTTATTGCGGATCGTGTTGGCCGCGAAGGTTTTCAGCCCGGAGAAGCTGAAGTCCAGCCCCGGACGGTCGGTCATCGGGCGCGGGAAGACAAAGCGTCCTTCCGTTCCCTGTGACGCCATTTTCGACAGCATCGGGCCGCCAGGGTAATCCAGCCCCAGCAGCTTGGCGGTTTTGTCAAACGCTTCACCGGCGGCATCGTCGATCGACTCGCCCAGCAGCTCGTACTTGCCAATGCCCGTGACGCTAATCAACTGCGTATGGCCGCCGGAGACCAGCAGCGCCACAAACGGAAATTCAGGCGGATTCTCTTCCAGCATCGGCGCCAGAAGGTGCCCTTCCATATGGTGAACCGGGATCGCCGGCACATCCCACGCAAATGCCAGCGAACGGCCAACCGTTGCGCCAACCAGCAGCGCACCGACCAGGCCCGGGCCTGCGGTATACGCCACTGCATCAATCTCTTTTGCCGTTAATCCTGCTTCTTTTAGCGCCGCCTGAATCAGGGGAACCGTTTTACGCACGTGGTCACGAGAGGCCAGTTCAGGCACGACGCCGCCGTAGTCAGCGTGCAATTTCACCTGACTATACAGCTGGTTGGCCAGAAGCCCTTTTTCGTCGTCGTAAATGGCGATGCCGGTTTCATCGCAGGATGTTTCAATACCCAGTACACGCATGACTTGTTTTACCTCGTTTCAATACCGCGCAGTGTAGAGCCTGGGCGGGTTGATGTAAAACTTTGTTCGCCCCAGGAAGAAGGCTCGTGTATACTCCTCACCCTTATTAAAGTCCCTTTCAAAATCGCATCGGTGCTTTACAAAGCAGCAGCATTTGCAGTAAAATTCCGCACCATTTTGAAATAAGCTGGCGTTGATGCCAGCGGCAAACCGAATTTATTAAAGGTGAGAGTTACATGCCGGTAATTAAAGTACGTGAAAACGAGCCGTTCGACGTAGCACTGCGTCGCTTCAAACGTTCATGCGAGAAAGCAGGTGTTCTGGCTGAAGTTCGTCGTCGTGAGTTTTATGAAAAACCAACGACCGAACGTAAGCGCGCTAAAGCTTCCGCTGTGAAACGTCACGCGAAGAAACTGGCTCGCGAAAACGCACGCCGTACTCGTCTGTACTAATTGGTTGAGGGCCTCAGCCCTCAATTGACAGACAGAGTAATAGTCGTAAGGCCGTGCTTCCGGAAGGAATGCGCGGCTTGTTTTCGTTTATAAGTCGCTTAAAATTTTGGGGCATATGGCCGGAAGAATCCCACGCGTTTTCATCAATGACCTGCTTGCCAGAACCGACATCGTCGATCTCATCGACGCGCGGGTAAAGCTGAAAAAGCAGGGCAAGAACTACCATGCGTGCTGTCCGTTCCATAACGAAAAAACCCCCTCCTTCACCGTAAACGGTGAAAAGCAGTTCTACCATTGCTTCGGCTGTGGCGCACACGGTAATGCCGTTGATTTTTTGATGAACTACGACAAGCTCGAGTTCGTTGAAACCGTCGAAGAGCTGGCGGCGATGCATAACCTTGAAGTGCCGTATGAAGCAGGCAGTGGGCCAAGTCAGATCGAGCGCCATCAACGGCAAACGCTGTATCAACTGATGGATGGCCTGAATTCGTTTTACCAACAGTCTCTTAAGCACTCTGCGGCTGAGCCTGCGCGTCAGTATCTGAACAAGCGCGGACTGAGCGACGATGTCATTGCGCGTTTCGCTATTGGCTACGCCCCGCCCGGCTGGGACAACGTGTTAAAGCGTTTTGGCGGCAATAGCGAAGATCGTAAGTCTCTCATCGATGCAGGCATGCTGGTCACCAACGACCAGGGACGAAGCTACGACCGCTTCCGCGAACGGGTGATGTTCCCAATCCGCGACAAGCGAGGCCGGGTAATTGGTTTTGGTGGTCGCGTGCTGGGTGATGCCCTGCCGAAGTACCTCAACTCCCCGGAAACCGATATTTTCCATAAAGGCCGCCAGCTTTACGGTCTTTATGAGGCGCAGCAGGATAACGCGGAACCTCCGCGTCTTCTGGTCGTCGAAGGCTATATGGACGTCGTGGCACTGGCGCAGTACGACATCAACTACGCGGTTGCGTCGTTAGGAACGTCCACGACAGCGGATCACATTCAACTGCTGTTCCGCGTGACCAACAACGTGATTTGCTGTTACGACGGTGACCGCGCAGGACGCGATGCCGCCTGGCGCGCGCTGGAAACCGCGCTACCCTATATGACCGACGGGCGTCAGCTACGCTTTATGTTTCTGCCCGACGGTGAAGACCCGGATACGCTGGTGCGTAAAGAGGGCAAAGCGGCGTTTGAAGCGCGGATGGAGCAGGCTCAGCCGCTCTCCACGTTTTTGTTTAACAGCCTGATGCCGCAGGTCGATTTGAGTACCCCTGACGGGCGCGCGCAGCTCAGCACGCTGGCGCTGCCGTTAATCAGTCAGGTGCCCGGCGAAACGCTGCGCATCTATCTGCGTCAGGAGTTAGGCAACAAGCTCGGCATTCTGGATGACAGCCAGCTTGAACGTTTAATGCCTAAACAGGCTGAAAACGGCGCGGTTCGCCCCGCGCCTCAGCTAAAACGCACAACCATGCGTATACTGATAGGGTTACTGGTGCAAAACCCGGAACTGGCGCCACAGGTGCCGTCGCTGGCGGGTTTGAACCACGAAAAATTGCCCGGACTTGGCTTATTTTCAGAACTGGTCAACACGTGTTTATCACAGCCAGGTCTGACCACCGGACAACTTTTAGAACATTATCGCGGCACAAAAGAGGCCGCTACCCTTGAAAAATTGTCGATGTGGGACGATATAGCAGATAAGGATATTGCAGAAAAAACGTTCACCGACTCACTCAACCATATGTTTGATTCGATGCTTGAGCTGCGCCAGGAAGAGTTGATAGCTCGCGAGCGCACACACGGTTTAAGCAGCGAAGAACGCCGGGAGCTCTGGATGATTAACCAGGAACTGGCGAAGAAATAAAAAATTTAACGGCTTAAGTGCCGAATATCGATCGGGAAGCCCCCGGCAGCCGCACTGAGAGGCAGCGGCAAAAATATAAGTACGCCCTCGCTTTAAAGGTTGGCAGCCCCATCGCCGACACCAATCAAACGAATTAAGTGTGGATACCGTCTTATGGAGCAAAACCCGCAGTCACAGCTGAAACTTCTTGTCCAACGTGGTAAGGAGCAAGGCTATCTGACCTATGCCGAGGTCAATGACCATCTGCCGGAAGATATCGTCGATTCAGATCAAATCGAAGACATCATCCAAATGATCAATGACATGGGCATTCAGGTGATGGAAGAAGCACCGGATGCCGATGATCTGTTGCTGGCTGAAACCTCCAACAACACTGACGAAGATGCGGAAGAAGCTGCTGCACAGGTACTGTCCAGCGTGGAATCTGAAATCGGGCGTACCACTGACCCGGTCCGCATGTACATGCGCGAAATGGGTACCGTTGAACTGTTGACCCGCGAAGGCGAAATTGACATCGCAAAACGCATCGAAGACGGGATCAACCAGGTTCAGTGCTCTGTTGCCGAGTACCCGGAAGCGATTACCTATCTGCTGGAGCAGTACGATCGCGTTGAAGCGGAAGAAGCGCGCCTGTCTGACCTGATCACCGGTTTTGTCGACCCGAACGCTGAAGAAGATATGGCGCCTACCGCCACTCACGTCGGTTCTGAACTGTCTCAGGAAGAGATGGATGATGACGAAGACGAAGATGAGGAAGAGAGCGACGACGACACCGCGGATGATGACAACAGCATCGACCCGGAGCTGGCGCGTGAGAAGTTTGCCGAGCTGCGTACCCAGTACGAAGTGACGCGTGACACCATCAAAGCGAAAGGCCGCAGCCATGCTGCCGCACAGGAAGAGATCCTGAAACTGTCTGAAGTATTCAAACAGTTCCGCCTGGTGCCAAAACAGTTCGACTACCTGGTAAACAGCATGCGCGTGATGATGGATCGCGTACGTACCCAGGAACGCATCATCATGAAGCTGTGTGTTGAGCAGTGCAAAATGCCGAAGAAGAACTTCATCACCCTCTTCACCGGCAACGAAACCAGCGAAACCTGGTTCAACGCGGCTATCGCGATGAACAAGCCATGGTCTGAAAAACTGCACGACGTGAAGGACGATGTGCATCGCGGCCTGCAGAAACTGCATCAGATTGAAGAAGAGACCGGCCTGACCATCGAGCAGGTTAAAGATATCAACCGTCGTATGTCCATCGGTGAAGCGAAAGCCCGCCGTGCGAAGAAAGAGATGGTTGAAGCGAACTTGCGTCTGGTTATCTCTATCGCCAAGAAATACACCAACCGTGGTCTGCAGTTCCTGGATCTGATTCAGGAAGGCAACATTGGTCTGATGAAAGCGGTAGATAAGTTTGAATACCGTCGTGGTTACAAGTTCTCCACCTACGCAACCTGGTGGATCCGTCAGGCGATCACCCGCTCCATCGCGGATCAGGCGCGCACCATCCGTATTCCGGTGCATATGATTGAGACCATCAACAAGCTCAACCGTATTTCCCGCCAGATGCTGCAGGAGATGGGCCGCGAGCCGACGCCGGAAGAGCTGGCCGAGCGCATGCTGATGCCGGAAGACAAGATCCGTAAAGTGCTGAAGATCGCCAAAGAGCCAATCTCCATGGAAACACCAATCGGTGATGATGAAGATTCACATCTGGGTGATTTCATCGAGGATACCACCCTCGAGTTGCCGCTGGACTCTGCAACCACCGAGAGCCTGCGTGCCGCAACGCACGACGTTCTGGCTGGCCTGACCGCCCGTGAAGCGAAAGTCCTGCGTATGCGTTTCGGTATTGATATGAACACCGACCACACGCTGGAAGAAGTGGGTAAACAGTTCGACGTTACCCGCGAACGTATCCGTCAGATCGAAGCGAAGGCGCTGCGTAAACTGCGTCATCCAAGCCGCTCTGAAGTGCTGCGTAGCTTCCTGGACGACTAATCCAGGTAAACAGCAAAAAGCTCCCAATCGGGAGCTTTTTTTTTGTTTATTCCTTCTCCCTGTGGGATGTGGGATCCCCTCAAAATAATGGCTGCACGGACGACCCCCTCTCCCTTGAGGGAGAGGGATGGGGTGAGGGGGAACCTACGGCTGTGGTGGTCATTCCGTTCACTTTATGTTCCTTGCTACTCTGTAACGACATGACCAGTGAACGTGCCAGGGTGGCTCAGTCGCCACCACCCTTGCGAACCGGGCTCCCGGCGGTAAATCGCCGCTTCGCGGTGCCCTCAGCTTATTCCTTCAGGCTATCGGGTCGGGCATGAGCCTGCATCCCTGCAGGCCACGCCCTCTCGGCGCATCCCTGCGCCTCGCCCCGGCCTTACGGAAACGCTTCGGCGATTTACAGCCGGACCAGGGCGTCGCTGTAAGTTATTAATTTTGCTGAAGCAACGTTCATCGCTTCAGGGAAAATTACTGGGGAACCCTCAGCCCTGTGGGAGAGGATTAGGGTGAAGGCATCAGCCCGCAGAGGCCCCTAAAGCCCCCGCACCATCAGCGCCTCATCCAGCTCCCGATACGCCTCTACCAGCTTATCCAGCGTCGCTCTGTTGATCCCGCTTGGATTTGGCAGCACCCATACCTGCGTCACGCCAATCATGATGCTCTGTTTGCCCCACTGCGTTCCGCGCTGGCTAAACGCCTGCTCGTAGGCCTGCTTGCCGAGGATCGCCAGCGCGGCCGGCTGATAATCCTCTATCTTCTTGATCAGCTCCCGCCCGCCGCTGCGCAGCTCATGCAGGTTGACCTCACTCGCCTGCACCGTAGGCCGCTCAACCAGCATGGTGATCCCGCAGCGCGTGTCCAGCAGATGCTGCTCCTCTTCGGGCTTGAGTAGCCTGTCGGTAAACCCGGCCTGGTAGATCACCTTCCAGAAGCGATTGCCCGGATGGGCGAAGTGAAAACCGGTGTGCGCCGAGGACTTGCCCGGGTTGATTCCGCAGAACACCACCCGCAGGCCTGGGGCCAGAATATCGTTGATCATCTTTACTCCCGCTCGATACATCGTCAGGGAAGTATAAAGGATTGATTATGCGTTGTTTATAAAAACAGCAGGCAGGTGTGAATGGCTGGATTGCTGCGGGGAGTTACTTTATAATTCACCGCCACGGCCCCTTAGCTCAGTGGTTAGAGCAGGCGACTCATAATCGCTTGGTCGCTGGTTCAAGTCCAGCAGGGGCCACCAAATTTTAGCAGTAGAATCATATGATTAAGCCACTCGATTGAGTGGCTTTTTTATTGGCTTTTTTGAGCCGGTGACGCAGCCGCTAACCCTGATTCAGCGAAGCCGTCTGGACACGTTCAGAAACACCGGGGGTCGCAATCAGGCGCTCCACGGACTCCATCGTCACGAACGTACAGCTGCAGTCCACATTGGTGCACTGGTGATAGCGCTCTTTGGTATTTTCACTTAGATAGCGACTGGTACGCGCATGCGCAGAGTGCTTGCACTTAGGACAATGAAACATGTACCCCTCCACTTGATTCACATTTTGTGAATCAATAATACCCAAAATAAAACCAATAGCAACTGTATTACTCACTATCAACAGTAAATTTTTCGTCAGTGGCATTCAGTTCAAGCTTAAGCTGCGTGGTAAATCCGCTATCGTTGAGGGTATGCACCACCTCGCGGATGATCCACGCCTGCTCGTCAATAACGCGTTTAAAACCGTTTACCAATACCGGCGTTTCGGGGTACAAATCGGCTCGCCCCAGCGCCAGTTGGATAGAGAAATTCACGGTACCCCGCTGCAGCGCGCGCCACTTCGCCTCTGCGGCCCTGAGAGCCTGCTCTTCAGAGGCATACACCGTGGTGAGCTCAAATACGTTTTCCGCCGATCCCACCAGCCTCTCTTGCGGCTTCTGCTCCTTGCCTCCTGGTTCTGCAATCGGCACGGCGGCATCCGGGTGTTGCAGCCCCTCTGTCGCTTGCCCCTCAGGTAGACGATTAATACTCAATTGAGTATTTTGCTGTTTTGGGTCGCGCGTTTGCAGCCATTTGGCCGTCACGCCGGAATAGTTTTCACGATCGGCAACGTAAAAAAGGTGCTTATCGCCGTCACCACGCTCAATCATCATTAAGGGGATCGGCGTGCCGCTGGCCGTCACGGCGTGCCCCGCTTTCATAAAAATAACCTTGCCGGCTTTGATTGAAACAAAGGCACCATTACGTTCGGCCAGGCGGGTGAGAAACGCAGCGTCGGTCTCCTGAGACTGATCGATATGAGAAATAGCAATCGATGAAAGTCCCGCCGCAACGCTGGCAGTTAACTGGTTACGCTGAGCGATAGTATTGACTATCGCGCCGATCGTCGTGTCATGCCACGACTGTTCGCGCCGCACGTTTAGCTTTCCACGAAAATCAGCACTGCATCCCCGAATGGTCAGCGTGTCCGGCGCGCCCCGAAATTCAATTGTATCGATCGTAAAGTTCCCTTTCGGCTGGAGCGGGGTTCCCTCCCATCCCAGCCATAAGGAGAGCCTTGCCCCCCGGGCCGGCAAGTCTAGCAGCCCGTCGGAATCATCCAGTTGAATATCCAGTTGATCGGCTTCCAGTCCACGTTTGTCGATCATGCTCAGACTGATAAGACGATGGCTGAAATTTTGTGTGATATCGCGATCGTCAAGCTTAAGCATAAAATCAGGGGCGATTTTCCCACCCGCCCGGATATTCATTTCGGTGATCATCCCACCAGCCCTCCAATGCTATTACGTGCGCTCGTCACCAGCTCTTCGGCCTGTGTTCTCAGATCGCCAAACATCGTCATCAGCGATTCGTCCACGCGTTTCAGTTCCAGCGTAAAATTAATTTTTCGGGCAGTACCGTCACTGTAAAAATCCGAATGCGTATGCGTGACTTTCTCAATGATAAACATGCCGTGAATGATGCCGGTTCCGTCTATCAACGGCCATGCCCTCCCCTCATTAGCCATCAGCTCGACCGCCTTAAGGGAAAGCCGCCCTCCCGTGAGCTCCGGGTAAAGCAGTCCGGAGAGGGTAAAAGATGTCTCGCCTTCGCCAAGGTACTGCCAGGCTTTAGGTTTCCCGATCCGATTGTTGGACGCCCAGCGATAATCCTTTGTAAACTGCATTGTCTGATAGGGTAAGGTTCGTCGTTCAAAGACAAACAGACCCAGCACCATTAACATTTTCTCTCTCCTCAACCTTACATAAAACTGGCTTGCTGCCGTCTCGCTTTATCCTGTTCAATGCTATCTATTGTCTCCCGGATTTGACGCGTCAGATCCGTTCCTGAGGCCGTGCCCCCCTGCAGCGTGATGTTGTATTCGCTTTTACTCTGATCGACGTAAGAGCGTCCTCCCGGCACGAGGGTTGGCTGATACCCCAGGCCGACGCCCGAGATCCCCGCCACCGGAATGGACGAACTGCCCGCAGAAGAGGATGTCGCGCCTGCTTTTTCCGCCGCGGCATCGAGATTACCCGACTCGTTTTTGATAAGACCGAGTTTCTCCAGCAGCCAGCTGGCCTTGCCGCTCAGGCTGTTAAAGAGATTAAGCGGTGCCATTAACGCATCACCCAGCGCCTGTCCAAAAATCACGCCAGCGTTTTTACAGCCATCCAGCGTTTCCTGCGTCGCCTTGATCGGCGTGATTAAGTCGGTGAACCATTGCCAGATACCGCCCAGCTTCTCCGAGATAGCGTCAAATACCGTCATCACCGGTGAGAACAGCACACCCAGCGGTGCGAAAGCCGTTGAAAGCCCTTCCATCACTCCGCCAAAGAAGGCGCTGATGGGCTCCCAGTACTTGAAAATCAGTAAGGCGCCGGCGGCAATCGCCGCGCCAAGGGCAATCACCGGCCAGCTAAGTGCGCCCAGCACCGTCATGATGGCGCCGCCCACCACGCTGAATACCGTTCCTAACATCCCGGCCGCGGTGATAACCATATTGACGCCCGTCAGAACCGGGCCGAGAACCGTGCCTACGCCACCCAGTACGCCAGCAAACGCCTGCGCGCCGACAACTACGCTGGCGAGGGTCTGCGTTAGCTCAGGGTTGGCATTCACCCAAAGGGAGGCCGTGCCAAGCCAGCCGGTTGCGGTTGTTATCAGGTTACGCAGAGCGCCATCCGCTTTATCAAATACATCAATCTTCAACCCGTTCCACGCGGCCTGGAGTCGGTTGATATCGCCGTCAAGATTATCGGTCTGCACGGAAGCCGCGAGCGCGGTACTGCCCTTCGCCCCCCGCAACTGCTGGCGTTTTTCATCAAGCGATCCATCACCCGCGGCGGAAGCCAGCGCCCCCGAGGCTTTTATGGCATCCGGAGTCTGAACATGGCGCAACATCGCGCTGAGCGCGTCCCCGGCGGCGGCGCCTTTCATCCCTTTTTCCGCCAGAACGCCCAGCAGCGCGGTGGTCTCTTCAAGCCCCATACCGGCGGCATCCGCAGCGGGCGCTGCAGAGGTGACGGCCGCCACCATCTCAGCGAGGCTGGTATTCGAAGAGGTAAAACCGCGTGTAAGCACATCTGCGATGCGTCCCGCATCCGCATCGGCCAGGCTATACGCGGCCTGCGTGCTGGCGATCATATCGGCCGCTTTAACCGCGTCGACATTCCCCGCCAGGCTGAGGTTGACCGTTGGCGCGGTGGCCGCAAGCAACCCATCGGCGTCATAGCCTGAACGAGTCAGTTCGGTTTGTGCCCGAAGGACCGTATCTGCAGGTACTCCGGTCCTGGCACTGACCTCCCGCGCCTGCTGGCGAATCGCCTCAAGCCGGGAATCCCCCTTCGACAGGCCAAGGTTTGCCTGAATGGCCGACATCTGCTTTTCAACGCTGATGCCTGGCGCCATAAACCGGGACGTCTGGTCAAAGCCCGCTTTGGCCATGCCCACACCCGTATTCGCAAGCTGGCGCACCCGCGCGGTAACGCGTTTGCCTGACTCGTAGCGATTCTGAACGGTACTCAGCCGCTCCTGCTGCTGGTTGACGCGGGCCAGCGCATCCCGCTGTCGGTTAAGCTGCTGCGTTTTTTCGCTGATGTGAGTTCGTAAACGACGCTCATCAGACGAGAGCGTACGCGTGTTGACTCCCGCCTGGGCGAGTTCAGTGCGCTGGCGCTGTACCGAATAGCGTAAGCTGTTGTACTCAAGCTTAAGGTCAGCCGCCGATTTTCGGGCTGCGGACAGCGCATCAGCCTGTGCCTGGGTAGGGTTTTGCGTGTTTTTAAGCTGCACCGCCAGCGCCGCTGCCTGTTGTTTCGCCTGTGCAAGCGACTGCTCCGTCACGGAGAGCTGGGCATTTGCTTTCCTGAAGCCGTTAATACGCCCCGCCTGCTCATCAAGCGCCCCTAGCGCCGTCTGCGAATCGTGGATATCGCTTGCGAGAGTGACGCTGGCGTTATGGAGAGCGTTAAGTGGTCGGGTTGCCCGGTCGACTGCCTTAAGCAGCTCCTGAAGACTGACATTATTACTCATGGTGGTTTCCGCTTCGCTGCAGCGCTTTTTCGCGCCATAAGAGGAGTTCGGTCACGCTCAGGGAGTACAGTTCTGACGGCGGCCAGTGAAAGATCACCGCGATATCCGCCATCAGATCGTCGACCGACAGATTTTCTGGAAATTTCAGCGAGCCGAAGCCGGTGACAAAAAACCGATCACCTTACCTGCAAAAGAGAGCAGATCGCAGGCATCCAGGCGCGCAACCTCATGCTCGGTCAGCGCCGGAGAGGTCATTCGCGGCAGCACCTTAATCAGCGCATCAACGTCGGATTGCGCCAGCGACGCCAGCGATACCCCGCGCAGGGTTCCCGCATTGGGTTTAGAAACCGTCACCTGTTCAATTTTTTGCTCACCGCGCTGAACGGGGCTATCAAGCGTGACGATATGTGGGTTTTCACTTTCGTGCATGGCGGTCTCGTTGATATTTTCCATTTCGTTACTCTTCAGAAAGTTAACTCACCGGCCGGTAATCCCGGCCGGTTAAAGGGTTACAGGCCGATGGCCTTACGGTGTTCTGCCAGACGATCGACGCCGTCGACTTTCAGCACCATGTTGATGATGTCGATCTCGATGATCTCTTTGCCATCAATGGTCAGCTGGTAGTACACGCACTCGGTGGACATCTTGGTGGTGCCGCTCTCGCCCTGCTTGTTTTCACCGCCATCGAACTCTTTATGACGGCCGCGCATGACGATTTCGACGGCGGAGATTTCGCCGGTATCATCGCGCTGATAAGAGCCGGTAAAGCGCAGCGGCACGCTGTCCGCGCCCGGAGAGGCATACTGCGCCCACAGCGCGGCGTCCGGCAGACCGCCAACGGTCCACTCCAGCGCCAGGGCATCATCGTCCAGACCGAGGTCGACAGAGACCGAGCCCGGCATACCGCCGCCGCGATACTTCTCCAGCTTGCGGGTAAGCTTCGGTAGGGTCACAGACTCAACAACGCCCATATAGCTCAGGCCATCGTTGAACATATTCAGGTACTTAAGTTTGCGTGGTAACGCCATGCTGGAGCTCCTTAGCTATTAACCGAATCTGACAGGTCTGCCAGATAGGTATCGGTGATGCGCTGGCGCAGGGTCAGATTTTCCAGCGGCGGGACAGGGGTGTAGTCGTAATCGATATACAGTTTCCCCGCTTTCAGGGTTGATGCATCGTTAGACTCAGGGTCATACCAGCAGGAGCCGTCGACGATATAGCCGTTGGTTTTCAGCTCGCGGAACTTGGCATTAATACCGGAAACGATGTCGCGGATAAGCGTTGGCGTGATGGGTTTATCCATCGCCCACGCGTGCGCTTCCGCCATGGTATCGGCCAGCACCTGCGCGGTACGGGTGTAGTTTTCAAAGACGAATAACGGATCGTCAGAGCAGGTACGGTTACCCCAGAATTTGAAGCCGTCGTTGCGAATCAGCGTGGTGACGCCCGCCTGGTTAAGCAGGTTCGCATCGGTAGCCTGTTCCTGCAGATCCCAGGAGACAGAGGCGCTTACACCCGTAACGCCGTTGACGCCAACGTTTGACAGGGTTTTATGCCAGCCGATTGTCTGGTCGATTTTGGCGCGCAGGCCAAGCGCGCGGGCGGTTGCCCAGGCCGTCGTCGTTGCGTTCGTGGTGGTATCCCATGCCAGAAAATCAGGATGGATAACCATCAGCTCGCGCTGGCTGAAGTTTTTGCGGTAGTTGATCGCGTCAGAGATGGTTTTACAGCCCCATGCGCTGACGTAGCCGAACGCGCGCAGGCTCTGGCACATCGCGGCCAGTGCGGTCGCCACTTCCTGAGAATCCAGCCCCGGAACGCCGAGAATACGTGGCTTAACGCCGGTTACCGTTTTCGCAGTCAGAAGCGCCTTCAGGCCGGTGTATTTGCCGTTTTCGTCGGTGGTACCGATGATGTTGGAAACGGTCTGTTTGCGCGCCTCTTCCGGGGTTTCTGCGGTGCCTTCAGCCACGCGAACAACGACAACAACCGGTTTACACTGGTCGGCAATCGCCTGCAGAGAAGCGGACAGCGTCCCCGCCTTGCCGGCTTTCGCAATCGCAGTTTGCACGTTGGTAATGAGCACGGGCTCGTTTAAAGGAAATGTCTTGTCGTCAGCATCGCTGGCCGTACAGACCATACCGATGATTGCCGTCGAGACGGTGGAAATGGTGCGGGTGCCATCGTTGATTTCGATAACTTCCACGCCGTGGTGAAAATCACTCATCCGTTTAACTCCTTGGTTAGTTGGTGAGTGATATTGTCGCGGCTGGGCTTGCTATGAGCTAACCATCCCTGTCCAGCGGCCGCTGGCACAACGATTGTCCGATTACCGTGGCGGGGAATTTTTTATAAAGCGTTGAAACACCCACATCAAAAATTAACGCAACGCGCTGCCGGGATTCTCCGGCAGCAATCAGTCTTCCAGCCTGAGCCCATTCCTCCTGCGTCAATTTAGGGCGTCGGCCACCAATACGTCCCTGTTCCCGCGCTGCGGCCAGCCCGGCGCACGTTCTCTCGACAATGAGTTCACGCTCCATTTCAGCAAGCGCTCCCATAATATGGAAGAAGAAACGCCCCATTGGCGTTGAGGTATCAATGCTGTCAGTCAAACTGCGGAAGTTAATGCTTCGCTGGCGTAGTTCCTCGGTCATTGAAACAAGGTGGCGCATACTGCGCCCGAGCCGATCGAGTTTCCATACAACGAGAGTATCGCCCGCATTCAGCTGTCTGAGAGCACGATTGAGCCCTGGTCTGTTTGTCGATTTACCGCTGATTTTATCTTCAAAAATGAGCTCACATCCTGAACGCTGCAGCGCGTCACGCTGTAAGGCGGTGTTTTGTTCATTTGTTGACACGCGTATGTATCCAATAAGCATGGTATTTCTCTCCGTCAAAACCGGAAATCATGCCATTTAATGGATAAACACGCATTTTCGAAAACCTTGGTTTGGGAGGAGCTAAATACGTAACCAGTCGAGGAAGTAACGCAAATGGAGCTTGGGTAATATGGTCGGACGGAGCCATTGAGGTTATGGGGTATGGTGTAATCCTTGATAACGGCCTGGCAACCGTTAATTACCCAATTGCGCTACCAGGTATAAGCCGCTATATCAGCATTGCCGAACGTCTCTCTGCTGATCCTGGCACAGCGCCCAACTTTGCTCATTCATCAATGATCATTGATGCTTTAACAACAAATATCGGTTTCAAAGCTCGTTGCACAATGGCCGCAACGGGTGCCCCATCAAATAATGGTTTTTCGTGGAGAGTTTACTATGCGCCTATTTAATCCGATCACGATGACGGAGGTCATTCATGGTTTCCACGATACTGTTGGTGCTATAGAGCTCCCTGAAGATAACTGGTTTTTCACAATGCGGGAAATACCTGAGGGAATGCGGCTTGAAGTCAATGAAAAAGGTGAGCCAACTCTTATGGAAATTAGCCATGAGATATCTGGCAACGAATAAATGAATACGTTTCCTGGCTGAATGCTGAAAATATCAGGTGCTGCTGATGATTATTGATACATCAAAAGCACCTGATATTGGATGACCTATACCTCGGGTTTTGGTGGAAGGTAAAGATTCGGAGCAGTGCCGGTATCAATCTTAGTTAGTTTATAACGGTACCGCTGCCATTCAGTCAGACGTGGAATATCTGCATCGTCAATGTAGCCTCCAACCTGAGCATCTGCTAATGGTGCGATAATTGCAGACGCTTCAGCCAGTAATGCGGTTTTCTGCTGTTCAGCCTTTTCCACATCCGCAGAGTGTTTCGCTTTTACGTCGGTTATCCACCCGCTGCCACTCCACTTATCATATGGCGTACCAGGGGCTTCTGTAGTCGTATCTTTCGGATAATCACCCGGCAGGGAAATCGTGACTCGTTGACCTGTCTTCGTGTTGTATACAGTTTCACTGCGATGATCGGCGAGGTACTCCCATGCGCTTAAGTCAGAGGTGCGACAAATGGTAAAACCTTCTTTAGATTCTCCAGGCGCATCAATACATGATAAGGCTGGAATGCCTACACCTTCCGCTAAATATTCAACGGATGAAGAAAGATATTCACCCGTCTCTCCGTCATAATTAAACACAGTAATCTCACCGGCCATAATGGCGATATGTTCACTGCTTAATTTTGCCATCACCATTATGCGGTCCTCACGATGTAGTTAAATGCGATGTTACGGGGGCGGGCTGAAACATAAGCCCACCAATCGTAACGCTGCGAATTTGCCGGACTACCTATCCATTTTTTTCCTTTAATGTTTTCCCATTGTGCTGCGGTCATTACATCGCCGAACCCATAGGCAGCAGACCCGATTGAGCTGATATCTCCCGTATCATTGTCATCAAAGCCCGAAACAATAGTACCTTCCTGGAATGACAGCAGCCCACGACCAGCGTCAATCCCTCGCCCGTCATCCCAGCCACGGATAAACTCACCACGTAAATCAGGTAATCTGAGTGCAGGATAAGCCAGTGCAAGTTTGGGATACTGTGAGGCGGTGAACGCCGCTCCGTTGCATTTAAGCCACCCTGCCGGTGGAGTTGCTGATGGCCATGGAACGGGTACACCAACAGGCAGCGCGGAGCCTTCCCCCAAACCAAGGTTTTTGAGAACCTCAGCACTCAACCCTGCATCGGCAATTTCTTTTAACGCATTGGCGATTAAAGGGTACTGTTTATGCGGATTATCAGCAGCAATGTGCTTTTTCATCTGATCATCAGCGTAGCCCTTTACCTCAATAACTTTATCGTCAACATACTGGCGCGTTGCCAGCACAACCGACGGATCAATTTTCAGGGAAATTGATGACGTGCTCGACACAATCAGAATCATACGAATGGTCTGCGTGCGACCACTGCCTTCCTGCAGCTGAGGCTTATAAGTCTCCGGGCAATTAGCCACGGCGATCAGAATGCCGTCGTCGTCATAGAGACCGATCTCTCGGATCCAGAAACCGCCCTCATTCTCGGGAATAATCTGTTCCGCGATGATCTGGCTGGTATTATTAGGGTCAACAGCGAGCAGGTTCAGCGGCGCTATGCGTTTTTGGTTGACGAGCTTCGTCTGCGCCGGATCGGGGGTTGGCAACGTTCCATTAGCGTCGCCTACCGCCATTTGCGTCAGGTTGAGTTGCGTACCAAGTGCCGTCGCGTTAGCTAGCCGCGCAGCGCCCTGATTCGTCAGTATGGCAAAATATTTTGCGGTCATGCGTTCACTCTCAGGTTATCAATCAAATGGATGGCCGAGGCCGGGTAATAATCACCACCGACAATAAGTTCCTCAGTGGTGTAGGGGTAAACAGCCAGCGCATCGCCGTGATAGCATCCTGCGCCGACATAAAACTCTCCCGTTGAGCTCAGGCTGATAGCCAGCCCGGTCATGTGTCTACTTGCCGGTTTGGCATCCTCAATGAGACGTTCAAGCTCCTGATACATTTCGTCAGTGATGCCGTTATCAAGCACACCGACAACCAGACGGAATGTGCCAGGCTCCTCACCGAGCTGCCACCACTCGCGCACCTCAATCAAAAAGCCAAGCGGTTCCACCACACGACGCAATGCGCTGATGGTTCCTTTGTGCTGATGGACGAAAAATGAGGACATAATGACGCTGCGTTTGGTGCTCTCCGGCCACGCCTCATCCCAACGGTCTACCGACAGCGCCCATGCCAGGTAGGGAAGTAAATTCACCGGGCACGCGCTGGGGTTCCATAACGTGCGTAGCGGTACCGGCACATGCTCAATATTCGAGAGCGCAGCGGCAGCAGCGATTTCCAGCGGTGAGGACCCAACGGGTAATAGCCTGTCACTCATCCGAACCCCCGATCGCTATCTGATACGAGGTACAGTTCGAGGCCTGCGACTTACTCAGTACAATGTCAGAGTGGGGAGATTCCAGTTCAACGCGCTGCACGCCTTCAACGTGAAGTGCTGCATAAATGGCCGACAGGCGGATATCGCGTCCAAGGCGATGCTGTGCGCTGATATAATTTTGCAGCCTTTGCTCTGCAGCCTGCCTGATGGGTTCAGACTCTGGTCCGGGATAAACGTAGAGTGTTGCGTTTATCTTGTAAGGCACAATTTCTGCTGACTGAACAGTCACACGATCGCCGACCGGGCGGACGGTTTCAGCGTTAAGCGCTTTTTCAACAACCGCCAGTAGTTCAGGACGAGCGGTGCCGTCACCCTCACGGGATAACACCGAAATCGTCACGTATGCAGGCTGAGGGCTATCAACCGAAACGTCAGCGACCCGTCCGTCGGCACTTCGACCATGATATTCATAGGCTCCAACCGGCCCCGCGACGCTCAATCCCTCAAATGCCTGCTGGGCGCGCAGTCGCAGGTCAGCGTCAGACTCCATGACGGCAGCCGTTGGCGGAATGGTAGTGTCATCTCCCGGGGTGATGGTCAGGCGTTCGGTATTATTGTTTCCCGCAATAACATCAAGGTCACGACCAGCAGAATAGGCAAGTGTCACAGCCAGCGCAGCCTCGTTAACCCGCTGGCGCCAGATGACTTCCCGGTAGGCGTTCTCCTGCAGCAGCTTCACAATCGGCTCTGACTCCAGCGTCAGCGTCCGTGCAATCGCCTCTCGCTCCTCTTCCGGATAGAGGGAGACAAAGGTGGCCTTTCGTTCTGCCAACAGCGTTTCATAATCCACCTCCTCCACGACATCAGGCGCGGCGAGCTGGCTCAGATCAACAATAGCCATAGCGTTTAACTCAGTGAAATGGTGATAGAAAAGGATTGTCCGGAGGTCGGGCGCGTGCCGGTGATATCGACATACAACGTCCCGTCGTTCTCCGAACGTTCGAAAGTGATGGCCGTCAGGCTTATCCGCGGCTCCCATTTCTGGATGGCGGAATAGCATGCGGCCATGATCTGCAGGCGCAGCGCCGGGCTCTGCGGCCTGTCAATCATCGCCGCCAGCAGCGAGCCGTAATCTCGGCGCATGACCCGCGAGCCAATCGGCGTGACCAGAATGTCGCGCACGCTCTGCCGGATATGGTCAGACTCTGAAAGGCTTAGCCCGGTCTGCCTGTTCATTCCCCTGTAACGCACCGTCATTGTGTCCCCTTAGTCCAGCTTCCGCCGCTTTGCACACTGCCGTGCGCGTGGTTGTCCACCTGCACCCCGTTGGAAGTGAATTTACCGCCGGAGTGCTCAATATTTCCGGTCATCACCCCGCCCTTCTGCACTTCCAGCGAGGCGGTAATTAACTTATTGGTACATACCACTTCAGGCGTATCCAGCGTGATGCGGGACGTTGACGTCACCCGTACCTCCGGCACGGTGGCGGTCAGCGATTCAGAGGCGGTAATGTCAGCCGTTTTAATGCCTGCAACCGTCAGCGCCCCGCGCCCGGGTTCGTACTCGATCACAGCGCCGTCCGGAAACGAGACGTGGAACGCGTCAGGTGACCCGGACGGTGCCGGATGGTCGTCCGAGAAAATGCCGGGCAGCACAAAGGCGGTATCCAGCTCACCGCCGATGGCCAGCAGCAGCACCTGCTCTCCCTCGGAAGGGGCCCACCACACGCGCGAACGTCCCGCACGACAGGTTAGCCAGTTCAGCCAGGTGGTTTTCATCCCGCCGGTCTGGACACGACAAAGGCCTCTGTTGAGGTCAACGTCGGTCACAACACCGATACGAATCAGGTTGCGGATCGCGCGAGCGATACCGTTCATGGAAGTTAATGTATTCATAAGAAGAGAATGCCGTTCAGGACGAACGGCAGCAACGAGACGGGGTTTTCTGCGGGATGATACAACAAGCGGTCCAGACAGCTGGCGGCTGGCGGCCTTCAGCTCGGGGAGCTTAATCCTCCCACTGGCTGACCAGCTCACCGTTGATGTACAACGCCTTCGGACGCGTGACGGGCTCCGGCAGCGGCGGCTCCGGGGAATACGTCGCGTGCAGAGCGCCCTGCTCCTGAGTGACAAGAATGCGCTCGGTCAATTGCACGCTGATGGTGATATCCATCGTATCGTCATCGTTTAAGACGATCGTGAAGGTGTATCCGTTTTTGCGTCCTTCATCGAGGGTAAAAATATCCGGCTGGTTTTCCCGCAGCCAGGCCAGTACCGGGACAAAAAATCCCTCGCTGTCGCCGGTGAAACCGCTGACCTTCGCGTTCAGCGCATACCGCTTTTCAAAGGAGAGCGAGGAGGCCAGTCGGGCGTCAAAATTGCCGCTGCCGACCGACATCTGCAGGCGCTCCGGGTTGGCATTCAGTTGGGGGATCGCGTCAATTAATGCCTGACGCAGGCTCTTGAGTTTGTGCATCGAGTTTATCCTGACAGTCTTTTATGGTTTCAACCTGCAGCGCGCAGGCGATAAGGGCGTATTCCAGCCTGCGAATATCGGCGCTGAGATCGCCGTTAGTGGCGGGTTCGCTTCCCGGCATCGGGCAGCGGCTCACCTTCGGGCAGGCGTTGTAAACAATGGGCTGCGGAGGCACAGGCGGTGCGGGTGTGCAACCTGCGGACAGCATCAGGCAGCTGAGCGGTATACCAGCGGCGTAACGCTTCATTTTCATTGAGTAATCTCCCGATAGTCGCTTCCCGTCTTGCCCTCTCCTCGCCCGCAGTAACAAGCTCCTCACGGAGCCTGACCTGGGCGTTTTCATTTGCTCTGGCCATCCGTTGCGACAGGGACAGCTGATGGTTAAGCGTGGCGAGGGCCGTTTTTTGCTCGCTGGCGACCCGGTTGGCCGTGGCTAAAGAACGGGACAGGGTCTGGTTGTCATGACGAAGCCACAGCGCGATCGCCAGCAGTCCGGCCAGCATCAGCATGAGGACTCTCATGGCAGCCCCTTCATGCACCAGGCCTGCTCGCGGACACGACGGTTTTCCAGCCCGGTATTTTTGACGCCGTTGACGTACACCCAGCGGGTAAGCTGCCCGCACGCCTGTGGCCACTGTTTACGTTTGATAAAGGAGACCAGAGTCGAACGGCAGGCGGCGCCTGCGCCGACGTTAAAGGAAAAACTCACCAGCGCGTCGTAGACCCGCGGCGGCATCTCCACCGGCGCGCACGCCGCCAGACGACGCTCAACGTTAAGCACATCAGCGACCAGATTTACCGCGGCCTCACGCTCGGTAATGTCCCGCGTCGGCACGACGTTTGCCGTGTGACCAATGCCTGACGTCCATACGCCAGCGCTGCACCGGTAGGGCGAGAGGCGACATCCTTCGAGATCGGCAATCAGCGCCAGCCCCTCCGGGGAGGTTTTCAGTAATCGAAAGTGAGGCATCAGCACCGCCAGGGCCAGCACGCCAGCGACGCTGCAACGCTTAATGATTGAGTTCACGAATGCTCTTCTTATCGAGGCCCAGAGACTGGAGGTAGCGCCAGGTTTTGCGCTTAAACCAGTAATTCGTCAGCGCGGTAAAAATGGCGCAAAGGCTCCCCACGTACAGCGCAACCTTTTCAGGAGACATCGCCCCGAACCAGGCCAGCGCCACGGCCAGCCAGTAGGCGATAACCGTGGTGATTTTCTCCAGGCTCAGTCCCATAGGTTTACGGATTCTTTGGTGGGGGCGCTATTCACCTCCGGCATCTCTACCGGCGTGCCGTGAGGCAAAATAACGCCTGACTCCGCGAGGCCAGGATTGGCCTTCAGAACGGCTTCTACGACGCCAGCCGTGCGCCCATAATAGCGGGCGCAAACGGCATCAAGCGTGTCCCCCTGCATTGCATAGATCTTCATCAGACGCTCCCAACATCCGGTTACCAGGTACTGTAGAGTTTCCCGGGCCGGCGGTCTTTTCGCTATCGCTGACGGATGGACAATCTCGGACACAACAGACCGTCCACAAGCAGCGAAGCGTGGGTCGACGAAAGCGCAAAATCTGAATGAGGGTGTACGTTCGGGCTATGACGCTGGGCTAACGCCAGCTCTCGTCTTCCCAGACTTCCCGGAGAATATTATCCAGCATTTCGCGATCGGCCTCTCCTTCAAGCCCCTGGAGCTCGACTCCCGTCACCGATCCTATTTTCACGCTCACCCGCGATGACGGAAACAGGGATCGTATTCTGCGGGTCAGTTCGCACTGAAAGGCTTCAACGACGGCATGGCCAATCTGCTGATCTTTATCGAGCGTAATGTTCACCCGAACGTTACCCTCTTTTTTGATTCGTTCCGGAACAGGCGATGCTGAGAAAACAACGGTAAATGCGTTGTTCTTGATTAAATTTCCCCGCGCAATCTCAGCAATCAAATTCAGGGCAATCTCACGATCTCTTTCCTGACATGTTCCTTCTGTCGTCAGTCGCGCAATCATCTCGACGCGTTCAATCATGACCTGCTCGTTCAACTCTCTGTCCACACAACCTCCACCACGAGATACTGTATAAAAATACAGTAGCACGTATTCATAAAAAGAGTGAAGCGAAAAATCAGAACCCTTCACGGTATGTACATGATATGGATGGAGATTAGCGGGCTCTCTGAGCAAAGAGATCCGTTAAATAGCCAATACGTTCAAGGATTTTCCGCGCCTTGTGCTGATAAGAACGCGCTGCCGGAAAGAGCGATCCGTCAGCTGCCCCTCTGCACCATTTGTCGTTAAAGCGGCTAACGCCGCCAGCCATAAGATGCAGGGCCTCTCCACGGCTGATGGCGATTCCGGTGGCGAGCCGTATCTCATCGATTACTTTCTCCGGAACCCCGTTCTGCGGGTCGCTCGCGAAGACGATGGGCGACGACGCGCCAGGGCGGATGAATTTGATGCGTTCGGTTAACGCCCGCCTCGCACGCCTGCTGAGGGGTTGAGAAAGATCGGTCTGCGTACAGTTATTGACAGAACTCCGAGAGGATACAGGCGTGTCCTTAAGATCCGCGGCCCGCTTCGGCACAATTTTCCACTGCGTGAGTCGGGTTATAATTGGGCTGCCCGCGCCAACGGCAGAATCGTACACGCCGCGGATGCGGACCGTTTCCTCGCCGTACTGGTTAAACCCGGCACCCGGCTCATACAGGGTGCGCACCTGTAAATCATCGCGACGCACAAACGGGCCGCCCTGTGCAGTAACGTATCCCGCCCAGTCGCCGGCGTCGGCAGCCTCCTGGACGGCAGCAAACTCAACGCTCAGACCGCTCGCGGCCTCGGGATCCGCCAGACGTCGCAGCTCGCGGTAGACCGTTACCGGCGCGCCGCCAATAAACTGAAACTGGCGAATGTGCCAGCGCCCCGCCCAGGCCGACACGGCGGACGCCGTCTCCTTCAGCAGCCCGCCGCTTTCGCTATCGGTCTCGCCATCGAGCGCATAGCCGTCGATATTCTTTGAGATGTATTTGGCAATATAGCCGGTAGCACTGCCTTTCTGCGGATCGATCGCGTCCGCGTGAAAGCGCGCCTGTCTGGCGCTTTCGCTCTGCAGCTCAGCGGCATCCTCCTGCCGCGCGTAGTCCCCAATAATCCGACGAACGCATTCGACATCTTCCGGCAGCATAAACATCAGCATGTGCCAGTGGGGCGTACCGTCGTGATGGGGTTCCGCAACGCGGATACCAAAAATACGGATCCCATCACGGTGGAGCTTTGCGCGGATGCGCGCCCACAGCCGGGTGAGGTAGCCTTGCGTATCCGCCGGACTGGCCCCGTTCCACTTCGCGTTGGGGTAGCCTGATTTCAGCGTCGCGTGATACTGCGCGGGTGCGGTTAAGGTATAGAACTCGCCCACATAGCCCAGCGCCTCACAGATATTTTCAAATCCGCGGATACGGGTCATCAGTTCACAGCGTCGTATCGCCGGGTTGGCCACCGAGCTATCGAATTTTTCAATCAGGCTAATGCGGTTGCCCTCTTCATCTTCCAGCTCCATGCCCTTGAGAAATTCGCGGGTGCGGCGCTTCTGCTCGCGCCACTCGGTCACGCAGCGTTTGCTCGCATACGCCGTTCTCCGTTTGCTGACGTTGCCGAGGGCAATCTGCAAATGCTCGCGCCAGGCCGCCGCGACCCGACGCAGACGCCCGCGCCACCACGCCTCGGAAAACATGCGGATCACCGCCGCGGCAACGTCATCTTTGTCGAAACACGTCTTCGACACGCGCTCCCAGTGCGGAGGCGACACGTTGAACTGCCGGGCGATCAGTCCGGCGCGCTGATACCAGACGTACAGCGTCTGGTATTCACCCATCTCAGCATCGTTAATATTCGCCAGCTCGCCGCGAATAAAGCTGGCGATATCGGCGGCCAGCAGGTCGATGTCCGCGCGGGACATATCCGGCAGACGGTTATAGCGGGCAACCAGTTCGACCATTCGCGAGGCAAGGTACTGCAGAAGCTGGGTATCGAAATGGCCGTCAAACACGGCTCGGGAGACTGCTTCATGCAAACCTGCGCAGGCATAGCGTTCAGAGACCCGCCGCAGGCGAGGTAACATTCTTTTGCAGAAGCGGATCAAAAAGGCGTTAGCCTGCGGGCTGCCACGATGCTGTTCGAGGGCGTCAAACGCGCGCCAGACCTCAAAACGCACGCAGTCAGGCTGCTGTGAAAGAGCCATTCTTGCCTGCTTCAGCGCCGCGAAGAAGCGATCGCGGCGCTGCTGTTGGGCATGGGTGAGATAAGGGCTGGCAATGGCCGACCGTGGGGCATTCCACGGATAAGCAAATGACGTCGCCAACTCATCCTCCCCGGACGTGTTTATTTTTCATCTCTGCGATCTCCTGACAGGTGACGCACAGGGCTACGCCAGGCACCGCTATTCGGCGCGCCTCCGGTATCGGCGCCTCGCAGTCCTCGCAGAGGAAACGCGAAGGCGATGCGGGTCGTCTGCGGGCGCGATTAATGTGGCGCTCTCTGTCTTCCTGCTCGCGCGCCTGGGCAAGATCGATAAAATCGGCCATCAGTGCAGCTCCTGTGATTCACGCTCGTAGCGGGCCGCCTCGTGGCACAGCAGTTCGGCAACGTCCTCTCCGCTCATACCGGTTTTGTAGATATGGCTCGCCAGCGCCTCCAGGCGCAGGGAGACCGCGAGGGCTCGCGCGCATCGTTCCTCCGTTTTTGCCTCTGCCAGCAGGCGTTTCAGTTCTTCACTTCCGATCGGATAAGGGTGGTTTTCACTGTTTCGCATCACGCGTTCTCCTTAAATTCAGGCAAAAGGATGCCCGGCGGGTTTACGCCATTAGTTTTTGGGTTGGGTTATATCGGCATGGTCAGCCGTTCAGGAAATAAACTCACAACAGCACGAAAATGGTTCATGGCGTTAATCAGCGCCCGTTTCTCTTCGGTCGTCAGCTCGCTGATATCGCACTCATGACGGGCGACGGGCAATCTCGCCAGGAAAAAGAGGGCGGCCAGTGCCCTGCAGTTCTCCTCAAAATAGGGGTCGCGCTTATCGCGCAGCTCGGCCATAAACCGCGCCAGCTCTTTTCCGCTATCGCTCCCGTATCGGGCGCGCAGTTCAGCGACGTGGTTAAGCCCGTTAAGACGCGCTCCCACGCTAAGTGGAACCCTTGCACGGGCAGCTTCTATCGCCATATCTCCCCTCGCATAAATTCACGCACGCTAATGTGCTGAAAACGGGTACAGCACGGTTTTTTCCACCGTTTGATGATTGCGATTTCAGAAGCCATGCTGCATGATTCCCATTTTGATACTGTCTGCAATCATTAGCCTCTGTTTGCCAACGTCTGCCGCTGATTGCCCGAATTTGCAATGATACTAATACCCAATTGAGTATTAGTAAACACCCAAAGGAATATATTTTGATCTTAGATTCTCAAGTGAATAATGAAGAGTTACTCGATAGAATCTGTCAGGTATATGGTTTCACGCAGAAAATCCAGCTGGCCCGGCACTTTAATATCGCCGCCAGCTCGCTTCAGAACCGCTACGCGCGCGGTACCGTCTCTTACGACTTTGCGGTTCAGTGCGCGCTGGACACCGGCGCCAGCCTTCGCTGGCTGATGACCGGCCAAGGGGCGCAGTTTGAAGGTCACCCCGTGCCGGGCGATCCCGTTTCAGTTTCGACATTCACACTCAGTGACGGGAGACTGGAAGAAAATTCCATTTTGAGTATCGACTCTGCTTTCTTTAGCAAACCGCTGGCGCGCGGCATCGCCGTCCGGGCGGAGGGGAAGCTGCACTTTATCGAAAAAGACGCATCGTTAACCGACGGCCTGTGGCTGGTTGAGATTGAAGGCACCGCCAGCATCCGCGACCTGACGCTGCTGCCGGGTAAAAAACTCCACGTGGCGGGCGGCAAGGTTCCGTTTGAGTGCGGTATCGACGAGATAAAAACGGTGGGACGCGTGGTGGGGATCTATCGTGAGGTTAATTGATGGCGTGCAGGTAATCAAAAACACCTGTGTGCAATAAAAAAGCCAACCCCGCATTCACGCGGTGTTGGCCCTGTTTTTAGAGCAATGACACTTACAACAGGTTAAAAGACATAACGCATGCCAAGGGTAAATTCATTAGAGACGATATGGGCCTTCATCTGCTCATCCTTTAAACCACGCATGTTCGCATAGTTGTTATATCCGCTTTCGATCTTACCCATATCAACATAGCGATAGCCCAGATCGATATACAGACGTTCAACCGGCGTGTAGCTTACGCCTGCACCTAACGCGTAAGTCAGATTATTTTGCGTCGTCGAGCCATATTCACGGCCAGGATTGCCCTGCCAGCCGCCTGCTTTAATCCTGCTTACACCAAGCCCTGCGGTACCGTAAACAGAGACGCCGTAGCCCAGCTCGTAATCACGATAGACATTCAACATCAGACGTTCAGTTTCAGTCTGAAGATGATCAAAACCGTTAGGGAAGGCGCTGGAACCGTTGGTGTATTCGGTTTTCTGCTTAAAGGTGTATTCACCTTCAGTGCGCCAGCCGTTACCAAACTGATAACCCGCAGCAATCGCCGCACCGCCTAAGTGCTCTTTCTGTTTACCACCCACAAACTGCCCGACACCTGGACGGGAACTGGTATCCATCTCTTTGGCCCGCTCTTCAATCTGCAGATATTTTGCCGAACCGTAATACCCTTCTTCCGTATTTGCCGCCAGAACGGTTGCCGGGATCAGCGCGATCGGCAGGGCGACTACAATAGCTTTCATCTTCATCTACACTCCGTTGAAAATAATATTCCGCACGGCGAACCATCGTCTGCCGGTGTCAGGAAAAGTCAGTGAGATGAAGCATAAGCACTCCAGAAAGGGCAAACTATTCGGATGAATACGCGTTTTACCTGGTAATTTTACGTAGGGACTTGTCTTGATTTAAAACTATTGTTATCTATTTCAAGGAATTAACTCTCACCTCAAAAAACAAAGCGCTTATTCACCTGTTAAGCGCCCATCTTCACACTCTGTAAAATCTAAAGAAATCCCCCATCGCGCCGATCATCATCCGTGTGTATTATTTCCTGTAGCTTTTACAACAACTAACCTTAACTCAAATACTTAAGCGCCAAAGCGAAAGGCATCATGAGCACACCGATCAAACGGCTAGAAATCATTAAAAATGCCATTGAACTGGAAGATGACGACATCATCCAGAGCCAGCTGACACGCCTGAAAAATGAAGCGTTTGACGATGAGCTACAGGCAATCGTCGTGGCGCTTGAGGAGAAGAACTACACCGCGGCCATGGCGGCCATTACCGCCTGGCTACAGGGCCAGCGCGCCGTCACCCCGTGGCGCGACCCGCAGGTGGCCGCCAGCAAGCTGGAGCTGAAGGCGCTGGAAGAGCGTCTGCGCGATCTGATTGACCGCCGCAACGCCCGCGTGCAGCAGCTTGATGAGTTTAACGATCTCTATTTTTCCCGCCTTGGGCCGCTGATGCAGCAGATCCTTGCCCTGCGTAAAACCCTGGCGGAGCTAAACCTGCGTCGTCAGCAGGCGGAAGCGCGTCGTCGCGAGGAAGATTACCGTCGCTGCCAGCACTATATGGCGCAGGCGGTAGAGGTGCTGGCGACGCTCACCCAGCGCTGGCGCGATCTCCCGGCCGATTCCGTACAGGCCGCTGAGGCGCGTAAGCATCTGGAACAGCAAAGCAATCTGATTGCCAACCTGCTGGCCGAAGCGCTGGAGCTGGAGAGCGGCTTAACGCGCGAAGAGGAGCCTGCGCGTCAGGCGCGCGACGAGGCGAACGAAGAGTACGAGAAGTATCGCGAGCAGCATCACGATGCCGAAGTGCGGCTGCGCAAAGGTAAGCATCTTTCGGAAGAAGACCAGAACGAACTCAAGCGTCTCTGGCGGCAGGCGAGCAAGCTCTGCCACCCGGATCTGGTGGCGGACGATCTGAAAGAAGAAGCCAACAGCATGATGGTGCAGCTAAACCAGGCGAAGCAGCGCGGCGATGTGAAAGCCATTCGCTCGCTGGTGGCCCGCCTGCAACAGGGCTTCGAGCCATTGATGGCCAGCGACAGGCTGAACGATCTGGAACGTATCCGCAAAAAAATGGCGCAGGTCCGCGAGCAGATCGACATTTTAGTGAACGAGCTGGCGGAACTGGAGAAAGAGGAGTCCTGGCTGCTGGTCTCGTCGCTCAACAATATGGAAGCGTACTTCGCTCAGCAGGAGAAAGCGCTGCACGAGGTCCGCGCCTCGCTCGAACATCAGGTGAACGAAGCGCAGCTGGATTCCGCCGCCTGATTATTTGGCGTGCCAGTATGCGCTGGCACGCACCAGCTGCGGGTCAATCGCGTCGGTTTCAAACTGACGGCTCAGCGTTTTCACCACCTTCCCTTCCCCGGTCAGCCAGATGAAGTAGTCTTCCCCCGGAACGGTCAGCGCCGTCAGATGGTCTGCGACCGCCTGCTCGCGATGGCCCACCACCCAGGTGATATTGAACCCGCTCAGGTGCGCCAGATAGTCTTTATAAGATTCGTCCCCGACCGTCACGACCGCATGAACCTCCGGGCGAACCGGCAGTTTAGCAATGCTTTCTAAACGTCGACGCAGCGCGGGCATGCCGGATTCATCGCACACGTACAGCTGCCAGGCGTAATCCTCCGGCACCACCAGCGAACCACGCGGGCCGCCGATGGTCAGCGTGTCGCCCGCTTTCGCCTCGACCGCCCAGCTGCTGGCAATGCCGCCGTCATGAATGAAGAAATCGAGAACCAGCTCATGATTTGCCTCATCGTAGAGCGGCGTATAATCGCGCGCCTGCGGACGCACGCCGTCGCCCCAGTCGATGCCTTCATCGGTGACCACCGGCGGCGTAAACGTCATCCCGGGTGCCGGGAAAAAGACCTTGGTATGGTCGTCGAAACCGCGGGAGCTAAAGCCCTCCAGCGCCTCGCCGCCTAAAACAATGCGCTGGAAACCCGCGCTGGCGCGCTCAACGCGGAGCACCGTCAGCTCGCGAAAACGCAGGTCATTACGAACACGCTGTGGATAACGGGTAGATGCCATTTTTGGACCCTTTGCTGGTGAATACGATATATCTAAATCAATTTTCAAATGATAATGATTACTAATAATGAAAAATGCAAGATCTTTTAGATTGCATCTGAATATATCTTAGATATAGTTTAGATATATCAAATTAAAGGACCTGTTATGCGACACGAACACGACAGCGGCGGGCGCCGACCGCGCTTTTTCGGCCACGGCGATCTGCGGCTGGTGATTCTGGATATCCTGACCCGTAGCGCGAGCCACGGCTACGAACTGATCAAAGAGATTGAAAACCTGACCCAGGGGAATTACACCCCGAGCCCAGGCGTCATCTACCCAACCCTGGATTATCTTCAGGATCAGTCCTTTATCACCATTACGGAAGAAGAGAGCGGGCGTAAGCGCATTGCGATTACCGCTGAAGGACAGCGCTGGCTGGATGAAAACCGGGAACAACTGGAACAGATCCAGGTGCGTATCAAAGCGCGCAGCGTCGGTTTTCAGCTGCGCAAAAACCCGCAGATGAAGCGGGCGCTGGATAACTTCAAAGCGGTGTTAGACCTGAAGGTGAACCAGGGAGAGCTCAGCGACGCGCAGCTTAAGCAGATTATCGGCGTGATTGACCGCGCGGCGCTGGAGATCTCCCAGCTGGATTAAGCCGGCGCGTGCTCGCTCACGCGGAAGACGCGTACCAGCTCTTTCAGGTGCATCGCCTGTTCGTTAAGCGATGCCGCCGCAGCCACAGACTCCTCCACCAGCGCGGAGTTCTGCTGGGTGGTGGCATCAATCAGGCCAATCGCGCTGTTAATCTGCGAGATACCTTCCGTCTGCTCGTGGCTGGCCTGGCGAATTTCCCGCAGAATCACGTCCATCTCCTCCACGTTGCCCACCATCCCGTTGATCAGCCCACTCGCTTTTTCGACCAGGTTCATCCCGTCCTGGGTCTGGCTGGTGGAGCTCTCAATCAGCTCACGGATTTCGCTGGCAGACGACGCGCTCTTCTGGGCAAGCTGACGCACCTCACCGGCCACCACCGCAAAGCCGCGTCCGTGCTCGCCGGCACGCGCCGCTTCCACCGCCGCGTTGAGCGCCAGAATGTTGGTCTGGAACGCAATGGCGTCGATCAGGTCGATAATGTCGGACATCCGGTTCGATGTTTCGTTAATCAGGCGCATTTTGCTGGTCACCTGCTTCATCATCTCACCGTTGTTTTTGACCACCGTGGCGGCATCGGCAGAAAGGTTGGTCGCTTCCCCGGTATGCGAGGCGGTATTTTTCACCGTCGCGGTGATCTGCTCCATCGAGGCGGCGGTCTGTTCGACAGAACTTGCCTGCTCTTCCGTGCGCGCGGCCAAATCCTGGTTCCCGGCGACAATCTGCGCGGCTGCACTGGAGATATTCTCCGAGCCGGTTTGCACCTGCTGCACAATGTCCAGCAGTCGCGTCTTCATCTCCATCAGCGCATGCAGCAGCAGACCCGTTTCGTCTTTGCCGTGCGGCGTGATGCTGCCCGTCAGATCGCCCTCTGAAATGGCTTTTGCAAAATGCACCGCCTCGCCGAGCGGACGTGTGATAGCGCGCACGATAAACCAGCCAATCAGGCTGCCTGCCACGACGCTAAAGAGCGTGATCAGGATCAGCAGCAGGCGGTTAGACCTGAAATCTCCTTCCACCTGCGCCCCTGCACTCTGCATCTCACTGTTTTGAATAGTAATCAGCTCCTTCACCTTCGCTTTATAAGCCTGCTGCACGGCGAGGGTGGTGGTCATCATCTCCTGAATAGCGCCCGCACGATTGTTGTTCTGCACCGCCTGCAAAATGCGGTAGCGCGAGTCCAGATACTGCTGGCGCACGCTGCGAATATCCGCCAGCACCTGCTGAGACTTTTGATCCTGCAGCGCGTTGTTAAGCTCGCCGAGGATCACCGTGATGTGCTCGCTGATCTCTTTCAGGCGCTGCTGAGATTGCCCCGTGTAGGTACCCTGCTCATCCAGCAGCATCAGCTGTTGCGTGCTAATAAATTCCTGGAAGTTATCGATTAACTGGTTCGCTTTTACCGTGGTCGGATAATCACTGGTAATAATGGATTGCATCCCGTTATTAGCCCGGTTCAGACTCAGCAGAGACAGGCTCGCGCTGATCGCCATCAGGACAATAAAGAATCCAAACGCCAGAAATAATTTCGTGCCGATCTTTACGTCATGTAAGAACATATTTTCTCCATCGATGTGATTATTTCTCAGACGATCGCTGTTATCGGTAACGATTTCGCTAACTTTATGAGTTTGATCGTTTTTTTATTTCATAACCGTCACAATGGATAGGTAGAGGCTATTAATATTGCTCCATCGATCGTTACCAGACCACCAGATAGGTATTTTTCATAATAGTGTTCTGAATAATTGACTTAGGCAGGAATAAATAACTGAGGCACTTTCTTTAGTTATTTAATATGAGCTTAACAATAAAATACATTAATAGTCACAATCAGAAAATAAGAAGCCGTTTATTCCTTACGGAATAAACGGCTTTTCCGGAACATTATTGACTCAATGGAGCACAGTCACCGCATCCTTAAGGCGTCCGGCGCGATGCTTCACCATCGCAGAAATGTGCGCGCTCTCCTCGACCAGGTCGGCGTTTTTCTGCGTGATGCTGTCGAGTTCAGCCACCGCGCGGGTCAACTCTGAAAGTCCGGTTGCCTGCTCGGAGGTCGCGTGGCTGATCTGGGCGATAAGCTGCGTCACGTTTTTCACCTGCACAACGATATCATCCATCGTACGGCCTGCGGCGTGTACCTGCTCAGAGCCGGACTGCACCTTGCTGGCGCTGGCATCAATGAGTTTACGAATATCATTCGCGGCACTGGCGCTGCGGCTGGCAAGATGGCGGACTTCGCCCGCGACCACGGCAAAACCTTTGCCCTGCTCCCCTGCCCTTGCCGCTTCAACCGCCGCGTTCAGCGCCAGAATATTGGTCTGGAAAGCGATATCGTTAATCAGGGAGGTAATCGAGCCAATTCGCTGCGTGCTGTCGGCAATGTCATCCATGGTTTTAACGACGGTCTGCATCGCGTTGCCCCCTTTCGTTGCCGCGCTGCTCGCGGCCACGGAGAGTTTGTCCACCTCGGCGGCGGTTTCGGAGTTGCTCTGAACGGACGCGGCCATCTGGTTCATTGTCGCGACGGTCTGCTGCACGTTCGCCACGGTCTGACGCGTCCGATCGTTCAGATCTTCATTTCCCTGCGCCAGCCTGTCGCTGCCGTCACGGACGCTCACCACCTGGCTCGACACGTCATTGATTAACCAGCGGCACATCAGGCCCAGTTGCCCGACCGCACGCAGCGTCAGCCCCAGCTCGTCGCTGCGGTTAAGGTGCTGCACGCTGTTGCGCTCGCCGGTGGCAACCTTCAGCGCCTGTCGCGCCACATTCTCTATCGGGCGGACAATCTGTTGCTCAAAAAGCAGTGTCCCCAGCAGCATTACCAGCGCGGCTGCGGCAAGCGGCATCCACCCGGCGGAGGTCGCGACCAGCGTGGCGGCGAGTACGGCAAAGAGCACCGCCATCACGCTGCGCACGCGCCAGCGCAGCGGCATTGCCGGCAGTTTGCCCAGCCAGCCCTTTCCGACCACCAGCCCTTTATGAATACGTTTTTTACAGCGCCCGTCGTTCAGCGCCCGGTAGAGCGGCTCCACGGCGGCAATCTCTTCCGCTGTGGCTTTGGTACGAATGGACATATAGCCCGTCACCTGCCCGCGGCGCACCATCGGTACCGCATTCGCACGCACCCAGTAGTGGTCGCCGTTTTTGCGCCGGTTTTTGACAATCCCGCTCCACGGCTCGCCCTGCTGCAGCGTGTACCACATATCGGCAAACGCGGCTTTTGGCATATCGGGATGGCGTACCATATTGTGCGGCTGGCCCGTCAGCTCATCGAGCTGGTAGCCGCTCACCTGCACAAAGGTGTCGTTGGCGTGGGTGATGTAGCTGTGGACGTCTGTGGTAGACATTAAGGTGGTGTCATCGTCCAGAGGATATTCATTCTGGGTGACATAGGTTGGAGAGGACATCGTGGGCATCCCTTGCAGGTTATTTGAATGTTAATTTTGTGGGTCAATGTTTTTTCGGCGGTAAACAATTTATCTTTAGTTGTTAAACTTGATGGAGATCGCAGATTTGACTTAAACCATACTTTTTGTGCGATTTTTTAATCCATTGATTTCAAATACTTTCGCAGAGAAATTACCCACAAAGCATGACCCGTTAATGCCCACTTAAGTTGCAGCGTATGCACTTCTTTAGTGCAGCGGCGCTCTTCCCCCTTCTTTTATACTCTCTGCCCCGTACCGCTAAATCCCGTTTGGCTTCTATCGGCATGATTAAATATTGTGCAACATTATTTTAACCTGGCGTTTATCCCGATTTTCGTTAAGTCATCTGAAGTGGCGTAATCCCTGCAATACTTAAACCAGTATCATGTGATACGCGATCCCCGGGAGCACATTTTGAACAGGTTACCTTCCAGCGCCTCGGCTCTTGCCTGTACCGCGCACGCACTGAATCTCATTGAGAAGCGAACGCTCGATCATGAGGAGATGAAACAACTTAACCGAGAGGTCATCGATTACTTTAAAGAGCACGTCAATCCAGGGTTTCTGGAGTATCGCAAATCTGTTACCGCCGGCGGGGATTACGGAGCCGTAGAGTGGCAAGCGGGAAGTCTGAACACGCTTGTCGACACCCAGGGACAGGAGTTTATCGATTGCCTGGGAGGTTTTGGAATTTTCAACGTGGGGCACCGTAATCCAGTTGTGGTTTCCGCCGTACAGAATCAACTTGCGAAACAACCTCTCCATAGCCAGGAACTGCTCGACCCGCTTCGCGCCATGCTCGCGAAAACGCTGGCGGCCTTAACGCCCGGCAAACTGAAGTACAGCTTCTTTAGCAACAGCGGCACGGAATCGGTCGAAGCGGCGATTAAACTCGCCAAAGCGTACCAGTCGCCGCGCGGGAAATTCACCTTTATCGCCACCAGCGGCGCGTTCCACGGTAAATCCCTGGGCGCACTGTCTGCTACCGCCAAATCCACCTTCCGCAAACCGTTTATGCCGCTGCTGCCGGGCTTCCGCCACGTGCCGTTTGGCGACATCAACGCCATGCGCACCGCGCTGAGCGAATGCCGCAAGACCGGCGATGACGTGGCGGCGGTGATCCTGGAGCCGATTCAGGGCGAAGGCGGCGTGATCCTCCCTCCGCAGGGCTATCTGCCCGCCGTGCGTCAGCTGTGCGATGAGTTTGGCGCCCTGCTGATCCTCGACGAAGTCCAGACCGGGATGGGGCGCACCGGCAAGATGTTTGCCTGCGAGCACGAAAACGTGCAGCCGGACATCCTGTGCCTGGCGAAGGCGCTCGGCGGCGGCGTGATGCCGATTGGCGCGACGGTGGCCACCGAGGAGGTCTTCTCGGTGCTGTTCGACAATCCGTTCCTGCATACCACCACCTTTGGCGGTAACCCGCTGGCCTGTGCGGCCGCTCTGGCGACCATTAACGTGCTGCTGGAGCAAAACCTGCCCGCGCAGGCGGAGCAGAAAGGCGACATGCTGCTGGACGGCTTCCGTCAGCTAGGCCGGGAGTATCCGGACCTGGTGCAGGACGCGCGTGGGAAAGGGATGCTGATGGCGATTGAGTTTGTTGATAACGAAACCGGCTACAGCTTCGCGAGCGAGATGTTCCGCCAGCGGGTGCTGGTGGCCGGAACGCTCAACAACTCGAAAACCATCCGCATTGAACCGCCGCTGACGCTGACGATTGAGCAGTGTGAGCAGGTGCTGAAAGCGGCGCGTAAAGCGCTGGCAGCGCTGCGGGTGAGCGTGGAAGAGGCGTAATCAACGCCGGGTGGCGTTACGCTACCCGGCAGTTTTTTATCGGTGAAACTCCGCCACCGTCATGGTGAAGCGAAGCACGGTATCGCTTTCATTGGCGTAGCCGTGCGACGCTTCCGTTTTCGCCACCGCCGACGCACCAGCGTTAACCTGGGTCACCGCCTCATCCACCGTCAGCGTTAACACGCCCTCGTTTACGTGCAGCAGCTCAAAGGTTCCCGCCGGGTGCCCCGGAGAGGTAAAACGTTCTCCCGGCTGCATCTCCCACTGCCATAACTCAATCATGTCAGGTCCCGCGGTACCCGCCAGCAGTCTGGCACGTCCACCCAGCGCGCCCTGCCACAGCACCGGAATCGCCTCTTCTTCGATAACATGTACCAGCGGCTCGCTGGAGACATTGACGATATCCGCCACGGAGATGCCGAGCGCGGCGGCCAGCTTGCACAAAATGGCGATACTGGGATTGGCTGCGCCCTTTTCGATCTCCACCAGCATCCCTTTGCTGACGCTGGCGCGGCGGGACAGCTCGTCCAGCGACAGCTTTTTCTCTTTACGCCAGTTGCGGATGCGGTTCGCCACGGCCAGGCTTACCTGGGCAACATCGGCACCCGAATCAGTCATTATATTGACTTTATCAGTCATTGGTCACTACCATGGTATAAAACAGTCAATACAGGATTATTTATGTCTCTCGTTACGCCGTCAATAGATTCGCGTCTTGCCGGGATTGCCCCAGGCTTTCGGGCGCTGAGCATTCTGGTTGAAGCTGCGCCGATTACCCACCCGGAGGTAGCGCCCGCCGCGCTGGCGCAGGCCTGCCAGCAGATGTTGAATGATGATGTGCCGTGGGCTGATGCACACCTTTCAGACTGGGATGAGGTGTTTAAAGCCTTCGGCGCGAAACCGAAACGCACGCCCTGTTCCGCCGCGGCCCTGCGCAAGCGGGTACTGAAAGACGGTTCGCTGCCGTCGCTGGATCCGGTGGTGGATATCTATAACGCAGTGAGCATTCGCTATGCCATTCCAGTGGGTGGGGAAAATCTCGCGGCGTACTCGGGTGCGCCGCGTCTGACGCTGGCCGACGGCAGCGAGCCGTTTGATACTTTAAAAGAGGGACAACCAGTGGCGGAACATCCGGAACCAGGCGAGGTTATCTGGCGCGATAACCTCGGCGTCACCTGCCGCCGCTGGAACTGGCGCCAGGGGGTGCGTACGCGTCTGGACAGCCAGGCACAATCTATGTGGTTTATTCTTGAAAGCTTGCCGTCGATGCCGCTTGCGGCACTGGAAGAGGCAGGAGAGGAGCTGGTCAACAACCTGCAGCGGCTGATGCCGGGGGCCACGGCTCAGGTTAAGATGCTGATGCTGTAAGAGGACAACACGATGTTTCACGGATTAAGCGCTTTTCCGTTAACCCCCCTGAAGGAGGGGACGTTTGACGAGCAGTCCTTCATCAATCTTCTGCGCCCCGTGGTCGACGCTGGCGTGGATTCTCTGGGCATTCTCGGCTCAACGGGAAGCTATGCCTATCTGACCGTAGAAGAGCGCGGTCGGATCGCACGCTGCGCGGCGGCGCATGCTGATGACATTCCGGTCATCGTCAGCATTGGCGCATTACGGCTGGACGATATTCTGCGTCTGGCTGACGACGCGCAATCGGCAGGTGTCTCCGGCTTGCTGCTGGCCCCCGTGTCGTACCAGCGATTAACGGAAGACGAAGTGTTTAATCTCTATGAAACGGTGACCCGCCAGATCTCCGTACCGCTGTGCATTTACGATAATCCCGCCACGACCGGTTTTTCGTTTAGCGATGAATTGTTATTTGCCGCCGCGGCCCTGCCGAATATAGGCTCCATAAAGCTTGGTCGCGTGCCGGAGGACCTGTCGCAGGTACGCGCTCGTCTTCCTGAGACCGTCACGCTGGGCATCGCCGGCGACTGGCGAGCGGCCTCCGCCCTGCATGCCGGGTTTGACGTCTGGTACTCGGTCCTCGGCGGATTGTTCCCGCAAACAGCGCTGGCGATTGCGCGTACGAAAGAGACGGCACAATCCGAGCGGCTGGAGCCGCTTTGGGAATTGTTCCGTCGATACGGCAGCTTGCGGGTTGTAGCAGCAGCGGCAGAAATGCTGGGGAAAGTGGAAACACCCGCGCTCCCCTTCCCGCTTCAGGCTATTCAGGGTGAGCCGCGCGAAGCGCTTGCTGCGATACTTGCGGATCTGGAGCTGGCCTGAACAACGCCGGGTGGCGCTAACGCTTACCCGGCCTACAAAAGCAATACAACCTCAGCATAATGATTCTCCCTCTGGAATAAGATATCATTTGGAGAAATTCGACCATCAATCCCTGAGGGACCATGCGCTACTATTTTCTGGAATGGGTAAATGATTTCGAAATTATGATGCTTAATTCTCTGGCGAAGGATTATCCCGTCATGAAAATCAATCGTATTATGCGGCGTTATAAATCAGTTAATGCCTTTATGCCCGGTACGCTGTTAAAAAAATGGCATAAACGTTTTCATTGTGCCGTTAAATTATCGGCGATAAAGCCAGATGATATTGTAATTTGTAACGGCTATAGCGTTTTCCCTTTCCTGGATTATATTGCCAGCATGCCGTGTAAAAAAGTGTTAATCCTGCGCGATTCGGTTGTGGCCTTAACACGCAAGCGCCGCCTTCTTGGTCAACTGACTGAAGACGAAGACTATATCGAAAAGGTTCGCCCGGTATTTGACGTAATATTTAGTTTTGACTCTGCTGACTGCCAACGCTATAACCTGGCGATGATTGAACAATTTTTACCGTTTAGCCTGCATGAAATTCAACGATTACAAAAAGAGAGCCAGAGCGAGAATAAAAGCTGTTTTTTTGTTGGAGGCTATGAGCCGGTTCGTGCAGAAACCCTTAAGATAATCACACCTGAACTTGAGAATAACGGCTATAGCCCTGACTTTTACCTTTTGGATAAATACAACAATCAGGATAACTACCCGGACAACTGTCAAAATAAAAGACTTAGCTACATCGAAAACATTGAGAAGGTGAAACACGCCGCTGTTTTACTGGAAATCAATAAGCCTGAGCAGCAGGGATTAACGCTACGTGCTTTGGAAGCGCTTATTTTCAATAAAAAACTAATTACCACCAACGTGTCGATTCGAAGCATGGATCTTTACGACCCTGCACGAATTTTTATTTATAACGAGGACGATATTGAAGGTCTTCGGGATTTTTTGCAGAGCCCACTTCCCAACGTGGATGAAACGCTTCTTAGTAAATACAGTGCTGATAGTTTGATAAAGACATTGCAGAAGGTTAATTTCTGACAAGGCGTTTACCCGACAGACATACGCTGTCGGGTAACTCCGTTACTCTGGCAACAACCCCACAAAACTGCGTTTCTTACGTGGCTCCGACATCAATTCCTCAAGCTTATCCACGCACGCCAGATAGTGCGGCGTTTGCTTATGCGCCAGCACCGCCTCTTCGTCTTTGTAGGCCTCGTAGATAAAGAACCGGGTTTTCACCCTCGGGTCCTGCAATACGTCAAAACGCAGGTTTCCCGGCTCCTTGATTGCCCCCTCGTGGTTGGCGCGGAATACCTCCAGAAACTCGTCCACCCGCTCGGGCTTAATGTTGATTTCAACCAGCGTCACGTTCATTTTGCTTCTCCCTGTTTCTCTTCCTGCCAGAACTGGAACGCATCGCGGGCATTCCAGTTCTCGTGAACCACTTTTTTCACCGCCTTCAGCATGGCGAGCGGCGCGCTGGACTGGAAGATGTTGCGCCCCATGTCCACGCCGGATGCCCCCTGATCTATCGCGCGCCAGCACATCTCCAGCGCCTCGTGCTCCGGCAGCTTTTTGCCCCCGGCGATGACTATCGGCACCGGGCAACTGGCGGTCACTTTTTCAAAGCCCTCGTCCACGTAGTAGGTTTTGACGAACTGCGCCCCCATTTCGGCGGCGATGCGGCTGGCGAGCGAGAAATAGCGCGCGTCACGCGCCATCTCTTTACCGACCCCCGTCACCGCCAGCGTCGGCATTCCGTAGCGCGCGCCCGCATCGACAAGCTTGATGATGTTGTTGATCGACTGATGCTCAAACTCACTGCCGATGTACACCTGCGCCGCCACCGCGCAGACGTTCAGGCGCAGCGCGTCCTCCATCGCCACCGCCACGCACTCGTTCGACAGCTCTCCCAGAATCGAATTACCGCCGGAGGCGCGCAGCACCACCGGTTTGTTCGTCGCGGCGGGCACCTGGCTCCTGAGGATGCCGCGGGTGCACATCAGCACGTCGGTTTCACCAAACAGCGGCGCGATGGAGAGATCGATACGCTCAAGGCCGGTGGTCGGCCCCTGAAAGTAGCCGTGGTCAAAGGCCAGCATCACCGTACGGTTGCTCTGCGGGTTAAAGATGCGCGCCAGGCGGGACTGCATGCCCCAGTCCAGCGAGCCGCAGCCCTTCAGCGTGAACGGCACGTTGACCTGCGGCGTGCCGATGCCAAAATCCTTACCGTCTTTGATATCGTCTAAATCAGCCATTTGCTCCCCCGTCAGAAATCGTATTTGCTGATGTTCTCTTTGGTGAACACCACCCGCTCCGGCAGCAGCACTATGCCGTTGCCCTTCGCCTCATACTGGTAACCCTGCACGCTGTTCGGCTCGACCTTCAGCGCCCCGATATTTTTTACGTCCACGCTGTCGCCGACGTTAAGATCGCCTTTTTTCAGCAAACGATCGGCGACATTGACCGCAATTTTTCCCTGTTGTACGACATCCCACAGGCCGAAGGCTTTTACCGTGCCGCGCTCAACGTACGGACGCATCACGTTCGGCGTACTGAACCCGACAATCGCCACCCCTTCGCGCTTCAGGTTTTCCGCCGCCTGCGCAGCGGCCGGCAGCGCGTTGGCATCCGGGGCGATGATCGCATCCAGATCCGGATACGCTTTTAAGATCCCTTCGGCGGTTTGCAACGATTTGGTGGCGTCGTTATAGCCAAACTGGGTGGTGACGACCTGCCACTGGGGATGATCTTTCTCGATTTTGGCCTTCGCCTCTTTCACCCACTGGTTCTGGTCGGTGACGGTGGGGCTGGAGTAGAAGAACGCCACTTTGGCATTCGGTTTGGTGACCTGCTTGCCCGCCATCTCCACCAGCAGGCCGCCCAGCTGTTCCGGCGTTCCCTGGTTGATGTAGATGCTGCGGCACTCCGGTTTGGTGTCGGAGTCCCAGGTCAGAACCTTGACCCCGCGCTGCATCGCGCGCTTGAGCGCCGGGCAGAGGCCGTCCGGCGACACGGCGGAGACGATGATGGCGTTATAGCCCTGGTTGACGAAGTTATTGATCAGCTGCACCTGGCCGGAGACGCTCGGCTCGGTCGGGCCGTCGTAGGTGACGTCCACCCCAAGGTCTTTCCCCGCCTCTTTCGCGCCGTTGCCGCCGCTGGTGAAGAAGCCCACGCCCACCAGCTTCGGGATAAAGGCAATGCGGTCCGCCGCCTGCGCCGAAGCGAAGCTGAGGGCCATTGCCAGGACGAACAGTTTTGTTTTCATCTTACGCTCCGGATAGTTTTCTAAAGAGAGAACGCACCCACTCGCGGTGCAGACTCAGCGAACGTCCCATCACCACCACGACCAGCAGCGCCCCTGACAGCGCGCTCGACACCTGATTAGGGATACCGACCATCTGTAAACCCTGCTGCAGGTAGCCCACCAGCAGCGCCGCCAGCGCCGTACCGACAACAGAACCTGAACCGCCGTAGATATTGGCCCCGCCGAGCACGGCAGCGGTGAGCGCGGGCATCAGCAAATCGCGCCCCAGATCCGACCGAGCGGAGCCGAAATAGGAGACCATTACCAGCGCGGCAACCGCCGAGGCCACGCCCACCAGACCATACAGCGCGTAGGGCATGCCGTTCACCGACAGCGCCGCATAGCGTGCCGCACGCGGATTTTGCCCAATCAGGAACAGATGGCGCCCAAAGCGCCCGCGGTGGGTAATCAGCCAGAAGAAGACGGTAATCACCGCGAACAGCACCAGCGGGATCGGCAGCCCCAACACCGTGAGGTTAGCGAACGCCGTGAAGCTGTCCGGGAAGCCGCCGATGCCCTCGTAGCCCGTGGCTCCCGCCATGCCGGAGAGCAGCAGCGCCCCGCCGCCGTAGAGGTAGAGCGTGCCAAGGGTAATCACCAGCGGGCTGATGCCGGTGTAGTGGATCAGCGCCGCGTTTACCAGCCCGCACAGGAGTCCCAGCAGCAGCGTCAGCGGAATCGCAACCGCCATCGGCCACCCGGCCTGCATCATCACCCCCAGCGCAATCGCGCACAGGCCGATGGTCGAGCCCAGCGAAATGTCGATCCCACCGCTGATGATCACCAGCGTCAGCGGCAGCGCCACAATGCCGATGCAGATAAAATCGCTGGTGCTGAACAGCAGCATGTTGACGTCGAGCATGCGCGGGTTGATGGCGCCGAAGAGCAGGATCTCCAGCACCAGCAAAATGAGCAGCGCGCTTTCCCAGTTAAGCCTCATTTACGCCACCTCTTTTTTGCGTTTGGGAAACGGGGTGACGTGCTTCCCCCCCCCTGTTACCCGGCTGGAAGCGACCGTACTTCAGCGCCCGCTGATGGCGCGCCAGCGCCTGGCGCAGACGCCCGTCGAGCACCAGTACGCCCAGCAGCACCAGCCCGGCAATAAAGTCGTTCCACCAGGCGGGAAGCCTGAACAGCACCAGCACGGTGTCGATTTGCGTCAGGAAAAACGCGCCAAGCAACGCGCCGATCAGCGTGCCCGTGCCGCCCAGCAGCGAGATGCCGCCGAGGACGCAGGCGGCGATGGCCTTCATCTCCAGCCCGCTGCCGGTCTGGTTGGGCACAAAGCCAATCTGCGCGGCAAAGACGATCCCGGCGCAGGCCGCCAGCATGCCGTTCAGGGTAAAGGCGATCATGCGGGTGCGGTTCACCGCCACGCCCAGCTGGCGCGCGGCGGCGAGGTTATCCCCCACCGCGTAAAAATCACGCCCGAACGCGGTGCGCGACAGCGTCCATGCGCCGATGAGCACGATCATCAACACCACCATGCCAAGGGGCGACACGCCGATGGCCGCAGGCTCAGAGAGAGATTTCAACCCCGGCGGCAGCCCTTCAATCCACTTTCCGCCCGTCCAGAGCAGCATTGCCCCGCGATACAGCCCCAGCGTGCCGAGGGTGGCGACAATCGCCGGGATGCGCAGCCCCACCACCAGAAACCCGTTGAACGCCCCGGCCAGCGCGCCAACCGTGAGCGCGAAGAGAATGGAAACCGGCAGGCTGTAGCCGCTGTTGAGCGCCACGCCGACGGCAATGGCGGAGAGCCCGACGGTTGACCCCACGGAGACGTCGATATTGCGGGTCAGCATCACCAGCGCCGCGCCGATGGCCAGCAGGATCAGGATCTGCGAGCTGGCGAAGATCATCCCCAGCGTCTGCAAACTCAGGTAGGACGGATTGAGCGCCACCAGCACGGCGAACAGCGCCAGAATGGCGAGAAACGCGCTCAGCTCGCGGTTTTTCAGTAAGGTCTTCATGCTTGCCCTCCGAACGCCAGCGCCATCATTCTGTCGAGGCTGACGGCATGGCGCGGCAGCTCGCCGCTGAGTACGCCCTGATGCATCACCAGCACGCGGTCCGCGAGGCCCGGAAACTCATCGAGATCGCTTGAGATCATCAGCACCGCCACGTTCTGCGCCGCCACGCTTTTGATCAGCTGGTAGATGTCGGCGCGCGCCGAGACGTCCACGCCGCGCGTCGGTTCATCGACGATCAGCAGCAAAGGGTTAGCCTCAAGGCAGCGCGCCAGCAGCACCTTCTGCTGGTTACCGCCGGAGAGCGTGCGCACGGTTTGATCCGCATGGTTGAGCTTGATCCCCAGCGCCCGGTGATAGCGCTCCACGACCGCAGACTCCCGCTTGCGCTGCTGCCAGAGCGACGGCTCGTTCAGCGCCACGGTGTTCCAGCGGATCGGCGCGTCGAGGAACAGGCCGGACACCTGCCTGTCTTCTGGCAGGTAGACCAGCCCTTTTTCCAGGCGTGAACTTACCGGATCGCCGGTGATCTCCTGGTTCTCCAGCCAGACACGGCCCCCGCGCACGGGCCGCAGGCCGTAGAGCGTTTCCGCAAACTCGGTGCGCCCGGATCCCACCAGCCCGGCCAGGCCGACGATCTCGCCGGCGTAGATCTCAAGGCTGAGATCGATAAAGCCTTCCCCGGTAAGATCGTCAACGCGCAGCACCGGGAAATCCTGCGGCTGGGTGCGACGGTTGCCCGGCAGCGCCAGCCACAGCTTTTGCGTATCGCTGAGGGATTTCTCCCGGCTTACCGGCGTCATGGCGGCGATCAGGGCGCTATCGTCAAACTGCGCGGTTTCGCCGCTCAGCACCACCGCGCCGTCGCGCATCACCGAGACGTGGCTTGAAAGCATGCGAATTTCCGGCAGCTTATGGGAGATAAAAACAATCCCGACGCCGAGTGTCTGCAGGGCGCGGATCTGGCGGAACAGCCGTTCGGTTTCGCCCGGCGTGAGGGAGGCCGTAGGTTCGTCGAGGATCAGGATCCGGGCGTTGCGCATTAATCCGCGCAGGATCTCCAACATCTGCTGATCCGCCACTTCCAGAGTGCTGGCGGTAGCGTCGAGGTTAAGCTGGCACTGCAGCTGCTGGAGTTTCTCCGCCAGGCACTTTTCAAGATCGCGCTCGCGCGGCAGGCGGAACAGGATGTTTTCCCGCACCGTCAGGTTGGGGAACAGCAGCGGCTCCTGCGGCACGAGATAAATGCCAAGCCTGTGCGCCTGAACGGGCGTCAGCCGCGCATATGACTGCCCCTCGACAGAAAGTTCACCGCTGTCCGGCGTTTCGACCCCGGCGATGATCTTCATCAGCGTCGATTTTCCCGCGCCGTTTCCGCCCATCAGGGCGTGCACCTGGCCCGCAAGCAGCGTGAAATCAATGCCTTTAAGAACCGGCACGCCTGAGAACTGCTTGCTGATATTCCGCGCGTCGAGAAGTGAGGTCATCATCGCTCCGTCATTGAACAAATGATTTTTAGATTTAATAATGTTCAAAAGCGTAGACGGTGAACTATATTTACAACCGTGCAGGGATCACAGTTTCATCGATTGAGATTCAGATAAACCAGAAACGATCGAAATGATCCGTTTTGTCGCGTGGCTCACACTTTCCCTCCGCGCCAACACGAACATATGATCTAAATTTTTATAAGAGTTCAACTATGAGCGATAAACGCACTGCGGAAGAAGGACGGTTTGCCGGGCTGGCGCTGGCGGAAGAGGAGCTGGTGGCGCGCGTGGCCTGGTGCTACTACCACGACGGGTTGACCCAGAACGATATCGGCGAGCGGCTCGGACTGCCGCGTTTAAAGATTTCTCGCCTGCTGGAGAAAGGCCGTCAGTCCGGGGTGATCCGCGTGCAGATCAACTCCCGCTACGAGGGCTGCCTGGCGCTGGAAACCGAGCTACAGCAGCGCTTTGGCCTGAAGCTGGTGCGCGTGATGCCCGCCCTGAATACGCCGCAGATGAACGTGCGGCTGGGCATTGGCGCGGCGCAGTCGCTGATGGGCGTACTGGAGCCCGGCCAGCTGCTGGCGGTGGGGTTTGGTGAAACCACCATGAGCAGCCTGCAGCACCTGAGCGGCTTTATCAGCTCGCAGCAGATCCGCCTGGTGACGCTCTCCGGCGGCGTCGGGCCGTACATGACCGGTATCGGCCAGCTGGATGCGGCCTGCAGCGTCAGCATGATCCCCGCCCCGCTTCGCGTGTCATCCGCCGAGGTGGCCGGGATCTTAAAACGTGAAACCAGCGTGCGGGACGTAATCCTCGCCGCCACCGCCGCTGACGTGGCGGTGGTCGGCATTGGGTCGGTGAACCAGCGCCGTGACGCCACGATCTTGCGATCCGGCTATATCAGCGAAGGTGAACAGCTGATGTACGCCCGCAAAGGCGCGGTCGGCGACATTCTCGGCTATTTCCTCAATGCCGAAGGGGAGTGCGTCGAGGAGCTGGAGATCCATAAAGAATTACTCGGCGTCTCGCTTGATGAGCTGGCGCAGCTGCCCACCATCGTTGGCGTGGCCGGAGGTGAAGAGAAAGCCGATGCGATTTATGCCGCACTGAAGGGTCGCCGTATCAATGGCCTGGTGACGGAGGAGACGACAGCCCGCGCGGTGCTGGCTCTGGCCAAATGAGAGCCCGCCCTGCGCTAACAGCGAGGCAAGCTCATGAGTTACCTTTTAGCGTTAGATGCAGGGACCGGTAGCGTTCGCGCCGTGATTTTCGATTTGCAGGGCAACCAGATTGCCGTCGGCCAGGCCGAGTGGAAGCACCTGAGCGTGGAGAACGTACCGGGGTCGATGGAGTTCGACCTCGAGACCAACTGGCAGCTGGCCTGCCAGTGCATTCATCAGGCGCTGACGCGCGCGAATATGGGCGCGGCGGATGTTCAGTCCGTCGCATGCTGCTCCATGCGCGAAGGGATCGTGCTTTACGACCGCAACGGCGAGGCCATCTGGGCCTGCGCCAACGTTGACGCCCGCGCCAGCCGCGAGGTGGCCGAACTCAAAGAGATCCACGACTATCGTTTTGAATCCGAAGTGTATGACGTTTCCGGGCAGACGCTGGCGCTGAGCGCCATGCCGCGCCTGCTGTGGCTGGCACACCATCGTCCGGATATTTACCGCAAGGCCGCGACCATCACCATGATCAGCGACTGGCTGGCGGCGAAGCTCTCCGGCGAGCTGGCGGTCGACCCGTCTAACGCGGGCACCACCGGCATGCTGGATCTGTTTTCCCGCGACTGGCGTCCGGCGCTGCTCGACATGGCCGGGCTGCGCGCCGATATTCTCTCCCCGGTGAAAGAGACCGGCACCGTGCTGGGCGCTATCACCAAAGAGGCCGCGCAGCAAAGCGGCCTGCGCGAAGGCACGCCGGTCGTCATGGGCGGCGGCGACGTGCAACTGGGGTGTCTGGGGCTGGGCGTGGTTCGCGCCGGGCAGACGGCGGTGCTGGGCGGCACCTTCTGGCAGCAGGTGGTGAACCTGCCGCAGGTGCGCACCGACCCCGAGATGAACATCCGCGTCAACCCGCACGTTATCCCCGGCATGGCGCAGGCGGAGTCGATCAGCTTCTTTACCGGGCTGACCATGCGCTGGTTCCGCGACGCCTTCTGCGCGGAGGAAAAGCTGATTGCCGAGCGGATGGGGATGGACACCTACTCCCTGCTGGAAGAGATGGCCAGCCGCGTGCCGGCGGGTTCACACGGGGTGATGCCGATCTTCTCCGACGCCATGCATTTTAAGCAGTGGTACCACGCCGCGCCGTCGTTTATTAACCTCTCCATCGACCCGGAAAAATGCAATAAAGCGACGCTGTTCCGCGCACTGGAGGAGAACGCGGCGATCGTCTCGGCCTGCAACCTGGCGCAGATTTCGCGCTTCTCCGGCGTGACGTTTGAGAGCCTGGTGTTTGCCGGTGGCGGTTCGAAAGGCGCGCTGTGGAGCCAGATTTTAAGCGACGTCACCGGCCTGCCGGTGCGCGTGCCGGAAGTGAAGGAGGCGACGGCGCTGGGCTGCGCCATTGCGGCAGGCGTTGGCGCAGGGCTGTTTGCCGATATGGCCTCGACGGGCGAGCGGCTGGTGAAATGGAGCCGCGAATTCACGCCAAACCCGGTACATCGCGAGCTGTACGACGGCATGATGCAGAAATGGCAGGCGGTATATGTGGACCAGCTTGGGTTGGTGGACAGCGGGCTGACGACGTCGATGTGGCAGGCACCGGGGTTAGTAAAAACCCATACCCCTCACCCTGCCCCTCTCCCCGGAGGGGAGAGGGGAAAAACCAGATCGAGCTGATTCTTTAAGGCCGCACCGGCCAGTCCCCTCTCCCCTCCGGGGAGAGGGTTAGGGTGAGGGGAAGTTCTTTGAGATCTATCACAATCATTCGATCCCGCTTTTACCTTTCCGCTGCCGCTGGCTAAATTAGTAACTCATCCGACCACATAACAATAATTTTACACTGGAAGAGACTATGAGCCGCTACCCGTCGTTATTCGCCCCCCTCGATCTGGGGTTCACCACACTCAAAAACCGCGTGCTGATGGGGTCGATGCACACCGGGCTGGAAGAGCACCCGGACGGGGCCGAGCGTCTGGCAGCCTTCTATGCCGAGCGCGCACGCCACGGGGTGGCGCTGATCGTCACCGGCGGCGTGGCCCCTGCCCCTTCCGGCGTGGGCATGGAGGGCGGCGCGGTCCTGAACGATGCGTCACAGCTGCCGCACCACCGCATTGTGACCGACGCGGTACACCGCGAGGGCGGCAAAATCGCCCTGCAAATTCTGCACACCGGACGCTACAGCTATCAGCCGAATCTGGTCGCGCCATCGGCTCTTCAGGCACCGATTAACCGTTTTAAACCTCACGCCCTCACCCACGACGAGATCCTGGCGCTGATTGACGACTTCGCCCGCTGCGCGGCGCTGGCGCGCGAGGCGGGCTACGACGGCGTTGAGGTGATGGGCTCAGAAGGCTACCTGATCAACGAGTTTCTCGCCGCCCGCACCAACCACCGTGAAGACGAATGGGGCGGCGACTATGCCCGCCGGATGCGCTTTGCCGTGGAGGTGGTTCGCGCGGTGCGCGAACGTGCAGGGGCTGATTTTATTATCGTCTTCCGCCTGTCGATGCTCGACCTGGTGGAGGGCGGCGGAACGTTTGACGAAACCGTGCAGCTGGCGCAGGCGATAGAAGCCGCGGGGGCCACCATTATCAACACCGGCATCGGCTGGCACGAGGCGCGCATTCCGACCATCGCCACGCCGGTGCCGCGCGCGGCGTTCAGCTGGGTGACGCGCAGGCTGAAAGGGAAAGTGTCTGTTCCGCTGGTCACCACCAACCGCATTAACGATCCGCAGGTGGCGGACGATGTGATTTCACGCGGCGATGCCGACATGGTCTCGATGGCGCGCCCGTTCCTGGCCGATGCCGAGCTGCTGTCCAAAGCGCAAAGCGGCCGTGCGGATGAGATCAACACCTGCATCGGCTGTAATCAGGCGTGCCTGGATCAGATCTTCGTCGGCAAGGTCACCTCATGCCTGGTTAACCCACGCGCCTGCCACGAAACCAAAATGCCGGTCGTTCCGGCGGTTAATAAAAAACGCCTGGCCGTGGTGGGCGCAGGCCCGGCGGGGCTGGCATTTGCCGTGAACGCCGCCTCGCGCGGGCACGGCGTGACGCTGTTTGATGCGCTGGGGGAGATTGGAGGGCAGTTTAATATCGCCAAACAGATCCCCGGCAAAGAGGAGTTCTACGAAACGCTGCGCTACTACCGCCGGATGATCGAGCTGACGGGCGTCGAGCTGCGGCTTAACCAGTTTGTCCATGCGGCGGATCTGACGGGTTTCGATGAGGTGATCCTGGCGAGCGGGATCGTACCGCGCACGCCTGCGATCGAGGGTATCGATCATCCGAAGGTGTTGAGCTATCTGGATGTACTCCGCGACAAAACGCCGGTTGGCGAGAAGGTGGCGATTATCGGCTGCGGCGGTATCGGCTTTGATACCGCCATGTATTTAAGCCAGCCGGGCGAGGCCACCAGCCAGAACATTGCCGAGTTTTGCGTGGAATGGGGTATCGACACCAGCCTGAAGCAGTCCGGCGGGCTTCGTCCCGAAGGGCCGCAGCTGCCAAAAAGCCCGCGTCAGATCGTGATGCTGCAGCGTAAAGCCAGCAAGCCGGGCGAAGGGCTGGGTAAAACCACGGGCTGGATCCACCGCGCTACCCTGCTCTCGCGCGGGGTGAAGATGATCCCGGCGGTGAGCTACGAGAAGATCGACGACGAGGGTCTGCACGTCACGATCGGCGGCGAACCGCAGCTGCTGCGCGTAGATCACGTCATTTTATGTGCCGGGCAGGAGCCAAAGCGCGATCTGGCGGATCCGCTGCGCGAAGCCGGTAAAACGGTGCATCTGATTGGCGGGTGCGACGTGGCGATGGAGCTGGACGCGCGGCGCGCGATTGCGCAGGGGACGAAGTTGGCTCTGATGATCTAGAACATTGCCGTGCAGCGGGGTAAAAGCAAAACGGCAACCCAGTTGCCGTTTTTAATGTTTGCGCCCTCTCCCTGTGGGAGAGGGTCGGGGTGAGGGCATCAGGCCGCACATACCCAATCTTAACGACGACGCCCCAGCTTCACCGACTTCAGCACCACAAACTTATTGTTCGTCGCAATGGTGACGCAGTTACCGAAAATCTTCTTCAGCTTGTGGAAGTAGTCCAGGTGGCGGTTCGCCACGATGTACAGCTCGCCGTTGATTTTCAGGCAACGGCGCGCGTGGTGGAACATTTCCCACGCAACGTTATCCGTCAGGGCGTGCTTCTGGTGGAACGGCGGGTTACAGAACACCGCGTTGAAGCGGAACGGCTCTACGCCAGACAGCGCGTTATTGATCATAAACTCGCAGCGATCCAGCGCGTCCGGCATGTTGATTTCCACGTTCAGACGGCTGGAGGCCACCGCCATCGGCGACTCGTCGCTGAACACCACGCTGGCTTCCGGGTTCTTCGCCAGCAGCGTCAGGCCGATCACACCGTTGCCGCAGCCCAGGTCGACAATCTCACCTTCCAGATTTTCCGGCAGATGTTCCATAAAGAAGCGCGCGCCGATATCCAGACCGGTGCGGGAGAAGACGTTCGCGTGGTTATGGATGGTCCAGTCTGTCCCTTCCAGCTTCCAGCTCAGCGTTTCTGGCGCGTCGGCCAGCTCCGGTGCGCTGAAGATGCAGTTGATCAGGCGCGCTTTTTTCCAGGCCAGCGTGGTGGTGGTCGGGCCGAGGACTTTCTCGAACAGCTCCAGCGTCGAAGTATGAATATCGCGCGCTTTGGCACCCGCGATGATGCGGGTTTCTGGCGTGACGACCTTACGCAGCGCGCGCAGCTGCTGCTCCAGCAGCGCCATGGTTTTTGGCACTTTGATCAGCACCACGCCGGGCGCCTGCGGGTAGTCCGCGGTGCTGTCGAGAAACTTCACGCTGGACTCTTCGATGTCGTTATGGCGCAGGTTTTCACGCGTCGCCAGCTCGCTCAGGTAGGAATCGCCGATGCTGTATGGCGTGTGCTCCGCCAGGGCGCATCCCAGCGCGCCAAACGCGTCATTCAGGATCAAAACCGGGCCGCGGATTTCAGTGTCATCCAACTGCTGCAGCAGATATTCATCCGCCGCTTCCCACGCCTGAAGCGGGTTAACGTCGTCCGTTTCCGGGAAACGTTTAAGGTTGAGTGAACGGAAACCGTTGTCTAAGTGGCTCATCGGCCCTCCTGAATGGTAAAATTTGGCGTATCCCTGAAAAGGGTGCGTGAGTATATACCCAAAATCATTCAAGTTGTATCAAGGCGGCAAGTCTGAGAATCCCCAGGAGCTTACACAAGTAAGTGACTGGGGTGAGCAGACGCAGCCAACGCAGAGACAACGTGAAGGATGAAGGGTATACCCGTTTTCGCATTAATTTGGGCTCTTGATGAACCAACTTACTTATCTCCAGGGCTATCCGGAGCATTTACTGACTCAGGTTCGCAGCCTGATTGCCGAGCAGAAGCTCGGTGCGGTGCTGGAAAAACGCTATCCCGGCACGCACGATTTCGCGACCGATAAGGCCCTCTGGCAGTATACGCAGGATCTGAAAAGCCGGTATCTGAAGAGCGCGCCACCGATCAACAAGGTGATGTACGACAATAAGATCCACGTGCTGAAAAACGCGCTCGGCCTGCACACCGCCATCTCCCGCGTGCAGGGCGGCAAGCTGAAGGCGAAGGCCGAAATCCGCGTCGCGACGGTGTTCCGTAACGCGCCGGAAGCGTTTCTGCGGATGATCGTGGTGCACGAACTGGCGCACCTGAAAGAGAAAGAGCACGACAAAGCGTTCTATTCCCTGTGCTGCCACATGGAGCCGCAGTACCATCAGCTGGAGTTTGATACCCGCCTGTGGCTTACGCATTTATCGTTAAATGGTAATGCGGAATAGCGCACGCGAATTGTCATGATGACGTGCTACAGTGGCTAAAGGTTCCCCGCAACGGAGTACGTAAACGTTTATGATACGTTTCGCAGTCATTGGTACGAACTGGATCACACGCCAGTTCGTCGACGCCGCCCACGAAACCGGCAAACTTAAACTTACCGCAGTCTATTCCCGCAGCCTTGAGCAGGCGCAGAGTTTTGCTAACGACTACCTCGTTGAGCATCTCTTCACCTCGCTTGATGAGATGGCGCAAAGCGACGCCATTGACGCGGTCTATATCGCCAGCCCGAACTCCCTGCACTTCCCGCAGACAAAGCTGTTTCTCAGCCACAAAAAGCATGTGATTTGCGAGAAGCCGCTGGCGTCGAATATCCAGGAAGTGGAAGCGGCCATTGCGCTTGCCCGCGAAAATCAGGTGGTGCTGTTCGAAGCGTTCAAAACCGCCAGCCTGCCGAATTTCCTGCTGCTGCAGCAGTCCCTGCCGAAAATTGGCAAAGTGCGTAAAGCCTTTATCAACTACTGCCAGTACTCGTCGCGCTACCAGCGCTATCTGGACGGCGAGAACCCGAATACCTTTAACCCGGCCTTCTCTAACGGTTCGATTATGGATATCGGCTTCTACTGTCTGGCCTCTGCCGTGGCCCTGTGGGGCGAACCGCACGGCGTAACGGCCACCGCCAGCCTGCTGGAGAGCGGCGTGGATGCGCACGGACTCGTAGTGCTGGATTACGGTGATTTCAGCGTCACGCTGCAGCACTCCAAGGTGAGCGATTCCGTGCTGCCGAGCGAAATTCAGGGCGAGGCGGGCTCGCTGGTTATCGAGAAGATCTCCGAGTGTCAGAAAGTGAGCTTTGTGCCGCGCGGCGGCAAAGCGCAGGAGCTGACGCAGCCTCAGCATATTAACACTATGCTCTATGAGGCAGAGGTCTTCGCCCGTCTGGTGGAAGACAACGAAGTGAATCACCCTGGCCTGGCGGTGAGCCGCACCACGGCGAAGCTGCAAACGGAGATCCGCCGCCAGACCGGCGTGGTGTTCCCGGCAGACGGCATCAGCGCGGAAGCGATCGCGTAAAGCTGTGTAATGAAACGGTGCAGACCATTGACGAAACCGATGGTCTGACATATTTTGTTACCTGCAAAGGGGAGTAACTTCTTCGCCGGTGGATCGTCATTACGATGCGTGCAATACCGCATCCGGTCGCCGGGCAACCCTCGTGGTTGTAAGTGAGACCTTGCCGGAAGGCGAGGTCTATGCATAAAAAGCTAACGGCTATCGTCTTCTGACCATGGCCGTTTTTGTTTTTTATGTGTAAGGAAAATAGTATGCATTCTGTCGGCACTCCAATGTTGTGGGGCGGATTCGCGGTTGTCGTGCTCATCATGCTGGCGATCGACCTCTTTTTGCAGGGGCGTCGCGGCGCACACGGCATGAGCATCAAACAGGCTGCGGCCTGGTCTCTGGTGTGGGTCACCCTCTCCCTGCTGTTCTGTGCCGCCTTCTGGTGGTATCTGGCCTCGACCGAAGGCCGCGCGGTTGCCGATCCTCAGGCCCTCGCCTTCCTCACCGGTTATCTGATTGAAAAAGCCCTGGCGGTGGATAACGTCTTCGTCTGGCTGATGCTGTTCAGCTACTTCGCCGTGCCTGCTGCCCTGCAGCGCCGCGTGCTGGTTTATGGCGTACTGGGTGCCATTGTTCTGCGTACCATAATGATCTTCGCCGGCAGCTGGCTGATTACCCAGTTCGAATGGCTGCTGTACGTCTTCGGCGCGTTCCTGCTGTTCACCGGGGTCAAAATGGCGCTGGCGAAAGAGGACGGCTCTGCGATTGGCGATCGCCCGCTGGTGAAGTGGATCCGTGGACACCTGCGCATGACCGACAAGATTGAGAGCGAGCACTTCTTCGTGCGCAAGAACGGCCTGCTGTTTGCCACCCCGCTGCTGCTGGTGCTGATTCTGGTTGAGCTGAGCGACGTGATTTTCGCCGTGGACAGCATTCCGGCCATTTTTGCGGTCACCACCGACCCGTTCATCGTCCTGACCTCAAACCTGTTCGCCATCCTCGGCCTGCGTGCGATGTACTTCCTGCTGGCAGGCGCGGCGGAGCGCTTCTCGATGCTGAAGTACGGTCTGTCGGTGATCCTGGTGTTTATCGGTATCAAAATGCTGATCGTCGATTTCTACCATATCCCGATCGCCATTTCGCTCGGCGTGGTGTTTGGCATTCTGATCGTGACGCTGATTATCAATACCTGGGTTAACCGCCAGCACGATAAGAAGCAGCAGGTGGAGTAAAACGTTCGGTGCGGGGTGATGCCCTCACCCCGGCCCTCTCCCACAGGGAGAGGGTGAACACACATTTGTAACGCAGTAGTTAAAAAACATGACGCACCACGTAAAATCCAGCATTTTACGCTTCCCTCCCAAGACACTTTCCCTATACTCGACCAGGCAAACATTTACTTACATCCGGACATAAATGTGACTAAGAGCACATCCGGGATGGAACGCAATTTCACTTAAGGAACACCTATGACTGCATCCTCGTCTGGTCTGTTTGCGCGCCTCTCGCGCGGCAGCCTCGTTAAGCAAATACTGGTTGGCCTTGTGCTCGGCATCGCACTGGCACTGATCTCGAAACCTGCCGCCGAGGCCACCGGCCTGCTCGGCACGCTGTTCGTCGGCGCGCTGAAAGCGGTCGCGCCGATTCTGGTTTTGACCCTGGTGATGGCCTCAATCGCCAATCACCAGCAGGGACAAAAAACCAATATTCGCCCGATTCTGTGGATGTACCTGCTGGGGACTTTCTCTGCGGCCCTGACGGCCGTGGTGGTGAGCTTTATCTTCCCCTCCACGCTGCAGCTGACCACCGGCGCGACCGACATTACCCCACCTGCGGGCATTGTTGAGGTGATGCACGGCCTGCTGATGAGCATTGTCGCCAACCCGATCCATGCGCTGATTAACGCGAACTACATCGGGATTCTGGTATGGGCCGTCGGCCTGGGCTTCGCTCTGCGCCAAAGCAACGATACGACCAAAAACCTAGTTAACGACCTTTCTCACGCCGTGACCTTTATCGTGACGGTGGTCATCCGCTTTGCGCCGATTGGTATTTTTGGCCTCGTGGCATCCACACTGGCAACCACCGGTTTCGGCGCGCTGTGGGGCTATGCGCAGCTGCTGCTGGTGCTGATTGGCTGTATGGCCGTCGTGGCACTGGTGATTAATCCGCTGCTGGTGTTTCTGCAGACCCGTCGTAACCCGTACCCGCTGGTGCTGATGTGCCTGCGCGAAAGCGGCGTGACCGCCTTCTTCACCCGCAGCTCGGCGGCAAACATTCCGGTCAACATGTCCCTGTGTGAGAAGCTGAATCTGGACCGCGATACCTACTCCGTATCCATTCCGCTGGGTGCGACCGTCAATATGGCGGGAGCGGCCATCACCATCACGGTGCTGACGCTGGCGGCGGTCAATACGCTGGGTATTCCGGTGGATCTGCCAACCGCGCTGCTGCTAAGCGTGGTGGCTTCGCTGTGTGCCTGCGGCGCATCCGGCGTGGCGGGCGGTTCCCTGCTGCTGATCCCGCTGGCATGTAATATGTTCGGCATCCCGAACGAGATCGCCATGCAGGTGGTTGCGGTGGGCTTTATCATCGGCGTATTGCAGGACTCCTGCGAGACGGCGATTAACTCCTCCACCGACGTGATGTTCACCGCCGCCGTGTGCCAGGCGGAAGACGCGCGTTTAGCGAAGAACGCCCTACGAGGTTAACAGCAAAACGGCAACCCTGAGGTTGCCGTTTTTAGTGTTTGTACCCTCTCCCCGTGGGAGAGGGTCAGGGTGAGGGCATCAGGCCGCACCGATTAAAGCGTCACACCACTCTTAAAGATCGCCAGCTCGCGGAAATCGTTCTTCTCGTTGCAGGTCTGCCTGCCGTTGGCAAATTCCACAATCGCGTCCACGAATTCCGTCAGCAGCTGCGGCATGGCTTTGCCGTGGATAAGCTGACCGGCATCAAAGTCAATCCAGTGCTTTTTCTTCGCCGCCAGCTCGCTGTTGGTGGCGATTTTCACCGTCGGCACAAAACCGCCGTACGGCGTGCCGCGACCGGTGCTGAACAGCACCATATGGCAGCCGGCTCCCGCCAGCGCGCTGGTGGCAACCGCATCGTTGCCCGGTGCGCTCAGCAGGTTCAGACCGTGCGTTTTCAGGCGCTCGCCGTAGCGCAGCACGTCAACCACCTGGCTCGAGCCCGCTTTCTGGGTGCAGCCGAGGGATTTCTCTTCCAGCGTGGTGATCCCGCCCGCCTTGTTGCCCGGCGACGGGTTCTCATAAATCGGCTGATTGTGGGCAATGAAGTACTGTTTGAAGTCGTTCACCATGGTGACGGTTTTCTCAAACGTCTCTTCGTCGCGGCAGTGGCTCATCAGAATACGTTCCGCGCCGAACATCTCCGGCACCTCGGTCAACACCGTCGTGCCGCCGTTAGCAATCATATAGTCCGAGAAGCGACCCAGCATCGGGTTGGCGGTGATACCGGACAGGCCGTCAGACCCGCCGCACTCCAGACCAAACTTCAGCTCGCTCAGCTTGCCCGGCTCGCGCTTGTCGTGGCGCATCACGTTATACAGCTGATGAAGCTGCTCAACGCCCGCTTCCACTTCGTCGTCCTGATGCTGACACACCATAAAATGCACGCGCTCAGGGTCGAATTCCCCCAGCGTTTCGCGGAAGGCGTCCACCTGGTTGTTCTCGCAGCCCAGGCCAATCACCAGCACCGCGCCCGCGTTCGGGTGACGCACCATGTTTTGCAGCATGGTGCGGGTATTAATGTGGTCATCACCCAGCTGGGAGCAGCCGTAGGTGTGGCTAAACAGATGTACCCCGTCGGTGCCTTCGGCATCGTGAGTCTCTTTCAGGAAGCGCGTCTGGATCTGACGCGCAATCCCGTTCACGCAGCCGACGGTCGGGAGGATCCACAGCTCGTTGCGGATCCCCACGTCGCCATTGGCGCGGCGGTAGATCTGCACGTCACGATCCGCCGCCTGCTCTTGTGCCGCAGGTAAATCAGGTTGATAGCTGTACTCGTCCAGATCGCTCAGATTGGTGCGGGTATTATGGGAATGAATATGTTCACCCGGCACGATATCCACCAGCGCATGCCCAATCGGAAGACCGTACTTAATGACGTTGTCCCCTTTAGCGAGAGGCTTCACGGCAAACTTGTGTCCCCGAGCAATCGCCTGACGCAGGGTGACGCTCTGGTTATCAACGGTCACCACGTCGCCTTCAGCGAGATCCGTCAGCGCGACGGCCACGTTATCCAGCGAATGGATTTTGATGTATTGCATATCAACCTCAAACGGCCTTAGTTCAGTTCAATGGCGAAGTAGTCACGCGCATTGTTAAAGCAGATGTTTTTCACCATTTCACCCAGCAGCTGGATATCCGCCGGCGCTTCGCCCGCGTGCACCCAGCGGCCAATCATCTGGCACAGAATGCGGCGGAAGTATTCGTGTCGAGTGTAAGAGAGGAAGCTGCGGCTGTCGGTAAGCATGCCTACAAAGCGGCTCAGCAGGCCAAGCTGCGCCAGCTGCGTCATCTGACGCTCCATGCCGTCTTTCTGATCGTTGAACCACCAGCCAGAACCGAACTGCATCTTGCCCGGCATTCCTTCGCCCTGGAAGTTGCCGACCATAGTACCCAGCACTTCGTTATCGCGCGGGTTCAGGCAGTACAGGATGGTTTTTGGCAGCAGGTTTTGTTCGTTCTGTTTGCTCAGCAGTTTGGACAACTCTTCCGCCAGCGGACGGTCGTTGATGGAGTCGAAGCCCACGTCCGCACCGATCAGTTTGAACTGGCGCTGGTTGTTATTGCGCAGCGCACCGATGTGGTACTGCTGTACCCAGCCGCGACGCGCGTATTCCGCGCCGAGGAAGACCAGCACCGCCGTTTTGAACTGCGCCACTTCGTGCTCGCTAAGCGATTCACCGGACAAACGACGCGCAAGGATGCTGTCCAGCTCGGCCTCGTTTGATTCCGCGAACAGCACGACGTCCAGCGCGTGGTCAGAGACTTTACAGCCGTGCGCCGCGAAGTGATCCAGACGTTTGGTCAGCGCGGTTTGCAGATCGGCGAAACGACGAATGTCGGTATCGGACACTTCCGCCAGCTTCGCCATGTAGTCGTTAAACGTAGCCTGCTCAATGTTGAAGGCTTTGTCCGGGCGCCAGCTTGGGAGCACTTTGATATCAAAAGCGGTGTCTTTGGCGACGACAGCATGATGTTCCAGGGAATCAATCGGATCGTCGGTGGTACCCACCATCTTCACGTTCATCTGCTTCATGATGCCGCGCGCGGAAAAGTTATCCTGCGCCAGCAGCGCATTGCACCGATCCCAGATTTCATCGGCGGTCGTTGGGGAGAGCAGTTTGCCGGTGATGCCAAACGGACGACGCAGCTCGAGGTGCGTCCAGTGATAAAGCGGGTTGCCGATGGTGTGCGGAACGGTCGCCGCCCAGGCGTCAAACTTCTCACGGTCAGTCGCATCGCCGGTGCACAGGCGCTCAGCGACGCCGTTGGTGCGCATGGCACGCCATTTATAGTGGTCACCCTTCAGCCAGATGTCATACAGGTTTTTGAAACGGTAATTTTCGGCAACCTGCTGCGGCGGTAAATGGCAGTGGTAGTCGAAAATCGGCTGGTCTTTTGCGTAGTCGTGATACAGGCGGCGAGCAAATTCGGTATCCAACAGAAAATCTTCGGTCATAAACGGCGTCATTATCGTCTTCCTCATTACGGGAGCGTCAGAAAGCGTATGTTCATATGCTGCAAAGTTATCACACCAATTTCCACCCACCGAAGCTTTTTTCGTGAGTGAGATCAATAAACACCAACAAATAAATTACCCTCAATGGCGTAAACCCTTCTACAGGCCGCGCCATTACTGGCTTTGCGCGCAGCGATTAATGTCCCTACAAAGAATCATACTTTTGTGATGTCACTCACCTTTTAAAGTTGTATGACAAGTTATCTTTTCGCCGTCGCAAACGCTAAGCCGACGGAATGCATTACTGGTGTGAGAGGCATCGGGTTTAACGGTACGGATACCGACTTATGCACGCTTACTTATGGCAAGGTTCGGGCCGTTCCGGGACATGCTCCCGCTACGCCCCTCCCGTTACACAACTGCTCCCGGAAACGGTTGAGAGGTTGCCGTGCTCTGGCGCGGACATAACATAACGATGAGGTTTTAGATGCGTAAAATTAAAGGGTTACGTTGGTATATGATCGCACTGGTGACGTTAGGCACCGTGCTGGGCTACCTGACGCGTAACACCGTGGCAGCTGCAGCGCCAACGTTGATGGAAGAGCTGCATATCTCCACGCAGCAATACTCCTACATCATTGCCGCCTATTCCGCGGCGTATACCATCATGCAGCCTGTTGCTGGCTATGTGCTGGACATTCTCGGTACCAAAATCGGTTATGCCTTCTTCGCCATCGCCTGGGCGGTGTTCTGCGGTGCCACCGCGCTGGCAGGCAGCTGGGGTGGACTGGCGCTGGCGCGTGGTGCGGTCGGTGCGGCAGAAGCCGCGATGATCCCGGCGGGCCTGAAGGCCAGCTCCGAGTGGTTCCCGGCAAAAGAGCGCTCCATTGCGGTCGGTTACTTCAACGTGGGCTCGTCCATCGGGGCAATGATTGCACCGCCGCTGGTGGTGTGGGCCATTGTGATGCACAGCTGGCAGATGGCGTTCATCATCTCTGGCGTGCTGAGCTTTGCCTGGGCAATGGCGTGGCTGATTTTCTATAAACACCCGCGCGATCAGAAAAAACTCTCCGAAGAAGAACGCGAATACATCATTGGTGGTCAGGAAGCGCAGCATCAGACCAACAACGGCAAAAAAATGACCGTCTGGCAGATCCTGGGCACCCGTCAGTTCTGGGGTATCGCCCTGCCGCGTTTCCTGGCTGAACCGGCCTGGGGCACCTTTAACGCGTGGATCCCCCTGTTCATGTTTAAAGTCTACGGCTTTAACCTGAAAGAGATCGCGATGTTCGCCTGGATGCCAATGCTGTTCGCTGACCTGGGCTGTATCGTGGGCGGCTACCTGCCACCGCTGTTCCAGCGCTGGTTTGGGGTGAACCTGATTGTTTCCCGTAAGATGGTCGTCACCATGGGCGCGCTGCTGATGATTGGCCCGGGTATGATCGGCCTGTTCACCAGCCCGTACGTCGCCATTGCCCTGCTGTGCATCGGTGGCTTTGCGCACCAGTCCTTGTCCGGCGCGCTGATAACGCTCTCGTCTGACGTTTTCGGCCGCAACGAAGTGGCCACCGCCAACGGCCTGACCGGGATGGCCGCCTGGACCGCGAGTACGATGTTTGCGCTGGTGGTCGGCGCGCTGGCGGATACCATCGGCTTCAGCCCGCTGTTCGCCGTGCTGGCTATTTTCGACCTGCTGGGCGCGGTGGTGATCTGGACGGTGCTGAAAAGCAAATCGGCAGAAGAGCTGGCGAAAGAGTCCCTCGGGAAACCGGCGACGCAGAGTTAGCAACCATTTTTCCGCCGGGTGGCGCTACGCTTACCCGGCCTACAAAACCCGTAGGCCCGTGCAAGCGAAGCGCCGCCGGGCATTTAAAGGCCGCTCAGTAGCGGCTTTTTTAGTGGCAAAATCTGGAGAGTGGCACGCAAAAGTGGTATAACAAATCATCTGCCGTACCCTGCCTGGAGCGCATATGGAAATCACCGAACCACGTCGTTTATATCAACAACTTGCTGCCGAGCTGAAAGATCGCATCGAGCAAGGGGTCTATCTTGTCGGTGATAAACTTCCCGCCGAGCGCTTTATCGCGGATGAAAAAAGCGTGAGCCGCACCGTGGTGCGTGAAGCGATTATCATGCTCGAAGTGGAAGGCTACGTTGAGGTACGCAAAGGCTCCGGCATTCACGTGATTTCTAATCTGCCGAAACACTCTCCCGTCGCGGACGAAAGTCTGGAATTCGCCAGCTATGGCCCGTTTGAGCTGCTCCAGGCTCGCCAGCTGATCGAAAGCAATATTGCCGAGTTTGCGGCGACGCAGGTGACCAAGCAGGACATCATGAAGTTGATGGAGATCCAGGAGAATGCCCGTAAGGAAAAATGTTTCCGCGATTCAGAGTGGGATCTGCAGTTCCACGTTCAGGTCGCCCTGGCAACCCAGAATACGGCGCTGGCGGCAATCGTTGAGAAAATGTGGACTCAGCGCGTTCACAACCCGTACTGGAAAAAACTGCACGACCATATCGATTCCCGTACCGTCGACAACTGGTGTGACGATCACGATCAAATCCTTAAGGCGCTGATTCGTAAAGACCCGCATGCCGCTAAGCTGGCGATGTGGCAGCACCTGGAAAACACCAAGCAGATGTTGTTCAACGAAACCAGCGATGACTTCGAATTTAACGCTGACCGCTATCTTTTCGCCGATAATCCCGTTGTTCATCTCGATACGGCCCCCAGTGCCGCAAAATAGATGACCTTCCCGCTGGCAGGCGCCTCGCTGCGCCTTCCGGCTTACATGGGTAAGCAAAACATATATAGTGTCAGCCTTTGTAAATCCCCTCGCTCACTTCCTGGGCTTACGCCAAAATCAACTCACCCCTGCAAATTCTGTGACGCAGAACGTTGGGCTTTGTTACAATTGGATTCAATTCCTTATTTTGTAAGTTAGTGCTTGCTAACCAGCCAATTAACAGGGAACAGTGTTGGCCACACCGCAATGTGTCCGCGAGCGACCATAATGAAATCACAACAATGTCGCCGTGCTGTTTGTCCCGGATAACAGGCGTGACGTTAACCGATTTCCAGGAACACTGAATGGAACTTTTGACCCAACTACTGCATGCCCTCTGGGCGCAGGATTTTGAAACGCTGGCCAACCCTTCCATGATTGGCATGCTCTATTTCGTCTTGTTTATGATCCTGTTCCTTGAGAACGGTTTGCTGCCTGCTGCCTTCCTGCCCGGTGACAGTTTGCTGGTGCTTGTCGGCGTGCTGTGTGCCAAAGGGGCGATGGCGTTTCCACACACCATTTTATTACTGACCGTTGCGGCCAGCCTCGGCTGCTGGGTGAGCTATATCCAGGGAAGATGGCTGGGCAATACCCGAATCGTCCAGAACTGGCTCTCGCACCTGCCTGCACATTATCATCAGCGGGCGCACCACCTTTTCCATAAGCACGGGCTTTCCGCGCTGCTGATTGGTCGCTTTATTGCCTTTGTTCGCACCCTGTTGCCCACCATTGCCGGGCTGTCGGGGTTGAGCAGCACGCGCTTCCAGTTCTTCAACTGGATGAGCGGTCTGCTATGGGTGCTTATTCTGACGACGCTGGGTTATGCATTGGGTAAAACGCCGGTCTTTATGAAATATGAAGACCAGCTGATGTCCTGCCTGATGCTGCTGCCTGTGGTTCTGCTGGTCTTCGGCCTGATCGGCTCCCTGGTCGTCCTGTGGAAAAAGAAATACGGAGCCAGAGGCTGACGATGGTTATCTCACCGCTCGCTCTGCGCCGTTTTGCCTTTGCCATGATTACGCTGGTGGTGCTCAGCGCCCTGCTGCTGGCCTGGAGCGCGCTTTCGCATCAGGAATCGACGCTGGCCATCCGCCCGGTAAACCAGGGTGCCAGCGTACCTGACGGTTTTTCTGTCTGGCATCATCTGGATGCGAACGGGATCCGCTTTAAGAGCATCACCCCGCAGGACGATGTTTTACTGATCAAGTTTGATTCCCGTGCGCAAAGTGCCGCCGCGAAAGTGGTTCTCGACCGTACGCTGCCGCGCGGGTATATCATTGCTCAGCAGGAAGATGACAGCCAGCCAGCTGCCTGGCTCTCATTGATTCGCGATACGTCGCATCGGTTTGGATAACTTCCAGGATTCCGAATCTTTTCACTCACTTTGGTGAATCCCCCGTTTACTTACTATGCTTAAGTACGCGGAGCACCCCTCGATGTACTCCGCATAACTTTGGATAGCGGCTTATGCCGCAACACAATGGAAGGTTTCGATAATGAAATTCCGCATGACTCTGGCTTTGGCCCTTTTTTCTTTAAGCACAGCATCCTTCGCAAACTCTCTCTGTCAGGAGAAAGAACAGGATATTCAGCGTGAGATCGGTTATGCCGAAAAGCATAACAATCAGCACCGTGTTGATGGTCTTAAAAAAGCGCTGAGCGAAGTGAAAGCGAACTGTTCAGACAGCAAGCTTCGTGCCGACCACCAGAAGAAAATCGCTGAACAGAAGGACGAGATAGCCGAGCGCCGTCGCGACCTGCAGGAAGCGAAAGAGAAAGGGGATGCGGAAAAAATTGCTAAGCGCGAGAAGAAGTTGAAAGAAGCGCAGGACGACCTGAAAGCGCTGGAAGCTCGCGATTATTGAGTTAACGGAAATCTCAACAGGAGAGAGAATCATGTCAAAAGATACGACGTCTGAACATCTGCGCGCTGAACTGAAATCCCTGGCCGATACCCTTGAAGAGGTACTGAACTCCTCTGCTGACAAGTCAAAAGAAGAGGTAAGCAAGCTGCGCAGCAAGGCGGAGCAAGCGCTGAAGGAGAGCCGTTATCGCCTGGGTGAAACCGGTGATGCACTGGCGAAACAGACCCGTGAAGCGGCTGCCCGCGCGGACGAATATGTGCGTGATAATCCATGGACGGGTGTAGGGATTGGTGCCGCAGTGGGTGTGGTACTGGGTGTCCTGCTGACGCGTCGTTGATATGGAAGATCCTCGTCACGCACAAGGGCCTGCTAACAACGTCCTCGGCATCGGCCAGCGTATTTTAACGACGCTGGTCGGGATTGCCGAAACGCGCGTCCGGCTGGCAGTGGTCGAGCTGGAAGAGGAGAAAGCGAACCTCTTCCAGATGCTGCTGATGCTCGGGCTGACCATGCTCTTCGCCGCGTTTGGCCTGATGAGCCTGATGGTGTTAATCATCTGGGCCATTGACCCGCAGTATCGTCTTAACGCGATGATTGCCACCACCGTCGTTCTGCTGGTCGCCGCGTTGATCGGCGGTATCTGGACGCTGCGTAAAGCGCGCAAGTCCACATTCCTACGCCATACGCGTCAGGAGCTGGCGAACGATCGCGCCCTGCTGGAGGATGACTAGCCGTGAGCGGTAAAGCCGAACGTCAAAAGCGAAAAGCGTACCTGCTAAGCCAGATCCAGCAGCAACGGCTGGACCTGTCTGCCAGCCGTCGCGACTGGATTGACGCGACGCGACGGTTTGACCGGGGCTGGAATACCGTCCTGAGCCTGCGTTCATGGGCGCTGGTCGGCAGCAGCGTGATGGCTATCTGGTCCGTTCGTCATCCGAACATGCTGATCCGCTGGGCGCGTCGTGGATTTGGTGCCTGGAGCGCCTGGCGTCTGGTGAAAGCAACGTTGCGGCAGCAGCAATTACGCTAGCCTTCTCGCCGGGTGGCGCTGCGCTTACCCGGCAATATTCTCTCCCCCTCCCTTACTCAATATCTTTGAAAAAGATTGACAGTTTTCCTTGCTAACAATTGCCACCCGCCCCGTTTATTATCCTCTCCATCGACAGCAACGACGCGGTATCTACCCGGAATTGCAGACAAATAACGTTCAGCCGCTGATGTGGTTTCCTGGAGAGTAAAATGAAAAAATTAGAAGATGTTGGTGTACTGGTAGCGCGTATTCTGATGCCAATTCTGTTCATCGTGGCAGGTTGGGGAAAAATCACCGGTTATGCGGGTACCCAGCAGTATATGGAAGCCATGGGCGTTCCGGGGTTCCTGTTGCCACTGACCATTCTTCTTGAGTTCGGCGGCGGCCTGGCGGTACTGTTCGGCTTCCTGACCCGCACCACCGCGCTGTTTACTGCAGGCTTCACCGTGCTGACGGCATTCATCTTCCACAGCAACTTTGCGGAAGGCGTGAACTCTCTGATGTTCATGAAAAACCTGACCATCGCGGGTGGCTTCCTGCTGCTGGCCGTCACTGGCCCGGGCGCATACAGCATCGACCGCGTTCTGAATAAGAAATGGTAAGCACGCTATACTGAATGAACACAAAGCGAGGAGACATCTCCTCGCTTTTGCTATCTGACGGAGGAGAAAAAATGGGACAACTCGTAGACGGCGTCTGGCAGGATGTCTGGTATGACACCAAATCCACCGGAGGTCGCTTTAAACGCTCTGTTTCGGCCTTCCGTAACTGGCTGACCGCCGATGGTGCGCCAGGCCCTAGCGGTGAAGGCGGCTTCGCGGCTGAGAAAGACCGTTATCATCTTTATGTTTCCCTTGCCTGTCCGTGGGCCCACCGCACGCTGATCGTGCGCAAGCTTAAAGGTCTTGAATCCTTCATTCCGGTTTCCGTCGTCAACCCGTTGATGCTGGAAAACGGCTGGACGTTTGACAGTGATTTCCCTGCGGCGACCGGCGACGAACTGTATCACCACGATTTCCTGTACCAGCTCTATCTGCGCGCCGATCCGCATTACACCGGTCGCGTGACCGTGCCGGTGCTGTGGGACAAGAAAAACCAGACGATTGTCAGCAATGAGTCTGCGGAAATCATCCGCATGTTCAATACCGCATTTGATGCCCACGGCGCCCGCGCCGGGGATTACTACCCGGTTGAATTGCGCGATAAGATTGATGAGCTGAACAGCTGGATTTACGACAACGTCAACAACGGTGTCTATAAGGCCGGTTTCGCCACCAGCCAGGAAGCGTATGACGAAGCGGTTGGAAAAGTGTTTGAATCGCTTGAACGCCTGGAACAGCTCCTGGGCAAGCATCGCTACCTGACGGGCGATCGCCTGACGGAAGCGGACATTCGCCTGTGGACCACGCTGGTTCGCTTTGATCCGGTCTATGTCACCCACTTTAAGTGCGACAAGCACCGCATCAGCGATTACCTGAACCTGTATGGTTTCCTGCGCGACATATACCAGATGCCGGGCATCGCGGAGACGGTCGACTTCGACCATATTCGCACCCACTATTTCCGCAGCCACAAGACCATCAACCCGACGGGCATTATCTCCATTGGGCCGTGGCAGGATCTGGATGAACCTCACGGGCGCGACGTCCGTTTTGGATAAATATTAAGGACATCAATCAATACCCTAAATAATTCAAGTTGCGTGAAGGCGGCGACGCAGCGAATCCCCAGGAGCGTACATTAGTACGTGACTGGGGTGAGCGAGGACAAACTGGCCTGGCCAGTTTGAACAGCGCTTGCGCTGGCCCCGAAGGGGCGAGGCCACAGGCCGAGTCAAGCCAACGCCCAGGCAACTTGAAGTATGACGGGTAAATGCCCTTTTTTAATTCACAATCTCCATCTATCCTTACCTCGATCGCTTAGAAAACAAGTGATTGACTGACTAATGAGGCAAGGAAAATGGACTGGTATTTAAAAGTACTGCGCAACTACATTGGATTTGGTGGCCGCGCCCGCCGCAAAGAGTACTGGATGTTTGTTCTGGTGAACTTCGTCCTGATTATGGTGCTGGGCATCGTGGATAAAATTCTCGGCTGGGAGCGGGCTGGCGGTGAAGGCGTGCTGACCACCATTTATGGCCTGTTGGTCCTTCTGCCATCATGGGCGGTGCTGTTCCGTCGACTGCACGACACCGATCGTTCAGCGTGGTGGCTATTGCTGCTGTTGATCCCGATTGTGGGCTGGATCGTGATTTTGATTTTCAACTGCCAGAGCGGGACGCCGGGCGAAAACCGCTTTGGCCCCGATCCTAAGGTCGGCGCGTAAAATAACGCCCGGTGGCGCTGACGCTTACCGGGCCTACTCGTTTATTTATTGTGGTGGGCGAAGAGTTTGGGTATTTCGCGCAGGCACCATGATTTGGCTTCGCCCATGCTGTCGCGACGCCACGCCATAATGATATCCACTTCGCTGGTATACTCCGGGCTCACGACCCGCAGTCGCCCTTCTGCAATATCTTTTTCCACAAACGGGTACGGCATGGTCGCCACGCCCAGACCTGCCAGCAGCGCCTGCCGTTTGTCTTCCAGCGAGGTCACCGTCAGACGAGGCTGCTTATCCAGTAACTGCACCGTCAGCACCGGACGCTCGCGCGCGGTATCCGCGACCGCCACGCCGCGATACTTCACGCGCGTGACTTCAGAGAGCGGCTCCGGCTCCTGGTGAATCGGGTGGTTGGGGGCGGCAACGTAGACGTTCATCACGCTGTAAAGCTTGCGCGAGTTGATTTCTGACGATGAGCGGAAGTGCATGTCCGGCGCAATGACGATATCCGCCCTGCCCGTCTCCAGACGCTCCCACGCCCCTGCCAGCACCTCGGTGATGATCGACAGCTGCGTATTGGCCTTCGCTGCCAGGCGGTCCACCAGCGGGAACAGCGCTTCTGACGGCACCAGCGCTTCGGTAACTAACGTCAGATGGGTTTCCCAGCCGCGCGCCAGCGCTTCGGCGTCCGTGGTGAGCTTGTCCGCCGCCTCCAGCAGCACGCGGCCACGCTCCAGCAGCATCCGCCCGACGTTGGTGAATTTTGTTCGATGGCCGGAGCGGTCAAACAGCACGACGTCCAGCTCTTCCTCCAGCTTCTGCATGGTGTAGCTCAGCGCAGACGGAACGCGCCCCAGTTCATCTGCCGCCGCCGCAAAACTGCCGCGCCGATCAATCGCGTCCATGACGCGAAGCGCCTCAAGCGTCAATGCTCTCTCTTTAGCCATCTCGTTCTCATTCAGGAAATTTGAACATACCAGGCAGAATATCTGGCTAACAATGCAGCGTCCATACCTTTACCATTGTTTTAGTGTAAAGAGAGGTCAAGTTTATGATTACGACAAGAACAGCTAAACAGTGCGGACAAGCCGATTTCGGTTGGCTGCAGGCCCGCTACACCTTTTCCTTTGGACACTACTTTGACCCTAAACTCCTCGGTTACGCTTCATTGCGCGTGTTGAACCAGGAAGTGCTCGCCCCGGGCGCCTCCTTCCAGCCGCGTACGTACCCGAAAGTCGATATCCTGAACCTGATCCTGGAAGGCGAGGCAGAATACCGCGATAGCGAGGGCAATCATGTCCAGGCAAAGGCTGGCGAAGCGTTGTTAATTTCCACGCAGCCGGGCATCAGCTACAGCGAGCATAACCTCAGCAAAGACAAAACGCTGACCCGCATGCAGCTGTGGCTGGACGCCTGCCCTGAGCGGGAAAATCCGCTGGTGCAGAAGATAGATTTAACGGACGAAAAACAGCAGCTGATTGCATCCCCTGATGGCAGCAAAGAGAGCCTGCAGCTGCGTCAGCAGGTGTGGCTGCACCATATCGAGCTGAAGAAAGGTGAACAGGCAAGCTTCCAGCTTCATGGCCCGCGCGCCTATTTGCAGTCTATTCACGGTACGGTGCATGCGGTGACGCATACGGAAGAGAAAGAAGCGCTAACCTGCGGCGACGGGGCGTTTATTCGTGATGAAGCGAATATCACCCTGGTGGCGGATACGCCGCTGCGCGCGCTGCTGATTGATTTGCCGGTTTAAAAATCCCCCTCACCCCAACCCCTCTCCCCAAAGGGGCGAGGGGCTCGATCGTTCCCTCTCCCATTTGGGGAGAGGGCCAGGATGAGGGGGAACGGGTTGGATTAAATCACGACACCTTACTCGCCATAATCTCAATAATCTGCCGGTCCGTGGCCTGCATCGAGCGGCACGCCAGCGCGCACAGGTTTGCGATTGACTGCTCCACATCGTGCGCCACAATCCCCTCGTTGCCCGTTACGCCCGACTCATCCAGCGCCATCATCACCGCTTTCCAGGCGCTACTGACGCTGGTTGAGACCTTCATGGCGCAGCTGTTTGACGCCCCGTCGCAGATCATCCCGCTGACGTCACCGATCATGCTTCCAATCGCCATCGCGATGGTCTGGTAACAGCCCCCCATCAGCCACGCCATGCCCGCCGCAGCGCCCATCGCCGCCGTTGTCGCCGCACACAGTGCGGACAGGCGCGGAAGCTGATAATGGATATAGATCGCCGACAGATGCGACAGCATCAGCGCCCGCGCCAGCCTTTCGTCGTCAGCCTGAACGTGTTCAGCCACGACCACCACCGGCATAGTGGCGGTGATCCCCTGATTGCCAGAGCCCGAATTGCTCATCGCCGGCAGCGTCGCGCCGCCCATGCGGGCATCCGAGGCTGCGCTGGTACGAATTACAATATCTGACCCCAGATCCTGCGCCATCCATCCGCGCGCGCGCTGCTTATCAAGCGTTGCGCCAATATGCAGCCCCCACTTCCCGCTGAGCCCTTCGCGGGAGAGCGCATCGTTCAGCCGCCCTGCCTGCAGGATAAAGCGGATCGCCTCAAACGGCACCTGCTCGACAAATTCCAGGATCTGCGACAGTGTAGTAGTTGAAAGCACCGCCAGCGGATCGTCATTCGTCTGGCACCGTTGATCGTCAAGCGTAAAGCGCGTTTCCCCCTGGCAAACCACTTCCACCACTCGGGTATGCCCGCCCGCGATGGTCACCATCGCCGAGTGATCCCCGGCATGAACGCAGGCGCGGGAATAGAGGATCTCATCACAGGGCTCCTGCAGTTTTACCTGCACTTGCCCTGCCTCAAGCAGGGCTTTGGCGCGGACCAGTGCATCGGCGGTGGCATCTTTCAACACCTCCAGTCCGGCGTGCGCGTTACCGCCAATCGCGCCCAGCGCCGCCGCAATCGGTAACCCGACCATACCGGTACCCGGTACCGTCACGCCCAGCCCGTTTTTCATCAGGTTCGGCGAGACCCACGCCTCAATCCGTGTGACCTCCCCCGGCAGAAGGTCTGCGGCCATCGCACAGGCCAATGCCAGAGAGACGGGTTCGGTACACCCAAGGGCAGGCTTCACTTCTTCCTGCACCGCTCGAATAAATTGATTCCATAAAGGATGAGTTTGCTCAGACATCGTTACGACCTTAATTACCCTCAGGAGAATGCGAGGAAAGGAGAAACACAAAGCAGCAGTCCGGTGATGACGATAATCACCAGCGATACGCCTTTATATTTATGCAGGGCTGGCACCTTGTAGACCAGCCATGCAGGTATCAGGCAGCCCACCATGCCGAAGATGGGGCTGCAAATGGAGGTGAAGCTCAGCACCGGCGCGTTCAGGACTATCGCGCTCCAGGCCAGCAGGATGGCGAACAGCATAATCCCGCGCTGGACGGCGTTTTCATTGATTTTCTCAGCCGGCATTCTGCGGCGCAGGATGTTCATGACGATACCCTGCGTCGCCTCGCGAAAGCCGAGATAGACGCCGAAGAACGCGGTCATCACGGCGAAGATATTGAGGATCACGCTGACGATTTTGACCCAGCCCGCGCCATCACCGCTGATAAACTGCGCCGCAATCGCCAGCGCCGAAATGTTCTGCTCGTAGGCTTTAACCGCCTCATCGTGCCCCATCGCCAGCGTGAAGGAGACGGCGTAGAAAAAGACCGTCACAAACAGGATGCCAAAGGCAATATTCATCGCCCGCAGCGCTTTGTGGCGCGCCACCTCCACCGATTTTTCCCGTGAACGGTATGAGATCACCATCGGACTCAGGGTCTGAATAAACAGAATGGAGGTTAAGGTAAAGGGCAGCGTAATGATGGCGTTTTTAATCAACAGTCCCAGCGGCGGCAGCATGCCCACGTTGGCTAAATGCCAGAGGCCAATCATTGACAGCCCCAGCGCGGCTACCACGAATAATTTGGTCAGCACCATCAGGCTGGAGACTTTAAACAGCAGCTTTTCACCGCGCGACGAAATGGCCACCAGAATGCAGATCAGGCATAAACCGTAAAACGGATTATCTGATAACAAACCGTCGGTCACGCCGAAGGTATGCAAATACGAGGCGCTGTCGTTGGTGATGGCCGTAGAATAGACAAACATCCAGATCACCAGCATCACGAAATAGAGTGCGCCTAATAAAATGCCCCAGTTCTTACCCAAATAACCGCTAATTACGCTCGGGTAATCTTTGCACTCCGGTGATTCCGCCAGCGTATTAATAAACAGACGCTGGAATAAATACATGGCCGGATAGCCGATTATTGATGAGAGCAAAAATACCCACAGCCCCATTAATCCGACCTGCACGGGGAGAAAAACTATCCCCGCGCCGATAGCCATCCCAATACTCATGATGACCCAGCCCGTGTCGGTGCTGTCGAATTTAATCGCCTCTCGCCACTCGCTTTCACTCATTCCCGCCCGCCTTGCCGCGGGGGAATCACTCACAATCACACTGCTGTTTGTTGCCGTATCCATTGGGCACTCGCTTATTTTGTAGGGTAAACAGTTGTTTTTATTAGTTTCCGATCGCCAGCGATTACGATTCAGATGGTTGCAGGTGAGTGTTATTGGTGTGGGAAGATCATATCCGGAGAGCGGGAGAAAAATGTCACAACATTAATAAGGATATTCTGCTTCTGGAGGAAATTTTGCTTCTGAAGTGGGATATTAAAAGCTAATTTTCTAAAAGTGACGCCGATCAAGAAATAAAAACCCGCGGCATTCGCGGGTAGGAAATCAGTTAGCCAGCGCGTTAGCCATATCCGTTCTAATCTGTTTACGCTGTTCCGGAGTCAAAACCTGGCTGACGTCGAAGTAATATTTCACGCGGTAATAACGGGTCTGCTCTTCAATTTTGCTAAAGGCGGCAAGCTGGCTTTTCACCGTGCTTTCGTCCCATTTGCCCGCCTGGAACATGTCGATCAGCGCGCCGTCCTTCACGCCCGTCATCGGGATCTTGCTGACATTTTGTTCCAGCTGCTTATGCAGACCTTCAATCTTCGTAACTTGTTCATTGCTGAGCTTCAGGTGCTGCACCAGCGGATCCTGCGATGGAGACGGAGCAGCCTCAACGTTCGCGGCCTGTGCCGTAAAACTACACACTGCCAGCGAGGCGGCGACCAGCGCAACACGGGTCATTTTCATCATCTTACTGTCCTTACATGCTGTTATAGGGAAAAGCAGGGGTATTGTTTTTCAAGAGCGGATGAATATGTGTGAGTAATTATATAAACAATTTTGTATGTTTAGCGGACAAAAAAAGGCCCCCTGCATTGAGGGGGCATGAGAGCTCACGTTTAGATAGAGTGGGTAAAGGTTCGCGAAATCACATCCTGCTGCTGCTCGCGCGTCAGCGCATTAAACCGCACCGCATAACCTGAAACGCGGATTGTCAGGTTCGGGTAATTCTCCGGGTGCGCGATGGCATCGAGGAGCATTTCCCGGTTCATGACGTTGACGTTCAGATGCTGCCCCCCCTCAATAGAGGCTTCGTGATGGAAATACCCGTCCAGTAGCCCCACCAGGTTGGTTTTGCGCACCAGCTCGTCCTTGCCAAGCGCCTGCGGCACGATGGAGAAGGTGTAGGAAATCCCGTCTTTCGCATAGGTGAACGGCAGTTTGGCAACCGACGTTAGCGAGGCCACCGCCCCTTTTCTGTCGCGCCCGTGCATTGGGTTCGCGCCTGGGGCAAACGGCGTGCCGCCGCGTCGTCCGTCCGGCGTGTTCCCGGTCTTCTGGCCATAAACCACGTTGGAGGTGATGGTCAGGATCGACTGGGTTGGCACCGCGTTGCGGTAGGTCCGCAGCGCCTGAATTTTCTTCATAAAGCGCTCCACCAGGTCGCAGGCAATGCTGTCCACGCGGTCGTCGTTATTGCCGTACTGCGGATAATCCCCTTCAATCACGAAATCGACTGCCAGTCCGGTATGGTCGCGCACCGGCTTCACCGTGGCATATTTAATGGCCGACAGGGAATCCGCGGCTACCGACAGCCCGGCAATGCCGCAGGCCATGGTGCGATAGACGTCCCGGTCGTGCAGCGCCATCAGCGAGGCTTCGTAGCTGTACTTATCATGCATGTAGTGAATGAGATTCAGGGCGCTAATGTACTGCACCGCCAGCCAGTCCATAAAGTGATCGAGGCTCGCCATCACGGTGTCGTAATCCAGCACGTCGTCCAGCAGCGGCTCGGTTTTAGGACCGACCTGGATCTTCAGCTTCTCGTCCACCCCGCCGTTGATCGCGTACAGCAGCGTTTTGGCGAGGTTAGCGCGCGCGCCAAAGAACTGCATCTGCTTGCCGATCACCATCGGGCTGACGCAGCAGGCAATGGCGTAGTCGTCACTGTTGAAGTCCGCACGCATCAGATCGTCGTTCTCATACTGCAGCGAAGAGGTGACGATCGACACCTGCGCGGCGTATTTCTTGAACGCGATCGGCAGTTGTTCAGACCAGAGGATCGTCAGGTTCGGCTCAGGTGCTGGCCCCATGGTGTGCAGCGTGTGCAGATAGCGGAAGCTGTTTTTGGTCACCAGCGTGCGCCCGTCCAGCCCCATGCCGCCGATCACTTCCGTCGCCCAGATCGGATCGCCGGAGAAGAGCGTGTCGAACTCCGGCGTGCGCAGGAAGCGCACCATGCGGATCTTCATGATGAAGTGGTCGATCAGCTCCTGCGCCTGGACTTCATTCAGCCTTCCTGCCTGCATGTCACGTTCGATGTAGATATCAAGGAACGAGGCCGTACGCCCCAGCGACATCGCCCCGCCGTTCTGGGATTTCACCGCGGCAAGGTAGGCAAAATAGAGCCACTGCACCGCTTCCTGGGCGTTCATCGCCGGGCGTGCGATATCGAAGCCATAGTTCGCCGCCATCTGCTGGATCTGTAGCAGCGCGCGCTTGTGCTCTGCCAGCTCTTCGCGCAGGCGGATCGTCCCCTCCAGATCCTCACCGCGCTCCAGCCTGCCCTGCAGATCCGTAAACTGGAGTTCACGCTCGCGCACCAGATAAGCAATCCCGTACAGCGCCACGCGGCGATAGTCGCCAATGATACGTCCGCGCCCGTAGCCGTCTGGCAAGCCGGTCAGCACGCCGGACTTACGGCAGCGCATCATCTCTGGCGAATAGACGTCAAACACGCCCTGGTTGTGGGTTTTGCGCAGGTCGGTAAAGAAATATTCAAACTGCGGATCCATCTCCCGGCCATAGGCTTCGAACGAGCTGCGGATCATGTTGATCCCGCCGTACGGATGCAGGGCGCGCTTGAGCGGCTTATCTGTTTGCAGGCCGACGATCGTCTCCAGATCCTGGTCGATATAGCCCGGCCCGTGGGCCGTAATGGTGGTGGCAATGTTGGTGTCAAAATCCACCGGGGCGTGGGTGGCATTCTCCTGGCGAATGCCGACCATTACCTTCTGCCACAGCGCCGTCGTTGCTGGCGTCGCCTGCGCGAGGAAAGCTTCATCGCCTTCATAAGGGGTGTAGTTATGCTGAATAAAATCGCGGACGTTGACGGCGTTTTTCCATTCTTCACCGCGAAACCCGGCCCATGCGTCGCTGTAGGGCGCGACGCCCGTATCGATTGTTACTTTCATGTGTTTCTCGCTTTATCAGGCGTAAGCCGCAGCCGGGGTAACCTTCCCAAGACGGAGGGCGTCCAGCGCGATCATTTTTTCTTCGTTGGTAGGGATCACCGCGCAGGCCACGCGGGACGACTCGGTGGAGATCACGCGCTCACCCGCGCTGCCCGGCAGGGCATTTTTGGCGTCGTCGAGGCGGATGCCGAACACGTTCAGATGTTCCGCCACCAGCGCGCGGACAAGCGTCGAGTTTTCGCCAATACCGCCGGTAAAGACCACCCCATCGAGGCGGTGCAGCGACGCAGCGTGCCCGGCAATGTGTCGCGCTATACGGTGAACGAAGGTCTGGATAGCCAGCTGCGCCCGCTCATTGCCAGCGTGCCAGGCTTTCTCCAGCGCGCGTAAATCGGAGGAGATGCCGGAGATCCCCAGCAACCCGGACTCTTTGTTGACCACGCGCTCCAGATCCTCGAACGACTGCCCGGTCTGCTGGGCAATCCACGCCATCGCGCCGAAGTCCACATCGCCGCAGCGCGTACCCATTACCAGCCCTTCCAGGGGGGTCATCCCCATGGAAGTATCCACGCTTTCGCCGTTGCGCACCGCGCAGATGGACGCTCCGTTGCCGAGATGGGCAATCACCAGGCCGCTGTCATCGGGGGACAGCCCGAGAAGCGTATGCGCCTGCGCGGCCACGTAGCGGTGAGAGGTGCCGTGGAAGCCGTAGCGGCGCACGCCCAGATCTTCAAAATAGCGGTACGGCAATCCGTACAGATACGCCTGCGGCGGCAGCGTCTGGTGGAAGCTGGTATCAAATACCGCGACCTGCTGCACGCCCGGGAACAAGCGCTCTGCGGCTTCCACGCCGCTCAGGTTAGCGTAGTTATGCAGTGGCGCCAGCGGAGAGACCTGGCGGATCTGCGCAATCACCGCTTCCGTAATCAGGGTCGACTCGCTGAAGAGGTCGCCGCCGTGCGCAATGCGGTGGCCAATTAAGGCCACGCTGCTCATCAGGTCACGCTTCTCCAGCTCCAGGGCGATGGCAGCCAGCGCCCCTTCGTAGTCCTGGTGAGCCAGTCTGGCTGGCTCACCCCCGTTCACGGAAATAAAGGCCTTCTCGGTGTTGATGCCGTCTGCAATGCCCGTCATCAGGGCATCGCAGCTGCTGGCGTCGAGCACCGAAAACTTAACAGAGGACGAACCGCAGTTAATTACCAGTACAACCGGAAACTCAATCATCATGTGACTCCGCTCTTCCTGAGCAATGGGTTAGAACAGTTTGTAAACGATATTCAGAATGGTCAGCAGGCCGACCGCGGTAACGAAGATGTTCTCGGTACGCCCTTTGTATTTCGCCAGAGCTGGGGCTTTGCGGATGGCGTACATCGGCAGCAGGCACAGCAGAGAGGCGATGATTGGTGCGCCCATGGCTTCAATAAGGTCGAGAATGTTCGGGTTGGCGTAGGCCACAACCCAGGTGGAGCCCATGATGAACACCATGCTGATGGTGTTCAGTTTGCCAACGGAAACTTTCTTCTTATCGCCCTTGTAGCCGAACTTGAGGATCAGGCCATTCAGACCTTCCAGCGTGCCCAGGTAGTGCCCGAAGAAGGATTTGAAGATAGCAACCAGCGCGATGATAGACGCGCCGTATTCCAGTACCGTCGCGAACGTCGATTTGGTTCCGGACATTGACGCAAAGTGGTTCGCCAGGTAAGAGAGCACCGGAATGTTCTGCGCCTTGGCGTCCGCCATGTTCTGCGGAGAGAGCGTAAACAAACAGCTAAAGGCGAAGAACATCACCACGGCCACCATCAGCAGGCTGGCGCGACCGATGATTTTGGAACATTTCTGCTCGGTGAACTCTTTACCGAACGTTGGCTCGTACTCTTCGCGCTTGGAGACCACAAACGAGGAGACGATAGGCGAAAAGTTGAAGGAGAAGACCATGATGGAGATACCCAGCCACACGGTGACCAGAATGCCGTCATGACCGGTGAAGGCGATATCGCTCAGGTTGACCTGGTCGATCACCGCCGAGTTCCAGTAAGGGATCAGCGACAGGGAAATCAGCACCAGGCTGGCGATAAACGGGAACACCAGGAAGCTCATGACCTTCACCATCAGGTCTTTACCAAACCAGATAACAAAAGCCATCAGCAGCAGCAGGAACAGCGCCACCACGCCGCGGTTCAGCGCTGGCAACTGGAGCTGGTTTTCCCAGAAGGTCATAAAGGTGTTGGTAATGGTGACGCCGTAAATCCACAGCAGCGGGCAAATGGCAAAGAAGTAGAGGAACGTGATCACCACCCCGCCGGTTTTACCGAAATGCTCTTCCACCGTTTCGGTGATGTTTCCGGAGACGTTGCTGCCGGACAGACACAAACGCGCCAGCGCGCGGTGGCAGTAAAACGCAATCGGGAATGCGAGAACCAGCATCAGCAGGATCGGGATCAATCCGCCAAAGCCTGCGCGAATGGGGAAGAACAGCACGCCTGCGCCAATGGCGGTACCAAACAGGCCAAGCGTCCAGGTGGTATCAGACTTACGCCAGGAGGACGTTTTTGTCTGGCCAACGATAATGCTTTCTGTGTTGCTCATAGGTCACCTTTATGCGTCAACGAAGCCGGTAATTTGGGAAACACGGGAGAGGTCGATATTGCCGCCGGAAATAATGCAGACGGTTTTGCGGCCCTGAATATAGTGGTCAAGTTTGCCGCTTAATAACGCAGCACAAGCCAGTGCGCCAGCGCCTTCCGTCACCACTTTATTTCGCTGAATAAGGGCAACCATGCTGTTGCGAATATCGTCTTCGCTCACCAGCACAATGTCATCGACCAGTTCACGAACGATTTCGAAGGTTAATTTCCCCGGACGAGAGACGTCGCAGCCGTCGGCTAACGTGCCGGTAACGCGGTGGTTGGTTATTTCTCCTGCCTGCCAGGAGGCTGCCATTCCGTGCACGTTTTCAGACTGTACGCCGATAATATTAATGGTCGGGTTGATGGATTTAATTGCCGTCGCAATCCCGGCAATTAATCCGCCGCCGCCGATAGGCACAATGACGTTATCCACGTCGTATAAATCTTCGAGAATTTCCAGGCCGATGGTGCCCTGGCCGGCAATCACTTTTGGGTCATCATAAGGCGGGATAAAAATGCGCCCCTCCGTCTCAACGATTTCGCTCACTTTCGCGATGGTATCGTTGAAGTTCTCGCCGTGCAGCACCACTTCGGCGGAGTAGTCGCGGGTGGCGGCAACCTTGGATTTCGGTGCCCCCTTCGGCATCACCACTTTGCCGTCGATGCCGAGCATGGCGCAGGAGAGGGACACACCCTGCGCGTGGTTTCCCGCGGAGCAGGCGACAACGCCTTTGCGTTTTTCAGCGTCGGTCAGCGAGCTTAACTTGTTAAACGCGCCGCGGATCTTAAACGAGCCGGTACGCTGCATATTCTCAAATTTCAGGAATATTTCGCCCTTACAACGTTCGCTGAGATAATTCGAACGTGGCATACCGGTTTTATATATTTTTCCTGCCAGTCGTTTTCTGGCGTCCTGAATATCTTCAATCGTTACCGGGAGATCGTAGGTAATATGCATAATATCCTCGTTATAATAATTCATTCTTTTCAGGCAAAGTCAGGGTATCAGTGCGTTAACACGTTAACGCTCTGGGTGTTTTTAAAATGGGTACTAATTATTCATCGTCGTCTTTCGATATTCATCGACGAATATTGTTTTGCCAGCTCAACTAATACTGACGCCGATTTTTTAATCCTGTAATTTTTTGACCACACGGCGGCATAACGCGCCACGGGTAATTCATCTTCCACTGGCAGCACAATAAATTGGTCAGAACCGAACGGTGCAATCATGTCGCGGGGAATCACCGTCAGATAATCGGCATTCAGCACAAGGTTATAAATGGTGACGACGGAATCGGTCTGGACGATGTTTTCGATGCTGATGTGGTTGTCTTGCAGGGTGGTCAGAAGTTCTTTGTAGTAGCCCATATCGGTTTGCGGCATCACCCACTGCTCGTGCGTGAGCGATGCCAGTGTCGTCGGGCCGGTGCACGTTCGCGTTTTGCTGGCGACCAGCACAAATTCGGACTCAAACAGCGGTTCGACGTGCAGATCCTGCAGCAGCATTTCATCACTCAGCGTGCCGATAGCGAAATCCAGACGACCGTCGCGAATGGCCGGAAGGAAAGATGAGAGCTGGGCTTCATACATCGAGACGCGTGCTTTCGGGAACACTTCCTTAAATTTTTTGATCATTTCGGACAGGAAGGTGAAACCGATCAGCGACGGGTAACCAAAGGAGACGTCCATAACGGTGCTGAAACTCAGGCTGTTAATCTCACTCACCATGTTTTTCATTTCGCGGGTGATGGACTCTGAGTACGAGAGCAGAACCTGGCCCGCAGCAGTGAGTTTTACGCCGGTGTTTTTACGCACCATCACTTCCACGCCGAAGTAGGACTCAATATCGCTGATGATTTTGCTGACGGCGGGTTGCGTCAGGCCCAGCTGTCTTGCTGCAGAACCTATGGAGCCACTTTTAATGACTTCCTGAAATACCACGAGGTGCTGTGTTTTCGGTAGAATAATAGTGTTCATAATATTCTGCACTTATTTCCCTATGACGGGGTGAATTCTACTCAATAATGTTTGAAGGGGTATGTGCTGTTACTCACAATTTGCTTTCCAGACCCTTTATCACGCACAGCGAAAAACCATAAAAACGCTTATTTATCAAAGCAATAAATAGAGACAAATATGCTACTACGCTGATATTGATCAACAAAAATAGCGGTAATAAATTTATTTTATGGCGATAACCCGGATAAATTTTTCCATCCGTAAAAAATCAATAAAGGCGATATTTCAGGCAATTAAAGACCAATAAATAACCGCTATTTGTTTGAAACATTCTTTCAATTTATCAAATTTTTCCGACGCGAATTTTCAGGCTGGCGGAAAAGAGTGGAATACGTCACATATTCACGGGAGAAATGTATTTGATTTCAATGTATGCATATCAAACGAGAAAAGTTTCGCGATCATTAAGATAACAATCATAACAAATTATCAATACTGAAAATGGCGAGTTTTTTAGCGTGAAATTTTGTGATGACGATCGTCCGCAGGCACAGGAACGATACTGAAGGGATAAAAACAGTGAAATGTGCTTAATGTCGCAAATATGAGAATTGATGTCGTTTGTCTGGTGCCGGGTGGCGCTGCGCTTACCCAGCCTACACCCCCCTGAAAGCAAAAACCCCGCCGAAGCGGGGTTCTCTGAGAAGTTGAAGCTGACCGATAAGCCGGGTTCGTTCAACCATACGTCAGGCATCTGCGGCGCTGGGGTTATCATTTGTCGCAGACTGTATCGCACTTAGTGTTATAGAGTAAAGCCCGCTAAGGGACGCGCCTTTTACACCCAACCGCGCTCTATCGCTACCATCAGTAGCCCCCCAATGATAAAGAAGATTAGACTGACGACAGCCAGATATATCTCGACATAGAAAGGTCCGATCAGCCGTTTGGGAAGTCCTCTGATGAAGTCCTTGTCATCGTTTTTGGTCAGGATTGAACTGCGATTCCATAATAGAGGGATGTAGATGAACTGCACTTTCGTACTATAGGCTATGTTGACGTAAAGCGTGTTGACGTTTTCGAACAGCAAGACGGCATCAGGAAGGCTGCCATATTTTTTTTTGTACAGGACGCAAATTTCGCTAAACCGTTTACGGTTTAAGACGGACACGACGATGCTCAAGACACCTAATAACAATCCTGTAAGTGTGGCTATAACCGATACCATTTTTATACTAATCATCACTGGTAATCTCATAAAGACCGAGGGCCTCCCCAATGGATTCGCTCGCTTTTCCGACAGACCAGCTAAAAGCTTTATCGCTTCCGTATGCAATTCCGCCAGATACACTGAGCGTGCAAAGCAGCGCTCCCGCTCCTCCTGCCTCTATGGTTGCAGCCCCCAGAACCACAGCGCAAATAGTATTTGCTGCGCCAGCGCCAATAATCCTAGCTCCCACAGCTCCACCTACTAGGCCACCTGAAAATTCACCGATGGAAGTAAACGAGGTTTTGGCGCAATCCCTGCCAACGGTGCAGGCTTCCATGATCTTCGCTGCGGTATCCAAAGCAGACAGACCAATACCGATCTTCCCGGCTGTTTCCATCCACTTAACGTACTTCGCCAGCTTCTCGATATGGGTTGCGTAACCTTCAATATCACTAACACCAGTTTCATTCCAGCGGTGGGTAATTGAACGGCTGGAAAGGCCAAGGGCGCTTTTCAGATCGGTGTATTCGTTGAACATGAATCGATGTTTCATGAACATCTTCAGCACGCTTTCAAGTTGACCAAATAAGCGACGACGTTCAACGAAGAATTGTTCACCGATCAGTGTGCCGCTTGTGATGTACTGGTTTTTGTATGTCTTCTCGATCTCGACGAGAATTTTTTCGACTCTCTCGAAATATCCCTTCGCTGCTTCCGTCGCTCTTCCTGCCTTTCCAACAGCATCGTTTGCAGTAGTCGCAGCAGCTGCAAACATCTCAATGGTATCTTTATATTTGAAAAGGAAGTTAGCCTGCTGGATGGAGAGCGGCGCTAATGCTGCATCAATCCGTTGTTTCGCGGCCCGCATATGGGAGATTTGCTCTTCATCCTGCTTATCGGGGTCAACTACCAGCATGATAGAACCCGCTTTATATCTTTTATCCGGGCCGTTTAGTGTAGCGAATAGCTCCTTTACGCCTGCTGGCGGGTTTTCCGTAAATAGCAGACGTTGCCAAGCTTCTGTAGTACCGCCGTAAGGAATAATGGTAAAACCTGCGTCAATACCTGTTTTCTTTTTCGCTGTTTGGGCGTGTTGTTCTGGTTCTACCTGCGACTGTTGAGATGCAGCTAAAGTGGCTGCTGCGGTTGCCGCTTCTGCCAGATACCTTGCTGTTGCCTGAGAGGGGGATTCACCTGGGCCTATCCAGCCCAAAGGGGCTATGATACGGTTAGATCCAGAGAGGCAGCCACATAAAACTACGCACTTGTCCACGGCAACAGGGATCTGGTGAATTGTGCGGTGTGGCTCACCTTCAACAACTTTTCCTTCTTTGCCGCATTTTGGGCAAGCTGTGGTCTTGTCACCCAGAACAATCGGGCGACGGCCCAGAATGTTACCGAAAGAAAGTGAGGGGATTAGCTTTGCGCCAGTTGTAGTCTGATCACCAAACAACGCCATTCCACGACCTAAAACGTTTGGACGCATTCCCCCCATTTACGCCACCTTTGCAACAGTCAGGAAATCATCTGGCATTGATTCACCCTCGCGGAAAGAGAACATCAATCTATAATCAGGGGTGCTGAGAATTTGATCTCCGTTATCAAGTAAACTACCAACCAGCGCGATCCCTTTACCTTCCCATTCGCTTAACTGTCCGGCGCTGGTGATAATGGTGGCCTTAGTCCCGTCTGGATAGGTCACGGTTGCACCTTCTGTAACCATGCTGACCCATTGACCATTATCGAGTTGGACTTTCATGCCCTGACTCGGATCCGGATTAGGTTCATCGACAACGCCACCCCGAAGAGTAAGACTTCCGGCAACCGCTGCACGATAGATGGCTGTGATTGGATGGTGTCGGGCATATTCTTGCTGTTCAATAATGAGATTGCGGGCTTCCACATTCATTTCTGATAGTTGCTGGTCGGTATAACGGGGAGCATCGAAAGATGCGATGACCGATGAAGTGAGTTCGTTGGTGTACTGTTGCATAAGTCCCTCTGCTTGCTGTGAATTTTTCTGTTCTCGGACACATTGTACAAATAACACCCATGCACGCGAAAGCGGTTTATCACCAAAATTGAAACATTGTTTTAAATAATTCACTCGGTAAATATTTTCTGTTATTTCATTCGGATTGTGAAATATTGAAGCTTTTGCTGTATGGACAATGTTTCGACTTGGTGACGTAGGTACTCAAACAAATTACGTTTTTCATCAGCTAGCGAACCTGACTTTCGCATAGTACTACGCACTTTTGAGGGGATTTTTTGCTGCGACATAGAAGGCGGTCTGAATGCTGAGTAAATAATCATCAATGTATTTTTGTTCTAATTTCCTCCTTTTCTGCACGATATCCAATAGTAGGGCTGGCTCAAACCGGGACGATTTTACAAATGAAATGAACATAGGGAGACGGAAAGATATAAATCTTGCTCTACTGGCTGAATCGCAGCCCAGAGACACGCGAAAAAACCGCCTGAAGGTAGTCTGAAATGAACGCTGTAGCGATTGCCACGCTTTAGGATGTTGGGGATAGAACAGCCGTTGGTGTGTCTCTTTTGTATCACAGTCTGTGTCACAGTTTTGCCTTAGAAAATCTGAGACACACCAACGTATTGTTATAGAAGAAGTTGAAGCTGACCGATAAGCCGGGTTCTGTCGTTGGACAGTCATTCATCTAGGCCAGCAATCACTCACTGGCTCAAGCAGCCTACCCGGGTTCAGTACGGGCCGTACCATGTGAACCCCTATTTGGCCTTGCTCCGGGTGGAGTTTACCGTGCCACGGACTGTCACCAGCCGCGCGGTGCGCTCTTACCGCACCCTTTCACCCTTACCTGATCCCGCTTGCGCGGGCCATCGGCGGTTTGCTCTCTGTTGCACTGGTCGTGGGTTTCCCCCCCAGGCGTTACCTGGCACCCTGCCCTATGGAGCCCGGACTTTCCTCCCCTCCGCCCGTCTCCCCCGAAAGGGACGACGACGAAGCGGCGACTGTCTGGTCAGCTTCGGCGCGCAGTATAGAGGGTTTGCGCGCCGCTGTCACCCTCAGGTATGGGCAAGGCGTGATTAACGCGCCACTTCCACCTTCGCCAGTTTTTCGTAGTAGCATGCAATTGCGCTGTGATCGGCCGTGCCCAGGCCATCGGCACGCAGCGCCTGCATCATCTCCATGACCGCCGCGGTCAGCGGCAGCTGCGCGCCCACGCCGTGTGACGTATCCAGCGCGTTGGCCAGATCTTTGATATGCAGGTCGATGCGGAAACCGGGTTTGAAATTACGATCCATGACCATCGGCGCTTTGGCCTCCAGCACGGTACTGCCCGCCAGGCCACCGCGAATGGCCTGATAGACCAGGTCCGGGTTGACGCCCGCTTTGGTTGCCAGCGTCAGCGCTTCGGACATGGCGGCAATGTTCAGCGCCACAATCACCTGGTTTGCCAGCTTGGTCACGTTACCCGCCCCGATATCCCCGGTATGCACCACGGAGCCCGCCATCGCTTTCATTAGATCGTAGTATCTATCGAAAACGGCTTTATTACCGCCGACCATCACCGACAGCGTACCGTCTATCGCTTTCGGCTCACCGCCGCTGACCGGCGCGTCCAGCATATCGACGTCCTTTGCTTTTAGCGCCTCGCTGATTTCACGACTTGCGAGCGGCGCAATAGAGCTCATATCAATCAACACCAGGCCCGGCTTCGCGCCATCGATAATGCCATTTTCACCCAGCGCGACCTCTTTAACATGCGGTGAGTTTGGCAGCATGGTGATGATGACGTCGCACTGCTCAGCAATCGCTTTGGCGGTGGTGGCCGTTTCTGCGCCCGCCGCCATCACCTCCGCCACGGCCTGCGGATTATGATCGGATACCACCAGTGAGTAGCCCGCTTTGATGAGGTTCTTACTCATTGGTTTACCCATGATCCCCAGGCCAATAAAACCCACTTTCAGCGTCATAATCTGTATCCTCAATGATGGTTATTTTTTAAAAGCGTCCGCTAATTTCTGCGTGGCCGAGCGGAATACGCCGAGGTCGCTGCCGACGGCAACAAACGTGGCTCCCCACTCCAGATAGCGACGGGCGTCCGCCTCAACCGGCGCCAGAATGCCGCACGGTTTGCCGTGTGCTTTGGCGCGGGCAAAGATGTGCTGGATCGCGCGCTGCACGTCGGGGTGGCTGGCGTTGCCCAGATGGCCAAAGGCGGCAGCCAGATCGCTTGGGCCGACGAAGATACCGTCCACGCCGTTTGTGGCGGCAATCGCGTCGACGTTATCAACGCCCTGCTGGCTCTCGATCTGAACCAGAATGGTGATGTTGCTGTTGGACTGCGCGAAATAATCCGGCACGGTGCCAAACATATTGGCGCGGTGCGAAACGGAGACGCCGCGGATCCCTTCCGGGGGGTAGCGCGTTGACGCAACGGCCAGCGCCGCTTGTTCTTCCGTCTCCACAAACGGGATCAGAAAGTTGTAGAAGCCGATATCCAGCAGACGCTTGATAATCACCGGCTCGTTGGTGGGTACACGCACCACCGGGGCGCTGTGGCTGCCTTTCAGCGCCATCAGCTGCGGAATAAACGTGCTGATATCGTTCGGCGCATGTTCGCCGTCCAGCACCAGCCAGTCGAAACCGGCCAGGCCCAGCACTTCGGTGCTGATTGGGTTTGCCAGCGCGGACCAACAGCCAATCTGAATCTGGTGCGCCGCGAGGGCCGCTTTAAATTTATTCGGGAAGATATCGTTACTCATCGTATTTACCTTTTTATTCCGCAGCCTTTTCCAGCGTCATTTTATTTATTCATTCAGACACCGTGCCAGCATGATATTTATTATTCTGACGTATTCTGGCGTGATAAAATAGTCATTCAGTATAAGACGCCATCCGCGACCGCACATTGTTTTAATGCTCAGGTATTACGGCATATTTTGATAAAATTTTTTGCATATGCACAAAGCACTGGGCGCTAATGCACAGAATCAAGGATTACGGGTTCGGGAGCGATCGAGATCACATTTTAATATCCCCTATGCTGACATGCTTTATTTCTGAAAGCCGCGTATTAATTTCTACCATTAGAAAATTGGCTGAATTTATTATCAGACACTTTGCTGGAGAATAGTGAACAATGGCCGACATTGAAATTCGACAGGCATCGCCGACGGCGTTTTATATCAAAGTACACGACATCGATAATGTGGCGATTATTGTCAACGACAATGGTTTAAAAGCGGGCACTCGATTCCCGGACGGGCTGGAACTGATTGAGCATATTCCACAGGGACATAAAGTCGCCCTGGTGGATATCCCTGCTAATAGCGAAATCGTACGTTACGGTGAAGTCATCGGCTATGCCGTTCGCGCTATACCACAGGGTAGCTGGGTTGAGGAGTCGCTGGTGGCACTTCCAGAAGCGCCGCCGCTGAACACGCTTCCGCTGGCAACCCGCGTGCCGGAACCGCTTCCTCCGCTGGAGGGCTATACCTTCGAAGGCTACCGCAATGCGGACGGCAGCGTCGGCACCAAAAATCTGCTCGGTATTACCACCAGCGTGCACTGCGTGGCGGGCGTAGTGGATTACGTGGTGAAAATCATCGAACGCGATCTGCTGCCAAAATACCCGAACGTCGACGGCGTGGTGGGCCTGAACCACCTCTACGGCTGCGGCGTGGCGATTAACGCGCCCGCTGCCGTGGTGCCGATCCGGACCATCCACAATATCGCCCTCAACCCGAACTTTGGCGGCGAGGTGATGGTCATCGGCCTCGGCTGTGAAAAATTGCAGCCAGAACGCCTGCTGCAGGGTACCGAGGATGTCAAAGCCATCCCGGCAGACGAGGCCAGCATCGTGCGCCTGCAGGACGAACGCCACGTTGGTTTCCGCTCAATGGTCGATGACATTCTGCAGGTGGCAGAGCGACATCTGGACAAACTCAACCGCCGCCAGCGCGAAACGTGTCCGGCCTCGGAACTGGTCGTGGGCACCCAATGCGGCGGCAGCGATGCCTTCTCCGGCGTGACGGCCAACCCGGCGGTAGGCTATGCGTCCGATCTGCTTGTTCGCTGCGGCGCCACGGTGATGTTCTCCGAGGTGACCGAAGTGCGTGACGCCATCCATCTGCTTACGCCACGCGCCGTTAATGAAGAGGTCGGCAAGCGCCTGCTTGAGGAGATGGCCTGGTACGATAGCTATCTCGATATGGGCAAAACCGACCGCAGCGCCAACCCGTCTCCGGGGAACAAAAAAGGCGGCCTGGCAAACGTGGTGGAAAAAGCCCTTGGCTCCATTGCCAAATCCGGTCAGAGCGCCATTGCAGAAGTGCTCTCCCCGGGCCAGCGCCCGACGAAACGCGGCCTGATTTACGCGGCAACGCCGGCCAGCGATTTTGTCTGCGGCACGCAGCAGGTGGCATCCGGCATTACGGTACAGGTCTTTACCACCGGGCGCGGCACGCCGTACGGCCTGATGGCGGTGCCGGTGATTAAGATGGCGACCCGCACCGAGCTGGCAAACCGCTGGTATGACTTAATGGATATCAACGCGGGCACTATCGCCACCGGAGAAGAGAGTATTGAGGACGTGGGCTGGAAACTGTTCCACTTCATTCTGGATGTCGCCAGCGGACGGAAGAAAACCTTTTCGGATCAGTGGGGATTGCATAATCAGCTGGCGGTGTTTAACCCGGCACCGGTGACGTGACTTCCCGTCACCCAGCCCTCTCCCCCCAGGGGAGAGGGTAAAAAACCTTAAACCAACACCACCTCAATCCCGCTTTTTCGCAACCCTTCCAGGCTCTCCGCCGGAATGCCTTCATCGACAATAATCATATCAATCCGTTGTGTATCAATGATTTTATGCAGGCTCGAGCGGTTAAATTTGCTGGAGTCCGTCACCACTATAATGCGTTCTGCCACCTCGCACATTTTGCGATTCAGACGGGCTTCGTCTTCGTTGTGCGTGCTCACGCCGCGGTCGAGATCGATGGCGTCAACGCCCAGGAACAGCAGGTCAAAATGGTAATTCTGTAGCGACTGCTCGGCCTGGTCACCGTAGAAAGATTGCGACTGACGGCGCAAATGTCCGCCGGTCATCAGCAGTTCCACCCCTTCCGCTTCCAGCAACGCATTCGCGACGTTCATCCCGTTGGTCATCGCGATGACGTCCGTGTGCTGACGCAGCATGCGAGCGATTTCAAACGTCGTGGTGCCGGAGTCCAGAATAATACGGTGCCCGGGTTTGACCAGCGCGGCAGCAGCCTGCGCGATACTGCGCTTCACCGCCGTATTCAGCGAGCTTTTATCCTCCACGGAAGGCTCAGCGCCCGGCATGTTGCCTTCGCAAATCAATGCCCCACCGTAAGCGCGAACGGCAATGCCCTGTTTCTCCAGGAACGCCAGGTCGTTGCGGATTGTTACAGTCGATACGCCGTACAGATGAGACAGATCGTTAACCTGTACGCTTCCCTGCGCCCGCAACCGCTGAATGATCTGCTCCCGCCTTTCACTGGTGCTGGTGATGCGCTTTTCCGCGGATGAATCGGTGCTGCTCATACGAGCTCCTTAATCAATATTCTTTCGTTTCATTTCGTTTTGCCTATTAAGGCCTTTCCTTTACGGGAATGCAAGCCCTGCATAGCGACGATACGCAAGCTGGCACCGCGCTGAAACCTTTCATTATGTTTCTTTTGTGAAACAGATCGGAAAACTATTATCTTTCGTTTTATTTTTATATCACCATGATGCAGGATTAAATGAAACAAAACGAAAGATAAATATCATTACCATCCGAAATGGAGAGGAAAGTGAAACATCTGACAGAAATGGTGGAACACCATAAACGGGGGAATTCAAACGGGATTTACGCCGTCTGCTCCGCACATCCGCTGGTACTGGAAGCTGCAATTCGTTACGCGCATTCGCATCAGTCGCCGATGTTGATCGAGGCCACCTCCAACCAGGTGGATCAGTTTGGTGGCTATACCGGCATGACGCCCGCTGATTTTCACGGGTTTGTCTGCCAGCTGGCCGAGTCGCTCGGTTTCCCGACGTCACAGCTGATCCTCGGCGGCGATCACCTGGGCCCTAACCGCTGGCAAAACTTGCCTGCGCAACAGGCGATGGCAAATGCCGACGATCTGATCAAAAGCTATGTTTCTGCCGGATTCAAAAAGATCCACCTCGACTGCAGCATGTCCTGCGCGGACGACCCGGTTCCCCTGACCGACGCGATCGTTGCCGGACGCGCCGCACGCCTGGCGAAGATTGCCGAAGCGACCTGTCGCGAGCAGTTTGGTGAATCCGATCTGGTCTACGTTATTGGCACGGAAGTGCCGGTTCCCGGTGGCGCGCACGAGACGCTCACCGAACTTGCCGTCACCACGCCAGACGCGGCCCGCGCCACGCTTGAAGCGCACCGCCACGCGTTCGAAAAGGAAGGCTTAAGCGACATCTGGCCGCGCATTATTGGCCTGGTGGTCCAGCCTGGCGTGGAGTTCGACCATGCGCACGTCTGCGACTATCAGCCGCAGAAAGCCGTTGCCCTGAGCAAAATGGTTGAAGCCTACGACACGCTGGTGTTTGAAGCACACTCCACCGACTACCAGACGCCGCAGGCGCTGCGAAAGCTGGTCAACGATCACTTTGCGATTCTGAAAGTTGGTCCTGCCCTGACCTTCGCCCTGCGCGAAGCGCTGTTCTCGCTGGCAGCTATAGAAGAAGAGCTGCTGCCGGCTAAAGCCAGCTCCGGCCTGCGTCACGTACTGGAAAACGTCATGCTCGACCGCCCGGAATACTGGCAAAGCCATTACCACGGTGACGGCAACGCGCGTCGCCTGGCGCGCGGCTACAGCTACTCTGACCGCGTGCGCTACTACTGGCCGGACAGTCAGATTGACGACGCCTTTGAACGCCTGGTGCGTAACCTGGCAGACGAGCCCATTCCGCTGCCGCTGATCAGCCAGTACCTGCCGTTGCAGTACAGCAAAGTTCGCGAGGGCGCTCTCAAGTCAACGCCACGGGAACTCATCATTGACCACATTCAGGACATACTCCAGCAGTACCACGCCGCCTGCGAAGGCGTAACAACGCAAAACGCATAATAAAAAGAGGAAAGCGCTATGCCAAACATTGTCTTATGCCGCATTGATGAACGCCTGATCCACGGTCAGGTGGGCGTGCAGTGGGTGGGGTTTGCGGGGGCAAACCTGGTACTCGTCGCCAACGATGAGGTGGCTGAAGATCCGGTTCAACAGAACCTGATGGAAATGGTGCTCGCGGAAGGGATCGCCGTGCGCTTCTGGTCGCTGCAAAAAGTGATCGACAACATTCACCGCGCCGCTGACCGCCAGAAAATCCTGCTGGTCTGCAAATCACCCGCCGATTTTCTGAAGCTGGTTGAGGGCGGCGTGCCCATCACCCGTATTAACGTCGGAAACATGCACTACGCCAGTGGCAAACAACAAATTGCCAAAACGGTCTCTGTCGACGCGAACGATATCGCCGCGTTCAACGGCCTGAAAGCGGCCGGTGTGGAATGCTTCGTTCAGGGCGTTCCAACAGAAACTGCTTTGGATCTCTTTAAACTGCTCTGAGGGATTCACAATGGAAATCAGTCTGTTGCAGGCGCTTGGGTTGGGCATACTCGCCTTTATCGCCGGTCTGGATATGTTTAACGGGTTAACACACATGCACCGCCCGGTGGTGCTCGGGCCGCTGGTCGGTCTGATTCTGGGCGACCTGCATACCGGTATTTTGACCGGCGGTACGTTAGAGCTGGTCTGGATGGGGCTGGCCCCGCTCGCCGGTGCCCAGCCGCCTAACGTCATTATCGGCACCATCGTGGGTACCGCATTTGCCATCAGCACCGGGGTGAAGCCAGAAGTTGCCGTTGGCGTCGCCGTCCCGTTTGCCGTCGCGGTACAGATGGGAATCACGTTCCTCTTCTCGGTGATGTCCGGCGTGATGTCACGCTGCGATCGCATGGCGGCCAATGCAGATACTCACGGTATTGAACGGGTTAACTATCTTGCGCTGCTGGCGCTCGGCATCTTCTATTTTCTGTGCGCCTTCCTGCCGATCTACTTCGGTGCGGAACATGCGAAAACCGCCATTGATGTTCTGCCGGCACGGTTGATTGACGGCCTCGGCGTCGCGGGCGGCATCATGCCAGCCATCGGCTTCGCCGTGCTGCTGAAGATCATGATGAAAAACGTCTACATCCCTTACTTCATTATCGGTTTTGTCGCCGCTGCCTGGCTCAAGCTTCCGGTGCTGGCGATTGCGGCGGCCGCGCTGGCGATGGCGCTGATCGACCTGATGCGTAAATCACCTGAACCGACGGCTCCAGCGGCCCAGAAAGAGGAATTCGAAGATGGCATCTAATCAAACAACGTTACCGGGCGTGTCTGAATCCGAAGAGACGCTGCTGACCGGCGTCAACGAAAACGTCTACGAAGACCAGAGCATCGGTGCCGAGCTGACGAAAAAGGATATTAACCGCGTGGCCTGGCGTTCCATGCTGCTGCAGGCCTCGTTTAACTACGAACGTATGCAGGCCTCCGGCTGGCTGTACGGGTTGCTGCCCGCGTTGAAAAAGATCCACACCAACAAGCGGGATCTGGCGCGGGCAATGAAAGGCCATATGGGCTTCTTTAACACCCACCCGTTCCTGGTGACCTTTGTTATCGGCATCATTCTGGCGATGGAGCGCTCCAAGCAGGATGTGAACAGCATCCAGAGCACCAAAATTGCCGTCGGCGCGCCGCTCGGCGGTATTGGCGATGCCATGTTCTGGCTAACCCTGCTGCCCATCTGCGGTGGTATCGGCGCCAGCCTGGCGCTGCAAGGGTCGATTCTGGGGGCCGTGGTCTTTATCGTGCTGTTTAACGTGGTGCACCTCGGCCTGCGTTTTGGCCTGGCGCACTACGCTTACCGGATGGGCGTGGCGGCCATTCCGCTGATCAAAGCCAACACCAAAAAGGTCGGCCACGCGGCGTCTATCGTCGGGATGACGGTAATTGGCGCGCTGGTGGCAACCTACGTCCGCCTCAATACGACGCTTGAAATCAAGGCAGGTGATGCCGTTGTCAAACTGCAGGCCGACGTTATCGACAAGCTGATGCCCGCGTTCCTGCCGCTGGTCTACACCCTGACCATGTTCTGGCTGGTGCGTCGCGGCTGGAGCCCGCTGCGGCTGATTGGTATCACCGTGCTGCTGGGCGTTGTCGGTAAATTCTGTCACTTCCTGTAAAAGCAAAGAGGTTGCGATGTTAGGCATTATTTTGACGGGTCACGGCGGGTTTGCCAGCGGGCTTGAGCAGGCGATGAAGCAGATCCTCGGCGAACAGCCGCAGTTTATCGCCATCGATTTTCCTGAAACGTCCACCACCGCGCGGCTGACCACTCAGCTTGAGCAGGCGGTGAGCGAACTCGATGCAGAGCACGATATTGTGTTTCTCACCGATTTGCTCGGCGGCACGCCGTTTCGCGTGGCATCGACGCTCGCCATGCAACGGCCGGGCAGTGAAGTGATCACCGGCACCAACCTGCAGCTGCTGCTGGAGATGGTGCTGGAGCGCGATGGATTAAGCAGCGAAGCGTTTCGTCTGCAGGCACTGGAGTGCGGGCACCGCGGCCTGACGAGCCTCGTAGACGAGCTGGGACGCTGTCGCGAGGAAGCCCCTGCCGAGGAAGGGATATGAGGCAGCTGCTGCGCGCGAGGCGGGTGCTTACCGAACAGGGCTGGCTGGATGACCACCAGCTACGCATTGAAGACGGCGTGATTGCGGCTATTGAGCCTGTCCCGGCAGGCGTGACGTCGCGCGATGCAGAGCTGCTTTGCCCGGCGTATATCGATACGCACGTCCACGGCGGCGCGGGCGTGGACGTGATGGATGATGCGCCTGACGTGCTGGATATTCTCGCGATGCATAAAGCGCGCGAAGGCGTGGGCGCCTTTTTACCCACAACCGTGACCGCGCAGCTGGAGGCTATCCACGGCGCGCTCGCGCGAATCGCCCGGCGCGCTCAGTCGGGCGGCCCCGGGGCGCAGATCCTGGGCAGCTACCTGGAAGGACCGTACTTTACGCCGCAGAACAAAGGGGCGCACCCGCCCGAGTTATTCCGGGAACTGAATATCACGGAGCTGGATACACTGATCGACGTCTCGCATAACACGTTGCGGGTAGTGGCGCTCGCGCCAGAAAAACCCGGCGCGCTACAGGCGATCCACCATCTTAAACAGAGCGGTTTACGCGTGATGCTGGGCCACAGCGCTGCCACGTACCGGCAAACACTCGCCGCGTTTGATGCGGGTGCCGACGGGCTGGTTCACTGCTACAACGGCATGACGGGGCTGCACCACAGAGAGCCCGGCATGGTCGGTGCAGGGCTTACGGACAAACGGGCGTGGCTGGAGCTAATTGCCGACGGCCACCACGTCCATCCTGGGGCGATGCGCTTATGCTGTTGCTGCGCGAAGGATCGCGTGGTGCTGATTACCGATGCCATGCAGGCGGCAGGTATGCCGGACGGACGGTACACGCTCTGTGGTGAAGAGGTCTCAATGCAAAACGGCGTGGTTCGAACCGGCTCCGGCGGGCTGGCAGGTAGCACGCTGTCGCTGGATGCCGCGGTCAGGAATATGGTGGAGTATGCGGGCGTAACCGCCGAAGACGCTATCCATATGGCCTCGCTACACCCTGCCCGGCTGCTTGGCGTTGACGGTCAGCTCGGATCCTTAGCCCCGGGTAAACGCGCCAATATCATTGCGCTGGACGGGGGTTTGCACCTCCAGCAGATCTGGATTCAGGGCCAGGCTCTCCCCCTTTAGCCCTTTCATTGTGTCTCCTGTTGGCCTTACGGCACCCGATCGTAAGGCCTTTCTTTTCCTTTCCTTAAATTTTCCCTTTCCTTTCACGATCACACTTTTCGTTTTATTTCTTTTCTTTCATTGAAGTTTCGATTTCTTTTCTATAGATTTTATTTAACTGATTAAGTGAACAAGTGAAACGAAACGAAAGATAGCGACACGATTGCCAGCGTCTGATGTGGAATTCACACGACTAAGGACTGAGTTATGCCACAAACTACCACCGCCGCAACCGGCACCTGGACCGAGGAAGAGATCCGCCAGCAGCCTGCCAGCTGGATCCGCTCGCTCAACAATATCGATAGCCTGCGTGCTTCGATCGACAGCTTCCTGACGCCGCTGCTGCGCAAGCACGATCTGCGGATCGTCCTGACCGGCGCGGGCACGTCCGCCTTTATCGGCGATATCGTTTCTCCCTGGCTCGCGAGCTACACCGGGAAAAATATTTCCGCCGTCCCGACCACTGACCTGGTCACAAACCCGATGGACTACTTCAACCCTGCGCATCCGCTGCTGCTGGTTTCGTTTGCCCGCTCCGGCAACAGCCCGGAAAGCGTCGCGGCCGTTGAGCTCGCCAATCAGTTCGTACCGGAGTGCTACCACCTGTCGATCACCTGCAACGAGGCAGGGAGCCTGTACCAAACCGCCGTCGAAAGCGATAACGCTTATGCCCTGCTGATGCCTGCCGAAACGCACGATCGCGGGTTCGCGATGACCAGCAGTATCACCACCATGATGGCGAGCTGTCTGGCCGTATTCGCCCCGGAAACGATCAATAGCCACACCTTCCGCGACGTGGCCGATCGCTGTCAGGCGATCCTCTCCTCGCTCGGCGATTTCAGCCACGGCGTCTTTGGCAACGAGCCATGGAAACGGATCGTGTATCTGGGAAGCGGCGGCCTGCAGGGCGCGGCGCGCGAATCGGCGCTGAAGGTGCTGGAGCTGACGGCGGGCAAGCTGGCGGCGTTTTACGATTCTCCGACGGGCTTCCGTCACGGGCCGAAATCTCTGGTCGACAACGAAACGCTGGTGGTGGTGTTCATCTCCAGCCATCCGTATACGCGTCAGTACGATCTGGATCTGCTGGCCGAGCTGCGCCGCGATCGCCAGGCTATGCGCGTCGTCGCCATCGCCGCTGAAAACGATCCGGTCATTGAAGCGGGTCCGCACATTCTGCTGCCGCCTTCACGTCCGTTTATCGATATGGAACAGGCGTTCTGCTTCCTGATCTATGCCCAGGTCTTTGCACTCACCCAGTCGCTCAGCGTAGGCAATACGCCCGATACGCCATCCGCCAGCGGGACGGTCAACCGCGTGGTGCAGGGCGTTGTTATTCATCCGTGGCAGGCTTAAGAGGATCTGATTATGAGTATTATCTCGACGAAATATCTTCTGCTGGACGCGCAGGCAAAAGGCTACGCCGTTCCGGCGTTCAACATCCACAACGCGGAGACGATCCAGGCGATCCTCGAAGTGTGCAGCGAAATGCGATCGCCGGTGATCCTCGCGGGCACGCCGGGCACCTTTAAGCATATTGCGCTGGAAGAGATCTACGCCCTGTGCAGCGCGTACTCCCACACCTACGACATGCCGCTGGCGCTGCACCTCGATCACCACGAATCGCTGGACGATATTCGCCGCAAGGTCAACGCGGGCGTGCGCAGCGCGATGATCGACGGCAGCCACTATCCGTTTGAACAGAACGTGAAGCTGGTGAAGTCGGTGGTCGATTTCTGCCACCTCAACGACTGCAGCGTCGAAGCCGAGCTGGGCCGCCTGGGCGGCGTGGAAGATGACATGAGCGTGGACGCCGAAAGCGCTTTCCTCACCGATCCGCAGGAGGCGAAACGCTTCGTCGAACTGACCGGCGTCGACAGCCTTGCCGTCGCCATCGGCACCGCGCACGGCCTGTATACCAAACGCCCGAAAATCGACTTCCAGCGGCTGGCAGAAATTCGCGAAGTGGTCACGGTGCCGCTGGTGCTGCACGGCGCGAGCGATGTGCCGGATGAGGATGTGCGTCGCACCATCGAGCTGGGCGTGTGCAAAGTCAACGTGGCCACCGAGCTGAAAATCGCCTTCTCTGACGCGGTGAAAGCCTGGTTTGCCGACAACCCGCAGGGCAACGATCCGCGCTTCTACATGCGGGTCGGCATGGACGCCATGAAAGAGGTAGTCAGAAGCAAGATCGCCGTTTGCGGCTCGGCAAACCGACTGCTGCTTCCAGCGGAAGCCTGATCCCATCGCGCATTACGTCAGTACCTAAAAATAACTATAAGCCTCGCAAATATGAAGGCGCGTCCTTAAGCCGGACAGCGCCTTCCATTATCCTAAAAATCCGAGGAGTCCCTACATGACACAGGAAAAGTCGTTTAAATCGAAAGCGTGGGAATTTTTCCAAAGCCTGGGAAAGACCTTTATGTTCCCGGTCTCCCTGCTGGCCTTTATGGGGCTGCTGCTGGGGATCGGTAGCTCCGTCACCAGCCCTTCCACCATAAAAAGTTTTCCCTTTCTGGGCGGCGAGTTAACGCAGCTGACCTTTGGCTTTATCGCCATGGTGGGCGGCTTCGCCTTTACCTATCTGCCGCTGATGTTCGCCATGGCGATCCCGATGGGCCTCGCGAAACGCAACAAGGCCGTGGGCGCTTTTGCCGGGTTCGTTGGCTACATGCTGATGAACATGAGCATCAACTACTACCTGACCGCCACCCACCAGCTTGCCGATGCCGCGACCATGAGACAGGTGGGACAATCGATCGTGCTGGGGATACAGACCCTGGAGATGGGCGTGCTGGGCGGCATCGTGGTGGGGGTGATTACCTATTTCCTGCACGAGCGTTTTCAGGACACGGTCCTCCACGACGCCTTTGCCTTCTTTAGCGGCATCCGTTTTGTACCGATTATCACCGCCCTTACCCTTTCACTGGTCGGGCTGTTCATTCCCCTGCTGTGGGAATACGTGGCGCTGGGGATTGCCGGGATTGGCCATATTATCCAGAGCACCAGCGTTTTTGGCCCCTTCCTTTACGGCGTGGGCGTGCTGCTGCTTAAACCCTTCGGCCTGCACCACATTCTGCTGGCGATGGTGCGCTTCACGCCAGCAGGCGGGATTGAGATGGTCAACGGCCATGAAGTGGCCGGCGCGCTGAATATTTTCTACGCCGAGCTGAAAGCCGGGCTGCCGTTTAGCCCGCACGTTACCGCGTTTCTGTCACAAGGGTTTATGCCGACCTTTATCTTTGGCTTACCTGCCGTGGCCTACGCCATCTACCGCACCGCGCGTCCGGAAAACCGCCCGGTGATTAAGGGGCTGCTGCTTTCCGGTGTGCTGGTGTCCGTCGTTACCGGTATTTCAGAGCCGATTGAGTTCCTGTTCCTGTTTATCGCGCCTGCGCTTTACGCCTTCCATATCGTGATGTCGGGCCTGGCGCTGATGGTGATGGCCCTGCTGGGGGTGACCATCGGCAACACCGACGGTGGGATTCTGGATCTGCTGATCTTTGGCGTGATGCAGGGGATGTCGACCAAATGGTATCTGCTGTTCCCGGTCGGTATCGCCTGGTTTGCTATCTACTTCGTCGTCTTCCGCTGGTACATCCTCAAACACGATATCAAGACGCCTGGACGTGAAGTGGATGCACAGGCTGCACAGCAGGCCGTCGAAGCTAACACCCGCGCGCGTGGAAAATCGAAATACGATCATGGGCTTATCCTGCAGGCGCTCGGTGGCAAAGAGAACATCGAGTCGCTCGACAACTGCATCACCCGCTTGCGTCTGGTGGTGAAAGAGATGGGCCTTATCGATCAGCAGGCGCTGAAAGCCGCGGGCGCCCTGTCGGTGGTGGTGCTGGATGCTCACAGCGTACAGGTGATCATCGGTCCGCAGGTGCAGAGCGTCAAAACCGGCATTGAAGCCTTAATTTAACAGGGGGTCGTTGTGTTTGATTTCGACAAAATCATCGAGCGTAAAAGCGATAAGTGCCGTAAATGGGACCATGCGTTTGTCTGCTCACGCTTTGGTGATGTTCCGGAGGGGTTTATCCCGCTGTGGATCGCAGATATGGATTTCACCTCACCGCCCGCCGTTATTGAAGGCTTCCGGCGCATCGTGGAGCACGGCACCTTTGGCTATACGTGGTGTTTCGACGAATTCTACGATGCGACGATCGCCTTTCAGCGCACGCGTCATCAGGTTGAGGTAGACAGGTCGTGGATCACGCTAACCTACGGCACCGTGTCCACACTGCACTACACGGTTCAGGCGTTCTGCAGGGCTGGCGACAGCGTGATGATGAACACCCCGGTCTACGACCCGTTTGCAATGGCGGCACAGCGCCAGGGCGTTAAGGTCCTCGCTAACCCGCTTCGCGTTGAGGAAAACCGCTATCAGCTGGATTTTCATCTGATTGAAGATCAGCTCAAAACCCACCGTCCAAAACTGTGGTTCTTTTGCTCGCCGCATAACCCCTCGGGCCGAATCTGGCGCGCAGATGAGATACGGCAGGTGTCCGATCTCTGTAAACGCTACGGCACGATTCTGGTGGTCGATGAGGTTCACGCCGAGCACATTCTGGACGGTACATTCGTCAGCTGTTTGACTTCGGGCTGTGCCGCGCAGGACAACCTGATCGTGCTGACGTCCCCCAATAAAGCCTTCAACCTGGGCGGGTTGAAAACGTCTTATTCAATGATCCCGGACGATTCGCTGCGCCAGCGCTTCCGCCAGCAGCTTGAGAAGAACTCGATAACATCCCCCAATATGTTCGGCGTATGGGGGATTATCCTCGCCTACCAGCACGGTCTGCCGTGGCTCGACGCGCTGAACGGGTATCTGCAAGGCAACGCGCGCTACCTTGCAGACGCGATTCAGACCCACTTCCCGGCGTGGAAGATGATGAACCCGGAATCGTCGTATCTGGCCTGGATAGACGTGAGCGCCGACGAGCGCAGCGCCACCCAGTTAACCCAACATTTTGCCCGGCAGGCGGGCGTGGTCATTGAAGACGGCAGCCACTACGTGCAAAACGGCGAAAACTACCTGCGGATTAACTTCGGCACCCAGCGCTACTGGCTGGAGCAGTCCATCACCCGAATGCTGAAGCATTACTGATAAGGATCTTAACCCGATGAAAAAAGTGCTCACTCTTTCGCTGCTGGCTCTCTCTGTTTCTCATGGCGCTCTGGCCGCCAACTACGCGCTCAATAACGACAATATTGCCCTTTCGTTTGATGACGCAAACTCAACGGTAGTGGTTAAGGACAATAAGGCTAACCATCCGCTCACGCCGCAGGAGCTGTTCTTTCTGACGCTGCCGGATGAGACAAAAATCCACACCGCTGATTTCACCATCAAGCACGTCGAAAAGCAGGACAGCGCAATTGTCATCGACTTTACCCATCCGGACTTTAACGTGACGGTGATGCTAAACCTGGTGAAGGGAAAATACGCCAGCATCGACTACACCATTGCCGCAGTCGGCCAGCCGCGAGACGTGGCGAAAATTACCTTCTTCCCGACCAAAAAACAGTCTCAGGCCCCCTATGTCGACGGAGCGATTAACAGCTCGCCGATCGTTGCTGACTCATTCTTTATTTTGCCGGACAAGCCCATCGTTAACACTTACGCCTATGAAGCGACCACTAATCTCAACGTAGAACTGAAAACGCCGATCCAGCCAGAGTCGCCGGTCAGCTTTACCACCTGGTTCGGCACTTTCCCGGAAATCAGCCAGCTGCGCCGCAGCGTAAATCAGTTTATTGATGCCGTTCGTCCGCGACCGTACAAGCCTTATCTGCACTACAACAGCTGGATGGATATCGGCTTTTTCAATCCCTACACCGAGCAGGATGTGCTGGAGCGGATGGACGAGTGGAATAAGGAGTTTATTACCGGACGCGGCGTGGCGCTGGACGCCTTCCTGCTGGACGACGGATGGGACGACCTTACCGGGCGCTGGCTATTTGGCCCGGCATTCAGCAACGGTTTTGGCAAGGTTCGGGAAAAAGCCGACAGCCTGCACAGCTCGGTTGGACTGTGGCTCTCACCGTGGGGAGGCTACAACAAGCCGCGCGACGTTCGCGTCTCGCATGCAAAAGAGTATGGGTTCGAAACCGTCGACGGGAAGCTGGCGCTGTCAGGGCCGAACTACTTTAAGAACTTCAATGAGCAGATCGTTAAGCTAATCAAAAACGAACACATTACCTCATTCAAGCTGGACGGGATGGGTAATGCCAACGCGCATATCCAGGGCAGCCCGTATGCCTCGGATTTTGATGCTTCCATCGCCCTGCTGCGCAACATGCGCAGCGCCAACCCGAATCTGTTTATCAACCTGACGACCGGTACTAACGCCAGCCCGTCCTGGCTGTTCTACGCCGACTCGATCTGGCGCCAGGGCGATGACATCAACCTGTACGGCCCCGGCACGCCGGTGCAGCAGTGGATGACCTACCGCGATGCGGAAACGTACCGCTCCATTGTGCGCAAAGGCCCGCTGTTCCCGCTGAACTCGCTGATGTACCACGGGATCGTCAGCGCGGAAAACGCCTATTACGGGCTGGAGAAAGTACAAACGGACAGCGATTTTGCCGACCAGGTCTGGAGCTACTTCGCCACCGGCACGCAGTTGCAGGAGCTGTATATCACCCCGTCAATGCTGAACAAGGCGAAGTGGGATACCCTGGCGCAGGCGGCGAAGTGGTCGCGGGATAACGCCAGCGTGCTGGTGGATACGCACTGGATTGGTGGTGATCCAACCGCACTGCAGGTTTACGGCTGGGCATCCTGGAGCAAGGACAAAGCGATTCTCGGCTTGCGTAACCCGTCGGATAAGCCGCAAAGCTACTTCCTGGATTTGGCGAAAGATTTCGAAGTCCCGACAGGAAACGCGGCGCAGTTTAGTCTGAAGGCGGTGTATGGCCGTAATTCAACCGTGCCGGAGGCGTACAAAAACGCCGTGCTGATTACGCTGCAGCCGCTGGAAACGCTGGTGTTTGAGGCGATGCCAGGGAAATAAAGCGAGTTCAGCTGGCAGGTTAAGCCATGACCTGCCAGCTCCCCCCTTTCCTTGCCCCGATGCGTTTTAATTTACCTTTTGTTTGCAAAGAATGGAGATATCGTTCCGCGGTGCGGGAAGTCACGCCCAATACAGAGGCCAACATTACCGCAGTCAATTGCGGTTGAACGGTCAGAAGCTCAAGGATAGCGTTTTCCTTTTCCGACAATTCTTCCGACATTTTTTCCGACATGACGGACGGCATGTTTATGCCTTCCCGCAAAGCGTCGGCCATATTTTGCAGCATAAATTCCACGAATACCGTGCAATCACTGGCCCGATCGCATTGCCCTAAAATCTGGTAATAGCGCGCTTGCTGGAAGTGAATCAGTGTCTCAACGGGCAGCCATGCAAGCTCTACACGCCACTGGCTTAATATCAACGTTTGCCACAGCCGCCCCATGCGGCCATTTCCATCCGAAAAGGGATGAATAAACTCAAACTCGTAATGAAATACCGAGCTGGCAATCAGCGGGTGAAGATCGGTTTGCTTAAGCCAGGAAAGAAGATCGTCGATAAGGCGATTCATCTGCGAGGCTGGCGGAGCCATGTGAACTAACTGGTTTCCACGGTATACCCCTACGTCCCCATTTCTGAGCTTTCCGGGATGATCGACCAGACCCATCATCAATAATCGGTGCGCACTGAGTAAGTCATTGAGCTTCCAGGGCTTCCATTCGGGCAATTTCTCATATGCCAGGATAGCGTTGCGTACTTCCTGAATATCTTTTTCAGGAGCAAGTACGCGTTTGCCATCCATGATTGCCGTCACCTGCCCTGTCGTCAGCGAGTTATGTTCAATGGCTAGCGAGGCCTGAATGGTTCTAATACGATTCTCTTTACGGAGAAGTGGCGAAGTCCTACCAGAATGTGCCGCCCAATGCCCTAATAGCTCACCAATCTCAACCACCTGATTGAGGATAAAGGGTGTGATGGTGAACGGAGGCTGATAGCGGCTCATTTGACTTACTCCCCCTGCTGCTCCAGCGCATGCTTATACAGCGCATTTTTCTTCACGCCGTGGATCTCCGCCGCTAATGCCGCCGCTTTCTTCAGCGGCAGTTCCGCCTGCAGCAATGCCAGCGTGCGCAGCGCGTCGGCTGGCAGCGCGTCTTCCTGCGCTTTATGTCCTTCAACAATCAGCACCATTTCGCCCTTGCGGCGGTTTTCGTCTTCCTTCACCCACGCCAGCAGTTCACCCACCGGCGCGCCGTGGATCGTTTCCCAGGTTTTGGTCAGCTCGCGCGCCAGCACCACGTAGCGGGCTTCTCCCCAGACGGTCACCATATCTTCCAGGCTCTCCAGCAGGCGGTGCGTGGATTCGTAGAAAATCAGGGTGCGCGGCTCCACTTCCAGATCTTTTAACACGTCGCGACGGCCTTTGGATTTGGCTGGCAGGAAGCCTTCATAGCAGAAACGGTCAGACGGCAGACCTGCGGCGCTCAGCGCAGCAATGGCAGCGCATGGACCCGGCAGGGGCACAACGCGAATACCAGCTTCGCGACAGGTACGCACCAGGTGATAGCCAGGATCGTTAATCAACGGCGTACCGGCGTCGGAGACCAGGGCGATGTTCTGCCCCTCTTTCAGCTTCGCCACCAGCGTTTCGGCTTTTTGTTGCTCATTGTGATCGTGCAGAGCGAACAAACGGGCGTTAATCGCGAAATGTTGCAGCAGTAAGCCGGTGTGGCGGGTATCTTCAGCAGCAATTAAATCAACAGCTTGCAGTACGGTGAGCGCACGTTGGGTAATATCAGACAAATTCCCGATAGGAGTAGGTACAATATAAAGCTGGCCTTGAGAATTATCTGCCGTTTCGTGTTGTTTCATTGTTTCGTCCGTATTGCCGATTTAATATTGAGCATTGCGTAAAAAAAATCACTGGATACAGTATGGTACCGTTAACGTTTCTTCGAAAAAAAGCCACGCGCAGCGTGCCGCTTCTGCTGGCAGCCCTGATCTTTGCAGGCTGTGGCACCCAGGCACCTGACCAGAGCACCGCCCATCTCCAGGGTTCTGCTCAGGCTGATTCTGGCTTTTATCTGCAACAAATGTCGCAGAGTTCAAATGATACCAAGACCAACTGGCAATTACTCGCCATTCGTGCACTGCTGAAAGAGGGTAAAACCCAGCGGGCAGCCGAGCTGTTTAACCAGTTGCCAAAAGATCTTAACGACGCCCAGCGTCGTGAGCAGAGCCTGCTCTCTGCCGAGCTGAAAGTCGCGCTGAAAGATTACGCCGCCGCGAAGAAGATCCTCGGGGATATTGACGTGAGCGCGCTGGATAAAAATCAGCAGGCGCGCTTCTGGCAGGCGGGCATTACCGCTGAGCAGGGACGCCCTTCGCTGACCTTGCTCCGCGCGCTCGTCGCGCAAGAGCCACTGCTTGGCGGTGCCGATAAGCAGAAAAATATCGATGCCACCTGGCAAGCGCTGGCTTCGATGACGCAAGAACAGGCGCAGGCGCTGGTCATCAACGCCGATGAAAACGTCCTGCAGGGCTGGCTGGATCTGCAGCAGATGTGGTTTAACAACCGCAGCGATCCAAAGATGCTGAAAGCCGGTATTACGGATTGGCAGACGCGCTACCCGCAAAACCCGGGCGCGAAAATGCTGCCAACCCAGCTGGTGAACGTGCAGAACTTTAAGCCTGCGTCTACCAGCAAAATCGCTCTGCTGCTGCCGCTCAACGGCCAGGCGGCGGTGTTTGGCCGCACCATTCAGCAGGGCTTTGAAGCGGCGAAAAACGGTACGACGTCGGTAACCGGCAGCGCGGTTCCCGCGCAGGCGGCCCAGGCGGCTAACGTGAATGATGTTGTCAGCCCATCTGCCGCAGAGACCAGCGACCTGACCTCGGCGCAAGCGCCGGCGCAGGGCACGATGCAAAACCCGGTGACGGCTCCGACGACGCCGCCAGCTACAGCGGCACCGGCTACTACAGCACCTGCGACCCAGGCTCCGGCCGAGACGCAAGCGGCACCTGCACCTGTCACAACAGCAGAGCAACCTCAACAGCAGCCTGCGCAACCCGCGGCCCAACCTGCCGCGCAGCCGCAGGCCGTGGCAACCACCAGCGCCAATCCGGGCGCTGAGTTGAAAATCTACGACACCAGTTCGCAGCCGCTTGATCAGGTGCTGGCGCAGGTTCAACAGGACGGGGCGAGCATCGTTGTCGGTCCGCTGCTGAAAAACAACGTGGAAGAGCTGATGAAGAGCAATACCACGCTGAACGTGCTGGCGCTCAACCAGCCGGAGCAGGTTCAGAACCGGGCCAATATTTGCTACTTCGCGCTCTCTCCTGAAGATGAAGCCCGCGATGCGGCGCGTCATATTCACGAGCAGGGTAAGCAGGCTCCGCTGCTGCTTATCCCACGCAGCGCGCTGGGCGATCGCGTGGCCAATGCCTTTGCCGATGAGTGGCAGAAGCTCGGCGGCGGCGTGGTGCTGCAGCAGAAATTCGGTTCCGTCTCTGAACTGCGCGCGGGCGTAAACGGTGGAGCGGGTATCGCGCTTAACGGTAGCCCGGTCACCGCGAGCCTGCCACAGCAGCAGGGCGTGACGATTGGCGGCCTGACGATCCCTGCCCCACCTACCGACGCGCAGATCAGCGGTGGCGGTAAAGTGGATGCGGCTTATATCGTTGCCACGCCGCAGGAGATCGCCTTTATCAAACCGATGATTGCGATGCGTAACGGCAGCCAGAGCGGCGCAACGCTCTACGCCAGCTCCCGCAGCGCGCAGGGCACCGCGGGACCGGATTTCCGTCTGGAAATGGACGGTCTGCAGTACAGCGAAATCCCGATGCTGGCAGGCAGCAACCCGGCGCTGATGCAGCAGGCGCTGAGTACCGTACGTAACGATTATTCGCTGGCCCGTCTGTATGCGATGGGGGTTGATGCGTGGGCGCTGGCGAACCACTTTACCCAGATGCGTCAGGTGCCGGGCTTCGAGCTTAACGGCAACACCGGCGATCTGACCGCCACTCAGGATTGTGTGATTAACAGGAAGTTATCATGGCTCAAATACCAGCAGGGGCAGATCGTCCCGGCCAGTTAAGCCGCAAACAGACCGGCGATGCGTGGGAGTTAGGGGCGCGTCGCTGGCTTGAAGGCAAAGGACTGCATTTCATCGCCGCCAACGTCCGCGGGCGTGGCGGCGAAATCGACCTGATCATGAAAGACGGTCAGGTCATCGTGTTTGTAGAAGTGCGCTTTCGACAGTCCTCCCGTTTTGGCGGTGCTGCCGCCAGCGTGACGCTCGCCAAACAACATAAATTATTACAGACTGCCCACTTGTGGCTTGCCCGCCATAATGGGAGCTTTGATACTGTGGATTGCCGGTTCGATGTGATAGCCTTCACCGGAAATGAGATCGAATGGCTTAAAAACGCTTTTGGCGAAGACGCATAATTAAGATTTAAAAGGGATAACGTGCTCGAAAGAATTAAAGTGTGCTTCACAGAAAGCATCCAGACTCAGATTGCCGCGGCGGAAGCCCTTCCGGATGCTATCTCGCGTGCCGCAATGACGCTGGTGCAATCCCTGCTTAATGGCAACAAAATCCTCTGTTGTGGCAACGGCACGTCAGCCGCCAACGCACAGCATTTTGCTGCCAGCATGATCAATCGCTTTGAAACAGAACGCCCGAGTTTACCCGCCATTGCACTTAATACCGATAATGTGGTCTTAACGGCGATTGCTAACGATCGTCTGCATGACGAAATTTACGCAAAGCAGGTGCGAGCCCTGGGTCATGCCGGAGATGTGCTGCTGGCCATCTCCACGCGCGGCAATAGCCGGGATATTGTCAAAGCCGTTGAAGCCGCCGTCACCCGCGACATGACCATCGTGGCCTTAACCGGCTATGACGGGGGTGAGCTGGCGGGTCTGCTTGGGCCGCAGGATGTGGAAATCCGCATTCCGTCTCACCGGAGCGCGCGTATTCAGGAAATGCATATGCTCACGGTGAACTGCTTATGTGACTTGATCGATAACACGCTTTTCCCTCACCAGGATGATTAAGGAGTTCTTATGAAGGCTTTATCGACCCTCGCAGTCCTTATGTCTGCATTACTGCTTCAGGGATGTATCGCTGCGGCCGTTGTGGGTACCGCCGCAGTAGGCACCAAAGCGGCAACCGATCCGCGCTCTGTGGGGACACAGGTGGATGACGGTACGCTGGAGCTGCGCGTCAACAGTGCGCTGTCGAAAGACGAACAGATCAAGAAAGAGGCGCGTATTAACGTGACGGCTTACCAGGGCAAAGTGCTGCTGGCAGGCCAGGCGCCGAATATGGAACTCGCCTCTCGTGCGAAACAAATCGCAATGGGTGTTGAAGGAACCACAGAGGTGTTTAACGAAGTGCGTCAGGGCAAGCCAATTGGCCTGGGTGATGCCTCTTCCGATACCTGGATCACCACCAAAGTACGTTCCCAGCTGCTGGGCTCAGACCAGGTGAAATCCTCCAACGTGAAAGTGACGACGGAAAACGGCGAAGTGTTCCTGCTGGGTCTGGTGACCGACCGTGAAGGGAAAGCGGCGGCCGATATCGCCAGCCGGGTGAGCGGCGTGAAGCACGTCACCACTGCGTTTACTTACATTAAATAAAAAAAATCCCCTCACTTGAGGGGATTTTTTTGCAGGCCCGGTAAGCGTAGCGCCACCGGGCGTTTTTCACAGAAGCGCAATACTTCCCACCATCACCCCGCTCAACGCCACCAGCCCCGCGGTCAGCCAGAGCGCTTTCGCCGGGAATGACTTACGCAGCATAATCAGCGACGGCAGGCTGATCGCCGGCAGCGTAATCAGCAGCGCCAGCGCCGGCGCGGTGCCCATGCCGGCCAGCATCATGGTTTGAACAATGGGAATTTCAGCCGCCGTTGGGATCACAAACAGGCAGCCTGCAACGGCCATCGCAATGACCCACATCAGCGTGTTGTCGATAGCGCCATCCGCATGCGGGAAGAGCCAGACGCGCGCCGCCCCCAGAACCAGTACCGCCAGGATATAGACCGGGATGGTGCTCCAGAAAAGTTGCCATAGCGCCCTGCCCCAGCGCGCAAAGAAGCCCCCCTGCGGCTCGCTGACATCCAGCTCAACGGCTGCGGGTTCTTCAGCAGTATCCTTCACCAGTTTTTGCACCAGTGTCGCCACCACCAGCACGGTCAGCAGCCCGGCGACCAGACGGATGAACGCGAAATGCCAGCCCAGCACAAAGCCCATAAACACCAGCGTCGCCGGATTGAGCAGCGGGTTGCCCATCCAGAACGCCAGCGCGCCGCCCATCGACACGCGCTGGCGGCGCATCCCTGCCGCCACAGGCGCGGCACAGCAGGAGCACATCATGCCCGGCAGGGAGAAAATCGTCCCCAGAAGCGTGCCCTGAAAGCGCGGCTGTCCGAGGGTTTTCACCAGCCAGTTACGCGGGATCAGCACCTGAATCAGCGACCCCAGAATGACGCCTAAAACGGCGGCTTTCCAGACGGCAAGGAAGTAGACCATGGCATAGTCCCACGCCGCCTGCAGCGGGCTGGACTCAGCCTGAGCGAGAATAGATTTACCGATGCTGTGCGTTTCGGCGGCGGTGAAGGCTTTGCCGTAGTACGGCTGCCATTTCACGTACCAGAGGCCAACAATGACCACGAGAAAGAAGAGTGCGGGCTTCCACCATTGAACAGGTGTTGCCGCCTGAGATGAAGACTGACCAGTCATAGCATTCCCCGGAGAGTATTAGGTTATTAGCCGGGGGAGTTTACGCCTCGCCCTGCGCGATTTCACGCAGTTTTGCCGAAGGGATAATGTTTACGCCCGCTTTCGACGGGGCCAGTCCCTCTTTTAACATCGCCCGCGCGACGTCCCGCGCCTCGATGGCCTTCCAGTTGCCGGGAAGGATGCGAAACAGCGGGGCCAGTATCGACTCGTTAAAGCGGCGTTCGTCCCGGTGGCCGATCAGCATCGAAGGGCGCACAATCGTCAGCTGCTCCCATTTCTGCGCAATCAGCGCATCCTCCATCTTGCCCTTCACCTTGTTGTAGAAGAAAGGCGATCCGGCATTAGCGCCCAGCGCGCTGACCACCAGAAAATGTTTGGCCCCCAGCTTTTTCGCCGTAAGCGCGGTGTCCACCACCAGCGTATAGTCAGCGTGGATAAATGCCTCTTTGCTGCCCGCCTCCCGTCGCGTGGTGCCCAGACAGCAAAAGGCGATATCAATAGGATCCTGGACCTGCGCCAGCGCGTCCGTCAGCTGAGGATCGTGCGGATTAAAGACGCCAGATAAATCTGCCAGCGGTCGACGCGTCGGGGCGGCGATATAGTTCACGCGGCGATCCTGAATCAGCAGCCGCAGCAGATGATCGCCCACTAACCCGGTAGCCCCGGTAATCAATACCTGACTCATCGTATCCCCTTTACAGAATTGTCCGTTTGCGAACTCAGCGTCGTCGACCACACTTAGAAGTCTGTTACAGGTAAGTATTTACCACAAGCGGAGAAAAATCAGTCTGAAGCCAAAACAACGGAGGAAGCATGGGCAAGAAAATCGCAGTCTTGATTACCGACGAGTTTGAAGATTCAGAATTCACCTCGCCTGCAGAGGCGTTCCGCAAGGCAGGACATGAGGTCATCACCATTGAGAAAGAGGCGGGCAAAACGGTGACAGGCCATAAGGGCGAGGCGACCGTAACCATTGATGAGACTATCGATAACGTTAGCCCCTCAGATTTCGACGCCCTGCTGTTACCCGGTGGCCATTCCCCGGATTCCCTGCGCGGGGACGAGCGCTTCGTGACCTTTACCCGGGACTTTGTCTCTACCGGCAAACCGGTCTTTGCCATCTGTCACGGTCCGCAGCTGCTCATCAGCGCGGAGGTTGTACGCGGGCGTAAGCTCACGGCGGTGAAACCGATCGTTATCGATCTGAAAAATGCGGGCGCCGAGTTTTACGATCAGGAGGTGGTCAACGACAAAGACCAGCTGATCACCAGCCGTACCCCGGACGATCTCCCGGCGTTTAACCGCGAAGCGCTACGCCTGCTCGGCGCGTAACCAGTGCAGCTTCTTGCCAAAGCCCAGGGTGTTGTCGGTAAATTTCAGCTCATCGAGGCGGATTTCCCACACCGGGGCTTTTAGCGCAGCGGCAACGGGAAAGCGGCGCGTGTAGAGCTTACGGCGCGCGTCGCTCTCTTCGCCATCCAGACGACGGATCTCCCCTTTGAACTGCACGCCGCGGATCAGTGCGACCGTTTTCGGCTGGCCATTTACCGTCCCCGCGACCTTTGCCTGCAGGCCGGTCATCTGCGCATGACGCGTTTTGTCTTCGCTCATGACATAAAACGCGACGCGCTCCGGATCATAGTAGTAAAACGCGTTTGCGCACCACATCTCCCCCTCGTCATAGACGCACCAGGTGACAACATGCTGCTTCGCCAGCCAGCGGTTAATGGCGGCCAGTGTTTCCATTTTCGTTCTCTCTCATGCTATGGTGCGTTCACCTTAACATACTGAATCTGTTTACCGTGTGCTGGTTTCTCTATCTTGTCCGAACCGCTGATAACGCACTCTACACCGGGATCACCACCGATGTGGCGCGGCGTTTTTTACAACATCAAACGGGGAAAGGGGCAAAAGCACTGCGAGGGAAAGGGGAATTACAGCTCGCCTTTTCGGCGCCCGTCGGTGACCGATCGCTGGCGCTCAGGCTGGAATACCGCATCAAACAGCTGACGAAGCGCCAGAAAGAGCGCCTCGTGACCGGAGACGGCTCCTTTGAGGCGCTACGCGAGAGCCTGATTAAAAGCGATTGAAATGGTCGTGGTACTCGACCAGCCCATTGACGCCGTTCAGCGCGTCGTCCGCCAGACGGTGCACCTGGAAAGCGGATTCCGTACCCGGCCAGCGGCAGCGCAGATCGTAATGCGCGGCCTGCTCAAAGCCTAAACGGCCATAGAACGCCGGATCGCCCAGCGTGACAACGGCCGCATAACCGAACTCATTGAGCGAATCCAGGCCTTCATAGACCAGCTGGCGTGCCAGCCCCTGCCCGCGATAGCTTTCATCTACCGCCAGCGGTGCCATGCCTACCCACTGCAGCTCTTCGCCCTGAACGATGACCGGACTGAAGGCAACATAGCCCACCACCTGACCTTCGTCATCGGTGGCAACCAGCCCCAGCGTAATCAGGCCGTCTTCGCGAAGGTCGTGGACCAGTTGGGCTTCGGCATCGCTCGCAAAGGCGCGGCGTAGCAACGCATCGATCCCCGGCGCATCAATCCCAATTTCGACTCGAATCAGCATGGCTCACCTACTGAAGTGTGTTTACCGTCCGGCGGGGTTTTCAGCCCGGCCTCAACGAAATCTGCCATTTGCATTAACATCACGCGCAGCGCTTTCGGCATCTGCTCCAGCTCAATGGCATCCATTAAATTCTTCACGTACAGACCGAGCTCCGTGTCGCCTTCAATCACCAGACGGCGCTGGAAGAAGAGCGTATCCGGATCCTGCTTACGCGCGGCGATCATCAGCAGATCGCTGGCGTTGGCGCTAAAGCTCACATCCGCCTCGGCGGTTTCGCGGACGATCAGCTGGTCATTCTCAACGGAGGTAAACCAGCGCAGCCCGATATCACGCACCTCAATGCTCAACCAGCGCCCTTCCAGGAATTCCAGCTCGCCATCCTGCAGCGCCTGGCGGAACTGCCAGCTCAGGACCTGCTCCAGCACCTGACGTTTAAGCGCGAACGGCGCCAGCTTTACCGGCACGCTCAGCATTGATGGACCAAATTGTACGAGACGTGAACGCAGTTTATCCAGCACGAGCTTTACTCCCTGATATCTATAGTCCTGCTATTTTGCCATATCCGAAGCGCAACATAGCGGCGTAAATCAACAAACCGTCGTCCGCCGTACCTCATTATTGGTGTCATCAATACGCCATTAGCTGCCTTAAATCAAAAATTGTCGCCTATGGGTTAATTAAAATCCCAGCTCGTTAACAATTTTGCGATCGACTACATCAGGATAAATTATGGAGCTGCTCTGCCCTGCCGGAAATCTTCCGGCGCTTAAGGCGGCCATCGAAAATGGGGCCGATGCGGTCTATATCGGGCTAAAAGATGACACCAACGCCCGCCATTTTGCTGGCCTCAACTTTACGGAGAAAAAGCTTCAGGAAGCCGTTAACTTCGTTCACCAGCACCGCCGCAAATTGCATATCGCCATCAATACCTTTGCTCATCCTGACGGCTACGCCCGCTGGCAGCGCGCGGTGGATATGGCGGCACAGCTGGGTGCCGATGCGCTGATCCTGGCCGACCTCGCCATGCTTGAGTATGCGGCAGAACGCTATCCCCATATTGAGCGCCACGTCTCTGTTCAGGCATCTGCCACCAACGAAGAGGCCGTACGTTTTTACCATCAACACTTTGACGTGGCCCGCGTGGTGCTGCCGCGCGTGCTCTCTATTCATCAGGTTAAGCAACTCGCGCGCGTCACGCCAGTGCCGCTGGAAGTTTTTGCCTTTGGCAGCCTGTGCATCATGGCCGAAGGCCGTTGCTATCTTTCCTCTTATTTAACCGGTGAATCGCCGAATACCGTCGGGGCCTGCTCCCCTGCCCGCTTTGTTCGCTGGCATCAGACCCCTCAGGGGCTGGAATCTCGCCTTAATGAGGTGCTGATCGACCGCTATCAGGACGGTGAAAACGCCGGTTATCCCACCCTGTGTAAAGGCCGCTATCTGGTCGACGGCGAGCGCTATCACGCGCTGGAGGAGCCGACCAGCCTCAACACGCTGGAGCTGCTGCCGGAGCTGCTGGCGGCCAATATTGCCTCGGTGAAAATCGAAGGTCGTCAGCGCAGCCCGGCCTATGTGAGCCAGGTGGCGAAAGTGTGGCGTCAGGCCATCGACCGCTGCATGGCGGACCCGCAGAACTATGCTCCGCAGCAGGCCTGGATGGACACGCTCGGATCGATGTCCGAAGGCACGCAAACCACGCTTGGCGCGTATCACCGTAAATGGCAGTGAGATAACCATGAAATATTCATTAGGACCGGTGCTCTACTACTGGCCAAAAGAGACGCTGGAAGATTTTTACCAACAGGCCGCCACCAGCAGCGCCGATGTGATTTACCTCGGCGAAGCGGTGTGCAGCAAGCGCCGCGCCACTAAAGTGGGCGATTGGCTGGATATGGCGAAAAGCCTGGCCGGCAGCGGCAAGCAGGTGGTGCTCTCGACGCTTGCGCTGGTGCAGGCCTCTTCTGAACTGGGCGAGCTGAAACGCTACGTAGAGAACGGCGAGTTCCTGCTGGAAGCGAGCGATCTCGGCGTGGTGAATATGTGCGCCGAACGCAAGCTACCGTTTGTCGCGGGCCATGCTCTGAACTGCTATAACGCCGTGACCCTGCGCCTGCTGCTCAAACAGGGGATGACGCGCTGGTGCATGCCGGTGGAGCTCTCTCGCGACTGGCTGGCAAACCTGCTGAATCAGTGCGACAAGCTGGGCATTCGCAATCAGTTTGAAGTGGAAGTGCTGAGCTATGGGCATCTGCCGCTGGCCTATTCTGCCCGCTGCTTTACCGCGCGCTCGGAAGACCGTCCGAAAGACGAGTGCGAAACCTGCTGCATTAAGTACCCGAACGGGCGCAGCATGCTGTCGCAGGAGAATCAGCAGGTGTTTGTCCTCAACGGCATTCAGACCATGAGCGGCTATGTCTATAACCTCGGCAACGAGCTGGCGTCGATGGACGGGCTGGTGGATATGGTGCGCTTGTCGCCGCTGGATACCGGCGTGTTTGCGATGCTGGATGCCTTCCGCGCCAACGAAAACGGCGCCGCTCCGCTGCCGCTGACGGCAAACAGCGACTGCAACGGCTACTGGAAGCGTCTGGCCGGGCTGGAACTGCAGGCCTAAAAAAGGCTCACTTTGTTAACAACGGTTATCATTTTTTAATGCAGTATTAAAGATTGACCGTCGACAAAGTGAGCTGTTATGACTGACAAAACTATTCCGTTTTCGGTGCTGGATCTGGCGCCGATCCCACAAGGCTCCTCGGCAAGAGAAGCCTTTTCGCACTCCCTCGATCTCGCTCAGTTGGCCGAAAAGCGTGGCTATCACCGCTACTGGCTGGCCGAGCACCACAACATGGTGGGCATTGCCAGCGCCGCCACCTCGGTACTGATTGGTTATCTGGCGGCAAATACCACCACTCTGCACCTGGGCTCCGGCGGCGTGATGCTGCCGAACCATGCCCCGCTGGTGATCGCCGAGCAGTTCGGCACGCTGAATACCCTCTATCCGGGCCGTATCGATTTAGGGCTTGGCCGTGCGCCGGGCAGCGACCAGCCGACCATGCGCGCCCTGCGTCGCCATATGAGCGGCGATATCGATAACTTCCCGCGCGACGTGGCAGAGCTGGTGGACTGGTTCGACGCGCGCGATCCGAACCCGCACGTGCGCCCGGTGCCGGGTTACGGTGAGAAGATCCCGGTGTGGCTGTTGGGCTCAAGCCTCTACAGCGCGCAGCTCGCCGCCCAGTTGGGGCTGCCGTTTGCGTTTGCCTCGCACTTCGCGCCGGATATGCTCCATCAGGCGCTGCATCTTTACCGCACGCACTTCAAACCGTCCGAGCGTCTGGAGAAACCGTACGCGATGGTGTGCATCAACATCATTGCCGCCGACAGCAATCGCGACGCGGAATTCCTGTTCACCTCTATGCAGCAGGCGTTTGTGAAGCTGCGCCGCGGTGAGACGGGCCAGCTTCCGCCGCCGGTGGAGAATATGCATCAGCTGTGGTCAGCGTCAGAGCAGTATGGCGTTCAGCAGGCGCTGAGCATGTCGCTGGTAGGCGATAAAGCGAAAGTGCGTCACGGGCTGGAGGCGGTGCTGCGCGAAACGCAGGCGGATGAAATTATGGTTAACGGCCAGATTTTCGATCACCAGGCGCGATTGCATTCGTTTGAGCTGGCGATGCAGGTGAAAGAGGAGCTGGTGGGGTAGTTTTTTGCCGGATGGCGGCTTCGCCTTATCCGGCCTACGCGATCCCTGTAGGCCCGGTAAGCGCAGCGCCACCGGGCTTTCTGTTTATTGATACACAGGCAGCAGGTTAAAACTCGACAGCACGTGGACCAGCGCATTGCCAGCACCGAACACCAGAATCAGCGCAATCATCGGCTTGCCGCCCCAGACGCGGAATTTCGGGCTGCCGAAGCGTTTACGTGATTTACGTGCCAGCAGCGCTGGCACAATCGCCGCCCAGATTGTTGCCGCCAGTCCGGCATAGCCGATGGCGTACAGGAAGCCGTTCGGCCACAGCAGACCACCCACAATCGGCGGCAGGAAGGTCAGCAGCGCGGTTTTGAAGCGCCCCATCGCAGAATCATCAAAGCCAAACAGATCCGCCAGGTAGTCAAACAGGCCCAGGGTTACGCCGAGGAAAGAGCTCGCCACCGCAAAGTTAGAGAAGATAACCAGCAGCAGATCCAGGCTGCGGCTGTTCAGCACGCCGCTCAGAGCCTGCACCAGCACGTCGATGTTACCGCCCTTCTGGGCAATGCCGATAAACTCCGGACGCGGGATGTTGCCCATCGTCCCCAGCAGCCAGATCACATACAGCCCCAGCGCCAGCAGCGTGCCGTAGACCAGACACTTCACAATCGTGCGCGGATCTTTGCCGTAGTACTTCATCAGGCTCGGCACGTTGCCGTGGTAGCCGAACGACGCCAGACAGAACGGTAGCGTCATCAGCAGGTACGGCGTGTAGGAGGTATTCACTTCGGCAACGTTAAACAGCGTGGCGGGCGTCACGTGCCCCAGCAGGCTGCCGAAGGTCAGGAAGAAGGTGATGACCTTCGCGCCCAGTACGATCGCCGTCATCCGGCTTACCGCTTTGGTACTCATCCAGACGATAAACGCCACGCCCAGCGCAAAGCATAGTCCGGCCAGACGCGCCGGAACGTTCAGCGACATCTCAGAGAAGGTGTGATGCAGAATCGAACCGCTTGCCGAGATATACGCGTAGGTCAGGATATAGAGCACAAAGGCGATGGACAGCCCGTTAACCAGGTTCCAGCCTTTGCCCAGCAGATCTTTGGTGATGGTGTCGAAGCTGGAGCCAATGCGGTAGTTCAGGTTGGCTTCGAGGATCATCAGCCCGGAATGGAGCATACAGAACCAGGTAAAGACCAGCGCAGCCAGCGACCAGAAGAACCACGCACCGGACATGACCACGGGCAGGGAGAACATCCCGGCACCTATAATGGTTCCGCCGATGATCACCACGCCGCCAAGCAGCGAAGGTGACGTTTGGGTGGTGGTTAGTGTCGCCATACAGCCTTTTCTCCAGTCAATCATGCGGTTCTGCATTTTAATGTGACGCACTGTACCAGTACAAGAGTACAAAGGGAATAAAAAAAGCCCCGATAGCATGTATCGGGGCTGTATATTTTACTTTACGTCAGAAGCGTAAGGCTTACGCGTCACCGAAACGACGACGGCTGGTGCCTTCTTCACGACGCGGGCCACGGCTTTCGCGGCGCTCGCCGGAGAAACGACGACCTTCACCACCGCGACCTTCGCTGCGACCGCCTTCACGACGCTCGCCGCCGAAGCTGCGACCACCGCCACGACGTTCGCCGCCACGGTCAGGACGTGGCTGTGCATCGCCCAGCAACTGCATGTTCATCGGCTTGTTCAGGATGCGGGTACGCGTAAAGTGCTGCAGCACTTCGCCCGGCATGCCTTTTGGCAGCTCGATGGTAGAGTGGGATGCGAACAGCTTGATGTTACCGATGTAACGGCTGCTGATGTCGCCTTCGTTAGCGATCGCGCCAACGATGTGACGAACTTCAACGCCATCATCACGACCCACTTCAATGCGGTACAGTTCCATGTCACCCGCGTCACGGCGTTCACGACGTGGACGGTCTTCACCACCACGCTCTGGACGGTCACCACGTGGGCCACGATCGTTACGGTCGCCACGACGTTCGAAACGATCGTCACGGTCACGGAATTCACGCTTAGGACGCATCGGCGCATCTGGCGGCACGATCAGGCTACGTTCGCCCTGAGCCATTTTCAGCAGTGCTGCAGCCAGGGTTTCCATGTCCAGCTCTTCGCCTTCAGCAACAGGCTGAATCTGCGACAGCAGCGCGCGGTACTGATCCAGATCGCTGCTTTCCAGCTGCTGCTGTACTTTGGCGGCGAATTTTTCCAGACGGCGTTTGCCCAGCAGCTCTGCGTTTGGCAGGTCCGCTTCTGGAATGGTCAGCTTCATGGTACGTTCGATGTTACGCAGCAGACGACGCTCGCGGTTCTCAACGAACAGCAGCGCACGGCCAGCACGACCCGCACGACCGGTACGGCCGATACGGTGAACGTAAGACTCGGAATCCATCGGGATGTCGTAGTTAACAACCAGGCTGATACGCTCAACGTCCAGACCACGTGCTGCCACGTCGGTTGCAATCAGGATATCCAGACGACCGTCTTTCAGACGCTCCAGAGTCTGCTCACGCAGGGCCTGGTTCATGTCGCCGTTCAGCGCTGCGCTGTTGTAGCCGCTACGCTCCAGGGCTTCAGCCACTTCCAGGGTCGCGTTTTTGGTACGAACGAAGATAATCGCCGCATCAAAATCTTCCGCTTCCAGGAAACGTACCAGCGCTTCGTTTTTACGCATGCCGTACACAGACCAGTAGCTCTGGCTGATGTCCGGGCGAGTGGTTACGCTGGACTGAATACGCACTTCCTGCGGCTCTTTCATGAAGCGACGGGTAATGCGACGGATAGCTTCCGGCATGGTTGCAGAGAACAGCGCGGTCTGATGACCATCCGGGATCTGCGCCATGATGGTTTCAACGTCTTCGATGAAGCCCATACGCAGCATTTCATCTGCTTCATCCAGTACCAGACCGCTCAGTTTAGAGAGGTCCAGGGTACCGCGCTTCAGGTGATCCAGCAGACGGCCCGGCGTACCGACAACAATCTGTGGGCCCTGGCGCAGGGCGCGTAACTGCACGTCATAACGCTGGCCGCCGTACAGGGCAACCACGTTTACGCCGCGCATATGTTTAGAGAATTCCGTCATGGCTTCTGCAACCTGAACAGCCAGTTCACGGGTTGGAGCCAGAACGAGGATCTGCGGTGCACGCAGGTCCGGATCAATGTTGTTCAGCAGCGGCAGCGAGAATGCTGCAGTTTTACCGCTACCAGTCTGGGCCATGCCCAGCACGTCACGACCAGAAAGCAGGTGTGGGATACACTCAGCCTGGATCGGAGATGGTTTTTCGTAACCCAGATCGTTAAGGGCTTCAAGGATAGGAGCCTTCAGGCCCAGATCTGCAAAAGTGGTTTCGAATTCAGCCATGTAGTACGAGTGCCTCAATGTCAATGGCGGCCAGTCTACTTAGCTCATCGTGAAAATGATTAGCAATTTTCATTGAAAAGTGTGAACCGGCTCAAAGTAGGTGTATTGACGAACAACAACGCCCTCACCAGTTAAGGTGATGGCAATCAAAAGATTACGGGCTGATGTTTATGTCGTCAGCTATTGCTGGTCCGATTCTGCCAGGTCGTCATGCTCCTGGCCCAAGAGCGATAATTCCAACAATGCATAACGGTGCTCAACGAAGTTGTGTACGTTGTTAGCAACCGCTAATTTGAACAGTGCCGTAGCGCTGTCCATATCCCCCAGACTTAGGTAGTACTTACCTAAATAGAAGTTGGTTTCACTGAGATGCTCAGCGAGCGAGGTGTTATCCGTTGCGTCCGCCTTGAGGCGTTCCATCAGCGTTGCTTCGCTAATGTTGCCCAGGTAGAACTCGACAATGTTCCATCCCCACTGTTCCTTGTCCGATTTATCGAAGCGCTGTTTCAGTGCCTCTTTTGCCTGCTTCTCATCGAGCTTCCGCTCAACGATGTAAAGCCACAGGCTACGGAAAGGATCATTAGGATCGTCTTGATAAAACGCCAGCAGATCATCTTGCGCTAACTTGTCACGACCGCCGTAATACAATGCGATACCGCGATTCAAGTGCGCGTAGTTGTAAGTTGGATCAAGCTCAAGTACAGAATCAAACGCTTCATAGGCAGCATCAAAATTGCCTGCCTGCGTTAAATAAATGCCTAAGTAATTGAATACTTCAGGCATATCAGGTCGGATAGCCAGCGCTTGTGAAAAATCATTTCGCGCCAATGCCCTCAGACCAAGACTATCATACAACACTCCGCGCTCATATAAAAGCTGTGCGCGTTCTTCATCGGTTAAAGCCCGACTGGCAAGTATTTGTTCCATGCGTGCCAGGATCACTTCCTGCTGCAAAGTCGGTTGCAATGGCACTGCGAGGACTTCGCTCTTACGCCAGGCAGAGTTGCTGCATCCTGCCAGCGTTAAAGCTGTCGCAACGAAACACCAGCGCAAAAAAGGCTTCATTTCCCACTCCCGAAGACAACTATTGGATGAACGTCCTGTCCCCCGGCGGCTTAACAAGGCGTCCTGCCTGATAATAGGCCCTCCGCAAAGCGGAGGGCAAATGGCAACTTACTCGCCTTGCTGTTCTGCTGCCTGTGCTTCTGGCGCAGCAGCTGGCTGAGACTGCTCGGTTGCTTCTTTAATGCTCAGACGGATACGGCCCTGGCGATCAACTTCCAGAACTTTCACCGGTACTTCCTGACCCATCTGCAGGTAATCAGTCACTTTCTCAACGCGCTTGTCAGCGATCTGAGAGATGTGAACCAGACCTTCTTTACCGCCACCGATGGCAACGAACGCGCCAAAGTCAACGATACGGGTCACTTTACCTGCGTAGACACGGCCCACTTCGATTTCTGCAGTAATTTCTTCGATGCGACGGATCGCGAATTTCGCTTTCTCGCCGTCGGTTGCTGCGATCTTCACAGTACCGTCATCTTCGATTTCGATGGTGGTGCCGGTCTCTTCGGTCAGCGCACGGATTACGGAACCGCCCTTACCGATAACATCTTTGATCTTGTCTGGATTGATCTTGATGGTGTGGATACGTGGAGCGAACTGAGAAATGTCGCCACGCGGCGCGTTAATCGCCTGTTCCATCACGCCCAGGATGTGCAGACGCGCACCTTTAGCCTGGTTCAGAGCAACCTGCATGATCTCTTTGGTGATACCTTCAATTTTGATATCCATCTGCAGTGCAGAGATACCTTCGCGGGAACCCGCTACTTTGAAGTCCATATCGCCCAGGTGGTCTTCGTCACCCAGAATGTCAGACAGAACAACGAAGTTGTCGCCTTCTTTCACCAGGCCCATTGCGATACCCGCAACGGCGGCTTTGATTGGCACGCCTGCATCCATCAGCGCCAGAGAGGCACCACACACGGAAGCCATGGAAGAGGAACCGTTGGATTCGGTGATTTCAGACACTACACGTACGGTGTACGGGAATTTGTCTGCTTCTGGCATGACTGCCAGTACGCCGCGCTTCGCCAGACGGCCGTGACCAATTTCACGACGCTTCGGCGAGCCAACCATACCGGTTTCGCCTACGGAGTACGGAGGGAAGTTGTAGTGGAACAGGAAGCTGTCAGTGCGCTCGCCCATCAGTTCGTCGATGATCTGCGCATCACGTGCAGTACCCAGGGTCGCGGTAACCAGCGCCTGCGTTTCGCCACGGGTGAACAGCGCGGAACCGTGAGTACGTGGCAGAACGCCAGTACGCACATCCAGACCACGGATCATGTCTTTTTCGCGGCCATCGATACGCGGCTCGCCTGCCAGTACGCGGCTACGAACAACGTTTTTCTCGATAGCGTGCAGGATGTCGCTCAGCTCATTAGCGTCCAGAGTTTCATCTTCAGCAACCAGGGTCGCGATAGTTTCAGACTTGATCACGTCAACCTGAGCGTAACGCTCCTGTTTGTCAGTGATGCGGTATGCATCGCTCAGACGAGATTCTGCCAGGGCAGCAACGCGTGCGTTCAGCGCGTCGTTTGCCGCTTCTGGCTGCCAGTCCCAACGTGGTTTACCGGCTTCTTTCACCAGGTCGTTGATGTTCTGGATAACAACCTGCTGCTGATCGTGGCCAAAGACCACAGCGCCCAGCATCTGGTCTTCGCTAAGGAGTTCAGCTTCGGATTCAACCATCAGCACAGCGGCTTCAGTGCCCGCAACAACCAGGTCCAGCTTACTTTCTTTCAGCTCTTCCTGGGTTGGGTTCAGCACATACTGGTCGTTGATGTAGCCAACGCGCGCTGCACCGATTGGACCATTGAATGGAATACCAGACAGTGACAGGGCAGCAGAGGCACCGATCATCGCCACGATGTCCGGGTTAACCTGTGGGTTAACGGAAACAACGGTCGCAATAACCTGCACTTCGTTAACGAAGCCTTCCGGGAACAGCGGACGAACCGGGCGGTCAATCAGACGCGCGATCAGGGTTTCGCCTTCGCTTGGACGGCCTTCACGACGGAAGAAACCACCCGGGATTTTACCGGCAGCGTAGGTACGCTCCTGGTAGTTAACGGTCAGCGGGAAGAAGTCCTGACCTGGTTTAGCTTTTTTCTGGCCAACTACGGTAACGAATACCGCAGTGTCATCCATGCTTACCATAACGGCAGCAGTAGCCTGACGTGCCATCATGCCGGTTTCCAGCGTGACGGTATGTTGACCATACTGGAATTTACGAACGATCGGATTCAGCAAAGTTCTGTCCTTTCTTAAATGTTTGACAGCACACCACCGGTGTGCTGTCGATTTAACCCGACCTTCTTCGCATCCTCGCGACTAATGACAACCAACACCCCCATGGGTGAAGCCTCTCATTAGCCGCGCGAACCTCTGCAATGAAGATCATTTATAGCAACAATACAATAGTTTCCAGTGAATTGCTGCCGTCTGGTTGAAAAAAGGGGCCATCAGGCCCCCTTTTCTGAAACTCGCAAGACTTAGCGACGCAGACCCAGACGCTCGATCAGCGCGGTGTAGCGTGCAACATCTTTACGTTTCAGGTAGTCGAGCAGTTTACGACGCTGAGAAACCATACGCAGCAGACCACGACGGCTGTGGTGATCTTTTTTGTGCTCTGCAAAGTGACCCTGCAGGTGGTTAATCTGTGCAGTCAGCAGTGCAACCTGAACTTCGGTAGAACCGCTGTCGTTAGTACCACGACCAAACTCAGAAACGATTTTAGCTTTAGCTTCAACGCTTAGAGACATTTTCAAACTCCAAAGTATAAAGAATGTAAGGATGCCGATCTCTAATTCAGCAATCCAATGTACGCCCCGCAGATTGTTAAACAATTTACCAGGCGTTAAGCGGCGATATTCTACTCGTCTCCCCTGCTTATCGCAAGGTGAGCCGTTATCGCCATCACGCTTCGACCGGATATTCGACGACCAGACGACGCGGCGCAACGCGCCCTTCGCCATCCATTTCGCCCATCCCGATGAACTTACCTTCGTCACCTTCGGTGACGCGGACCAGCCCTTCCAGCGGCGCTTCCGTCGTACGAACCGGGTTGCCGTTCTTAAAGTAAACGGAGGATGTTAAAGGAAGATTAACAACCGGGAAGTCCGCTGCCGGACTGTCCATCGGCATCAGCAATGGATCCAGCAAATCTGCCGGCGCGATCCCCTGCGCTTCCGCCTGTTCTACCAGCTCGCGCAGTTGCTCCAGGGTCACCATCCGCTCTACCGGGTACTTGCTCACCGCCAGACGACGCAGGTAAATCACATGTGCGCCGCAGCCTAGCTTTTCACCGAGGTCGTCGATGATGGTGCGAATATAGGTCCCTTTCGAACAGTGCACTTCCAGCTCAAGCTCATCACCTTCGTGGCGAATAAACAGCAGCTCATACACGGTTATCGGACGGGCTTCACGCGGGACGTCAATGCCCTGGCGCGCATATTCGTAGAGTTTTTTTCCCTGATACTTCAGTGCCGAATACATCGACGGCACCTGCATCGTGTCCCCACGGAAGCTCTCCAGCGCAGCATCAAGCTGTTCCGCGCTGAAGGTCACCGGACGCTCTTCTACCACCTGGCCATCCGCGTCGGAGGTATCCGTGCGCTGGCCCAGTTTAGCGATAACGCGGTAGCGCTTATCGGAGTCGAGCAGGTACTGGGAAAACTTTGTCGCCTCTCCCAGGCAGACCGGCAGCATGCCGGTTGCCAGCGGATCGAGCGCGCCGGTGTGGCCCGCACGGTTGGCGTTATAAATACGCTTAACTTTTTGCAGCACGTCGTTGCTGGAAGCGCCCTGGGGTTTATCCAGCAGCAGCACACCATGCACGTCGCGACCACGACGACGAGGACGACTCATTAGTCCTCCTTGCTGTCGTCCGCCGGGTTAACACGACGCTCGTCGTCATGTTTAACCACGCTGGTCACCAGGTTGGACATACGCATACCTTCGACCAGCGAGTTGTCGTAGAAGAAGGTCAGTTCAGGCACGATACGCAGGCGCATCGCTTTGCCAAGCAGTGAGCGGATAAAACCAGAGGCTTCCTGCAGCGCTTTAATGCCGTTTTTCACTGCCGCTTCGTCCTGATCGTTCAGGAAGGTGACGAACACTTTGGCATAGGCCAGGTCACGGGACATTTCCACACCGGAAACGGTAGTCATCATGCCGACACGCGGGTCTTTAATTTCACGTTGCAGAATGAGTGCGATCTCTTTCTGCATTTCCTGCGCTACGCGCTGAGGGCGACCAAATTCTTTCGCCATAATAAATTCTCCAGACAAAAAAGGGGCTAAAGCCCCTTTTTGAAAATATTGCCGGGTGGCGCGAGGCGATCCCGGCTTACAATCGGTAATTAAGCGATGGTACGCTGAATTTCGATGATCTCGAACACTTCGATCATATCGCCAACGCGAACGTCGTTGTAGTTCTTCACGCCGATACCACATTCCATGCCGTTACGGACTTCGTTAACGTCATCTTTGAAGCGGCGCAGGGATTCCAGCTCGCCTTCGTAGATAACCACGTTGTCACGCAGTACGCGGATTGGGTTGTGACGCTTGATGTTACCTTCGGTAACCATACAGCCCGCGATCGCACCGAATTTCGGTGATTTGAACACGTCACGTACTTCAGCCAGACCGATGATCTGCTGTTTCAGCTCAGGAGACAGCATACCGCTCATCGCGGCTTTCACTTCGTCGATCAGGTTATAGATGACGGAGTAGTAACGCAGATCCAGGCTTTCGGATTCAATCACTTTACGCGCAGACGCATCCGCACGAACGTTGAAGCCAACCAGGATAGCGTTAGAGGCAGCAGCCAGGGTAGCGTCGGTTTCGGTGATACCACCTACGCCCGAACCGATGATCTTCACTTTCACTTCGTCGGTGGACAGTTTCAGCAAGGAGTCGGAGATCGCTTCCACAGAACCCTGAACGTCGGCTTTCAGAACGATGTTCACTTCGTGAACTTCGCCCTCGGTCATGTTGGCAAACATGTTCTCGAGTTTAGATTTCTGCTGACGAGCCAGTTTAACTTCACGGAATTTGCCCTGACGGTACAGTGCCACTTCACGCGCTTTCTTCTCGTCACGCACAACGGTCACTTCGTCACCGGCAGCCGGAACACCGGACAGACCCAGGATTTCCACTGGAATGGACGGACCCGCTTCCAGCACTTCCTGACCCAGTTCGTTACGCATCGCACGAACGCGGCCGTATTCGAAACCGCACAGAACGATATCGCCTTTATGCAGTGTACCTTCACGAACCAGAACGGTAGCAACCGGGCCACGTCCTTTATCCAGGAAGGATTCGATTACCGCACCGCTCGCCATACCGTTACGGATGGCCTTCAGCTCCAGAACTTCGGCCTGCAGCAGGATCGCGTCCAGCAGTTCGTCGATACCGGTACCCGCTTTCGCAGACACGTGTACGAACTGGCTTTCGCCGCCCCACTCTTCCGGCAGGATACCGTACTGGGAAAGTTCGTTTTTAACACGATCGGGATCCGCTTCTGGCTTATCGATCTTGTTCACGGCAACCACAACTGGCACACCTGCAGCCTTCGCGTGCTGGATAGCTTCGATGGTCTGTGGCATCACACCGTCGTCCGCCGCAACAACCAGAACAACGATATCCGTCGCCTGAGCACCACGAGCACGCATTGAGGTAAACGCGGCGTGGCCTGGGGTATCCAGGAAGGTGATCATACCGTTGTCAGTTTCTACGTGGTATGCACCGATGTGCTGGGTAATGCCACCCGCTTCACCCGAGGCAACCTTAGTAGAACGAATGTAGTCAAGCAGAGAGGTTTTACCGTGGTCAACGTGACCCATGATGGTCACAACCGGTGCACGCGGTTCTGCCGCAGCACCTGTGTCACGGTCGCTCATTACTGCTTCTTCCAGCTCGTTTTCACGACGCAGGATTACTTTGTGGCCCATCTCTTCAGCAACCAGCTGTGCGGTTTCCTGATCGATCACCTGGTTGATGGTCGCCATGGCGCCCAGTTTCATCATCGCTTTGATGACCTGAGAGCCTTTAACCGCCATCTTGTTCGCCAGTTCGCCAACGGTAATGGTTTCGCCGATCACAACGTCACGGTTAACGGCCTGAGCAGGCTTCTGGAAGCCCTGCTGCAGAGCGGAACCTTTACGCTTGCCGCCTTTACCACCGCGAACAGCAGCGCGTGCTTCTTCACGGTCAGCTTTGGATTCAGCGTGCTTGTTGCCTTTTTTCGCCGGACGCGCAGCTTTTGCATTACGGCCACGGCCACGACCGCCTTCCACTTCACGGTCGTTATCATCTTCAGCCTGACGCGCATGCTGAGAAGTGGTCACGTGATAGTCGCTGGTGTCTTCAGTCGGCTCAACGGTATTCACACCATTCTTCTCGTTTTCTTCTGCCATACGGCGCGCTTCTTCGGCGACGCGGCGAGCTTCTTCTTCCAGCTTACGGCGGGCTTCTTCTTCCGCTTTACGCTTCAGCTCGGCAGCTTCATTTTCACGGCGGGCTTTTTCAGCCTGGGCGGTTTTGGTCATTTCGTCTGTCTGTTGATTGCTCACTTTGTCTTTTTCCGCAGCGTCACGCTTCACTTTATCACTTGCGTCGCGTTTCGCTTTTTCTGCGGCCTCACGTTCAGCTTTTAATTCTGCTTCACGTTTGGCGGTTGCTTCCGCCTCACGCTGAGCTTGTTCTTCCGCTTCACGCTGTGCCTGCTCTTCCGCGGCAAGGCGTTCTGCCTCTTGCGGATCACGTTTTACAAAGGTGCGCGTCTTGCGGACTTCAATTTGTACCGATTTGCTTTTGCCACCGGTACCAGGGATGTTTAACGTGCTACGCGTTTTGCGCTGCAGCGTTAACTTGTCAGGCGTAGAACCGTGTTCACGGTTCAGGTGCGTTAACAAGGTTTGTTTTTCTTGCGCGGTCACCGAGTCATCAGCGGACTTCGGGATCCCTGCATCAGCAAATTGCTGTACCAGGCGGTCCACGGAGGTCTGAATCTCAGCAGCCAGCGATTTTACAGTTACATCAGTCATGCTGTTCCTTCCTGCTACAGTTTATTACGCTTCGTCGCCGAACCAGCAAATATTACGTGCGGCCATGATGAGCTCGCCGGCTTTCTCGTCGGTTAAACCTTCGATATCAGCCAGGTCATCAACGCCTTGCTCAGCGAGATCTTCCAGCGTACAAACACCACGGGCAGCCAGCTTGAACGCAATCGCACGATCAAGACCTTCCAGATTCAGCAGGTCATCAGCCGGCTTCTTATCGCCAAGGCTTTCTTCCTGAGCCAGTGCCAGGGTGGTCAGTGCGTTTTTAGCGCGTTCACGCAGGGCTTCAACGGTTGGTTCATCCAGACCGTCAATTTCCAGCAGCTCTTTCATTGGCACATAGGCCAGTTCTTCCAGCGTAGAGAAACCTTCTTCAACCAGAACAGTGGCGAAGTCTTCGTCAATATCCAGGTATTTCGTGAAGGTATCGATCGCCGCATGGGCTTCAGCCTGATGCTTAGCCTGCAGGTCATCAACGGTCATCACGTTGAGTTCCCAGCCGCTCAGCTGTGACGCCAGGCGTACGTTCTGACCGTTACGGCCGATTGCCTGCGCCAGGTTGCCCGCTTCAACAGCGATATCCATGGTGTGTTTGTCTTCGTCAACAACGATAGACGCCACATCAGCCGGAGCCATTGCGTTGATCACGAACTGCGCCGGGTTGTCATCCCACAGAACGATATCAATACGTTCGCCGCCCAGCTCAGTAGACACTGCCTGGACACGCGCACCGCGCATACCGACGCAAGCACCGACCGGGTCGATACGCTTGTCGTTGGTTTTCACCGCAATTTTCGCACGGGAGCCCGGATCGCGAGCCGCCGCTTTAATCTCGATAACTTCTTCACCGATTTCCGGTACTTCGATACGGAACAGTTCTACCAGCATTTCTGGTTTAGAACGGGTCACGAACAGCTGTGCGCCACGCGCTTCAGGGCGAACGGCGTACAGAACACCGCGAATACGGTCGCCTGGGCGGAAGTTTTCACGCGGCAGCATATCTTCACGCAGGATCACGGCTTCAGCGTTACCCGGCAACCCTTCGGATTTGATCTCCAGGGAGATGTTGTCGCGGTTCACTTTCTTCACCACGCCGGTGATGATCTCGCCTTCCTGATCGCGGAACTGATCGACAACCAGCGCGCGCTCGGCTTCGCGCACTTTCTGCACGATAACCTGTTTAGCGGTCTGGGTGGTGATACGGTCGAAGGTCACAGATTCAATCTGATCTTCAACGTAGTCACCCACGTTCAGACTTTCGTCTTCAAAACGGGCGGCTTCCAGGGTGATCTCTTTGGTCGGCTGGGTCACTTCTTCAACGATTACCCAACGACGGAATGTATCGAAGTCACCGCTTTTACGATCGATTTCTACGCGAACATCGATCTCTTGTTCGTATTTTTTCTTGGTTGCTGTAGCCAGTGCACTTTCCAGCGCTTCGAAAATCTTTTCACGCGGCAGTGATTTCTCGTTGGAGACGGCTTCAACAACAGCCAAAATTTCTTTGTTCATCGCGGGCTTTTCACCTCAATCCAGACTGTTAAAAGTGGGGAACCAGGTTCGCCTTCTGGATATTACTCAGCGCGAACACTTCATCTTTGCCTTCGACTGTCACCGTGATCATTTCACCATCAACGGCTTTGATAATTCCCTGCCATTTACGGCGGTTCTGTACGGCCATACGCAGAACGAGAGCCACTTCTTCACCGGTAAAGCGCACATAGTGCTCGGCCGTGAACATCGGGCGATCGAGGCCAGGTGAGGAAACTTCCAGGTTGTACGCAACGGTAATCGGGTCTTCAACATCAAGAACCGCACTCACCTGGTGGCTGACATCAGCACAATCATCAACATTGATGCCATCTTCACTATCAATATAGATGCGCAGCGTCGATGTACGGCCGCGAACGAATTCGATGCCGACCAGTTCGTAGCCCAGTGCTTCGACCGGTGCAGTAATCATCTCTGTTAATTTTTGCTCTAATGTGGACAAGCCCACCCCCAAGACATAAAAAAAGGGCGTAAAGCCCAGTTATTCTGTAGTCAGATAACAAAAAACCCCGATAAATCGGGGCTTTAGATAACTGAACCCTATAGCCACAACTGTGGCCTGGAGCACTTTCCGAAAGAATTTTTTCAAATCCAGCTACGAAGGCTCTAAGTCTTCACAGTATATTTGAAAAAGAACTTTATGGGAAAGTGGTTGCGGGGGCCGGATTTGAACCGACGACCTTCGGGTTATGAGCCCGACGAGCTACCAGGCTGCTCCACCCCGCGCCTGAAACGTGGCAAATTCTACGCGTTTTGGACAGAATTTGCAAATAATGCTGGGATTTGGTACCGAAGACGGGACGTAAAATCGGCGTTTAGTATATTGATAGTTGACCCCACCTGTCAAGGCGACTTCCGCCAGATCGATCAGACCAAAATTTTTACAAAAAACGCATGACTCTCTTCCGGTCTTCGCCAAAAGATGATTAAATGAATACTCACTTATTTTGCATAAAAATGCACAAGAGAGCGAAAGCGGTCTCTAATCAGTCAATCAAGCAGGGTTTTATTCTATGACGACGATTCTCAAGCATCTTCCGGTAGGACAACGTATTGGCATCGCTTTCTCAGGTGGCCTGGATACCAGCGCTGCACTGCTGTGGATGCGCCAGAAGGGAGCGGTTCCGTATGCCTATACTGCGAACCTGGGTCAGCCGGATGAGGACGACTATGATGCCATTCCTCGTCGCGCTAAAGAGTATGGTGCAGAGAACGCGCGCCTGATTGACTGCCGTAAGCAACTGGTCGCGGAAGGTATCGCGGCGATTCAGTGTGGTGCATTCCATAACACCACCGGCGGTCTGACCTATTTCAACACCACGCCGCTGGGCCGTGCGGTCACCGGCACCATGCTGGTTGCGGCGATGAAAGAAGACGGCGTCAACATCTGGGGTGACGGTAGCACCTATAAAGGTAACGATATCGAACGCTTTTATCGTTATGGCCTGCTGACCAACGCCGAGCTGCAGATTTACAAACCATGGCTGGACACCGACTTCATCGACGAGCTGGGTGGCCGTCATGAGATGTCCGAGTTTATGATCGCCTGCGGTTTCGACTATAAGATGTCAGTCGAGAAAGCCTATTCCACCGACTCCAACATGCTGGGTGCGACGCACGAAGCGAAAGACCTGGAATTCCTGAACTCCAGCGTGAAGATCGTTAACCCGATCATGGGCGTGAAGTTCTGGGACGAGAACGTCAAAATCCAGGCAGAAGAAGTGACAGTGCGTTTCGAACGCGGCCATCCGGTTGCGCTGAACGGTAAAACCTTCTCTGACGATGTTGAGCTGATGCTGGAAGCTAACCGTATTGGCGGTCGTCACGGTCTGGGCATGAGCGATCAGATTGAAAACCGTATCATCGAAGCGAAAAGCCGTGGCATTTATGAAGCCCCGGGAATGGCGCTGCTGCACATCGCTTACGAGCGTCTGCTGACCGGCATTCACAACGAAGACACCATTGAGCAGTATCACTCTCATGGCCGTCAGTTGGGCAAACTGCTGTATCAGGGCCGCTGGTTCGATCCACAGGCGCTGATGCTGCGTGATGCGCTGCAGCGTTGGGTGGCAAGCGCGATCACCGGTGAAGTGACCCTCGAACTGCGTCGCGGTAACGACTACTCCATCCTGAACACCGTGTCTGACAACCTGACCTATAAAGCAGAGCGTCTGACTATGGAGAAAGGTGAATCTGTGTTCTCACCAGACGATCGTATTGGTCAGCTGACCATGCGTAATCTGGACATCACTGATACCCGTGAGAAGCTGTTCAACTATGTTGAGAATGGCCTGCTCTCCGCCAGCTCCGGTAACGGCCTGCCGCAGGTTGAAAACCTGGAACACAGCGATAAGAAGTAATCGACAGCAAGACATGCAAAAGGCGCCCAACAGGCGCCTTTTTTATTTGGTATTTGTAGGGCGGGTAAGCGCAGCGCCAGCCGCCATTTTGCCCGCTACCACAATATACAGACGAAAAAAAAGACGTCTTTCGACGTCTTTCTTCTGGAATATTGGTACCGAGGATGGGACTCGAACCCACAAGCCCGTTAGGGCACTACCACCTCAAGGTAGCGTGTCTACCAATTCCACCACCTCGGTACAGAATACTTAGTGCGGGATATCGCTGGTTGGCTTAGCCGGTGCAGCTGGCTGAGTCTGCTCAGTTTTTGCTGGCGCGCTCAGATTTTCCCACTCGCTTCCTTTGCTGGTCTTGTTGCTGTTGATATTGCCAAGCACCAGACTGATGATGAAGAACAGCGTAGCCAGAATCGCCGTTGTGCGGGTCATGAAGTTCGCAGAACCACTTGAACCGAACAGCGTACCGGAAGCGCCTGCTCCGAAGGAGGCTCCCATATCAGCGCCTTTACCTTGCTGCAGCATAATCAGCGCTACGAGAGCGATGGCTACAATAAGGAAAACAACTAAAAGAGCTTCGTACATAATCAACCTGTTCCTTGCGGATTTGCCGCATACCAATGCTTCGACCAATTAGCAGGATTTTTGTTTCCCACTGAAGCGGGTGTGAATACTAACCAAAGCGAATCACCTTCGCAAGGGCATTTTCGACGCATTGTATCAACTGCGGAAAAAAACAGCAAAAAGCCATGAATTGCTTAAAACAAAGGCGGCAAACGCCGCCTTTTTAAACATTTAGCGTGCAAGATTATGCAGCTTTTACGGCATCCGCAATACGGTGCGCAAATTCGGTGACCTGCGCTTCGTCTTCACCTTCCACCATCACGCGGATCAGCGGTTCGGTACCAGACTTACGCAGCAGCACGCGTCCACGGCTGCCCAGAGCCGCTTCAACATCAGCCATCACCGCTTTGACGTTCTCATTTTCCAGCGGATCGCCTTTGCCAGCAGTAAAGCGCACGTTCACCAGGATCTGTGGGAACATTTTCATCCCGCTGCACAGATCGTGCAGGCTCATATGGTTGCGCGCCATCGCGGCAACCACCTGCAGCGCGGCCACGATACCGTCACCGGTGGTGGTTTTGTCGAGCAGGATGACGTGACCCGAGTTTTCTGCACCGATGCGCCAGCCCTTCTCCTGCAGTTTTTCCAGCACGTAGCGGTCACCCACTTTCGCGCGGACAAACGGAATACCGAGCTGTTTCAGCGCCAGTTCCAGGCCCATGTTACTCATCAGCGTACCTACCGCACCGCCGCGCAACTGGCCCTGACGTAGACCTTCACGTGCAATGATGTAGAGGATCTGATCGCCGTCGACCTTGTTACCTTCGTGGTCGACCATGATCACGCGGTCACCGTCGCCGTCCAGCGCAATACCCAGATCGGCTTTCTCCGCCAGAACACGCGCCTGCAGAGCACGAACGTCAGTTGCCCCCACCTGCTCGTTAATGTTCAGACCATCCGGCTCGCAGCCAATGGCGATCACTTTCGCACCCAGTTCGCGGAAAACATTTGGGGCGATGTGGTAGGTCGCACCGTTCGCACAGTCCACCACAATTTTCAGATGAGCCAGGCTCAGCTCATTCGGGAAGGTACCTTTACAGAATTCGATATAACGCCCCGCCGCATCGACGATACGGTTCGCTTTACCCAGCTCTGCGGAATCAACACAGGTGATCTCTTTTTCCATTTCGGCTTCAATCGCCTCTTCCACGTCATCCGGCAGCTTGGTGCCGTCAATGGAGAAGAATTTAATGCCGTTGTCATAGAACGGGTTGTGAGAAGCCGAAATGACAATCCCCGCTTCCGCACGGAAGGTGCGCGTCAGATACGCGACTGCAGGCGTTGGCATTGGACCCGTAAAGGAGGCGGACAGTCCGGCAGCTGCCAGACCCGCTTCAAGCGCGGACTCGAGCATATAGCCCGAAATACGGGTGTCTTTACCGATGATAATTTTACGTGAGCCATGACGCGCCAGTACCTTGCCAGCAGCCCAGCCGAGCTTCAGGACAAAATCAGGGGTGATGGGAGCATCGCCTACACGCCCACGGATACCGTCGGTACCAAAATATTTACGATTACTCATAGCGTTTGTTTTCCTTCGCTACCAGTGTGGCTTCCACCACACGCATGGCTTCTACTGTTTCTTTGACGTCATGGACACGAATAATGTGTGCACCCTGCATCGCCGCAATCACTGCGCAGGCCAGGCTGCCGCTCAGGCGTTCGCTCGGCCCCACGTTCAGCAACTGCCCAATCATCGACTTTCTCGACATCCCCACCAGTAACGGCAGGCCAAAATGATGGAATTCCGACAGGCGCGCAAGCAACGCATAATTGTGTGAGAGATTTTTACCGAAACCGAACCCCGGGTCGAGCAGCAATTTCTCTTTTGGGATACCTGCACGTTCACAGCGTGCAATATGCTCAATAAAGAAGCGATTCACGTCGGCAAAGACATCGTCATACTTCGGTGCTTCCTGCATGGTTTTCGGTTGGCCCTGCATGTGCATCAGGCATACCGGTAACCCCGTCTCTGCCGCGGCTTCAAGTGCGCCAGGCTCGGTGAGTGAGCGTATATCATTAATAATGTGAGCGCCCACTCTCGCCACTTCACGAATCACTTCGGGTTTGGAGGTATCAACGGAGATCCACACTTCAAACCGCTGTGCAATCGCTTCAACCACCGGCACGACGCGCGCCAGCTCTTCTTCCACAGACACGTCAGCCGCACCAGGACGCGTCGATTCGCCGCCAACGTCAATGATGGTGGCACCCGCATTAATCATTAAATTCGCGTGCTTAACCGCCTCGATAAGCGTGTTATGCGTGCCGCCGTCAGAGAAGGAGTCAGGGGTAACATTCAGGATCCCCATCACATGGGGATGTGAAAGATCGAGATGCGAGTCCTGAGCGAATAATTTCATGGCGAAATCCCTGATATCTATATGGTTAAACAGAAATGAAAAACCCCGGAGCAAGCTCCAGGGTTTGAGGTACAGACAAACGCGTCAACAGCAGTAACTTACTTATCGCCCAACTGTTCTGACATGGTATTACCCGGGTTTGGCGTACGCGGTTCATCAACCGGACGCGGCGCACGCGGGGTGCCATTGTTGTCAGAATTATTGGAAGCGCCTGGGTCTTCCCAGCCTGCTGGCGGACGCACTTCACGGCGCGCCATCAGGTCGTCAATCTGCGGTGCATCGATGGTCTCATACTTCATAAGCGCATCTTTCATCGAATGCAGGATGTCCATATTGTCGTTCAGGATCTGGCGAGCACGTGCATAGTTACGCTCTACCAGAGATTTTACTTCCTGGTCGATGATACGTGCAGTCTCATCGGACATATGTTTCGCTTTCGCCACAGAACGGCCCAGGAAGACTTCACCCTCTTCCTCTGCATACAGCAGCGGACCGAGTTTGTCGGAGAAGCCCCACTGCGTCACCATGTTACGCGCCAGGTTTGTCGCGACTTTGATGTCGTTGGACGCACCGGTAGAAACATGTTCCACACCGTAGATAATCTCTTCTGCCAGGCGACCACCGTAGAGGGTAGAAATCTGACTTTCCAGTTTCTGACGGCTGGCGCTGATCGCGTCGCCTTCAGGCAGGAAGAAGGTCACACCCAGCGCACGACCGCGCGGAATAATCGTCACTTTATGCACCGGATCGTGTTCCGGCACGAGGCGACCGATAATCGCGTGACCCGCTTCGTGGTATGCCGTGGACTCTTTCTGCGCTTCCGTCATCACCATGGAGCGACGTTCCGCACCCATCATGATTTTGTCTTTCGCTTTCTCGAACTCGACCATCGATACGACGCGCTTGTTACCGCGAGCGGCAAACAGAGCAGCTTCGTTGACCAGGTTAGCCAAGTCCGCACCGGAGAAGCCCGGGGTACCGCGCGCAATGATTGCCGCGTCGATATCTGGTGCCAGCGGTACGCGACGCATGTGAACTTTCAGAATCTGTTCACGACCGCGAACGTCCGGCAGACCCACAACAACCTGACGGTCGAAACGGCCTGGACGCAGCAGCGCAGGGTCAAGTACGTCCGGACGGTTAGTCGCCGCGATAACGATGATACCTTCGTTACCTTCGAAGCCGTCCATCTCAACCAGCATCTGGTTCAGCGTCTGTTCACGTTCATCGTGACCACCGCCCAGACCTGCGCCACGCTGGCGGCCTACGGCGTCGATTTCATCGATGAAGATAATGCACGGTGCTGCCTTTTTGGCCTGCTCGAACATGTCACGTACACGAGATGCACCGACACCCACGAACATTTCAACGAAGTCAGAACCTGAAATAGTAAAGAACGGCACCTTCGCTTCGCCCGCGATGGCTTTCGCCAGCAGGGTTTTACCGGTACCCGGAGGGCCAACCATCAGCACGCCTTTCGGGATCTTACCGCCCAGCTTCTGGAAACGGCTCGGTTCACGCAGGTATTCAACCAGTTCGCCGACCTCTTCTTTCGCTTCGTCACACCCGGCAACGTCTGCAAAAGTGGTCTTGATCTGATCTTCCGTTAACATACGCGCCTTGCTCTTACCGAACGACATGGCACCTTTGCCACCGCCGCCCTGCATCTGGCGCATAAAGAAGATCCAGACGCCGATAAGAAGCAGCATCGGGAACCAGGAAATGAAGATAGAAGCCAGCAGGCTTGGTTCTTCTGGCGGCTCGCCAACTACCTTGACGTTTTTGGTCAGAAGGTTATCAAGCAGCTTAGGATCGTTCACCGGGATGTAAGTCGTGTAACGGTTACTATCTTTCTTGGTAACGTTGATCTCACGTCCGTTGATACGCGCTTCGCGAACCTGGTCCTGATTGACCTCCTGCAGGAAGGTAGAATAATCCACCTTGCGGCCATTCGACTCGCTGGGCCCAAAGCTCTGGAATACTGACATCAGCACAACGGCAATGACCAGCCAGAGTATTAGGTTTTTCGCCATGTCACTCAAGGGATTAACCTCATATTACAACTGTGTTAAAAACAGCGTCAGGATACTCTATATCCAGTTTCATTCAAACTTTCGTCTGAAATCTCCCGGTTATCATTTTCGCCCGGTCGCTACAATATACACTTCACGGGAACGGGCCCGGGAAGAGTCCGGCTTACGAACTTTGACCTTCGCAAACAGGGAGCGAATTTCCTTAAGATACTCCTCGAAACCTTCGCCCTGAAACACCTTCACAACAAAACTACCACCAGGCGCTAGTACATCACGACACATTTCTAACGCTAGCTCCACCAGATACATGGCGCGGGGGATATCCACCGCCGGTGTTCCGCACATATTTGGTGCCATATCTGACATGACAACCTGGACCTTACTGTCACCTACACGATCAAGTAACGCTTTCAGCACTAATTCATCACGAAAGTCGCCCTGAAGGAAGTCGACACCGACGATGGGATCCATTGGTAAAAGATCGCACGCGATGATTCGGCCCGTTCCGCCGATCTGCGTGACCGCATACTGGGACCATCCGCCAGGTGCCGCGCCGAGGTCAACAACCGTCATCCCCGGCTTAAAAAGTTTGTCACTTTGCTGTATTTCATCAAGTTTAAACCAGGCACGGGAACGCAACCCCTTTTTCTGTGCCTGTTGAACGTATTTATCGCTAAAGTGTTCCTGGAGCCAGCGACTGGAGCTGGCAGAACGCTTTTTACCTGTCATTTAACATTTCCGTCCTGGTTCATCGTTGCTTGCCTGTGACGTAAATTTCTACGCAGCTATTTGGCGATATAAGGGAGATGGCGGTAGAATGAACCGTTTTCAATCCCAACGTAAGCAAAAATATACGATGAATCTGAGTACTAAACAAAAACAGCACCTTAAAGGTCTGGCACATCCGCTCAAGCCTGTAGTGATGCTTGGCAACAATGGTTTGACCGAAGGGGTGCTTGCCGAGATTGAACAAGCGCTGGAACACCACGAGCTGATCAAGGTGAAAATCGCCTCTGAAGACAGAGACACTAAAAACCTGATCGTGGAAGCCATCGTGCGCGAAACCGGCGCCTGTAATGTACAGGTCATCGGTAAAACGCTGGTGCTCTACCGCCCGTCTAAAGAGCGTAAAATCTCGCTGCCACGTTAAGGATATCCTGAATTAAACACATTTTCTGTGTGAAACGAGGGATTTCTGTCAGCAGGCGAGCAAAATGCCATGCTCCTTGAGTTGATAAAAGGCCGCTACGCGGCCTTTTTCTTTTCTTTACAATGTATCAACATCTTAGTAGAGAAGCGAATTACAGGTATTCAACCTTAATAATTTCGTATTCTACTTCACCGCCAGGGGTGCGGATGGTGACAACATCGTCCTGCTCTTTGCCAATCAGGCCGCGAGCAATCGGCGAGTTCACCGAAATCAGGTTCTGTTTGAAATCAGCTTCATCATCACCCACGATGCGATAGGTCTGCTCTTCGTCGTTGTCCAGGTTCAGCACGGTCACGGTAGAACCAAAGATCACACGCCCGTTGTTAGGCATTTTGGTGATGTCGATAACCTGTGCATTGGACAGTTTTGCTTCGATATCTTTAATACGCCCTTCACAGAAGCCCTGTTGCTCACGCGCGGCGTGGTATTCAGCATTCTCTTTCAGGTCGCCATGCTCGCGCGCATCCGCGATAGCGGCGATGATTTCAGGACGACGCACGGATTTCAGGAAATCCAGCTCTTCGCGCAGTTTTTCGGCACCACGTAAGGTCATCGGAATAGCTTGCATTTGTTATACCTCTTAAACATTCCTGTTGGGAGCAGTGTTCCCTGCTCCTGCCCCCCTAAGCGGGCAAGAAGCAAAAAGAAAACCGACCCGGGAGCAATGCCCCAGGTCAGCAGCAATTTTTCAATTTGATATGCATTTTACCGCGAAGTTCACTATGGGTCATCGTTTACTTTGCAGTGCCATGCACCGTAGTATGACGGTTTGTTTTCGGGTTGTTAGCGCGAGATTATGCGATTTTCCAGATTTATCATCGGATTGACTACCAGTATAACGTTCACCGCCCAGGCCGCGAATGTTGATGAGTACATTAATCAGCTCCCCGCAGGCGCGAACCTTGCCCTGATGGTGCAGAAGGTTGGCGCACAGGCTCCCGAGATTGACTATCACAGTCAACAGATGGCGCTGCCTGCCAGTACCCAAAAGGTGATCACTGCCCTCGCCGCCCTGCTCCAGCTCGGGCCTGACTTCCGTTTTACCACCACTCTTGAAACCAAAGGTAACGTTGAGGGTGGCGAACTGAAAGGCGATCTTATCGCCCGTTTTGGCGGCGATCCGACCTTTAAGCGCCAGGATATCCGCAATATGGTTGCGGTGCTGAAAAAATCTGGCGTGCAGAAAATTGATGGCAATGTGCTGATCGACACGTCCATCTTTGCCAGCCACGATAAAGCCCCAGGCTGGCCGTGGAACGACATGACCCAGTGCTTTAGCGCCCCGCCCGCCGCCGCGATTGTCGACCGTAACTGCTTCTCGGTTTCGCTTTACAGCGCGCCAAAGCCGGATGATTTAGCGTTTATCCGCATAGCGTCCTACTACCCGGTCACGATGTTTAGCCAGGTCCGCACGCTGGCGAAAGGCTCCCCGGATGCGCAATATTGTGAGCTGGACGTCGTACCAGGCGATCTTAACCGCTTCACGCTGACCGGCTGCCTGACCCAGCGCGCCGATCCGCTGCCGCTGGCATTTGCGATACAGGATGGCGCAAGCTATGCAGGCGCCATTCTGAAAGATGAACTGAAACAAGCGGGAATAACCTACTCGGGCACGCTGCTTCGTCAGACGCAGGTCAACCAGCCCGGTACGGTCATCGCCAGCAAACAGTCTCCACCGCTGCACGATTTATTGCGCATCATGCTGAAAAAGTCGGACAACATGATTGCCGATACGGTGTTCCGCATGATTGGTCACGCCCGTTTCGGCGTGCCGGGAACCTGGCGCGCGGGTTCAGACGCGGTTCGGCAGATCCTGCGCCAGCAGGCGGGGATCGATCTGGGTAATACCATCGCTGTCGATGGCTCCGGACTATCGCGCCATAATTTGATCTCTCCGGCCACGATGATGCAGGTGCTTCAGTACATTGCACAGCATGACACTGAGCTAAACTTTATTTCAATGCTGCCGCTGGCCGGGCATGACGGTTCACTGCAGTACCGCGCCGGGCTTCACGCTGCCGGTGTGGATGGCAAAGTATCCGCTAAAACAGGCTCACTGCAGGGGGTTTACAACCTTGCAGGCTTCATCACTACCGCCAGCGGACAACGCATGGCATTCGTGCAGTATCTTTCCGGCTATGCCGTCGAACCGACCGACCAGCGCAATCGTCGTATTCCGCTTGTTCGCTTCGAAAGCAGGCTTTATAAGGACATCTACCAGAATAACTAGCGATGAAACTACTTATAGTTGAAGACGATCTGTTATTGCAGGAAGGGCTGGCGCTGGGGCTGGCCAATGAAGGGTATGCCCTCGACTGTGCCGGCACCGCAGCGGAGGCGGACGCCCTGATTCAGAGCGGCGAATACAGTCTGGTGATCCTCGATTTGGGCTTGCCTGATAAAGACGGCGCCACGCTGCTCAGCCAGTGGCGACGCCGCGGTATCGCCAACCCGGTGTTGATCCTGACGGCACGCGATGCCATTGAGGATCGTATCACCGGCCTCGATGCAGGCGCAGACGATTACCTGGTGAAGCCTTTTGCGCTTGCGGAGCTGCAGGCTCGGGTGCGAGCGTTGATTCGCCGCTATCAGGGACATAGTGATAACTTACTGACCGACGGCGATATTACGCTGAATCTGCAAACCCAGCAGGTACTGCGCCAGGATCAGGCGGTCGAGGTAACACCAAAAGAGTTCGCCTTGCTTACGCGTCTGATCATGCGCAGCGGGCAAACGGTGCACAGAGAAACGCTCCAGCAGGATATCTACTCCTGGCAGGACAATCCGGGGTCAAATACCCTTGAAGTCCACATTCACAACCTGCGTCGTAAGCTCGGCAAGGACAGAATCAAAACCGTCCGTGGCGTTGGCTATCGCCTGGAGAGCCAGAAATGAACAGCATGCGTCGGCGTTTGATGGTGCTGCTGGCGGTCATTCTGTTATTTTTCCAGCTGATAAGCGTCATCTGGCTGTGGCATGAAAGCCGTGAGCAGATTAGTTTCCTGGTCAGTGAAACGCTGTCAGCAAAAGCGCGTAATAACCATGTCGAAAAAGAGATCCGCGAGGCGATTGCCTCGCTGCTGGTCCCTTCTCTGGTGATGGTCGGTTTTACCCTGCTCTTCTCCTTCTGGGCGGTCACCTGGATCACCCGGCCCCTGAATAAACTGCGTGTCAGCCTGGCTAACCGTTCGGCGGATAACTTAACCCCGCTTCCTATGTATTCCGACATGGAAGAGATCGGCGCGGTGACGACCTCCCTGAACCAGCTCCTCGCCCGGCTGGACAATACCATTCAACAGGAGCGTCTCTTCACTGCAGACGCCGCGCACGAGCTTCGAACGCCTCTTGCCGGTATCCGGCTCCATCTGGAGCTGATGTCGCAGTCTGGTGCGCCACAGGCGGCAACGCTGATTAGCCGTATCGATCAGCTCATGCATACCGTCGAACAGCTGCTGATGCTGGCCCGGGCCGGACAGGCAATGGCGAGCGGCCACTACGAAACCGTAAGCTGGACGGAAAATATCATTGAACCTCTCGGCCTGGGTCATGAAGCCAAAGAGCATACGGTGATTTGGCCCGCTAAAAGCGAGCTCACGGTTCAGGGAGACGCCGTGCTCCTGCGCCTGATGCTGCGCAACCTGCTGGAAAATGCAGGACGCTACAGCCCGGCAGGGACAACGATTACAGTGACATTAACCGAGGTCGACGGGGGGACGCAGATCAGCGTTATCGATCAGGGTCCAGGGATTGATGAAGCGCACCGACAGTCCATTACTGAGCCATTCCGCCGTCTTGACCAGCGCTACGGCGGCAGCGGTCTGGGGCTGAGCATCGTGCAGCGCATCGTCCAGCTTCACCACGGCAGGCTCACGCTTGAGAATGGCGCTGAAGGCGGTTTAATCGCCAGCTGCTGGCTGCCTGCGACGCTGGAATAAAAAAAGCCCCCATAATGGGGGCTTTGAACAGATATTAGTGCTTGTAAATGAACTCGACGCCTTCTTCGTCGTCTTCATCCCAGTCATCGTCCCAGTCTTCATCGTCTTCTTCCGCTTCCATCTCTTCGAGCTGCTGGCGGTGGTAGTCATCCCACATGAATTCGACTTTTTCAGGCTGTTTGGCTTCTTCCGCCTGAACGATTGGGTTCTCGATGATGAAGGTCATCACATCCCAGCACAGATCTTTCACGCCAACCTGGCTTGCCGCAGAGATCAGGTAGTATTTATCTTCCCAACCCATCGCTTCAGCAATGGCTTTCGCTTTTGCTTCCGCTTCGGCTTTGTCCATCAGGTCGATCTTGTTGAAGACCAGCCAGCGTGGTTTATTCGCCAGTTTTTCGCTGTATTTTTCCAGCTCACCGATGATGATGCGGGCGTTTTCAACCGGATCGGAACCATCGATAGGATCGATATCAATGAGGTGCAGCAGTACGCGGCAACGCTCAAGGTGTTTCAGGAAGCGAATACCCAGACCCGCGCCTTCCGCAGCGCCTTCAATCAGACCCGGAATATCGGCAACCACAAAGCTCTTCTCGTTATCCATGCGGACAACGCCCAGGCTTGGTACCAGCGTGGTAAACGGATAGTCCGCCACTTTCGGTTTCGCCGCAGAGACGGCACGAATGAACGTTGATTTACCGGCGTTTGGCATACCCAGCATGCCCACGTCAGCCAGAAGCATCAGCTCCAGCTGCAGGTCGCGCTTATCGCCCGGGGTACCCATCGTTTTCTGACGCGGCGTACGGTTAACGGAAGATTTGAAACGGCTGTTACCCAGACCGTGCCAACCGCCTTTCGCTACCATCAGGCGCTGACCGTGTTTGGTCATGTCACCCATGGTTTCACCGGTTCCCTGGTCAATCACACGCGTACCGACCGGAACCTTAATGGTGACGTCTTTACCACGTTTCCCGGTACAGTCACGGCTCTGACCGTTCTGGCCACGTTCAGCGCGGAAGGATTTTTCGAAACGGTAGTCGATCAGCGTGTTGAGGTTCTCATCCGCCTCCAGCCACACGTCACCACCATCCCCACCGTCGCCGCCATCAGGACCGCCACGAGGGATATACTTTTCACGGCGGAAGCTCACGCAACCGTTGCCGCCATCACCAGCCACGACCAGGATCGTCGCTTCATCAACAAACTTCATTTTACTCTCCGTAACTCATTCGCCTGAGCGGGGGACTACTACAACCGCTTCATTTTTGCGCCAACGTCCCCAGAGACGATGACCAATGGCGGAATACATCGCGCCCGCAACCACGACAAACGCACCGAGATAGCCCAACAGGTTGAGCATCGGTCTGACGAAGACATCGGGCCAGGCCATTGATAACAAATCTGAAAATAACAGCGTAAACAGCGGAGTAAGCGTAATTAACGCGCTCACCTGTGCTGCCTGCCAGCGCGCCATCGCTTCGGCCAGCGCGCCATAACCGACCAGCGTGTTCAGCCCACAAAAAATGAGGCACGCCAGTTGCCAGTCGCTAAGCTGAGTAATCACACCCGGCTTCGCTAATGGCAGCAATGCTATTGTACACAAAGTGTACAGCAAAAAGAGGATCTGCTGTGAGGCAAGCCGACGCAATAACACCTTTTGTGCGACGCCATAGCTCACCCAGACCGTTGCTGCCCCCACACCGAAAATGACGCCCCATGTGTAATCCGTCAGGCGGGTAAAAATCTCTATCAGACTGGTGTTGAAGAACATCACCAGACCGCACAGCAGCATGCTCGCCCCGATAATCTGCGTACCGAGCATCTTCTCCTTGAGGATAAAGACGCTGGCGACCATCATGCCCACCGGTGAAAGCTGACCAATCACCTGCGACGCCGTGGGGCTGAGATATTGCAGGGAAGAGCTGAACAGGATGAAGTTACCGAACAGACCGCCCGTCGCGATAGCCAGCAGCACCAGCCAGCGCGGTTTACGGAAGAGCCGCAAGGGTGGAAGCTTACCTTTGACGGCCAGAATGGCCCCGAGGCCAATGCTTGCCATCAGAAAGCGATAAAAGACCACCGTAGGCGGCTCCATCACTTCCAGCACCTGCTTCATTGCAATTGGCAGCGCACCCCAGCACATTGCGGTGGTGAGCGCCAAAAGAATTCCTATGCCGGCCTGCTGCTTCATGCCCGTTTTCCCTACAGAAAAAATTACCGGGTTTCCAATGTAAAAAGCCCCGCAACAGGGTGCGGGGCTTTAATCCGTTACCGGACCGAGAAAACCTTACTCAGCAACGATGCTGATGTATTTACGGTTGTTCGGGCCTTTAACTTCAAATTTCACTTTACCGTCTGCTTTAGCAAACAGAGTGTGGTCACGACCGCAACCTACGTTGTTGCCAGCGTGGAATTTGGTACCACGTTGACGAACGATGATGCTACCCGCCAGAACGGATTCGCCACCGAAACGCTTAACGCCCAGGCGTTTAGCTTCTGAATCGCGACCGTTACGTGTGGAGCCGCCAGCCTTTTTATGTGCCATTTAAATCTCTCCTCAGGTCTTAGGCGCTGATGCCAGTAATTTTCACATCAGTGAACCACTGACGGTGGCCCTGCTGCTTACGGTAGTGCTTACGACGACGAAACTTAACGATTTTAACTTTCTCGCCACGACCGTGTGCAACAACTTCAGCTTTGATAACGCCGCCATCAACGAAAGGAACGCCGATTTTGACTTCTTCACCGTTTGCGATCATCAGAACTTCTGCGAACTCAACAGATTCGCCAGTTGCGATGTCCAGCTTTTCCAGGCGAACGGTCTGACCTTCGCTTACTCGGTGTTGTTTACCACCACTTTGGAAAACCGCGTACATATAAACTCCGCTTCCGCGCACATCCTCGTATGATTCAGAGTGCGCTATAAATATTCACAATAGGGCGCGAATATTACGCAAAACGCGAGCCTTTGACAAGTGCTACCGTCAATACATGAAGAAAAAAAACACAACACGTACGGTAACGTTTATCTGAGCCGTTTTTTCAGTACAATCAGCACTACTATTGATAAACCGAAACCCTTCGTTACCCCATTGAAGATGGGATCAACAGGATAAAAAGCCCGGCTTTTGCGATGAATTTAGAAAAAATCAACGAGTTAACCGCGCAAGATATGGCGGGTGTGAATGCAGCAATCCTGGAGCAACTCAACTCTGACGTCCAGCTGATCAATCAGTTGGGCTATTACATTGTCAGCGGCGGTGGTAAACGCATTCGTCCGATGATCGCCATTCTGGCTGCCAGAGCCGTTGGTTATCAGGGAAATGCCCACATCACTATCGCAGCGCTCATCGAATTTATCCACACGGCGACGCTTCTGCACGACGATGTGGTGGATGAATCGGATATGCGTCGTGGCAAAGCCACGGCTAACGCCGCGTTCGGGAACGCAGCCAGCGTACTGGTGGGGGACTTTATCTACACCCGCGCCTTCCAGATGATGACCAGTCTGGGCTCCCTGAAAGTGCTGGAAGTGATGTCCGAAGCCGTAAACGTCATTGCTGAAGGCGAAGTGCTGCAGTTGATGAACGTCAACGACCCGGACATCACCGAAGAAAACTACATGCGCGTGATCTACAGCAAAACCGCGCGCCTGTTTGAAGCGGCGGCCCAGTGTTCCGGCATTCTGGCTGACTGTACCGAAGCACAGGAAAAAGGCCTGCAGGACTATGGTCGCTATCTGGGTACGGCATTCCAGCTGATTGATGATTTGCTGGACTACAGTGCGGACGGCGAGACGCTCGGCAAAAACGTGGGAGATGACCTTAATGAAGGCAAACCAACCCTGCCGCTACTCCATGCCATGCGTAACGGAACAGCCGATCAGGCGAAAATGATCCGTGAAGCGATTGAGCAGGGAAATGGCCGCCATCTTCTGGAACCTGTGCTGGAAACCATGGCTATCTGCGGATCGCTGGAATGGACGCGGCAGCGTGCGGAAGAAGAAGCCGACAAAGCCATCGAAGCTCTCCAGGTCATTCCCGACAGCCCGTGGCGCGAGGCATTGATTGGTCTTGCCCACATCGCCGTTCAGCGCGACCGTTAACCCTCCTTGTTTCTCCCCGCGACCATGGCGGGGAGATTCCAGAAAAATCCTGTAAATTACGTATTCCTGTAAATTCATCGGTTTAGAGACCGCATGAATAAAGCCATGTCTTATTCTGAATATCCCTTCAAGTAACGCGAACTTTTTAGAACAAAAGCTTGAAATGGGTATATTAACCCCGTCGTTTCAGAAGAAACGGCGTAGGTGAATCCGAACTTAAGGACGGTGTTATGGATACGAAATTTATCGACTGGCACACGGCTGATATTATTGCCGCACTGCGCAAAAGAGGCACTTCACTGGCAGCAGAGTCCCGCCGCCATGGACTGAGTTCTTCAACTCTGGCAAACGCCCTCACCCGCCCCTGGCCCAAGGGAGAATTAATCATCGCGACGGCGCTGGATACGCATCCGTGGGTGATTTGGCCTTCGCGCTACCACGATCCCATCACCCATGAATTTATCGACAGAACGCGCATGATTCGCCAGAGAAAGGCAAAAAGAGAACCGCAGGAATAACGGTTTTTTTGACAGGAACAGCAACCCCCCGGTCATTTCTGGCAGGGGGCTGCCGGAACGATTACTCGCCCTTCACACGCTCGATATTGGCACCCAGCGCGCGCAGTTTATCTTCGATACGCTCATAGCCACGATCGATGTGATAAATACGATCCACGATCGTTGTGCCTTCCGCGATACAACCCGCCAGCACCAGGCTTGCAGACGCACGCAGATCGGTTGCCATCACCTGAGCACCTGACAGTTTCTCAACGCCATGGCAAATCACGGTATTACTTTCGATCTCAGCATGCGCCCCCATACGGATCAGCTCTGGTACGTGCATAAAGCGGTTTTCGAAAATGGTTTCAGTGATGAAGCCAGTACCTTCGGCGACCAGGTTCAACAGGGTGAACTGCGCCTGCATGTCCGTTGGGAACGCCGGATGCGGTGCCGTACGCACATTGACCGCTTTTGGACGCTGGCCGTGCATATCAAGGCTGATCCAGTCTTCACCGATTTCGATATCCGCACCCGCATCACGCAGTTTCGCCAGCACCGCATCCAGGGTATCTGGCTGCGCGTTGCGACAAACAATCTTACCGCCAGAGATCGCCGCGGCGACCAGGAAAGTACCGGTTTCGATACGGTCTGGCAGTACGCGATAGACACCACCGCCCAGACGCTCAACGCCTTCGATGGTGATACGGTCGGTCCCCTGACCGGTGATCTTCGCACCCAGCGCCACGAGGAAGTTGGCGGTATCCACAATTTCTGGTTCGCGCGCGGCGTTTTCGATGATAGTGGTCCCTTCTGCCAGCGTCGCCGCAGACATAATGGTCACCGTTGCGCCCACGCTCACTTTGTCCATGACAATGTGCGCGCCTTTCAGACGACCATTGACGGACGCTTTAACGTAACCTTCTTCCAGCTTGATCTCTGCGCCCAGCTTTTCCAGACCAAAGATGTGCAGGTCAACCGGACGCGCACCGATCGCGCAGCCGCCCGGCAGAGAGACCTGACCCTGACCAAAACGCGCCACCAGCGGGCCAAGCGCCCAGATGGATGCACGCATGGTTTTCACCAGATCGTAAGGAGCAGAGAAGTTGTTCACCTTGCTGGCGTCGATCCAGACGGAACCGTTACGCTCGACTTTCGTGCCCAACTGGGTGAGCAGCTTCATGGTGGTATCGATATCTTTCAGCTTCGGTACGTTCTGAATTTCTACCGGCTCTTCCGCGAGCAGCGCAGCAAAGAGGATTGGCAGCGCGGCGTTTTTCGCGCCAGAAATTGTGACTTCGCCCTGGAGACGCGTTGGCCCCTGTACACGAAATTTATCCATTGTGTGCTCTCTTATAAATTCAACCGTGCTGCGGGCCTGTCGCCCTCAGCTCAAAAACCGTTTAGTTTGCGATCGCGTGCCCACTCTTGCGGGGTGAACGCTTTAATCGACAGGGCGTGGATGCGGTTATTCGCAATATATTCCATCAGCGGCGCGTACACAGCCTGCTGTTTCTTCACACGGCTCATACCGTCGAACATCTCACCCACAGCAATAACCTGGAAGTGACTGCCATCGCCAGTGACGTGGGCTTCCTGAAGGGAGAGTGCATTCATCAGCACTGTCTGGATTTCATGATTTTCCATGGGTTCTTAATCATCTGATAGTGAAAACAAGCCCAACATCTTAGAGCAAAGTGGCGTCGTCTTAAACAAGCAAAAAGCCCCGACGATGAAACTGTCAGGGCTTTCGGAAGTAACGCACTGAAAATATTAACGAGGCAATACGTCCTGAGGGAGATTGTAGAGCTGCGCAAGGGTAACGACATTATCGCTCGCGCCATGAAGCGTGACGCTAGTCCCCTGCTTTTTCCCTACCGCAACCAGATGGGCAAGCAGCGCAACACCCGCCGTATCGACCCGCGTGACGTCGGTTAAGTCGATAAGCGTCACGCCCTGCATAGCTTCCTGGCGTTTATCCCATAAGGGGTTCAGCAGATCCTGATCCAGCTCACCGGACAGCTTTAACGTCTCGCCTTCACGCGACCAGCTGAGTTGCTGTGACATTACTTCTTCTCGTCCAGCGTGATTTTCTGACGAGCAATGGACTGCAGCTGCGCGGTCAGGCCATCAATACCCTTGGTGCGCAGCAGGTCGCTCCACTCGTTCTGTTTGGTGGTGATCATGCTTACGCCTTCGGCGATCATGTCATACGCCTGCCAGTGGCCGGTCTGGCTGTTTTTACGCCACTGGAAATCCAGACGCACCGGCGGACGGCCGTTAGGATCGTTGATCGTTACGCGGATAGGCACGATGGTCGCATCACCCAGCGGCTGCTCAGGCGCAATCTGATAGGTCTGACCGTGGTACATCGCCAGCGCCTGGCCATAAGCCTGCTTCAGGTATTCACGGAACGCGGCAAAGTAGGCATCACGCTGCGCAGGGGTCGCGTCTTTGTAATAACGGCCCAGTACCAGCGCACCCGCATATTTGATCTGCACATACGGCAGCAGTTCCTGGTCAACGACCTCACGCAGATAATCAGGATTAGCACGAATTTTAGGCTGTTCGTTTGTAAGACGGTCGAAGGTCTTCTTCGCCGCTTCGTCCATCAGTTTGTACGGGTTACTCTGATCCGCAGCGTGGGCGGCGGTAAGAGGGGCGATGACCAGCATGGCAACCATTAACAGTCGTTTAAACATGAATGACTTCTCCTGAAATTAATTCGCAGCACCAGGTGTCGGTGCGGCGTCGGTATGATCTTCGCTCTGCGCAGGGGCTGCATCGGATTTTTTCTCATCCCCTTTGCTGTTGTAAAGGAACTGACCAATCATATCCTCCAGAACCATCGCGGATTTCGTATCCTGAATGACGCTACCGTCTTTAAGGATAGTCGTTCCCAGCTCGGGGTCTTCAAAACCGACGTTAAGCGCCAGATATTGTTCACCCAGCAGGCCGGAAGTACGGATAGAAAGGGAACTGGTGTCCGGGATATGGTTATAACGCTCTTCGATATCCATCGCGACGCGTGGCAGATAGGTTTTCTCATCGAGCGTAATGTCCGTTACGCGTCCGATCACCACGCCGCCAATACGGACCGGTGAACGCGCCTTCAGCCCGCCGATGTTATCGAAGGTGGCATAGATGCGATACGTCGGCTCGGTGCGCACAGACGTAATATTCGCCGCTCTCAGGCAGATGAACAGCGCGGCCAGCAGCGCCAGAAGCAGGAATACACCGACCCAAATTTCATTTTTTCTCGTTTGCATGAACTCAATTCCCAAACATCAGTGCGGTGAGCACAAAATCCAGACCCAGTACGGCCAGCGACGAATGTACGACGGTACGTGTAGTTGCACGGCTAATGCCCGCCGACGTCGGGATGGCATCGTAACCATTGAACAATGCAATCCACGTGACCGTAATGGCAAATACCACGCTTTTAATCAGGCAGTTAACCAGATCCATTCGCAGGTCAATAGCGTCCTGCATCGCGGACCAGAAGAAACCGGCATCAATGCCTTTCCAGTGCACGCCAACCAGCGAACCGCCCCAGATACCCACGGCGACAAACAGAATAGTCAGTAACGGTAAAGAGATCACCCCAGCCCAGAAACGCGGCGAGATCACGCGACGTAGCGGATCGACCGCCATCATCTCCATGCTGGAGAGCTGCTCGGTCGCACGCATCAGGCCAATTTCTGCCGTTAATGCCGACCCCGCACGCCCGGCGAACAACAGCGCCGCCACAACCGGCCCCAGCTCTCGCAGCAGCGAGAGCGCCACCAGCATCCCGAGGCTGGTTTCCGCACTGTAGGTTGTCAGAACAAGATAGCCCTGTAGCCCAAGCACCATACCGATAAAAAGACCGGAGACAATGATGATGAGCATCGACAGCACGCCGACATTATAAAGCTGCCGCACCAACAGCGGTGCGTGCTTACGGAATTCCGGCTTGCCGACCAGCGCGTTGAATAACATCAATCCGGCACGCCCGAACGTCCTGATGGTTTTTATGCCACGGTGTCCGAGAGCGGCCAACGCATTTAACAGCATGAGTGGCTTAACTCCCTATTCCCAGTAAATCGTCACGATAGTCGCCCGCCGGGTAGCGGAACGGCACAGGGCCATCGGCAATACCGTCGAGGAACTGCCGCACGCGCGGATCGCAATTCTCCTGCAGCGCCTGGGCGCTACCGTGTGCGACGATCTTTTTGTCCGCCACGATATAGGCGTAATCGGCAATGCTCAATACTTCCGGTACATCGTGAGATACCACAATGCAGGTGACGCCAAGCGCACTGTTCAGTTCAGAGATGAGCTTCACCAGCACGCCCATCGTGATGGGATCCTGTCCAACGAACGGTTCGTCAAACATGATTAAATCAGGTTCGAGTGCAATGGCTCGCGCCAGCGCGGCGCGGCGCGCCATCCCCCCGGATAGCTCTGAAGGCATCAGTTTCGCGGCGCCCCGCAAACCGACGGCTTCAAGCTTCATCATCACCGTGCTTTTCAGCAGTTCAGGCGGCAGGCTGGTATGCTCGCGCAGCGGATAGGCCACGTTATCAAAGACATTCATGTCGGTGAACAAGGCTCCAGACTGAAAGAGCATGCTCATGCGTTTGCGGACAGTATACAGGCGCGAGCGTGACATCTCCGGGATGTTTTCGCCATCAAAGAGAATTTCACCGCTATCCGGTGGGATCTGCCCACCAATAAGGCGCAACAGGGTCGTTTTACCGATCCCGGACGGCCCCATGATGGCAGTGATCTTGCCACGCGGTACGGTCAACGAAATATCATCAAATATCAATCTGTTGGCGCGAGAAAAACTCACACCGCGAACATCGACTAAATTCGCCATCGTTTGGCTCATTTATGGTTCCTTTATTACCCTGCTCACATTAAGGCATGCTGCCTGAATCAGCCCTCAACTCCGCATTTTTACAGAATAATAGCCGTTGAGGTTAGCGAAAGCTGGCATTTGTTTTACTTTTCCGGCGCATAAAGTCAAAATTAGGAATTCGTTACGCCTCAGACTGTATGCAGTCCAGCCATTTCCGCGCGATGGACCGACGAGTATACCTGAAGAAAGGACTTTTGATGCTTTTAGCAACAGCACTGTTAATAATTGGTTTACTTTTGGTGGTCTACAGTGCTGACCGTTTAGTGTTTGCTGCATCTATCCTGTGTCGCCTGACGGGCGTACCGCCTGTCGTCATCGGGATGACCGTGGTCAGTGTTGGAACGTCACTTCCTGAAATCATCGTCTCTGTCTCGGCATCGCTGCATGGTCAGTTAGACCTGGCAGTAGGCACTGCGATTGGCTCTAACATCGTCAATATACTCTTGATTTTAGGCCTGGCGGCACTGCTCCATCCATTTCGCGTGCATTCTGATGTTCTGCGCCGTGAATTGCCGCTAATGTTAATCGTAAGTCTGCTGGCAGGGTGCGTATTTTACGATGGTGTACTGAGCTACAGCGACGGCATTTTCTTGCTGGCGCTGGCCGTTATTTGGCTGCTGTATAGTGTTAAAATCGCCCGTCTGGCTGAAAAGCAGGGCCAGGATAGCCTCACGCGTGAGCAGGTCGCCGAACTTCCGCGAGAAGGCACGCTGCCTGTTGCCCTGCTGTGGCTTGGCGTTGCGCTGATCATCATGCCGATGGCAACGCGTATGGTTGTGGATAACGCGACGGTGCTGGCGAACTATTTCGCCATCAGTGAACTGACCATTGGCCTGACGGTGATTGCCATCGGTACCAGCCTGCCGGAGCTGGCCACGGCCATTGCGGGGGCACGCAAAGGTGAGGATGACATTGCCATTGGTAATATCATCGGTTCCAACATATTTAATATCGCCATTGTGATGGGTCTGCCGGCCCTGATTACGCCAGGGCCCTTTAATCCCCTGGCGTTCTCACGCGACTACGGCGTGATGTTATTGGTCAGCGTGATATTTGCCCTGCTCTGCTGGCGGCGGCAACGACAGATCGGCAAAGGCGCAGGCGCGCTGCTGACGGGTGGATTTATCGTATGGATGGCGATGCTGTACTGGCTCTCGCCTCTTCTCTCTGGGTAACGGAAACGCATTATGTCGCAAATAGAATTGCAGCCGGGTTTTGACTTTCAGAAAGCAGGCAAAGACGTTCTGGAGATTGAACGTGAAGGTCTGGCGCAGTTAGATCAGTACATTAATCAGGATTTTAGTCTGGCATGTGAGAAGATATTCTACTGTGCCGGCAAAGTCGTGGTGATGGGGATGGGTAAGTCCGGCCACATTGGACGCAAAATGGCGGCAACGTTTGCCAGTACCGGCACCTCGTCCTTCTTTGTGCACCCGGGGGAAGCCGCGCACGGCGACCTGGGTATGGTCACGCCGCAGGATATCGTCATCGCGCTGTCCAACTCCGGTGAGTCCAATGAGATCCTGGCGTTGATCCCGGTACTGAAGCGCCTGCAGGTGCCGCTTATTTGCATGACCAGCCGTCCGGAAAGCAGTATGGCGCGGGCGGCAGACATTCACCTGTGCGTGAAAGTGCCCAAGGAGGCCTGTCCGCTCGGCCTGGCGCCGACGTCCAGCACCACCGCCGCGCTGGTCATGGGTGATGCGCTTGCCGTCGCGCTGCTCGAAGCCCGTGGTTTTACGCCGGAAGATTTTGCGCTTTCCCACCCGGGCGGTGCGCTGGGGCGCAAGCTGCTGCTTCGGGTAAACGATATTATGCACACCGGGGATGAGATCCCTCACGTCAGTAAAGAAGCCTCCCTGCGTGATGCACTGCTGGAAATCACCCGCAAGAATCTGGGTATGACGGTCGTATGCGACGATCTGATGAAAATTCAGGGGATCTTCACCGATGGCGACCTGCGTCGCGTGTTCGACATGGGTGTCGATGTCCGCACGCTCGGCATTGCCGACGTGATGACGCCAGGCGGTATCCGCGTGCGTCCGGGTACGCTGGCCGTGGATGTGCTGAACCTGATGCAGTCCCGCCATATCACCTCCGTTATGGTTGCCGATGGCGACCAGTTGCTGGGTGTGGTACATATGCATGATCTGCTGCGCGCAGGCGTAGTGTAATGAAGGATAAGACAATGAGTAATGCGGGTGCATCCCTTGCAACCTGTTATGGTCCGGTCAGTACCCAGATGATGGCAAAGGCGGAAAACATTCGTCTGCTCATCCTGGATGTGGATGGGGTACTCTCCGACGGCCTTATTTACATGGGCAATAATGGTGAAGAGCTGAAAGCGTTTAACGTTCGCGACGGCTACGGTATCCGCTGTGCGCTCACCTCAGGTATTGAGGTGGCTATCATCACCGGGCGAAAAGCTAAACTGGTAGAAGACCGCTGTGAAACCTTAGGCATTACCCATCTGTATCAGGGGCAATCCGATAAGATGGCGGCGTTTAAAGATTTACTGGGTAAACTGGCTATCGCACCGGAAAGCGTGGCCTACGTCGGGGACGATCTGATTGACTGGCCCGTGATGGCTGAAGTTGGGCTGAGCATCGCCGTTGCCGATGCGCATCCGCTGCTGGTCCCACGAGCTGACTATGTTACCCACATCAACGGGGGCCGCGGTGCCGTACGTGAAGTCTGCGATCTGCTCCTGCTGGCGCAGGGCAAGCTTGATGAGGCCAAAGGGCAATCGATATGAGTAAAACCAGACGTTGGATTATCATTTTGCTTTCGCTTGTCGCACTGGTATTGATTGGCGTGAACCTTGCCGATCGCGACGATACGCAAACGGAAGTGATCAACAATAACGATCCAACCTATAAAAGCGATCACAGCGACACCGTGGTCTACAGCCCTGAAGGCGCGCTGAACTATCGCCTGATTGCCCAGCATGTTGAATATTTTTCAGATGACGGTATTTCGTGGTTTACCCAACCTGTCATGACCACATTTGATAAGGACAAAGTGCCGACGTGGTCAATTAAGTCAGATCGGGCAAAACTGACAAATGACCGTATGCTTTATCTGTATGGCCACGTTGAAGTCAACGCCCTGACCGCTGACTCGCAACTACGAAAAATTACGACGGATAATGCCCAGATCAACCTGGTAACCCAGGACGTGACGTCGCAGGATCTGGTCACACTGTATGGCACAACATTTAATTCCAGCGGTTTGAGAATGCGCGGGAACTTACGCAGCAAAAACGCCGAGCTGATTGAAAAGGTTAGAACCTCCTATGAAATTCAAAACAAACAAACTCAGCCTTAAAGTAATTATCGCCAGCGCGATGCTGGCGACCAGTCTCCCCGCGCTTGCTGTAACGGGCGATACCGACCAACCGATCCATATCGAGTCCGATACCCAGTCTCTCGATATGCAGGGCAATGTCGTCACCTTCACGGGTAACGTCGTCATGACTCAGGGCACCATCAAAATTAACGCCGACAAAGTGGTCGTGACCCGTCCGGGTGGCGAGCAGGGCAAAGAGATCATTGATGGTTACGGTAACCCGGCCACCTTCTACCAGATGCAGGACAATGGCAAGCCGGTGAAAGGTCACGCTACGCACATGCACTATGAGCTGGCGAAGGACCTGGTCATCCTGACCGGTAATGCGTACCTGGAACAGCTGGACAGCAACATTACCGGCGACCAGATTACCTATCTGGTAAAAGAGCAAAAAATGCAGGCCTCCAGCGAGAAAGGCAAACGCGTCACCACCGTACTGGTTCCGTCGCAGCTGCAGGACAAAGGCAAAGGCCAGGCCCCGGCACAGAAGAAGAGTAACTAATTCGTTATGGCAACATTAACTGCAAAAAATCTCGCGAAGGCCTATAAGGGCCGCCGTGTCGTAGAAGATGTCAGTCTGACCGTCAACTCCGGCGAAATTGTAGGGCTGCTTGGCCCTAACGGTGCGGGTAAAACCACCACTTTCTACATGGTCGTTGGCATTGTGCCGCGCGATGCCGGCAACATTGTCATTGACGATGAAGACATCAGTCTTCTGCCGCTGCACGCACGCGCACGTCGCGGGATCGGCTACCTGCCGCAGGAAGCCTCCATTTTCCGTCGTCTTAGCGTTTACGATAACCTGATGGCGGTCCTACAAATTCGTAACGATCTGACCAGCGAACAGCGTCAGGATCGTGCCAACGAGCTGATGGAAGAGTTCCACATTGAGCATCTGCGCGACAGCCTCGGTCAGGCTCTCTCCGGGGGCGAACGCCGTCGTGTTGAGATTGCCCGTGCGCTGGCCGCAAACCCGAAGTTTATCCTTCTGGATGAACCGTTTGCGGGCGTTGACCCGATCTCGGTTATCGACATTAAACGTATCATTGAACACCTGCGCGACAGCGGGCTTGGCGTACTGATCACCGACCACAACGTCCGTGAAACGCTGGCCGTGTGTGAACGCGCGTATATTGTGAGCCAGGGCAATCTGATCGCCCACGGTACGCCGCAGCAGATCCTCGAAGACGATCATGTTAAGCGCGTCTATCTTGGGGAAGACTTCAGACTCTGATAGGGTAGAGGTAACGTAACGCCGAACCGGAGAAAAATGCTCTGAACATGAAGCAAGGTTTGCAATTAAGGCTCAGCCAACAACTGGCGATGACGCCGCAGCTACAGCAGGCAATTCGCCTGTTGCAACTGTCCACGTTAGAACTTCAGCAGGAGCTCCAGCAGGCGCTGGACAGCAACCCCCTGCTGGAACAAACCGATCTTCATGACGAGGTAGATACCCAGCAATCGCAGGATACAGAAGCGCTCGACACCGCGGATGCACTCGAACAAAAAGAGATGCCGGACGAGCTTCCGCTGGATGCCAGCTGGGATGAAATCTACACCGCCGGAACCCCTTCCGGTACGCGTGCAGACTACCAGGATGATGAGCTACCGGTCTACCAGGGCGAAACCACCCAGTCACTGCAGGATTACCTGATGTGGCAGGTGGAACTAACACCCTTCTCCGATACCGACCGCGCGATTGCCACCTCAATTGTCGATGCCGTTGACGACACTGGCTATTTGACCGTCACGCTGGACGATATTCTGGAAAGCATGGGCGACGACGAGATAGAGCTTGAGGAAGTTGAAGCCGTTCTGAAGCGCATCCAGCGTTTCGATCCGGTAGGCGTGGCCGCAAAAGATCTGCGCGACTGCCTGCTGATCCAGCTTTCTCAGTTCAGCAAAGAGACGCCGTGGCTCGACGAAGCGCGCTTAATCATCAGCGATCATCTGGATCTGCTGGCGAACCACGATTTCCGCTCCCTGATGCGCGTCACGCGCCTGAAGGAAGAGGTGCTGAAAGAAGCGGTGAATCTGATCCAGTCGCTCGATCCGCGCCCGGGACAGTCGATCCAGACCAGCGAGCCCGAGTACGTCATCCCGGATGTGCTGGTCAGAAAACACAATGGCCGCTGGGTCGTTGAACTGAATTCAGACAGCATCCCTCGCCTGCAAATCAACCAGCAGTATGCCTCCATGTGCACCAGCGTGCGTAACGACTCCGACAATCAATATATTCGTAGCAATTTGCAGGAAGCGCGATGGCTGATCAAAAGTCTGGAGAGCCGAAATGATACGCTGCTACGCGTCAGCCGCTGTATTGTCGAACAGCAGCAGGCGTTCTTTGAGCAGGGCGAAGAGTATATGAAACCGATGGTACTGGCGGATATCGCCCAGGCCGTCGAAATGCATGAATCAACCATTTCCCGTGTCACCACGCAGAAGTATCTGCACAGTCCACGCGGTATTTTTGAGCTTAAGTATTTCTTCTCCAGCCATGTGAATACCGAAGGCGGCGGCGAAGCGTCGTCAACGGCCATTCGTGCCCTGGTGAAGAAGTTGATCGCCGCGGAGAACCCCGCGAAGCCACTAAGCGACAGTAAGTTAACCACCATGCTGTCCGATCAGGGTATTATGGTGGCACGTCGTACTGTTGCGAAGTATCGAGAGTCTTTATCCATTCCGCCGTCCAACCAGCGTAAACAGCTGGTCTGACACAACCGATAAGGAAGACACTATGCAGCTCAACATCACTGGACAAAACGTCGAAATTACTGAGGCTTTACGCGACTTTGTAAACGCGAAGTTTGCAAAACTCGAGCAGTATTTCGAAAGGATCAATCAGGTCTATATTGTGTTGAAAGTGGAGAAAGTGACTCATATCTCGGATGCCACCCTGCATGTTAACGGGGGTGAACTGCATGCCAGTGCGGAAGGGCAAGACATGTACGCTGCTATCGACGGCTTGATTGATAAGCTTGCACGACAGCTCAATAAACATAAAGATAAACTGAAACAACACTAATTGTCCGGGCAGTTAACGGGTGCAGGACGGCCTGTTGTGAAACACAACAGGCCATTTGTACAGTTAGCGCTTAGGTGAAATTATGATGAACAACGATTCCGCTCTTCAACTGAGCAATGTCCTTAACCAGGAATGTACCCGCAGTGCGGTTCACTGCCAGAGCAAAAAACGTGCGCTGGAGATCATCAGTGAACTGGCCGCAAAACAGCTGGGCCTGCCGCCGCAGGTGGTATTCGAAGCGATTCTGACCCGTGAAAAAATGGGCAGTACCGGTATCGGCAACGGCATCGCGATCCCGCACGGCAAACTGGAAGAGGATACCCTGCGTGCCGTTGGTGTGTTTGTGCAGCTTGAAACACCCATCGCCTTCGATGCCATTGATAACCAGCCCGTCGATCTCCTCTTCGCGCTGCTGGTGCCTGCCGACCAGACGAAAACCCATCTGCATACGCTGTCGCTGGTCGCAAAACGTCTGGCCGATAAAACTATTTGCCGTCGACTGCGCTCGGCCCAAAGTGATGAAGAGCTCTATCAGATTATCACTGAAGCAGAAGGCAATCAGGATGATGCATAACCAGGAGATGGCCTTCACATCTGTTGTCCTGAGGAGAAACGGAACATGGTGCTGATGATTGTCAGTGGCCGTTCAGGGTCGGGGAAATCCGTTGCTCTGCGCGCGCTGGAAGACATGGGTTTTTACTGCGTCGATAACCTGCCGGTCGTGTTATTGCCCGACCTGGCACGCACGCTTGCGGAGAGACAAACCTCTGCCGCCGTCAGCATCGACGTCCGTAACATGCCTGAATCGCCAGAGATCTTCGAGCAGGCCATGAGCAACCTGCCTGATGCGTTTTCGCCTCAGCTGCTGTTCCTCGATGCAGACCGCAATACGCTGATCCGTCGCTACAGCGATACCCGTCGCTTGCACCCGCTTTCCAGTAAGAACCTCTCACTGGAGAGCGCGATCGATGAAGAGAGCGATCTGCTGGAGCCGCTGCGCTCTCGTGCCGACCTGATTGTCGACACCTCTGAGATGTCCGTTCACGAGCTGGCGGAAATGCTGCGTACCCGGCTGCTGGGCAAACGCGAGCGTGAGCTGACGATGGTGTTCGAATCCTTCGGATTTAAGCACGGTATTCCGATCGATGCGGATTATGTTTTCGACGTGCGCTTCCTGCCGAACCCGCACTGGGATCCGAAGCTGCGTCCCATGACCGGTCTGGATAAACCCGTCGCGGCCTTCCTCGACCGGCACACAGAAGTTCACAATTTTATCTACCAGACGCGAAGCTACCTTGAGCTATGGTTACCTATGCTGGAGACAAACAATCGTAGCTACCTGACGGTGGCGATTGGCTGTACCGGCGGTAAACATCGTTCGGTTTATATCGCCGAACAGCTGGCCGACTATTTCCGCTCGCGCGGGAAGAACGTTCAGTCCCGTCATCGCACGCTGGAAAAACGTAAAACATGACCGTAAAACAAACCGTTGAGATCACCAATAAGCTGGGTATGCATGCACGCCCGGCGATGAAACTGTTTGAGCTGATGCAGGGTTTCGATGCTGAGGTTCTGCTGCGGAATGACGAAGGTACCGAAGCGGAAGCGAACAGCGTGATCGCCCTGCTAATGCTGGATTCCGCCAAAGGGCGCCAGATTGAAGTCGAAGCCACCGGACCTCAGGAAGAGGAAGCGCTGGCGGCGGTGATTGCCCTGTTTAACGCCGGATTTGACGAAGACTAGCGTTCGCCCCTCGGCGGGTGGCGCTGCGCTTACCCGCCCTACATAAGATTATTACGCTGCATAAAACCCTCTCCACCCAGCTGATTCATCTGGCGTAGGATCCACGCCTGACGGCTTCGCACGTACCCTGATGGGGCGCTGGCTTTAAAGCGGATGGGATTCGGTAAGACAGCGGCCAATAGTGCTGCTTCTGACATGCTCAGACGGCTGGCTGGCTTATTAAAATAACGCCGCGCGGCAGCTTCCACACCAAAAATACCGTCGCCAAATTCAGCGACGTTGAGATAGACGGTCAGAATGCGTTTTTTGCTCCAGACCGTTTCCATCCCCAGGGTCAACCCCGCTTCCAGCCCCTTTCGCACCCAGCTGCGGCCGTCCCACAGAAACAGATTTTTGGCCGTCTGCTGCGACAAGGTTGAGGCACCGCGCACGCGGTTTTCATGGCGTTCGTTATGGGCCAGCGCCTTCTCAATGGCCGCCACGTCGAACCCCCAGTGCTCCGGGAATTTCTGGTCCTCCGCCGCGATGACCGCCAGCCCCATGAACGGCGAGATCTCGTCCATGCTTACCCAGTCAGAGTGGGCAACATAGCTGAAATCGCCGCTGAGCCACGCGCCGAGCTGGCGCTCAACCATCACGGCAGAGAACGGGACTGGCATAATGCTGAACAGGGCGAGTCCACCACCCCAAAACACCGCCAGCACCAGAACGATGCGCAACAGGGTACGTTTTACCCACGCGCCAGCACCGGATTGACGACTCATTCAGCCAACACCAGCACGCGGGCGACCAGCTTTTCGATCCCCATAGCCGCTTCTGCAATATTCTTAGCCAGCATATACGCAGGCGTGGTGACAATTTTGTTATCTTCATCAACCACAATGTCATCTACCGGGCACGGAACGTGTTCGCCCCCCATTTCCTCGACGATCTCTGCGGTATCGATATCCGTCCCGATAGTCAGGCGCAGCGGGAAATCAAAAATCTTAGGCAACATCGCCGGTGCGATACAGATAAAGCCCAGCGGCTTTCCTGCCGCATGCATGGCCTGTGACAGCGCTTTCAGATGAGGATCGATCTGACACTCCGCGCCCTGCGCAGCAAAGGTACTGAGATTTTTGGCCGCGCCAAACCCACCCGGCACAATGAGCGCATCAAGCTCTGTAGGGTCTGCCTGAATAAGAGGATGGATATCACCTCGCGCAATACGCGCGGCTTCAATCAGTACATTACGGGTTTCCGCCATCGGCTCACCGGTCAGATGATTAATCACATCCGCCTGATTTTTGTCTGGTGCAAAACAAATCACCTCTGCTCCCTGCTTAGCCAGGGCCAGCAGTGTGATTACGGCTTCATGTATTTCAGAACCATCGTAAACACCGCATCCGCTCAGGACGACACCAATCTTTTTCATCATGACAATCCTTTTCTGCAACTTGCTGAAGCACATTAATAATTTTGATTAAAACGCTATGCTTCACACATTTCACTGATTCATGTAACAAACCATTTAAGATTTGCTATCTTATCTGCGTGCGGCCTAAATTTTTCAGGCGGCGCCCTTTCGAAAATAACGTTTAAAAACAGGCGCAGCCACGATTTCCCTGGTGTTGGCGCAGTATTCGCGCACCCCGGTTAATCCGGGGTCATTTTTTTCTGGCGTCAACCCAGGCTTTAAGCACCGCCACATCGTTTTGCCACTCTTGCTTCATCTCTTCAACCCAATCACCCACGTTATCTTCCCATGCAGGTAAATCAGGCGACTGAATCTGTTGACCCAACTGCTGCAGGTGGCGTAGGCCAACCGAACCGGCGGCACCTTTAATTTTATGTCCTTCTTCCACGATGCCCTTCTGGTCACGCGCCGTCAGGTTTGATTCCAGCACACTCAGATAGCCCGGCATCATTTTTTCGAACACCGCCAGACCATCGGTAATCAGTTTCGGGCCGACCAGATCGATGTACTGCTCCAGCATCGCGGTATCGAGTATCGTTTGGGCTTTTGCGCTATCAACAGACGTCATGGTGCTCTCCTCTTCATCACGGGTATCCCAGAACTTCTTAATCATGGCGGTCAGAGCAGGCACCGCCAGCGGCTTGCTGAGTACATCGTCCATACCGGCATCGAGATACTCTTTTTTATCTTTCAGTACGTTCGCCGTCAGGGCAACCAGCGGCGGCAGTTCGTCGGCCGCGTACTGACGCGTCAGCTCGCGCGAGATATCCAGCCCGGTCATATCCGGTAACTGAATATCCAGCAGAACAAGATCGTATTCACCCGGTTTAAACATCTCCAGCGCGGCCTTACCGGTCATCGCGACATCGACGCTGTTGCCCAGTTTTTCCAGCACGGAGCGCGCCACGATCACGTTCAGCTCAATGTCTTCCACCAGCAGGACGTGCAGCGCAGGCAGCGGCATATCGTCATTTTCAAAGGTATCTTCCACCTCTTCCGCCACCGCCGGCGCATGGACCGTCAGCGTGAAGGTTGACCCTTTACCCGGCTGGCTGGCAACGGTGATATCGCCCCCCATGCTCTTCGCCAGTCGTTTAGAGACCGCCAGGCCAATGCCCGTTCCTGTCGCCGGTTTTCCGCCGTTGCTGTCCTTCACCTGGTAGTACATGGCGAAGATTTTGTCCTGCTCCTCCTGCGGAATACCCATCCCGGAGTCCTCTACCTCGAAGTGCAGCATGTCGCCTTCGTCAAAGCGGATGCGCACCGCAACCTGCCCCTTCTGGGTAAATTTCACCGCGTTGCTGATAAGGTTCCACAGGATCTGGCGCAAACGCGTACCGTCAGTCACCACTTTATGCGGCAGCGGCAGGGTTGGCTCCATGACAAAACTTAGCCCCTTCTGCTGCGCCTGCAGGCCGGACAGGTTTTCCAGATCGGCAAGGAAGCTGGTGAAATCAACAGGCTGATTATCAAGCTGAACTTTACGGCGCTCCATCTTATCCATATCAATAATATCGTTGAAGATATTACCCAGCGTGACCGCCGAAACATGGATAGTCTTGAGGTATTTTTCCTGCTCTGCGGTCAGGTCGGTATCCAGCAGAATACGGCTCAGCCCGACAATGCCGTTAAGCGGCGTACGCAGCTCGTGGCTGATAGTAGAGATAAAGGTAGTCTTGTCGCGGCTGGCGCGCTCCAGTGCATCCTGATAGCGCTTTCGCTCGGTGATATCACGGCCAAAGCCCATCAGGCCATGGCGTTTGCCCACGCGGTCATAGTAGGGCACCTTACGGATCTCAAAGCAGGCTTTGCGTCCGTCCGGGTAATCCAGCCACTGTTCATAGGTCAGCGAGACGTTATGGCGGAATACCTTTTCATCCGTCTCCATGACCTTGGCCGCCGCCTCTTCAGAGTAAACGTCCTGCGGTTTCAGGTTAATCAGCTGCTTCTCGCTTTTCCCGGTGAGCAACTCCATCGCCCGGTTACAGCCGGAAAACTCTTTATCTTCATTACGGTAAAACACCAGATCCGGCGAAGCATCGAGGAATGACCGCAGGAAAGAGGATTGCTGCTCAAGCTGGATCTGCGTGACCTCACGCTCTTTCATTTCGATTTTCAGCTGCTCCAGCGTGGCCTGGCGCTCGGCCTCCGCCTTCTCACGATCTGAAATCTCCTGGTTCAGCTGCGCAATGTTGTCTTTAAGCTGGACGTTGAGCTTCAGGTCACGCTCGCGCATCTCTTCCAGTTTATCGACCAGCTTAGACAAACGCTGACGGGACTCTTCCAGCTGTTCAACCACCACGGAAAGGAAGTAGACCGCCCAGGGGGTAATAAGCAAGCCAAAGAAGATAGAGCGGATGACGTCGATACTCTCGACCTGACCATGCAGAACCATGGTGACGGCCATTTGCACGACAATGGCCAGAACGACCAGTGCCAGCGCAAGCAGCATAGAGAAACGCACCAGCCCAAGCTTCATCATCAGGTCGACGTAATACTGGGCAAGCATTCGAATTTGCTTCATAGAGGATCCCTTCACGACTTTATCGCTCAATAATACTCAAATTCAGGGCGAGGCGTTGAAGGTTGTGAGAAAAAGTGCGGGGTGAAACAGGAGATTAGCCTCGCTCCCGGTGAACCGGAAGCGAGGAGAGGTCAATCAGGAGCGTTTCAACAACAGCCAGAGGCTGATCAGGAGGAAACTGGCACTTGGCAGCAGCGCACCAATTATCGGCGGAATGCCATAAACCAGCGTCAGCGGACCGAAGATCTGGTCGAGCACGTAGAACACAAAGCCGAAACTGATACCGGTCACGACGCGCACGCCCATCGGCACGCTGCGTAACGGGCCGAAGATAAACGACAGCGCCATCAGCATCATCACCGCCACGGACATCGGCTGGAAGATCTTGCTCCACATGTTGAGCTGATAACGTCCCGCATCCTGCCCGCTCGACTTCAGGTATTTCACATAGTTGTGTAAACCGCTGATGGAGAGCGCGTCTGGATCCAGCGCCACGACCCCGAGCTTATCGGGCGTCAGGTTGGTCTTCCACGTCCCGGTTACCGTCTGAGAACCCGTAATCTGTTTCGGATCGGTCAGGTTGGATTCATCAACCTGGGACAACCGCCACTGCTTATGTTCGGCGTCAAATTTCGCCGAAGAGGCGTGGCGAACGGACTCCAGACGGCGCTGGTCATCGAAAGCGTAGATGCTCACCCCACCCAGTTCGTCATTCCCCTTTACCCGCTCGATGTAGACGAAGTTTTTACCGTCTTTCGCCCATAAACCTTGTTGAGTCGAGAGCAGTGAGCCACCGTACATTGCCTGCGCACGGTAGTTACGCGCCATCTGTTCGCCCTGCGGCGCGACCCACTCGCCGATCGCCATGGTCAACAGCACCAGTGGGATCGCGGTTTTCATTACCGACAGCGCGACCTGCATGCGGGTAAAGCCTGAGGCCTGCATAACGACCAGCTCACTGCGCTGCGCCAGCATTCCCAGCCCCAGCAGCGCCCCCAGCAGGGCCGCCATCGGGAAGAAGATCTGCACATCTTTCGGCACGCTGAGCAGGGTATACATCCCCGCGCCCATCGCGTCATAGCTCCCCTGCCCGGCTTTTTTTAGCTGATCGACAAATTTGATAATGCCGGAGAGCGACACCAGCATGAACAAGGTCATCATGATGGTGGTAAAAATGGTTTTACCGATATAGCGATCAAGAACGCCAAACGCCTGCATTAGATGGCTCCTTTACGCGAGAATCGGGCACGTATGCGGCGCACAGGCACCGTATCCCACAGGTTTAACCCTAGCGCCAGTAAGATGTACAGGCTGTTGACGAACCATGTCCAGACCATAGGGTCCAGCTTACCCTTCGCGCCGTTAGAACGAATCGAGGTTTGCAGCAGGAAATAGATCAGGTAAAGCAGCATCGCTGGCAGCATAGAGAGCACGCGTCCCTGGCGAGGGTTCACCACGCTCAGCGGAACGACAATCAGCGCCATCATAAACACGGTGAAGACGAGCGTAATACGCCAGTGGAACTCAGCGCGCGCTCTGTCGGTATCGGTATTCCAGAGGGTCCGCATGTCCATTTGCTCGGTATCCGTTGGATCGAGCGCCACCGCCTGATGGCCGATAATGGCCTGATAGTTCTGGAAATCCGTGATACGGAAGTCGCGCAGCATCGCGGTGCCTTCGAAACGGGTGCCTTTATTCAGCGTCACGATCTGAGAACCATCTTTGCGCTGAGCAAGCTGACCGGAATCTGCCACCACCACGGAAGGACGCGCGTTACCTTTGGGACGTAACTGCGCCAGGAAGACGTCGTTGAATTTACTGCCGTCAACGCTCTCAATAAACAGCACGGAGTTGCCGTCGGTCGCCTGCTGGAACTGCCCCTGGGCTAACGCCGCCATGCCGGGGTTGGCTTTCGCTTCGGCCAGCACTTCGTCCTGATGACGGGAAGACATGGGGCCCGCCCACATCACATTCACCGCGGCAACAATACCCGTGAACAGCGCCAGTATCATGGCCGCTTTCACCAGTACCGCTTTGCTCAGGCCACAGGCATGCATCACCGTGATTTCACTCTCGGTGTAGAGTTTCCCAAGCGTCATGAGCAGGCCAAGGAAAAGACTTAGCGGCAGGATGAGCTGCGCCATTTCCGGGATCCCTAAACCAAGCAGGGAAAGCACCAGATTTGTTGGAATTTCGCCGTCAACGGCCGCACCGAGGATCTTAACCAGCTTCTGACAGAAAAAAATCAGCAGCAGGATGAAGAGGATCGCCAGTTGGCTTTTGAGCGTCTCCCGCACCAGATATCTTATGATTATCACTTTAAATACGCCCGTAAAAACCCGTCTCTTTGCAGGAATTTCGCTTGTTTCATGGCTTAAACGTCATTTATTCTCTTGAGTCGTCGAAATCATCGCTAAGATTAAAACATCCAGCGGATTCACGCTTCAGGACTTTTTCTGACGTGTCGAAACCGTAGTAACGTAAGATTAACACGAAGTCACCACAACAGCGGACATGAGTTACGAAAGGTTTCAATTCTATCCGTAGCAGCCGCCGTTGTCTTTAAGATTCAGGAGCGTAGTGCATGGAGTTCAGTGTAAAAAGCGGTAGCCCGGAGAAACAGCGGAGTGCCTGCATCGTTGTGGGCGTCTTTGAACCACGCCGACTCTCCCCGATCGCCGAGCAACTCGATAAAATCAGTGACGGCTATATTAGCGCCCTGCTGCGCCGTGGCGAACTGGAAGGCAAACCTGGGCAGACGCTGTTACTGCACCATGTTCCGAACGTACTGTCAGAGCGTATTCTGCTGATTGGCTGCGGCAAAGAACGCGAGCTGGATGAACGTCAGTATAAGCAGGTGATTCAGAAAACAATCAATACGCTGAATGATACCGGCTCAATGGAAGCCGTCTGCTTCCTGACCGAGCTGCACGTTAAAGGGCGTAACACCTACTGGAAAGTGCGTCAGGCGGTCGAAACGGCAAAAGAGAGCCTCTACAGCTTCGATCAGCTGAAGACCAATAAAAGCGAGCCGCGTCGTCCGCTGCGTAAAATGGTCTTTAACGTGCCAACCCGTCGCGAACTGACCAGCGGCGAACGCGCGATCCAGCACGGTCTGGCGATCGCAGCCGGCATTAAAGCGGCCAAAGATCTCGGCAACATGCCGCCTAACATCTGTAACGCGGCGTACCTGGCCTCTCAGGCGCGTCAGCTGGCCGACGCCTACAGCAAAAACGTCATTACCCGCGTCATCGGCGAACAGCAGATGAAAGAGCTCGGGATGCACTCTTACCTGGCGGTCGGTAACGGATCGCAGAATGAATCCCTGATGTCCGTCATCGAGTACAAGGGCAACCCGGCCGAAGACGCGCGCCCTGTCGTGCTGGTCGGTAAAGGCCTGACCTTCGATTCCGGCGGTATCTCCATCAAGCCTGCCGAAGGCATGGACGAGATGAAATACGACATGTGCGGCGCGGCGGCGGTTTACGGCGTGATGCGCATGGTTGCAGAGCTTCAGCTGCCGATTAACGTCATCGGCGTGCTGGCGGGCTGTGAAAACATGCCTGGCGGCCGCGCTTACCGTCCGGGCGACGTGCTGACCACCATGTCCGGCCAGACCGTTGAAGTGCTGAACACCGACGCCGAAGGCCGTCTGGTGCTGTGTGACGTGCTGACCTATGTGGAACGCTTCGAGCCTGAAGCGGTGATTGACGTCGCCACCCTCACCGGTGCCTGCGTGATTGCGCTGGGCCACCACATCACCGGCCTGATGTCGAACCACAATCCGCTGGCGCACGAGCTTATCGGCGCCTCGGAACAGGCTGGCGACCGCGCATGGCGTCTGCCGTTGGGTGACGAATATCAGGAGCAGCTGGAGTCTAACTTCGCGGATATGGCAAACATCGGTGGACGTCCTGGCGGAGCGATCACCGCGGGCTGCTTCCTGGCACGCTTCACCCGCAAGTACAACTGGGCGCACCTGGATATCGCGGGCACCGCATGGCGCTCCGGCAAAGCCAAAGGCGCAACCGGTCGTCCAGTGGCGCTGCTGTCGCAGTTCCTGCTCAATCGCGCGGGTTTTAACGGCGACGAATGATGTAAAACGCCGGGTGGCGGCTTCGCCTTACCCGGCCTACAGCGTCACTCAACCGTAGGCCGGGTAAGCGTAGCGCCACCCGGCTTTGCATTTAAATCCACGACAAGAAGCCCCATATATGAAGAATGCAACGTTCTACCTTCTGGACAACGACACCCATCAGGATGGCCTCAGCGCCGTCGAACAGCTGGTGTGTGAAATTGCCGCAGAACGTTGGCGCGCAGGTAAACGCGTTCTGATTGCCTGTGAAGATGAACAGCAGGCCATTCGCCTTGATGAGGCGCTGTGGGCGCGTCCGCCGGAGAGCTTTGTCCCACATAACCTGTCGGGCGAAGGCCCGCGCGGTGGAGCACCGGTTGAAATTGCCTGGCCGCAAAAGCGCAACAGCAGCGCGCGCGATATTCTGATTAGCCTGCGGATAGATTTTGCAGATTTTGCCACCGCTTTCACAGAAGTGGTAGACTTTGTCCCTTACGAAGAATCTTTGAAACAACTGGCGCGCGAACGCTATAAAGCGTACCGCCTGGCTGGTTTTAACCTGAATACGGCAACCTGGAAATAATGGAAAAGACATATAACCCACGCGATATCGAACAGCCGCTTTACGAGCACTGGGAACAGCAGGGCTATTTCAAGCCTAACGGCGACGAAAGCAAAGAGTCCTTCTGCATCATGATCCCGCCGCCGAACGTCACCGGCAGTTTGCATATGGGTCATGCTTTCCAGCAGACCATCATGGATACCATGATCCGCTACCAGCGCATGCAGGGTAAAAACACCCTGTGGCAGGCGGGGACTGACCACGCGGGTATCGCGACCCAGATGGTGGTTGAGCGTAAAATTGCCGCTGAAGAAGGAAAAACCCGCCACGACTACGGTCGCGACGCGTTCATCGACAAAATCTGGCAGTGGAAAGCGGAATCCGGCGGCACCATTACCCGTCAGATGCGCCGTCTCGGCAACTCCGTGGACTGGGAGCGCGAGCGCTTCACCATGGATGAGGGCCTTTCCAACGCCGTGAAAGAAGTCTTCGTCCGCCTGTATAAAGAAGACCTGATTTACCGCGGCAAGCGCCTGGTAAACTGGGATCCAAAACTGCGTACCGCCATCTCTGACCTGGAAGTGGAAAACCGCGAGTCTAAAGGCTCCATGTGGCACATCCGCTATCCGCTGGCCGACGGTGCAAAAACCGCCGACGGTAAAGATTACCTGGTGGTCGCAACCACCCGTCCGGAAACCCTGCTGGGCGATACCGGCGTGGCCGTTAACCCGGAAGATCCACGTTATAAAGATCTGATCGGCAAATTCGTGGTGCTGCCGCTGGTAAACCGCCGTATTCCAATTGTGGGCGACGAACACGCCGACATGGAAAAAGGCACCGGCTGCGTGAAAATCACCCCTGCGCACGACTTCAACGACTATGAAGTGGGTCGTCGTCACGCCCTGCCGATGATCAACATCCTGACCTTCGACGGCGATATCCGCGAAAGCGCAGAAGTGTATGACACCAAAGGCGAAGAGTCTGACGTTTACTCCAGCGACATCCCTGCAGAGTTCCAGAAGCTGGAACGTTTTGCCGCGCGTAAAGCGATCGTTGCAGCAGTCGACGCTCTCGGCCTGCTGGAAGAAATTAAACCTCACGATCTGACCGTGCCGTACGGCGACCGTGGCGGCGTGGTTATCGAGCCAATGCTGACCGACCAGTGGTACGTGCGTGCCGACGTGCTGGCGAAACCGGCTGTTGAAGCGGTTGAGAACGGCAGCATTCAGTTCGTGCCGAAACAGTACGAAAACATGTACTTCTCCTGGATGCGTGACATTCAGGACTGGTGTATCTCCCGTCAGCTGTGGTGGGGTCACCGTATCCCGGCATGGTACGACAACGACGGTAACGTCTACGTTGGCCGCACCGAAGACGAAGTGCGTCAGGAAAACAACCTGAGCGCTGACGTTGCCCTGCGTCAGGACGAAGACGTGCTGGATACCTGGTTCTCCTCCGCGCTGTGGACCTTCTCCACCCTCGGCTGGCCAGAAAACACCGACGCGCTGCGTCAGTTCCACCCGACCAGCGTGATGGTGTCCGGCTTCGACATTATCTTCTTCTGGATTGCCCGCATGATCATGATGACCATGCACTTCATCAAAGACGAAGACGGCAAGCCGCAGGTTCCGTTCCATACCGTCTACATGACCGGTCTGATCCGCGACGACGAAGGCCAGAAGATGTCCAAGTCCAAGGGTAACGTGATTGACCCGCTGGACATGGTTGACGGTATCTCTCTGGAAGAGCTGCTGGAAAAACGTACCGGTAACATGATGCAGCCGCAGCTGGCGGAGAAAATCCGCAAGCGCACCGAGAAGCAGTTCCCGAACGGCATCGAGTCTCACGGTACCGACGCCCTGCGCTTCACCCTGGCGGCACTGGCCTCGACCGGCCGTGACATCAACTGGGACATGAAGCGTCTGGAAGGTTACCGTAACTTCTGTAACAAGCTGTGGAACGCCAGCCGCTTCGTGCTGATGAACACCGAAGATCAGGATTGCGGCTTCAACGGCGGCGAAATGACCCTGTCTCTGGCGGACCGCTGGATCCTGGCGGAATTCAACCAGACGGTGAAAGCGTTCCGCGAGGCGCTGGACAGCTACCGCTTCGATATCGCGGCGGGCATCCTGTATGAATTCACCTGGAACCAGTTCTGCGACTGGTATCTGGAGCTGGCGAAGCCGGTGATGAACGGCGGTACTGAGGCGGAACTGCGCGGCACGCGCAACACGCTGATTACCGTTCTGGAAGGTCTGCTGCGCCTGGCGCATCCGGTCATTCCATTTATCACCGAAACCATCTGGCAGCGCGTGAAGGTGATTGCAGGCATCAACGCTGACACCATCATGCTGCAGCCGTTCCCGGAATTCGATGCGGCTAAGGTTGATGAAGCGGCGTCCGCGGATACCGAGTGGCTGAAACAGGCGATCGTTGCGGTGCGTAACATTCGTGCTGAAATGAACATCGCCCCGGGCAAACCGCTGGAACTGCTGCTGCGCGGCTGCAGCGAAGCGGCTGTTCGTCGCGTCACCGAGAACAACACCTTCCTCAAGACCATGGCGCGTCTGGAAAGCATCACCGTGCTGCCTGCGGATGACAAAGGTCCGGTTTCCGTGACCAAAATCATCGACGGTGCCGAGCTGCTGATCCCAATGGCAGGTCTGATCGACAAAGACGCTGAGCTGGCTCGTCTGGCGAAAGAAGTGGCGAAAGTCGACGTGGAAATTGGCAAAATCGAAGGCAAGCTGGCGAACGAAGGCTTTGTCGCCCGCGCGCCGGAAGCGGTCATAGCGAAAGAGCGTGAGCGTCTGGTTGCCTTCGCCGATGCGAAGACCAAGCTGATTGAGCAGCAGGCGGTTATCGCCGCGCTGTAATGCTTTTACCCCTTACGCTTCAGGGCGTAAGGGGTAACCTTCCTGAAAACTCCTCGCTTGCACTCCCCCTTCTGCGGTGCTATTAACAGCAGTTATGTGTCAATTTTTGTAATGAGTAATGCTATGAGCGTGATTACCCCCGTCGCGACGACGATGCGTCGGATCACTGAGCAGGATAATCCGGCTATCGCCGCCGTTATCCGCACCGTTTCTGCCGAATATGGCCTGACGGCTGACAAAGGCTACACGGTTGCGGACCCGAACCTGGACGCGCTTTTCCAGCTCTACAGCCAGCCAGGGCATGCCTACTGGGTAATCGAGCAGAATGGCCAGGTGGTGGGCGGTGGCGGCGTGGCGCCCCTCAGCTGCAGCGAGCCGGACATCTGCGAACTGCAGAAAATGTATTTCCTGCCAGCGGCGCGCGGACAAGGACTGGCAAAAAAGCTGGCGCTGATGGCGCTGGACCACGCGCGCAAGCAGGGCTTTACCCGGTGCTACCTGGAAACGACCGCCTTCCTCAAAGAGGCCATCGGCCTGTATGAACATCTGGGCTTTGAGCATATCGATGCGCCGCTGGGCTGTACCGGCCATGTTGATTGCGAAGTCAGGATGCTGAAAAGTCTGTAAATATCTTTGCTGCCCCCTTCTGTTAAGCGGCGCTGAACTGAATACTCTACACTCTCAGTTCACACCACAACGGGGGAAACACGATGTCAAAGATAAAAAGCTACGCCGCACCGCAGGCGGGTGCAGAACTTGAGCTGTACGAGTACGACGCGGGCGAACTAAAAGCAGAAGACGTCGAAGTACAGGTTGATTACTGCGGGATCTGCCACTCGGATCTCTCGATGATCGACAACGAATGGGGCTTTTCAAGCTATCCACTGATTGCCGGGCACGAGGTCATTGGCCGCGTCGTGGCGCTCGGTAGCGCCGCGCAGGACAAAGGGCTGAAAGTGGGCCAGCGCGTAGGCATTGGCTGGACAGCGCGCAGCTGTGGTCACTGCGATGCCTGTATCAGCGGTAATCAGATCAACTGCCTCGAAGGCGCCGTTCCCACCATTCTGAACAAAGGCGGTTTCGCCGACAAGCTGCGTGCCGACTGGCAATGGGTCATCCCGCTGCCGGACAGCATTGATATCGAATCCGCCGGTCCGCTGCTGTGCGGCGGTATCACCGTCTTCAAACCCCTGCTGATGCACCATATCACCGCCACCAGCCGCGTGGGCGTCATCGGTATCGGTGGCCTTGGGCATATCGCCATCAAGCTGCTGCACGCGATGGGCTGTGAAGTCACGGCGTTCAGCTCGAACCCGGCGAAAGAGAAAGAAGTGCTGGCGATGGGTGCGGATAAAGTCGTGAACAGCCGCGATCCTGAAGCACTAAACGCGCTGGCGGGTCAGTTTGACCTGATCATCAATACCGTTAACGTCGATCTCAACTGGCAGCCGTACTTTGAAGCGCTGGCCTATGGCGGTAACTTCCATACCGTAGGTGCCGTGATGAAGCCGCTGCCGGTTCCGGCGTTTACCCTGATCGGCGGCGATCGCAGCGTATCAGGCTCCGCGACCGGTACGCCGTTTGAGTTGCGCAAGCTGATGAAGTTTGCCGGACGCACCAAAGTAGCCCCGACCACCGAACTGTATCCGATGTCGAAAATCAACGAAGCGATCCAGCACGTGCGCGACGGCAAAGCCCGTTACCGCGTGGTGTTGAAAGCAGATTTCTGATGTGATAGTGCCGGGTAATGGCTTTGCCTTACCCGGCCTACTTTCACTGCTGCGCCAATACGTTAAATACTTCCGCTATCGCTACCGCTCCCGGATCCATCACCCCATCCAGGTTCTCTTTATTGACATACGACGAGCGTCCCGCGCCGGCTTTCACCATTTTCGACGTTGCTTCTGCGCCCTGCTGCGCGGCCTGCGCTGCCGCCTGAATATTGCCTTTCTGTAACGCCTCCAGCGCCGGTTGCAGCGCATCGATCAGCGTGCGATCGCCGAGATCTGCCCCGCCGTACTGCTTCATCTGCGCCAGTCCGCTCAACAGCGCATCCGGCAGGGCGTGTCCGTCATGCAGCTTTTGCCCGGCCGCCGTAAAGAAGATCGACATCAATACGCCGCTCGATCCGCCCATCACCGTTGCCAGCCGCTCGCCAACCAGCAGCAGCAGCTTAGGCACGTCATTAAGCGGGAGCGTGTTCTGCTCCAGGCGCTGCGCAATATCCCGCGCCCCTTGCGCAAAGGTGGAGCCGGTATCACCGTCGCCCACTTTGGCATCCAGCGCGTTCAGGCGGTTTTCCAGCTGGATCAGCGTTGTCGACACGGAGGAGACAAACGCACGCACCTGCGGATTGTCAGAGGGGGTATACTCCACACGGTCATGAATGGCGCTATGCGCCACGGTGCGCAGCGGCGCAAACGCCACGGGCTTCTGCCAGCCCAGCGTTTCAACCTCGGCGTGAATCGCCTTTTCGAAGAAATCGTTGAGCTTCAGCAGCGTAAGCGAAAAGCCCTTCATGTCCAGCGCGCTCACCAGCGGCGCGGGGCCTATCAGATACGCGATCTCCTCTTTCAGCGCCGAATGCGCCAGCTCTTTGGTCAGCAGCGCCATCTCCAGCGCCGATACACCGCCAAGATTGTTAATCAATACCGCAAAGCGCCCCTCTCCCGCCTGCGCGCGTAGCGGCGTCACCAGCGTGTCGATAATCGCTTTGCTGTTCTGCGTATCTACGACGGAAGCGCCGGGCTCACCGTGAATGCCCAGACCCAGCTCGACGTGGCCTTGCTTAATGCGCCCCTCTTCATCGTCGCTGCCCGGCAGATTACAGGTTTGCATCGCAACGCCCAGGCTCCAGAGGTTGTCGCAGGCCTGTTGCGCAATCTCCCGTACCTCGCTCAACGATTTCCCCTGCTCCGCCGCATAGCCCGCAATCTTATGCACCAGCGCCGTACCGGCAATACCGCGCGGCTGCTTGTTGTCCGGTAGCGCGATATCGTCTGCCACAATCACCATCTCCACCTTAAGACCGTAGCGTTTGGCCTTTTCGGCCGCCAGACCAAAGTTCAGGCGGTCGCCAGTGTAGTTTTTGACGATCAGCAGACAGCCGCGATCGCCCGTGACCGCCACAATGGCATTCAGCACCGCATCCACGCTCGGCGAGGCAAACAGATCGCCGCACACTGCCGCCGTCAGCATCCCTTTGCCGACAAACCCGGCGTGTGCGGGTTCGTGGCCTGAGCCGCCGCCGGAGATCACCGCCACGCGGCTTTTGTCCCAGTCACCGCGTGCGACGATCCTGATGGCCGGATCGATATCAAGCTTGACGAGATTGGCATGTGGCGCAGAAAGCAGTATGCCTTCAATGGCATCGTTGACCAGCTGTTTGCGATCGTTAAAGAAGAATCTGGACATAGTTTCCCACTATTTTGTGAACCGTATGCAAAAGCATAGTCCGCGCTGGATAATGCGCCGCAAAGTCAGGAATTTACTCAACCAAATTGCTATCAGGTTGCCTATACTCCACCCAGGACTAAGAGAGGAAGCGCATCATGAGTACACCATTGTTAATTGCCCGGACGCTGGAAAAAGAGCTGTATTTACTGCCCGCGATGGCGAACCGCCACGGTTTGATCACCGGCGCGACCGGGACGGGGAAAACCGTCACCCTGCAAAAGCTGGCGGAGTCGCTTTCGGAGATTGGCGTACCGGTCTTTATGGCTGACGTGAAAGGCGATTTAACCGGTGTCGCTCAGGAAGGGACGGCCTCTGAAAAACTGCTCGAACGGCTAAAGAATATTGGCATCACGGACTGGACGCCGCATAACAATCCGGTAGTGGTGTGGGATATCTTTGGTGAGAAAGGCCATCCGGTGCGCGCCACCGTCTCCGATCTCGGCCCGCTGCTGCTGGCCCGTCTGCTTAACCTCAACGACGTGCAGTCCGGCGTGCTGAATATTATCTTCCGCATTGCCGACGATCAGGGGCTGTTGCTGCTTGATTTTAAAGATCTGCGCGCCATTACGCAGTATATCGGCGATAACGCTAAATCCTTTCAGAACCAGTACGGCAACATCAGCAGCGCCTCGGTGGGCGCCATTCAGCGTGGGTTGCTGACCCTGGAGCAACAGGGTACCGAACACTTCTTTGGCGAGCCAATGCTGGATATCAAAGACTGGATGCGCACCGACAGCAGCGGCAAAGGCATCATCAACATTCTGAGTTCGGAAAAACTCTACCAGATGCCAAAGCTCTACGCCGCCAGCCTGCTGTGGATGCTCTCCGAACTGTATGAACAGCTACCGGAAGCGGGCGATCTGGAAAAACCGAAGCTGGTGTTCTTCTTTGACGAAGCGCATCTGCTGTTTAACGATGCGCCGCAGGTATTGCTGGATAAAATTGAACAAGTCATTCGCCTGATCCGCTCCAAAGGGGTCGGCGTCTGGTTTGTCTCGCAAAACCCGTCGGATATCCCCGATAACGTGCTCGGTCAGCTCGGCAACCGCGTGCAGCACGCCCTGCGCGCCTTTACGCCGAAGGATCAGAAAGCGGTGAAAGCCGCTGCGCAAACCATGCGCGCCAATCCTGCCTTTGACACTGAGGCGGCGATTCAGGCGTTAGGCACCGGTGAAGCGCTGATCTCGTTCCTGGATGCGAAGGGCAGCCCGTCCGTGGTGGAACGCGCCATGGTGATTGCCCCCTGCTCGCGCATGGGGCCGGTGACCGACGATGAACGTAACGGCCTGATTAACCACTCTCCGGTTTACGGGAAGTATGAAGACGAGGTGGATCGCGAGTCCGCGTTCGAGATGCTGCAAAAAGGGGTACAGGCGACCACCGAATCGCAGGATGCGCCCGCCGCTAAAGGACAGTCTGTCGCCGTGGATGACGGTATTCTCGGGGGGCTCAAAGACATCCTGTTCGGCAGCACCGGGCCGCGTGGCGGCAAGCGCGACGGCGTGGTACAGACCATGGCGAAAAGCGCGGCGCGACAGGTCACCAATCAGATCGTGCGCGGCATGCTGGGGAGTCTGTTAGGCGGCCGTCGCCGGTAGACGGGGAATCCACGGGCGGCCCAGCGCCGAACCCTGTACACCGCTCTCCTGCAGATAGCGGTCGATTTCCACCATCCCCGTCCAGCGGTTCTCACACCATAGCGGTGCCAGAAGCGTTGGACGGCGGGCGCTGGCCGAAATACGGTGGTAGACAATTTCCGGCGGCGTGTGGCGAATCATCTCCCCCGCCGTCACCGAATAGTCCTCAAGCGCAATACCGTTTAACCGCCCCGCTTCCCAGGCTTTCGCCATAATGCTTCCCTTAACAATATGCAGCGGGTGCAGCTTGATGCCGTCCACGCCGGTCTCAACTACCCTCTCCAGCGTTTCAAGGCCATGCTGTTGACCTTCGCCGGGCAGACCGACAATCAGATGCGAACAGACCTTCAGCCCGCGCTCACGGGCCAGGCGGGTGGTGCGCTGGTAGCAGGCGAAATCATGGCCACGGTTAATACGGTGTAGGGTTTTGTCGTGCGCGGTTTGCAGGCCCAGCTCCAGCCAGATCTCGCAGCCTTGTTCTTTATACTCGCTGAGCAGGTCCAGCACCGCGTCCGGCACGCAGTCCGGGCGCGTGCCCACGCACAGCCCAACGATGTTAGCCTGGCTGACGGCCTGCTGATACATAGCGCGCAGCACCTGCACTTCCGCCCACGTGCTGGTGTAGGCCTGGAAATAGGCCAGATACTGCTTCGCGCGATTCACCAGGCTGGCCTGATGGGCAAGCTGTTCCGCGATAGATTTATGCTGCTGGGCTTCGTCAGCAAAGGACGCAACGTTACAGAAGGTGCAGCCGCCGCGCCCGATGGTGCCATCACGATTCGGGCAGCTAAACCCGCCGTGCAGCGTCAGCTTGTGAACCTTTTGCCCGTACCGCTGCAAAAGATCCCCACCAAACATATTGACTAATTTCTGTAACTGCATAATCTGATAGACCGTCCCGGAGAAAGGGGACAAGCCTGCCACTTTTAGCCTCTGTCGGCGATGACCTGGATCAATCGCCCTGGACGGCCTTTATCTATATGAATAAATACTCAGGATTACTGCAATTTCATTCACGCCATTCGTAATTACTTTTCCTTATGTTCTGATTGTTTTTTTCATTTATAGCGCCGCCACTGAAAAACAGTGACTTTATGCGGGTTTGAAGACAATGCCAGATTATTATTCTGCTATAAAACTGCTATTCAGCACGCTACATTGATAATACCGCTTACATATAGTGAGTCAGATCACACTCCGCTGCGTCCTGCCAGGGCATACAATCAATGTAAAAATAGTTAAATAGCCTTTAATTACAATCAGATAAACTCTCTTTAGCACATTTTTGTATAAATAAGATTGCCATTTGACCTGTGTACCAATTCCCGATAAGTTGGAAATCCGCTGGAAGCTTTCTGGATGAGCGGCCTGCTCATCATATTTATGCAGTAATTGAGATTCCCTCTGAAGCAAGTCCTCAAACTTGTTTACCTGCGCGAAAGGATGAAAAAGAGGGCGAATGCGAGGTCCGCGTATGAAACGCAAACCCCGTCGCCATGCTCTTTCTGTGCCTGTGCGCCACGGTAAAGTTCAGTGGGAAGCCCGACGAGCCTGGGGAGGTTCACTGATATGTTGTACGATAAATCCCTTGAGAAGGATAACTGTGGTTTCGGCCTGATCGCCCACATAGAAGGCGAACCTAGCCACAAGGTAGTGCGTACCGCTATTCACGCACTGGCCCGTATGCAGCACCGTGGCGCCATCCTTGCCGATGGTAAAACCGGCGACGGTTGCGGCCTGCTGCTGCAAAAACCGGATCGTTTCTTCCGCATCGTGGCGGAAGAGCGCGGCTGGCGTTTAGCCAAAAACTACGCTGTCGGCATGCTGTTCCTGAATCAGGATCCTGAAAAGGCTGCCGCCTCACGCCGCATCGTCGAAGAAGAACTTCAGCGTGAAACCCTGTCGATTGTCGGCTGGCGCAATGTGCCAACCAACGAAGGGGTGCTCGGTGAAATCGCCCTCTCCTCGCTGCCTCGTATTGAACAGATTTTCGTCAACGCGCCTGCGGGCTGGCGTCCGCGTGATATGGAACGCCGTCTGTTTATTGCCCGCCGCCGTATTGAAAAACGTCTCCAGGACGATAAAGAGTTCTACGTCTGTAGCCTCTCTAATCTTGTGAACATCTATAAAGGTCTGTGTATGCCGGCTGACCTGCCGCGCTTCTACCTGGACCTGGCGGACCTGCGTCTGGAATCGGCCATTTGCCTGTTCCACCAGCGCTTCTCCACCAACACCGTTCCACGCTGGCCGCTGGCTCAGCCGTTCCGCTACCTGGCGCACAACGGCGAGATCAACACCATCACCGGTAACCGCCAGTGGGCCCGCGCCCGTACCTATAAGTTCCAGACGCCACTGATCCCCGATCTGCACGATGCCGCACCGTTCGTGAACGAAACCGGCTCTGACTCCAGCTCGATGGATAACATGCTGGAACTGCTGCTGGCGGGCGGGATGGATATCGTGCGCGCCATGCGTCTGCTCGTGCCACCGGCCTGGCAGAACAACCCGGATATGGATCCTGAGCTGCGCGCGTTCTTCGACTTCAACTCCATGCACATGGAGCCGTGGGACGGTCCGGCGGGCATCGTCATGTCCGACGGCCGTTTCGCCGCCTGTAACCTGGACCGTAACGGTCTGCGTCCGGCGCGCTACGTCATCACCAAAGACAAGCTCATCACCTGCGCCTCTGAAGTCGGTATCTGGGATTACCAGCCTGACGAAGTGGTCGAGAAAGGCCGCGTCGGTCCGGGCGAGCTGATGGTAATCGACACCCGCGGTGGGCGCATCCTGCACTCCGCCGAAACCGACAACGATCTGAAAAGCCGCCATCCGTACAAAGAGTGGATGGAGAAGAACGTGCGTCGTCTGGTGCCGTTCGAAGATCTGTCGGACGAAGAAGTGGGCAGCCGCGAGCTGGACGACGATACCCTCGCAAGCTACCAGAAGCAGTTTAACTACAGCGCAGAAGAGCTGGACTCCGTCATCCGCGTGCTCGGTGAGAACGGCCAGGAAGCGGTCGGCTCGATGGGTGACGATACCCCGTTTGCCGTGCTCTCCAGCCAGCCGCGCATCATTTACGATTACTTCCGTCAGCAGTTCGCGCAGGTCACCAACCCGCCGATCGACCCGCTGCGTGAAGCGCACGTGATGTCGCTGGCCACCAGCATCGGTCGCGAGATGAACGTCTTCTGCGAGGCCGAAGGCCAGGCACACCGTCTGACCTTTAAATCGCCGATCCTGCTGTACTCCGATTTCAAACAGCTCACCACCATGAAAGAGGAGCACTACCGCGCTGACACGCTCGACATTACCTTCGACGTGAACGAAGCGAGCCTCGAAGAGACGGTGAATGCGCTGTGCGACAAAGCCGAGCAGATGGTGCGTAACGGTACCGTTCTGCTGGTGCTCTCCGACCGCAACATCGCGAAAAACCGTCTGCCGGTACCGGCCCCGATGGCGGTTGGCGCTATCCAGACGCGTCTGGTCGATAAGAGCCTGCGCTGCGACGCCAATATCATTGTGGAAACCGCAAGCGCGCGCGATCCGCACCACTTTGCCGTGCTGCTGGGCTTCGGTGCGACGGCGATCTACCCGTACCTGGCCTACGAAACGCTGGCCCGTCTGGTGGATACCCGCGCGATCGACAAAGATTACCGCGCGGTGATGCTCAACTACCGTAACGGCATCAACAAAGGTCTGTACAAGATCATGTCCAAAATGGGCATCTCGACCATTGCCTCCTACCGCTGCTCGAAGCTGTTTGAAGCGGTCGGCCTGCATGACGAGGTCGCCAACCTCTGCTTCCAGGGCGTGGTCAGCCGCATCGGCGGCGCCGGTTTTGCTGACTTCCAGCAGGATCTGGTGAACCTGTCCAAACGCGCCTGGCTGGCACGTAAGCCGCTGGATCAGGGCGGCCTGCTGAAATACGTTCACGGCGGCGAATACCACGCCTACAACCCGGACGTGGTGCGTACGCTGCAGCAGGCGGTTCAGAGCGGCGAATACCGTGATTATCAGCAGTACGCTGAGCTGGTGAACAACCGTCCGGCGGCAACGCTGCGCGACCTCATTGCCCTGAACCCGGGTGATGAAGCGGTCAGCATTGACGACGTTGAACCGGCATCCGAACTGTTCAAACGCTTCGACACCGCGGCGATGTCCATCGGCGCGCTGAGCCCGGAAGCCCACGAAGCGCTGGCGGAAGCCATGAACAGTATCGGCGGCAACTCTAACTCCGGCGAAGGCGGTGAAGATCCGGCCCGTTACGGCACCAACAAGGTGTCCCGCATCAAGCAGGTGGCATCCGGTCGCTTTGGCGTAACGCCAGCGTACCTGGTCAACGCCGACGTGATTCAGATTAAAGTCGCTCAGGGTGCGAAACCGGGCGAAGGCGGCCAGCTGCCGGGTGATAAAGTTACCCCGTACATCGCCAAACTGCGCTACTCGGTACCGGGCGTGACGCTGATCTCCCCGCCGCCGCACCACGATATCTACTCTATCGAGGACTTAGCGCAGCTGATTTTCGACCTGAAGCAGGTCAACCCGAAGGCGATGATCTCCGTGAAGCTGGTTTCCGAACCGGGCGTCGGCACCATCGCCACCGGCGTGGCGAAAGCCTATGCGGACCTCATCACCATCGCCGGCTACGACGGCGGTACCGGTGCAAGCCCGCTCTCCTCCGTGAAATATGCGGGCTGTCCGTGGGAGCTTGGCCTGGTGGAAACCCAGCAGGCGCTGGTGGCTAACGGTCTGCGTCATAAGATCCGCCTGCAGGTGGACGGTGGCCTGAAAACCGGCCTCGACATCATCAAGGCGGCGATCCTCGGTGCGGAAAGCTTCGGCTTCGGTACCGGCCCAATGGTTGCACTTGGCTGTAAATACCTGCGTATTTGCCACCTGAACAACTGCGCAACCGGCGTGGCAACCCAGGACGAGAAGCTGCGTAAGAATCACTATCACGGTCTGCCGTTCAAAGTAACCAACTACTTTGACTTCATCGCCCGCGAAACCCGCGAGCTGATGGCGCAGCTGGGCGTTAAACGTCTGGTGGATCTGATTGGTCGTACCGACCTGCTGAAAGAGCTGGAAGGCTTCACGGCGAAGCAGCAGAAGCTGGAGCTGTCTAAGCTGCTGGAAACCGCGCAGCCGCACCCGGGCAAAGCAGTCTACTGCACCGAGAACAACCCGCCGTTCGATAACGGCGTGCTGAACGCACAGCTGCTGCAGCAGGCGAAGCCGTACGTGGACGACAAGCAGAGCAAAACGTTCTGGTTTGATATCCGCAACACCGACCGCTCCGTGGGCGCCTCCCTTTCCGGTTATATCGCGCAAACGCACGGTGACCAGGGGCTGGCGGCGGATCCGATTACCGCGCACTTCAGCGGTACCGCGGGTCAGAGCTTCGGCGTGTGGAACGCAGGCGGCGTTGAGCTTTACCTGACCGGAGATGCCAACGACTACGTCGGCAAAGGCATGGCGGGCGGTCTGCTGGCGGTGCGTCCTCCGGTTGGCTCAGCCTTCCGCAGCCATGAAGCCAGCATCATCGGTAACACCTGCCTGTACGGCGCGACCGGCGGTCGCCTGTTCGCAGCAGGCCGTGCGGGCGAGCGTTTTGCGGTGCGTAACTCCGGTGCCATCACCGTGGTGGAAGGCATTGGCGATAACGGTTGTGAATACATGACGGGCGGGATTGTTTGCGTTCTGGGCAAAACCGGCGTGAACTTTGGCGCGGGCATGACGGGTGGTTTTGCCTACGTCCTGGATGAAGACGGTGAGTTCCGCAAACGCGTGAACCCGGAGCTGGTGGAAGTGCTGGACGTTGATACGCTGGCTATCCACGAAGAACATCTGCGCGGTTTGATCACCGAACACGTGCAGCATACCGGTTCTTCGCGCGGCGAAGAGATCCTGGCGAACTGGCCAGCGTTCTCTGCGAAATTCGCGCTGGTTAAGCCGAAGTCCAGCGATGTTAAAGCCCTGTTGGGTCACCGTAGTCGTAGCGCAGCAGAGCTGCGCGTGCAGGCGCAGTAAGGAATTCAGATGAGCCAGAACGTATACCAGTTTATCGACCTGCAGCGTGTTGATCCGCCAAAGAAACCGCTGAAGATCCGCAAAATTGAATTTGTTGAAATCTACGAGCCGTTTTCAGAGGGCCAGGCTAAAGCGCAGGCAGACCGCTGCCTGTCCTGCGGTAACCCTTACTGCGAATGGAAATGCCCGGTACATAACTACATCCCGAACTGGCTGAAGCTCGCCAACGAAGGACGTATTTTTGAAGCCGCCGAGCTGTCTCACCAGACCAACACCCTGCCGGAAGTGTGCGGCCGCGTGTGTCCTCAGGACCGTCTGTGCGAAGGCTCCTGTACGCTGAACGACGAGTTCGGTGCGGTGACCATCGGCAACATTGAGCGCTATATCAACGATAAAGCGTTCGAGATGGGCTGGCGTCCGGACATGACCGGCGTGAAGCAAACCGACAAGCGCGTGGCGATCATCGGCGCGGGCCCGGCGGGCCTGGCCTGTGCGGACGTGCTGACCCGCAACGGCGTGAAGGCGGTGGTCTTTGACCGTCATCCGGAGATCGGCGGTCTGCTGACCTTCGGCATCCCGGCCTTCAAGCTGGAAAAAGAGGTCATGACCCGTCGCCGTGAAATCTTCACCGGCATGGGCATTGAGTTCAAACTGAACGTGGAAGTAGGCCGCGACGTGCAGCTCGACGACCTGCTGAAGGATTACGACGCCGTGTTCCTCGGCGTGGGCACCTATCAGTCCATGCGCGGCGGCCTGGAGAACGAAGATGCGCCGGGCGTGTTTGACGCGCTGCCGTTCCTGATTGCCAACACCAAGCAGATCATGGGCTACGGCGAAACCGCCGATGAGCCATTCGTCAGCATGGAAGGCAAACGCGTGGTGGTGCTGGGCGGCGGTGATACCGCGATGGACTGCGTGCGTACCTCCATTCGTCAGAATGCGGCACACGTGATCTGCGCCTACCGTCGTGACGAAGAGAACATGCCGGGCTCTAAGCGCGAAGTGAAAAACGCGCGTGAAGAGGGCGTGGAGTTCCAGTTCAACATCCAGCCTCTGGGTATTGAAGTGAATGCCAACGGTAAAGTGAGCGGCGTGAAGATGGCGCGCACGGAGATGGGGGCACCGGATGCGAAAGGCCGTCGTCGTGCGGAAATCGTCGCCGGTTCTGAACACGTGATCCCGGCCGATGCCGTGGTGATGGCGTTCGGTTTCCGTCCTCACAGCATGGAGTGGCTGGCGAAGCACAGCGTTGAGCTGGATTCGCAGGGCCGCGTGATTGCGCCAGAAGGCAGCGATAACGCGTTCCAGACCAGCAACCCGAAAATCTTCGCCGGTGGCGATATCGTTCGCGGTTCTGACCTGGTGGTAACGGCGATTGCCGAAGGCCGCAAGGCGGCTGACGGTATACTGAACTACCTGGAAGTGTAAAAACAACAGGCCCGATTGGGCCTGTTTTTTTATTTCACGACGCGAAGAGCCGGACGACCACCGCGCGGAGGCGGATCGTCATCAGGGTCACTGTCGTCGTGATGATCGGGTTTATCGCCATCAATAAGTGACATCACCGTGTCGCTTTCGCGCTCATCGGATGCGTTGTCATCATTCAGGCTGGCAACATCTTCATCATACGCCGCTTCCGGCTCGAACATGGTACCCGCACCGTTTTCACGCGCGTAGATAGCCAGCACAGCTGCCAGAGGTACGGAAACCTGACGCGGCACGCCGCCGAAACGCGCGTTGAAGCGCACTTCATCGTTTGCCAGCTCCAGGTTACCCACCGCACGCGGCGCAATGTTCAGTACGATCTGTCCGTCACGCGCGTATTCCATTGGAACCAGCACGCCCGGCAACGTCACATCCACAACCAGGTGCGGCGTGAGCTGGTTATCCAGCAGCCATTCATAGAAGGCGCGCAGCAGATACGGACGGCGTGGGGTAAGTTGTGACATTTCCACAGTCATTAGCCTCGGCCGAGACGCATTTCACGTTCCGGTTCAGTTAAAGATGCCAGGAAAGAGTCGCGTTCAAATACGCGAGTCATATAGCCTTTCAGCTCTTTCGCGCCAGGACCACTGAACTCTACGCCCAGGGTTGGCAGACGCCACAGCAGCGGTGCCAGGTAGCAATCCACCAGGCTGAACTCATCGCTCAGGAAGAACGGCTTCTGACCAAACACCGGGGCGATAGCCAGCAGCTCTTCACGCAGCTGCTTACGCGCAGCGTCGGCTTCAGAAGCGGAACCGCTGACGATAACGTTCATCAGCGAGTACCAGTCTTTTTCGATACGCTGCATGTACAGGCGGCTTTCACCACGCGCGACAGGGTAAACAGGCATCAGTGGCGGATGCGGGAAACGCTCATCCAGATATTCCATAATGATACGGGATTCCCACAGGGTCAGCTCGCGATCCACCAGCGTCGGTACGCTTTGGCTCGGGTTGAGATCGATCAGATCCTGAGGCGGGTTATCCTTTTCCACATGCTCGATCTCAAAACTGACACCCTTCTCGGCCAGCACGATACGAACCTGATGGCTATAAATGTCAGTAGGACCAGAAAACAGCGTCATTACCGAACGTTTGTTGGCAGCGACAGCCATGAAAACCTCCAGGTATATTCAGAATTTTTACTGCTACCAGCCCAACAGGGGCCAGCCAGATGTTGTATCGCCCATCCCAGAGAAAACACATTGTTCAAGAAACGAACAAAAATCGAGTATTCACCGATATTTGGGCAGAAAATTGGATGATAGTTTACCAGATTTTGATGGCTTTGTGGTGAGGGGATTCTGGAAATGTGGAAAAAGAGAAGATATATGCATGGAGATTGTGGATAACCTGCGCATTATCCATAAAAAAACCCGCCGAAGCGGGTTTTTCGCCAATCGTTCTGCGTAAGCAGAATGGATTAACGTTTGGAGAACTGTGGACGACGACGTGCTTTACGCAGACCCACTTTCTTACGTTCAACCTGACGCGCGTCACGAGTAACGAAGCCAGCTTTACGCAGTTCAGAACGCAGGGATTCGTCGTACTCCATCAGAGCGCGGGTGATACCGTGACGGATCGCACCTGCCTGACCGGAGATACCACCACCTTTAACGGTGATGTACAGATCCAGTTTTTCTACCATGTCAACCAGTTCCAGCGGCTGGCGAACTACCATGCGGGCAGTTTCGCGACCGAAGTATTGTTCCAGAGAACGCTGGTTGATTACGATTTTACCACTGCCCGGTTTGATGAAAACGCGAGCTGCGGAACTTTTGCGGCGACCAGTGCCGTAGTATTGATTTTCAGCCATTGCCTATAATCCCGATTAGATGTCAAGAACTTGCGGTTGCTGTGCCGCGTGGTTGTGCTCGTTGCCTGCGTAAACTTTCAGTTTACGGAACATAGCACGACCCAGCGGGCCTTTTGGCAGCATGCCTTTAACCGCGATTTCAATCACACGCTCAGGACGGCGAGCAATCATCTCTTCAAAGGTCGCTTCTTTGATACCACCGATGTGGCCGGTGTGGTGATAGTACACTTTGTCAGTACGCTTGTTGCCGGTTACAGCAACTTTATCAGCGTTCAGAACGATGATGTAATCACCGGTATCAACGTGCGGAGTGTATTCCGCTTTGTGCTTACCGCGCAGGCGACGAGCCAGTTCAGTAGCCAGACGGCCCAGAGTTTTACCGGTCGCGTCAACAACATACCAGTCGCGCTGTACGGTTTCTGGTTTAGCTGTAAAAGTTTTCATTAAAAGCTTACCCAAATAATAAGTTACACGTTGGTGAACACCCAAACGTTTAGTCAGTTGAGGTTCACACGACAAAGTCCGGCAAACCTACCCCTTCGAATAGCTAATGCCGACACATAGAAAGTTTCGGGAAAAAAACCTTCTCGTAACGTGGGGTCGCAAGATTATAGAGAAGTTGAGGTCAAAGATCGACCCTTAAATGTGATTTGGAATGGGTTTTTCGGGGGTAAGTAGTGTGCGGTCTGGTGCCCTCACCCCCGGCCCCTCTCCCACAGGGAGAGGGTGGCATTTATTAACGTCTGGTACCCTCACCCCCAGCCCCACTCCCACAGGGAGGGGGTGGCGTTTGTTACGGCATATGCTCCAGCTTCAGGTATTCCTCGCTCTGCATCTCCTGCAGGCGCGACAGGCAGCGCTGGAATTCAAACTTCAGCCGCTCGCCCTGGTAAATCTCATATAAAGGTACCTCGGCGCTGACCACCAGCTTGACGTGGCGCTCATAAAACTCGTCCACCAGCGCAATGAAGCGCCGTGCTTCACTCTCCATCAGCCGCGTCATCACCGGTACATCCAGCACCATCACTGTGTGGAACAGACGCGAAAGCGCAATGTAGTCGTGCTGGCTGCGGGCATCCACGCAGAGCGTCGTAAAGGAGACCGCCAGCGTCTGGTTTTCAACGCCGAGCGTAGGCAGCGGACGATGGTTAATTTCGAGCTCCGGGGCGTGCTCGCGTTTTGCGCCGGCCAGCGCCAGCCAAAGTTTATCCATCTCGCGGGTGGTCTCTGCATTTAACGGCGAAAGCCACAGGTGCGCCTGTGTCAGGGTGCGCAGACGATAATCGACACCGGCATCGACGTTCATGATGTCGCAGTGCTGCTTGAGGGCGTCGATGGCAGGCAGGAAGCGTGCCCGCTGCAGGCCGTTACGATAGAGCTCATCCGGCGGGATATTCGACGTGGCCACCAGCGTGATTCCGCGGGCAAATAGCGCTTTCATCAGGCCACCTAACAGCATGGCATCGGTGATGTCAGACACAAAAAACTCATCGAAGCAGAGCACGTCGGTTTCCGCCTTGAACCTGTCGGCCACAATCTCCAGCGGATCGCTTTTACCCTGCAGTGCGGTCAGCTCTTCATGCACCCGCAGCATAAAACGATGGAAGTGCAGGCGCTGTTTGCGTGCGCCCGGCAGGCTCAGATAGAACAGGTCCATCAGCCAGGTTTTTCCGCGACCGACCCCGCCCCACATATATAAACCGCGCACCGGCGCATGAGCCAGCGGCGCTTTTTTACCGAGCAACCGCCCAAACGCCGCCTTTAGCCCGCCGTTCTGTTCGGCTTCAGCGGGTTTTGCCGTGAGCTCCTGATAAATCATCTCCAGACGGTTTACCGCCTCACGTTGAACGTCATCCGGCTGATGAGTGCCCTCGTTTAGGGCCAGTTGATATCGCGATGCAGGGGACAGGTTTTGCATAATCTTATTGTTATTCCTTCAATTAACGCTCACCAGCAGACGCGACTGATGAAAAAAAGGCCGTTCTACACTACGCGATGATACGTCAGGATTCCACTTCTACAGAAATAGCGGTTATAGTGGCATTATCAGGCACAGGCAGGAGCCGAGCCAACACCCTACGGAACAACAAGACAACGGGAGAAGTTCATGACCTGGGAATATGCGCTAATCGGTTTAGTCGTCGGCATCGTTATCGGTGCTGTGGCCATGCGTTTCGGTAATCGCAAATTGCGTCAGCAGCAGTCACTGCAGTACGAACTGGAAAAGAACAAAGCCGAGCTGGAAGAGTATCGTGAAGAGCTGGTCAGCCATTTTGCCCGTAGCGCCGAGCTGCTGGACAACATGGCGACCGACTATCGTCAGCTGTATCAACATATGGCCAAAAGCTCCAGCAGCCTGCTGCCGGAAATGACCGCGGAAACCAACCCGTTCCGCAACCGTCTGGCTGACTCTGAAGCCGGTAACGATCAGGCGCCCGTTCAGATGCCTCGCGACTATTCAGACGGCGCGTCCGGCCTGCTGCGCGGCGGTGTAAAACGCGATTAATCGCACAACCTGAATTTATTTTACGGGCGCAGCGATTGCGCCCGTCCTTTCTTGATGACCCCAGCTATCATTTAGTTAAACACCTCATTGTTCAGCGGTTTAAAATTCAATAACATCAACGTGTTTTTGGGGCCGTTTTTCCTTTATTCCAGGTTACGAGAGTCAACATCGATGAAGAAAAAAAACCAGCTGTTGAGCGCTATCGCGTTAAGTGTCGGGTTATCTCTCTCGGCGTCCGTTCCTGTATTTGCCGCCATTCCCTCCCAGGTGCCTGGCCAGGCGGCCATTCCAAGCCTCGCACCCATGCTGGAAAAAGTGTTGCCTGCGGTCGTCAGCGTTCAGGTTGAGGGTACCGCAGTACAAAGCCAACGCGTCCCTGAAGAACTGAAAAAATATTTTGGCGATGAATCTCCCGACCAGCAGGCTCAGCCTTTTGAAGGCCTGGGTTCTGGCGTCATTATTGATGCGGCAAAAGGCTATATTCTGACCAACAATCATGTCATCAGCCAGGCCGATAAAATCAGCGTCCAGCTGAACGATGGCCGCGAATTCGATGCCAAACTGATCGGCGGAGATGACCAGAGCGACATCGCGCTGTTGCAGGTGCAAAACCCGAGCAACCTGACCCAAATTGCCATCGCGGACTCCGACAAACTGCGCGTCGGCGATTTTGCCGTCGCCGTGGGCAACCCCTTTGGTTTAGGGCAGACCGCGACTTCCGGGATCGTCTCCGCGCTGGGACGCAGCGGCCTCAATCTGGAAGGGCTGGAAAACTTTATCCAGACCGATGCCTCCATCAACCGTGGGAACTCCGGCGGGGCATTGCTCAACCTTAACGGCGAGCTGATAGGGATTAACACGGCGATTCTGGCCCCGGGCGGCGGCAGCATCGGGATCGGTTTTGCTATCCCCAGCAATATGGCCAAAACCCTCTCTCAACAGCTCATTCAGTTTGGCGAAGTCAAACGCGGGCTGCTGGGTATTAAAGGCATGGAGATGAGCGCGGATATTGCAAAAGCGTTCAACATCAATGTACAGCGCGGGGCGTTTGTCAGTGAAGTGCTGCCTAACTCCGGCTCGGCAAAAGCGGGCGTGAAATCGGGTGATGTGATCGTCAGCCTCAACGACAAGCCGCTGAGCAGCTTTGCAGAACTGCGTTCGCGGATTGCCACAACGGAACCTGGTGCCAAAGTGAAGCTGGGCCTGATACGTGACGGTAAGCCACTGGACGTTGAAGTCACGCTGGATAAGAGCACCTCTTCCTCTGCCAGTGCGGAGCTTATCGCCCCGGCCCTGCAAGGGGCTACGTTGAGCGATGGGCAGTTGAAAGACGGTACGAAAGGCATTCGCATCGACACCGTCGAGAAGAGCAGCCCTGCCGCACAGGCCGGATTGCATCAGGATGACGTGATCATTAGCGTAAACCGCAATCGCGTGCAGTCCATTGCCGAATTGCGCAAGGTGCTGGAAAGTAAACCGGCGGTTATTGCCCTGCAGGTCATGCGTGGCAATGAGTCCATCTATATACTGTTGCGCTAAGCATTTGTGACCCGGACATCACCGCTGCGTGTGATGTCCGGATAACTCATGTTATGCTGCAAATCGTTCCTTTTTTAACGACACGCGCATCATGCTTTTAAAGCTCTTACGTTCTATTGTCATCGGTTTGATTGTTGCTGGCCTGCTGCTGCTGGCGCTGCCGTCTATACGTCAGCTCAATAAACTGTCGGCTCCCCAGTTCGATAGCACGGATGAAACGCCAGCCACCTATAACCAGGCCGTTCGCCGTGCCGCACCTGCCGTGGTTAACGTCTATAATCGTGGTCTGAACACCTCAGCCCACAACCAGCTGGAGATCCGTACCCTCGGCTCCGGCGTAATCATGGACGAGCGCGGCTACATTATCACCAACAAGCACGTGATTAACGATGCCGACCAGATTATCGTCGCCCTGCAGGATGGCCGCGTATTTGAGGCGTTACTCGTTGGATCTGACAGCCTGACCGACCTGGCCGTGCTGAAAATTAACGCCACGGGCGGTTTGCCGGTCATCCCGATCAACCGTAAACGAACCCCGCATATTGGTGACGTCGTCCTGGCGATTGGTAACCCTTACAACCTGGGTCAGACCATCACCCAGGGGATTATTAGCGCGACCGGTCGTATTGGCCTCAACCCCTCCGGGCGGCAGAACTTCCTGCAAACCGATGCCTCCATCAACCACGGTAACTCCGGCGGGGCGCTGGTCAACTCGCTGGGTGAACTGATGGGCATCAACACCCTCTCGTTCGATAAGAGTAACGACGGCGAGACGCCGGAAGGGATCGGCTTTGCCATTCCATTCCAGCTGGCGACCAAGATCATGGATAAGCTGATCCGCGACGGACGCGTGATCCGCGGCTATATCGGTATCGGCGGGCGCGAAATTGCACCGATGCATACCCAGGGCGGCGGTATCGATCAGATTCAGGGGATTGTGGTGAATGAAGTGTCGCCTGGTGGCCCTGCCGCTAATGCGGGTATTCAGGTTAATGACGTCATTGTGTCGGTCAACGGCACGCCAGCGGTCTCAGCGCTGGAGACGATGGATCAGGTGGCAGAGATTCGCCCGGGCTCAATCATCCCTGTTGAAGTCATGCGCAACGATAAGAAACTGACGCTGCATGTGACGATTCAGGAATATCCGGCCACTAACTGACAAGCATAAAAAAACGGAGCGATAAGCTCCGTTTTTTTTGCCGGAAGACGGTTCGTTTTACTTGTTAACGAACTCTTCACCCAGGGTGATATCTTTCTTCAGCGTATCCAGCATACCTTCCATCGCGTGTTGTTCAAACGCGCTCAGCGTACCAATGGATTTACGCTCTTCGATACCGTTTTTACCCAGCAGCAGCGGTTGAGAGAAGAAGCGAGCGTGTTCGCCATCGCCTTCAACGTAAGCGCATTCAACAACGCCTTTCTCGCCCTGCAGAGCGCGAACCAGTGACAGGCCAAAACGCGCAGCTGCCTGGCCCATAGACAGGGTTGCAGAACCGCCACCCGCCTTCGCTTCCACCACTTCGGTGCCCGCGTTCTGGATGCGTTTAGTCAGGTCAGCCACTTCCTGCTCGGTGAAGCTCACGCCTGGGATCTGCGACAGCAGAGGCAGGATGGTGACGCCAGAGTGACCGCCAATGACCGGCACTTCCACTTCTGTTGGCTGTTTGCCTTTCAGCTCAGCAACAAAGGTGTTGGAACGGATGATATCCAGCGTGGTCACGCCGAACAGTTTGTTTTTGTCGTAAACTCCCGCTTTCTTCAGCACTTCTGCCGCGATAGCCACGGTGGTGTTCACCGGGTTAGTGATGATACCGATGCATGCTTTCGGGCAGATTTCTGCAATCTGCTGCACCAGGTTTTTCACGATGCCCGCGTTGACGTTGAACAGGTCTGAACGATCCATGCCTGGCTTACGCGCCACGCCTGCAGAAATCAGCACCACGTCAGCACCCTGCAGTGCAGGACGTGCATCTTCACCGGAGAAGCCTTTGATTTTTACAGCGGTCGGGATGTGGCTCAGGTCAACCGCCACACCTGGGGTTACCGGAGCAATATCGTACAGGGAGAGTTCTGAGCCTGAAGGCAGTTGGGTTTTCAGTAGTAGGGCAAGCGCCTGGCCGATACCACCAGCAGCGCCGAGGACTGCGACTTTCATCCTAAACTCCTTATTATGGTTAACTTAAGTATCTGTAAATCCGTTGCGGCGACCATAATTCAGCAAGTAAATAATTACAATTTTCGTAGCTAAAGAATTTGAGGTCACGCGACTTTATCTCTCATCAGAAGACTATCTGACGACAAATGGCAACGCATTAAGAGGTGGTTACAATACACCCTGCCCCGCCACCAAAACAACATCATTTTGATAACATTTAATTTACTTTTAAGCTTATTTGCGCGGCGTGACCCAGGCATGTTTTCTGATAACGAAATCTGATAAAATCACTCCCTTTCATAACATTATTTCAGCCTGGCGCTGGGTAGATAATTTGCATAAAAATTCATCCACATGCATAATAATGTTGTTTCTATCGTCATATTCCGGGTGACTTATGCGAAGCTCGTCTAAGCAAGAAGAATTAGTAAAGGCGTTTAAGGCGCTACTCAAAGAAGAGAAATTCAGTTCTCAGGGAGAAATTGTTCAGGCGCTGCAGGAACAAGGCTTCGATAACATCAATCAGTCGAAAGTCTCCCGCATGTTAACGAAATTTGGCGCGGTGCGTACCCGTAACGCCAAGATGGAGATGGTCTATTGCCTGCCGGCAGAACTTGGCGTGCCGACCACCTCCAGCCCGCTCAAAAATCTGGTTCTGGATATCGATCATAACGACGCCGTAGTGGTGATCCACACAAGCCCTGGTGCCGCACAGCTGATTGCCCGCATGCTGGACTCGCTGGGTAAAACGGAGGGGATCCTCGGGACTATCGCCGGCGATGACACCATCTTTACCACACCAGCCAGCGGTTTCTCCGTGAAAGATCTCCACGAAGCGATTCTGGTTCTGTTCGAACAGGAACTCTAATCCCCTCTCCCCGTAGCGTCGCTGCGGGGATCGTTCTGCTTACGCTGCGTTTCCCCCTCTTTTCTACTGCCCTTCACTTTGACAAATAGTGCTTTTTACCACCCATTAACATTCATCTGGTGAATGCTAAATCAAAAAATCGCACAAAAAATCAAAAGCTACTATCCATATGATTTAATTAGATATAACCACCACAATCGAACAAAAAACACCCAATATTATGCAATTTGGTTATAAAAAATAGTCTGGTTAACACGTAATAACAACAGAAACCATTAGTCTGGTATTAATTTTTACCGTTATTAGTGTATACTTGATTTTGTGATGAGGGTCACGAAACAAGACCCCACTAAAAAATTCGACGAGGTAAGAATCATGAAAATCAAATCAACTGTAGCGGCGCTGAGCGTCCTGTCTGTCCTGTCTTTCGGTGCTTTCGCGGCCGACTCTATCAATGCTGACCAGGCGCAATCCCGCCAGGCCATCGGTACGGTTTCTGTCGGCGCGGTCGGCACATCGCCAATGGACATGCATGAGATGCTGAACAAAAAAGCGGAAGAACAGGGTGCGTCATCCTATCGCATCATCGAAGCGCGTTCTGGTGACCACTGGCACGCTACCGCTGAGCTGTACAAATAAGTTTTAGTAATAACTGAAAACGTAAATCTCCCCTCAACGGCACCAGGCATAAAAATAGCGGTTCAACCCTTCTCGCCGTTGAGTAAAAAACCCTATTCAGGAGTAAAGACTATGAAAACCAAATTGATCATCGCAACCCTCGGTCTGGCATCTGTTCTCTCTTTCGGCGCAAGCGCAGCCGTACAGCAGGTGAATGCTGACCAGGCACAAAATCTACAGCGTATGGGCAGCGTGTCCGTGACGTCAGTCACCGGTTCCCCAATGGATATTCGTCAGGAACTGGCCGCCAAAGCTGAAAAAGCAGGCGCCAGCAGCTATCGCGTCACCGAACTGAATCAGGGTGACCACTGGCATGCAACGGCTGAACTGTATAAATAAACCCTCGTCGTATCTCATCATACGACTTGCCCCTGGCCTCATGGTCAGGGGCTTTTTTTGATTCAATGCCGCGCGTTAAAGCGCAGCTGCCCTTCAAGCTCTTCTTCCGCTTCATCGAAAAGCAATATCAGCGCGCCAAAACGTCTGCGAAGCTTATCGGGCAAATGGATGAACTCAATTTCCAGCGGTAGCGGCAGCAGACTGCCGGTCACCACGTCCCACAGCGTATCCAGATTCGTCACGCTTTCCCGTTCAAGATCAAACACCCGGATAAATTCACGGTAGAAGTCTTCCTGACTGTCGATCTCGTCAAAATCAAACGTATAGGTTTTCATTGCCAGCCACCCAGTCCAGGCGAGCGGCAGATGCCGCCCTGTCTATTATAATCCCCCAATATGCAGGGTTTTAACTTCCAGATACTCTTCCAGCCCCAGCACGGAGCCCTCTCGTCCAAGACCTGACTCTTTTACGCCGCCAAAGGGCCCGAGCTCCGTGGAGACGGCACACTCGTTAATGCCAATCATCCCGCTCTCGATTGCCTGTGAAACGCGGAAGGCCCGTGAGAGATTCTGGGTATAGAAGTAAGCCGCCAGCCCATAGGGCGTGTTGTTGGCGCGCTGGATAACTTCATCTTCCGAGGTGAAACGGAAGCACGCCGCCACCGGGCCAAACGTCTCTTCTTCTGCCAGCTTCATGCCTTCATGGCAGTCGCCCAGTACGGTTGGCATCCAGAAATTCCCACCAAGCGGATGGGGCTTACCCCCAGCCAATACGGTTGCGCCCCGGGCAACGGCATCGTCGACATGCTCACGCACCTTGTTGACCGCAGAAGGTTCAATCAGCGGCCCGACGACCACCCCTTCGTCAAGACCATTCCCCACCTTCAGCCCATTCACCGCATCGGCAAGTTTATTCACAAATTTGTCGTAGACGGTTTCCTGAATATAAAAACGGTTCACGCTGACGCAGACCTGCCCGGCATTGCGGAACTTGTTGGCGATCGCCCCCTTAACCGCTGCGTCGATATCCGCATCCTCAAAAACGATATAAGGAGCATTTCCCCCCAGTTCCATCGAGACTTTCTTCATGGTTTCTGCGGCGTTACGCACCAGCGTTTTGCCGACGGAGGTTGAACCCGTAAAGGAGATTTTACGCACGTCCCGGCTTGCCATAATCGCATCGCTGATTTCATGCGTATTCCCGGCCACGGCGTTGAGCACGCCGTCGGGTACGCCGGCCTGTTTTGCCAGGGTAAGCAGCGCAAAGGCACTGAGCGGTGTGTTATTGGCCGGTTTGATCACCCCGGTACATCCTGCTGCCAGCGCCGGGCCTAACTTGCGGGTGAGCATGGCCATCGGGAAGTTCCACGGCGTAATCGCCGCGACCACACCAATGGGTTCACGGGTCGCCAGAATGCGTGAGCCGGGTTTGATCGGCGGAATAATTTCACCGTTGGCGCGTTTGGCCTCTTCGGCAAACCACTGGATAAAGCTGGCGGCGTATTCGACTTCTCCCTCCGCTTCTTTCAGGGGTTTGCCCTGTTCGGTGGTCATTAACCGCCCGAGCCAGCTTTTATTCTCAATAATCAGTTCGTACCAGCGGTAGAGAATCGCCGAACGCTCTTTTGCAGTTTTGGCACGCCAGGCCGGGAAGGCTTTGGTGGCCGCTGCGATAGCCTCTTCGGTTTGTGCTTTACCCGCTTTGGCGACTTTCGCGATGACTTCCCCGGTAGCGGGGTTAAGTACATCGAACGTCGTGTCCAGCGTTTTCCAGATCCCGTTGACCAGATAACCGGTCTGAAAAAGGATGTGATCCTGAAGCGCCTGGGTCGTCATGTGTCCTCCCTTCCTGAAATGTAAGAACGTGCTGGAATAAGTATAGCCACAAAAAAACCGACGCTTTTGGCGTCGGTTTTTTTACTTCAGTCAGTTATCCGTGAGGGCATTCTGGTAGCGATGCAGCATAAACACCAGCCGTCCTACCGGCTCGGTCACCTGAGGCGGTGCTTCCCAGTGCTTTAGCTTCTCCTGGTAGATATCGAGCTCTTCAAGCAGCTGCGTAAAGTAACGACGCCGTTTGTCATCGCTACTGGCGGAAAGCACGTGATCGGCGGTACGACGCAGCTGGCGGTGCCAGGCCGACAGATCGTCGTTGATCGGCACGGGCGCGTTACGCAGACGCTGGTGCGCGATGATCATGGTTAACGCCAGGCGGAACTTCGCGATATCGCCCGGGAACTTGTTCAGCAGTAAAAACAGCTGCTGGTAGAGCGCGGTCAGGTGGTTCTCTTTACGGCGTGCGGTATTGGTTGTCATCGACGACACGGCAGCCGACACGAACTGGTTCAGCAGCACGCGGCCCGTTCTTGCCTGCGAGTTATCCCGAACCAGAAGTATCACCATCATGGCCAGGAAACAGCCCACCAGCTGACCTAACGCGCTGTCGAGGAACTGGCTGAAATGGAAGGTCATCGGGTTATCGAGCACGATGATGTTAATCGTACTTGCCAGCGCCCCCAGCGATCCCAGGCGCCGCTTTTGTACTTCAATGCCGATAAAGAACGCCATTACCGCCAGACTAATACAGAGCAGCAGCATGCTCTGCTGGGTAGACGGGATGATGACCAGAAAATAGAGCGCGCCTATCGGCAGGGCGGCAATGGTGCCGTAGAGGAAATCAATGGCGACCATTCGCGGGTTAGGCAGACGCATCGCCAGTGCGGTCACGACGGCAATCATCACCATCGCGCCGCTGCCGGACGTCCAGCCCGTCCAGAGCCAGAACAGCGTGCCGAGCATACAGGCCAGCGTGGTACGCCAGAAGTTGACCATGGCGTGATGGCGCTCGGCGGATTCCGCCTTGATCACCACTTCGCCCTGCAGCACCTCTTCTTCCGCCGCGCTGATTTTGGTGTTCCCTATCACGCCGCGCTTCAGCAGCAGATAGCGCGTCGCGGCGCCGACCCAGGTGTAGATCGTCACCGGCGTGTCGCGCTCCCCAGTCCAGGCAATCACCCGACGCATGCGCTTAAGCTGCTTGTGCACGTCCTGCACGGTTTCCACCGGCTCGGCAAACAGTTCGCGGAACGTATCGGTGACCGCTTCCGGCCGGGTGTTCTGAATCAAATAGGTTTCACATGCCTGGGTAATCAGCGTCAGAGAGACGGTGTTGAGGGCTTTCAGGCGACGATTCGCGCGAGCCCAGCGCGAGGACTCCATATTAAGGTTGCTGCGCATCCCTTCCAGCGCCTGCGTACGACGTACCAGCCCGCTCCAGGCTTTATCCACCTCTTCGCTGTCGCCATGCTTAATGCAGAGCTGCATCAGCTGGTACTGGGCAACCATCAGCGCGTCAAGCTCAAGGTCGACTTCCTGCTTGATGGAGCGCGGGGAGAACAGCAGGTCAGCGACGATTGCACTGACAATACCAATCACAATCTCGCTGCAGCGCTCAACCGCAAACTGCGGGGCAAGCAGCGGTTCAGACTGAATGGTGATGACAATAATCAGCGCGGTATAGCCCGCCAGCCCCCAGGCGTAGGAGTTCTCCACTTTCACCAGAGACGAGATCCAGGTGCAGAAACCTGCCCAGATACAGCAGACCATCAGCATCAGCAGCGGGGTACGGATCATCAGAATAATAATAGTCAGCGCCGCGAAGCAGCCGATAAACGTCCCGATGATACGCAGCATCCCGCGATAGCGGATCGCGCCAGAATAGGGCTCCCCGCCCGCGGCGAAGGCCGGCCCCGCCGCGACAATCGCAGCCGTCAGCACCGCCCAGCGAGGGGTTTCAAGCTGGAAGTGGAAGCCGACAAACAGCGCCAGCACGATGGCGCACGCCAGCTTCACGGCGAAGCGAATGTGCTGGCTGGCGATAGAAAAAATACCCATGGCGATTAACCAAACTCGCGCAGGCGGTGGGCAATTTTACGGAAGAACGAGTCCTGGCTGGCATCCCGGTCTTTTTCACCGGTAATCACCACCGTCGCCGTGGTACCCGCAGGCCACAGATTTCCCTGCTGCTCGTCCAGGTGGATGCGCACCGGCACGCGCTGGGCCAGACGCACCCACTCGAGGTTGGAATCTACCGTCGCCATCCCTTTAGCATCGTTAGAGCTGCTGGAGTTAGTCACCCCTGCGGCAACGCTGTCGACGGTGCCTTTAAAGACGCGATTGCTGCCCAGCGGCGTGATCTCCGCGCGATACCCTGGACGTACACCCTCCAGCTTGGTCTCTTCCATATAGGCGAGCACGTAGAAGGAGTTCTGTTTAACCAGCGCCACGGCGGTTGAGCCGCGGGTAATGAATTCCCCGGCGTAGACGTTCAGGTTGGTCACCCAGCCATCCGACGGCGCACGGATCACGGTGCGCTCCAGATCGAGCTTCGCCAGATCGCGCGTTGCCTGCGCTTTCGCCAGCTGGTGGAGCACGGTCTGCAGCACGTTGTTGGACTGGTCAATCTCTTCACGGGACATTGCCTGAACGCCCAGCTGATTACGGCGGCCAGCCTCGCGGCGTTTCTCCGCAGCCAGCGCCTGGTAATAGGCCACGTCCGCTTCCGCCTCTTCCAGCGCTTTCTGGTAACGAGGCTGGTCGATGGTGAACAGGACCTGATCTTTCTTCACCAGCTGGTTGTCGTGGACGTTGACCGCCGTGATAAGACCGGCCACGTCAGGGGCGATGGCCACCACATCGGCGCTGAAGCGTGCATCACGCGTCCACGGTGATTCGGTGTAATAGACCCAGGCGCGGAAAATAGCGATGAAGGCGAGGATAACCAGCGCCGTAGTGATGGCAGTGCGGGAGATTTTTCTTGTTAGCGTTTTCACATCAACCTCAGACAAACATGCGCGATATCAGGTAGAACAGGCAGCAATACAGCGCGGTATTGAACAATGCAGGGTGCCAGACGAAATCGTAGATCCCGGTAGGGACCAGCACCTTGCGCACCAGCCAGAAGATCGCCAGTGATAAAAGAAGCTCGAAAAATATCGGTGGGAACGACAGACCGAACACCACGATAACGGGAAACAGACTCATGTTGACCTTGATTAGAGAGAGTGCAGGCTTCAGAATTTTTTAGCGCACGCCATCGCAGGAGAGCAAGAAACGCCGGGCGAGAATGGCGCAGCCGTTATGTAATAAATAATATATTAACGTAACTGTTATGCTGTTATCTATAATATGTGATCTAAATCACTTTTAAGCCAGAGTGAACAATGGAACGTTTAAAACGCATGTCGGTCTTCGCCAAAGTGGTTGAACTGGGCTCCTTTACCGCCGCTGCACGCCAGCTTCAGATGAGCGTCTCATCCATCAGCCAGACGGTGTCCAAACTGGAAGATGAGCTTCAGGTCAAGCTGCTCAACCGCAGTACCCGCAGCATTGGGCTGACGGAAGCGGGCAAAATTTACTATCAGGGCTGTCGCCGCATGCTGCTTGAAGTGCAGGATGTTCACGAACAGCTTTATGCCTTCAACAACACCCCCATCGGCACGCTGCGCATCGGGTGTTCTTCAACTATGGCACAAAATGTTCTCGCTGCCATGACGGCGGATATGCTGAAAGAGTACCCCGGGCTTACCGTCAATCTGGTGACGGGTATCCCGGCGCCGGATCTGATTGCCGACGGGCTGGACGTGGTGATCCGCGTCGGCGCGTTGCAGGATTCCAGCCTGTTCTCGCGTCGGCTGGGCAGCATGCCGATGGTGGTCTGTGCATCGAAAAGCTATCTGGCGCAGTATGGTGTGCCGGAGAAACCCGCCGACCTCACCAACCACTCGTGGCTGGAGTACAGCGTGCGGCCCGACAATGAATTTGAGCTGATTGCCCCGGAGGGGATCTCCACCCGACTGCTGCCGGAAGGGCGTTTTGTCACCAACGATCCGATGACCATTTCGCGCTGGCTGGTGGCCGGCGCCGGGATCGCCTACGTGCCGCTGATGTGGGTGATCAACGAGATCAACAGCGGCGTGCTGGAGATCCTCTTCCCACGCTACCAGTCCGATCCGCGTCCGGTGTACGCCCTGTATACCGAAAAAGACAAACTCCCGCTCAAGGTACAGGTGTGTATTAACTATCTGACCGAGTATTTTGTGGACGTGGCGGAGCTGTTTCAGGGGATGCGGGGAAGAAGGAAGGAATAATCGATTTATCCCTGAAAGTATATGAGCGATGAATATTTCCAGGATAAAACCCCTCTGCATTCTGGAATATTCCTTCGCCACTATCAGGAATAGCTAATTGACACTGCCGCCGCCCGCCCTTTACTTTATAAACAGTCTGCTGTTCAGACTGTTATTAATTTGTTGCTGATATGAATAATAAAATGTATTCCGCAGGATGACATTAAACAAGGAAAAGAAATGAATCTATTTGAACAAACACCGCTTTCACGCAGGCGCTATGGGCTCGCCGCGTTCGTCGGTTTAATTGCAGGGATTGTCTCCGCGTTTGTCAAATGGGGAGCCGAAGTACCGCTTCCGCCACGCAGCCCCACCGATCTATTTACCGGCGCATGCGGGCCTGAGCAATTAATAAGAGCCGCAAGCCAGATTGACTGTTCACGTAATTTTTTAAACCCTCCCTATGTATTTTTACGAGACTGGCTGGGGGTTGTTGACCCTAACGCAGCGGTTTATACATTTGCCGGACATATATTTAACTGGGTCGGCGTGACGCATATTATTTTCTCAATCGTCTTCGCTGTCGGGTATTGTGTCGTTGCTGAAGTCTTCCCGAAAATTAAACTCTGGCAGGGTTTGCTGGCGGGTGCGTTAGCTCAGCTCTTTGTGCATATGATCTCCTTCCCGCTGATGGGGCTGACGCCACCGCTGTTTGAGCTGCCGTGGTATGAACACGTGTCAGAGATCGTGGGCCATCTGGTCTGGTTCTGGTCGATCGAGATCATTCGTCGTGATTTGCGTAACCGCATCACGCACGAACCGGATCCGGAGATACCGCTGGGTCACTTACGCTAAAAGAAAGGCGCTACTGATGTAGCGCCTTTTTTATGAAGGAGTCAGGTCAGGCTGTACCGCCCACCGTCAGGTTGTCCACTTTCAGCGTTGGCTGGCCCACGCCAACCGGCAGGCTCTGGCCCTCTTTACCGCAGACGCCCACGCCGTTATCCAGCTTCAGATCGTTACCAACCATCGAGATCTGCTGCATGGCTTCAATACCGGAGCCAATCAGCGTTGCACCTTTCACCGCTTTGGTCACTTTGCCCTTCTCGATCAGGTACGCTTCTGAAGTAGAGAAGACAAACTTACCGGAGGTGATGTCCACCTGGCCGCCGCCAAAGTTTGGCGCAAAGATACCGTAATCAACGGATTCGATAATCTCCTGCGGCGTGGATTTGCCCGGCAGCATGTAAGTGTTGGTCATGCGCGGCATCGGCAGATGCGCGTAAGATTCACGGCGTCCGTTGCCCGTCGGCGCAACACCCATCAGGCGCGCGTTGAGTTTGTCCTGCATGTAGCCTTTCAGCACGCCGTTTTCGATCAGCACATTGTACTGGCCTGGCGTACCTTCATCGTCGATAGCCACCGAGCCACGGCGATCGCGCATGGTGCCGTCATCCACCACGGTGCACAGCTCCGAGGAGACAAGTTGCCCGATCTGTCCGCTGAACACGGACGTCCCGCGACGGTTAAAGTCGCCTTCCAGGCCGTGGCCTACCGCCTCATGCAACAATACACCCGGCCAGCCGGCACCCAGCACCACCGGGAATGAGCCCGCCGGCGCCGCGACGGCATTCAGATTCACCAGCGCCATACGCACGGCTTCTTTTGCCCACGCGTCAGCGCGCGCTTCACCGTCAACGTCGCCCAGGAACCAGTCATAGCCGAAACGACCGCCGCCGCCGCTTGAGCCGCGCTCGCGTTTGCCGTCCTCATCAACCTGCACGCTGATGGAGAGACGCACCAACGGGCGAACATCTGCCGCCAGGGTGCCGTCCGTTGCCGCAACCAGAATCAGCTCATACACACCGCTCAGGCTGGCTGAAACTTCCTGCACGCGTTTGTCCGCCGCGCGGGCGACTTTGTCCACGCGACGCAGGATATCCAGCTTCTCTTCACGGCTCATGCTCTGCAGCGGATCGATGCTGGTATAGAGCGCAGAGTGCTGCACTTCTCCCAGGGTTTTCACGCGACCATCGCCGGTATCACGCACAATGGTACGCGCGGCCTGCGCGCTCTGCTCAAGTGCGGTGAGGCTAATCTGATCGGCATAGGCAAAACCGGTTTTCTCGCCGCTGACGGCACGGACGCCGACGCCCTGGTCGATGTTGTAGGAGCCATCTTTGATGATGCTGTCTTCTAAAACCCAAGATTCGTGATAGCTCGACTGGAAATAAAGGTCGCCGTAGTCGAGACGGCGTTCGGTCAGTTGACCAAGAATGGAGAACAGGTCCTGATGGCTCAGGCCGTTCGCTGCGAGCAAATGTTCACTTACCAGGTTCAGACTCATCGTATTGCTACTCGTTCGTTGCCGCCCGTGGCGGTATAAAGATCGTATTTATTGAGAGTGAGGCAATTACCTGCCCACGTCAAATCATTGCTGTGCATCTTTGCGCGGCTGGCGCAGCACCTCGTTAATCTGCGGTTTATCTACCGGACCGGTAATGCGGTAGCGCAGAATGGAGACCTTGCTCCAGAGTGGCCCCAGCACTTTACTGGCGGCAAACACCGCCGCACCAACAATCGGGTTCACCACGAAAGCTGCCGCCACACCCACGCTCGCGGAAATTTCCGGTGCCACGACGGCTTCCATATCCAGTTCGCGACGCACGAGGTTAACGGAGCCTTTCATGGCGATATCCGCTTCAAGGCCATCCACCAGCGTGTCGTCGGTGTGCAGAACGCCGTCCTTGATCCACGCCGTACTGCGGATGGAATCGTAGTAGAAACCTTCGTTGAAGGTATCACTGAAATCGAAGCGCAGCTTGCGCAGCAGCGCGTCAAAACTCAGCAGGCGCAGGATCTGTCCGGCACGCCCCGTGCTTACGTCGGCAATTTCACCTTTGCCGAAGTGGGTTTTCAGAATGCCGTTCAGCGAGGCCTCATCCGGCTTCCACGGTGCGTCGCGCCAGTGAAGATCGTAATCGACGTCAAATGACGAGCCGCGCAGCGGCGTGCTGATACCAAAGAAACTGGCTGCCGCATCCAGTTTGTTGCCTTTAATGTCGCCCTTCAGGGACGTCCGCTGCTCGCCCGGGTTATTCACCCATTCCCCTGCGGCCGTCATGCGGCCAAATCCGGTATCAACCAGGCCGCCGGAGAGCGTAAGCGTGTTTGCCTGAATAGTGAAATCACCGTCGATACGGCCATATTTCTGCCCCCACAACCAGCACTCCGCACAGCGCAGCTGGAGATCGGGCCAGCCGCTAAAATCGACACGGGAGGTATGACTCAGCGGCGACGTCTCTGCCGGTTTGTCTTTCCCGCTCGCGGCGCTTGCCGGGTTGTAGTAGAGGTAGCGTATCGCCGCCTGCCACGGCGCGTGATTACGCATGGTCAGCGTACCGTTGATCTCTCTGCCCTGGGCCTCCACCTTCGTGCCGTTAGCGCCAGGCTGCGAGACAATGCTCAGGTTGTTCCACTGCTGTCCGCCCAGCATCAGCGACGGCGTACGTACGGTAATGGTTTGCGGGAACTGGGCGGTTTCATCAACGTTTTGCCCAACGCCTTTCTGGAACAGCGCCAGCCACTCAGCACCGTCCATCGGCGGGAGATTCAGCTCAATGCCCGTCTGCTCCGGCAGCGGTGGCGTGGAGCGGCTATCCGTTGTCCAGATGGCTTTATCGAGGGTGAGCTTGCGGTTAAGCAGCCAGCGGCTGTTGAAATGGTTTGTCCCACCCGCGCTGCCGGTCAGCGCGAAGCTGTTCAGGTTGCCATCGACGTTCAGCTTTACCGGCAGCGGCTGTCCGGCCTGTTTATCCAGCGGCGCAGGCAGCTGGCTCTGAAGGTTTTTCAGATCGCCCGTGATGTCGACCTTATACTGGGCACCCGCGTGATAAGGCAGGTCGATTGCCACTTTACCCTGCCAGGCAACCGCCCCCTCCACTGACGCCTCAATGGGCTTCGGCAGGACGTCCATACGTGATGGTTGCCAGTTACCGTCAAGATTGACGGCTACCTGATAGGCCTTTTCACCCTCGGTCGTCGTGAAGTCAATATTAACGGGCTGATTAAACCAGCTGGCCGTAAGCGGCTCGCTCTTCAGGTTACCGTTCTCAAAGCTGAACTGCCCGCTGAGATTTTTCAGCGTGCTCTCAAGGGGTTTAATGAACAGGCTGTTGTTCTTCAGACGGACGTCGCCTTTGGCGGTGGTCATCTTGCCGTCCAGCGGGATATCAAGATGTAAGCGAGCATTCACATCGCCATCAAGCTGCAGCTGTTGAAGCGTCGCGGCCAGCGACTCTTTCAGCGGCGTCTCCTCAAAGTACGGTCCGACCGCCTTGCCGGGACCGTTGATGTCGGCATCAATCAGCAGCTTCTCTTTTGAGTAGTCCGGAATGTTGGCCGTCAGGTTACTGGCCGTCACGCCGCCCAGCGCCACGCTGTCGGACTTCATCCACAGGCCGTCATTGAGGAAATTAAGTTCGATATCCAGGTTTTTCAGCGCGGGCCAGTCCGGCTGGAACGCGAAGGTGGCGTTATGCAGCGGCACCAGCACCTGGAACTGGCCTTCATTATGTTTGTACGGGAAAAGATGCGGATTTCCGCCGTAGACCAGCGTGGCATTGTCCGCCTGACCGCCCTGAATCGCCCCGCTGAGATAGTCTACCAGCGCTTTTCCCATCAGGTTTTCCGGGAAGTAGCGCCAGGCCTGAGAGCCGTCATCGGTGCTGATCCCGGCGAGAATACCCAGCCACGGCTCATCCCCTTCAGGCTGCAGATAGCGGAAATCGCCGCGCGCATGCACCGCTTTGGCTTTCACATCGATATGGCGTCCATCAAGCTGGAAACCCTTGTCGTTACGGAGCCAGTTAAGCACCGCGCTGCCCTGTTTGATTTCCAGCGGCGCGCGGAAGACCGTCTCGTAAGGCATTTTGGCGTCGTGCATATCAACCGTCAGCCTGCCATTTTCCACGCTGCCTTCCAGCTTGCCGCTAAAGTGCTCTGCCCCCGGCAGCAGCTTCCACTGCTTCCAGGCAAGATCTTTCCACGTTGCCTGGAAGCGGGTTTTTTCCGTCGCCTGGAGCGGGATATCCAGCGCCAGAGCGTCTATCTTCCCGCTCGGCTGCGTTGCCAGCCAGATCTCGCCGAGATCGGGAGAGAGCTTTGCCGCCATCGAGCGCAGCCCTTCAATGGCGGCCAAATCCAGGTTGCTGGCACGGATGCGCAGCTCGTCGCTGCGTTTACTGGCCGTGCCACCGACATCCTGCTCCGGCATCCAGGCCAGCGTCAGCGCACCGCGCGGCCACGGCTTGCCGTCCATCGTGATGCGCGTATCGGGAATGGCAAACTGCCAGCCCTCTTTCTCCTGCGTTACGTGTGCGGTGAGGTTATCGACGGAAAGCTGATGCTGTTGTTTTTCGCCTTTCCAGCTCGCGCCCCCCTGCTTGAGCCAGATATCACCGCTGGCAAATTCGCCTTTCGTCAGGGTCAGCCAGCCTTCAAGACTGAAGCGGGCCGTTTCTAGCTGCATATTTTGCTGGAGCCAGTCGCCCAGCCACGGCTTGACGTCCACATCATCGGCCTGCAGCCAGACTTTACCGTTATTTAACAGGCCGTCATCGTCGCGCAGATCCATGCGCACCTGCATCACGCCGTGCTGGCCGTTCAGGCTTGAGAGATTGACCTGTCCCTCGGCGCGATGCCGATCCTTACCGTTGAGCCAGGTCAGCTGCGGGATCGCCAGCTCGGCGCGCTGGCCGGAAAGAGTAATAAAGCTCACTTCGCTGTCACGCAGATCGAAATGATCGAACTGGCGTAGGAAAAGATCGCTGAAGCGGTTGGCTTCAAGTCCCTGACCGCTATCGCTACCGGACAGCGGCGTATTGGTCAGGAACTGGAGCTGATAAAAGGTGAGATCGCGAAACTGCCAGCGCAGATGCAGCAGGCTTTGCCAGACGTCCAGCGCCAGGGTCACGCGTTTGATTTTCAGATAACCGCCATCTTTCAGGCGGGCGTTGATATCCCGGACATCGAGCGTCGGGCCAAAATTTTGCCAGTTAGCGCTGACCTGACTGACGTTCACCGGCACGCCGGTGGTGGATTCGATTTTCGCCAGCAGCTGCGGACGCCAGCTGTCCAGATGCGGCAATACGAGGCGTAGCCCGCTCACGAGCAACGCGACAATCACGACCAGCGTTGCCCCTGTAAGCAATAAAATCCCCGGCAATCGCCTCACGCATCTCTCCTTGTCAGCATTCGTCACGCAGCGTACTGCGTTTACATCATCACGACGTCAAACTGCTCCTGGTTATAGAGCGGTTCAATTTGTACTTTTACCTGTTTGCCGACAAAGATTTCCACTTCCGCCAGCGCGTGTGACTCTTCGCCTTTCAGCGCTTCAGCCACCGCAGGGGAAGCATAGACCAGAAAACGGTCGGAGTCGTAGGCATGATGCACACGCACAATTTCACGCATAATTTCGTAGCAGACGGTCTCAACCGTCTTTACCGTTCCGCGTCCATGGCAGGTCGGGCATTCATTACACAGCACATGCTCCACGCTCTCGCGGGTACGCTTACGCGTCATTTCCACCAGCCCCAACTGTGAGAAGCCGTTGATGCTGGTTTTCACGCGATCTTTACTCAACGCCTGCTCAAGCGAATGCAGCACGCGGCGACGATGGTCTTCATTACTCATATCGATGAAGTCGATGATGATAATGCCGCCCAGATTGCGCAGACGAAGCTGGCGCGCAATCGCCTGCGTGGCTTCGATGTTGGTGTTGAAGATGGTGTCATCGAGATTGCGATGGCCGACAAACGCGCCGGTGTTAATATCGACGGTGGTCATCGCTTCGGTCTGATCGATGATCAGATAGCCGCCGGACTTCAGCTCAACCTTACGCTCCAGCGCACGCTGGATCTCGTTTTCGACATCATAGAGATCGAAGATCGGCTGACGCCCTGAATAATGCTCCAGCAGGCCAGGCATCTCGGGGATATATTCGGCGGTAAATTCCAGCAGTGCTTCATAGGTCAGGCGCGAGTCCACGCGAATGCGGTCGAGCTGCGCATCAGCAAAGTCACGCAGAACGCGTTGTGCAAGCGCCAGTTCACCGTAGAGCTGGTAGCGGGTCTGGTTGCGTTTTTTACGCTCCATCACTTTGGTCCAGACGCGCTTCAGGTATGCCGCATCCGACGCCAGGTCTTCCTCGCTGATCCCCTCTGCGGCGGTACGGATGATAAACCCTCCCTGCTCATCGCAGTAGGCGCTGACCACTTTCTTCAGACGCTCGCGCTCGCTTTCGCTCTCAATACGCTGCGAAACGCCCACGTGCGACGCGCCGGGCATAAAGACCAGATAGCGGGAAGGTAAGGTGATGTCGGTGGTCAGACGGGCGCCTTTGGTACCGAGGGGATCTTTCACCACCTGCACCATCAGATCCTGTCCCTGACGCACCAGTTCGGAAATGTCGCGCACAGCAAACTGCTTTTGCTCTTCGCCCGCGACGCACTCGGTGTGCGGCATGATATCGGAGGCATGTAAAAATGCCGCCTTATCCAGTCCAATATCTACAAAAGCCGCCTGCATACCCGGTAGTACACGACTGACACGACCTTTGTAGATATTGCCTACTATTCCGCGCCGCGCTTCACGCTCAATATGAATTTCCTGAAGAATGCCACCATCAATATAGGCCACACGGGTTTCCGATGGCGTTACGTTTACCAACAATTCAGCCGTCATAATTATCCCTTCCCTCACGCAGTGAGTTAAAATTGCTCAGCAACTCATACGTTTCCACCAGCGGTAAGCCGACTACGGCGTGATAGCTGCCATGAATCTTCCTGACAAAACAGCCACCCAGCCCCTGAATACCGTATGCACCTGCCTTATCCATTGGTTCACCGCTGGCAATATAAGCGGCGATGTCGTCGTCGGTAAGCACTCTGAACGTCACTTCTGTCACCACCAGGCAATCCAGCACGTGCTGGCTGTCAGCCAGCGCGACGGCCGTCATCACCTGATGCGTATGTCCGGACAGTTTGCGCAGCATGCGCGCCGCATGATCGGCGTCGCGCGGTTTCTCAAGCACTTCACCGTTCAGAATAACGATGGTATCTGCTCCCAGCACGGGGAGATCGCATGGCACACTGGCCACGCCCGCCTGCGCTTTCTCACGCGCCAGGCGAGACACGTACTGTTGCGCGCTTTCGCCCTCAGCACGTTTTTCTTCAATGCCGGTCACGATGCGTTCAAAAGAGACCCCTAGCTGCGTCAGGAGTTCCTGACGGCGCGGGGAGCCGGAAGCGAGATACAAAGACGTCATAGAAACCTTTTATTGCACAGCAAACTGCTGGCGAACCTTACGCATCAGCAGGAATAACCATGGCCAGAGCACACCGTTTACTACACTACTCCAGAACACTTCCGGTCGGAAAGAGACGTTGATCACTAAAAACTCTGCCCAGAAAACAACGATATCCGCAGCGAGCGACAATAGCATCACCACCAGGGCCTGTTGCCAGAGCGCAAGGTTACGGAAGAGCTGGAATTTGAGTGCGACGAGGTACGCAATAATGCTCATGGACAAGGCGCGCACGCCAAGCGTAGAGCCGCTAATGAGATCCAGTATGGCACCCATCACGAAACCTGTGCCGACATTTACGCGATGCGGCAGGGCAAGGATCCAGTAGAGCAAAATGAGCAATACCCAATTTGGCCGGAAAACGAGAATGTCATCCGGCCAGGGCATCACTTGCAGCAACAGTGCAATGAGAAACGAGAGCCAGATGACCCAGCGTCCCTGGCTACGATAGCTTGCCACTACTGCCCTCCCGAAGAGAGTTTAGGCGGTGGCGGCGCATCCGGCAGCGGCTGCGTTAACCCGGTTGCCGGCGCCGGGACTGGCGCAGGCGGCCCCATGGAATCCGCAGGCGGGAGAACCTGCGGCATCATCTGCATCAGGCGCTCATTTGCTACGCGATGCACCTCTTCAGGCGTCATCGGATTAGCACCGTTACGATCGGCGCCCCACAGCAGCAGCAGATAGCGCAGACGCTGCAAACCGGCGGTTGGACGCGCCTGAATTACGGTATAGGCACGCTGCGTATCCAGCTTCACTGAAGAGACCACCGCAACCGGATAGCCCTCAGGGAAGCGTCCGCCCAGACCGGAGGTCACCAGGACGTCACCCACGCGGATATCCGTGTTAGCTGGCAGGTGTTCCAGCTGCAGGTCATCCGTACAGCCGTTCCCGGCCGCAATCACGCGGATGTCGTTGCGCAGCACCTGGATCGGCAGCGCATGCGTGGCATCGCAAATCAGCAGCACGCGGCTGGTCAGTTTGGCCACGGCAACCACCTGGCCCACGACGCCTTTATCACTGATAACAGGCTGACCTTCATACACCCCGTTCACGCTCCCTTTGTCGATCACAACCTGATCGCTGTAAGGGTCGTTCACGGTGGAGATCACCTGCGTGACCATTTTCTGCTCATCCTGACGCAGCGGCGAGCCGAGCAGTTCACGCAGACGCGCATTTTCCTGCTTGTATTGCCCCAGCATCAGCAGTTCGCTGTTTTTCAGTAACAGTTCCTGACGTAATGCCCGGTTTTCGAGTTCGAGTTGGTCACGTGAAGACAGCGTTTGAGAAACGGAGTCGAGCAATTCACGGGGACCATTGGATATAAAGTAGAAAGGACTGACGGCGGTATCCATGTACGTTCGGATCTGGCTGAACGTACCGAGGCGGCTATCGGCAATAATGACCCCAAGCGCAACCAGAACCGCCAGAATAAGGCGAAACTGTAGCGATGGGCCACGGCTAAAAATTGGCTTCATAGGCTATGCGTATTCTCGCGTCAGAGAGAAAGGGTAGCAAATTGCTACCCTCTCAAACTCGACTACTCTTCGCTGAACAAATCGCCGCCGTGCATGTCGATCATTTCCAGCGCCTTGCCACCACCACGGGCGACGCAAGTCAGTGGATCTTCTGCAACTACGACAGGAATACCTGTCTCTTCCATTAACAGGCGGTCGAGGTTACGCAGCAGCGCACCACCACCGGTCAGAACCATACCGCGCTCGGAGATATCGGACGCCAGCTCTGGTGGGCACTGTTCCAGCGCGACCATTACCGCGCTCACGATACCCGTCAGTGGTTCCTGCAGTGCTTCCAGAATTTCGTTGGAGTTCAGGGTGAAACCGCGTGGCACACCTTCAGCCAGGTTACGGCCACGTACTTCGATCTCACGCACTTCATCGCCCGGATACGCAGAGCCGATTTCGTGTTTGATACGCTCTGCGGTGGCTTCACCGATCAGAGAGCCGTAGTTACGGCGTACATAATTAATGATGGCTTCGTCGAAGCGGTCACCACCGATACGTACGGAAGAGGAGTACACCACGCCGTTCAGAGAGATAACGGCCACTTCAGTGGTACCACCACCGATATCCACCACCATGGAACCGGTCGCTTCAGACACAGGCAGGCCAGCACCGATGGCCGCCGCCATTGGCTCTTCAATCAGGAACACTTCACGCGCACCTGCGCCCTGGGCAGATTCACGAATTGCGCGACGCTCTACCTGGGTTGCACCAACCGGCACACACACCAGAACACGCGGGCTTGGGCGCATGAAGCTGTTGCTGTGAACCTGCTTGATGAAGTGCTGAAGCATTTTTTCAGTCACGAAGAAGTCGGCGATAACGCCGTCTTTCATTGGGCGAATGGCGGCGATGTTGCCAGGGGTACGACCCAGCATCTGCTTCGCGTCATGACCCACTGCGGCCACGCTTTTCGGCGAGCCTGCACGATCCTGACGAATGGCCACAACAGAAGGCTCATTCAATACGATGCCTTGTCCTTTTACATAAATAAGGGTATTCGCGGTACCCAGGTCAATGGACAGGTCATTGGAAAACATGCCACGAAATTTTTTCAACATACTAAGGGATAATCCTGAAAGCTGGGGCGGAAAACAAAATCCGCTTACTTTACCAACCACACGCAGCAGCGACAAGGCGCAAAAATCATCTGCAACGGTGAAAATTTGTGCAGTACGTTTCCTGATGTTACAAAATCATCCCCTGACTCCCTCAGGGCTGAATAAACAGTAGCGTTCCCCACTGACGTTTGTAACCCGTTAAAGGTCGTTCACTGGCTTTTTGCTCGACATACTCAAAGCTACAGGCGCGATATTCTACGTGAAAACAGCGTAAACGGCAGGTCAAACAGAGTATCTTTGCAAATATTTTTTCACGTTGGTGTCAAGCGGTTGAGAGGCAGCAAAAAAATCCCCCTGACCACCCATCACACCGCGCTCTGTTAACATCTGCCATTCACTTCTGGAGCGCACGCCCGTGGCAAATACTTGTGTTCGCGTTCCCTTGCATGCTTCTACCAGACTCTGTACCAGCAGCTGGTTTTCCGTACGCTTCTCAATATTCCTTACCAGCCCCGGATGTAGCTTTAATAACTCCACATCCAGCTCCTTGATCCAGTTGGTACTGACCAGCGTTAAACCTGCCTGCGTCACCGCCACACGCGCACCGAGCGCATTGATCAAACGAACTACCGGACGTAACCGGCTGATGTGTTGACCTACATCAGCCTCAGCAAGTTCAAAAATAATGTGTTTGCGTTGCGATTTTTCGCATTGCATTAATGTATCACGAAGCCAGCGCTGAAAACGTGGGCGTATTAAGGACTCAACGGTAACCTGTAATGCCAGGCTCTCTTCAGGCCAAAAAGATAAAAACGGAATCAATCGGGTAATTTGCTGGCGGTCATACTCTTCGGACAGACCAAATTGCAGGACCATCGGCAGATATTCCGCCGAGATAACCTCTTCCGAACCGTCAAAAATACGACACATCAGTTCACGGTGATGAACGTTGCCGTTTTTCATGACCGCGGGTTTTTGATAAATACGTGGTCCACCGCGGCTAAGCATTTGCTCAATCAAAGTACGCCAGCGCACATTACCACGCCCTTTTTCCGGCAGCGAGTCATCGTAAACCGCCCATCCGTTCGCCCCCTGCAACACGGCGTTGCGGGTGGCCGCTTCCGCATGTTCCATCACCTGTTGTGTGGATTGTCCGCCACGCCAGGCGCAGATCCCCATGTGGACCATATCGTCCCTGTCGAGCATTTTGCTCTGCGGCAGCGCATCCACCGCCTTCAGCAGCTGGCTGGCGATGCTTTCCGACTCCTTCAGCGTACGATGAGGCAACAATACGGCAAAGTCGCTGCGGTGATAGCGGGCCAGCAGCGCGCCCGGGTAGCGCATAATAAAGGTGGAGAGCAGGTTGATCAGCGTAAAGAGGTTTTCTTCCGCAGCCCGCTGTCCCCAGGTATCGCGCAGGAGATCGAAATCGGGCAGGCGAATCATCATCACCACCCCGTGTGTCCCCACTTTTTCTGAATCGTCGAGCAGCGTGGCGAGCTGATTATCAAAGAAAAGACGGTTGTTAAGGCCAGTTTTATTATCCTGGGCGGCATAAGAGCGAATCAGCGTATCCATTCGGCTGCGCTGGTCGCTGGCAAACTGGATTTCCGAGAGCAGCGTATCCAGCGCGCTGCTGGCGCGTGACGGCCACTCATGGACCGAGCCACGCACCTGCGGGCCGCGTTCACCGTTAAGGATCCGCACGGAGCGCATCTCCAGCAGCTCCTGACCGGAGAGCTGGCGGCGCAGCCAGCGGACCGCGAGAAAGATCAGCAGGACGATAAACGCAACGGCGACGGTGAGCGGTGCGGTGGTCATCATTGAACGAAAATAGCTCGCCATCGGATCGAGGTAGACCATGTGTATGGTCATCCCCGGATTTTTCAGGGAATGCACCGTCACTTCCCGATACTGGCTCACCACGCCCGCGGGACGATAGCTTCCCGGCCGTTCGTGGCTTAAAACACGATGCTTTCCCTGCAGAATGTCGATCTGAACGATATCAACAGGTACCATCAACTCATCGAGCTCACTGGAGAGCGCCGGTAGCGGCGTCGTCAGCAGACGCGCATCAATCACCGATGCAACAGACTGTACCCGGTTAACCAGCTTGTCCTGAATGGCGGTGTAAAAGCTCAGGGAGCAGCCCATAAGCGTGACAAAAATGGTAAGCCCCGTCAGCAAGGTGATAAAAGCCGAGAACTTCGTCGTTAATCGCATCCTTGAGATTACTCCGTGGGTTGATGGGGTAGCGAGTAAGCGCTAACTTGCATTCCAAATGCGGCATACTATCAAATCGGGTGTATCTGGCAATTTATTGCGTTAAATCGGCACTGCGTTTCCCTGAGCGAGTATAGTCTTCAGAAATTATTTTCCAATCATATGAGTCGAGAGGACCCCGTATGCAGGCTTTGATCTTAGAACAGCAGGACGGCAAAACGCTTGCCTCAGTGCAGGCGGTAGAAGAGAGTCGCCTGCCGGAAGGCGAAGTAACCGTCGACATCGACTGGTCCAGTTTAAATTATAAAGATGCGCTGGCGATTACCGGTAAGGGTAAAATCATCCGAAATTTCCCTATGGTGCCGGGGATTGATTTCGCGGGCCGGGTTCATACCAGCGAGGATCCGCGCTTCCACCCGGGCCAGCAGGTGCTGCTCACCGGCTGGGGCGTGGGTGAAAATCACTGGGGCGGGCTGGCAACGCAGGCGCGCGTGAAGGGCGACTGGCTGGTGCCAATGCCGAAAGGCATGGATGGCCGCAAGGCGATGATCGTCGGTACGGCAGGCTTTACCGCCATGCTGTGCGTGATGGCGCTGGAAGATGCGGGCATCCGCCCTGAGTCGGGTGAAATTGTCGTCACCGGTGCCAGCGGCGGCGTGGGCAGCACGGCTGTCACGCTGCTGCACAAGCTGGGCTATCAGGTCGCGGCGGTTTCCGGTCGTGAAAGCACCCACGATTACCTGCGCCAGCTCGGCGCCAGCCGCATTCTCAGCCGTGACGAATTCGCCGAAACTCGTCCACTGGAAAAACAGGTCTGGGCAGGCGCGGTGGATACCGTCGGTGATAAAGTGCTGGCAAAAGTCCTGGCGCAGATGAACTACGGCGGCTGCGTGGCAGCCTGCGGACTGGCGGGGGGATTTGCCCTGCCCACCACCGTGATGCCATTTATTTTGCGTAACGTCCGCCTGCAGGGTGTGGATTCCGTGATGACCCCGCCGGCCCGTCGCCATGAAGCCTGGGAACGGCTGGTGCGCGACCTGCCGGAATCTTTCTATACCCAGAGCGCAACGGAGATAACCCTCAGCCAGGCGCCGGAATACGCCAGTAAGATCATGGATAACCAGTTCCACGGTCGTGCGCTGGTAAAAATCGCCTAATCTTCAAATTTTCGTGACATATTCGCGCGAATCCCTCTCCTCCGTCATGCTTAGGAAAACGCATGACGGAGGATGCCATGAAAAATCGAAAACTGACGGAAGCCGACGTAACGTCCGAGTCTGTCTTTATGTTACAGCGCCGCCAGATCCTGAAAATGCTTGGCATCAGCGCCACAGCCCTGACGCTCTCTCCGGCGGCACACGCCGACCTGCTCGACTGGTTTAAAGGCAACGATCGGCCGAAGGCTCCTTCCGGCGCCCCGCTCACCTTTACGAAACCCGCCCAATGGCAAAATAAACTGACGCTGACGCCAGAAGATAAAGTCACCGGCTACAACAACTTCTACGAATTTGGTCTCGACAAGGCCGATCCTGCCGCCAACGCCGGTAGCCTCAAAACCGATCCGTGGACGCTGAAGATTGATGGCGAAGTAGCAAAACCCCTGACGCTGGATCATCACGATCTGACCACCCGTTTCCCGCTCGAAGAGCGTATCTACCGCATGCGCTGCGTGGAGGCCTGGTCGATGGTGGTGCCGTGGGTCGGCTTCCCGCTGCATAAACTGCTGGCGATGGTTGAGCCCACCAGCAACGCAAAATATGTCGCTTTCCAGACGCGCTATGCGCCGGACGAGATGCCAGGACAAAAAGACCGGTTTATCGGCGGCGGGCTTGAGTATCCGTATGTGGAAGGGCTACGTCTCGATGAGGCGATGCACCCGCTTACCCTGCTGACCGTTGGCGTGTACGGCAAGGCGCTTCCGCCGCAGAACGGTGCCCCCATCCGTTTAACCGTACCGTGGAAATACGGTTTCAAAGGAATTAAGTCCATCGTCAGCATTAAGCTTACCCGCGAGCGTCCTCCCACCACCTGGAATCTGGCGGCTCCGAACGAATACGGCTTCTTCGCCAACGTGAACCCGCATGTGGATCATCCGCGCTGGTCGCAGGCAACCGAGCGGTTTATCGGTTCCGGCGGTGCGCTGGACGTGAAGCGTCAGCCCACGCTGCTGTTTAACGGCTATGCGGATGAAGTGGCCTCGCTGTACCGTGGCCTCAATTTACGGGAGAACTTCTGAGTGCGTTTAACGGCAAAACAGATTACCTGGCTGAAAGTGCTGCTGCACCTGGCCGGGTTACTTCCTTTTATATGGCTGTTCTGGGCCGCCAGCCAGGGGCTCTTTAGCGCAGACCCGGCCAAGGATATCCAGCATTTTACCGGTCGGATGGCTCTGAAATTTTTACTGGCCACCTTGCTCGTCTCGCCGCTGGCGCGCTACGCTAAACAGCCACTATTGATACGCACCCGTCGGCTGTTAGGGCTATGGTGTTTTGCCTGGGCGACGCTGCACCTCACCAGCTATGCCCTGCTGGAACTGGGAATTAACAATCTGGCACTGCTTGGCCGCGAACTGGTGACACGCCCTTATCTGACGCTGGGTATTGTGAGCTGGGTGATTTTACTGGCGTTAGCGCTGACCTCCACGCAATATGCGCAGCGAAAACTGGGCAGGCGCTGGCAGCTGCTACACAACTTCGTCTATCTTGTCGCGATCCTCGCCCCCATTCATTACCTGTGGTCGGTGAAGATCCTCTCCCCGCAGCCGGTCCTGTACGCACTGGCCGCCGTGGCGCTTTTAGCATGGCGTTACAAGAAGTTCCGCCAGTGGTTGCGATAGTTCGCGAAACTGTGCGTTTTCCCGCATATTCCCCGTCAACCGCAAATCTTTTTCGGATAGCGGTTGATAATCTTCCCTGATAAGACCAGTATTTAGCTGCTAAATGCTACGAAATCGTTATAATGTGCGACCTTGGTTCGCCTGATAGCGGTTTTAAGCCTCTGAAAAGGTGACATTTGCGTTTCGAAGGTATATTTTGTTTTTTACCCGAAAATCGCAGGAGATAGCGGCATAATGACTGATAAGTTCCATATCTTAGTTTTGAACGGACCGAACCTGAACATGCTCGGAACCCGTGAGCCAGAGAAGTACGGCACGCTGACATTGAGTGAAATTGTTAACCGTCTGGGAACGGAAGCAGCGTCACTGAATGTGGATTTGGATCATTTTCAGTCGAATGCGGAGTACGCAATCATCGACCGTATTCATCAGGCTAAAGACAATGTGGACTATATCCTGATCAATCCGGCCGCGTTTACGCACACCAGTGTTGCTATCCGCGACGCACTGCTCGCGGTGAGTATCCCGTTTATCGAGATCCACCTGAGTAACGTGCACGCCCGAGAGCCGTTCCGCCACCATTCGTATCTGTCAGATATCGCTGCTGGCGTTATCTGTGGACTGGGCGCAGACGGCTATTCATACGCTTTACAGACAGCGGTAAAACGCTTGTCACAATCACACTAAACAAGAGTACGGAACCCACTCATGGATATTCGTAAGATTAAAAAACTGATCGAGCTGGTTGAAGAATCAGGTATCTCCGAACTGGAAATTTCTGAAGGCGAAGAGTCTGTACGCATCAGCCGTGCAGCCCCAGCCGCTAGCTTCCCGGTAATGCAGCAGGCTTATGCTGCGCCAGTGCAGCAGCCTGCGCTCTCCGCAGCCGTTGCGCCAGCAGCTGAAGCCGCACCTGCCGCTGCAGCAGAAATCAGTGGTCACATCGTACGTTCCCCAATGGTTGGTACTTTCTACCGCACCCCGAGCCCGGACGCGAAGGCGTTCATCGAAGTGGGTCAGAAAGTCAACGTAGGCGATACCCTGTGCATCGTTGAAGCGATGAAAATGATGAACCAGATCGAAGCAGACAAATCAGGTACTGTGAAAGCGATTCTGGTCGAAAGTGGTCAGCCGGTTGAATTTGACGAGCCGCTGGTCGTCATCGAGTAACGAGGCGTACATGCTGGATAAAATTGTTATCGCTAACCGCGGCGAGATCGCACTGCGTATTCTTCGTGCCTGTAAAGAACTGGGCATCAAGACCGTCGCTGTGCACTCAAGCGCGGATCGCGATTTAAAACACGTATTGCTGGCGGATGAGACGGTCTGTATTGGCCCGGCTCCGTCCGTAAAAAGCTATCTGAACATCCCGGCTATCATCAGCGCCGCTGAAATCACCGGCGCGGTAGCAATTCATCCGGGTTACGGCTTCCTCTCTGAGAACGCCAACTTTGCTGAGCAGGTTGAACGCTCTGGCTTCATCTTCATCGGCCCGAAAGCCGACACCATCCGCCTGATGGGCGACAAAGTGTCTGCAATCACTGCGATGAAAAAAGCCGGTGTGCCAACCGTACCAGGCTCTGACGGCCCTCTGACCGACGACATGGATGCTAACCGTGCTCATGCTAAACGCATTGGCTACCCGGTTATCATCAAGGCGTCCGGCGGCGGCGGCGGTCGCGGTATGCGCGTTGTGCGCAGCGATGCTGACCTGGCGCAGTCCATCTCCATGACCAAAGCTGAAGCAAAAGCCGCTTTCAGCAATGACATGGTATACATGGAAAAATACCTGGAAAACCCACGCCACATCGAAATTCAGGTGCTGGCTGACGGTCAGGGCAACGCGATCTATCTGGCAGAACGTGATTGCTCCATGCAGCGTCGTCACCAGAAAGTGGTCGAAGAAGCGCCAGCACCGGGTATTACCCCGGAACTGCGTCGCTACATCGGCGAACGTTGCGCCAAAGCGTGTGTCGATATCGGCTATCGCGGGGCGGGTACCTTTGAGTTCCTGTTCGAAAACGGCGAGTTCTATTTCATCGAAATGAACACCCGTATTCAGGTTGAACACCCGGTTACCGAAATGATCACCGGCGTTGACCTGATCAAAGAACAGCTGCGTATCGCAGCCGGTCAGCCGCTGTCCATCAAGCAGGAAGAAGTTGTGGTGAAAGGCCATGCGATCGAGTGTCGTATCAACGCCGAAGACCCGAACACCTTCCTGCCAAGCCCGGGAAAAATCACGCGTTTCCACGCGCCGGGCGGCTTTGGCGTGCGTTGGGAATCTCATATCTACGCCGGTTACACCGTACCGCCGTACTATGACTCAATGATCGGTAAACTCATCTGCTACGGCGAAAACCGTGACGTGGCGATTGCCCGCATGAAGAACGCCCTGCAGGAGCTGATCATCGACGGTATCAAAACCAACGTTGATCTGCAGATGCGCATTATGAGCGACGAGCACTTCCAGAATGGTGGAACCAACATCCACTATCTCGAGAAGAAACTCGGTCTTAACGAGAAGTAAGACTGCGCGCACACGAAAAGGCCGGATTATCCGGCCTTTTTTATTTCTGGGGCCTGGAAAGCCTCATCATGTACAATCCCCGCTTTCTTCATCCACAAGGGACAAAAAATGGACAAACGTTTTGTTCAGGCCCATAAAGAAGCGCGCTGGGCGCTGTGGCTGACCCTTCTCTATCTCGCCGCATGGTTAGTAACTGCTTACTTACCGAATTCAGCGTCCGGCATAACCGGCCTGCCGCACTGGTTTGAAATGGCGTGTCTGCTGGTGCCGTTGATTTTTATTTTGCTCAGCTGGCTGATGGTGCGCTTTATCTTCCGCGATTTCCCGCTGGAGGACAGTGATGCAAACTGAAATCATCACCGTACTGGTTGTCTATTTGATCGTGGTATTTGGCCTCTCTTTCTATGCCATGCGCAAACGCAGTACCGGATCGTTCCTGAGCGAATATTTCCTCGGCAGCCGTTCCATGGGCGGGTTTGTGCTGGCGATGACGCTGACCGCCACCTACGTGAGCGCCAGTTCGTTTATCGGCGGGCCGGGAGCCGCATACAAATACGGCCTGGGCTGGGTATTGCTGGCCATGATTCAGGTGCCCACGATTTGGCTGTCACTGGGTATTCTGGGCAAAAAATTTGCCATACTCGCTCGCCGCTATAACGCCATTACGCTGAACGACATGCTGCAGGCGCGTTATCAGAGCCGCGCGGTGGTCTGGATTGCCAGTATCAGCCTGATTGTCGCCTTCGTCGGCGCCATTGCCGTTCAGTTTATTGGCGGCGCGCGCCTGCTGGAAACGGCAGCGGGTATTAAGTACGAGACCGGGCTGCTCATCTTCGGGATCACGATTGCGCTGTACACCGCGTTTGGCGGTTTCCGCGCCAGCGTGCTGAACGACACCATGCAGGGCATGGTGATGCTGATAGGTACTCTTGTGCTGCTGGTTGGCGTCATCTACGCGGCCGGCGGGTTACACAATGCAGTGCAAACGCTGGAACAGATTGATCCTAAGCTGGTCAGCCCTCATGGTGCTGACGATATCCTGACGCCCGCGTTTATGACCTCCTTCTGGGTGCTGGTTTGCTTTGGGGTTATCGGTCTGCCGCACACCGCCGTGCGCTGTATCTCCTATAAAGACAGCAAAGCCGTTCACCGCGGGATTGTGATTGGTACCGTCGTTGTCGCCCTTCTGATGTTGGGCATGCATCTGGCGGGCGCGCTGGGGCGAGCTGTATTACCTCACCTGACCGTGCCGGATCAGGTGATCCCAACGCTGATGGTGCAGGTTCTGCCACCGTGGGCCGCAGGTTTATTCCTTGCTGCACCAATGGCGGCCATCATGTCGAACGTTAACGCGCACCTGCTTCAGGCTTCCGCCACCATTATCAAAGATCTGTGGCTTAGCGCGCGTCCGGCTAAAATGCATAATGAGCAGAAGCTGAAACGCATCTCAACCTGGACCACGCTGGTGCTCGGTATTCTGATGATGCTCGCCGCATGGCGTCCGCCGGAGATGATCATCTGGCTGAACCTGCTGGCATTTGGTGGGCTGGAAGCGGTATTCCTGTGGCCGCTGGTGTTAGGGCTCTACTGGGAACGCGCAAACGCGGCGGGCGCGCTGAGCGGCATGATCGTCGGCGGTGTGCTGTATGCCGTCCTCGCAACGTTTAAGATTCAGTACCTGGGCTTCCATCCGATTGTGCCTTCGTTACTGCTAAGTTTACTGGCGTTTGTGGTGGGGAACCGTTTCGGTCAGCCTGTCCCACAACCCGCTATGATTTCTACTGATAAATAAAGAGTTTTGCCATGCCGTGGATCCAACTAAAACTGAACACAACCGGCGCTAACGCCGAGGAACTGAGCGATGCGCTGATGGAGGCCGGTTCGGTCTCTATCACCTTCCAGGACACGCATGACACGCCGGTCTTTGAGCCGCTACCGGGCGAAACCCGTCTGTGGGGCGATACCGACGTTATTGGCCTGTTTGATGCCGAAACCGATATGAAAGAGGTTGTCGCGATTCTGGAAAACCATCCTCTGCTGGGCGCGGGATTTGTGCACAAAATCGAACAGCTGGAAGATAAAGACTGGGAACGCGAGTGGATGGATAACTTCCACCCGATGCAGTTCGGCAAGCGTCTGTGGATCTGCCCAAGCTGGCGCGACGTCCCGGACGAGAATGCGGTCAACGTGATGCTCGACCCGGGCCTTGCATTTGGTACCGGTACTCACCCAACCACATCCCTGTGCCTGCAGTGGCTGGATGGTCTCGATCTGGACGGGAAGACTGTGATCGACTTCGGCTGTGGATCCGGGATCCTCGCGATTGCCGCCCTGAAACTGGGCGCAGCTAAAGCTATCGGGATCGATATCGATCCGCAGGCGATTCAGGCCAGCCGCGACAACGCCGAGCGTAACGGCGTGTCCGATCGTCTGGAGCTGTATCTGCCGGATGCGCAGCCAGACGCAATGAAAGCCGATGTGGTGGTCGCAAACATTCTGGCAGGCCCACTGCGTGAGCTGGCCCCATTAATCAGCGTGCTGCCCGTTGAGGGCGGTCTGCTGGGGCTTTCCGGTATTCTGGCGAGCCAGGCCGACAGCGTGTGTGAAGCCTACGCCGATCTTTTCACCCTCGACCCGGTGGTTGAGAAAGAAGAGTGGTGCCGCATCACCGGCCGTAAAAAATAAGCATTTGGCGTGGTCATCTGACCACGCCTTTCACCCTCTGATTATTCTCTCTCCCTCTGCCATTCTTCGTTAAAATAACCACACAAATCATGTTGATTTGTATTATAAAAATTCACCGGAAGAATATGATGAAACACATTACAGGCAAGGCAGCGCTGCTGGCGCTGAGCATGGTTTCGGCTTCAGCATTTGCGTCACACTGGAGCTACGAAGGGGAAGGTTCACCGGAACACTGGGGCGAGCTGGACGAGGCATACAAGACCTGTCAAAGCGGGATGAACCAGTCTCCGATTAATATTGATTCGACCGCTAACGCCCATCTCCCTCCGCTTAAAACGCACTACATTGATGGCCCTGTCGGGCTGACAAACAATGGCCATACCATTCAGGCCAGCGAAAAAGCAGATACCCGCAACACGATAACCCTGGACAAGCAAACCTGGACGCTACAGCAGTTCCACTTCCATGCACCGAGCGAAAACACCGTGCATGGCAAGAAGTACGCGATGGAGATGCATCTGGTACATAAAAACAGCGCGGGTGAGCTGGCCGTGGTGGCCGTCATGTTTGATAACGGTGCTGCGAATCCCGAGCTGGAAAAGCTGTGGAGTGTGATGCCTCAGCAGGCTGAACAGAATGTATCGATTGAGAAGGAGCTCAACCTGAACAAACTGCTGCCAAAGGTGAAAACTTACTGGCGCTTTAGCGGCTCCTTGACCACGCCACCGTGTTCTGAAGGGGTCACCTGGATCGTGCTCAAACAGCCGTTAACCCTCTCAGCAGAACAGCTTGAGCAATTTACTCATACCATGCATCACGATAATAACCGTCCGGTACAGTCGCTGCACGGGCGCGTTGTGGTCGAATAAGACGCATTTTTCGCATGACGATCATGTTCTAAAATGCGACGCAGATCGCAAAGAACTGGGGAAATCTGCTGCTAAAAACAGCAGATTATCCCGCTTCATCGAAGCATTTATTCAGAAATGATGAGAAGTTACGGGAAATTGTAAGCGCCTATAAAATAACCATTCTCGTATAACATAATGATTTAAATAATGAATAATTTTGAACGGAAAGATTGAGCGGCGATTCCTTGATCTACAACAGTGGATTGTTCAAAGTTTGGCCTTTCATCTCGTGCAAAAAATGCGTAATATACGCCGCCTTGCAGTCACAGTATGGTCATTTCTTAACTCATGCGCATCGGACACCACCAGCTTAGAAATCGCCTGATCGCAGCCCCTATGGCAGGTATTACAGACCGGCCGTTCAGGACGCTGTGCTATGAGATGGGAGCCGGTTTAACCGTATCCGAGATGATGTCGTCTAACCCGCAGGTTTGGGAAAGCGATAAATCCCGCCTTCGGATGGTGCACGTTGATGAACCAGGTATTCGCACCGTGCAAATTGCCGGAAGCGTGCCTGAAGAGATGGCAGATGCCGCGCGGATTAACGTGGAAAGTGGTGCCCAGATTATTGATATCAATATGGGGTGCCCGGCCAAAAAGGTGAATCGCAAGCTTGCAGGTTCAGCCCTTCTGCAATACCCCGACCAGGTGAAAGCTATCCTGACGGCGGTTGTCAGCGCAGTGGACGTTCCTGTTACGTTGAAGATTCGCACGGGTTGGTCGCCGGAACACCGTAACTGTGTAGAGATTGCCCAACTGGCCGAAGACTGTGGCATTCAGGCCCTGACCATTCATGGACGCACTCGCGCCTGTTTGTTCAACGGTGAAGCTGAATACGACAGCATTCGGGCAGTTAAGCAGAAAGTTTCCATTCCGATTATCGCGAATGGCGACATAACTGACCCGCTTAAAGCCAGAGCTGTACTCGACTATACGGGAGCTGATGCTCTGATGATAGGACGTGCCGCTCAGGGAAGACCCTGGATCTTCCGGGAAATCCAGCATTATCTGGACACTGGGGAGCTGCTTGCCCCGCTGCCTCTGGCAGAGGTTAAGCGCTTGCTTTGTTCGCATGTTCGGGAACTGCATGACCACTACGGTCAGGCAAAAGGGTACCGAATTGCGCGTAAACACGTCTCCTGGTATCTCCAGGAGCACGCTCCAGATGACCAGTTTCGGCGCACATTCAACGCCATAGAGGATGCCAGCGTACAGCTGGAGGCGTTGGAGGCATACTTCGAAAATCTTGCGTAATGAAATAAAGAGCTGACAGAACTATGTTCGAACAACGCGTAAATTCTGACGTACTGACCGTTTCTACCGTTAACTCTCAGGACCAGGTAACTCAAAAGCCCCTGCGTGACTCGGTTAAACAGGCACTGAAGAACTATTTTGCTCAACTGAACGGTCAGGATGTTAATGACCTGTATGAGCTGGTACTGGCTGAAGTTGAACAGCCACTGTTGGACATGGTGATGCAATACACCCGCGGTAACCAAACCCGCGCTGCGCTGATGATGGGTATCAACCGTGGTACTCTGCGTAAGAAACTGAAAAAATACGGCATGAACTGATACTAATCAGTTAAATGCTTGTTTAAAAAGGCGCTCTTCGGCATGGGGAAGCGCCTTTTTTATTACCTGTACCTCTCCGTCAACGCAGTGTAAACCTTCGCTTCTCCCGCTTTTAAACCACGGTTTTTCGTGTATATTTTTCCCCATCCTACAGGCGCTCTTCTCGCGGAATGACACAATGATTCGTAAATACTGGTGGCTGATTGTCTTTGCAATCTCCGTTCTCATTTTCGATGCACTCCTGATGCAGTGGATTGAACTGATGAGTACCGAAACCGATAAGTGTCGCAATATGAACTCCGTCAATCCGCTGAAACTCGTGAACTGCTCCGAGCTCGACTAACCGCCCGATTGCGCAAATCACACCATTATTACCCACTAAAAACGGGGATTTAAATCCCTTTGAGCCATTACCTGACGGTGATAATGTCTCGCCCTTCTCAACCGCTCTAGCGTAACCCCACACTCGAGTAGAACCGTCCATGCTGGTCAGCCAATACAACCATATCCTTGTCGTCCTCTCCTTTGTTGTTGCCATCCTTGCGGCGTATACCGCGCTGAACATGGCTGCACGCGTCGCCGGGAGTGAGGGCGTTGCTGCCCGCGTCTGGCTGGCTGGCGGCGGTATTGCAATGGGTATTGGCGTGTGGGCCATGCACTTTATCGGCATGCTGGCGATGGACCTCTCCATGAGCATGAGCTACAACGCCACCCTGACGGTGTTATCCATGGTCATCGCCGTGGGTTCGTCGCTGTTTGCGTTATGGCTCGTGAGCTGCGAGCAATTACGCCTGCGCCGACTGCTGCCCGGCGCGCTGGTGATGGGGAGCGGTATTGTTGCTATGCATTACACCGGCATGGCGGCGCTGGAAGTGATGCCGGGGATTATCTGGGACAAGGTCTGGGTGGCCATTTCGGTCGCGATTGCGCTTGCCGCTTCTCTCGCGGCACTATGGCTGACCTTCCGCCTGCGTCGCGAAGCCGCACAGGTCGTGCTGATGCGCATGGGGGCCGCCATCACGATGGGGATTGCCATTGCCGGTATGCACTATGCCGGGATGAAAGCAGCGCAATTTCCCATGTCCACAATGGTTCATCATGAGGGGATTAACGGGAGCTGGCTGGCGGTGCTGGTCAGCGTTGTCGCCCTCTCTATTCTTGGGATTACCCTGCTGGTGTCGATGCTGGATGCCCGCCTTCAGGCACGTACCGCCCTTCTGGCCTCGTCGCTGGCAGAAGCTAACCGGGAGCTCGCTCAACTGGCGCTGCACGATACTCTGACGCGTCTGCCCAATCGTATCCTGCTGGAAGACAGACTCGATCAGGCCATCAGCAAAGCCGATCGTGAAGGGAATCACTTTGCCCTGATGTTCATGGATCTCGACGGCTTTAAAGCCATCAATGACGCCTACGGCCATGATGTCGGTGACAGGCTGCTGGTCGCCGTTACGCAGCGTCTGTTGCTTCTCCTGAAAGGCCAGTTCACCCTTGCACGTATCGGCGGTGATGAGTTTGTTCTGCTGGCAGAGGGAGAAGGTCCGGACGACGCGGCATCGCTGGCAAATTCGCTGGTCCGCGCGATCGATAGCCCGTTCAATCTCGGCCCCTATGAACTGGTGGTGACTCTCAGCATTGGTATCGCACTGTACCCTCACGACGGCAAAACTGAGCGTGAACTGATGTTTAACGCCGACGCGGCGATGTATCACACGAAGCATATGGGCCGTAACGGCTACCACTTTTTCCAGCCCTCCATGAACACCCTGGCGCAGACCCATCTCCAGTTAATGAACGATCTGTGGATGGCGATCGATCGCAATGAGCTGCGCCTGCTGTATCAGCCAAAATTTCACGCCCCCGCGGGTCCTGTCCTCGGATTCGAGGCGTTATTGCGCTGGCAGCATCCTAAGCAGGGGTTACTGACGCCGGAGCTTTTTCTGCCGCTGGCGGAAAAAACGGGGCTGATCATCCCCATTGGCAACTGGGTGATTAATGAAGCCTGTCGCCAGCTGCGGGAATGGCATCTTCAGGGGCATCAAAGCTGGTCAATGGCGGTAAACCTGTCGACACTGCAGTTTGAACAACCTTCGCTGGTGAAAACGGTTCTCGACTGCCTGGCTCTTCACCATGTGCCACCGGAAATGTTGATCCTCGAAGTGACGGAAACCACGGCGATGAGCAACCCTGATGAGAGCGTAAGGGTGCTGACAGAGCTAACGGATGCGGGCGTGAAGGCCTCCATTGATGATTTTGGCACCGGATATTCGAGCCTGCTGTATCTCAAGCGGTTACCGGCCTGTGAATTGAAAATCGACAGGGCGTTTGTGAAAGAGCTCAGCGGCGAAAGCGAGGATGCCACTATTGTCTCAGCGATTGTCGCCCTTGCCAAAACGCTTAACCTGAAAGTCGTGGCAGAAGGTGTGGAAACCGAAGCACAGCAAGCCTTTTTAACCGAGCTGGGCTGTAACACCCTTCAGGGTTATCTGTTAGGTAAACCCACCAGCGCGCAGACCATAGAAGCACTTTGTGCCCGAGGAGAAATGTTACCTGGCGCTGAGCTGTAAGCATCCTCATCAGGCGACACGCGAATGACAGGGAGTGTCGCCAGTATGCTATCAACCAGAGCGGGAGCCTGCTGATAAAGATTAAAACTGTCGTTATTCATTAACCAGTTTTTAATTATTCCGCTAAAAAAACCGTGGAATACAATCAAGGTGAGATCAACATTCACCTTTGGCGAAATGATATTCTGCGAAATACAGGTCTCCAGCGTGGCGCGTAGCGTGTCATCATTGAATCCAATGCGGTTTCTGATTTCACGCTCTGAAATCATATCACTGCTAAATTCACACTTATGATACAGAATTTGTAAAAGCGCACATTGCCGGGGTTCACGGGCAATATACTGCAGCGCAGTAATAAATTGCTCACGAAGTTTTAACAATGGGTCGTCGCTATCGGAAAGGGAAAGCCTGTCACGAATAATGTCGCGAAGCGGTAATTGCTGTTCCCAGATGGCATTAAATATTTCTGATTTACTGGTGAAGTGCCAGTAGATCGCGCCGCGCGTCACCTTTGCAGCATCAGCGATATCCGTCAGCGTCGTACTGGCTACGCCACGCGTCGCAAACTGTCCTATAGCCGCCTCAATCAGCTGCTGCCGGGTTTGTTGAGCCTCTTCTTTCTTTTTACGCGCCATAGGCAACTACTCGTTACTCACAAGGTTTAAAGGTAATATTGCGTTCATGCAAATGTAAGTATTCACTAAAATCCGTTTTAATTTTGCACAAAAAAAGTCACCTCTCTTAATTTATAATTAATACAAATACATCGAGTGAATTAAATTGACGGGATGAATAACCAAACAACATAAACCCCATTTACCTGATTAACATGCCTGAAGTATATCCCGGAATGGACCAGGTCTGATTCTGATTTTCTCCAGAAGCATGGTCATTCGCACTTATAAATTAAAAAACATTAAATACCCTCATTATTATACGCAGCTACATTTTATTTTTTATCCCTCTGCCCCAGCTACCGGTTCGCGGCATATATCGGTTAATGGGTATTTAAAGGAACAGTAATGACGAATCATTTCAGACGCTTGCCCTTATCCGGTTTCATTGTCTGCGCGGTACTGCTCACTGGATGCGATGGTCAGGAAAATCAACAACAACACCTGCAGGCGCCTCAGGTCAGCGTGCACATTGTGAAAAGCGCACCTCTGGCTGTCACCACTGAACTCCCGGGCAGAACAGATGCATTTCGCGTTGCGGAGGTTCGTCCTCAGGTTAGCGGCATTATCCTTCGCCGCAACTTCGCGGAAGGTAGCGATGTAAAAGCGGGTGAGTCACTTTACCAGATTGATCCTGCGACCTATCAGGCAGCCTATGACAGCGCGAAAGGCGAACTGGCGAAGGCTCAGGCGGCGGCCAATATTGCGCACCTGACGGTAAAACGCTATCTCCCGCTGGTAGGCACCCAATATGTCAGTAAGCAGGAGTATGACCAGGCCGTGGCGACGGCTCAGCAGGCAGATGCCAGCGTGGTTGCTGCGAAAGCCGGCGTTGAAAGCGCACGTATCAACCTTGCCTACACCAAAGTGACCTCTCCTGTTGATGGTCGTATCGGGAAATCCAGCGTGACCGAAGGGGCACTTGTGACGAACGGACAGGCCGCAGCGCTGGCAACGGTCCAGCAGCTCGATCCGATTTATGTCGATGTCACCCAGTCCAGTAATGATTTTATGCGCCTGAAACAGACTAGCCTGCAAAAAGGCGATACCGCCAGCAGCGTTGAGCTACTGATGGAGAACGGGCAGCCCTATCCGCTGAAAGGCACCTTGCAGTTCTCTGACGTCACGGTCGATGAAAGTACCGGCTCAATTACCCTGCGCGCCATTTTCCCGAACCCTCAGCATATGCTGTTACCCGGCATGTTTGTTCGCGCCCGCATCGATGAAGGTACCCAGCCGGATGCGATTCTGGTTCCCCAGCAAGGCGTGACCCGCACACCGCGAGGTGATGCAACCGTCCTGGTGGTGAACGATAAAAACCAGGTTGAGCCGCGTACCGTCGTCGCCCCGCAGGCAATTGGCGATCGCTGGCTGGTGACGGAAGGGCTGAAAAACGGTGACCGCGTGATTGTCAGCGGGCTACAGAAAGTCAGACCAGGGGTAACCGTCGTCGCCACGCCGGATACCACCACGACTCCAGCCGGTTAAGGGACGACGACATGGCTAACTTCTTTATTCAGAGACCGGTTTTCGCCTGGGTACTTGCCATCATCCTGATGATTGCAGGCGGGCTGGCCATTCTCAAACTTCCGGTCGCACAGTATCCGACCATCGCCCCTCCCGCCGTGGCGATATCCGCGACCTACCCGGGAGCGGACGCTCAAACGGTGCAGGATACCGTGACCCAGGTTATCGAACAGAACATGAACGGTATCGATAACCTGATGTATATGTCCTCCACCAGTGATTCAGCGGGTAACGTCACCATCACCCTGACCTTCGAGTCAGGCACCAACCCGGACATCGCTCAGGTGCAGGTACAGAACAAGCTGCAGCTCGCCATGCCGCTGCTGCCGCAAGAGGTTCAGCAGCAAGGGATTGGCGTGGAGAAATCCAGCAGCAGCTTCCTGCTGGTCGCCGGTTTTGTTTCTGACAACAAAAATCTCACGCAGGATGACATCTCTGACTATGTCGCCTCAAACGTCAAAGATGCCATCAGCCGAACGTCTGGCGTCGGTGACGTTCAGCTGTTTGGCGCTCAGTATGCGATGCGCATCTGGCTCGACAGCAACGCGATGAACAAATACCAGCTGACGCCGCTGGATATTATCAACCAGCTGAAAACCCAGAACGATCAGATAGCGGCAGGCCAGCTGGGCGGAACGCCGTCCATTCCCGGGCAACAGCTGAATGCCTCGATCATCGCGCAAACTCGCCTGAAATCGCCGGAGGAGTTTGGCCGCGTGACGCTCAAGGTGAACCAGGACGGCTCGATGGTTCATCTGAAGGACGTGGCTCGTATTGAGCTGGGCGGCGAAAACTACAACATGGTCACTAAAATCAACGGGCAGGCGGCAACCGGTCTGGGGATTAAGCTGGCAACCGGGGCCAATGCGCTGGACACTGCGGCAGCCATCAAAAGCAAGCTGGCGCAGCTGCAGCAGTTCTTCCCACAGGGGCTGAAAGTTGTCTATCCCTATGACACCACGCCTTTTGTGAAAATCTCCATTCACGAAGTGGTGAAGACCCTGTTTGAAGCGATCGTTCTCGTCTTCCTGGTCATGTATCTGTTCCTGCAAAACCTGCGGGCGACGCTCATCCCGACTATCGCGGTGCCGGTCGTTCTGCTGGGCACCTTTGCGGTTCTGGCGGCATTTGGTTTCTCCATCAATACCCTGACGATGTTCGGCATGGTGCTGGCGATAGGTCTGCTGGTCGATGACGCTATCGTGGTCGTTGAGAACGTCGAACGTGTCATGGTCGAGGATAAGCTGCCGCCGAAAGAGGCCACGCAGAAGTCGATGGAGCAGATCCAGGGCGCACTGGTCGGGATCGCCATGGTGCTCTCGGCGGTCTTTATTCCGATGGCCTTTTTTGGCGGCTCGACGGGGGCGATCTATCGCCAGTTCTCGCTGACTATCGTTTCCGCTATGGCGTTGTCCGTACTGGTTGCGCTCATCCTGACGCCCGCACTCTGCGCAACGTTGCTTAAGCCCGTATCCGGCGACCATCATGAGAAAAAAGGGGGCTTCTTCGGCTGGTTTAACGCGCTCTTTGATAAAAGCGTGGAGCACTACAGCAACAGCGTGAGCGGTATTTTGCGTAAGACAGGGCGCTATCTGGTGGTGTACGTCATTATTGTCGGTGGGATGGCGGTACTCTTCCTGCGCCTACCCACCTCCTTCCTGCCCGAAGAGGATCAGGGGGTGTTTATGACGATGGTTCAACTCCCGGCAGGTGCAACCCAGACGCGTACTCAGCAGGTCCTCGACCAGGTTCAGGACTACTACCTGAACAAAGAGAAGGCGAACGTTGAATCCGTCTTTACCGTAAACGGCTTTAGCTTTAGCGGCCAGGGTCAGAACTCCGGTATTGCATTCGTCAGCCTGAAGCCCTGGGAGGAGCGCCCTGGGTCGGAAAATGGTGTCGAAGCCATTGTGGGCCGCGCGACGAAAGCCTTCAGTCAGATTAAAGATGGCCTTGTTTTCCCGTTTAACCTGCCTGCAATTATTGAGCTGGGTACCGCCACGGGCTTCGACTTTGAATTGATCGATCAGGCTAACCTGGGGCATACCCAACTGACGCAGGCGCGTAACCAACTGCTCAGCATGGTGAAAGAGCACCCTGATCTGCTGGTTCGCGTGCGTCCTAACGGTCTTGAAGATACGCCTCAGTTCAAACTGGATGTCGATCAGGAGAAAGCGCAGGCGCTGGGCGTCAGTCTTTCTGACGTCAACCAGACGATTTCGACGGCATTAGGTGGCACCTATGTGAACGACTTTATCGATCATGGGCGCGTGAAAAAGGTCTACGTACAGGCCGACGCCAAATTCCGTATGTTGCCAGGCGATATTAACAACCTCTACGTGCGCAGCGCGAATGGGGAAATGGTCCCGTTCTCTGCCTTTAGCAATGCTCATTGGGTCTATGGTTCACCTCGCCTGGAGCGCTATAACGGGATGCCCTCTATGGAGATCCTCGGTGAATCAGCCCCGGGTAAAAGTACCGGTGAGGCCATGGTTATGATGGAAAGTCTCGCGGCAAAACTGCCTTCCGGCATCGGCTATGACTGGACGGGAATGTCCTATCAGGAGCGGCTCTCGGGTAACCAGGCGCCTGCACTGTACGCCATTTCGCTGATCGTGGTGTTCCTGTGTCTGGCAGCGCTGTATGAAAGCTGGTCCATTCCGTTCTCCGTTATGCTTGTTGTACCGCTGGGGGTCATTGGGGCGCTTCTCGCAGCATCGCTGCGCGGGTTAAACAATGACGTCTATTTCCAGGTCGGCCTGCTGACGACGATTGGTTTATCGGCGAAAAACGCCATCCTGATCGTCGAATTTGCTAAAGACCTGATGGATAAAGAAGGCAAAGGCATTATTGAAGCCACGCTGGAAGCCTCCAGGATGCGACTTCGACCGATCCTGATGACGTCTCTGGCCTTTATCCTTGGCGTCATGCCGCTGGTGATCAGCTCCGGTGCCGGGAGCGGCGCGCAAAACGCTGTCGGTACGGGCGTTATGGGGGGAATGCTTTCCGCAACGCTTCTGGCGATTTTCTTCGTGCCCGTCTTCTTTGTGGTTGTTCGGCGACGGTTTACTCACCATAAAGAGTAATATTCCCCCGAAAAGGCACCTTTGGTGCCTTTTTTATTTTTAACATAAACAATGAATTACGCTTTACATAAAGGCAGTGTTAAAAACATGATGATTTGCATTAAGTAAAAACAGTCTCTTGCAGCTCCATAATGTCTCCATTAATTCCTCCTGAAACCGATTTTTCTCCACGATTTTTACAAACTACATAATTTGAGATTATTCCTCGTGTAACGAGGACTTACCCCGGTGGTAAAATAACCTCCAGTTCGTTAATAGCCCTCCTGGCTTTATAGCGGATGAGAAATAATACTGAGGTAACATCATGAAAAGATTCATTTCCGTTGCACTTCTCGCTGCGCTGCTGGCTGGTTGCGCGCACGACTCTCCATGTGTACCGGTTTACGATGACCAGGGCCGACTGGTTCATACCAATACCTGTATGAAAGGCACCACCCAGGATAACTGGGAAACTGCGGGTGCTATCGCTGGCGGTGCTGCCGCAGTAGCGGGTTTGACGCTGGGTATTGTTGCCCTGACGAAGTAACATCTGTTAAGAAAGCGCGGCTCTGGCCGCGCTTTTGCTTTTAATGAGTGCAGTATTTTCAAATAAGTAAAAAAATAGCCCCGTATTTATTCACGTAATTAATCTAAGCCTGAAGTCAGTCACAGCTTTTTCGCATACTCATTCAAATTACTTATTCTATCGTGATGATTTTCACACATTAATATTATTGAATACCCTGCCAATATTCACTCTGGAAACTATCTCCCTTTTTTCCTGACCCGACGCATAACTTTTGCTCCGATTTGTGGCACAGGTTGTAATTTCGCACCATTTCAGGGCGCTCGTTTTATTTAAGCCTGTCTACACTCAGCATTAAGCGTTCACTCGTCTCTTATTTTGTCGAACGCAAAACTGGCATTACGTTTGCTTTATAAACGTTGGCCAAAGCCACAGACAGGTTAAGCGTTTAAAAACGCCTCTATAACGATAAATTTCGCCACACAGGATGCATTATGAAAAAGACGATGATAGCCAGCCTGGCCGCTGCAGGCATGTTGTTTGCCGTAGCCGGTCAAGCCCATGCGGGAACGACACTGGATGCCGTTAAAAAGAAAGGTTTTGTTCAATGCGGTATCAGTGACGGTTTGCCTGGCTTCTCTTATGCCGATGCGAACGGCAAATTTACCGGTATCGATGTGGACGTCTGCCGTGGCGTTGCTGCCGCCGTTTTTGGTGATGACAGCAAAGTAAAATACACCCCGCTGACGGCGAAAGAACGCTTTACGGCGCTGCAGTCCGGAGAGGTCGACATGCTCTCCCGTAATACCACCTGGACGTCCTCCCGCGACGCAGGGATGGGTATGTCATTTACGGGCGTGACCTATTATGACGGCATCGGCTTCCTGACCCACAATAAAGCGGGCCTGAAAAGCGCCAAAGAGCTGGATGGCGCCACCGTTTGTATTCAGGCGGGCACCGATACCGAGCTGAACGTCGCGGATTATTTCAAAGCAAACAACATGAAATACACGCCAGTGACATTCGACCGCTCGGATGAGTCGGCCAAAGCGCTGGAGTCCGGCCGTTGCGACACGCTGGCCTCTGACCAGTCACAGCTGTATGCCTTACGTATTAAGCTGAGCAACCCGGCAGAGTGGATTGTTCTGCCTGAAGTGATCTCCAAAGAACCTCTCGGACCGGTCGTACGTCGTGGCGATGAAGACTGGTTCTCCATTGTTCGCTGGACGCTGTTCGCCATGCTGAACGCAGAAGAGATGGGCATCAACTCGAAAAACGTTGATGAGAAAGCCGCTAAGCCATCCAACCCGGATATGGCACACCTGCTCGGTACAGAAGGTGATTTCGGCAAGGATCTGAAGCTGGATAACAAGTGGGCCTACAACATCATCAAACAGGTGGGCAACTACTCTGAGATCTTTGAGCGCAACGTGGGATCGGAAAGCCCGCTGAAGATCAAACGCGGCCAGAACAATCTCTGGAACAACGGCGGTATTCAGTACGCGCCACCGGTACGTTAAGTCATAGCTGTAACGGGCACTGCTCAGGCAGTGCCCTCTCCAGAGTCATGGTTACTGAGGTTTCTTTATGTCCCATCGCCGCTCAGCCGTAAAAGGATCGCTATCCTTTTCTCATCCCGCGGTCCGCGCCTGGCTATTCCAGATTATTGCTATTGTTGCGGTTGTTCTCATCGCCGTGTATCTCATCCATAACACCATTACCAACCTGAATAATCGTGGCATTACCTCCGGTTTCGCGTTTTTAGATCGCAGCGCGGGGTTTGGCATTGTTCAGCACCTTATTGATTACCAGGAAGGTGACACGTATGGACGCGTGTTCGTGGTCGGTTTACTGAATACGCTGTTGGTATCGGCGCTTTGTATCGTCTTCGCGTCGATACTGGGCTTCTTTATTGGTCTGGCACGTCTTTCTGAAAACTGGCTGCTGCGGAAACTGTCGACTGTTTATATCGAGACGTTCCGCAATATCCCCCCGCTCCTGCAGATCTTCTTCTGGTATTTCGCCGTACTGCGCAACCTTCCCGGCCCTCGTCAGGCCGTCGACGCGTTTGAGCTGTTTTTCCTGAGTAACCGTGGGTTGTCCATTCCTTCTCTTCAGACGGGTGAAGGGCTGTACGCTTTCATTGGCGCGATTGTGATGGCGCTTGCTCTTTCTGTTGGCGTATTTCGTTTTAATCGCAAGCACCAGATCAAAACCGGTCAGCTTCGTAGAACCTGGCCAACGGCTGTGGTCCTGATCGTTAGTCTCCCGCTATTGGCACACTGGCTGTTTGGGGCTGCGCTGCACTGGGACATTCCCCATCTGCGTGGCTTTAACTTTCAGGGCGGGATGGTATTAATTCCCGAGCTGGCAGCGCTGACATTGGCGCTGTCGATTTATACGTCCGCGTTTATCGCAGAGATTATCCGTGCCGGGATCCAGGCCGTACCTTACGGACAGCACGAGGCGGCACGCTCACTGGGATTACCCCATACCGTGACGCTTCGCCAGGTCATCATTCCGCAGGCTTTACGGGTCATCATCCCGCCCCTGACCAGCCAGTATCTCAATATTGTCAAAAACTCGTCGCTGGCCGCTGCCATTGGTTACCCGGATATGGTGTCACTTTTCGCCGGAACCGTGCTTAACCAGACCGGACAAGCCATTGAAACCATCGCCATCACGATGTCTGTCTATCTGATCATCAGCCTGGTGATTTCACTGCTGATGAACCTTTATAACCGTCGTATAGCACTGGTCGAGCGCTAAGGATCTATGATGACAAAAGCGATACTGTCGCACTCCTCGCGCCCTGCCAACTCGACAGGTGGACGCTTCATTCTCTGGGCGCGTAAGAATCTGTTCTCCAGCTGGAGTAACAGCCTGCTGACGATTGTCTGCCTGTGGCTCATGTGGGAGTTGATTCCTCCCCTGCTGAACTGGGCGTTTTTACAGGCCAACTGGGTCGGTTCAACCCGAGCAGACTGCACAAAAGCCGGTGCCTGCTGGGTGTTTATCCACGAGCGATTCGGTCAGTTCATGTATGGGTTGTATCCGCATGAACAGCGCTGGCGGATTAATCTGGCGCTGGTTATCGGCCTGCTCTCTGTCGCAGCCATGTTCTGGAAAAAGCTGCCTCATCGCGGACGCTATATTGCCGTCTGGGCAGTGGTTTATCCGATTATTGTCTGGGTACTGTTGTATGGCGGTTTTCTGGGGCTGGAACGCGTAGAAACACGCCAGTGGGGCGGGCTGACGCTGACGTTGATTATCGCTTCAGTGGGGATAGCCGGTGCTCTACCGTGGGGGATTTTACTTGCTCTGGGGCGGCGTTCAAAAATGCCGATCGTACGCGTGCTCTCCGTTATCTTCATTGAGTTCTGGCGCGGCGTACCGCTTATCACCGTTCTGTTTATGTCGTCGGTCATGCTGCCGCTGTTTATGGCAGAAGGGACCACCATCGACAAGCTGATCCGTGCCCTGGTGGGGGTGATTCTCTTCCAGTCCGCCTATGTCGCTGAAGTTGTGCGCGGAGGTCTGCAGGCGCTGCCTAAAGGCCAGTACGAAGCGGCGGAATCACTGGCTCTCGGTTACTGGAAAACGCAGGGGCTGGTCATTCTTCCACAAGCACTCAAGCTGGTCATTCCAGGGCTGGTCAACACGATCATTGCCCTCTTCAAGGACACCAGCCTGGTGATCATCATTGGATTGTTCGATCTCTTTAGCAGCGTGCAGCAGGCAACCGTTGACCCTGTCTGGCTGGGTATGTCCACCGAGGGATATGTCTTTGCAGCTCTGATCTACTGGATCTTTTGTTTTAGCATGTCGCGCTACAGCCAGCATCTGGAAAAGCGCTTTAACACCGGGCGTACACCGCACTGAGGAAATTATGAGCCAAATAACTATGACACCCGCCGACGCGATGATTACGCTGGAAAACGTGAATAAATGGTACGGACAGTTTCATGTCCTGAAGGACATTAATCTTAAGGTCAAGCAGGGAGAGCGCATTGTCCTGTGCGGCCCTTCCGGATCCGGGAAATCCACAACTATTCGCTGCATTAACCATCTTGAAGAGCATCAGCAAGGACGCATCGTGGTTGACGGTATCGAGCTGAATGAAGATATCCGCAATATTGAACGCGTGCGTCAGGAAGTGGGAATGGTCTTTCAGCACTTTAATCTGTTTCCGCACCTGACCGTTCTGCAGAACTGTACGCTTGCACCGATTTGGGTACGAAAGATGCCGAAAAAGGAAGCGGAGGCATTAGCCATGCACTACCTGGAGCGCGTACGTATCGCAGAGCATGCGAATAAGTTCCCTGGCCAGATATCGGGTGGCCAACAGCAGCGTGTGGCTATCGCCCGTTCTCTGTGTATGAAACCGAAAATTATGCTTTTTGATGAGCCGACATCTGCCCTCGATCCTGAAATGGTGAAAGAGGTTCTGGACACCATGATTGGGCTGGCACAATCCGGCATGACCATGCTGTGTGTGACGCATGAGATGGGTTTTGCGCGAACTGTAGCCGACCGGGTGATCTTTATGGACCGTGGGGAGATTGTTGAGCAGGCGCCGCCGGATGAGTTCTTTGCGCATCCGAAGTCAGAACGTACGCGAGCATTCCTGTCGCAGGTGATTCATTAGCCGTTAGCTCTGCCGGGTGGCGGCTTCGCCTTACCCGGCCTACCGTTTTTTTCGGCGCATAAACGCAAAAAGGCCATCCTTTCGGATGGCCTTCTCACTTATTTGATGTCTGGCAGTTCCCTACTCTCACATGGGGAGACCCCACACTACCATCGGCGCTACGGCGTTTCACTTCTGAGTTCGGCATGGGGTCAGGTGGGACCACCGCGCTAAAGCCGCCAGACAAATTCTTTTACTTCTTGCCAAACTTTAACCTAAGTATAAAGTGGTGCTGATACCCAGAGTCGAACTGGGGACCTCACCCTTACCAAGGGTGCGCTCTACCAACTGAGCCATATCAGCACGCTAAATTTGATGCCTGGCAGTTCCCTACTCTCACATGGGGAGACCCCACACTACCATCGGCGCTACGGCGTTTCACTTCTGAGTTCGGCATGGGGTCAGGTGGGACCACCGCGCTAAAGCCGCCAGGCAAATTCTGTTAATCTGTATCAGGCTGAAAATCGTCTCTGTCTTCGCCAAAACACCTTCGGCGTTGTAAGGTTAAGCCTCACGGTTCATTAGTATCGGTTAGCTCAACGCATCGCTGCGCTTACACACCCGACCTATCAACGTCATAGTCTTTAACGTTCCTTCAGGAGACTTAAAGTCTCAGGGAGAACTCATCTCGGGGCAAGTTTCGTGCTTAGATGCTTTCAGCACTTATCTTTTCCGCATTTAGCTACCGGGCAGTGCCATTGGCATGACAACCCGAACACCAGTGATGCGTCCACTCCGG
>NZ_AZUB01000004.1:0-553993 GCF_000568095.1 Enterobacter sp. DC4 | reverse complement strand
ACGACGTTGATAGGTCGGGTGTGTAAGCGCAGCGATGCGTTGAGCTAACCGATACTAATGAACCGTGAGGCTTAACCTTACAACGCCGAAGGTGTTTTGGCGAAGAGACAGACACGATTTTCAGCCTGATACAGATTAACAGAATTTGCCTGGCGGCTTTAGCGCGGTGGTCCCACCTGACCCCATGCCGAACTCAGAAGTGAAACGCCGTAGCGCCGATGGTAGTGTGGGGTCTCCCCATGTGAGAGTAGGGAACTGCCAGGCATCAATTAAGAAGAACCCCGTACCGTAAGGTGCGGGGTTTTTTGCTTTGTGCTTTCCCACTCTGGCCTTTCTCCTAATCCCTTATCCTGCTAATGGAATGTGTGATCTCTGTCTCAATGTAATTTATAACAAAATTATAACATTTCATTTACGAGGTTGTTGAGTCTTCTGGCTCAATACGCCGCAGTTTATGGCAGGAGCATAATCACAATGACAGAAAGCATGACATCAAACGGGACGCTGGCTCACAGTGATACCCGAAGAAGGGTATGGGCAATCATCAGCGCCTCTTCAGGGAATCTGGTTGAATGGTTCGACTTTTACGTCTACTCATTCTGTTCACTCTACTTCGCACATATTTTCTTCCCATCCGGCAACACCACAACGCAACTGCTGCAAACGGCAGGAGTTTTCGCCGCAGGCTTCTTAATGCGGCCTATCGGGGGCTGGCTGTTCGGCCGCATAGCGGATCGTCGCGGACGAAAGGCCTCCATGCTGATCTCGGTCTGTATGATGTGCTTTGGCTCGCTGGTGATCGCCTGCTTACCGGGATATGAATCAATTGGTACCTGGGCACCGGCGCTACTTTTACTGGCCCGCTTGTTCCAGGGATTATCGGTGGGTGGTGAATACGGTACCAGTGCGACCTACATGAGTGAGATTGCACTGGAAGGCCGTAAAGGTTTTTACGCCTCATTCCAGTATGTCACGCTGATTGGTGGTCAGCTGCTGGCCATTCTTGTGGTGGTGATCCTGCAGCAGATTCTGACGGACGAACAACTTCATGCCTGGGGATGGCGAATTCCTTTCGCGATGGGCGCTGTACTGGCGGTCGTTGCACTTTGGCTACGCCGTCAGCTAGATGAAACCTCTCAGAAAGAGGTCAGGATGCTGAAGGAGGCGGGAACATTCAAAGGGTTATGGCGTAACCGCAAAGCTTTCCTTATGGTGCTCGGCTTTACGGCGGGCGGCTCTCTCAGTTTCTACACGTTCACCACCTATATGCAGAAGTACCTGGTGAACACTACCGGCATGCACGCAAATGTCGCCAGCGTAGTCATGACCGTTGCGCTGTTTGTCTTTATGCTCATACAACCCGTTATCGGTGCGCTCTCGGATAAAATCGGTCGACGTACGTCGATGCTGATTTTTGGCGGGCTGTCGGCATTATGTACCGTACCTATTCTGTCTGCCCTTCAGCATGTGACTTCGCCCTATGCCGCGTTTGCACTGGTGATGCTGGCGATGGTGATAGTCAGTTTCTATACCTCTATCAGCGGGATACTGAAAGCTGAAATGTTCCCGGCGCAGGTACGTGCTTTAGGGGTAGGGCTCTCTTATGCGGTGGCTAATGCGCTATTTGGCGGATCGGCGGAGTACGTTGCGTTGTCGCTTAAATCATGGGGAAGTGAAACGACATTCTTCTGGTACGTAACGATAATGGGTGCACTGGCCTTTGTTGTTTCCCTGATGCTGCATCGCAAAGGGAAAGGTATTCGACTTTAATAGCGCGCCATCTGCCACACGGCATAGCCGGTCGTTGCGCCGGCGACATCCCAGGCGAAATCTTTCCAGCTCCAGCCGCTCCCTGCGGGGCGGCTATCCCACAGTTCTTTTGATGCCCCAAGACCCACTGAGAACATCAGCCCTATCGCCGCGCTACGATCCCGGCTGTATCCCTGATGCTGCGCATATTCATTACCGGCTGCGGACAACATCGCAGAAGCGAGGAAATGCTGTGCTTTATCCTGTCCGGACCAGTTATCGTTGGCCATATGGCTACAGCCACTCAGGAAGAAGACGCTCAGTAACAGAGGAATACGCATCAACGGGCCCCATAAAAAAGCCCTGCGGGTGGCAGGGCCTGGATATTACAGAATACGACTGATAAGTCGGTCGATACGGATACGACGTAAGCGGCGGATAAGCTTGCGGACTTTCACCGGGTAATCGGCAATGCTCTGCAGTTCTCGGTAATGATTAACCACTGTCGTGTGGGTGCGAATCAGCTCCAGCTCACGTTCACGTTTTGCGGCTAACTCATGCTGCGGGTCATGGATCAGGATAGCGTTTTCCAGATCCAGTCGCCACGCGCGTGGGTTCAGGTTATTACCGGTCAGCAGCATCCACTCATCGTCGACCCACATTCCTTTCAGATGGTATGTGTTGTCTTCATCTTTCCAGAGACGCACAACCAGCTGGTCAGTATTGACGTAATACTGTAAACGGCTCAGGAAACGGCGCAGGTTAATCTCATAGAGATAAGGCAGCGCACCGATGATTTTGAACGGCTGATCTTCAGGAATGAAGAAGTCGTTTGCCGTTTTATCACCCACGATGATTTCCACTTTTTTACCGTCGCGCAGCAACTGAATGATATTACGCACCAGCACGGCAGGAAGGTTGAAGTACGGCGTACAGATGGTGAGTTTCTGTTCTGCGCACGGCATCAGATGGAAAATCGTTTTGTTCAGCAGGCTTGATTTGCCGAGCCCTACCAGCGGGGTAACGGATAACTCTTCGTTGTTCGCATCACCCTGGAAATGATAGACCGCATCACGCAGCTCCTGGCGGAAGGCGCGAACATCGTTTTTGATTTCCGGGCTTTTAGGACGCTCGGGATCGTCAAGGCGATTAACGCCGCGGCCATGGACCAGATTTTTATCAACCCAGTTGAACATGATATCGGCCATCTGCGGATTACGGATCAGATGGTAGCGGTCGTAGCGATATTTATCGAGCTGATGAAGGTAAACATCATTCAGACTTGCGCCGCTGTAAAGCACGCTGTCATCAATGATGAACCCCTTAAAATGAAGAACGCCGAGTGCTTCACGGGTATTCACCGGGACGCCATAAACAGGCACATCAACGCCAGGATTTTCCTGCGCCGTGCGGCAATACCAGTCGGCATTGGTGTTTGACGCGGCAGCGCCAATACGGCCACGCTGAGCGCGATGCCAGTCTACCAGTACGCGAATATCAAGTTCCGGCCGCTGACGTTTGGCTTCATAGAGCGCGTTCAGGATCGCGCGCCCGCCTTCATCCTGTTCAAGATAAAGCGCCACAATGCAAATGCGTCGCGTGGCGCTGGCAATCTTTTCCAGAAGCGTCTCCCGAAAATGAGCGGGAGCGTAAAAGAACTCTACATCATCAACTGACTGAGAAATCTTCGGTAGTTGAGCAAGGTGTTGTTGATGTTTATTACGCTTAAATTTTGACAACATCACAGTGCGTTTCTTCTCTGTTCATTGAAGGGTTGTCTGTACCATGCAAACAACATAAGCGGACAATGATACCACCAGTCCCGTCCAAAGTGGGTAACATTTCCAGTAGCTTACTCGCGTTTGTCTGCTGATGTCAGACTGAGGGACAAAGCCACAATACCTTCGTCCAGCTGAATATCAACGTCAAACCCAAGTTTTCGCGCCAGGGTCACCATACCGCGATTGTTAGGCATAGTAATGCCATTGAGGCGTAACAATCCGTGATCTCGCGTATAACTGATGAGTTTTTCCAGCAGCCGTCTTCCCAGACCCAGGCCTTTAAGATCGGAGCGCACCAGCACCGCAAACTCCGCATCGACGTTATCCGGGTCAGAAATCGCACGCGTGACGCCGAGGATCTCATCTCCCTTTTCGGAGCGGCGAACGGCAACAAACGCCATTTCTCGATCGTAGTCGATCTGGGTCATATTGGCTAAATCATCGTGGGTAAATTCGTTGATTTCGCTAAAATAGCGATAGTAAAGATCCTCTTTCGTGACCTGAGAGATAAAAGCCCGCAGCTGGGGCTCATCTTCCGGTAGGATAGGGCGGAACAAGGCGCGTTCCCCATTCTTCATCTCAACCCACTCCTCCAGCTGCAGGGGATACGGGCGGATCGCCAGACGGCTCTCTCTGTCTCCTTCGAAGGGTGCGATATCCAGGGTTACGTCCAGCGCCGTAAACTCATTGCCGGAGGCGAGCAGCGGATGAATGTCCAGCCGCTGGATCTCGGCACAATCCACAATCAGGTTAGAGACCTGCACCAGGAACTGACTTAGCCCGGCAATATCAAGCGGACGCAGCGCGCTCCGGCCACGGATCTTTTTACTTTTAATCGCCTGGATGATCAGATAACGCGCCAGGTTCATGTTCAGCGGCGGTAATGCGACCACGGCCTGCTCCTCCGGACGCCACTCCACGCCACCTTCTCCCAGCATGATGAGCGGGCCGAAGACGGGATCGTGTTCGACCACCACCCGTAATTCCTGAGCCCCAGCTCGGTTGGCCATGCTTTGCACCAGCAATCCGTGGATCCTTGCCTGCGGCCAGGCCATTTTGACCCGATCGAAAATGGCATCGGCGGCCTGCTGCACCTCAGTCGCCGTTCGCAGGTACAACATCACCCCCTGCACATCAGACTTATGCGGGATATCCGGAGAGCGCAGCTTCAGGGCAACCGGATAGCCAATTTGCTCGGCAATATGCACGGCCTCAGCGCTGTCGCTGGCGATCCAGGTCGGCAGGGTTTGCATCCCGTAGCTGCCCAGAATGGGCTGGACCTCATGCGTATCCAGCGACGTCGCGCCTTCTTCAATGGCTTGCTGCAAAAGCCGGTGAACGTCGACGGTGTTCGCCGTCAGATTCCCGGGCAAAGCCGGCGTCTCACGCAGCTGTTTCTGGTTGCGGCGATATTCCACCATATGCATAAAGGCGGTGATGGTGCCTTCCGGCGTGCGGTAGGTTGGCAGCCCGGCCTCGCTGAACAAGCGCCGAGCCTCCTGCGAAGAAAACTCACCGCACCAGTTGGTCAGCAGGGTGACATATTTGCCTCGTGGATGATTGTGCACGGCGTCAATGAGCGCGCGCGCGCTTTCGCTGCCAGGCGCGACCGCGCTGGGGGAGTGGATAATCATCAGCGCATCGAAATCCTGGCTATCCAGCAAAATGGAAATTGCCTTGATATAGCGCTCGCTGCTGGCATCATCGCGCAAATCAAGCGGATTGCCGGGCGTCACGCTGGTCGGAAGCGCGTCTTTCAGGCGCTGCAGCGTCTCTTCACTCAGCGTTGCCAGCTTGCCGAAGCGCCGCCACAGCTCATCCAGGGCGAGTGCCGCAGGGGCTGCACCGTTACTGACAATCATTAACTTCTCGCCGCGCAACGGGCGCATATGGCTTAAGGTCTCAACGGCGGAAAAAAGCTCGTGCGTATCCTGTACCCGCAGCAACCCCGCGCGCTGGATGGCGGCGTCCCAGGCGGGATCCATGCCGGAATGCGAATGCAGCAGACGCTGTGCCGCAGGGCTGCGTCCGCTTTTGATCACCAGGATCGGCTTATTGCGCGACGCGCTTCGCGAAGCCGAGACAAAACGACGCGCGTCGCTGAGGTGCTCAAGATAAAGCAGGATCGCACTGGTTTTACCGTCGCGCGCCAGAAAATCCAGGAGCTCATCAACGTCGATATCCAGACTGTCGCCAAGGGCAATGAAGTAGGAAAATCCCATTTCGCGCTGCTGCGCCCAGTCAAGGATGGTGTTCGATACCGCAGCCGACTGCGAGATAAACGCGAGTTTGCCTTTGCGGATCGGAACCGGAGAGAAACTGGCGTTCAGCCCCTGCCAGGGGGCGAGCAGGCCAAGACTGTTTGGCCCAAGAATGCGCATTTGATAGCGGCTGGCGCAGGCCAGAAGCTCGGCTTTCTGTTCAGGCGGAGACGAGAGAATAATGCAGGTTTTACAGCCTTTCTTGCCGAGCGATTCCAGCAGTTCCGGATTACGCTTCGCGTTTGTACAGAGTACGGCAAGATCCGGTACGAAAGGCAGGCTCTGTACATCGGGCCATGCAAGCACTCCCTGAACCGCCTTATACGCCGGCGTGACGGGCATGACGGGGCCATTAAACCCCCCGGCCAGCAGGTTACGCATCATCAGATAGCCAGCACGATCCGGTTTCATTGATGCGCCGATGACGGCAATGGATTTAGGACGAAGTAGCGCTTCTAACCCTCGCTGGCTCATGCAGGCCTCCTGTGAATGCAAGCGACCTGATGATTTTAAACGCTTTCCGTCTCGGCTGCTGTGACGCTGCCCTTATGAACGGTTTTTCCCGCCAGATAGCGCTCCCGGAAGCATGAGAAATGGTTGCCAAGAGCCCCAGCCGCAGCGGTATCTCCCGCTAAATCCAGAAGCGCAATGGCTACTTCAGCGGTGCAGTATTGCCCGTCAGCATGCGCTTCACGCAGGCGGTAGGCGGAGACGCGGGAAAGATCGACAGAAATCACCGGCAGTGCGTCGAGATACGGGCTTTTGCGAAACATTTTTCGCGCTTCGGTCCAGGTGCCGTCCAGCATAATAAACAGCGGTGGTTTACCGGATGGCGGCACTGAAAGCACCTGGCGATCCGCACCTGCGTACGACGCGGGGAAAACGACCATCGGCTGATAGTCCTTGCTTGCCACTAAATCGAGCAGGGCCTGAGGCGGCTCCGTGCGGGACCACTGAAACGCGGCGGTATCCGGCAGAATATCGGCGATAAGACGCCCCGTATTGCTGGGTTTCATCGGCTCGGTATCGAACATTACCAGACAAAAACGACTCTCCGCCGTACTCGGGGCCAGCGTCTCGCACAGACAAACCTTCAGCGGCAGCAGGCAGCGCTGACAGCGGCGAATACGGTTGCCTCGGGCGAGGAACGGTCGGGTAGCGCGCGCAAGGCGTTCGGCGCGTAATTGAAGAACAGCGTTATCAGTCATGGGCGAAATGCAGGAAAAACACTATTTTCGCAGAGGCGGGAGCGGGGCACAAGATGTGCCCCGTGAATGTTAAAGCGACTCGTTTAACCAGCTTTCAAAAGGTGCTTTTGGAACCGCACCGTTAAGCATATCGATCACTTCACCATTTTTGAAAATCATGATGGTCGGGATGCTGCGAATACGAAAACGGGCGCTCAGTTCGGGTTCGGCTTCGGTATTGACCTTCACGAAGCGTATTTTTCCGCTGCGCTCTTCGGCCACGTCTTCGAAGATTGGCGCGAAGCTACGGCATGGGCCGCACCATGGCGCCCAGAAATCGATCACGACAGGAAGATCGTCCTTGAGGAGTTTGTCCAGCGTAGCACCCGTCGCGTTAATGACCTCGCCATCAAATAATTCATGGCCACAACGTCCGCATTTCGCACCATCTTCCATCCGATCGTCCGGAATGCGGTTAAGAGCCTGACAGTTGGCACATACGGTATTCATAACTAACCTCTGATAGAGCCGTGGGACAGCGGCAGAACGCCGATAATGTTTCTAATATGTTACATATTATCAATGAGCCTGTTTGAAACAACAATGCGTTTTATTCAATGAGAACAATAGTCACAGGCTTTTGTACGAAATTATGGCTATGCGCTGGCACATCGGGTAATCTGCGCGCTTCGCGCAGCGCTGGTGGAGAAAAGCATGAACGACGAAATGAAAAACAAAAGCGGCAAGGTCAAAGTGATGTATGTCCGCAGTGATGATGACTCTGATAAACGCACCCAAAATCCGCGTACCGGAAAAGGTGGCGGGCGTCCGGCGTCTTCTCGTGCAGACGGTGGCCGTCGCCCCGCCCGCGATGACAGAAATTCCCGCGGTGATGACCGCAAACGTGACGATCGCAAACGCGATGACCGTCCGCGTTCCGACCGCCCACGTAGTGACCGTCCACGCGACGATCGTCCGCGTGATGACTTCTCACGCGATAACGGCTCCCCGTGGCGCACCGTTTCTCGCGCCCCTGGCGATGAGACGCCGGAAAAAGCCGATCACGGCGGTATCAGCGGTAAAAGCTTTATCGATCCGGAAGTGCTGCGCCGTCAGCGTGCGGAAGAGACCCGCGTGTACGGCGAGAATGCTTGCCAGGCGCTGTTCCAGAGCCGTCCTGAGTGTATCGTCCGCGCCTGGTTCATCCAGAGCGTGACTCCGCGCTTTAAAGAAGCGCTGCGCTGGATGGCCGCGAACCGTAAAGCCTACCACGTTGTGGATGATGCCGAGCTGACCAAAGCCTCCGGTACTGAACACCACGGCGGCGTCTGCTTCCTGATCAAAAAACGTAACGGCACGACCGTACAGCAGTGGGTCAGCCAGGCGGATGCCGATGACTGCGTGCTGGCGCTGGAAGATGTGGGTAACCCGCACAACCTGGGCGCAATGATGCGCAGCTGCGCGCACTTTGGCGTGAAAGGCGTGCTGTTGCAGGATGCCGCGCTGCTGGAGTCCGGCGCCGCGATCCGTACTGCGGAAGGCGGAGCCGAGCACGTACAGCCGATCACCGGCGACAGCGTGCTGGATGCTCTTGAGCAGTTCCGTAAAGCGGGTTATTCCATCGTGACCACCTCGAGCCATGCCGGTACGCCGCTGTTTAAAGCGACGCTGCCGCGTAAAATGGTGCTGGTATTAGGTCAGGAACGTGATGGTCTGTCTGACGCGGCGCTCTCGAGTGCGGATTTGAGCGTCTCTATCGACGGAACAGGCAACGTGGAAAGTCTGAACGTATCCGTTGCGACCGGCGTGCTGCTGGCCGAGTGGTGGCGTCAGAACAAAGCGTAAGCCTCTTATTGTGCCGGGTCTGACCCGGCACATTCAAATACTACTCGCTCTCTGCCGGTAACACAGGCATCCAGTCAATCGGCGTTTCGCCACGTTTTTCCAGCCATTCATTCGCCAGAACAAAATGATTACTGCCAAAGAAACCGCGATGTGCAGACAGCGGTGACGGGTGCGGTGCTTTCAACACGTGATGACGCTGACGGTCAATAATCGCCCCTTTCTTCTGCGCATGCGATCCCCAGAGTAAAAACACAACCCCTTCACGATGCTCGTTGATAAGGCTGATGACTTTATCGGTAAAGGTCTCCCACCCAAGGCTGGCGTGCGAGTGCGCCTGGCCCGCCCGTACGGTAAGCACCGTATTCAGTAACAGCACGCCCTGACGCGCCCAGCTTTCCAGGTAGCCGTGGTTTGGCCGGGTAAAACCGGGCACGGTTCCCTCAAGCTCTTTATACATGTTGAGCAGAGAAGGGGGGATAGCCACGCCCGGACGGACGGAAAACGCCAGCCCATGCGCCTGGCCCGGGCCGTGATAGGGATCCTGGCCCAGAATGACCACTTTCACATCGCTCAGTTCGGTGTAGCGAAAGGCGTTGAACACATCTTTCTGCGGCGGGTAAATCGTCTGTCCGGACTGACGCTCAGCGGCAACGGTGCTGAGCGTATTGATAAAATAAGGCTGCTGTTTTTCTTCTGCCAGCACGTCATGCCAGGTTAAAGGTGTTGTCATCTCGCTCTCCTGCGAATCTCAATCTGTGACTAGCTTACCTGTTTAACCCCGGTGAGCAAAATTACACGCTGAAATGTGCGCTAAGTGGCTAAATTTATTTTGAAAAGATGCAGTACAAGTTGAATTGGTAAGGTTGTGAAATTGATCTAAAACAATAAATTTAAACCACACTCTTTATATGGTTGGTGTTTTTGTTGATTTAAATCAATAAATCACCGGAGTGTGAATGATATATATACACACAAGAAACAATGGTTTTACCAATTGGCCGCGAGAGGCCGACATCAGTTAATGTAGCCTAGGGAGGCAACACATGATTACAGGTATCCAGATTACTAAAGCTGCAAATGACGATCTGCTCAATTCTTTCTGGCTGCTGGACAGCGAGAAAAACGAAGCGCGCTGTGTCGTTGCGAAAGCGGGTTTTGCTGAAGATGAAATCGTGCCGGTGAGCAAACTGGGCGAAATCGAGTACCGTGAAATTCCAATGGAAGTGAAACCGGAAGTGCGCGTCGAAGGTGGTCAGCACCTGAACGTAAACGTACTGCGCCGCGAAACGCTGATGGATGCGGTTGAGCACCCTGAAAAATACCCACAGCTGACTATCCGCGTGTCCGGCTATGCGGTTCGCTTTAACTCACTGACTCCAGAACAGCAGCGCGACGTTATCGCCCGTACCTTTACTGAAAGCCTGTAACGGCTTCAGCAGGGGGGAATAAAAAAGCCGGGGATTTCCCCGGCTTTTTTTACTCTTCAGTTTTCGTCTCTGGTGCGGCAGAGCTTGGCTTACGGCGCTTACCAATATTTTTGGTATCGCGGTGGCGCTGCTTCACGCGCGGTTTCTCTTTTTCTTTCTCTTTTCTCTCAGCGCGTTTCGCGAGCGCTTTCTTGGACGGTTTACCCGTCATTTTTTCACTCGGCGCACGTGTGGTTGGGCGCAAGCCGTCAATAACGCGCGCTTTCAGCGGCTCGTCAACATAGCGGCCAATTTTCTGCAGCAGCAGGTAGTCATGTGCTTCAACCAGTGAGATAGCAATACCTTTGCGGCCCGCGCGGCCGGTACGCCCAATACGGTGCAGGTAGGTATCGCCGCTGCGCGGCATATCGAAGTTAATGACGTGGCTGACGTCCGGGATGTCGATCCCGCGAGCGGCAACGTCTGTGGCAACCAGCACGTTAACGCGGCCATCGGTCAGGCGCTTGATGCCTTCGGTACGCTTGATCTGCGCCATCTCGCCTTCAAGATAGCAGTTGTTGATCCCGGCGTTACGCAGCATTTCAGCCAGCTCGTGCACGCGCTCGCGCTTACGCACAAATACGATTGTGCGCAGCGCATCTTCCTGCTTCAGCAGGTGTTTCAGCAATTCGACCTTGTGTTCAAGGTTGTCCGCGCGGTAGTACCACTGGTGGATCTTCTTACGCTCACGGGTGGACGGCGTAGCCGACACTTCCACCGGATCTTCCAGCAGACGCTCTGCGAAGTCTTTGATTGCTTCCCCTTCGAGGGTGGCAGAGAACAGCATCGTCTGGTTACGCCAGCGTGTTTCCCCGGCAATGTGCTCGATATCCTGTGCGAAGCCCATGTCCAGCATGCGGTCGGCTTCGTCGAGGATCAGCGTTTCAACCGCGCGGCAGTCGAAGTTCTCTTCTTTAATGTACTGCAGCAGGCGGCCCGTCGTCGCAACGACGATGTCCTGGTTTTCGCTGAACACTTCGGCGTGGTTCATGTACGCGACGCCGCCGGTAATGGTGGCGATATCCAGATGGGTATTTGCCGCAAGTTCACGCGCGTGATCGGCAACCTGCATGGCCAGTTCGCGCGTAGGCGTCAGGATTAAAATACGCGGCGGGCCAGATTTTTTACGTGGAAAGTCGAGCAGATGCTGCAACACAGGCAGCAAATAGGCTGCTGTCTTCCCCGTGCCGGTTGGCGCAGAACCGAGTACATCGCGGCCCTCAAGCGCAGGCGGAATGGCCGCTGCCTGAATGGCGGTCGGGCGTGTAAAGCCTTTGCTCTCAAGTGCATTGAGCAGGCTTTCATCGAGTTCAAGTTCGGAAAAAGTCGTTACAGTCATGTTCTACCTCTGTGTGGGGCGCTGATTATAGACGTTACGGCTGTAATCTTCATCTGTTTGTATGGATATCGCTTTTCGGCCACTTCGCTTTCCCCTATGCTACTCCAGTTTCACTTAGAAGGTTGCCCTGACATGTCTCAACTCAAAGCGCAGCTGCGCCGCGATGGTTTTACGTTTAAACAATTTTTTGTCGCTCACGATCGCTGTGCCATGAAGGTCGGTACAGACGGTATTTTACTGGGAGCGTGGGCGCCTGTCGCAGGTGTTAAGCGTATTCTTGATATCGGTACCGGCAGCGGGCTGGTGGCGTTGATGCTGGCGCAGCGTACGGAAGAACATGTCACCATCGATGCCGTCGAACTGGATGCTCAGGCCGCAGAGCAGGCGAGTGACAATATGGCCGAATCTCCCTGGGCAGCCCGAATGAAGGTGGAATGCGCAGATGTGCTGGCCTGGGCACCTGAACAAACCGCGCGTTACGATCTGATCGTCAGTAACCCTCCCTACTACGAGCCCGGCGTTGAGTGCGGGACACCCGAGCGTGAACAGGCGCGTTATACCGGCTCCCTCGATCATAAAGCGCTGCTCATCAGTGCGGCGGAACTCATCTCCGAAGAAGGTTTTTTCTGCGTGGTCCTGCCTGAGAGTACCGGCAACACGTTCATCGGTATCGCGCAGGAGATCGGCTGGACGTTACGGCTGCGTACCGATATTTCGGATACGGAAGGACGACTGCCGCACCGCGTGCTGCTGGCGCTCTCGCCAAAAGAGGGTGAATGCTTTAATGACCGAATGGTGATCCGTGGGCCAGACCAGCGTTATTCCGAAGATTACACTGCTCTGACCCAGGCGTTTTATCTGTTTATGTAAACCTGAGGGGCGAGGATCGAGGGGCCGGATTCAGCAAGCTGATCCGGGTAGTCCAGCGTAAAGTGCAGTCCACGGCTCTCTTTACGCATCATCGCGCAGCGAACGATCAGCTCGGCAACCTGCACCAGATTGCGCAGCTCCAGCAGGTTATTGGATACGCGGAAATTGGCATAATACTCATCAATTTCCTGCTGCAGCATGGTGATGCGGCGCAAGGCGCGCTCCAGGCGTTTCGTGGTGCGCACAATCCCCACGTAGTCCCACATAAACAGCCGTAGCTCATGCCAGTTGTGCTGGATCACGACCAGCTCGTCCGGATTATCCACGCGGCTTTCATCCCAGGCAGGCAGATGCTCTGTTTCACGGGCATAAGGCATGCGCTTCGCGATGTCTTCCGCTGCTGACCAGCCGTACACCAGGCACTCAAGCAGTGAGTTAGAGGCCATACGGTTCGCGCCGTGAAGCCCGGTATAGCTGACCTCACCGATAGCATATAGACCATCGACATCGGTACGCCCATGATCGTCAACCATTACGCCACCGCAGGTATAGTGGGCGGCTGGCACAATCGGCACCGGATCGCGCGTTAAATCAATGCCAAGATTTAGTAGCTTTTCGTAGATCATCGGGAAATGCTGACGAATGAACGCTGCTGGCTTATGGCTGATATCGAGATACATGCAGTCCACGCCAAGACGCTTCATTTCATGATCGATGGCGCGGGCAACGATATCGCGCGGGGCCAGTTCACCCCGGGCGTCAAAGTCCGGCATAAAGCGGGAGCCGTCAGGGCGTTTCAGATAAGCACCTTCACCGCGCAGGGCTTCCGTCAGCAGGAAGTTGCGCGCCTGAGGGTGGAACAGGGCGGTTGGGTGAAACTGATTAAACTCGAGGTTCGCCACTCGGCAGCCGGCGCGCCAGGCCATCGCGATACCGTCTCCGGAGGCAATGTCCGGGTTCGTGGTGTACTGATACACTTTAGAGGCGCCGCCCGTGGCCAGCACCACAGCCTTCGCCTGGCAGGTTTCCACCTTCTCTTTATTGCGGTTCCAGACCCAGGCGCCCACCACGCGACGCGTGCCCGGTAGGCCAATCTTGTCTGAGATAATCAGATCAACGGCGTTACTTCGCTCGAGCACCCGAATATTAGGATGGTTCAGCGCTTTACTGACCAGCGTCGTTTCCACTTCTTTACCGGTGGCATCCGCTGCGTGCAGGATGCGGCGGTGGCTATGGCCGCCTTCGCGCGTCAGGTGGTAGCTCTCTTCACCATTGGGTTGAACCTGCGTATCGAACAATACGCCCTGGTCGATGAGCCACTGCACGCAGTGGCGGGCATTGCTGGCGACAAACTCTGCGGCATGCGCATCCACGATCCCGGCCCCGGCAATCAGCGTATCGTCGACGTGGGAAGCAATGCTGTCTGTCTCATCAAACACGGCGGCAATGCCACCCTGGGCATAAAACGTGGAACCTTCACTTATCGGTCCTTTACTCAGAACGATAACGTTTTGATGCTCGGCCAGGCGCAGCGCCAGAGAGAGACCGGCAGCGCCGCTGCCGATGATCAGTACATCACAATGGAGTTCAGGTGTTGTGTTCATGATTGTTGTTTAATTTACTAAACAGTGTTGGGTCAGAATAGCACTCGAATGCGATATATCGCACGTTTTTTTTAGAGGCTGTTGCAATGGCTAAACGCGTAAGCGGAGGTAAACGGAGGGTAAATGAGTGAAATTATTTTGCGAAGCAGATCGTTAGCGTCAGATTTTGTGATGAAATAAAGCCTGTGTTGCGTTACTCTTCTGGCGGGAAAAAGATGTTTCTTGTCAGAAAGTGGTGCGTATCGTGAACAGACTTATAATGAGAGAAAATGAACAGTCTGCGGCGCGATGAACAAAAACAAAGGCGTTACGGAACTTATTGAAGATCAGACACTCTAATTCGGTGCTTGCTCAAAGTGCGGTATTTTTAGAGTGGCGTTTCGATAACGCGTGGAATTTAGGTTTGGGGAGACATTACCTCGGATGAGCGAGCAGTTAACGGACCAGGTCCTGGTTGAACGGGTCCAGAAGGGAGATCAGAAAGCCTTTAACTTACTGGTGGTGCGCTACCAGCATAAGGTGGCGAGCCTGGTTTCCCGCTATGTACCGTCAGGCGATGTGCCTGATGTGGTGCAAGAGTCTTTTATTAAGGCCTATCGCGCGCTGGATTCTTTCCGGGGAGATAGTGCTTTTTATACCTGGCTGTACCGTATTGCGGTCAATACGGCAAAGAATTATCTGGTCGCTCAGGGCCGTCGTCCGCCTTCAAGTGATGTGGACGCAATCGACGCCGAAAACTTCGAAAGTGGCGGCGCATTGAAAGAAATTTCGAACCCTGAGAACTTAATGTTGTCAGAAGAACTGAGACAAATCGTTTTTCGCACAATCGAGTCGCTCCCGGAAGATTTACGCATGGCAATTACGTTACGGGAGCTTGATGGTCTGAGCTATGAAGAGATAGCCGCTATCATGGATTGTCCGGTCGGCACGGTACGTTCACGAATTTTCCGTGCGCGAGAAGCTATTGATAATAAAGTTCAACCGCTTATCAGGCGTTGACGATAGCGGGATACTGGAAAAGGTATTAGGCATGCAGAAAGAAAAACTTTCCGCTTTAATGGATGGTGAAACGGTTGATAGTGAGCTGCTCAACGAGCTGTCTCATTCTCCCGAAATGCAAGAGACCTGGGAGAGTTACCATCTCATCCGTGACACCCTTCGCGGTGACACCGGCGAGGTTCTCCATTTCGATATCTCAGCCCGCGTCATGGCGGCGATTGAGAATGAGCCTGTTCATCAGACCACTCCGCTGATTCCTGAAGCTCAACCCGCACCTCACCAGTGGCAGAAAATGCCGTTCTGGCAAAAGGTGCGTCCGTGGGCCAGCCAGCTTACCCAAATGGGTGTGGCTGCATGCGTATCGCTTGCAGTTATCGTTGGCGTCCAGCACTATAATACTCAGTCTGAAACTAATCAGCAGCCAGAAGCGCCAGTGTTTAACACACTGCCGATGATGGGCAAAGCCAGCCCGGTAAGCCTGGGCGTACCGGCTGATGCTTCCGCCAGCGGCGGCCAGCAACAGCAGGTTCAGGAGCAGCGCCGTCGCATTAATGCGATGTTGCAGGATTACGAGTTGCAGCGTCGTCTGCACTCTGAACAGCTTCAGTTTGAGCAGGCCCAGACACAGCAAGCTGCTGTGCAGGTGCCCGGAAACCAAACTTTAGGAACGCAATCGCAGTAATGAAGCAACTTTGGTTCGCCATGTCTCTGATGGCGGGTAGCCTGTTCTTCTCTGCCAACGCCTCGGCTGATGTATCATCCGGGGCGTTGTTGCAGCAAATGAATCTGGCCAGCCAGTCACTCAATTACGAGTTGGCATTTATCAGTATCAATAAGCAGGGCGTCGAGTCGTTACGCTATCGTCATGCCCGTCTTGATAACCAGCCGCTCGCCCAGCTTTTACAGATGGATGGCCCGCGTCGGGAAGTTGTCCAGCGTGGTAATGAAATCAGCTATTTCGAGCCAGGCCTGGAACCTTTCACGCTGAATGGCGATTATATCGTTGATTCTCTGCCGTCACTCATTTACACCGATTTCAAACGGCTTGCCCCTTACTACGATTTTATTTCGGTAGGGCGTACCCGTATCGCGGACAGACTGTGCGAGGTGATTCGCGTTGTTGCCCGGGACGGAACGCGTTACAGCTATATCGTCTGGATTGATGCGGAAACCAAACTCCCCATGCGTGTTGACCTCCTCGACCGTGACGGTGAAACGCTGGAACAGTTCCGGGTGATCTCCTTCAGCGTGAACAATCAGGTTGGTAACAGCATGCAGAACCTGGCTAAGGCCAGCCTGCCGCCGCTGCTTTCTGTTCCGGCAGGAGATTCCGTTAATTTCAACTGGGTACCTGCCTGGATCCCGCAAGGGTTTAGCGAAGTGTCCAGCAGCCGTCGTCAGCTGCCAACGATTGAAACGCCGGTGGAATCGCGCCTCTATTCCGATGGTTTGTTCAGTTTCTCGGTGAATATCAATCGCGCAACGGCAAACAGCGCCGAACAAATGCTGCGTACCGGGCGCCGTACGGTGAGTACAACGGTACGCGATAACGCAGAGATCACCATTGTGGGTGAACTTCCTCCGCAAACGGCGAAGCGCATCTCCGACAGCATTAAATTCAGGGCCGCACAATGATCAAAGAGTGGGCGACGGTTGTCTCGTGGCAGAACGGCATTGCGCTGGTGAGCTGCGATGTAAAAGCCTCATGTAATAGCTGTGCATCCCGCACCGGCTGCGGTAGCCGCGTGCTGAATAAGCTCGGGCCGCAGACATCGCACACGATTTCTGTGCCAAGTGAACAGCCGCTGATGGCGGGGCAAAAGGTAGAGCTGGGCATCGCGGAAGGCAGTCTGCTCAGCTCCGCCATGCTGGTCTATCTCTCTCCGCTGATCGGGCTGTTTATTATGGGCGGCGTTTTCCAGATGCTGTTTGGCACCGACGGAGCCGCCATGTGCGGTGCCGCATTAGGTGGTCTGGGGGGATTCTGGCTCGCCAAAGGCCTCTCACCGACGCTCGCCGCACGCGAGGAGTGGCAGCCTGTCATTCTCAGTGTTGGGCTGGCGCCAGACCAGCTTCGTGTTGAAACACTCTCTTCTGAGGCCCGGTGATCCATCGGGCTTTATCATTTTTTACGTTCCAAAACAGAAAACGTCCTTTCTTCACGCTATAGCTGCCTCTAAGTGCATTTCCAGGTAGCGTGGATGTAGTGTAGAATGCTGCGTTTTCGCACTGAAAAACGTCAGGCTAAGAACAGCGGCCTCCAGGAATTCGTAAGGCATAATTATTTAACTATATGAAGAACATACGTAACTTTTCGATCATTGCTCACATTGACCACGGTAAGTCGACGCTGTCTGACCGTATTATCCAGATTTGCGGTGGCCTGTCTGATCGTGAAATGGAAGCCCAGGTTCTGGACTCCATGGACCTGGAACGCGAACGCGGTATCACCATCAAAGCGCAGAGCGTTACGCTTGATTATAAAGCGGCTGATGGTGAAACCTATCAACTGAACTTTATCGACACCCCAGGCCACGTTGACTTCTCCTATGAGGTTTCACGTTCGCTCGCGGCCTGTGAAGGCGCGCTGCTGGTAGTGGATGCCGGGCAGGGCGTAGAAGCCCAGACCCTGGCAAACTGCTACACCGCGATGGAAATGGATCTCGAAGTTGTGCCGGTTTTGAACAAGATCGACCTGCCAGCCGCCGATCCTGAGCGCGTTGCGGAAGAGATTGAAGATATTGTCGGCATTGACGCGACCGATGCCGTGCGCTGCTCCGCGAAAACCGGTGTGGGCGTGACCGACGTGCTGGAACGCCTGGTGCGTGACATTCCGGCCCCGGAAGGCGATCCGGATGCGCCGCTGCAGGCGCTGATTATCGACTCCTGGTTCGATAACTATCTGGGTGTTGTCTCCCTGGTGCGTATTAAAAACGGCACCATGCGCAAAGGCGACAAAATCAAGGTCATGAGTACCGGACAGGTCTACAACGCCGACCGTCTGGGCATCTTCACGCCAAAACAGGTTGACCGTACCGAGCTGACATGCGGCGAGGTAGGCTGGCTGGTATGCGCCATCAAAGACATCCTCGGTGCGCCAGTGGGCGATACCCTGACCGGTGCGCGTAACCCGGCAGATAAAGCACTGCCAGGCTTTAAAAAGGTAAAACCGCAGGTTTACGCGGGTCTGTTCCCGGTTAGCTCTGACGACTACGAAAACTTCCGTGATGCGCTCGGTAAACTGAGCCTGAACGATGCGTCCCTGTTCTACGAGCCAGAAAGCTCAACGGCGCTGGGCTTCGGCTTCCGCTGTGGCTTCCTCGGTCTGCTGCACATGGAGATCATTCAGGAGCGTCTGGAGCGTGAATACGATCTGGACCTGATCACCACGGCACCGACCGTAGTCTATGAAGTTGAAACCACCTCGAAAGAAGTGATCTACGTCGATAGCCCGTCCAAGCTGCCGCCGCTGAACAACATTCAGGAACTGCGTGAGCCTATTGCAGAGTGTCACATGCTGCTGCCGCAGGAATTCCTGGGTAACGTTATTACGCTGTGTATTGAGAAGCGTGGCGTGCAGACCAACATGGTTTACCACGGTAACCAGGTGGCGCTGACCTATGAGATCCCGATGGCGGAAGTGGTACTCGACTTCTTCGATCGTCTGAAGTCCACCTCCCGTGGCTATGCGTCGCTGGATTACAACTTCAAACGCTTCCAGGCCTCCAACATGGTGCGTGTGGACGTGCTGATCAACGGCGAGCGTGTGGATGCGCTGGCGCTGATCACCCACAACGACAATGCGCCGTACCGTGGCCGCGAGCTGGTTGAGAAGATGAAAGATCTGATCCCGCGTCAGCAGTTCGATATCGCGATTCAGGCGGCCATTGGCAACCATATTATCGCGCGTTCCACCGTGAAACAGCTGCGTAAAAACGTTCTGGCGAAGTGCTATGGCGGTGACGTCAGCCGTAAGAAAAAGCTGCTGCAGAAGCAGAAAGAAGGTAAGAAGCGTATGAAGCAGGTCGGTAACGTCGAGCTGCCGCAGGAAGCATTCCTTGCCATCCTTCATGTTGGTAAAGACGGCAAATAACCCTAAGGAGTTGGCATGGCGAACATGTTTGCCCTGATCCTGGTCATTGCTACCCTGGTGACAGGTCTGCTGTGGTGTCTGGATAAGTTTATCTTCGCCCCAAAACGTCGTGAACGTCAGGCTGCCGCACAGGCAGCCACTGGCGATGGGATTGACGCGAAAACCCTGAAGAAAGTCGGCCCGAAACCGGGCTGGCTGGAAACGGGTGCCTCGGTATTTCCGGTGCTGGCGATTGTGCTGGTGGTACGTTCGTTTATTTACGAGCCGTTCCAGATCCCATCAGGTTCAATGATGCCAACGCTGCTGATTGGTGATTTTATTCTGGTAGAGAAGTTTGCCTACGGCATTAAAGACCCGATCTACCAGAAAACGCTGATCGAAACCGGTCATCCGAAACGTGGCGACATCGTGGTGTTCAAATATCCGGAAGATCCTCGCCTGGACTACATCAAGCGCGCAGTAGGTCTGCCGGGTGATAAAGTGACTTACGATCCGGTTGCGAAAGAAGTTACCGTTCAGCCGGGCTGCAGCTCCGGTACCGCATGTGAAAACGCGCTGCCAATCACCTACTCAAACGTTGAGCCAAGTGATTTTGTGCAGACCTTCGCCCGTCGTAACGGCGGCGAAGCGACCAGCGGATTCTTCCAGGTACCGAAAGGTGAAACCAAAGAGGACGGCATCCGTCTGGTTGAGCGCAAAGAGACGCTGGGCGATGTGACGCACCGGATCCTCACCGTGCCAATCGCGCAGGATCAGCTGGGTATGTACTATCGCCAGCCGGGCCAGCAGCTGGCGAGCTGGATTGTACCGCCAGGACATTACTTCATGATGGGTGACAACCGCGATAACTCTGCGGACAGCCGTTACTGGGGCTTTGTGCCGGAAGCGAATCTGGTCGGTAAAGCCACCGCGATCTGGATGAGTTTTGAGAAGCAGGAAGGCGAATGGCCGACCGGTGTTCGCCTGAGTCGTATCGGCGGAATCCATTAATTCTCACTAAATGAACGTGTAGCCGCTAATTAAAGCGGCTACACGAATTATTTCACCGATAAATCTCTTCGAACTAACGACATCCCCTGTCGTTGTGTATAGAATATTCCCCCGAAGTTTAAGGTTGGCCCTGCAAGGGTGCCACGGCACACGAAACCGCGTTGGTTTTCTCAGGTCGGTTTCGTGTGCTGCATTTTTGACGCATTCATTTATTGGTATCGCATGAACCCCATCGTAATTAATCGGCTTCAACGGAAGCTGGGCTACACTTTTCATCATCAGGAGTTGTTGCAACAGGCATTAACCCACCGCAGTGCCAGCAGCAAACATAATGAGCGTCTCGAGTTTTTAGGCGACTCTATTTTAAGTTTCGTGATTGCGAATGCGCTTTATCATCGTTTCCCGCGTGTGGATGAAGGTGATATGAGCCGCATGCGTGCCACGCTGGTTCGGGGTAATACCCTTGCGGAAATCGCGCGCGAATTTGAACTGGGCGAATGTCTGCGTCTTGGACCGGGTGAACTGAAAAGCGGCGGCTTCCGTCGTGAATCTATTCTTGCCGATACGGTCGAAGCATTAATTGGTGGTGTGTTCCTGGACAGCGATATCCAGACCGTAGAAAAGCTGATCCTGAACTGGTATCAGACCCGTCTGGACGAAATCAGCCCGGGCGATAAACAAAAAGATCCGAAAACGCGTCTGCAGGAATATTTGCAGGGTCGTCATCTGCCGCTGCCATCTTATCTGGTGGTGCAGGTTCGTGGCGAAGCGCACGATCAGGAATTTACCATCCATTGCCAGGTCAGTGGCCTGAGTGAACCGGTGGTAGGCACAGGTTCAAGCCGTCGTAAGGCTGAACAGGCTGCCGCCGAACAGGCGTTAAAAATGCTGGAGCTGGAATGAGCGAAGAAAAGACCTATTGCGGATTTATTGCCATCGTCGGGCGCCCGAACGTCGGCAAATCCACCCTGCTGAATAATCTGCTTGGGCAGAAGATTTCCATCACCTCGCGTAAGGCGCAGACCACGCGTCACCGCATCGTCGGCATCCATACTGAAGGCGCGTATCAGGCGATCTACGTCGATACCCCTGGCCTGCACATGGAAGAGAAGCGTGCCATCAACCGCCTGATGAACAAGGCGGCGAGCAGCTCGATTGGCGACGTGGAGCTGGTGATTTTCGTTGTGGAAGGCACCCGCTGGACGCCGGACGACGAGATGGTGCTGAACAAGCTGCGTGACGGCAAAACGCCGGTCATCCTCGCGGTCAACAAAGTTGATAACGTGCAGGAAAAGGCCGACCTGCTGCCGCATCTGCAGTGGCTCGGTAGCCAGATGAACTTCCTCGACATCGTTCCGCTGTCCGCTGAGACCGGCCTGAACGTGGATACCATCGCGGGCATCGTTCGTAAGCATCTGCCGGAAGCGATTCATCACTTCCCGGAAGACTACATCACCGATCGCTCTCAGCGCTTTATGGCGTCTGAAATCATCCGTGAAAAGCTGATGCGTTTCCTGGGCGCTGAACTGCCGTACTCTGTGACGGTGGAGATCGAGCGTTTCCAGAGCAACGAGCGCGGTGGCTACGACATCAACGGCCTGATCCTCGTTGAGCGCGAAGGGCAGAAGAAGATGGTGATCGGCAACAAAGGCGCCAAGATCAAAACCATCGGTATCGAAGCCCGTAAGGACATGCAGGAGATGTTCGAAGCGCCGGTTCACCTCGAACTGTGGGTGAAAGTGAAATCTGGCTGGGCCGATGATGAGCGTGCTCTGCGCAGCCTCGGTTACGGCGAAGACCAGTAACTTAAGACGACGAGCATATGGATGGATGGCAGCGCGCTTTCGTCCTGCATAGTCGCCCCTGGAGCGAAACCAGCCTGATGCTGGACGTCTTCACGGAAGAGTCGGGTCGCGTGCGCCTGGTTGCGAAAGGCGCACGTTCCAAACGTTCTAATCTGAAAGGTGCCCTACAGCCTTTCACACCTCTGCTGGTTCGCTTTGGCGGGCGAGGGGAAGTCAAAACCCTGCGCAGTGCCGAAGCCGTCTCTCTGGCGCTTCCTCTTTCTGGTATCACGCTCTACAGCGGCCTGTATATCAACGAACTCATCTCACGGGTTCTTGAGCATGAGACTCGCTTCTCTGAACTTTTCTTCGATTATCTGCACTGTATCCAGGCGCTGGCTGGCGCAACCGGCACGCCCGAACCCGCCTTGCGTCGTTTTGAACTGGCGCTACTGGGCCATCTTGGGTACGGGGTCGATTTTTTGCACTGTGCGGGCAGCGGTGACGAAGTGGAAGACACCATGACCTACCGCTACCGCGAAGAAAAGGGCTTCATTGCCAGTATCGTGATAGACAACAGCACCTTTACCGGGCGCCAGCTCCGGGCGCTGTATGAGCGCGAGTTTCCCGATCAGGATACCCTGCGCGCAGCAAAACGCTTTACCCGGATTGCCCTCAAGCCGTATCTTGGCGGCAAGCCCTTAAAGAGCCGCGAATTATTCAGGCAGTTTGTACCGAAACGTTAGACCACAGAATCGAAAAGAAAACCGAGGATTGTCATGGCTGAATTACTGTTAGGCGTCAATATCGATCACATCGCCACGCTGCGTAATGCGCGCGGCACGGCGTATCCCGATCCGGTTCAGGCGGCGTTTATCGCTGAACAGGCTGGCGCCGACGGCATTACCGTTCACCTGCGTGAAGACCGTCGCCACATTACTGACCGCGACGTGCGCATTCTGCGTCAGACGCTGGACACCCGTATGAATCTGGAGATGGCGGTCACCGAAGAGATGCTGGCGATTGCCTGTGAGACTCAGCCGCACTTCTGCTGCCTGGTGCCGGAAAAACGCCAGGAAGTGACGACCGAAGGCGGTCTGGATGTGGCCGGTCAGCTCGACAAAATGCGCGATGCCTGCAAGCGCCTGGCGGATGCCGGTATCCTGGTTTCGCTGTTTATTGACGCCGATTTCACCCAGATTAAAGCGGCAGCCGACGTGGGCGCACCGTATATCGAAATCCACACCGGCTGCTATGCCGATGCCAAAAATGATGCCGAGCAGGCCAAAGAGCTGGAGCGTATTGCTAAAGCGGCTACGTATGCCTCAAGCCTGGGTCTGAAGGTTAACGCCGGTCACGGCCTGACCTACCACAACGTGAAAGCCATTGCCGCCCTGCCTGAAATGCACGAGCTGAACATCGGCCACGCCATCATTGGCCGCGCGGTGATGAGCGGCCTGAAAGAGGCGGTCTCAGAAATGAAACGCCTGATGCAGGAAGCGCGTCAGTAATGGCCATTCTGGGCTTAGGCACCGATATCGTTGAAATAGCCCGCATAGAAGCGGTGATCGCCCGTAGCGGCGATCGCCTGGCGAGACGCGTGCTGAGCGATAACGAATGGGCCATCTGGGAAGCGCATCAGCAGCCGGTGCGCTTTCTGGCAAAGCGCTTTGCGGTAAAAGAGGCGGCCGCTAAAGCCTTCGGAACCGGCATTCGTAACGGTCTGGCGTTCAACCAGTTTGAAGTGTTTAACGATGAGCTGGGTAAGCCAAGCCTGCGCTTATGGGGTGAGGCGCAAAAGCTGGCAGAAAAGCTGGGGGTGAATCACGTGCACGTGACGATCGCCGATGAGCGCCACTATGCCAGCGCGACGGTGATCATCGAAAGTTAAAGCTTGTCCGCGTGGTGCATCAGGACAAACTTATCCCACAGCTGCTCTTCGCTCTCGACGTGTGCCGGATCCTTCAGGATGGTATTCGGGATCGGGCACACTTTTTGACAGGTCGGCGTTTCATAGTGGCCGATGCATTCCGTGCAGCGGTCGCTGTTAATCTCATAAATGCTGTCGCCCATCGAAATCGCCTGGTTCGGGCATTCGGGCTCGCACATATCGCAATTAATGCATTTTTTGGTAATTAACAGCGCCATCAGGAAATTCTCAGAAACAACACAAACTGGGCGGGCATTATACGCGTCAAACCAGTTTCTTTACCAGTTCTTCGCTGTGACGAATGCGTTCGGGCGCACGCTCCAGATCCTGCTGCACCAGCGCCATAAACAGCAGGTCCGTCAGCATCATCTGTGCGCTGGTGGACGAGATAGCCGCGCTGCGCGTGGCCTGCTCCTCGGCAATGGTATATAAACAGCGCGTGGCCCGCTGCTGCAGGGCATTCGGCGTAAAACCGGTGATCGCCAGAATTTTACCGCCGACGCGCAGCGCTTCATCGGTGGCCATGTTGATCTCGCGGCGCTCGCCGGAATAGGAGATCGCCAGCAGCAGATCGTCAGGATCCATCGCCTGTACGGTCGCCAGCAGGGCGTGCATATCCTGCTCGACGATGGCGTTAAGCCCAATTTTTGTCAGCTTCCAGCCAAAGTTACGCGCCACAAGCCCGGACGCGCCGATGCCGGTCAGAATGATCCGCCGCGCGCCGCGCAGCATCGCCACGCTCTCCAGCAGCTTCTCTTCCGTATTCACATCCAGCGTCGCATGCATGGCCGCCACGTTCTCTTTGATCAGCTTTTCGCCGACCAGCCGCATCGGATCGTCTCCGCGGATCTGATTATGCACCGGCATGGACTGCGGGTTGGGGTTACTGACCAGCGCTTCACTGATCGCCAGCTTGAGGGCGGGGAACCCTTTAAAGCCAATCTTCTGCGCAAATTTCACTACGCTGGACTGGCTCACGCCGGCCTCACTCGCCAGCTGCTGCGAGCTGAGATGGCGTGCGCGATCGGGTTGAGAAAGCAGAAAATCCGCCAGCTTCTTGTCGCTTTGGGCAAAGCCTGCGTAGCGCTGGCGAATGCGAATTAAACAGTTCATACGGTCTCCTGGCGAAAATGTGATTATCTGCGCAAATACGGATTTTGCTCGCCTGAATGAATTTTATATTCCATTATAGTGTGATTATTATGAATTAAAAATTCTTGAGGTACAAAAATGAATCTTGGCTCACTTGTTTCTGAAACGCGTAACCCGCAAACCATGGATCTGGATGCGCTCTCCACCCTGGAGCTGGTTCACCGCTTTAATCAACAGGATACGCTGGTCGCGCAGGCTGTGAAAGAGACATTACCCGAGGTGGCGAAAGCGGTCGATGCGGCGGCGAAATCCCTCAAGGCCGGTGGACGCATTATTTACATGGGCGCGGGCACCAGCGGGCGTCTTGGGGTCCTGGACGCGTCAGAATGCCCGCCAACCTTTGGGGTGCCGCATGGTCTGGTAGTTGGGCTGATTGCCGGTGGACCCGGTGCGCTGCTGAAAGCCGTTGAAGGGGCGGAAGATAACAAACAGCTCGGTGAAGATGATCTCAAAGCGCTGAACCTAACCGCGCAGGATCTGGTGGTTGGGCTGGCAGCATCCGGGCGCACGCCGTACGTCATTGGCGGGCTGGAATACGCTAACCAGACCGGCTGCACGACGGTCGCCATCTCCTGTAACCCAGGATCACCGATTGCACAGGTGGCCGCTATCGCTATCTCTCCGGTGGTTGGGCCGGAAGCGCTCACCGGCTCCACGCGCCTGAAATCCGGGACCGCGCAAAAGCTGGTGCTCAATATGATCTCCACCGGCGCGATGGTGAAGTTTGGGAAGGTGTATCAGAACCTGATGGTGGATATGCAGGCCACCAACGTCAAGCTGGTGGACAGAGCCTGCCGCATGGTGATGGAGGCAACGGGCGCAGGACGTGAAGAGGCAGAAGTCGTACTCAAGCAGACCGATCACGATGTTAAACCGGCCATTCTGATGATCTTAAGCGGGCTGGATGCGGCAAGCGCCAGAGCCAAACTCGATGCGCATAACGGCTTCTTACGGGCGGCATTAGAAAACTAACAGAGGCGTGTATGGACAAAACAGCAGCGCTCGCCAGCGATATCCTGCAGGGGATCGGTGGGGAACAAAATATTCAGCGTCTCGAAAACTGCATGACGCGCGTGCGCGTCGAGGTGCATAACGACGACCAGCTTGACGTGCCGCGCCTGAAGCAACTGTCCGGCGTCAGCGGCTACGTGAAACAGGGCCAGCAGCATCAGCTGATCGTCGGGCCGGGGAAAGCGGCGCAGGTTGTCGATGCCATGCGGGCGCTGATGGGCGTTAGCGCGAGCGTGTCGATTGACGATGCGGAGCGCACCAAAGCGCAGGCGAAGGCCAAATACAAAGCCCCGATGAGCGATGCGCTGCGTCAGCTGGCAAACGTCTTCATTCCGCTGATCCCGGCGTTTATTGCCTCAGGCCTGATCACCGGGATCATCAATATTCTCAAGCGGCCGGATATTGTGGGGGATTTCGCCACGCAGTATCCAAACCTGCTGGGGATTCTGGGGATCTTCGGTAGCGCTGTTTTCGCCATCATGAACATTCTCGTCGGGGTCAATACCGCGAAGGTGTTTGGCGGATCGCTGGCCATGGGCGGCGTGATGGCGGGCATCTTGTCCAGCCCGCAGCTGGCGCAGATCACGCTGTTTGGTGAGGCGCTCCAGCCGGGCCGCGGTGGGGTGATCGCCGTGCTGCTGGTGGTCATCCTGATGTGCTGGATCGAGAAAAGGCTGCGCGCGGTTCTGCCCGGCTCGATTGAGCTTATCCTCAACCCGCTGCTGACTACGCTGATTACCGGTAGCGTAGCGATTGTGGCCCTCCAGCCGTTAGGCGGTTGGATCTCTGAAGCCATCGCCCACGGCGCGTCGCTGGCGATTGATCGCGGCGGCCTGTTAGTGGGCGCGGTGCTGTCGGGTACCTTCCTGCCCCTGGTGCTGACCGGCCTGCACCAGGGGCTGGTGCCGATCCACGTCGAGCTGGTGCAGTCGCACGGCTATAACGCGCTGCTGCCTATCCTGTCGATGGCGGGCGTGGGGCAGGTGGGCGCGGCGATTGCCGTACTGATGAAAACCCGCAACGCGCGACTGAAGAAAGTGATCAAAGGCGCACTCCCGGTCGGATTGCTCGGCATTGGCGAGCCGCTGATTTTCGGCGTTACCCTGCCGTTGGGTAAACCGTTCCTCGCCGCCTGTCTGGGCGGCGCGGTAGGCGGGGCGCTCATTAGCTACTGGAAGGTCGCCACCGTGATCACCTTTGGGCTTTCCGGTTTACCGCTGGCATTAACCATCGTGACCGGAAAAGTGATGCTCTATCTGTTAGGCTATTTAGTAGCGGTGATAGCCGGGTTCCTGTTTACCTGGCTGTTAGGTTTCAACGATCCAGAGGAGTAAGGTTTGGCAAATCACGCGCGTCGCGTTGTCTTTTTCGACCTGGATGGAACGCTGCATCAGCAGGATATGTTTGGTACGTTTATGCGTTACCTGCTGCGGCGTCAGCCCCTGAATGCGTTGCTCGTGCTACCGCTCTTACCGGTTATCGGTATCGCGCTGCTGGTGAAAGGCCGGGCGGCGCGATGGCCGATGAGTCTGCTGCTGTGGGGATGTACCTTTGGGCACAGCGAAGCGCGCCTCAAACAGCTCGAAAAGGATTTTGCGCACTGGTTCCGTGGCCACGTCGCCGCCTTTCCGGTGGTGCAGGCGCGCCTGACCGGCTACCTCGACGCGAACGATGCCGACATCTGGCTGATTACCGGCTCCCCGCAGACGCTGGTGGAGCAGGTCTATTTTGATACCCCCTGGCTTCCGCGCGTGAATCTTATTGCCACGCAAGTTGCCCGCGGTTACGGCGGTTGGGTGCTGACCCTGCGCTGCCTGGGGCATGAAAAAGTGGTCCAGCTGGAGAAACGCATCGGTACGCCGCTGCGCCTGTACAGCGGCTACAGCGACAGTAAACAGGACAACCCGCTGCTCTATTTTTGCCAGCATCGCTGGCGCGTCACGCCATCAGGTGAACTCCAGCAACTCGAATAGTCTTATCCATAATGGGCGTGTATAATGCCGCCCGCTTTTCGACTGGAGTATCAACCGTTGTCCAACCCTGAACTCGACCATGAATACTGGATGCGCCATGCGCTGACGCTGGCTCAGCGTGCCTGGGACGAGGGCGAAGTGCCCGTAGGCGCCGTGCTGGTCCACAATAACCAGGTGATTGGTGAAGGGTGGAACCGTCCGATTGGCCGCCACGATCCTACTGCACATGCCGAAATCATGGCGCTTCGCCAGGGCGGTCTGGTGCTGCAAAATTATCGCCTGCTTGATACTACGTTGTATGTGACGCTGGAGCCGTGCGTGATGTGCTCCGGCGCGATGGTGCACAGCCGGATCGGGACTCTGGTCTTCGGTGCGCGGGATGAAAAAACCGGTGCGGCCGGTTCGCTGATGGACGTGCTGGGTCACCCGGGGATGAACCACCAGGTGAAGACTATCGGCGGGGTGCTTGCACCAGAGTGTTCGGGGCTATTAAGCGATTTCTTTCGAATGCGCCGTCAGCAGAAAAAGCAGCAAAAGGCAGAATTGAAGCTGTCGGACGATTAAGCTCGTCCGGCGCCACGACCGGGTAACTTTGGGCCAGCTGTTTGGCCTCCGTTGCCTCTTTCTCTTTCTCCAGCAGATACCCGACCAGGCTAATTTGATATTTACGGATATTTTCCACGTAGGCGTAGGCTTCATGTCCGCGCGCGTAGCCGTATGTCAGCTTGTTATACCATGGCTTCTGGCTCAGCAGCGGCAGGCGCTGCTTAACGTCTGACCAGCTGTCCGGGTTACCTTTCGTTTTGGCCGTCAGCGCTCTCGCATCCAGCATATGCGCATAGCCCATATTGTAGGCCGCCAGCGCGAACCAGATCCGCTCCTCTTCCGGCACCGTTTCCGGGACTTTGGCCATCATATCCTGCAGGTAGCGCGCGCCGCCGCTGATGCTCTGTTCCGCATCGGTACGGTCATTGACGCCCAGGCTCAGCGCGGTATTTTTGGTTAACATCATCAAACCACGTACGCCCGTGGGAGACGTGGCCTGGGTATCCCAGTGGGATTCCTGATACGAAATAGCCGCCAGCAATTTCCAGTCAATCTCCTGGGCGTATTTTTCGAACAGCGGCTGCAGATCTGGCAGGACGCTGTCTACCGCGCGCAGGAAGCTGCGGGTGTCAACGTAGTCAAAGTCGTCACCGTGACCGAGGTACTTCTCCTCCAGGCGCGCCAGGGTACCGTCTTCATTGATGGTGTTGAAGAAATCAAGCATCGCGGCAGAGAAGGTCTGATCGTCATCAAGCTGGCTAAACCAGGTCACAGGCTGCTCGTCGGTGACGTCCAGCGCCACGGCGATTTCAGGATGCACCCGCTGGAACAGGCTGATCGCGACCGAATCGGCGATGGTGTAGGGCACTTTCTGGTCTTTTACCTGCTCCAGCAGCTCCGTCGTGCCGAGTTTCGGATCCACCGTCCAGCTCAGGTCGGGATATTTCTTCTCCTTGAGCTCACGCAGATCGTCAATCACCACGTGGCCAGGCGCAATCGTCAACTGCCGATCGTCAATCGAGGCCAGCGAACGCGGGCGCAGGCCCCCGACGCGGTAAACCAGCTGCTGCGAAACGGAGTAGTAGGTCGGGCCTGGCTGGTAGTTTTTGCTGCGCTCGCTGTTATACACCAGCCCGGCGGCAAGCATATCGGCATCGTCGTTATCGAGGTCGTCAAACAGCTGGTTGATATTCTGGCGGACGGTGATTTTAAGCTTCACGCCAAGATAATCGGCGAACTGTTGTGCCAGCTCGTAATCCAGACCAATGATTTTACCGTTGATGTCGCTGTAAATCAGCGGAGAGTTGAGGGTACTGACGCGCAATTCCCCCCGCTCCTGAATGGCGGCGATACGGTTTTCGGCTTTGCCGAACCAGGGGATGGAAGGCCAGAGGGCCACTGCCAGCAGCAACGTTACAATGCCGATGAGCAGATAATTAATCTTTAATTTTTTCAATTAGTTAATTCTCTGCGACGCCGGTTGCCTCAGTCTGCTGTAGCCATGTTAATCATAAGGTTTGCCATTGAATGAGCGGCATTTTGCGTAAACTTGCGCCACTTGGCAACCAATTAGAGAGACTGGTCACATCTATTGTTAAATCTCTGTGCAAATTTTATTTCGACGCAAACGGTTTCGTCGGCGCTCAGGATTCTCTATAATGACGCCCGTTTTCCCCCCTTGCGCACACTGTAAGCGCCCCGGCGCTTCGAAGACGAGAGACTTATGATGGAAATTCTGCGTGGTTCGCCTGCACTGTCTGCCTTCCGTATCACTAAACTGCTGGCACGTTTTCAGGCGGCCGACCTTCCGGTAAGCAATATTTACGCTGAGTATGTCCATTTTGCTGACCTGAATGCCCCCCTGAATGCAGAGGAGCGCGTACAGCTGGAACGCCTGCTCAAGTATGGCCCAAGCCTGAGCAGCCATACGCCAACCGGCAAACTGATCCTTGCGACGCCTCGTCCGGGCACCATCTCCCCCTGGTCTTCCAAAGCCACCGACATCGCCCACAACTGTGGCCTGAGCCAGATTAACCGTCTGGAACGCGGCGTGGCGTACTACGTGGAAGCCTCTACCCTGAGCGAAGCACAGTGGCAGGCGGTTGCGGCTGAACTGCACGACCGCATGATGGAGAGCGTATTTGCCTCTCTCGATGACGCGCAGAAGCTTTTCTCTCACCATCAGCCTGCGCCGGTACAGAGCGTAGACCTGCTGGGGCAGGGCCGTCAGGCGCTGATTGACGCCAACCTGCGTCTTGGCCTGGCGCTGGCAGAAGACGAAATCGACTACCTGCAGGATGCGTTCGTTAAGCTCAACCGTAACCCGAACGACATCGAACTCTATATGTTCGCGCAGGCAAACTCTGAGCACTGCCGCCACAAGATTTTCAACGCCGACTGGATTATTGACGGCGAACAGCAGCCAAAGTCGCTGTTCAAAATGATCAAAAACACCATGGAGCAAACTCCTGACCACGTGCTGTCTGCCTATAAAGACAACGCCGCGGTGATGGAAGGTTCCGAGGTGGGCCGCTTCTTCGCCGATCGCGAAGCAGGGCGCTATGACTTCCATCAGGAGCCCGCGCATATCCTGATGAAGGTTGAAACCCACAACCACCCGACCGCGATCTCCCCGTGGCCGGGTGCGGCGACCGGCTCCGGCGGTGAAATCCGTGATGAAGGTGCGACCGGTCGTGGTGCAAAACCAAAAGCGGGTCTGGTCGGTTTCTCCGTTTCCAACCTGCGTATCCCGGGCTTTGAACAGCCGTGGGAAGAAGATTTCGGCAAGCCAGAGCGCATTGTGACCGCGCTGGATATCATGACCGAAGGCCCGCTGGGCGGCGCGGCGTTTAACAACGAATTTGGTCGTCCGGCGCTGAACGGTTACTTCCGTACCTATGAAGAGAAAGTGGACAGCCACAACGGCGAAGAGCTGCGCGGCTACCACAAACCGATCATGCTGGCGGGCGGGATCGGCAACATCCGTGCCGATCACGTGCAGAAAGGCGAGATCGTCGTCGGCGCGAAGCTGATCGTGCTCGGCGGCCCGGCGATGAACATCGGTCTGGGCGGCGGAGCGGCCTCTTCTATGGCCTCCGGCCAGTCTGACGCGGATCTCGATTTCGCCTCCGTGCAGCGTGACAACCCTGAGATGGAGCGTCGCTGCCAGGAAGTGATCGACCGCTGCTGGCAGCTGGGCGACGCTAACCCGATCCTCTTCATCCACGACGTGGGCGCGGGCGGTCTGTCTAACGCCATGCCGGAGCTGGTGAGCGACGGCGGCCGCGGTGGTCGTTTCAACCTGCGCGATATCCTGAGCGATGAGCCGGGCATGAGCCCACTGGAAATCTGGTGTAACGAATCCCAGGAGCGCTACGTGCTGGCGGTTGCGGCGGATCAGCTACCGCTGTTTGACGAGCTGTGCCGCCGCGAGCGCGCGCCGTATGCCGTCATCGGTGAAGCGACCGAAGAGCAGCACCTGACTCTGAGCGACACCCATTTCGACAACCAGCCGATCGATCTGCCGCTCGACGTTCTGCTCGGTAAAACGCCGAAGATGACCCGCGACGTAACAACCCGTAAAGCGGCGGGCAAAGCGCTGGATCGCCAGGGCATTACCGTAGCTGAAGCAGTTAATCGCGTGCTGCACCTGCCGGCTGTTGCTGAGAAAACCTTCCTGGTGACCATCGGCGACCGTACCGTGACCGGTATGGTATCGCGCGATCAGATGGTTGGCCCGTGGCAGATCCCGGTGGCGAACTGCGCCGTGACCACCGCGAGCCTCGACAGCTACTACGGCGAAGCGATGGCCCTGGGCGAACGCACCCCGGTGGCGCTGCTGGACTTCGCGGCCTCTGCCCGTCTGGCGGTCGGTGAAGCGCTGACCAACATCGCCGCAACGCAGATTGGCGATATCAAACGTATCAAGCTTTCCGCAAACTGGATGGCCGCTGCCGGTCACCCTGGCGAAGACGCAGGCCTGTATGAAGCCGTGAAGGCGGTGGGCGAGGAACTGTGTCCTGCTCTCGGCCTGACCATTCCGGTGGGTAAAGACTCCATGTCGATGAAAACCCGCTGGCAGGAAGGTAACGAGCAGCGCGAGATGACCTCTCCGCTGTCGCTGGTGATTACCGCGTTTGCCCGCGTGGAAGACGTGCGTCATACCGTTACGCCGCAGCTTTCCACCGAAGACAACGCCCTGCTGCTGATTGACCTGGGTAAAGGCAACAGCGCGCTGGGTGCCACCGCACTGGCGCAGGTTTACCGTCAGCTCGGCGACAAGCCAGCCGACGTGCGCGACGTGGCGCAGCTGAAAGGCTTCTACGACGCGATTCAGGCGCTGGTAGCGCAGCGTAAGCTGCTGGCCTACCACGACCGTTCCGACGGCGGCCTGCTGGTGACGCTGGCAGAGATGGCCTTCACCGGCCACTGTGGGGTTGAAGCCAACATTGCAACGCTGGGCGAAGACCGTCTGGCGGCGCTGTTTAACGAAGAGCTGGGCGCCGTGATTCAGGTGCGCGCGGCAGATCGCGACGCGGTTGAAGCGATTCTGGCGAAGCACGGTCTGGCAGACTGCGTGCACTATCTGGGTAAAGCCGTTCAGGGTGACCGCTTCGTCATTGAAGCAGACGGTCACGCCGTGTTCAGCGAAAGCCGCACCACGCTGCGTATGTGGTGGGCGGAAACCACCTGGCAGATGCAGCGCCTGCGTGATAACCCGGAATGTGCCGATCAGGAGCACAACGCGAAGGCCAATGACCAGGATCCAGGCCTGAACGTGAAGCTCTCCTTCGACATCAACGAAGACATTGCTGCACCGTACATTGCGACCGGCGCGCGTCCGAAAGTGGCCGTGCTGCGCGAGCAGGGCGTTAACTCCCACGTTGAGATGGCGGCTGCCTTCCACCGTGCGGGCTTTGACGCTATCGACGTTCACATGAGCGACCTGCTGGCCGGGCGTACCGGTCTGGAAGATTTCCAGGCGCTGGTGGCGTGCGGCGGCTTCTCCTACGGCGACGTGCTGGGCGCGGGCGAAGGCTGGGCGAAGTCCATCCTGTTCAACAGCCGCGTGCGCGACGAGTTCGAAACCTTCTTCCACCGTCCGCAAACGCTGGCGCTGGGCGTGTGTAACGGCTGCCAGATGATGTCTAACCTGCGCGAGCTGATCCCGGGCAGCGAAGCCTGGCCGCGCTTTGTGCGTAACCAGTCTGACCGCTTCGAAGCGCGCTTCAGCCTGGTGGAAGTGACCCAAAGCCCGTCTCTGCTGCTGCAGGGAATGGTCGGTTCACAGATGCCAATCGCGGTCTCCCACGGCGAAGGTCAGGTAGAAGTGCGTGATGCCGCGCATCTGGCTCAGCTGGAGAGCAAAGGTCTGGTGGCGCTGCGCTTTGTCGATAACTTCGGCAAGGTCACGGAAACCTACCCGGCCAACCCGAACGGCTCCGCCAACGGTATTACGGCAGTGACCAGCGAAAGCGGTCGTGCGACCATCATGATGCCGCACCCGGAACGTGTGTTCCGCACCGTGAGCAACTCCTGGCACCCTGAAAACTGGGGCGAGGACAGCCCGTGGATGCGTATCTTCCGCAACGCGCGTAAACAGCTGGGTTAAGTTTTAGGCAACACCTGCAGGCCCGGTAAGCGTGAGCGCTACCGGGCTTTTTTGTCTCTGTCGCAAAATCGCGACAACCCTCTGGTTTGAGTGTCTCCAAAAGGAGACATTTAACTTATTGATTTATATATGGCAGTAAAGGTTCCCGTTAAGGTGTTGCTTAATAGCGACACTTAGCCTGGAAATCATTCAACCGATAATTAACCGGTTAAACGAGTAAAAATTATATATTTCAATGTGTTAATATTTTGTTTTGCGTTCTGGCACGGGTGTTGCATAATATTAACCAGTGGCTCATTCACCTTCTTATGTCAGCCCCTTCGGGACGCGCTACATAAACTTCGAATGACGCACAAAAAGGTGCCTGCCGTCCAACTACTGATCATAGCGATGCTTTATCAGGCCAGGGCGAAACGTCGAGTTAGGCACCGCCTCATTCCATGACAAAGCCGGGTTTTTACCCGGCTTTGTTGTATCTGAAGGGCAGACTCAGTTACGCTCTGCGTAAACCCCCATTAAGAGAGTAATGCGTTGAAACGCTGGCCCGTTTTTCCCCGCTCCCTGCGACAGCTTGTCATGATGGCCTTCCTGCTGATCCTGCTGCCGCTGCTGATCCTTGCCTGGCAGGCGTGGCAAAGTCTGAACGCGCTGAGCGCGCAGGCGGCTTTGACCAACCGCACGACGCTCATCGACGCCAGACGCAGTGAAGCGATGACCAACGCCGCGCTGGAGATGGAACGTAGCTATCGTCAGTATTGCGTGCTTGACGATCGGACGCTGGAAAAGGTGTATCAGAGTCAGCGCAAGCGCTATAGCGAAATGCTGGACGCCCACGCCGGCGTATTGCCTGACGACAAGCTCTATCAGGCGTTACGTCAGGATTTAAACGATCTTGCGCAGCTACAGTGCAGTAACAGCGGCCCGGATGCCGCCGCCGCTGCGCGTCTTGAAGCTTTTGCCAGCGCCAACACCGAGATGGTGCAGTCAACGCGCACGGTGATTTTCTCTCGCGGCCAGCAGCTCCAGCAGGAGATTGCCGAGCGCGGCCAGTTCTTCGGCTGGCAGGCGCTGGTGCTGTTCCTCGTGAGCCTCGGGCTGGTTCTGCTCTTTACCCGCATGATCATCGGCCCGGTGAAGGGCATTCAGCGGATGATCAACCGCCTGGGTGAGGGGAAATCGCTCGGAGATACGGTCGCCTTTAAAGGTCCGCGCGAGCTGCGATCCGTAGGCCAGCGCATTATCTGGCTGTCCGAGCGCCTGGCGTGGCTTGAATCTCAGCGCCATCAGTTTCTGCGCCATATCTCTCATGAGCTTAAAACTCCGCTGGCCAGCATGCGCGAAGGGACGGAGCTGCTGGCGGACGAAGTGGCAGGCCCCCTTACGGCAGAACAGAAAGAAATTGTCGAGATCCTGGATAACAGCAGCCGCAATCTGCAAAAGCTGATTGAGCAACTGCTGGATTACAACCGCAAGCTGGCTGACGGGGCGGTCGTACTGGAAAACGTTGAGATTGAGCCTCTGGTGGATATGGTGATATCCGCCCATAGCTTGCCAGCAAGAGCTAAAATGATGCATACCGGTGTAGAACTGAATGCGCCGACCTGTCTCGCTGAACCCATGCTCTTAATGAGCGTGCTGGATAATCTTTATTCCAATGCGGTGCACTATGGTACTGAATCCGGTAACATTTATATCCGAAGTTATACGAAGGGTTCCCGGGTGTTTATAGACGTCGCTAACACCGGCACCCCGATCCCCGATGACGAAAAAACCATGATCTTCGAGCCCTTTTTCCAGGGGAGTCATCAGCGGAAAGGTGCGGTGAAAGGCAGTGGTCTGGGCTTGAGCATCGCCCGGGACTGCATACGACGCATGCAGGGTGAGCTAAACATTGCCACGGACGAACGTTCGGATGTTTGCTTCCGTATTGAACTGCCCCTGAGCCGGAAAAATCAATAAAATGAATCTATGTCTGGTGAGTATGTCACACGTCTTTTCCCGCGCCGTACGCGCGGTGTTTTCCCGCAACACGCTTCGCCTGAGCCTTCCCTGTTTATTTCTGGCAGGGTGTGTTTCCCATGCGCCACAAAGTGCAATTAGCGATAAACAAGAAGATAAATGGCCTGATAACCAGCTGGCCGATTTCCTCTCAACCCGCTGTGACGATATCTGGAACCTGTCAGGTCATGACGTTGAAAGCAACCCGCTGTTCTGGCTGCGTGGAATAGATTGCGCCCAGCGTCTGGCCCCGGTAGACGCTCGCTCGAAGGCGGCGATGCTGGATGACGACACCTGGCAGGACGCTTTCAAGCGCGGCATTTTGCTGGCTGATGCGAAAATCACCCCCGTCGAACGGCGCACCAACGTGACCCGACTGGACACGTTCGTGGTCAATCTTCCCGTGCAGGTACGCCCGGTATACCAGCTCTGGCGCGATGGGCAGACATTACAGCTTCAGCTGTCTGAAGAGCGCTCCCGCTACAGCAAGCTGCAACAGTCAACCGACAGCGAGCTTGATACGCTGCGTCAGCAGCAGCAACATTTACGTACGCAGCTCGATACCACTACGCGTAAGCTGGAAAACCTGACCGATATCGAAAGGCAGCTCTCGTCGCGCAAATATCAGCCGGGGAGTTCATCTGCGGCACCGGACAGCGATACGCCGAAACAAGAGGATGTGAAGCATGACGAGCCGTAAACCTGCCCATCTGTTACTGGTGGATGACGATCCCGGGCTGTTAAAGCTGCTGGGCATGCGTCTGGTGAGTGAAGGTTACAGCGTCGTGACCGCGGAAAGCGGGCTCGAGGGGCTGAAAATTCTCAGCCGCGAGAAGATCGATCTGGTGATAAGCGACCTGCGGATGGACGAAATGGACGGTCTGCAGCTGTTCGCGGAGATCCAGAAGCAGCAGCCGGGTATGCCGGTGATTATCCTGACCGCGCACGGGTCGATCCCGGATGCGGTTGCCGCGACGCAGCAGGGAGTATTCAGCTTCCTGACCAAGCCGGTGGACAAAGACGCGCTGTATAAGGCAATCGACAGCGCGCTGGAACACGCCGCCCCGGCGGGGGATGAAGCGTGGCGGGAGTCCATCGTCACCCGCAGCCCCGTGATGCTGCGTCTGCTTGAACAGGCCCGGATGGTGGCGCAGTCCGACGTCAGCGTGCTCATCAACGGCCAGAGCGGTACCGGGAAAGAGATCCTGGCCCAGGCGATCCATAACGCCAGCCCGCGCAGCAAGAACGCCTTTATTGCGATTAACTGCGGCGCGCTCCCGGAGCAGCTGCTTGAATCTGAACTGTTTGGTCACGCCCGCGGGGCATTCACCGGGGCGGTAAGCAGCCGGGAAGGGCTGTTCCAAGCCGCGGAAGGCGGCACGCTGTTCCTGGACGAGATTGGCGATATGCCCGCGCCGCTGCAGGTCAAGCTGCTGCGCGTGTTGCAGGAGCGCAAAGTTCGCCCGCTGGGCAGCAACCGCGACATTGATATTAATGTGCGAATTATTTCCGCCACCCACCGCGATCTGCCGAAAGTGATGGCCCGCAACGAGTTTCGTGAAGATCTCTACTACCGCCTGAACGTGGTGAACCTGAAGATCCCGGCGCTGGCGGAACGGGCGGAAGACATTCCGCTGCTGGCGAACCACCTTTTACGCCAGGCGGCCGATCGCCATAAACCATTCGTGCGCGCGTTTTCCACCGATGCAATGAAGCGGCTGATGGCCGCAAGCTGGCCGGGCAACGTGCGTCAGCTGGTCAACGTGATTGAGCAGTGCGTGGCGTTGACCTCTTCACCGGTCATCAGCGACGCGCTGGTGGAGCAGGCGCTGGAAGGGGAAAACACGGCGCTGCCGACGTTTGCCGAAGCGCGGAATCAGTTTGAGCTCAACTATCTGCGCAAGCTATTGCAGATCACCAAAGGCAATGTGACCCACGCCGCGCGCATGGCCGGACGCAACCGCACCGAGTTCTACAAGCTGCTGTCGCGCCACGAGCTGGAAGCAAACGATTTTAAAGAGTAATGCCGTATGGTACTGTGAGCAATCGATTACGAGGCAGCTTACAGGCAAGAGTTTAAGGACCCACCATGAAAAAGATTGATGCGATTATTAAACCTTTCAAACTGGATGATGTGCGTGAAGCGCTGGCGGAAGTCGGCATCACCGGGATGACCGTGACGGAAGTGAAAGGTTTTGGTCGTCAGAAGGGCCACACCGAGCTTTACCGTGGCGCAGAGTACATGGTCGACTTTCTGCCGAAAGTAAAAATTGAAATCGTGGTCAGCGACGATATCGTCGATACCTGCGTGGATACCATCATCCGCACCGCGCAGACGGGCAAAATTGGCGACGGTAAAATCTTCGTCTTTGACGTGGCGCGCGTGATCCGTATCCGTACCGGCGAAGAAGACGACGCCGCGATTTAACGTTCTTGCCGGGTGGCGCTGCGCTTACCCGGCCTACAAAACTCTTCGTAGGCCCGCGCAAGCGAAGCGCCGCCGGGCGATTACAGCACCTTATGCGGGCCGAAGCACTCGTAATGAATGCTGTCTTTGTTCACGCCCAGCTCAACCAGCTGCTGAGCGGCATACTGCATAAACGCCACCGGCCCACAGACGTAGAACTGCATGTCCGGCGCGCTAAACGCCCCTTCCATCTGGCTTAAATTCATCAGACCTTCGCTGTCAAAGCGGGCATCTGCGCGGTCTGCCTCCGTCGGCAGGCGATACCAGGTGTGCGCGGTGAAGCGCGGCAGGGACGCCCCGAGCGTTTTCACCTCCTCCGCAAAGGCGTGTACGTCGCCGTTTTCGGCGGCATGGAACCAGTTAACCTGCGCGCCGTGGCGAGATTTTGCCAGCGTATCGAGCATCGCCAGCATTGGCGTTTGGCCGACGCCCGCAGAGATCAGCGTGACCGGTGTATTAGTGTCAACGGCCATAAAGAAGTCGCCCGCCGGCGCGGCCAGATGGACCACGTCGCCCACGTTCGCTTCGTTGTGCAGCCAGTTGGAAACCTGACCGCCGTCCTCACGCTTCACCGCAATGCGGTAGCCTTTGCCGTTTGGCTTGCGGGTAAGAGAATACTGGCGGATCTCCTGATGCGGGAAGCCTTCTGGCTTCAGCCACACGCCCAGATACTGCCCTGGCTGGTAATCGGCCACCGGCTGTCCGTCCACCGGCTCAAACTCAAAGCTGGTAATCAATGCGCTGCGCGGGGTTTTCTCGACGATGCGGAACGCCCGCGTGCCTTCCCAGCCGCCGTTCTTGCTGGCGTTTTCGCTGTAGATCTGTGCTTCACGGTTGATAAACACGTTTGCCAGCACGCCGTAGGCTTTACCCCACGCGTCCAGCACCTCCTGGCCCGGGCTGAACATCTCGTCCAGCGTCGCCAGCAGGTGGCCACCCACAATGTTGTACTGCTCGGGTTGGATCTGGAAACTGGTATGTTTCTGCGCAATCTTTTCTACCGCAGGCAGCAGTGCAGCCAGGTTTTCAATATTGCTGGCATAGGCCGCGATGGCGTTGAACAGCGCTTCACGCTGATCGCCGTTACGCTGGTTGCTCATGTTGAATATCTCTTTGAGCTCCGGGTTGTGCGTGAACATGCGATCGTAGAAATGGGCGGTGAGTTTAGGGCCGGTTTCCACCAGCAGAGGAATGGTGGCTTTTACGGTAGCGATGGTTTGAGCGTCGAGCATGAGCGCGTCCTTCTGATGTCACTTTAATGATGTATTTTAAATGCATCTTATAAAAAATACCCCTGCGTTGTAAATGGTTCTTTGCAAGATGAAAAATATGCATCACAAACCTGAAAAGAAATCCGCTGGAAAGGGCGAGAGCTTTATTCCTCAAACCCTTGCGTGGCGGGTAGGAAAACGTTTGCGTAAAATCGTTTGTCAAGACCTGTTATCACAGAACTAATCAGTTATACTGTTGCCCGTCGTCCAACAGGACTGCCTTTTCAGGCCAAAATTTACTTGTTAGCTGAGTCAGGAGATGCGGATGTTAAAGCGTGAAATGAACATTGCCGATTATGATGCCGAACTGTGGCAGGCTATGGAGCAGGAAAAAGTACGTCAGGAAGAGCACATCGAACTGATCGCCTCCGAAAACTACACCAGCCCGCGCGTTATGCAGGCGCAGGGTTCTCAGCTGACCAACAAATATGCTGAAGGTTACCCTGGCAAACGCTATTACGGCGGTTGCGAGTACGTTGATATCGTTGAGCAGCTGGCTATCGACCGTGCGAAAGAACTCTTTGGCGCTGACTACGCGAACGTGCAGCCGCACTCTGGCTCTCAGGCTAACTTCGCGGTCTATACCGCGCTGCTGCAGCCGGGCGATACCGTTCTGGGTATGAACCTGGCGCAGGGCGGCCACCTGACTCACGGCTCCCCGGTTAACTTCTCCGGCAAACTGTACAACATCATCCCTTACGGTATTGATGAGTCCGGTAAAATTGACTACGAAGACATGGCGAAGCAGGCTAAAGAGCACAAACCGAAGATGATCATCGGTGGCTTCTCCGCTTACTCCGGTATCGTTGACTGGGCAAAAATGCGTGAAATCGCAGACAGCATCGGTGCTTACCTGTTCGTTGATATGGCGCACGTTGCGGGTCTGATCGCCGCAGGCGTTTATCCGAACCCGGTTCCGCACGCTCACGTTGTGACCACCACCACCCACAAAACCCTGGCGGGTCCACGCGGTGGCCTGATCCTGGCGAAAGGCGGTGACGAAGAGCTGTACAAAAAACTGAACTCCGCGGTGTTCCCAAGCGCGCAGGGCGGCCCACTGATGCACGTTATCGCGGCAAAAGCGGTAGCGCTGAAAGAAGCGATGGAGCCAGAGTTCAAGGTTTACCAGCAGCAGGTTGCTAAGAACGCCAAAGCGATGGTGGAAGTGTTCCTGAACCGTGGCTACAAAGTGGTATCCGGCGGTACTGAAAACCACCTGTTCCTGCTGGATCTGGTTGATAAGAACCTGACCGGTAAAGAAGCTGACGCTGCCCTGGGCCGCGCCAACATCACCGTGAACAAAAACAGCGTGCCAAACGATCCGAAGAGCCCGTTCGTGACCTCCGGTATCCGTATCGGTTCTCCGGCCGTGACTCGCCGCGGCTTCAAAGAAGCGGAAGTGAAAGAGCTGGCTGGCTGGATGTGTGACGTTCTGGACAACATCAATGACGAAGCGGTTATCGAGCGCGTCAAAGGCAAAGTTCTGGATATCTGCGCACGCTTCCCGGTATACGCATAATTCCTCTGCTTTGCAGAAATAAAAAAGGCCGCGCTTGCGGCCTTTTTTTATGGCTTAACGCCGGTCAAGGGAAATCGCGCCGGGACCAACAATCGCCAGCAAAATAAAGGCGCCAGCAATACTGATATTCTTGTAGAAGTTAATCATATTCGGTACGACCGCATCACCGGTCATATCCCAGTAGTGATGCCCAATCACCGCCGTTCCGAGGGTGTAGAACACAAACAGTACCGCGAGAGGACGGGTGAAAAAGCCCAGTACGATCAGAATGGCGGCAGGTACTTCCATCACCACCGCAATAATGGCCGCCAGCATGGGCATCGGCGTCCCCAGCGAGGTCATGTATTGTACGGTGCCGCTAAATCCCGTCAGTTTTGGATAACCAAAGATAATAAACAGCACGACAAGTGCGATGCGGCCGATCAACAGCAGCAGGTGACGCGACTGACCGAAATCGAGATAACGTAGTGAGTTCATGGCAGAAAACCTCTGCAAGTGGAGTAATTTAAACGTAATACATATTTCCATTCCCTGCCATAAGCCAGGCGACTGCACAAGATGTTAATTTTTCGTTAATTTATAGCAGGCTATCTACTTGCTTAATTTTTATATTCTCGCCAGACTATGGCCTCGATTTCGGGAGGGATTCATGGTCTTGCATTCCACGCGCTGGCTGGCGCTCAGTTATTTCACCTATTTCTTTAGCTACGGCATTTTTCTGCCCTTCTGGAGCGTCTGGCTCAAGGGTATCGGCCTGACGCCCGAGACCATCGGCGTCCTGCTGGGGGCCGGGCTGGTGGCGCGTTTCCTCGGCAGCCTGCTGATTGCCCCGCGCGTCAGCGATCCCTCCTTACTGATCAAGGCCGTGCGCATTCTTGCTCTGCTGACCCTGGTCTTTGTGGCCTGCTTCTGGGTCAGCCACCAGTTTGCCTGGCTGATGGTGGTGATGGTCGGCTTTAACCTGTTCTTCTCACCGCTGGTGCCGCTGACGGATGCCCTGGCGAACACCTGGCAAAAGCAGATCACCATGGACTATGGTCGCGTGCGCCTGTGGGGCTCTATCGCCTTTGTGATTGGCTCGGCGCTGGTGGGCAAACTGGTCAGCCTTTACGATTATCGCGCCATTCTTGCCCTGCTGAGCATCGGTATTGCCTCGATGCTGCTGGGCATGCTGCTGCGACCGTCGGTGATGCCACAAGGGGAAAGCCGCCATCAGGAGAGCGCCGGCTGGCCCGCATGGCGGAGCCTGGTCGCACAGAGCTGGCGTTTTCTGGCGTGCGTGTGCCTCCTTCAGGGGGCGCATGCGGCGTATTATGGCTTCAGCGCCATCTACTGGCAGGGGGCAGGGTATTCCGCTTCCGCCGTGGGATATCTGTGGTCGCTGGGCGTGGTGGCCGAAGTCATTATCTTTGCCCTGAGCAAAAAACTGTTCCGTCGCTTTGGCGCGCGTGACCTGCTGCTGCTTTCCGCCGTGTGTGGGGTGGCGCGCTGGGGGATTATGGGCTGGACGACCGATCTACCGTGGCTGATTGTTGCGCAAATTCTTCACTGCGGCACCTTTACCGTGTGCCATCTGGCGGCGATGCGCTATATCGCAGCGCGCGAGGGCGGGGACGTGATTCGTCTGCAGGCCGTCTATTCGGCAGTGGCGATGGGGGGCAGTATCGCGATCATGACGGTGTTTGCGGGGTTCCTCTATCAGCATCTGGGGCACGGCGTCTTCTGGGTGATGGCGCTGGTCGCCTTGCCCGCCATCGTTGTTCGCCCTAAAGTGGCTCCCCGCGCGTCGCTATGATTCCAGCATGGCGCGAATATGTTCTTGCTGCTGCGCGTTCAATGTCTCAACGGCATGAATCAACGGCGGCGAGAACAGCGGCAGGGCCGTAGGGTAGGGGGTGATAACCAGCGCGGCTTCGCGCGGCGCCCCCTCTTTCTGAAAAGCCTGCAGCGTCAGGTAGCGAATGTTGAGCGGCAGCAGCGTCAGCTCGCGAAGCTGCTGTTCGATCTGCTCCTCACTGGCTTTATCGTCTCCCGTCAGCAGGATCACCTGTTTTTCATGCAGGTCAGTCTCCTGCATCAGCCAGGCACCAAAAATCACCGCCACGAGGCTCATCTCTTCATCGGAAAAACGCAGGCCAAATTCCGCCTCCAGCTCAAACAGCGCCTCTTTCGTGGTGCGTAACAGTCGGGGATAAAGGCGGTGGATCTCCTCCGGCAGGTTATTGTCGATGCCGATCTCAAACAGCGAACGGTCCAGCGCCTGAGCCAGATGGATATACAGCTGATCGGTCAGCCCCTGCTCATCGCTGAAGTTCATCCCGGTCTGGGAACGAAAGCGGGCCACCATGCGCACGATGGCCCGACGTAGACGCTGATCCTGCTGGTGCTTATCAAGCACCGGATCGGGCGTGCGGAGCATCATAAACAGCAGCGCCAGAAACAGCTGTTCATCCCCGTGGGCGCCCTGCGGGACGCGCCGTCTCCAGTGGCGCACGATCTCCTGGGCCGTAAAATACTCCCCTCTCGACTGGGTCCAGCTGCGCTGAACGTGGGAAAACTGCGGCGTATTCCCGAGCTGGTGCTGAATAAGGCAGTATTGCAGATAAAGCTGTAAAAACTGGACGTCGCGGCATTCAAACTGGCGCTGGAGCTTGCGTGAGCAGAAGCCGATCAGCGCCCGCAGGTTCGCATCGTCGTAAAGCGGACGCGCGATGCCGTGTTGTTTAAGCGCGGTTTTTAATGCGGGAGTAAACTGGTGCGAGACGAACTGCGGGCAAAGCCGCAGCGCCCGGCGCAGCCAGTGCAGCAGGCATAAACGCTGATTCAGGGCTGTGCCTTCAATCCGGTAGCAGCCGTCGTGGTGCGTAACGATATCCAGCCGGTGATAGCGCTGGATTTCATCGCGCGTCTCGGCTATATCTTGCCGTGCCATCGCGTCGTCCACGCCGTTGGCAGCGATTATGCTCTGTGCGGTGACGGCAGCATCGGGCAGGTAAAGCATTAAAAGCACCTGGCAGCGGCGCTGCGAACTGGAAAGCACAGATGGAATTTCAAGCGTCGTCATCATCTGTCGGGTATCCAGTGTGAATGTTTGATAAGAATAGCTAAAGGATGAGCGCTGAAAAGCGCGCCGGCAGGCCTTTCACTCAGGATTGCTGGGGAACATCACAGAATTTTTGACGTGAGGAATTGATGCAAACAGTTAAACAATGTGCGATGGCGTTATTTTTGGCGGTTATCAGCTTAACCGCCAGCGCACACCCTCACAGCTTTATCGACCTCAAAACCGAGCTGGTCATCGACGGCACGCAATTGAGCGGCCTGAAAATGCGCTGGACGATGGATGAAATCACCTCGGCCGATCTGCTCTATGATGCGGGAAATGCGAAGCCCGGCGATGAAATCTGGAAAAAGCTGGCGGCGGAAGTAATGGCCAACGTGCTCGGTCAGCACTACTTCACCGAGTTCTGGCACAACGGGCAAAAGGTCAAATTTCTGAACCGACCCACGGAATACGGGATGACGCGTGACGGGCACCAGGCGGTGCTGACGTTTGTGCTTCCGCTGGCGCATCCGCAGCCGCTGGCGGGGCAAACGTACCGCTTTTCCACCTTTGACCCTACCTACTATGTTGACATGCGCTATGACAAAGACAGCGACGTACGGCTGCCGGACGCGCTGCAAAAAAGCTGCAAAATTGGCGTACACACCCCGAAACCGAGCGAAGAGACGCTGAACTTTGCGGTCTCGCTTGATAAAGAAGATGCCCCACCCGAGGATATGGAATTGGGTAAACAGTTTGCGCAGGAGGTGACGTTACAATGTCAGTGATCTCCTCTCCGGTTCGGAAACCGCGCCGCTGGCTGCACCTCTGGCCGCTGGCGCTCTTTTTACTGTTAGCAACTGGCGGTGCGCTGTGGCTGTGGCAGGCCTGGCCGCAGGTCATGATGAAAAGCATTATCTGGCAGCGTGAGGTCAACCAGCAGATGAGCGGTCTGCTGAAGGCGGTGGCGGAGAACCCGACCAAAGCGGGTGGTTCCCTGCTGGCGTTCAGTTTTGTCTATGGCGTTCTGCACGCCCTGGGGCCGGGGCACGGCAAAATCGTCATTACCACCTGGCTTGCTACCCATCCGTCAAAGCTGAAATCGAGTATCGGCCTGACGCTGGCCTCCTCGCTGCTGCAGGGCGGCGTGGCGATTGCGCTGGTCGTTGTTGTGCTTTCACTTTTGCAGCTTCCGGCGCGCCAGCTGCACATGAGCAGCTTCTGGCTTGAAAAAGGGAGCTATGCGCTGGTGGGCCTGCTGGGGCTGATCCTCTGCTGGCGGGCGCTCAAAAAGCTGCGCGTGCTGCTGCAAAAGCCGAAATTCAAAACCTTTACGCCGCACCACGTTCATGATGAAAACTGCGGCTGCGGACATCAGCATTTGCCCACGCAGGAACAATTACAGAACGGTGACGACTGGCGCGCGCGGCTGGTGATTGTTCTCTCTATGGGCATGCGCCCGTGTTCGGGTGCCATCATGGTGCTGCTGTTCAGTAAGGTGATAGGCGTGTTCGGCTGGGGCATGCTGTCCGCGCTGGCGATGGCGGCAGGAACCTCTCTCACCATTTCGTCTTTAGCGCTGCTGGTACACAGCTTCCGTCAGCTGGCGGTCAAACTCAGCGGCAATAAAACGCCGGTGCTGTGGCGGCAGGTTGGCTGGACCACGCTTGCGCTGGCGGGTGGGGTGATTCTGCTGGTAGCGGCGGTAACGATGTGGATGAGTGCGGTGCCGGTGGGAAGGGGATTGCGGCCTTTTTAGTTTCAATTCCCTCTCCCACAGGGAGAGGGAATTACCGGGATTAACGCTTCAGCGCATCGCTCAGTTCATCACGCATGTTTGCCAGCATGGCTTTAACAACGCGTGGGTTACCCGCAACGATGTTGCCGGTAGACAGATAGTTATGGCCGCCGGTGAAGTCGCAAACAATGGCGCCTGCTTCACGCGCGATCAGCTCGCCCGCTGCAAAATCCCATGGCTTCAGTGAGAGTTCGAAGTAACCGTCAACGCGGCCGGTGGCAACATAGGCCAGATCCAGCGCAGCAGAACCGGTGCGACGGAAGTCCGCGCATTCGGTGAACAGTTTGCCCAGGATATTCATATAGGTGGTCGCGTGCTGTTTTGCCTTGAACGGGAAACCGGTCGCCAGGATGGTGCCGTCCAGATCGCGTGCGTTGCTGCAGCGCAGACGGTAGCCGTTCAGCTGTGCGCCCTGACCGCGGGTCGCGGTGAACAGTTCGTTACGCATTGGATCGTACACAACGGCGACTTCAGTACGGCCTTTAATGCGTACTGCGATAGACACAGAGAAGTGTGGCAGGCGTTTGACGAAGTTGGTGGTGCCATCCAGTGGATCGATAACCCATTGAACATCCTGATCGGTACCTTCATGTTCACCGCTTTCTTCGGTGATGATGGTGTGCTGTGGGTAAGATTTGCGGATCGTTTCGATAATAATCGCTTCTGCGGCTTTATCGACGTTCGTCACGAAATCATTGCTGCCTTTCTGGCTGGTTTCTACGGAGTCTGGCGTTTCGTAGTGTTTGGCAATTACATTACCCGCCTTGCGCGCTGCGCGCACGGCGATGGTCAGCATCGGATGCATCGGTCTCTCTCACTGGATGTTAAAGAACAGGAAAATCGGCGCAGAGTATAGCAGCGGGATCGGATTATGTCTCCCGTTTATGATAATATGCCCGAATATTCTTCAGACGCTGAATTCAGACATTAAAAATTATGCTGCAAAACATTCGAATCGTGCTGGTCGAAACATCGCACACCGGCAACATGGGCTCCGTTGCCCGCGCTATGAAAACCATGGGCTTAACGAACCTGTGGCTGGTTAACCCGCTGGTGAAACCCGACTCGCAGGCTATCGCGCTGGCGGCCGGGGCCAGCGACGTGATCGGCAATGCCCAGATCGTCGACACCCTTGACGAAGCGCTGGCCGGCTGCAGCCTCGTTGTGGGTACCAGCGCGCGTTCGCGCACGCTGCCGTGGCCAATGCTCGATCCGCGTGAATGCGGCCTGAAAAGTGTCACGGAGGCAGAACAGGCGCCGGTTGCGCTGGTGTTTGGCCGCGAGCGCGTTGGCCTGACCAACGACGAGCTGCAGAAGTGTCATTATCACGTCGCGATTGCGGCAAACCCGGAGTACAGCTCGCTGAACCTGGCGATGGCGGTGCAGGTTATCGCTTACGAAGTCCGTATGGCGTGGCTGGCAACGCAGGAAAAAGAGGTCGAGCCGAAAGAAGAGACGGCTTACCCGCTGGTGGACGACCTTGAGCGTTTCTACGGTCACCTGGAGCAGACGCTGCTCTCAACCGGCTTTATCCGTGAAGGCCACCCGGGCCAGGTGATGAACAAGCTGCGCCGTATGTTTACCCGCGCGCGTCCGGAAAGCCAGGAGCTGAACATCCTGCGCGGAATTCTGGCGTCGATTGAGCAGAAGAATAAAGAGTAGTGCCGGTTTGTTTTCTCCCTCTCCCTGTGGGAGAGGGGCGGGGTGAGGGCATCAGGCCGCACCTGTATTATGAAGGCACAGAAGGTTAAATACCTGACTAAAACAGTCAAGTAAATAGTTGACCATTTTAGTCAGGAATGTCAGACTTGGCCCTGCTATGCAATACCCCATTTTACTATAAAAAACCCCGGGCAGGGGCGAGTTTGAGGTTAAGTAAGACATGAGACTGACATCTAAAGGGCGTTATGCCGTGACCGCGATGCTGGACGTTGCGCTCAACTCCGAAGCGGGCCCGGTTCCGTTGGCTGATATTTCTGAACGACAAGGGATCTCCCTCTCTTATCTGGAACAGCTGTTCTCCAGACTGCGTAAAAATGGACTGGTTTCCAGCGTTCGTGGCCCAGGCGGCGGTTATCTGCTGGGTAAAGACGCGGGCAGTATTGCAGTTGGTGAAGTGATTAGCGCAGTTGACGAATCCGTTGACGCAACCCGTTGCCAGGGTAAAGGCGGCTGCCAGGGCGGCGATAAGTGCCTGACCCACGCGCTGTGGCGCGACCTGAGCGACCGTCTCACCGGCTTCCTGAACAACATCACCCTGGGTGAACTGGTCAATAACCAGGAAGTTCTGGATGTCTCTGGTCGTCAGCACAGTCAGGATTCTCAACGCAGCACCCGCGCGCAGGACGCTATCGACGTCAAACTGCGCGCGTAATAAAACGATAAGTATTTCAGAATCAGGCCGGGGCGAAGACTCGCCCCGTGTACTCGGTCGTACATCCAGCCGGTTGCCTGATTCCTTGCATTGAAGCGATGTACGGAGTTTAAAGAGCAATGAAATTACCGATTTATCTCGATTACTCCGCAACCACGCCGGTGGACCCGCGTGTTGCCGAGAAAATGATGCAGTGTCTGACCCTGGACGGAAACTTTGGTAACCCAGCTTCCCGTTCACACCGTTTTGGCTGGCATGCTGAAGAGGCGGTTGATATCGCCCGTAATCAGATTGCTGACCTGGTGGGTGCCGACCCGCGTGAGATTGTTTTCACCTCTGGTGCGACCGAATCCGACAACCTGGCGATCAAAGGTGCAGCCAACTTTTATCAGAAAAAAGGCAAGCACATCATCACCAGCAAAACCGAACACAAAGCCGTGCTGGACACCTGCCGTCAGCTGGAGCGTGAAGGGTATGAAGTCACCTATCTGGCGCCACAGAGCAACGGCATCATCGATCTGAAAGAGCTCGAAGCGGCTATGCGTGATGACACCATTCTGGTCTCCATCATGCACGTCAACAACGAAATCGGCGTGGTGCAGGACATCGCGACCATCGGCGAAATGTGCCGCGCGCGCGGTATCATCTACCACGTGGACGCGACCCAGAGCGTGGGCAAACTGCCTATCGACCTGAGCCAGCTGAAAGTGGACCTGATGTCCTTCTCCGGCCACAAAATCTATGGCCCGAAAGGGATTGGCGCGCTGTACGTGCGTCGTAAACCACGTATCCGCATCGAAGCACAGATGCACGGTGGCGGTCACGAGCGCGGCATGCGTTCCGGTACGCTACCTGTTCACCAGATCGTGGGCATGGGCGAAGCCTACCGCATTGCAAAAGAAGAGATGGAAACCGAGATGGCACGCCTGCGCACGCTGCGTAACCGTCTGTGGGATGGCGTGAAAGATATGGAAGAAGTGTATCTGAACGGCGATCTCGAGCAGGGCGCTCCGAACATCCTCAACGTCAGCTTCAACTATGTTGAAGGCGAATCGCTGATCATGGCGCTGAAAGACCTGGCCGTTTCTTCCGGTTCTGCCTGTACTTCTGCAAGCCTTGAGCCATCCTACGTGCTGCGTGCGCTGGGTATGACTGACGAGCTGGCACACAGCTCTATCCGTTTCTCTTTAGGTCGTTTCACTACCGAAGAAGAGATTGACTACACCATCAAGCTGGTTCGCAACTCCATTGGCCGTCTGCGCGACCTTTCTCCACTATGGGAAATGTTCAAGCAGGGCGTGGATCTGAACAGCATTGAATGGTCACATCACTAATCGGTACATAAGGAGAATTCAATCATGGCATACAGCGAAAAAGTCATCGATCATTACGAAAACCCACGCAACGTTGGCTCTTTTGACAACAGCGATGAATCTGTTGGTAGCGGCATGGTCGGTGCGCCGGCGTGTGGCGACGTGATGAAGTTGCAGATTAAAGTCAACAATGAAGGTATCATTGAAGACGCGCGCTTCAAGACCTACGGCTGCGGTTCTGCTATCGCGTCCAGCTCCCTGGTCACCGAATGGGTGAAGGGCAAGTCTCTGGACGAAGCACAGGCAATCAAGAACACGGATATTGCTGAAGAACTCGAACTGCCACCGGTGAAAATTCACTGCTCAATTCTGGCAGAAGACGCGATCAAAGCCGCCATTGCGGATTACAAAAGCAAACGTGAAGCAAAATAATTGAGGTTTGAGTATGTCGATTACCCTTAGCGACAGCGCTGCCGCGCGAGTAAGCTCTTTTCTGGCGAACCGTGGTAAAGGCTTTGGCCTGCGACTGGGCGTACGTACCTCCGGCTGTTCTGGTATGGCTTACGTACTGGAGTTTGTTGACGAACCGGCGTCTGACGACACCGTGTTTGAAGACAAGGGCGTGAAGGTGGTGGTCGATGGCAAAAGCCTGCAATTCCTCAACGGCACTCAGCTGGACTTCGTTAAAGAAGGCCTGAACGAAGGGTTTAAATTCACGAACCCGAACGTCAAAGACGAGTGTGGTTGCGGCGAAAGCTTCCACGTTTAACCGCGCGTCATCCGAAACCCCACCGTGGCGTACCCGCTGCGCGTGGGGTTTGTTATAACAGGCTACCCCTGAGATTGTTATGGATTACTTCACTCTCTTCGGACTTCCCGCTCAATACCCGATTGATCTCCAGGCGCTGACGATCCGCTTTCAGGATCTTCAGCGTCAGTACCATCCGGACAAATTCGCGAGCGGCACTCAGGCAGAGCAGCTGGCTGCGGTATCGCACTCTGCGACCATCAACCAGGCCTGGCAGACGCTGCGCCATCCGCTGACGCGCGCTGAGTATCTGCTCTCGCTCCACGGTTTTGATCTGGCGAGCGAACAGCACACCGTGCGCGACACGGCATTTCTGATGGAGCAGCTGGAGCTTCGTGAAGAGCTCGATGAGATTGAACAGGCCAAAGACGAAGCGCGTCTGGAAAGCTTTATTACGCGCGTGAAGGGCATGTTCGATACCCGCCATCAGCAGATGGTGGAGCAACTGAACAACGAGAGCTGGGACGTGGCGGCAGATACTGTGCGCAAACTCCGTTTTCTCGATAAACTGCGAAGCAGTGCTGAACAACTCGAAGAAAAGCTGCTCGATTTTTAATTTCGGAAGCAATTATGGCCTTATTACAAATTAGTGAGCCTGGCTTAAGTGCCGCACCGCACCAGCGTCGTCTGGCGGTGGGTATTGACCTGGGCACCACCAATTCCCTCGTGGCGACCGTGCGTAGCGGCCAGGCGGAAACGCTGGCTGACGAGCAGGGCCGCCATCTGCTGCCTTCCGTGGTCCACTACCAGCAGCAGGGTCACGCGGTCGGCTATGACGCCCGCGCCAACGCCGCGCGCGATCCGGCCAACACCATCAGCTCCGTCAAGCGCATGATGGGCCGCTCGCTGGCCGATATTCAGACCCGCTACCCGCATCTGCCATATCAGCTGCAGGCCAGTGAAAACGGCCTGCCGATGATCGCGACCGCGGCCGGTCTGCTGAACCCGATTCGTGTTTCTGCTGATATCCTCAAGGCACTGGCAGAGCGCGCAACGGCAACGCTCGGTGGCGATCTGGACGGCGTGGTGATCACCGTTCCTGCCTACTTTGACGATGCACAGCGTCAGGGCACCAAAGACGCCGCGCGTCTGGCGGGCCTGCACGTGCTGCGTCTGCTGAACGAACCGACGGCGGCGGCGATTGCCTACGGCCTCGACTCCGGTCAGGAAGGGGTCATTGCGGTTTACGATCTCGGCGGCGGTACCTTTGATATCTCAATCCTGCGCTTAAGCCGTGGGGTATTTGAAGTGCTGGCAACCGGCGGGGATTCCGCGCTGGGCGGCGATGACTTCGACCATCTGCTGGCGGACTACATTCGCGAGCAGGCGGGCATCAGCGATCGCAGCGATGCGCGCGTACAGCGCGAGCTGCTGGATGCGGCTATTGACGCCAAAATCGCCCTGAGCGATGCGCAGACGGTTACCGTAAACGTTGCGGGCTGGCAGGGTGACATCACCCGCGACCAGTTCAGCGATCTGATTGCCCCGCTGGTGAAACGCACCCTGCTGGCCTGCCGTCGCGCATTGAAAGATGCGGGCGTTGAGGCGAACGAGGTGCTGGAAGTGGTCATGGTGGGCGGTTCGACCCGCGTGCCGCTGGTGCGCGAGCGCGTGGGCGAGTTCTTTGGCCGCACGCCGCTGACTTCCATCGACCCGGACAAAGTGGTTGCCGTGGGCGCCGCAATCCAGGCCGATATTCTGGTCGGCAACAAGCCGGACAGCGAAATGCTGCTGCTGGACGTCATCCCGCTGTCGCTGGGGTTAGAAACCATGGGCGGCCTTGTGGAGAAAGTGATCCCGCGTAACACCACCATTCCGGTGGCGCGCGCGCAGGAGTTCACCACCTTCAAAGACGGCCAGACCGCGATGTCCATCCACGTGATGCAGGGCGAACGCGAGCTGGTGCAGGACTGCCGCTCTCTGGCGCGCTTTGCGCTGCGCGGAATTCCGGCGCTACCTGCGGGCGGGGCGCATATTCGCGTCACCTTCCAGGTGGATGCTGACGGCCTGCTGAGCGTCACGGCGATGGAAAAATCCACCGGCGTGGAATCGTCCATCCAGGTGAAGCCGTCCTACGGCCTGACCGATGGCGAAATCGCCTCCATGATTCAGGACTCAATGAGCTACGCCGAGCAGGATGTGAAGGCGCGTATGCTGGCGGAGCAGAAAGTGGAAGCCGCCCGCGTGCTGGAAAGCCTGAACGGCGCGCTTGCTGCCGATGCCGCGCTGCTCAGCGCCGCTGAGCGTCAGGTGATTGACGAAGCCGCCTCGCGCTTAAGCGTGGTCGCTGAAGGCAATGACGCTGACGCAATAGAAGAAGCCATTAAAAACGTTGATAAACAAACCCAGGACTTTGCTGCTCGCCGCATGGACAAATCTGTCCGCGTCGCGCTGAAAGGCCAGTCCGTGGACGAGGTTTAATATGCCAAAGATTGTAATTTTGCCTCATGCGGACCTCTGTCCGGATGGCGCTGTTCTGGAAGCGAAGACCGGTGAAACCATTCTCGATGTTGCCCTGCGTGCAGGTATCGAAGTGGAACACGCCTGTGAGAAATCCTGTGCCTGCACCACCTGCCACTGCATCGTGCGTGAAGGTTTTGACTCTCTCGCCGAGAGCACCGAAGACGAAGACGACATGCTGGATAAAGCATGGGGTCTGGAGCCAGACAGCCGCCTGAGCTGCCAGGCTGCGGTGACCGATGAAGATCTGGTCGTGGAATTCCCACGCTACACCATCAACCACGCACGCGAGCATTGATATGGGACTGAAGTGGACAGACAGCCGTGAAATCGGCGAAGCGCTCTACGACGCGAACCCGGATCTTGATCCGAAGACCGTACGATTCACCGACATGCACCAGTGGATCTGCGATTTAGAGGATTTCGACGACGATCCAAACGCATCCAATGAAAAAATTCTGGAGGCGATTCTGTTAGTCTGGTTAGATGAAGCAGAATAAATAACAAAACGGGCTGCCTTCAGGCGGCCCGTTTGCTAGTTGCTAATAAGGAAAAATAAAATGACCGAAGCGATGAAGATTACGCTCTCTACGCAGCCCGCCGACGCGCGCTGGGGCGAGAAAGCCAGCTACAGCATCAACAACGACGGTATTACCCTGCACCTGACGGGCAACGATGATTTGGGCCTGATCCAGCGCGCCGCGCGTAAAATTGATGGTCTGGGCATTAAGCATGTCTCCCTGGAAGGCGAAGGCTGGGACACCGACCGCAGCTGGGCATTCTGGGTAGGCTACAAAGGCCCGAAAGGCACCCGCAAAATTGAGTGGGCAAACCTCGACGAAGCCGGTCAGAAAGAGCTGGAAAGCCGCCTGCAAATTATCGACTGGGTGCGCGACACCATCAACGCCCCGGCGGAAGAGTTAGGCCCTGAGCAGCTGGCGCAGCGCGCGGTTGACCTGCTGTGCGGCGTGGCGGGCGACAAGATGTCCTACCGCATCACCAAGGGTGAAGACCTGCGCGAGCAGAACTACATGGGTATTCATACCGTGGGCCGTGGTTCTGAGCGTCCACCGGTGCTGCTGGCGCTGGACTACAACCCAACCGGCAATAAAGACGCTCCTGTCTTTGCCTGCCTGGTCGGTAAAGGTATCACCTTCGACACCGGCGGCTACAGCCTGAAGCAGAGCGCGTTCATGGACTCCATGAAGTCCGACATGGGCGGCGCAGCCACCATCACCGGCGCGCTGGCGTTTGCGATTACCCGCGGTCTGAACAAGCGGGTGAAGCTGTACCTGTGCTGCGCGGACAACATGGTGAGCGGTAATGCCTTCAAGCTGGGCGACATCATTCGCTATCGCAACGGCAAAAACGTCGAAGTGATGAACACCGACGCCGAAGGCCGTCTGGTGCTGGCTGATGGCCTGATCGACGCGTCTGCCCAGAAGCCAGAGCTGATTATCGATATGGCGACCCTGACCGGCGCGGCGAAAACCGCGCTGGGTAACGACTACCATGCGCTGTTCAGCTTCGACGACAAGCTGGCCGCTCGCCTGCTGGCAAGCGCCGCTGCTGAAAATGAACCGTTCTGGCGTCTGCCGCTGGCCGAGTTCCACCGCAGCCAGCTGCCGTCCAACTTTGCCGAGCTGAACAATACCGCCAGCGCGGCGTACCCTGCGGGCGCAAGCACCGCGGCAGGCTTCCTGTCTCACTTCGTTGAGAATTATCATGAAGGCTGGCTGCACATCGACTGCTCCGCAACGTACCGTAAAGCCGCGGTTGAGCAGTGGTCTGCGGGCGCAACCGGTCTGGGTGTGCGTACCGTGGCGAACCTGCTGACGGCTGAGTAATCTTTTTAGCCGGGTGGCGCTACGCTTACGCGCGCCTTCGGAGTCATCATATTGCCCGGCGGCGCTGCGCTTGCACGGGCCTACGGTTTTGTAGGCCGGGTAAGCGAAGCGCCATCCGGCGTTTTTTGAAGTAGCCAAACTATGTCAGATACCAAAAACGAATTAGAAACCCTGCTGGAGCAGGCGGCGACCGAGCCCGCCCACCGTCCGGCTTTTTTCCGCACGCTGCTGGAATCCACCGTCTGGGTGCCGGGCACCGCGGCGGAAGGTGAGCAGGTTGTCGAAGACAGCGCGCTGGATCTGTTGCACTGGGAGAAAGATGACGGCACGTCGGTGATCCCGTTCTTTACTTCGCTGGAAGCCCTGCAGGAAGCGGTAGAAGACGAACAGGCGTTCGTGGTAATGCCGGTGCGTACCCTGTTTGAAATGACGCTGGGCCAGACGCTGTTCCTCAACGCTAAATTGCCGACCGGGAAAGAGTTCACGCCGCGTGAAATCAGCCACCTGATAGGTGAAGAGGGCAACCCGCTCAGCACCCAGGAAGTGCTTGAAGGGGGTGAAACGCTGCTGCTGTCTGAGGTGGCCGAGCCGCCCGCGCAGATGATTGATTCCCTGACGACGCTGTTCAAAACGCTCAAGCCCGTCAGGCGCGCGTTTCTCTGCTCCATCAAAGAGCGCGCGGACGAAAAGCCGGTGCTGTTGATCGGTATTGAGGCCGATGGCGATTTCGACGAGATCGTTCAGGCTGCGGGCAGCGTGGCGACCGACACGCTACCGGGCGATGAGCCGATTGATATTTGTCAGGTGAAAAACGGTGAGAAGGGTATCAGCCACTTTATTACCGAGCACATCACCCCGTTCTACGAGCGTCGCTGGGGCGGCTTCCTGCGCGATCTCAAAACCAACCGCATCATCTGATTTCAGCGGGGTGAATGTCACCCCGTTGCTTCCAGCAGCAGTAAATCCATCAGCAGCACCAGATTCGACTCAAACGACGTCACCCCTGCGGCTTCGGCGGCGTAGTGTACCGCTTCGTCATAGAGCGCAAAGTGAACGTCGGCCATCTCTGCCAGCGTGTTGGCCGAGGCGCGGGTAAACGCGACGATGGTCATGCCGACGTTTTTGGCAATCCGCGCTTTATCCAGCACCTGCTCCGTTTCGCCGCTGCGCGAGACGGCAATAAACACCTGATAGCGCGCGGCGTTGCTGAGGAAAATATTCCGGCTGTCTCCCGGCCCGGAGATAAACGCCGTTTTGCCCAGCACCTGCAGCTTCTTGGTCAGGTACTCCGCAAAGAGATAGGAAAACCCAGCCCCGTAGAGAAAGAAACTCTCTTTCTGGCGCAGCAGGTCGGCAAACTGCTGTCGCTTCTCCTGCGTGACCCACTGAAAGGTGTGCTGATAGTTGGCGATAAACTGATTAAACAGCACCGGGAGTTCAGGACGCGATTGCCCCTGAACGGCAATGTGCGGCGTGTCGGAGAGCAGCTGCTTGCAGTGCCAGATAAACTCGCTAAAGCCGCTGAACCCCAGCTTCTGGCACAGCCGCATGATGGTGGCGGTAGAAACAAACGTCGCCTGAGCAAGCTCTCGCACCGTGATGTTGCCCACCAGCAGCGGATGCTCCGTAAGGTGGGCGAGGACGCGATACTCCGCGCGAGTCAGCGATGCCCCGCGCGTTAACAGCGTGGCCAGGCGGTTATCCATTATTTCGCGGGTTCGACAGGCAGATCGTCTCGCGCACCCCATTCGCTCCAGGCGCCGTCGTAGAGCGTGACGTCGTTCGTGCCGAGCGTGTCGAGCGCCAGGATCACTACGCAGGCCGTAACACCGGAGCCACAGCTGGCAATAATCGGACGATGTAAATCCACGCCAGCACGGTCAAAAATGGCGCGCAGCTCGTCGGTAGTTTTCAGCTCGCCCTCAAACACCAGGTCGCCCCACGGCACGTTCAGCGCGCCCGGAATATGTCCACGCTTCAGCCCCGGACGCGGTTCATCCGCTTGGGCATTGAAGCGTGGAGCAGGACGGGCATCGACGATTTGCGCCGTTTTTTCATGGCTCACGATCAGCACGTCGGTCAGGCGTTTTACCACGTGGGTGTCAAAGGTCGCGTCGAATTCACCTTCCGGCAGCGTCACGTCGCCCTGCTGAAGCGGCAGCTCGTCGCGCTTCCAGCCCGCCAGCCCGCCGGCAAGAATCGAGACTTTTTCCACGCCGAAGTTTTTCAGCATCCACCACGCGCGCGGCGCGGAGAAGAGGTTGCCTTCATCATAGACAACGAGGTGTTTGTCTTTGCTGATCCCCAGCTCGCGCATCGCCACGGAAAACGCTTCCGGGCGCGGCAGCATGTGCGGCAGGGGAGAGGTGTGATCGGAGAGGGCTTCAATATCAAAAAATACCGCACCCGGCAGATGCCCGGCACGGTATTCACCGGGCACGTCACGATGCTCTTGTCCCGGAGGGGCCATACGCGCGTCGATAATCTGAACTTCCGGATCGTCGCCGTGCTCAATCAGCCAGTCGGCGGCGACAAAATATGAGGTGGACATGGGTTGCCTCCATTCTTTTCCGTAAAAAAGGATTGTCGGTGTTTTTTCTGACACCGACAAGCAAACCACGTTCAACTCGCGAGCAAGCCCCTATTTTTTCACCGTTTCGCCGTCCTGCCAGGCTTTTTGCAGCGCAGGCCAGTAGTCGCGGTTGGCCGCGATCATTTCATCCAGAATCGCTTTTGCATGTTCCATGGTCGGCACGGTGCGGTTGAGGGTGAATGCCTGCAGGGCTTTCTCATAGCTGCCTTCTATGGTCGCCTCCACCAGCAGCTGTTCAGAGGCGAGCTGCTGTTGCAAAAGGGTCTGATGGAACAGCGGCACCTGACCGACGCGAATCGGTTCCGGGCCTTCGGAGGTGATATAAGCGGGTACTTCCACCACGGCATCGTAAGGCAGGTTGGTAATCGCGCCGTGGTTTTCCACCATCACCAGATGGCGGCTTCGCAGGTTAAAGGCCAGCGAGCGGGCGACATCGACGATAAACTCGCCGTGCACGCCCACGTGGAAGGCATCCGGCAGGATCCCGGTGCGCTTATACTCTTCGGCGGCGGCGAACAGCTTTTTCTCGCGCCCGTCCATCACTTCATTGGCGCGGGTATAGTCCGGGTTCTGGTGCGCCACAATCTGGTTCGGCATCAGGTAATACTGCAGATACGGGTTCGGCAGATACTCCGGGAAGTTGTCCATAATCGGCTTAATGTTGCGCCAGGTCTTCACCCAGGAGGGATCGGAATGCTGCGGATCGGTTTTGGCCGCATCTTCCGTCAGCAGGCCAAACTTCGCGATATGCTTACGCAGCTCGGGCAGCTTGTCTTCGCCATCCACCAGCACGCGGGTGAACCAGCCGAAGTGGTTCAGGCCGAAGTAGTCGACTTCGAGCTTGTGGCGATCGACGCCCAGAATCGCCCCCATATTGCGCATCGCGGCTACCGGCATATCGCAGATGTTCAGCACCCGCGCGTTCGGGCGCAGGCGGCGTACGCCCTCCGCGACGATCGCCGCTGGGTTGGAGTAGTTCACGATCCAGGCCTTCTCGTGCGCGTAGCGATCCACCAGATCGATAAGCTCCACCATCGGCAGGATCGTGCGCAGTCCGTACGCCAGCCCCCCGGGTCCGCACGTTTCCTGGCCGACCACGCCGTGACGCAGCGGGATCTTCTCATCCTGCTCGCGCATTTTATACTGGCCGACGCGCATCTGGGCGAAGACGAAATGCGCGCCGCTGAAGGCCACTTCTGGGTCGCTGGTGACGGTAAATTTGATACTCTGGCTGTGGTCGCGAATGACCTTCTCGACGACGGGCGCAATGGTGTTCTGACGTGCCTCGTCGATGTCATAAAGGCGGATTTCGGCCAGCGGAAAATCCTGCAGGCGCACCATCAGGCTTTTCACAATACCCGGCGTGTAGGTGCTGCCGCCGCCGGCAATCGACAGGATAAATGGGGGTGTAAACATCTTTAGCTCCTTTCAGAGAAACGTCTCAACGGCTTCTCGCATTTTTTTGACGTGCAGCCCGTAGACCACCTGAACGTTGTTACCTTGTTTGATAATCCCTTTCGCGCCGGTCGCCTTCAGCCGCGGCTCGTCGATGATGGCGACGTCCTTCACCGTGACGCGTAAGCGGGTGTAGCAGTTATCCACCACTTCAATGTTTTCCCGACCGCCCAGACCCACCACGATGGACTCGCCCAGCCCGTCGTTATTGCCTTTAGCCTGGTACTCCTGCTTGCTGTAGAGGCGCGTCTCCTGGTCCTCATCTTCACGGCCCGGCGTTTTCATGTTGAAGCGCAGGATCAGGAAGCGGAACACCACGAAGTAGAGAGCAAACATGATCAGCCCGACCACGATGTACATCGGCCAGTTGGACTTCTCCGTGCCGAGCGGCAGGTTGTAGAGGATGAAGTCGATAATCCCGTTGGCACCGATGGCGTGAACGCCCAGCAGCGAGAACAGCATCATGCCGATGCCGGTCAGCACCGCGTGCACCACGAACAGCAGCGGGGCGACGAACAGGAAGGAGAACTCAATCGGCTCGGTCACGCCGACCAGCAGCGAGGTCAGCGCCGCCGGGATCAGAATGGCTTTCGCAACGGCTTTACGTTCCGGCTTTGCGGTCATATACATCGCCAGCGCGGCGGCAGGCAGGCCGAACATCTTGCTGATGCCGCGCGCATCCCACACCACGGTGCTGCTGAGCTGCTTCACGTCCGGACAGGCCATCTCGGCGAAGTAGATATTGCGCGCGCCCTGATAGGTTGCTCCGCATACCTCCTGCGTGCCGCCCAGCTCGGTATAGAGGAACGGCGTATAAACCAGATGATGCAGGCCGGTGGGGACCAGAATGCGTTCCAGGAAACCGTAGATTGCCACGCCGAACGGCCCGGAGCCTTTGATGGCCAGCGCCAGGGCGCTAATGCCGTGCTGGGCAAACGGCCACAGTTCGCTCATCACCACGCCGAGCATCATGGAGACGGGGAGCATGACGATAGCGACAAAACAGTGGCCGGAGTAAATCGCCATCGCGCCGTTAAACTGTACGCCGGAGTATTTGTTGTACAGATAGCCGGAGAGCGCACCGGTCAGGATCCCGGCAAAAACGCCCATCTCCAGCACCTGCACGCCCAGCACCATGGTTTGTCCGGCCGCTTTCATCTGAGCAGCTGGCGCCAGCGCGTCCTGCAGCTGCAGCGTGACGTTCATGGCGTTGATGAATACGACAAAGGTCACCAGACCAATCAGCGCGGCATAGCCTTTATCACGCGTCGCCAGACCAATCGGTATCCCTACGGCAAACACCAGCGCCAGGTTCACCAGCACCGACACGGCAGATTTCGCGATAAGCTGACCAATATGCTGAATCAGGGGATGGCCAAGAAACGGCAGATACTCCGCGAGATTACCGTTACCCAGCACGTTACCAAAGGCAATGAACAGACCGACGATCGGTAAGATAAGTACCGGTCCGTACAATGATTTTCCGAAATTTTGTAGGGCGTTCACGGCTCGTTTCATGGCTTTCTCTCTTATTGAACCGCGCACTCGGGGTGCGTCATGGTCATAAAACTAGCAGTCTTCAGGCGCGCTTATCCAGCTATCTTCTTGTTTTAAAAACAAATGACGTAAAAGGTTACATGTGACGTTATGTGCTGTGATCGCGGTTCCATCACGGCGTAACGGCGTGATGCCATTCTGCGAGGCGCTTTCCAGATTCTAAAATTGGACTTTTTGAATTAATGAAACTTGCGGATAATACTTATCCGGACGACGACCAACAGGCTCCATGGGCCAGGGACAAAGGATGAAACCGTTTCGCTTAGCCGCGCTCTCTCTTGCGCTGCTTACCACGTTTACGCTTGTCGGCTGTGATAACAGCGACGATAAATCTCAGGCTGCGGCTCTCGCGGCATCCACCGCATCCACACCGAAAGCCGCGGAAAAGCCCACTGCTGAAACGCTGGCTAAGCTGGCCGCCCAGAGTCAGGGAAAAGCGCTGACCTTGCTGGATACCTCAGAAGTCCAGCTCGACGGTGCCGCCACGCTGGTGCTGACCTTTTCTGTTCCGCTGAATCTCGATCAGGATTTCGCGAAAACCGTGCACGTCGTGGATAAAAAAAGCGGCAAGGTTGACGGGGCGTGGGAACTTGCGCCTAACCTGAAAGAACTTCGCCTGCGCCATCTTGAGCCCAACCGCAACCTGGTCGTCACCCTTGAACGGGGCCTGCAGGCGCTGAACAAGGCGACGTTCGGCATTGATTATGAGAAAGCCCTGACCACCCGGGACGTTGAACCCACCGTTGGTTTTGCCAGCCGCGGCTCGCTGCTGCCGGGGAAGGTGGTGGAAGGTCTGCCGGTGATGGCGCTCAACGTCAACAATGTTGACGTCAACTTTTACCGCGTGAAGCCTGAATCGCTGGCCTCTCTTGTCAGCCAGTGGGAGTACCGTAACTCGCTGACCAACTGGGAGTCCGATAACCTGCTGAAGATGGCGGAGCTGGTTTACACCGGTCGATTCGATCTTAATCCGGCGCGCAATACGCGCGAAAAATTGCTGCTGCCCCTGAAGGATATTAAACCGCTTCAGCAGTCTGGCGTTTATATCGCGGTCATGAACCAGGCCGGGCACTACAACTACAGCAACGCCGCGACGCTCTTTACCCTGAGCGATATCGGCTTGTCCGCTCACCGTTATCACAACCGCCTGGACATCTTCACCCAGAGCCTGGAAAACGGTGCGGCGCAGTCCGGCGTCACCGTCACCCTGTTGAACGATAAAGGGCAGACGCTTGCCGAAGCGAAAAGCGACGGCGATGGCCACGCAAAGCTTGAGACCGACAAAGAGGCCGCGCTGATCCTGGCCAGTAAAGATGGTCAGACCACGTTGCTCGATCTCAAGCTGCCGGCTCTTGATCTGGCGGAGTTTGATATCGCAGGGAGCCCGGGCTACAGCAAGCAGTTCTTTATGTTTGGCCCACGCGATCTCTACCGCCCGGGTGAAACGGTGATCCTCAACGGTCTGCTGCGCGACAGTGACGGTAAGCCACTTCCGGATCAGCCTGTGAAGCTCGACGTGCTGCGTCCGGATGGACAGGTCGCCCGTACGATTGTCGTCAAGCCAGAGAACGGTCTCTATCGCTTTAACTATCCGCTGGACAGCGGGGCGCAGACCGGTATGTGGCATATCCGCGCCAACACCGGCGATAACCTGCAGCGCCTGTGGGACTTCCACGTCGAAGACTTCATGCCAGAGCGCATGGCGCTCAACCTGAGCGGACAAAAAACGCCGGTTTCACCGCAGGATAACGTGGACTTTAACGTGGTGGGCTATTACCTGTATGGCGCTCCGGCCAACGGTAATTCTCTGCAGGGCCAGCTCTTCCTGCGTCCGCTGCGTGACGCGGTGGCAGCGCTGCCGGGCTTCCAGTTTGGCGATATCGCCGAGGAGAACCTGAGCCGCAGCCTGGATGAGGTGCAGCTTACGCTGGATGAGCAGGGGCGTGGACAGGTTTCTACCGAAAGCCAGTGGAAAGAGGTGCACTCTCCGCTGCAGCTGATCCTGCAGGCCAGCCTGCTGGAGTCCGGCGGCCGCCCGGTAACGCGTCGCGCTGAGCAGGCCATTTGGCCAGCGGCTGAGCTGCCGGGTATTCGCCCTCAGTTTGCCAGCAAGGCCGTTTACGACTACCGCACCGATACCACCGTCAACCAGCCGATTGTTGACGAGAACGGCAACGCCAGCTTCGATATCGTTTATGCCGATGCCAGCGGCGCGAAAAAAGCGGTGTCCGGTTTGCAGGTTCGCCTGATCCGCGAGCGCCGTGACTACTTCTGGAACTGGTCTGAGAGCGAAGGCTGGCAGTCTCAGTTCGATCAGAAAGACCTGGTTGAAGGCGAGCAGGAGCTGACCCTCAAGGTCGACGAAACGGGTAAAGTCACCTTCCCGGTGGAGTGGGGTTCATACCGTCTGGAGGTGAAAGCGCCTGATGAGATGGTCAGCAGCGTGCGCTTCTGGGCAGGGTATAGCTGGCAGGATAACAGCGACGGCACCGGGGCTGCGCGCCCTGACCGCGTGACGCTGAAGCTGGATAAGCCAGCCTATCAGCCGGGTGACACCATCAACCTGCACATTGCCGCGCCAGCCGCAGGCAAGGGCTATGCGATGATCGAGTCCAGCGAAGGGCCGCTGTGGTGGAAGGAGATCGACGTACCGGCAAACGGGCTGGATCTCGCTATCCCGGTCGACAAGGCCTGGAAACGTCACGATCTCTACCTGAGTACGCTGGTGGTACGGCCTGGGGATAAATCCAAATCCGCCACGCCGAAGCGCGCGGTTGGCCTGCTTCATCTGCCGATGGGCGACGAAAATCGCCGCCTGAATATTGCGCTTGATAACCCGCAGAAGATGCGTCCAAACCAGACGCTCTCGGTGAAAGTGAAAGCCAGCGTGAAAGAGGGGGCCGTGCCGCAGAAGGTGAACGTTCTGGTCTCGGCGGTGGACAGCGGCGTGCTGAACATTACCGATTACGTCACGCCGGATCCGTGGCAGGCTTTCTTCGGTCAGAAGCGCTACGGCGCGGATATTTACGATATCTACGGCCAGGTCATTGAAGGGCAGGGCCGTCTGGCCGCGCTGCGCTTTGGTGGCGATGGGGATGAACTGAAGCGTGGCGGCAAACCGCCGGTGAACCACGTCACCATTATTGCCCAGCAGGCGCAGCCGGTCACGCTGGATGCCAACGGGGAAGGCACGATTACGCTGCCGATTGGTGATTTCAACGGCGAGCTGCGTCTGATGGCGCAGGCCTGGACGGAAGACGATTTCGGCAGCAGTGAAAGCAAGGTTATTGTGGCCGCGCCGGTCATTACCGAGCTGAATACCCCGCGCTTCCTGGCAAGCGGAGATACCTCGCGGCTGACGCTGGATATCACCAACCTGACCGACAAGCCGCAAACGCTGAACGTTGCCCTGACCTCTACCGGCAAACTGGTGCTGGAAGGCGCGCAGCCGCAGCCGGTTCAGTTGCCGCCAGGTGCGCGCAGCACGCTGTTTATTCCCGTGCGCGCACTGGACGGTTATGGTGACGGTGAAGTGACCGCGCAGGTGACCGGCCTGCAGCTTCCGGGCGAGACTTTCGCACCGCAGCAAAAGAGCTGGAAAATCGGCGTGCGCCCGGCGTTCCCTGCGCAGACGGTAAATACCGGTGCCATGCTGAACCCCGGTGAGTCCTGGACCGCACCGGCGCAGCACAGCAAAGGTTTCTCCCCTGCCACCCTGCAGGGACAACTGTTGCTGAGCGGCAAACCACCGCTCAACCTGGCGCGCTATATTCACGAACTGCAGGCCTACCCGTACGGATGCCTGGAACAAACCACCAGCGGCCTGTTCCCGTCGCTCTACACCAACGCGGCGCAGCTTACTGCACTTGGCATCAAGGGCGACACCGATGACAAGCGCCGTGCAGCGATTGATATTGGCATCTCCCGTCTGCTGCAGATGCAGCGTGAAGACGGCGGGTTCGCCTTGTGGGATAAAAACGGTCCGGAAGAGTACTGGCTGACGGCCTACGTGACCGACTTCCTGGTGCGCGCGGGCGAGCAGGGTTACAGCGTGCCTGTCGATGCAGTGAATAACGCCAATAGCCGCCTGCTGCGCTATCTGCAGGACCCGGGCATGATGTCTATTCGCTACAGCGACGATACTCAGGCCAGCAAGTTCGCCGTGCAGGCCTATGCCGCGCTGGTGCTGGCACGTCAGCAAAAAGCGCCGCTGGGCGCGCTGCGTGAAATTTGGGATCGTCACGGACAGGCGGCTTCCGGTCTGCCGCTGATGCAGCTGGGCATGGCGCTCAAACTGATGGGCGATGCGCCGCGCAGCCAGCAGGCGCTGGACCTGGCACTTAAAACGCCGCGTAACGACAGCAAAAACTGGATGGCCGATTATGGCAGCCAGCTTCGCGATAACGCGCTGATGCTCTCTCTTCTCGAGGAGTACAAGCTGCTGCCGGATGCGCAAAATACGCTGCTGAATGCCCTGTCTGAACAGGCCTTCAGCCAGCGCTGGCTGTCAACGCAGGAGAGCAATGCGCTGTTCCTGGCAGGACGTTCGTTGCAAACCTTGTCCGGTACATGGCAGGCGAAAACCTCTCTGTCTGAGACCGCATCAGGCGGCGATAAGTCACTGGTGCAAAACGTGAACGGCGACCAGCTTGGCGCGCTGCAGGTTACCAATACCGGAACGACACCGCTGTGGGTGCGTCTGGACAGCACCGGTTACCCTGACTATGCCCCTCAACCGAGCTCGAACGTGCTGCAGGTTGAACGTCATATCCTGGCAACCGATGGCAGCAGTAAATCGCTCTCTTCCCTGAAGAGCGGCGAACTGGTGCTGGTGTGGCTGGAAGTTAAAGCCAGCCAGAACGTGCCGGATGCGCTGGTGGTGGATCTCCTCCCTGCGGGTCTGGAGCTGGAAAACCAGAACCTGGCAAGCAGCAGCGCCAGCCTGCAGGACAGCGGTAGCGAAGTGCAGAACCTGCTCAGCCAGATGCAGCAGGCGGATATTCAGCATATGGAATTCCGCGATGACCGCTTTGTGGCTGCCGTGCCGGTAAACGAAGGTCAGCCGGTCACGCTGGTCTATCTGGCCCGTGCCGTGACGGCAGGAACCTACCAGGTGCCGGTTCCGATGGTCGAGTCTATGTATGTGCCGCAGTGGCGGGCAACGGGGGCGGCCAGTGGCCCGCTGATTGTTGTTCCGTAATATGCGAATGGCACGTTTGACACGCTCCCGCTGGCTGTGGCTGGCGGGAGCGCTTCTCGTTTTATGGGGGCTGATTGTCGCCGCCGACCGCCTGTGGCCGTTACCGCTGAAAGAGGTTAACCCCGCCCGGGTGGTGGTGGATGAGAAGGGCACGCCGCTGTGGCGCTTTGCGGACAGCGACGGGATCTGGCGCTACCCGGTTACGATCGAAGAGGTCTCTCCCCGTTATCTTGAGGCGCTGATCCAGTACGAAGATCGCTGGTTCTGGGATCACCCCGGCGTAAACCCGCTCTCTGTCCTGCGCGCCGCCTGGCAGGATCTCAGTTCTGGCAAAGTCGTCTCTGGCGGCAGTACGCTGACCATGCAGGTGGCACGCCTGCTGGACCCGCATCCGCGTACTTTTGGCGGCAAAATTCGCCAGCTCTGGCGGGCGATGCAGCTGGAGTGGCACCTCTCTAAACGCGACATCCTGACGCTCTATCTCAACCGCGCGCCGTTTGGCGGTACGCTGCAGGGCGTGGGTGCGGCAAGCTGGACGTATCTGGGCAAGCCGCCGTCGCAGCTCAGCTATTCCGACGCGGCGCTGCTGGCGGTGCTGCCGCAGGCACCGAGTCGTTTACGCCCGGATCGCTGGCCTGAACGGGCCGAAGCGGCGCGCAATAAAGTGCTCGACCGCATGGCGACGCAGGGCGTCTGGTCCGCGAAGCAGGTCAAAGAGTCCCGTGAAGAATCGGTATGGCTGGCGCCCCGACAGATGCCGCAGCTGGCGCCGCTCTTTGCGCGCATGATGCTCGGCAAAAGCCGCGACACGAAAATAGTCACCACGCTGGATGCCGGGCTACAGCGGCAGCTGGAAGAGCTGGCGATGAACTGGAAATCCCGCCTGCCGGCACGCAGCTCGCTGGCGATGATCGTCGTGGATCATACCGATATGAAAGTGCGAGGCTGGGTCGGATCGGTGGATATTAACGATGACAGTCGTTTTAGCCACGTGGATATGGTCAATGCGATCCGATCCCCGGGATCGGTGTTGAAGCCCTTTATCTACGGTATGGCGCTGGACGATGGCCTGATCCATCCCGCCTCGCTGCTCCAGGACGTTCCCAGAAAAACCAGTGATTATCGCCCCGGGAATTTTGACAGCGGGTTCCACGGACCGGTCAGCATGAGTGAGGCGCTGGTACGCTCCCTCAACCTGCCCGCGGTTCAGGTGCTGGAAGCCTACGGACCAAAACGATTTGCCGGTATGCTCAGTAACGCAGGTTTGCCGCTGATCCTGCCCGCGGGGGCACAGCCGAATCTCTCCCTGATCCTCGGTGGAGCAGGCGCGCGCCTGGCAGATATCGCCGCTGCTTACAGTGCCTTTGCCCGACACGGTAAGGCGGGAAGGCTGCGCCTGCAGCCGGGCGATCCGCTGACAGAACGTCCGCTGTTATCACCAGGCTCGGCGTGGATTATTCGCCGTATTCTGGCCAATGAAGCGCAGCCGCTGCCGGATAATGCGCTACCGCAGGTTGCGCCGCTGGCATGGAAAACCGGCACCAGCTACGGCTACCGTGATGCCTGGGCCATCGGTTTGAATGCCCGCTACGTGATTGGCATCTGGACCGGACGACCGGACGGCACGCCGGTGGCGGGGCAGTTTGGGTTTGCCAGCGCGGTTCCGCTATTAAACCAGGTCAATAACCTGCTTCAGTCGCGCTCAACGGTAGACGAAGCCCGCCTGCCTCGCGACCCGCGTCCGGAGAGCGTCGGGCGGGGCGTGATCTGCTGGCCGGGTGGCCAGCCGCTGCCGGAAGGGAGTGAAAACTGTCGGCGTCGCCTGTCGACCTGGCTTCTGGAAGGCAGTGAACCGCCCACGCTGCTGTTGCCGGAGCAGGAAGGCATACGCGGCATTCGTTTCCCGGTCTGGCTGGATAAAACGGGTAAACGTGTGGCGGCAGATTGCCCTGATGCAACTGAAAAAGTCCTGGATGTCTGGCCGCTGCCGCTGGAACCGTGGCTGCCCGCAACCGAGCGTCGCGCGGTACGGATCCCGCCTTCATCAACAACCTGTCCTCCGCTGTCGCAGGACTCACCTGCGCCACTCATCCTGACAGGCGTACGCGAAGGGGCCGTTATCAAACGTCTGCCGGGTGAATCCCGCGTTTCGCTACCGCTTCAGGCGACCGGCAACAGCGGTGAGCGCTGGTGGTTTTTGAACGGTGAACCGCTGAGTGTGAAGGGAAGGGTTTACACATTACAGCTTGATAAGTCGGGCGATTATCAGTTACTCGTTATGGATGAGACCGGGCAGGTCGCGACGGTGAATTTTACGCTTCAGTGACCTGAAAACAGCTTTCTGATGTGAGCTGTTGCTAAAACTCGTCTTATTTTAAAAAAATGTTACCTGAATCCATAGGCAATGGCGCCATTGCTCATTATAATCCGCGCCACACCATACTCAGGTATGCAAAACAACAGAACATTGACAGAGGTTATCATGGCTATTGAACGTACTTTTTCCATCATCAAACCAAACGCGGTGGCAAAAAACGTTATTGGCAGCATCTTCGCTCGCTTTGAATCTGCAGGGTTCAAAATTGTTGGCACCAAAATGCTGCACCTGACCGTTGAGCAGGCGCGCGGCTTCTACGCTGAGCACGAAGGTCGCCCATTCTTTGACGGCCTGGTGGAGTTCATGACCTCCGGTCCAATCGTGGTATCCGTGCTGGAAGGCGAAAACGCCGTACAGCGTCACCGCGACCTGCTGGGCGCAACCAACCCGGACAACGCGCTGGCCGGTACTCTGCGCGCTGACTATGCGGACAGCTTCACCGAGAACGGCACCCACGGTTCTGACTCTGTTGAATCTGCTGCACGCGAAATCGCTTTCTTCTTCGCAGAAGGCGAAGTGTGTCCACGTACCCGTTAATTTAACGGTTTCGTTTACACATTATTTTCGTAAATGCCGCGTCCAGACGTGGCATCCCTGCGCCAGACTTTGTACAATGCAACGCCCCGGACGAGCAGACCGCTTTCCGGGGCGTTTCTATTCAACCCTCCATGGGCCATAACGTGTAACAACGAGGCCGGAAAATATTATGTCTGAACTAGTGAATACCTCCGAAGTCGCCATTCCTGCGGTTCCCAATAAAAATGGAAAAATCAACCTGCTGGATCTGAACCGTCAGCAGATGCGCGAGTTCTTTAAAGAGATGGGCGAAAAGCCGTTTCGTGCCGATCAGGTCATGAAGTGGATGTACCATTACTGCAGCGACAATTTTGATGACATGACTGACATCAACAAGGTCCTGCGCAACAAGCTCAAAGAAGTGGCTGAAATCCGCGCACCGGAAGTGGTGGAAGAGCAGCGCTCCGCAGATGGCACCATCAAATGGGCGATTGCGGTCGGCGATCAGCGCGTTGAAACTGTCTACATCCCGGAAGAAGACCGCGCCACGCTGTGCGTCTCCTCTCAGGTTGGCTGTGCGCTGGAGTGCAAATTCTGCTCAACCGCGCAGCAAGGCTTTAACCGTAACTTGCGCGTGTCAGAAATTATCGGCCAGGTCTGGCGTGCCGCGAAAATCGTGGGCGCGGCAAAAGTGACCGGCACGCGTCCTATCACCAACGTGGTGATGATGGGGATGGGTGAGCCGCTGCTGAACCTGACCAACGTCGTTCCGGCGATGGAAATCATGCTGGATGACTTTGGCTTTGGTCTGTCCAAGCGTCGCGTCACGCTGTCTACCTCAGGCGTTGTGCCTGCGCTGGACAAGCTTGGCGACATGATTGACGTTGCGCTGGCGATCTCCCTGCACGCGCCAAACGATGAAATTCGTGACGAAATTGTGCCGATCAACAAAAAGTACAATATCGAAACCTTCCTCGCTGCCGTACGTCGCTACCTGGAGAAATCCAACGCCAACCAGGGCCGCGTGACCATCGAGTACGTGATGCTGGATCACGTCAACGACGGCACCGAACATGCGCATCAGCTGGCTGAACTGCTGAAAGATACGCCGTGCAAAATCAACCTGATCCCATGGAACCCGTTCCCGGGCGCGCCGTATGGCCGTAGCTCGAACAGCCGTATCGACCGTTTCTCCAAGGTGCTGATGGAGTATGGTTTCACCACCATCGTGCGTAAAACCCGTGGTGATGACATTGATGCCGCATGCGGACAGCTGGCAGGTGATGTCATTGACCGTACTAAACGTACCCTGCGTAAACGCATGCAGGGCGAGACGATCACGGTTAAAGCTGTTTGATTATTATGCACTCGCGGCGCATTATCTGCGCCGTGAAGCATAACCTTACTGAATAATCAGTCAGATTCGTGATGACTGATCAATAATTACGGTGCGTTTCATTCGACTTTCGGGCAGTATGTAACGACGTAACAACAGTTTAGCCGTACGGGCAGGGCTGTACTGTCATCTCCGGGCTGACAGTCTTATACTCTCTGTTCAAGGTTAACTGACCAGAAGTTTCGCGGTGCGGGTGGCATTGTGACTCACCGGCGCCTGAACCCTTATTTTTCACGTACCAGTAGTTGTAGCGAATGAATACTGAAGCCACTCACGACCAACATGAAGCACTCTCCACTGGCGTTCGTCTTCGCAACGCCCGTGAACAACTCGGACTCAGCCAGCAAGCCGTTGCGGAACGCTTGTGCCTGAAGGTTTCCACGGTTCGCGATATTGAAGAAGATAAGGCGCCTGCCGATCTGGCTTCAACGTTTTTGCGCGGTTATATCCGCTCTTACGCAAAACTGGTGCACATCCCCGAAAACGAATTACTGCCAATGATGGAGAAGCAGGCGCCGGTCCGTGCAGCAAAAGTTGCGCCGATGCAGACCTTCTCCCTGGGGAAACGTCGTAAAAAACGTGATGGCTGGCTGATGAGCTTTACCTGGCTGGTGCTGTTTGTGGTCATCGGTCTGACCGGTGCATGGTGGTGGCAAAACCACAAGGCGCAGCAGGAAGAGATCACCACCATGGCCGATCAATCCTCGGCAGAACTCAACCAGGCCGGAAGTGAGAACGGCCAGAGCGTGCCGCTGAATACCGACGGCGCAGCGTCCTCCAGCGAGCCACAGACCGCAGCGCCAGACGCGTCGGCGACCGGTGCAGCACAGGCCCCGGCAGCAACGGCTAACACCGCTGCGCCGCAGGCTCAGGATCAAAACGCGGTTGTTGCCCCTTCTCAGGCGAATGTTGATACGGCGGCGAACGCGCCTGCGGCTACTCAGCCTGCAGACAATAGCGCAGCGACTCTGCCAACCAGCCCGGCGGGTACGGCGACAGCAGCCGATCCCAACGCGCTGGTGATGAACTTCAGCGCCGACTGCTGGCTGGAAGTAACTGACGCGACAGGTAAAAAACTGTTCAGCGGCCTGCAGCGTAAAGATGGCACGTTAAACCTAACCGGCCAGGCTCCTTATAAACTTAAAATCGGCGCTCCGGCAGCGGTACAGATCCAGTATCAAGGAAAACCTGTCGACCTGAGCCGCTTTATCAGAACTAACCAGGTTGCACGTCTTACCGTTAATGCCGAACAATCAGCAGCACAGTAACAGACGGGCAACGCGGGAGATTTTTCATGCATAACCAGGCTCCGATTCAACGTAGAAAATCGAAACGGATTTACGTTGGGAATGTGCCAATCGGCGATGGGGCACCTATCGCCGTTCAGTCGATGACCAACACGCGCACCACCGATGTGGAAGCGACGGTCAATCAAATCAAAGCATTAGAACGTGTAGGCGCGGACATTGTTCGCGTCTCCGTCCCAACCATGGATGCCGCTGAGGCGTTCAAACTGATCAAACAGCAGGTCAGCGTTCCGCTGGTGGCTGATATCCACTTCGACTACCGCATCGCACTGAAAGTGGCCGAATACGGCGTCGATTGCCTGCGTATTAACCCGGGCAACATCGGTAACGAAGAGCGTATCCGCATGGTTGTGGACTGCGCCCGCGATAAAAATATTCCTATCCGTATTGGCGTTAACGCCGGTTCCCTGGAAAAAGATCTGCAGGAAAAATACGGTGAGCCTACGCCGCAGGCGCTGCTCGAATCCGCGATGCGCCACGTCGATCATCTCGATCGTCTCAACTTCGATCAGTTCAAGGTCAGCGTAAAAGCGTCCGACGTGTTCCTTGCCGTAGAATCTTACCGCCTGCTGGCAAAGCAGATCGACCAGCCTCTGCACCTCGGGATCACCGAAGCGGGCGGCCTGCGCAGCGGCTCTGTAAAATCCGCGATCGGTCTGGGGCTGCTGCTCTCTGAAGGGATCGGTGACACCCTGCGCGTCTCGCTGGCGGCCGATCCGGTCGAAGAGATCAAAGTCGGTTTCGATATTCTGAAATCACTGCGTATTCGCGCGCGCGGGATCAACTTCATCGCCTGCCCAACCTGCTCACGTCAGGAGTTTGATGTGATCGGTACGGTGAATGCCCTGGAGCAACGTCTGGAAGACATTATTACCCCGATGGACGTTTCCATCATCGGCTGTGTGGTAAACGGTCCGGGTGAAGCGCTGGTGTCAACCCTGGGCGTAACCGGCGGTAACAAGAAAAGTGGTCTCTATGAAGATGGTGTTCGTAAAGATCGTCTGGATAATAGCGACATGATCGACCAGCTTGAAGCCCGCATACGCGCCAAAGCCGCCATGATGGACGAAACACAGCGTATCAGCGTTCAGCAGGTTGAAAAATAACGTGATGGGAAGCGTGCCGCTTCCCATGTATGATTGAACCCATTCTTTGGGTTTTTTTTGTATATAGAAAGAGAATAAACGTGGCAAAAAACATTCAAGCCATCCGCGGCATGAACGATTATCTGCCTGGCGAAACCGCCATCTGGCAGCGCATTGAAGGCACACTGAAGCAGGTGCTCGGCAGCTACGGTTACAGCGAAATCCGTTTGCCGATTGTAGAGCAGACCCCGTTATTCAAACGCGCGATTGGTGAAGTCACCGACGTGGTTGAAAAAGAGATGTACACCTTTGAGGACCGCAACGGCGACAGCCTGACCCTGCGTCCGGAAGGTACGGCGGGCTGCGTACGCGCCGGCATCGAACATGGTCTTCTGTACAATCAGGAGCAGCGCCTGTGGTATATCGGCCCGATGTTCCGCCACGAACGTCCTCAGAAAGGTCGTTATCGCCAGTTCAATCAGCTGGGTGTGGAAGTCTTTGGTCTGCAGGGCCCGGACATCGACGCCGAACTGATTATGCTGACCGCCCGCTGGTGGCGTGCGCTCGGTATCGCCGATCACGTTTCCCTTGAGCTGAACTCTATCGGTTCTCTGGAAGCTCGCGCTAACTACCGCGATGCGCTGGTTGCGTTCCTGGAACAGCATAAAGAGAAGCTGGACGAAGACTGCAAACGTCGCATGTACAGCAACCCGCTGCGCGTTCTGGATTCCAAAAACGCGGATGTTCAGGCACTGCTGAACGATGCGCCTGCGCTGGGAGACTACCTGGATGAAGAATCTCGCGAACACTTCGCGGGCCTGTGCAAGCTGCTTGAAGCGGCAGGCATCGCCTATACCGTGAATCAGCGCCTGGTGCGCGGTCTGGACTACTACAACCGTACCGTGTTTGAGTGGGTGACCAGCAGCCTCGGCTCTCAGGGCACCGTATGCGCGGGCGGCCGTTATGACGGTCTGGTTGAGCAACTTGGTGGTCGCGCAGCGCCTGCTGTGGGCTTCGCGATGGGCCTTGAACGACTTGTTTTGCTCGTTCAGGCAGTTAATCCGGAATTTAAAGCAGAATCCGTTGTCGATATATACCTGGTGGCCTCAGGCGCGGAAACGCAGTCTGCGGCGATGCAGCTTGCCGAACGCGTGCGCGATGCGCTGCCGGGCGTTAAGCTGATGACCAACCATGGCGGCGGCAACTTCAAAAAACAGTTTGCTCGTGCCGATAAGTGGGGCGCAAGTATTGCACTGGTGCTGGGCGAGTCCGAAGTGGCTAACGGCGAAGTGGTGGTGAAGGACCTGCGCTCTGGTGAGCAGACAACGGTAACGCAGGACGGCGTTGCGGCGCACTTGCGCACTCTATTGGGCTAAGGAGAAGGACTGCGTGGAAATTTACGAGAACGAACACGATCAGGTCGACGCGATTAAACGCTTCTTTGTTGAAAACGGCAAAGCGCTGGTTGTTGGGGTTATTTTAGGTGTCGGTGCGCTGGTGGGCTGGCGTTACTGGAACAATCATCAGGCAGATTCCGCGCGCGGCGCGTCCCTGTCCTATGAAAATACCGTTAGCGCAATTCGTGCCGATCAGCCGCAAACGCTGACGGCGGCAGAGAAATTTGCGGCTGACAACAAAAACACCTACGGTGCACTGGCTGCGCTGGAAGTGGCTCAGCAGTACGTTGATAAGAACGAACTGGATAAAGCCGCTGCTCAGCTCTCTCAGAGCCTTGCTGCGGCCAGCGATGATAACCTGAAAGCGGTGATCAATCTGCGCCTGGCACGTATTCAGGTTCAGCAGAAGAAAGCTGACGATGCGCTGAAAACGCTCGATACCATCAAAGGCGAAGGCTTTGCTGCCATCGTTGCCGATCTGCGCGGTGAAGCACTGCTGAGCAAAGGTGACAAAGCGGGCGCGCGTAAAGCGTGGCAAGCTGGCGTAGAGAGCAATGCTTCACCTGCGCTGAGCGAAATGATGCAGATGAAAATAAATAATTTGTCCGTCTGAGAGGGACCCGATGCAATTGCGTAAATTACTTCTGCCAGGACTGCTTTCTGTTACGTTATTGAGTGGTTGTTCACTGTTCAGTGGCGAAGAAGACGTTGTGAAAATGTCCCCACTGCCGACGGTTGAAAACCAGTTTACCCCATCCACCGCGTGGGATGTTTCCGTGGGCAGTGGGATTGGTGATTTCTATTCCAACCTTCATCCGGCCTATGCAGACAGCGTTGTCTATGCCGCTGACCGCAAAGGTACCGTGAAAGCGGTGAACGCCGATGACGGGAAAGAAGTCTGGTCCGTTAACCTGGCGGAAAAAGACGGCTGGTTCTCGCGTAAACCTGCACTGCTGTCTGGCGGCCTGACTGTTGCCGGTGGCCACGTCTACGTTGGCAGCGAAAAAGCGCAGGTTTATGCGCTGAACAGCAGCGACGGCTCCATTGCCTGGCAAACAACCGTGGCGGGTGAATCCCTGTCGCGTCCGGTGGTGAGCGACGGCCTTGTGCTGATTCATACCAGCAACGGCCAGCTGCAGGCGCTGAACGAAGCGGACGGCCTGGTGAAATGGACTGTTAACCTGGATATGCCAGCGCTCTCTCTGCGCGGCGAATCCGCTCCGGCTACCGCATTTGGCGCTGCCATTGTGGGCGGTGACAATGGTCGCGTGAGCGCAGTGCTGATGCAGCAGGGCCAGATGATCTGGCAGCAGCGTATCTCTCAGGCCACCGGCTCAACGGAAATTGACCGTCTGAGCGACGTAGACACAACGCCGGTCATCGTTAACGGTGTGGTTTACGCGCTGGCCTATAACGGTAACCTTACCGCGCTGGATCTGCGCAGCGGCCAGATCATGTGGAAACGTGAGCTGGGCTCTGTGAACGATTTCATCGTTGAGGGTAACCGTATCTATATGGTTGACCAGAACGACCGTCTGCTGGCTCTGAGCACCGAAGGCGGCGTAACGCTGTGGACGCAAAGCGACCTGCTGCACCGTCTGCTGACCTCGCCAGCGCTGTACAACGGTAGCCTGGTTGTGGGCGACAGCGAAGGGTATATGCACTGGATCGATCCGGATAACGGCCGCTTTGTTGCACAGCAAAAAGTCGACAGCTCTGGTTTCCTGACCGATCCGGTTGTGGCCGATGGCAAGCTGCTGATTCAGGCAAAAGACGGCACGCTGTACGCGATCACGCGTTAATTACCCGGCGGTTGTAGTATACTAAACGGCTCCTGTTCACTCAGGAGCCGTTTTGACATTTTTAAAAACGCCGCGAAAGCGACGTTATTTTGAATTTTATGAGGCTTCAAACATGGTACCTGTGGTCGCGCTTGTCGGGCGCCCTAACGTTGGAAAATCCACTCTTTTTAACCGTTTAACACGCACCCGTGATGCGCTGGTTGCGGATTTCCCGGGGCTGACGCGTGACCGTAAGTACGGTCGTGCAGAGGTGGAAGGACGCGAGTTCATCTGTATTGATACCGGTGGTATTGACGGCACAGAAGACGGCGTTGAAACCCGCATGGCGGAACAGTCGCTGCTGGCGATTGAAGAAGCGGATGTGGTGCTGTTCATGGTGGATGCTCGCGCTGGCCTGATGCCGGCGGACTCCGCTATCGCTAAGCACCTGCGTTCACGCGAAAAACCGACCTTCCTGGTGGCGAACAAAACCGACGGCATCGATGCCGATCAGGCCATCGCGGATTTCTGGTCTCTGGGCCTGGGTGAAATCTACCCTATCGCTGCATCGCATGGCCGTGGCGTTACCAGCCTGCTGGAAACCGTTCTGCTGCCGTGGGTTGACGAAGTGAACCCACCGGAAGAGGTGGACGAAGACGCTGAATACTGGGCGCAGTTTGAAGACGGAGAAGAGGGCGAAGAAGAAGAGCCTGAAGACGACTTCAACCCGCAGGATCTGCCGATCAAGCTGGCAATCGTGGGCCGTCCAAACGTAGGTAAGTCTACACTTACTAACCGTATTCTGGGTGAAGAGCGCGTGGTCGTTTACGACATGCCGGGCACCACCCGCGACAGTATCTACATTCCTATGCAGCGCGATGAGCGTGAGTATGTCCTCATCGACACCGCCGGGGTACGTAAGCGCGGAAAAATCACCGATGTGGTGGAAAAATTCTCCGTTATCAAAACCCTGCAGGCGATCGAAGATGCTAACGTCGTGCTGCTGGTCATCGACGCACGCGAAGGGATCTCCGATCAGGACCTCTCTCTGCTCGGCTTTATCCTCAATAGTGGGCGCTCACTGGTTATCGTGGTCAACAAATGGGATGGCCTGAGCAACGAGGTTCGTGAGCAGGTGAAAGAGACCCTCGACTTCCGTCTGGGCTTTATCGACTTTGCCCGCGTGCACTTCATCTCTGCGCTGCACGGTAGCGGCGTCGGTAACCTGTTCGAATCCGTGCGTGAAGCGTATGACAGCTCCACCCGTCGTCAGAGCACCGCGATGCTGACGCGCATCATGAACATGGCTGCAGAAGACCATCAGCCGCCGCTGGTGCGCGGCCGTCGCGTGAAGCTGAAATACGCCCACGCCGGTGGTTATAACCCGCCAATCGTGGTGATCCACGGCAACCAGGTGAAAGACCTGCCGGATTCCTACAAGCGCTATCTGATGAACTACTTCCGTAAATCGCTGGACGTGATGGGCACGCCTATCCGTATCCAGTTCAAGGAAGGGGAAAACCCGTTCGCCAACAAGCGCAACACCCTGACACCAAACCAGATGCGTAAGCGTAAGCGCTTGATTAAACACATTAAGAAAAGCAAATGACGATTCAGTAAAAATCAGCTGCTTTTAGAAAACCCCAAAGCCCGCATTATGCCGGGCTTTTTTGTTATCAGGTGCGATCATAACGAAGCATCAAAACTCACTATTGTCATGTACCCAAGGGTGTACTCAGTGATTTGACACGAAGCTAACTGATATGCAGATGCAGCGGGCCTGACTGCCTGCAGGGCGGCCGCTCTTTATCGGTAGGGGACGTTATAATCCTGTTGAGACATGTGGTAAAGACTACCTTTTGGCCACAACCCGCATCTCCACAAGGGCATTTTCCGGGATGAATGCCGATACGCCTATGGCAGACCATGCCGGGTAGGGCGCCTTGATATACGCATCTTTTACCTGAGAAAAAACGTCAATATGTGTTTTAAGGTCAATATGAAACGTGGTCATCTCAAGAATATTGTCATAGCCTAAGCCTGCGGCAGTCAGGTACACACCCAGCTTGTAAAACGCATCGTGAAACTGTTCTTCAGGATCCTTGCTGATGGGTTTGTCCTTCCGGGCTGCCGTAACGCCCGAAAGATACACGGTGCCATCGGCATCGATGACAGGAGAGAAGTGCCAGTCATCGTAATAATGCTGAAAGGCTTCTGGAACGATCGATTTTTTCATATTTTTTTCTCAAATGGATGAGCACGGGAAAAAGGCAACGGCCACATCTCATACCCGGGGAAGCACATGAGCCATGTCGTGCAGACCACGTCGGCCAGCCGCCCGTTACGTTACTTGATGGAAAGGCGGGCCGCAGCAGAAATTATTCCGGAGGCGCGCCGGATAAGCCGGATACTCAGTCCGGCACCAGCCGCGAGGCATACCGCCATTGTCAGCAGCGAGACAATAAAGGCATGCGTGATCGTTGCGCCGCTTTTATCGCCCCCCAGCATGCTGTAAAAAATGCCGCCGATGACGGCGACGCTCAGCGCAGTGCTGATTTGCAGCGTCGAGCTGGTCACGCCGGCAATCATGCCTGAAAAAGCGGGCGCTACGCGGCCGGTCACCATCCTCACCAGCGTTGGCATCGCCAGCCCCTGACCCAGACCGGTGATAAAAAGGAGTGCCGCGAGCGGCAGCGTAGCCGGAGGAGTGCCCGTCAGCGTGCTGGCAATCAGCCCGGCAAGGCCCGCCAGACCCGCCGTCTCACATCCCATTCCGATTGCGCTCAGGTAATTTCCGGCAAACCGCCTGAAGTAGGGTGTCAGCAACGGCCCAACCAGGAAGCCGATGCCAAAGGGCAGAAAAATCAGGCCTGCGGTCAGGGCGTTTAAATGCAACGCATCCTGAAGATAAACAGAAAACAACAGAAAAAAGGCACCGATGGAATAAAACAGCAGTACGATCGCCAGACCCTGACCCAGTCCCGGCGCGCGTAAGACGGTCGGATCGAGCAGCGGCGAACCACCGTTCTGGCTGAGGCGACGTTCATAACGCCATAGCCCCAGCACCAGCAGCGGGAACGCAAGAAATGATCCCCATGTCCACCAGGGCCATCCCGCTTCACGGCCTTCAATTAATGGCACAATCAGCGCGCTAAGGGTGACGGTGGCCAGCAGCATGCCGCCGGGATCCAGTCGCTGTGCCGACTGCGCCCGCGTCTCTTTCAGCAGCGGCAGACCGAAGAGAATGACCAGCAGCGCCATTGGCAGGTTAACGATAAAAATCGCACGCCAGCCCAGATGAAACAGATCCGCAGAAATCAGAATACCACCCAGTATCTGCCCGATAACGGAGGCCAGACCAAAGACGGCGCCATAGAGGCTCAGCGCCAGCGGTTTTTCCGCTTCCGGAAAAATCGCCTGTACGGAGGCCAGTGCCTGGGGTGCCATAATGGCTGCGGTGGCACCCTGTAACACGCGCCCGGCAATCAGCACCCACGGTGACCAGGCCACGCCGCACAACAGCGATGCTGCAGCAAAACCGATAAGTCCAAGAAAGAACATCTTCCCCCGGCCGTAAATATCACCCAGTCGACCGCCGGTGATTAACGTGACCGCGTAGACGGCAGCATAGGATGAAATGACAAGCTGTTGCGCGGAGGAAGAGGCACCCAGCTCGCCCTGAATGGCAGGCAGCGCCACATTAACGATAAAAAAATCGAGCGGGGGCAAAAACGCGCCCACCAGCAGGATGATAAACATCGCCCAGCGACGGGGCTCGGCGCGCGTGTGATGTTGTGTCGACATAGAACACTCCAGATAACGGTTCTGTCCCGGGTAAGGAACGTATTCGGTCAGTTTGGGCAGAGGGGCATGCAGAGAATGTCAGCGCATGCCGCCAGCGGCCACAATCACCTCACCGGTGATCCACCCCGCGTCCTCGGAGGCGAGAAAGGCAACGATCGGCGCAACATCCTGCACCTGCCCGATGCGGCCGAGTGGCGTCTGCTTTTCATTCCATGTCTGGAAGTCCGAGTTCATCGCGCCCGCACTGTGACTCCCTTCCGTTTCGATTAGGCCCGGGTTGACGGCGTTAACGCGAATGCCCCGGGGCCCGAGCTCGCGCGCGAGCACGCCGGTGATGGCGTCCATCGCGCCTTTGGTGCCGCTGTAGATGGCGCTCTCGGGGATAAAGACGCGGGTGACGAACGAACTGATGTTAATGATGCTGCTGCCTTTGGTCAGATGCGGCGCGGCGGCGCCAGCCACCAGCAGTGGGCCCAGGACATTGATGTCAAACTGCCTGCGGTAGCGCGCTTCGGTGCTTTCTTCTATCGGGGCGAACTCGTAGATACCGGCGTTGTTCACCACAATGTCCAGGTGTCCGTAGTGGTCGATGGCAAAGGCGATCAGTTCCCTGACGTCCGCCTGGCGAGTGACATCCGCCGCAAACGCCACGGCATGCCCGCCAGCGGCCTCTATGTCGGCGACAACCTTACCGGCACGGCTATTGCCGGAGGTGTAATTGACAATGACTTTTGCGCCGTCAGCCGCCAGCTGTCGGGCAATGGCGGCTCCGATACCGCTGGATCCACCGGTTACGATGGCAACTTTGTCGCGTAATTTTTTCATGGCGTAGGCCTCCTGAAATCCCCGCCGGGGGCGGATTGGGTTGAGAACGCTATAGTGAAGACGACAAAGTTGTTTGGGAACTGACACTTTTGTATATTGGATGTTCATTTTTGTACGGCGAGGCGACAGCATGGAATGGGGCGACGTGCGGGTATTTCTGGCAGTGATGCGTAAGGGGTCTTTCGGGGAGGCGGCCCGCAGTCTCGGCGTGAGCCATCCGACGGTCGGACGCCGGATAAAGGCGCTGGAGGATGAGGCGCAGCAAGCCCTGTTTCGCCGGACAAAGGAGGGGCTGGTGCTCACCGACGCTGGCGACAGGGTGCTGAAGCTGGCAGAGGCCGTGGAAAACTCCGCACTGGCGATGGAGCGTCGTCTGGCCGGGAATCACGACCGCCTTGAAGGGTTATTGCGGATCTCTTCCGCAGAGTGGTTTGCTAACTACGTTCTGGCGCCTGTTCTGAGCGAACTGACGCGACGTCATCCCGCGATTGTACCGGAAATCATCGCGAGCTACCGCTTGCTCAATCTGTCGCGCCGCGATGCCGATATCGCGTTTCGTATTGTTCCTTTTACCGAACCGGATATTGTTCAGCGTCGTCTGATGCGCATTCCCTATGCGCTGTACGGCGTACCGGAAATCGCCGATGTCGCGCAGCGCGACCCGGCCGCCGTGGGGCTGATTCTGATGAACACGGCGCAGTCCCACTTTTCTGACGTCGCCTGGCTGCTCGACAGGTTTCCGCAGTCACGACGGGTGTTCACCAGCACCAGCCGCGCCGTCCAGGCGCAAATGTGTCAGCGGGGCATGGGCATTGCCGTTCTGCCACGCCCGCTTGGCGATGCTATCGCCGGATTGCAGCCCATCAGCATGCCGGAACCCCCACCGTCCAAAGATATCTGGGTGGGGTATCACTCCGACCTCCGGCACATGGACAGACTCCGGGTCATGCTGGATATCGCCGATGAGATGTTTGCCGATCCGGCGACGGCCGCGACGTAAATCTATTTTTTGCGGATGCTTGCCATACTGCTGAACACGCCGTCACGCAGCACAAAAGCATGGAGCAGCGCGGCTGCAAGATGAAGCATTACGGTCGCGAACAGCGCCAGCGCAACCCAGGTGTGAAGCGGCCGCAGTACCGCATACCAGTCATTATTCATGCCCATGATAGGGGGCAGGACGATCCCGTAACCCAGTGTGACGGGATACCCGGCAGCTGAGAGCATGGCCCAGCCAGTCAGCGGCTGTGCCAGCATCATCAGATAGAGCGCCCAGTGCGAAAGATGGGCCATCCCGCGCTGCCAGGCCGGTAGTGAGGCGGGTAAAGCGGGGGCCGGTGTGGTGAAGCGTACCCACACGCGAACGACGACCAGGAGCAGGATCATCACCCCCAGTGGCTTGTGGATCGACACCAGCAGGCTGTGCAGGGAGGAAACGGTTGATACCATCGCCACACCGATAAACAACATGATGAAGATCGCGGTGGCCATCAGCCAGTGCAGGACGCGCAGGACCGGATGAAAATAATCGACCTTTTTCATAGATGTTCTCCTGACTGTTGCGCCTGTTCATGGGTGCGCAGATTGTAGGATTTGGCATAAGCCGATGAGCGCGCGTTAAGTATCGGATCATCAGATGCCGCGATGCCGTCGGGCAAAATTAACGGATCGTAATTGATGTCATTGCAGGGCCCCTGCTGCTGAGGGACAGCACTGGTCAGGACTAACGTGCCGGCCGTCATCGTCTTCCGGTCGGCTGGCCAGGCTTTTGAGGCGTCGTTACCGTTATCCGTCGCCTGAGCCAGCGTGAACACCAGATCCCATTTCAGCGGGCCCTGCGCCAGACGACGCTGAAGATCCTGTTGCAGAAAATCCTTGTTCTGTTTATCGGGATCGGTAACAGGCGTAAACGCTGCATGCGGCACCATACTCCACCGTACCAGGTGTGCATTGCCGGCCTTATCAATCAGGCGAAACGCATTCAGACTGTTAAAGCGATCGCTGGCCCAGCTGGAAGAGGGAACGGTTTGTTTGGCCCAGGCAAAAAACGGTTTTATCTCCGGATGCTTCATGACAAAGGCCCCCATTTTCTCCGGATTCGGTTTTCCGGTGGCCGCATCCGGTAGGGTGGCCTTCTGGAGCTCATAGAAACCTTCAACGGAGCTGACGGGGAAAAAGGGCATGGCGTTCATGCCGGTACGCCACTGCTCACCATTAGCCTGCTGAAAGGACAGCGCCATGCTCCGGACGGGAACGGCATAATCCGGCGCCCCCGGGTTACCGCCGGCAATCGCAAATCGGCCTGTTACGGCGGTTTCACCTTTGCTGAACAGTAAAGCTCGCGACAGCGTGCTGGCATTGCCGTTCGAGACAAAGGTGCCCAGCACGCACATGCCCTTCGCGTGATTTCGGCGATAGCCTTCATGAATTCCACCCGACTGTTCCAACACGTTGACGAGCTTATCCGACGTCAGCCGTTCGGGCGTAAGCCAGCCGCCAGTCCACAGAAATAATAAACACAGTATCAGGGGGATCAGGCCTACCAGTGCGAGGCGCACCAGCGTCTTTCTGTTTATCTGCGATGTGATTTTCATTGTGTGAGCTCATTTTGTTTTCGAACCGTTAGCGACGCGGCGGACAGACAATAATAGACGGCACCAAACGCCGCATAGCCCGCAATAGTGTTTACCGACGGGGGTTCCGATAGCCGGGACTGAACGAGGAAGAAGGCGCCTGCCAGTGCAGACTGCGCGCCGCTTAAAATCATGCTCCACTGCGCACCATAATGTTTCCAGCGCTGTACCGCCGCCCCCAGCTGCAGCAGACCGGACAGGATTGCCCAGCCACCAAATATACGGATCACCTCATACATGCTGTCTATGTTCACCATTACGGCCAGTGTGGTGAGGGCACTGACGATAATATTGACGGTCTGCATCCGGCTGCGGCCGAATCCACTGCTTTTAAGGGCATCCATATAATTAGCCATTGCATCCCAGGCGGGGTAAAGGATGAGCAGTACCGACGTCCAGACAAGTGAAGACTGGCCCGCGGAAAACACGGCAACCGCCCATAAAACGGAGAAGGCGGTGCGGATAAAATAATAGTGCTGGAGCCAGTGCTGCTGGTGCACATGGTAATGATTATCGGACATGTTAACCCTCTCAACCCGGCAGGCTGAACAAACGAAGCATCGGCGTGAGCTTCTCTCTGTCAGAAAACCTACTAGTAGGTAGGTAAAAGATCAACCTGTTTTTGTGCGAGGCTGTGAATTCGTAAAAGGATCGTCCGGGGACGGAAGAGGAGGGGACGAGTTGAAATAAAAGCGGCCCGGCAGGTAAACCGGGCTACCGTCAGGCGACGTTGACCACCTTGTTAATCAGCGGAGAGGCAATCTGATCAAACACCGCCGGATTATTGAACGCGCGTGCGGCCAGCATGGCGCCATGAATGCCCGCCATCAGCATCCGGGCTTCGGCTTCCGCCGTTTCATTTAGCAGGAAAATGCCGCGGGCTTCGCCGGCCCTCAGTAAGGTGGCGAGCCAGTCAGAGAGATCGCTGAAATGGCCGGTGACTTCGGCGGCTATTTCAGCAGGCAAGGTGGGAAGCTCAACGGCAAGCATTACACAGATGCAAAATGGCGAAGTGCCATCCTTAATACACGCTGACCAGAAGTCGGCATATCCTTTCACTTTGGCCAGGGGATCGTCGATTTGCCGATCCATGGCCGCCATACCCGCCAGGGCTTCTGCGCGGTACTCCTGCACAACCGCCTTCACTAAATCTTCCTTGCCGGGAAAATGGTGGTGGATACTGGCTTTGCGGATACCGACACGCTCAGCAAGATCGGCATAGCTGAAGCTTTTATACCCTCCGACTGTCAGCAGTTGCCGGGTGTTTGCCATAATTTCCCGCGCTTTCGGCGAACGTTCGCTCATTTCAGTCTCCAGTCTTTAACCCTGTGAAACAGGGGGGCAGTGTCTGATAGCATCCTGCCGGGATGGCCTGCAGACAGGACGCTAGATGGTCAAATCACAGGCCCGGAGGACGACGACCCCGATATAGGCGGCTGGCAGGATTGACACGTACCCATCCTACTACTAGGATGGGTGAAATTCAAAGTCTATTCCTGCATGGAGAGTGTGCATGGCGGTGATTCCGTTTCCTGGCAGGGTTAAGCCGGCGGTACCAGAGGACAACAGCCAAACGCTTCCCGGCTTACGGGATTCACATCAAGACTACAGCCGCACACCGTGCAGCAAAAACAACGATGCCGTTCGCCATTTTGCATTAAGGGTCGCCGGGAAGCTTTTAAGCGATCCGGAGCTGAATCAGGCGATGCCTTTTCTGGTGGACAAAATCGTCAGAGTGCTGATGACTGAATCCAGAGACAGCTGATGTCGGGTCGGGCGGGCAGCTAAGAAAAAGAAGGTGGTTCTCGTTTGCCCTCGTCCTATTCCGTTCATCCGTCAGAACCCGTTCCGTACGGGTTCGGATTCAACCCGCTGATCGTGGGACCTGAAGTTTGCGTTCCGGAACGTCTCAAACAGGAACAGAACGTCTTCAACATCGTTTAGATTGCTGGAGTGCACATGTCCGCTCTGTGCCAGAAGTGGACGTTGCTGCATCACAATGTGTTAATCAGCCGCAAGCAGCTCAGTCAGGCGATGAAGGGAGTGAGTTATCAAAAGTTGTCGCCCTCCATCATCACCAGCGAGGATGCTTGACTGTACGCCCTCTCAGTTACAATGTGTTCAGTCTGCAGTCTGCAGTCTGTAATGTAAAAGCTAGATAATTTCGTTGATTGAAGTCCTTCTTATATAACCTAACGGTTTCTTTGTTTCTCGAAAATATGGTTTTGCAAGAGGAACGGGCTACTTTAGTATTGAGCATGTGTACTTCATCGTAACTTAGATGATTGCTCGAAAAATATTTCACTCCACTGGTATTTATTAATAGCGCCTTACCGGGGGATAATGGGTAATAATAATCAACAAATTCACCTTCACTTCCTTCTGGATTCAGATTTATTACTGGCTGATCAGATGTAATGAAGTCAATACTGGATTCGTTCTCAAGCAGAATGACTTTTCTGCTGCTGTTCAAGGACATGTCATAAGAAAGGTTTGTTGCCATAAATGAACACATAAACCACCAGTTTCTATTGTAAAAATCCCTTAAACGATCCCGGATGTGTGTTTGGCCAGGAATCTTATCTAGTGACAGAATTAATAATTGCTTCATTTTCTGTGTCCTGGAAAATTGATGCCCTAAGAAATAACAAAACCCATAGTAAGTGCCTTTATCATCCAAGGGAAGCAAGTTTCCTGTTTTTAATTCACTTAAAATTTTTATGGCACTCGATTCTTGCTCAGACAAATAATTTTCGAAAGCATTGCTCTGTATAATATCTTGTAAGTTTATTCCAAGTTTTGCATTAAGAGTAGGTGATAATAAGGAGACCATTTTCTGTGTTTCGAATATCATATTCACAAAATTCCAATGAAGTTCTTTCACTGTCTCATTGCATTTGTTTGTGAAGAGAGCTATGAGTTCTTTGTCACTTTCCTTCAATATACCCATTTTGTAGAAATCTTTTTCAAGTCCCAGACCTCTGACACTGTCAGATGCAATGTTAGATTTCTTTGTGATGTAGTAAATGTTGGTTCCATCAACTGTCCAATCCTGAAGGTAATGAGCCCATACATAATGATGTTTGGTTTTCTTCTCAAGAATTTTCATTGGATTCCTTTCGATGATAACGATAGTGAGTGATTTATAAACCATGTTACTGCTTTTGTCTTCGGTAACTTAGAGGTCTACTGGATTAACTTTTGTTTCCAATCACTGAGCCACTCGCAGTATGACCCCATACCCTAGGGGGGAAGTCTCCCGCTTATCCCAACCATTCCCTTTTAGAGATCCTCTGTGGTATGGCTGAGGGCGAACTTCCGCTCCTCGCTCATAGCGGATCTTCATCTCAGTAGGCTTATCAGTTCCGCTCTGCGCTTTAGTGTGACCCTATCGAAGCAGTTTAAGGGGGCACAGAATGACGTTCGCCACTATTGATGATGTCAGAAACCGGATCGAACCGTTAGACAGAGAACTGCTCATCGGATAACGGAAATGCAAGCTGTCGTTTTTACCCGTTCTGGTAGCTGTTAAGGGTGACCGGTTATGAGAAAATAACCCACGCAAACGGTTTCGTTGGTTTTAACCGTTTTCGACACATTATCTATCGCTGTGATGGCGTTGTTGTTTAGCATTTTATTCTTTACGTCTCCTCCCCTGGGGAGACGTCTTTTTCCCACGCACTCTTCACAATGTCTGCAACCCCAAACGCCACTGAAAAATCGCCTTTGATAAGGGATTGGATGTACATCTATGATAGTTTGGCCATCAGAAGAAAGGGTTTGAGCTCTGGATGGAAGTCAGTTGCAGCCATGTTCCGTATTCGCTGCAGGGGAACCTGCTCTGAGTTTGTTTAACCTTTCCACGGCAATAACGTCTCTTTCGCACGGAACGGGAGGCGCGTAAAAATAACCCTGTATCTCTGCACACCTTCCTCAAGGATACGATCAAATTGCTCCTGAGTTTCAATACCTTCAGCGACAGCGGCACAGTCCGGCCGAACGACGGCATCTTTAACAAAACTGCCGTCAATTTTGATTTTGTCAAACGTGTACATGCGCGGATCATGTCTATGCGTTATGGTATACCGCCCGATCACCATATTTCACAGGCGTTTCCCCAGATAAAAAATTATCTGTAAAAGCATCGAAAACGCCTCTTATCGAAGGGTATTTTAACGTCAGTTTTTATGGCCGGTAACTGACCAGAATGCGGCCTGAACGTTTTCTGGTGAAGTCTTTCCGTTTGCAAGCAGAAGCTGAGTAAGGATCCGTGCTTTTGCCGGATTCAGCCCCGACGAAACAACAAAGCCGGCTTTGTTATCATCGACCTCCACGTTACGTTTTACTGCTCCTGTATAGGAGCGCGATGCGCGGACCACGACAAGTCCATGCTCCCGGGCCGCTTTGAGCGCGGCTAACGCTGAGGCGGATGTATTTCCGTCTCCCACGCCGGCGAGAATAATTCCTTTTGCACCATCACGCACCGCATTGTTGATTTGGACATCGTCCATATTACTGTGGGCATAAATGATCTCAACCCGCGGAAGTTTATGGGATGCAGGTAATTGTAGAGACAGACGAGATTCTGCCGGCACCGGGGTAATATAATGAACTTCTGCCGCATCGACATAACCCAGTGGGCCGGCGTAAGGTGACTGAAAAGTAGCCACTCCGGTTGTATCCGATTTCGTGGACCAAATCGGTGACTGGATAGTGTCATTCATCACAATCATTACTCCCCGTCCCTTCGATTGTTTGTCCACAGCAGCATTCACAGATTCAAGCAAATTAGCAGGGCCATCTGCACCAGTTGCTGTCGCCGGTCGCATGGCTCCAGTAATAATAACAGGCTGGGGGTGATGTATTACCAGACTGAGGAAAAAAGCTGTCTCTTCAAGAGTATCTGTGCCATGGGTAATAATAATAGCGTCAGCGGCACCTGTACTGAACAGATCGTCGATCTTCTGGGCAAGATCAAACCAGATTTTATCATTCATGTCCTGAGAACCAATGGATGCGACCTGGACACTACTAAGCTGGGCTTTTTTATCCAATCCTGGAACGGCTGCAAGCAATACTCTTGGGCTGATGGCGCCGGATGTGTATCCGATAGAGCTGGAGTCTTCACCAGTGCTCTGTCCTGCAATGGTACCGCCGGTAGCAAGGATCATCAATTTAGGCAGAGCTTTAGTCGCTTTTTGGCTATATGTCGTTAATGACGGCGAGGCCGTTGCAGCCTGAGAACCATGAGTAAATAGCGAGGCATATACTAGTGTTAGCGCAAACGCGACAGGATGTTTTATAGGCTTGAACATGACTTATTCCTTAGATAAAAGGCAGATGCCTTAACTTTTGTCGCCGATACATTGGCTGGAGCATCATGGGGCATGACAATCGTAGCCGACATACCGGGTAATTTTGCAGACAGAGTGGTAGCCTGAACATAATTGCCGGATGAAAAGGCCAGAGTACCGACTGATCGCCGGCGTTATAATTACTCATCTATCAATTTTTCAGCAGATACAACTGCATCACCATAAGCAAGTAGTGTTATATAAAGAATATCTCATTTATACACACCTTGTCCTTTCACTTCCAGTTCTCACTCTGGAAGACAAGCTTATATTGCGACACATCTCAAAGAAAAAATCCCTGGTACATAAATGGGGTTATTTAATCTATGTAATTTATTCCATACAAAATTTGATACAGAACCCACTAATGAGTCAAAAGTTGTCCTGGTGATGGTTTTAACAGAGTTGATGTTATCAAAATATAAAAAATAGAACTAACGCATGCACAATGTTAACATTATGAAAACATTTTCAAGTCAACGCGTTAGCAAATTGCTAAGTCTGCATTGCATTCACCGGAGAGGTACTATGCAGACGATTAGATTACCTCTGCCAGTCACGGAAAACCTCCAAATGAGGCCCGGTCGAGGGCTGTTGACTGGCTATTTCAGCTTCTGTCTCAGATCGATATAGACATTAGTCAGCGTTGCGACATTGGCTTCATCCATGGAGAGCTCTGAGAAGTCCACAAACCAGTTTCCAGTACTGTGCTTATTGATAACAAATAGCTTTTTACCGTTCACGAATCGATACTCAACATCGTAGTCTTTATGGGTCCACGAAAGATTATCCAGAATAGTGAATTTTGTCGGCTGCGCTGGATTTTGCGGATCCCATTTTAAAAAGTCAGTGTACATGGTTATCCAACTTTCGAGACTGTCCTTGGTGACATATCCGAAGTGACTCGACATATCCCCACCGTTGTATATAGCCATTACTGCGTATTTGCCTTTATCGTCAAGGCGAAGAATTCCATCAAAACCATCTTTGTACTGCGGTTCATTGACCAGCATCACTTCAACACCGGTTTTGTACTGTGTCCAGGTATAATAGAAAGCTGGTTTTCCAGGCGTTGAACACCCTGCCGTAAGTAACAAAAATATAAGCCCTAGAACTCTAATCATCATTATTCCCTATTTAATAAAAACTATGTCTTTATCACAGTCAATAAAGAAACATACTTAACTTCAGTACATAAACATCCATGTTATATCGGCAAAAAAAAGACTTTCATGAGCGGTTATTTGAGCTACATATGACGCCTCACCAGATTGTGGTTCAATCAGTAGAGAACCGTCCGTTTCTCGCTCTTAACGGACTGACGGTGTCATCGGTCAACTAGACCTCTAAAAGTTATCGATGGTCCTTTTTTGTGTACCCAAGGGTGTACACACACATGTGATAAGAATTTAAAAATGCATTAAAAACAATATCTTGTTGTTTTAATGGTTTTTCACATTAAGAAAAGCAAATAAGCTTTGCCGCTCTCACGAAGGCCCGCGATTATCGCGGGCTTTTTTTTGCCCAGTCATACCGCCGGTTTTCTCTGTGTGAAGTCAATCACTATTCACTTTTAACCATGTTTAAATCTAAGAAAGTAGACAATCGTCGAATTTTCATCTTAAAGTCCAGGGTCCGGTACTAGACAAAACTAGCGCCTGGTTATCAAATGGTTAACTAACTTTTCGCCGCATGTAAAAAATCGGCCAGATACGTAACTGGCCGGCGTACCTGCTGGTGTTTACAAGCACGACGACATACCTTTCGGGAGAATTATGCAATCCACTGTTAATCAAAAAGAGAGCCGAACGTTCTTCGGCCATCCGTATCCGCTCGGTTCCCTGTTCTTCACCGAGATGTGGGAGCGTTTCTCGTTTTACGGCATTCGTCCGTTACTGATCCTGTTTATGGCCGCCACCGTCTATGACGGCGGGATGGGCCTGGCGCGTGAAAACGCCTCGGCGATTGTCGGTATCTTTGCCGGTACCATGTACCTGGCCGCGCTGCCGGGCGGCTGGCTGGCGGATAACTGGCTCGGTCAGCAGAGAGCCGTCTGGTACGGTTCGATTCTGATTGCGCTCGGTCACCTGTCGATTGCGCTCTCGGCGGTGATGGGGAACAACCTGTTCTTTATCGGCCTGATGTTCATCGTGCTCGGCTCCGGGCTGTTCAAGACCTGTATTTCGGTGATGGTCGGCACCCTGTATAAAAAAGGCGACGCGCGTCGTGACGGCGGTTTCTCGCTGTTCTATATGGGTATCAACATGGGCTCGTTCATCGCGCCGCTGATTTCCGGCTGGCTGATTAAAACCCACGGCTGGCACTGGGGCTTTGGCATTGGCGGTATCGGGATGCTGGTGGCGCTGATTATCTTCCGCGTGTTTGCCGTTCCGGCAATGAAACGCTATGACGGCGAAGTCGGCCTCGACTCTACCTGGAACAGCCCGGTGGTGAAGCGTAACGGCGTGGGCGTTTGGCTGCTGGCGCTGGCGGCTGGCGTGGCAACGATCGTAACGCTGATTGCGCAGGGCGTGATTGTGATTAACCCGGTCGCGGTGGCCAGCGTGCTGGTCTACGTGATCGCGGCGTCCGTTGCCCTCTACTTCATTTATCTGTTTGTTTTTGCGGGCCTGAACCGTAAAGAGCGCGCCAGACTGCTGGTCTGCTTTATTCTGCTGATCTCCGCGGCGTTCTTCTGGTCCGCGTTCGAACAGAAACCAACCTCGTTCAACCTGTTTGCCAACGACTACACTAACCGCATGATCGGCGATTTTGAAATCCCGGCGGTGTGGTTCCAGTCAATCAACGCCCTGTTCATCATCCTGCTGGCACCGGTGTTCAGCTGGGCGTGGCCGAAGCTGGCGAGCATGAACATTCGCCCGAGCAGCATCACCAAGTTTGTTATCGGTATTTTGTGTGCCGCAGCGGGCTTTGGCCTGATGATGCTGGCGGCACAAAACGTGCTGAGCAACGGTGGGGCGGGCGTGTCGCCGTTCTGGCTGGTGGGCAGCATCCTGATGCTGACGCTCGGCGAACTGTGTCTGAGCCCGATTGGTCTGGCGACCATGACGCTGCTGGCGCCGGAGAGAATGCGCGGTCAGATGATGGGGCTGTGGTTCTGTGCGAGCGCGCTGGGTAACCTGGCGGCGGGCCTGATTGGCGGCCACGTGAAGGCCGACCAGCTGGATATGCTGCCGGATCTCTTTGCGCGCTGCTCCATCGCGCTGCTGATTTGTGCCGCGGTACTGATCGTCCTCATTGTTCCGGTACGCCGCATGCTGGAAAATGCGCAGACTAAACCGGCAGCTAACGCCTCATAAACCTCGAGCTTGCCGGGGCGGCGTTATGCCCCGGCAATTTACTCAACGAGGTAAGAATATGCTGTTAGGGTTTGTGGGTCTTGGCGCAGTCGTTGAAACAGCTTACCTGCCCGCAATACGAAAATGCTTTGATAATCTCCCTCACTGTTTAGGCTTTGATATCCAGCCCGTAAAACAGCCGGAGGGGGTAACGCGTTGTGCCACACTGGCTGAACTCCTCTCCCAGCCGCTTGATACCCTGTTTATTACCACGGCGTCGCTGCACCATCTTGAGGTGCTTGAACACGCTCTCGCCTCATCAGTTTCCCGCATCGTGGTTGAAAAACCGATTGTCGCCACGCTGTTCCAAATCGAAACGCTCAACGCGCTGCTGGCAAACCCTGACGTCGCATCCCGCGTGCTGGCGCTCGATCACTGGATGGCGCGCATCGAAACGGTGAAGCGGTCGCTGCTTGGCAATATCTCTGACATCGTTAAGATTGACGGCTTTTTGCAGGAGCCGAGCGGAGTTAACGCCGCTGGGGAACCCATCGCGCTTAACTTTGCCACCGGCGAGCCGGACACCCGAACGCTTCGCCACCCGGACGGCGTGATTCTGGATATCGGCACGCACGTGCTGGCGATGCTGCGCGAAACGGTGCGTTATCTGGGCGGGAATGATGAGATGACGTTACAGGTGGTGACGGCTAAAGACCGACTGGGCCGCGATATCGCAAAAGGCGACCTGACCACGGCGGAGGGCGAGGCGCATCTGCAGGGCCGCATCAGCGGCGTGCCGGTGGATATCTGGCTTAATAAATATGCGGGACCCGCTGGCGGGCAAAAAGGCTTACGGCTCTGGTTGCGTGACGGGCGGACCATCAGTTACGACCGGCGCGGCGCTGAAGATGTACTGGAGATGATCGATGGCGACACGCGCCAATGCTGGACAATTCCCGGCACGATCTACGAGCACTGTCTTGCAGAGCAGATCCTGGGCGCCAACAGCCTGTTTGAACGGGATCCGCACGAGGTGAGCCGCACGACGCGCCGCCGAATCGAGGAAGTTGAGCTGCTGCTGACCTTGCAGCAACAGCTGCGTGGCCCGCACTGAACGCAACGTGGTAAAATAATTGCAGACCAGAATGCTTGTAAGGAGTCACCATGACGATTACCTGCCCGGATTGCCAGGCACTGCTTGAGCCTCAGAATGGGGTAGCGCACTGCGAGAGCTGTAATAAGGATATTGCGCTTGAAGCCCGCTGCCCGGAGTGCCATCAGCCACTCCAGGTCTTAAAAGCCTGCGGGGCGGTGGATTATTTCTGCCAGAACGGCCACGGTCTTATCTCTAAAAAACGCGTGGAGTTTGTTCGGGCCGAAGGTTAATCGCACACGCAGCCTTCACCTTTCTTCCACAGCTCGACCAGCGACTCGGGCGCTTCCTGCTCCGGCACCAGCACGATGATATCGGCGTAGTGCGCCTGATTTTGCCCGGTCCAGATAATCTGGATGCGGAAATAGCGCTGGTCGCCGCTGCCGGGTGACGAGGCCTGTCCCGGCGGCTGGCCGCGCGGAAAGGCCTGCTCCAGGATGCTCACCAGACGCTGGCGCTGGGCCTCATTGAGCGAGGAGAGCGCGATGGTGCGCTGGCCGCTCAGCTTAGGAATAAAAGCGACGCCGCCTTCCCGGGCCAGCTCAACCACGGCGTCATCCGTCAGTTCCGGAACCTGCATTTACAACACTCCCACCTGTTCCCAGGCTTGTTTAATGGCCGCCCCAACGTCGCCGCCGGAGCGTTTCTCTCCGTGCGAGATTGTCAGTTTTGCGAAGGCCTCAAAATCTGCATCCTGCGCCAGATTGCGATCGCAAACCGTGTCGTACCAGGCATAACCCGCTTTTTCCCAGGCGTAGCCGCCGATCGCCGTCGCGGCCAGATAAAATGCCCGGTTGGGGATGCCGGAGTTGAGATGAACGCCGCCGTTATCCTCGCGCGTTTTTATGAAATCTTTCATGTGCGCGGGCTGCGGGTCTTTGCCGAGCAGCGGATCGTTGTAGGCGGTGCCCGGTTCAGACATCGAGCGCAGCCCTTTGCCGTTGATACCTTTTGCCAGTAACCCCTCACCAATCAGCCAGTCCGCTTTATCGGCGGTTTGCTTCAGATGGTACTGCTTCACCAGCGAGCCAAACACGTCCGACAGCGACTCATTCAGCGCGCCCGACTGCTCAAAATAGATAAGACCGGCTTCGGTCTCGGTCACGCCGTGGCTCAGCTCGTGCGCCACCACGTCGATGGCGATGGTAAAGCGGTTAAATATTTCCCCGTCGCCATCGCCAAATACCATCTGCTGACCGTTCCAGAAGGCGTTCTGATATTCCCGGCCGTAATGTACGGTGCCGGTCAAAATAAGCCCTTTATTATCGAGCGAATCACGCTGATATTCTTTCCAGAAGAAATCATGAGTAATACCCAAATAATCGTAGGCTTCGTCCACCGCCACATCGCCGTTTGAAGGCTGGCCTTCGTAACGCACCTGCGTACCCGGCAGCTCCTGGGTTTGCTTCGCATCGTAGATATCCCGCTCCAGCTGTCCGGCTTTATTCACGTGCGGCGCGGCGGGTTTTCCCGGCATGTGGGCCATCAGCGTCTGGACGTGGGTTAAGGTCTGGCGGGCACAGCGCTGCTGCGGCTCGGAACCGCTTTCGATAATACGACGAAGAATATAAGGGGGAATAACGCTATAAAGATGGGGCATGCTGCTCTCCTTATTAAAAAAGGGAATAGCAGCAGTATAGTAAGTAACCGGCGAAGAATTATCCGGTTTTACGCTGACGCGTCTTTTTCACCGGTTTAATTGATTTAACTTCGCTTTCTACCCAGCCGTCTGAAAGACGCGTCGTCAGCACATCGCCGGTATTTACCTGTTTGGTCTGCTTGAGCACTTTGCCGTCCGTCGCCGTCGTCACGCTATAGCCGCGCGCCAGCGTGGAGAGGGGGCTGACCGCTTCAAGGTGGGTCACCGCATTGCCAAAACGTTCGCGGGTGGTGCTCAGTCGGGCGCGGAGAGTCTCTGCCAGACGATACTCCAGCTGCTGGATCCGCGTTTGCGCGCGATAAATTTTCGGCTGTGGGTTCTGCTGGTTCAGGCGCTGCGTCACGCGCTGCTGGCGCGACACCGCGCGCTTAAGCTGCGCGTCCACCGCCACGTTCATGCGCTGACGCAGGCGCTCCAGCACGGTCTGCTGACGCGCCAGACGCAGCTGCGGGTGCTGCTGCTGAAGACGGTGATGAAGCTGGGTAAAGCGGCGGGTACGGTTGGCAAGGAAGTAGTCCATCGCCATCTCAAGACGCTGCTGGCCGTTCTGAATCTGACGCAGCAGCTCAAGCTGGTTTCGGCTGACCACTTCCGCCGCCGCGGACGGCGTAGGCGCGCGCAGATCCGCGACAAAATCGGCTATTGTTACGTCCGTTTCGTGGCCGACGGCGCTCACCACGGGGATAAGGCTGGCAAAGATTGCCCGCGCCACGCGCTCGTCGTTAAAGCTCCACAGGTCTTCCAGCGAGCCACCACCGCGCCCGACGATTAATACGTCGCACTCCTGACGGGCGTTCGCCAGCTCAATGGCGCGCACAATCTGGCCCGGCGCATCGTCACCCTGCACGGCGGTCGGGTAAATGATGACGGGCAGGGAAGGGTCGCGACGCTTGAGTACGTGCAAAATATCGTGCAGTGCCGCACCGGTTTTCGAGGTGATGACACCTACGCAGTGGGCAGGCGAGGGCAGCGTCTTTTTGTACTGCTGATCGAACAGTCCCTCGGCAGAGAGCTTGGCTTTTAACTGTTCATACTTCTGCTGCAGCAGGCCTTCACCCGCAGGCTGCATGCTCTCGACGATAATCTGATAGTCGCCGCGCGGCTCATACAGGGTGATATTGGCGCGCACCAGAACCTGCTGGCCGTGCTGAGGACGGAACGTCACGCGACGGTTGCTGTTGCGGAACATCGCGCAGCGCACCTGGGCGGTGTCGTCTTTTAAGGTAAAGTACCAGTGGCCGGAGGAGGGCTGCGTGAAGTTAGAGATCTCACCGCTGATCCAGACCTGCCCCATTTCCTGCTCAAGCAGCAAACGCACCGTCTGATTCAGGCGGCTGACGGTATAAATTGAGGGGGATTGAGAGGATAACATGTGAGCGGGATCAAATTCTAAATCAGCAAGTTATTCAGTCGATAGTAACCTGCTGAGAGGTGAGCGCAAGCATTTTTTTTAAAAAAGTGTGGATGCAATCGGTTACGCTCTGTATAATGCCACGGCAATATTTAACCACCCAGGTCAGAGATATTGCCCATGCTACGTATCGCTAAAGAAGCACTGACGTTTGACGACGTCCTCCTCGTTCCCGCTCACTCCACCGTTCTGCCGAATACTGCCGATCTCAGCACGCAGTTGACGAAAACCATTCGCCTGAACATTCCTATGCTCTCTGCGGCAATGGACACCGTGACTGAAGCGCGCCTGGCTATTGCCCTGGCACAGGAAGGTGGCATTGGCTTTATTCACAAAAACATGTCTATCGAACGTCAGGCGGAAGAAGTTCGCCGCGTGAAGAAACATGAATCCGGCATCGTGTCCGATCCACAGACCGTTCTGCCAACCACCACCCTGCACGAAGTGAAGGCCCTGACCGAGCGTAACGGCTTCGCCGGTTACCCGGTGGTGACCGAAGAGAACGAACTGGTCGGTATCATCACCGGTCGTGACGTGCGTTTCGTGACTGACCTGAACCAACCTGTCAGCGTCTACATGACGCCAAAAGAGCGTCTGGTCACCGTTCGCGAAGGTGAAACTCGCGACGTGGTGCTGGCAAAAATGCACGAAAAACGCGTTGAAAAAGCGCTGGTTGTAGACAGCAACTTCCACCTGCGCGGCATGATCACAGTTAAAGATTTCCAGAAAGCAGAACGTAAACCGAACGCCTGTAAAGACGAGCATGGCCGTCTGCGCGTCGGTGCTGCGGTTGGCGCAGGTGCCGGTAACGAAGAGCGCGTTGACGCGTTGGTTGCTGCGGGCGTTGACGTCCTGCTGATTGACTCCTCTCACGGCCACTCCGAAGGCGTTCTGCAACGTATTCGTGATACCCGTGCCAAATACCCTGACCTGCAGATCATCGGCGGTAACGTGGCCACTGGCGCAGGCGCTCGCGCGCTGGCTGACGCTGGCTGCAGCGCGGTGAAAGTGGGTATCGGCCCTGGCTCTATCTGTACCACGCGTATCGTGACTGGCGTGGGCGTTCCACAGATCACCGCCGTGTCTGACGCGGTTGAAGCCCTGGAAGGCACCGGTATTCCGGTTATCGCTGACGGCGGTATCCGCTTCTCTGGCGACATCGCGAAAGCGATCGCTGCGGGTGCAGCGGCGGTGATGGTGGGCTCCATGCTGGCCGGTACCGAAGAATCCCCGGGTGAAATCGAACTCTACCAGGGCCGTTCTTACAAATCCTACCGCGGCATGGGCTCCCTGGGCGCGATGTCCAAAGGTTCATCTGACCGTTACTTCCAGACCGATAACGCCGCTGACAAACTGGTACCGGAAGGTATCGAAGGTCGCGTTGCCTATAAAGGCCGTCTGAAAGAGATCATTCACCAGCAGATGGGCGGCCTGCGCTCCTGTATGGGTCTGACCGGCTGTGGTACCATTGACCTGCTGCGTACTAAAGCGGAATTCGTACGCATCAGCGGTGCGGGTATCCAGGAGAGCCACGTTCACGACGTGACGATCACCAAAGAGTCCCCGAACTACCGTCTGGGCTCCTGATAAGTTTCCGCGCCCGGCTTCTGCCGGGCGCTCTGTTTTTGTTTCACTTGCCTCGGAATTAGCGTCAATGACGGAAAACATTCATAAACATCGCATTCTCATCCTGGACTTCGGTTCTCAGTACACTCAGCTGGTGGCGCGTCGCGTACGTGAACTGGGCGTTTACTGTGAGCTGTGGGCGTGGGATGTCACGGAAGCACAGATTCGCGAATTCAATCCAAGCGGCATCATCCTGTCCGGCGGCCCGGAAAGTACCACCGAAGAGAACAGCCCGCGCGCGCCACAGTACGTGTTCGAAGCTGGCGTGCCGGTATTCGGCGTCTGCTATGGCATGCAGACCATGGCCATGCAGCTGGGCGGCCACGTAGAAGGATCTAACGAGCGCGAGTTCGGCTATGCACAGGTTGAAGTGGTTAACGACAGCGCGCTGGTGCGCGGTATCGAAGACTCCCTGACCGCAGACGGCAAACCGCTGCTGGACGTGTGGATGAGCCACGGCGACAAAGTCACCGCCATCCCGTCTGACTTCGTGACCGTTGCCAGCACCGAGAGCTGCCCGTTTGCCATCATGGCGAACGAAGAAAAACGCTTCTACGGTGTGCAGTTCCACCCGGAAGTGACCCACACCCGTCAGGGTATGCGCATGCTGGAGCGCTTCGTGCGTGACATCTGCCAGTGTGAAGCCCTGTGGACCCCGGCAAAAATCATCGACGACGCCGTTGAGCGTATCCGCCAGCAGGTTGGCGATGACAAAGTGATCCTCGGCCTCTCCGGCGGCGTGGACTCCTCCGTGACCGCGATGCTGCTGCACCGCGCCATCGGCAAAAACCTGACCTGCGTCTTCGTGGACAACGGTCTGCTGCGTCTGAACGAAGCCCAGCAGGTGATGGACATGTTCGGTGACCACTTCGGTCTGAACATCGTTCACGTGGAAGGCGAGCAGCGCTTCCTGGACGCGCTGAAAGGCGAGAACGATCCGGAAGTGAAACGTAAGATCATCGGCCGCGTGTTCGTGGAAGTGTTCGACGAAGAAGCACTGAAGCTGGACGACGTGAAGTGGCTGGCGCAGGGTACTATCTACCCTGACGTTATCGAATCCGCGGCATCCGCCACCGGTAAAGCACACGTCATCAAATCTCACCACAACGTGGGCGGCCTGCCGAAAGAGATGAAGATGGGTCTGGTTGAACCGCTGCGCGAGCTGTTCAAAGACGAAGTGCGTAAGATCGGTCTGGAACTGGGTCTGCCGTACGACATGCTCTACCGTCACCCGTTCCCGGGCCCGGGTCTGGGCGTGCGCGTGCTGGGTGAAGTGAAGAAAGAGTACTGCGACCTGCTGCGTCGCGCGGACGCGATCTTCATCGAAGAGCTGCACAAAGCTGACCTGTACAACAAAGTGAGCCAGGCGTTCACCGTGTTCCTGCCGGTTCGCTCCGTCGGTGTGATGGGCGATGGCCGTAAGTACGACTGGGTTGTTTCCCTGCGTGCGGTGGAAACCATCGACTTCATGACCGCGCACTGGGCGCACCTGCCGTATGACTTCTTAGGCCGCGTGTCTAACCGCATCATCAACGAAGTGAACGGTATTTCCCGCGTGGTGTATGACATCAGCGGTAAGCCACCGGCTACGATTGAGTGGGAATGATTTCCCAACCGGCTACGTCTGGTACTAACAGGTTCTAAATTATCTCTAAGCCCGCGGATTGCGGGCTTTTTTTTGGGCCATGGCTGGCAACACCATCTCAGGTGAGTGCCAGGAGCGGGCGCAACGTAATACTATCCATTAAATCCTTATTCGATGCGTTCCACATTTGGATGACGATCGGTTGCGGCTTCATGGAAAATGTCACCCAGCCAGCCGGCAATCTCGCCTTCAGTCATATCGTCAGGAATAGCGATGTCATAGAGTCGAGAAAACTTTCTCTCCGTCAGGTCAGCACGAAATACCAGCCACCGATCATGCTTACGTTGAACGCCAATATGCCGTCCAAAAACGTTATATATCAGCATATGCAATCTCCGATCATGCTAGTGAGTTCCTGTAGTTAAGATATATACGGCAGATCAGGCCAGAGAGTAAATTGTATAAATATGAAAGGTCAGCGTTCGTACCTCGCTCACAGCGCACATCATGCTTCTGTATCTGCTCTGTGCCAAGAGGGGACGTTGATAACCAAATTTAAGTATCACCTAGGGCTTATATGAGAATGGTCTTGATACAGCGTTCAGTAAAACTCGAACGCTTCATCAAAATGTCTTAGAGTGGGAGAATATTCTACTTATGCCCATATCGATTTGTCAGGGGATTGTCTTACCACTCAAAGAACCGGAAACTGATACCGGAAAAACTCTAACTCAGTGGGCAATTTTTGTTGACCATTACAACGCTCTCTCTTGTACAACTTGGTTTATGGCATGACAGACGCGACTGATTTATCAGATTAACCCATTAGACATTACAAACTTTTGATACTTCCCGTGGATTATTCGATTCAGGAACGGTAGTATAGTTATATTAAGGTGATACAAACAGTGAATTTCAATACTGTAGTTAAAATGAGTAAAACGCTTAGCATTAAGTTGAGAGGAAAATGAAACTACTTAATAAAAAGTATTACAATCTCGAACCAAACTTTGAGTACCTTAAGGACTCATTTATTTTAGGGCTAGCTTGGAAAAAAACGGATCGTTTTGTAAGAACTCATAATTGGTATGCAGATCTTTTAGCGCTAGACAAGTGTGCATTTGATATTAGTGATGAGGTCACTAGTTGGTCAAGTGAGGCCGTAAATAGAAATCTGTCTAAAAGTGATATTGAATTAATACCAGCTCCAAAAGGAGCGAGCTGGTTCTTTAATAAAGGGAAGTGGACTACTAATAAAGATGATAGGAAACTAAGACCTTTAGCTAATATATCTATTAAGGATCAGTCTTTTGCAACAGCAGTAACCATGTGTCTTGCTGATGCGATAGAAACGAGACAGAAAGACTGCTCATTGCGTAATCTTGACTATGCTGAGCATGTAAATAAAAAGGTTGTTAGTTACGGAAATAGGCTTGTCTGTGATTGGGACAATGAAAGGGCGAGATTTCGTTGGGGCGGCAGCGAGTATTATAGGAAATTTTCCTCAGATTATCGTAATTTTCTACAAAGACCTGTCTATATAGGTAGGGAAACTGTAAATAAAATTAGTGAAATTGATGATGTTTATATTATTAGTTTGGATCTGAAAAATTTTTTCGGTTCTATAAAAATAAGCACACTGTTAGAAAAACTTAAGAAAATATCTTCTGAGCATTATGGTCATAATATTATAAATGAGAATGGTTTTTGGGATTTTACGAGTCAGATTTTAAATTGGGAGTGGCCTGAAGACTCTTTATCTTTACTTAAAGATTTGGATATTGAAGAAGAAAATGTTGGACTCCCACAAGGTTTAGCATCTGCCGGAGCTTTGGCTAATGCTTATCTCATTGAGTTTGACGAATCTTTAACTTCCAACCTCCGTACTAAGATAGGCGGTAGCCAAATTATACTGCATGATTATTGTCGATACGTCGATGATATTAGGATGGTAATTTCTGGAGAAGCATTAACAAATGAGGAAATTAAGAAATCCATTCATGAGTTAGTTCAGAGGATCCTCGATGAAACGCTAGATCAAGATGAGTCAGATAACGAACCATATTTAAAAATTAATGATAAAAAAACTTATATATTGGGACTCTCAGATATTGATAACGGAAGTAGCCTTACAAATCGAATCAATGAAATCCAGAATGAAGTAGGAACTTCGAGTATTCAGAGCGTAATGGATTAGATAATAACATACCGGCGCTTCAACAGTTATTATTGACTGAACAAGATAATTTTCTAGATGATGCAGAAGGTTTATTTTCTGGATTTAATAATGATAAATCGATTAAATTAGAATCTTTACGTAGATTTTCTGCCCATAGGCTGGAAACAAGTTTGGCTAATAAAAGCAAACTAATCTCACCTGCAGAAAGAAAGCAGTTTGATAATGAATCTGCGTTGATTGCAAAGAAATTATTAAAAACCTGGTTAAAAGATCCATCAATTATGGTTATTTTCCGCAAAGCGATAACCATAAACCCTAATCTAGATGCTTATAAAACAATTTTTGAAATTATATTCCAAAGAATACAGCGTAATCGTGAAAAATGCGATAGATATATCATGTTGTATCTTCTTTCCGATATATTTCGTAGCGTTGTTGATATCTATCGAAAACTATCCCCAGAGTGTACCTCTGATTATCAGAAATTGATGAGTGAAGTTACATCATTTGCCCATAAACTTCTTTCTTGTAGATCCGTTATTCCAAACTACGCATATCAGCAAGCACTATTTTATCTTGCAGTTATCAATAAGCCATTTATAGCTAGTAAAAAATCCTCTTCTGATCTTTCAAAGCTTCAACATGTCTTAATTAAACGACATTTAGAGCCGTTGAGTAGTAGTGATGGATACCTATTTGAATTATCTGCTCAAATTAGTAAAGACTACCAAGCAAATGTTGCTTTTCTACTTTCTCATACAAATACTAGTGAAGTAGTAGACTCAATCGTCGAGAAATTTGCTTACCGTGGTGGTGAGTTTTGGAATAGCATTTGGAAAGAGTTTGTCAGGACGCAAGATAAAGTTAGGATCAACAAATTTAGATGGGCCATACCAAAAAATGAGGCGAAACCAAATGGTTCGGACCACTATCTTTCATCAGTGATAAGTTTTAAGGAAAATCCATTTAAATACGAACATGCGCTTCTCAAGCTAGGTATAGCATTAGTTAATCTTTTAGAAGATACAGAGAAAAACGTATGGCAATCTGATGGAAAGCAGTATTCCCCACATGAAATAAAAGTGAAATTAGAAAGCCATTCAACATCATGGGCTGAATTATGGCGCCAAAATTCTATTATTTCATGTTCGATTGATAAAATAGCTCAAGATCCTCGCTATGAAAGCCCTAAATGGTTGGTGAATTGTCAACAAGACAAAAATGATGAAAAAAAAATATATTGGGTTTGCAGTGTATTAAGAAGTGCTGCTTTAGGTAATGTAGATTACACGCAGCGAAATGATTTAAAGCCTGATAGAGTAGAGTATGATGGGATCCACTCTCAGTTTTACAAGCGACGTATGGGAATGTTACATACACCAGAGTCAATTGTTGGTTCATATGCAACTATAACTGATTGGTTTGCAAGCTTTCTTCAGCATGGATTGCAATGGCCAGGCTTTTCATCTTCATATATAAATCAAGAAGATATATTGTCAATTACCAGCCTTGGTGAGTTTAAAAAATGCTTGTTGGAAAGGTTAGGCTACCTGAACACGCAAATATGCACTTCATCGAGTGTTCCGACCTTACCTACTGTTGTCAGCAGACCTGAATTGGCATCTAACTATTTTAGAATTGTTACGGTTCAGCAATTATTTCCGAAGGATAAGCATTTTCACCCTTCTGACGTAACACTTGATAATCCAGAGGTGCGTTGGAAACACAGAGAACACCTTGCGGAAATTTGTAAACTAACAGAGCAGACTTTAGATGCAAAACTTAAAACTGAGTCTAGGGATCATACAAGTACCGCTGATCTGATTGTCTTTTCTGAATTGGCTGTTCACCCGGAAGATGAAGATATAGTAAGAGCACTGGCATTTAGAACCAGATCCATCATTTTTTGCGGTTTTGTCTTCTGTGAACAAGATGGTCAAATAGTTAACAAAGCTCGCTGGATTATTCCAGATTCGTCAGAATCGGGGACTCAATGGCGTGTTCGTGATCAAGGGAAATTTCATATGACCAGTGGTGAAATGACTCTGGGTGTTCATGGATATAGACCATCTCAACATATTATTTCTATTGAGGGTCACACCGAAGGACCATTTAAATTAACTGGTGCGATTTGTTACGATGCGACAGATATAAAGCTTGCTGCGGACCTGAGAGATTTGACTGATATGTTTGTCATTGCAGCGTACAATAAAGATGTAGATACGTTTGACAATATGGCTTCAGCTCTACAATGGCATATGTACCAGCATGTTGTTATTACGAATACTGGAGAATATGGTGGCTCAACAATGCAAGCCCCGTACAAAGAGAAACATCACAAACTGATTTCTCATGCTCATGGAACTGGTCAAATAGCAATTAGTACTGCTGATATAGATTTAGCAGCATTTAGACGAAAGATTAAAGAATATAAAAAAACCAAAACCCAGCCTGCTGGATTTAATCGAAAACATTAAGGATTCATATGGAAACATTAGTTAAGTTAGCTACGATTGCTTCTCCATTAGTAAGTGCTGGGGTAGCTATTTGGGCAATTTTAGTTGCCAAATCAACTATCAATGAAAACAAAGAAATTGCTAAGAAAACCATTGCAGATACAGCCTACCAGGCATATTTGCAACTAGCGATGGAGAACCCTCAATTTTCGAAAGGTTATAGTGCAGATTGTCGACAAGAGCGAGACCCTATGTATGACCAATATGTTTGGTACGTAGCCAGAATGATATTCTGTTTTGAGAAAATCATTGAGGTTGAAGGAAACTTAAAAGATAGCTCTTGGACGAATACGCTGGAAAAACATTTGAAGTTTCATTCTGAACATTTTAAGAAAACAAAAGTTGTTGAAGAGATACTCTATATTTCCCCAATTTTGGATCTTATAAAATGTGCGACTAACTAAGAATCTATTCTAAAAGAGTGTATTCCACACAAGAAGCCCACTGGAAACTGTAACCTCCCAAGATAATTTTGGGGGGCTCTCCGTGGGCGGTAAGTGTCAAGATCGTTGTCAACCGGTGGGGCTGTAAACCATTTTGTGGGGCGGGTGTATATTGCGAGATAAATTTGGCATCGCGGCTTTAACTTCCGTTCTTCGCTCAGAGCGGATCTGACCCGCCCCACAAGCCCACTCCCTTTAGAGCATTGTAGTTCAGGTCTCTAAAATCGCATGACTCACCGGGATAGGGCCCTTACAATTGCCTCCGAGCCGAACTTTCGACAACTGTTAGGTCAACAAAAAGCTAAACGGGGCATTTCCTGTTGAAACTCAGAACCATCCGGGATATTACACCCCTTATAATGGTTCCACCGCGCCCGGTGCAAAACCGACACGCATTAACCAACGGAGATTATCATCTTGAACAAGTCAATACTCGCATACTCTGTGGCCGCGCTGCTGGCCGTGTCCGCCATGTCCGCCCAGGCCAGGACCCCTGCCAGGCTCAAGTCGCCAGTATCGGGCGTGCTCTGCGACCGATATGTATGCGCCAATGACAAGGGATTATCCCGCGATTTGACAGAGACGTATCTCGGTAAGAAGGCTGCTGCAAACGAGGTGTTCACGTCGAGCAATGTCGATCTGACCGAATTCACCTTTGCCAACGGTATTTTCTGCGATGTGAAGGAGCGACTGTGCCGTGAAGATCGCTATTATGGCGCGAACGGACAGCGCTCAGGGGCGGTGTCTAAAAAGTACACAAAGCTGCTCTTTGGCGAATAATGGTAATGAAAAGAGACTGCGTTATAGGGATATAAATTATATTTTGCAGTATATTATTATAAATAATGATGTGGTTATCAAAAATAAATTTCTCGTGAAAGGTTATGTTGCGGAATATTGCTCTGTTACTACCCTTTAGCTGAGCGTAACAGTGAAGCGGTCTGGTTACGTGAATTCCCATTCACTACCATGAGCGAATAAAGGAATGAAAAACCGCATAATGATTGTCGGCGGCGGCACGGGAGGAACAATTGTCGCCAACCTTCTGACCAGGAAATTACGACGTGAAATTGCTGCTGGTCAGGTAGAGCTGGTACTGATTTCCGAATCACCGGTGCACTACTACAAACCCGCCTTTATGTACGTCGCCTTTAACCTCTTCCATCACCATGAACTGGCCCGGCCTGAACGGCAGTTACTGAGTCCTGAAATTCAATTTATTACCGACAGGATTGAATCTTTCGATTTTAAGCAGCGTCGACTGTACGGTGCCAGTAAACGATATTACGACTGGGAGCTGCTGGTTATCGCAACGGGCTGCACGCCTTTCCCCCAAAAAATCCCTGGCCTTGCCGAAGCGGGCGACCATTTTTATCAATATGCGGCGGCAAGACAGCTAGCGCATAAGCTCGCCACCATCAAAAAGGGGCGAATATTTATTACCGTCTCTTTTCCTGAAACGCCGAATGTTCCCCACCAGTGCGGCATTGCCCCTATTGAAACCACGCTGATGGTTGACGACTATCTGCGCCAGCGTGGGGTGCGTAATCAAGTTGAGATTGTTTATACCTATCCGACCGTCGCGCAGCTGCTGCGAAACTGTTTGTTCCTGCAGCGTCCGGTGGGGGAGGCGCTGGGTGATATTTTTGCTGCCAAAGGAATACAGCATCAGCGCGGTTTTACCTTAAGCCATGTCGATCCTGACAGCAAAATTGCCTATTCCGCCGAGGGCGATTCACAGAACTTCGACATCCTGATGGCAACGCCTCCCATCAGGGCGGTTGAAGCGGTGCGTAATACGGGACTCAGTGAGGTTCAGAACGGTGAAGGCTGGCTGCCGACGGATCACCAGACGCTCTGCGTCTACGGCTTAGAAGGCGTATATGTGATCGGCGATACCGTTGACCTCCCGATCAGTAAAGCGGGAGGGTCGTGCCACAACCAGGCGCCCATCATTGCTGACAACATTGTGGCGGAGCTGTACGGCAGACCGCCCGGAAGCGGTAACCATTATGATGGACGGGTTCAGGCCGTCGCGCAGATGGGGCTCTGGGCCGGCATGCCGTTGGTATATGACTATCGCAATGACGTGACCCCCATGCCGGCGACAAAACTCGGCGGCATGCTGCGAAACGGTTTTAACCGTGGACTGTATTGGGGCGTCGTGAGGGGGATGTTCTGATGAGTGACCAGGAACAGATACTAAAAAGCCTTGCCCCGCTTATGGCGGGCAATCGCCTGAATAATCTGGTTGATCTGCTTGCCGTCGTCGCAGACCTGCTGGAAATGGCCGATAGCGCGATGGTCGAAAAACTGGCTGGCGTTTTTGAAGATGTCGTGACCGTCGGCTGGGAAGGGGGAACCGCGCTACGCATGGCGTGGGGAGAGCAAATTAACCGGGAAGGGGATATCTCGCTTCGGCAGGTGTTCACTATGCTTAACGACCCTGATACCCGCCGCGGCATTATGCTTTTACTGCGGGTGTTACAGATTACGGGGCAACGTCTGAATTCCCTCTCTTCCGTCAGTTATTCTGATTGCCCCGAGATAAGGAGTAGTTAATGTCTGGCTGATGCTTTTCAGGCGGTCGGGTATCGGCTATGCCTTACCCGGCCCACCAAACTGCACTGGGGCTATTTCTCCCCGCTCCCCAACCGATACGCCAGCGCCACCACCAGCGACTGCACCAGGCACAGCGTCGCCGACTGAGATCGAAACGCGTCCACCTGCGCCTCTTTCACCACAAAGCAGAGATCGCTGAACGTCGCCAGGGGGCTTATCTGGCTGTCCGTAATCACAATCTGCCGCGCGCCAACGCTGGCGGCGGTTTCGCTGACCATCACCGTCTCTTCCGCGTACGGCGAGAAGCTGATCGACACCACGATGTCGCGCGCCTTAATGCGGCTGATCTGCTCGCGCAGCATCCCGCCCATACCGTCGAGCAGGATAGGGCGACACTCCAGGTGGCTCAGGGCGTAGGTCAGATACGCGGCGACGCTAAAGGAGCGGCGCAGCCCGGCGATGTAGATGGTGTCGGCGTCGGCCAGCAGCTGTACCGCGCGCTCCAGCATCTCCGGCTCGGCGCGGGCGGCCAGCTGCTGCAGCGCCTGGGCGTTCGAGCGGGCGAACTCCTGCAGGATATCGAGCGGCGTTTCCGGCACGGCCTCGCTCTCCATTTCGCGGAACAACCGGGCGCGGTCGCTGTAGCTGGCGGTCTCCTCCACCAGGTTCATGCGAAACAGCTGTTTCATTTCGTTGAAGCCGGTGAAGTCAAAGGCGTTAGCAAAGCGGATCAGCGTCGAGGGCGGCACGTCGGCGCGCTCGGCAATGACGGCAACCGTATCAAACGCCACGCTGTTGGTGTTATCCAGCACGTAGCGGGAGACCTGCTGCAGCCTCTTGCTCAGGCTATCGTAGCGATCGCGGATTTGCTGCTGCAGTTCGTTCAGGCTGGTTGCTGTCGTCATCTTTTCCCCCAAATACAGTCTTATGATTCTAAACGCAAAACCGCGTCTTTTAAATGTCGGCCATCCATCTGGCAGCAAAAATGAAACAGAAGCTTCAGTCATTTCCTCGCCCGAAATTCCTTAATAGCGCACGCGGCGTCAGTGGTGATGGCTGTTAACATAAAAATCCATCCTTGATCACAATAATCATCATTTATTTTATTTCAACTTAAAATGGAATATTTGTTTCATATATAGTGTTCAGTACACAGTGTTCAGGTCACAGTCACGTATCAACAGCGAGAGGTTAAGGATGGAGACGGTAGCGAATTTTATTCACGGCGAATGTGTCACCGGTTCAGGCCAGCGCGTTCAGGCGATCTTCAACCCGGCCACCGGCGAGCAGATCCGCCAGGTGGTGATGAGTACGGCGCAGGAAACGGAGCAGGCGATCGCCGCCGCGCAGCAGGCGTTTCCGGCGTGGGCGCGTCATGCTCCGCTTAAGCGCGCGCGCGTGATGTTCCGCTTCAAGGCGCTGCTGGAAGAGAACATGGATCGCCTGGCCCGCCTCATCAGCGAAGAGCACGGCAAGGTCTTCTCCGACGCGGTGGGTGAACTGACCCGCGGCCTGGAAGTGGTGGAGTTTGCCTGTGGTATTCCGCATCTGCAAAAGGGCGAACACTCGGCGAACGTCGGGACCGGCGTCGACAGCCACTCGCTGATGCAGCCGCTCGGGGTCTGCGCCGGGATCACGCCGTTTAACTTCCCGGCGATGGTGCCGATGTGGATGTTCCCGATTGCGCTGGCGACCGGGAATACCTTCGTGCTGAAACCGTCGGAAAAAGACCCTTCACTCGCGCTCGCGCTGGCGCAGCTGCTGAAAGAGGCCGGCCTGCCGGACGGCGTGTTCAACGTGGTGCAGGGCGATAAAGAGTCCGTTGACGTGCTCCTGACCGACCCGCGCGTGCAGGCGGTGAGCTTTGTCGGCTCCACGCCGATTGCGGAATACATTTACCAGACCGCCTCCGCCCACGGTAAGCGCTGTCAGGCGCTGGGCGGCGCGAAAAACCACTGCATTTTAATGCCGGATGCCGACATGGAGATGGCGACCAACGCCATCATGGGCGCGGCCTACGGCGCGGCGGGGGAACGCTGCATGGCGCTCTCGGTGGTGCTGGCGGGGGGGGATAACACCGCCGATGACCTCTGCGCCCGGCTGGAAAAACAGATTGCCGCGCTGCGCGTCGGACCGGGTCTTGACCAGACGCCGGAAAACGAAATGGGGCCGCTCATCTCCTCCGCGCACCGCAGCAAGGTGCTGGGCTACATCGACAGCGGGGAAGCGCAGGGGGCGAAACTGCGCGTGGACGGTCGCGGCTTCAGCGTGAAGGGCCACGAACAGGGCTACTTCGTCGGGCCGACGCTGTTCGATAACGTCACCCCGGAGATGACCATCTATAAAGAAGAAATTTTCGGCCCGGTGCTTTCTGTGGTGCGCGTAGCAGATTACGCCAGCGCGGTGGATCTGATTAACCGCCATGAATATGGTAATGGCTCGGCAATCTTCACCCGCGACGGCGGCTGCGCGCGCCGCTTCTGCGAAGAGGTGCAGGCGGGCATGGTGGGGGTCAACGTGCCGATCCCTGTTCCGATGGCGTTCCACAGCTTCGGCGGCTGGAAGCGTTCCATCTTCGGCGCGCTCAACGTCCACGGCAGCGACGGCGTGCGTTTTTACACCCGAATGAAAACCATCACCGCGCGCTGGCCGGAAATGCAGCAGGAGACAGGCGCTGCGTTCTCCATGCCGACGCTGGGCTGACAGGAGGCGTTATGAAAACCGAACGTATGACCATGGCCCAGGCGCTGGTCCGGTTCCTTAATCAACAGTATGTTAGCGTGGATGGTCACGAAACGCCCTTCGTGGAGGGCGTCGCCACCATCTTTGGGCACGGCAACGTGCTGGGTATCGGCCAGGCGCTGGAGCAGGATCCCGGCCATCTGCAGGTGATGCAGGGCTGCAACGAGCAGGGCATCGCCCATATGGCGACGGGATTTGCCAAACAGCACCGTCGTCAGCGCATCTTTGCCGTCACCTCCTCCGTCGGGCCGGGCGCCGCCAATATGGTCACGGCCGCGGCAACCGCCACGGCGAACCGCATCCCGCTGCTGCTGCTCCCGGGCGATATCTACGCCAGCCGCCAGCCCGACCCGGTGCTGCAGCAGATTGAGCAGTATCACGACATCAGCATCAGCACCAACGACTGCTTCCGTCCGGTCTCCCGCTACTGGGACCGCATTAACCGCCCCGAGCAGCTCATGAGCGCGATGCTCAGCGCGATGCGAACGCTTACTGACCCGGCTGATACCGGTGCGGTGACGATTTGCCTGCCGCAGGACGTGCAGGGGGAAGCGTGGGATTACCCGCTGAGCTTCTTCGCGCGTCGCGTGCACCACATCGAGCGCCGTCCGCCCGATCCGCAGCGTCTGGCGCAGGCGCGGGCGCTGATCGCCCGCAAGCGTCGTCCGCTGGTGGTGTGCGGCGGCGGGGTGCGCTATTCCGGCGCACATGAGGCGTTTCGCGACTTTGTCGAGACGCTGCAGCTGCCGTTTGCCGAAACCCAGGCCGGAAAGGGGGCGCTGGTAAGTGACCACCCACTTAACCTCGGTGGCGTAGGGGTGACGGGCGGAATGGCGGCCAACCAGCTCGCGCCGCAGGCTGATCTGGTGATTGGCATCGGCACGCGCCTGACCGACTTTACCACCGGCTCCAAGGCGCTCTTTTCCCATCCGGATGTCGAATTTCTGCTGCTGAACGTGGCCGAGTTTGACGCCCTGAAGCTGGACGCCACGGCGCTGATTGCCGACGCTCAAACCGGGCTCGAGGCATTGACCCACGCGCTCGGTGATTACCGCAGCGGCTGGGGAGAGGCGATCGCTGAGGCGAAATCCGCCTGGCGCGACGAGTGCCGTCGCCTGTGGGATCGCCAGTGGCGTCCGGACGACGCGCCCGAAGTGGCGGGGCATCTGGACGCGCAGCTGGCGGAGTACGGCGAGACGCTCAACACCCGCCTGACCCAGACGCGGGTGCTGGGGCTGATCAACCAGCATATTGAAGATAACGCCATCGTGGTGGGCGCGGCCGGTTCGCTGCCGGGGGATTTACAGCGCCTCTGGCAGGTCAAAACGCCGGACAGCTATCACCTGGAGTACGGCTACTCCTGCATGGGCTATGAGATTGCGGCAGCCATCGGCGCGAAGCTTGCCCGACCCGGGCAGCCGGTATACGCCATGGTGGGGGATGGCTCCTACATGATGCTGCACTCCGAGCTGCAAACCGCCGTTCAGGAGGGCATTAAGGTCACCGTTCTGCTGTTTGATAATGCCAGCTTCGGCTGCATTAACAACCTGCAGATGGGGCATGGCATGGGCAGCTTTGGCACGGAAAACCGCCATCGCAACCCGGAAACCGGACGGCTTGACGGTCCGCTGGTGAAGGTCGACTTCGCGCAAAATGCGCAGAGCTACGGCTGCCGCGCCTGGCGGGTGCACGACGAGCAAACCCTGCTGGCGGCGCTGGAGGCATCACGCGCCCATCCGGGCCCGACGCTGCTGGACATCAAGGTGCTGCCGAAGACCATGACCCACGACTACGCCTCCTGGTGGCGAACCGGTGATGCGCAGGTGGCGGCGTCGTCTGCCGTGCGTGAGGCCGCTGAGCAAACCCAGGCGCAGGTGAAAAAAGCCCGCCAGTATTGAGTTTTCCTGCCGTAACGAAATTTTCATTTCATTTCCCCTCACCCTAACCCTCTCCCCAAAGGGGAGAGGGGATGGTTCGGTGCGGCCTTTTCTCCCTGGCCCACTTGGGGAGAGGGGACGGCTCGGGGCTGTCTTTTCTCCCTCGCCCCTTTGGGGAGAGGGCCGGGGTGAGGGGAAGATGTCCTCTCTCACATGTTGTGAGATTGATAACAAAATTTATCTCATTCATCTCAAAAGTGTTAACCCACACTCAAAAACATAATTTTCACTATTTATAAAAATGAAATAAATGTTTTATTTATAGGGTCGTTAGTTCACAGCATTCACCAACACCGGGAGCCGTTATGTTTAACATTGCTTTACTGGGCGCTGGCCGAATTGGCCAGGTACATGCAGCTAACATCGCCAGCCACGGCGCGACCACGCTCTGGTCCGTGGTTGACCCGAATCAGGAATTTGCCACCCGTCTCGCTGCGCAGTATCAGGCCCGCCAGCAGAGCCTGGAGGAGGCGATGACCGACCCTAACGTTCACGCCGTGCTGATCGCCTCCGCGACCGATACCCACGCCGACCTGATTGAAATGGCCGCCCGCCACGGCAAGGCCATCTTCTGCGAAAAGCCGGTCCACCTTGACCTCGCCCGCGTGCGCGACTGCCTGAAGGTGGTCAAAGAGTACGACGTGCCGCTGTTTATCGGCTTTAACCGCCGCTTTGACCCGCAGTTCCGCCGCGTGAAAACCGACGTGCAGGCCGGGCGCATCGGCAAGCCGGAATCGCTGCTGATCATCTCCCGCGACCCGTCTCCGCCGCCTGCGGAGTACGTGCGCGTTTCCGGCGGCATGTTCCGCGATATGACCATTCACGACTTTGACATGGCCCGCTTCATCATGGGCGAAGAGCCGGTGTCGGTGTATGCCCAGGGCAGCAACCTGGTCGATCCGGCGATTGGCGAGGCGGGGGACATCGATACCGCGTTTATCGTTCTGAAATACGCTTCCGGCGCGATGGCGACCATCGTCAACAGCCGCCGTTCATCTTACGGCTACGACCAGCGCCTGGAGCTGCACGGCTCCGAAGGGCTGCTGTGCGCGGGCAACATTCTGGAAAACCAGGTGCAGCACTACGGCAAACAGGGCTGCACCAGCGCGCTGCCGGAACACTTCTTCCTGCAGCGCTACAAATCCGCTTACGCCGCGGAATGGGAACACTTTGTCGCGGTCCTGCGCGGCGAAGCGGTACCTGACTGCAGCGGCGATGATGGTGAACGTGCGCTGTACCTTGCGGATAAAGCGCTGGAGTCGCTGCGTACCCAGCGCGAGATCGTCCTCTAAACACAACAACCCTACACAGAGAGACATAATAATGAAAAAACTGATCGTAGCCGCCCTCATCGCCATGACGTCCGGGGCCGCCCTCGCCGAAAACGAGCAAATTGTTTTCAGTACGCCAAACCTGGCCATGCCGTTTGAAGTTCACATGCAGCGCACGGCGGTGAAAGCCGCAAAAGAGATGGGCGTGAAGCTTCAGGTGCTGGACGGGCAGGGCAGCTCGCCGAAGCAGGTGGCTGACCTGGAAAACGCCATCACCCGCGGGGCGCAGGGCTTTATCGTCTCCCCGAACGACGTGAACGCGGTCTCCAGCGCGGTGGATGAAATTCAGGATGCGAAGCTGCCGGTGGTCACCCTTGACCGCTCCGTCGACAGCCAGAAGAAGGTGCCGCACTTTGGCGCCAACAACTACAAAGGCGGCCAGGCGATTGGCGACTTCGTCAAAACCAAATTCCCCGACGGGGCGGAAATCATTCTGCTGACCGGCCAGCCGGGCTCCTCCTCCAACATCGAACGCACCAAAGGGATCCGCGACAGCCTGAAGGCGGGTGGCGATAAATACAAGATCGTCGCCGATCAGACCGGCAACTGGATGCGTTCTGAAGGGATGCGCATCGTGGAAAGCGTGCTGCCCTCGCTGCCGAAGCGTCCTCAGGTGATCCTCTCTGCCAACGACGACATGGCGCTGGGGGCGATTGAAGCCCTGCAGAGCCAGGGCGTGAAGCCGGGCGAAATTCTGGTCACCGGGTTTGATGCGGTGCCAGAAGCGCTGGCCCGCGTGCGCGATGGCTGGCTGGCGGTAACGGCGGACCAGCGTCCGGGCTTTGCGGTGCAGACGGCGATGAGCCAGCTGGTGGCCAACGTGCGCGAGAAGAAAGCCATCACCGGGGCCGACTATCCGCCGACGCTGATCACCAAAGAGAACCTGCAGCAGGCTGAGCGTATCGGTGAGGCCGGTAACTAATATGTCCCGAGCCGCCTCTGGCGGCTCATCATGAGGAGGAGCAGACTGATGTCGCAACCCTTACTGAAAGTGACCGACCTGGCAAAAAGCTTTTCCGGCGTCTGGGCGTTAAGCAGCGCCCAGCTGACCGTCGGCGGGGGCGAGATCCACGCCCTGCTGGGGGAAAACGGGGCGGGTAAATCCACGCTGCTGAAGGCGCTCGCGGGGGCGCAGCCGCAAACCCGCGGGGATATCTGGTTCAACGGCGAAACCCTGCCGGTGGACGACTCCCCGGTGGAACGGCAGAACAAGGGCATTATCACCATCTATCAGGAATTCAACCTGCTGCCCAACATGACCGTCGCGGAAAACATGTTTCTCGGGCGCGAGCCGCGTAAACGTAACCTGATCGTCGACGAAAAGGCGGTCAATCAGGAGGCGCAGGTCATTCTCGACTATCTGCAGCTGAACGTTGCGCCGACCACGCCGGTCGCCCGCCTGAGCGTTGCCCAGCAGCAGATGGTGGAGATCGCCCGGGCGCTGACCCTCAACGCCAGGCTCATCATTATGGACGAACCCTCCGCCGCGCTGAGCGACAGCGAGGTGGAAAGCCTGCACCGCGTGGTGCGCGAGCTTAAAAACCGTGGCGTGAGCATTATTTACGTTACCCACCGTCTGCACGAAGTTTTCCAGCTCTGCGATCGCTTCACCGTTTTCCAGGACGGCCGTTTCACCGGCACCGGCGCGGTGGCGGAGACCAACGTCGAACAGCTCATCCGCCTGATGGTCGGACGTGACGTGGCCTTTAACCGTCGTCCCGCCAGCGAAACGCATCATGAGGACAAACCCGTCCGCCTGGCGGTGAAGGGGCTGAGCCGCGAAAAGCCGCCGCTGGATCCGCACGGCATCGCCCTGCACGACATCAGCTTCCACGTCCACGCCGGGGAGGTCTTAGGCATTGCCGGGCTGGTGGGCGCCGGGCGCACCGAGGTGGCGCGCTGCCTGTTTGGCGCGGACGCGTTTACCGCCGGGAGCTTTGAGCTGGACGGCGTACCGTACCAGCCGCGCGACCCGCTCTATGCCCTCGACCAGGGTGTGGCGCTGGTACCGGAAGACCGCAAAAAAGAGGGGGCGGTGCTGGGACTGTCGATTCGCGACAACCTGTCGCTCTCCTGCCTCTCCTCGCTGCTGCAGTGGCGCTGGTTCGTGAACACCCGCAAAGAGGACGATCTGATCGAGTCCTACCGCAAAGCGCTGCAGATCAAAATGGTCAACAGCGCGCAGGAGGTGCGCAAGCTCTCCGGTGGTAACCAGCAAAAGGTGATCCTCGCGCGCTGCATGGCGCTCAACCCGCGGGTGCTGATCGTCGATGAGCCGACGCGCGGCATCGACGTGGGGACCAAATCGGAAGTGCACCAGGTGCTGTTTGACATGGCGAAAAAGGGCGTGGCGGTGATCGTGATCTCCTCCGATCTGCCTGAAGTGATGGCGGTGTCAGACCGGATCATCACCCTCAGCGAAGGCCGGGTGACCGGCGAGATCCACGGTGACGACGCTAACGAAGAACGGCTGATGACGATGATGGCCATCAACCACAACGCCCTGAACGCGGCATAACGGAGTTTCTCATGACGCAGATGATTTCTAAAACGCAGGCCCCGGTCAAACGCGCCGGACGCATCGATCCCATCGCCTTCTTCGAGCGCTTCGGGGTGCTGATTTTCATGATCCTGCTGCTGATCTTCTTCCAGTCGCAGAACAGCAACTTTTTCTCTGAACGCAATATTTTCAACATCCTGACCGAAGTTTCCATCTACGGGATCATGGCCGTGGGGATGACCTTTGTCATCCTGACCGCCGGGATTGACCTCTCCGTGGGCTCCATTCTGGCTGTCTGCGCCATGACCGCGGCGTACGTGATCAAGGGCGACAACTTCACCACCGTCGACCCGAACGCCTGGGGCGGCATGAGCTGGCTGATCGGGCTGGGGATTTGTCTGGCGATGGGCACGGCGATTGGCTTCCTGCACGGTCTGGGCGTCACCCGCCTGCGCCTGCCGCCGTTCATCGTGACCCTCGGCGGGATGACCATCTGGCGCGGCCTGACGCTGGTGATCAACGACGGCGCGCCGATTGCCGGTTTCGATCAGGGCTACCGCTGGTGGGGGCGCGGGGAGCTGCTCGGCATCTCCATTCCGATCTGGATCTTCGCCATCGTCGCCCTCGGCGGCTATCTGGCGCTGCATAAAACCCGCTGGGGCCGCTTCGTCTACGCCATCGGCGGTAACCCGGAGGCAGCGCGCCTGGCGGGGGTGAACGTCAAGCGCGTGCTGGTTAGCGTCTACGTGCTGATCGGCTGCCTGGCGGGGCTGGCGGGCTTCATTCTGAGCGCGCGTCTGGGGAGCGCCGAGGCGGTGGCCGGGATCTCCTTTGAGCTGCGCGTCATTGCCTCGGTGGTGATTGGCGGCACCTCGCTGATGGGCGGCTACGGGCGCATCGGCGGCACCATTATCGGCTCCATCATCATGGGGATTCTGATTAACGGCCTGGTGCTGATGAACGTCTCGGCCTACTACCAGCAGATTATCACCGGATTAATTATCGTTCTGGCGGTGGCGTTTGATACCTACGCCAAGAGCCGTCGCGGCGCACTGTGAGGATCACGATGAAAGAGGTTCGTATTGGATTGATTGGTACCGGGTATATCGGCAAGGCGCACGCTATCGCCTATGCCCAGGCCCCGACGGTGTTCAACCTGCGCGGCAGGCTGGTGCGCGAGATGGTGGCGGAAGTCACGCCGGAGCTGGCGGCAGCGCGCGCGCAGGCGTTTGGCTTCAACCGCTCCACCGGCGACTGGCGGGCACTGGTGGCCGACCCGGCGATTGACGTGGTGGATATTTGCTCACCCAACCATCTGCATAAGGAGATGGCGCTGGAGGCGATCCGCCACGGCAAGCACGTCTACTCGGAGAAGCCGCTGGCGCTGAACGCCCACGACGCGCGCGAGATGGTCGACGCCGCGAAGCGGGCCGGGGTGAAAACGCTGGTGGGGTTCAACTACATGAAAAACCCGACGGCGCAGCTGGCGAAGGAGATTATCGCCCGCGGCGAGATTGGCGAGGTGATCCACTTCTACGGCACCCACAACGAAGACTATATGGCCGACCCGCGCTCGCCCATTCACTGGCATTGCTTTAAAGAGACCGCCGGGCTGGGGGCGCTGGGCGACCTCGCGGCGCATATCGTCAATATGGCCCAGTACCTGGTCGGGGAGATTGAGCAGGTCTGCGGCGACCTGAAGATTGTGGTCCCGGAACGCCCGGCGAAGGCCGGCTCGTCGGACATGGTTGCCGTCGAAAACGAGGATCAGGCCCACGCGATGGTGCGCTTCGCGGGCGGGGCGCAGGGCGTGATTGAAACCTCCCGCGTTGCCTGCGGCCGCAAGATGGGGCTGTCGTACGTCATTACCGGCACGAAAGGCGCCATCAGCTTCACCCAGGAGCGCATGGCCGAGCTGAAGCTCTATCTGCATGACGATCCGGTAAACCGTCAGGGGTTCCGCACCTTACTCGTCGGCCCTGCGCACCCGGACTACGCCGCGTTCTGCATGGGCGCAGGCCACGGGATTGGCTTTAACGATCAAAAAACGGTGGAGGTGCGCGATCTGGTGGACGGAATTGCCGCCGACGCGCCGATGTGGCCGGACTTCGAAGAGGGCTGGAAGGTGTCGCGCGTGCTGGACGCGATCGCGCTCTCGCACCGGGAAGGCCGCTGGCTGAACGTGAACGACATTGTCTGATGAGGTATCAACGTGGAAAAGCAGTTTGATGTGATATGCATGGGCCGCGTGGCGGTAGACCTCTACAGCCAGCAGATTGGTGCCCGTCTGGAGGACGCGTCGAGCTTCGCCAAATATCTCGGCGGGTCGTCGGGCAACGTGGCGTACGGCACCGCGCGTCAGGGTTTACGTTCGTCGATGCTGGCGCGCGTCGGCGATGAACATATGGGCCGCTTCCTGCGCGAAGAGCTCAACCAGGTGGGCTGCGATACCAGCCATCTGATCACCGATAAAGACCGCCTCACGGCGCTGGTGCTACTCGGCATTAAAGACCGGGACACCTTTCCTCTTATTTTTTATCGCGATAACTGCGCGGATATGGCGATTACCGCCAGCGATGTGGACGAAAGCTACATTGCCTCCGCACGTTGTCTTGCCATCACCGGGACTCACCTTTCTCATTCTCAGACCCGCGAGGCGGTGCTGACGGCGCTGGGCTATGCCCGCCGTCACGGCGTGCGCACGGTGCTGGACATCGACTACCGTCCGGTGCTGTGGGGGCTGACCTCCTTAGGCGACGGTGAAACGCGCTTTATCGCCGCCGATAAGGTCACCCGCGAGCTGCAGGAGGTGCTGCACCTCTTCGACGTCATTGTCGGCACCGAAGAGGAGTTTCACATTGCGGGCGGCAGCACGGAGACCCTGCAGGCGCTGGGGCAGGTGCGCTCAGTCAGTGAAGCTACGCTGGTCTGCAAACGCGGTGCGCTCGGCTGCTCGGTCTACACCGACGCCATTCCGCCCCGGCTGGACGACGGCCTGACGGTGACCGGCGTGCGCGTGGAGGTGCTGAACGTCCTCGGGGCGGGGGACGCGTTTATGTCCGGCCTGCTGCGCGGCTACCTGAACGACGAGGGCTGGGAGCAGGCGTGCCGCTACGCCAACGCCTGCGGCGCGCTGGTGGTCTCGCGCCACGGCTGCGCTCCGGCGATGCCGAGCAAAATCGAGCTGGATGACTATCTCTCCCGCGCTGCGAACGTGCCGCGCCCGGATCTCGACCCGCGTCTTAACCACCTCCACCGGGTGACCACCCGCCGCCGCGAATGGCCGGAGCTGTGCGTGATGGCCTTCGACCACCGCAGCCAGCTTGAGGATATGGCGCTGCAGTGCGGCGCGTCGCTTAAGCGCATTCCGGCGCTGAAGCAGCTGATCCTGCAGGCCAGCCGCGAGGCGGCGAGCCGCGCGGGGCTGGAGGGCAAAGCCGGTCTGCTGTGCGACGGCACCTTTGGTCAGGACGCGCTGAACGCCATCACCGGGGAAGGGTGGTGGATTGGTCGCCCCATCGAGCTGCCGGGGTCGCGTCCGCTGGAGATGGAGCATGGCAACATCGGCACCCAGCTCATCAGCTGGCCGCAGGAGCATGTGGTGAAGTGCCTGGTCTTTTTCCATCCGGAAGACGCTCACGGCCTGCGCCTGGAGCAGGAGCAGAAAATCGCCGAGGTATACCACGCCTGCTGCCAGTCCGGGCACGAGCTGCTGCTGGAGGTGATCCTGCCCGCAAGCATGCCGCGCAGCGACGAGCTCTATCTGCGCGCTATCTCCCGCTTCTACAACCTCGGCATTTACCCGGACTGGTGGAAGCTGCCGCCGCTCTCCGCCGACGGCTGGACGGCGCTGAGCGAGATTATCGAACGTCGGGACCCGCACTGCCGCGGGGTGGTGATCCTCGGTCTGGACGCCCCGGCGGAACAGCTGCGCGCCGACTTTAAAGCGGCAGCGGGGCAGACGCTGGTGAAAGGCTTCGCCGTGGGGCGCACGCTGTTTGGCGATGCGTCCCGCGCGTGGCTGAAGCACGATATTGACGATGCGCAGCTGGTGGCGCGCATCCGGGACAACTACCTGCAGCTTATCGCCTGGTGGCGCGAGCGCGGACACGCATAATGGAGACGACAATGAGTGTACAACTGGGCATTAACCCGCTGACGTGGACGAATGACGATCTGCCTTCTCTCGGCGCGGAAACGTCGCTGGAGACCTGCCTGAGCGAAGGGAAAGAGGCCGGTTTCGCCGGTTTCGAGCTGGGCAATAAGTTCCCGCGCGAAGCGCGCCTGCTTGGCCCCATCCTGCAGCGCCACGACCTGCAGCTGGTCTCCGGCTGGTACTCCGGCCGCCTGCTGGAGCGCAGCGTGGAGGAGGAGATCGCTGCCGTGCAGTCCCACCTGACGCTGCTGCGCGAGCTGGGGGCGAAGGTGCTGGTCTTTGCGGAAGTGAGCGGCTGCATTCACGGCGAGCAGCAGACCCCGGTGCACCTGCGCCCGCGCTTCCCGCAGGCGCGCTGGAAAGAGTACGGCGAGAAGCTCACCGAATTTGCCCGCTACACCCAGCAGCAGGGAGTCCAGATTGCCTACCATCACCATATGGGCACGGTGATTGAGTCCGCCGACGACGTGGACAACCTGATGACCCACACCGGCGACGCGGTGGGGCTACTGCTTGATACCGGCCATCTGACCTTTGCCGGGGCCGATCCGCTGGCGGTGGCGCAGCGCTGGGCGTCGCGCATCAACCACGTTCACTGCAAAGACGTGCGCGCCGACGTGCTGGCGGACGTGAAAAACCGCAAAACCAGCTTCCTCGACGCGGTGCTGAGCGGCGTGTTTACCGTGCCGGGCGACGGCTGTGTGGATTATCCGCCGATTATGCGGCTGCTGAAGGCGCAGGACTATCACGGCTGGCTGGTGGTCGAGGCCGAGCAGGATCCGGCCATCGCCCATCCGCTGACCTACGCCCGTCTGGGATATAACAACCTGAACCGCCTGGCGCGCGACGCCGGACTGATTTGAGGAGGTGACATGTCACGTCTGTTATCACGCTGGCAACAGCCGAACGCGGAGGGACGCACCCAGTCCGTCACGCCGGAAAGTGCAGGGTGGGGGTACGTCGGCTTTGAGGCGTATGAGCTGCAGGAGGGGCAGACGCTGACGCTGCCCGCCGTCCGCGAAGAGCGCTGTCTGGTGCTGGTCGCCGGACGCGCCTCCATCAGCACGCCTTCCGCGCAGTTTAGCGACATCGGTGAGCGGATGAGCCCGTTCGAGCGCATCAAGCCGTGGGCGGTGTACGTCACCCCGCAGGAGACGGTGCAGGTGAAGGCGCTGACGACGCTGGAGCTGGCGGTCTGCGCCGCGCCGGGCAAGGGCACGCATCCGACGCGGCTGATTGCCCCGCAGGATATCGACGGTGAGGCGCGCGGCAAGGGGCACAACCAGCGCTATGTGCATAACATTTTGCCGGAAGACAAGCCTGCTGACAGCCTGCTGGTGGTGGAGGTATGGACCAACGAGGGCTGTACCAGCTCGTATCCGAGCCACAAACACGACACGGATAACCCGCCTCAGGAGACGTATCTGGAGGAGACCTACTATCATCGCCTCAACCCGGAGCAGGGGTTCTGCATGCAGCGGGTTTACACCGACGACAGAACGCTGGATGAGTGTATGGCAGTCTATAACCGTGACGTGGTCATGGTGCCGAAGGGCTACCATCCGGTGGCGACGATGGCCGGGTATGACAGCTACTACCTCAATGTGATGGCGGGGCCGGTGCGCAAATGGATGTTCACCTGGGAGGAGGACCACGCGTGGATTAATCGGGATTATCCCGCGGATGGTGGTAGCTAACGCGGGTTAGCCACCAGAACACCAGCGCCAGCAGGCTGACCGAGGCGCCAAGCAGGCAGACGCCCGGCCAGCCGGCAAAGGCATACGTCATCGTCGTGCCGAGTGCGCCGAGCCCGCTGCCGGCGGCATAAAACAGCATGTAAAGCCCGACCAGCCGGCTGTGCACCTCGGGACGGGTGCGAAAGATCATGCTCTGGTTGGTGACGTGCAGCGCCTGTCCCCCCAAATCGAGCAGTATGATGCCGATAAGCATGATCCCGAGTGAACGGTCCATCAGCGACAACGGCCACCATGCCAACAGCAGCATCACCAGCGCCGCGGCGCTGGTGCGTTGGGCATATCCCCGATCGGCCCAGCGTCCTGCCCGGCCAGCCGCCAGCGCCCCCACCGCGCCTGCCAGTCCAAACGCGCCAATCACGGTATGCGAGAAGCTAAAGGGCGGAGCGCTCAGCGGCAGCACCAGCGCACTCCAGAAAATGTTGAACGATGCAAACATCAGCAGCGCCAGCACGCCGCGTATCTGCAGCACTTTTTCCTGCCGTAACAGTGTAAGCATTGAGCCAATCAGCCGCGGGTAGCTCATCGTGGCAGTGACGGCTGGCAGAGTGGGGAGCCTCCACCACAGCGGTAACGCAATGATGAGCATCAGCGCGGCGGCACACAGATAAACCCCGCGCCAGCCCGCGATATCGCTGATGCCGCCAGCAAAGACGCGCGCGAGCAGCAGACCCATGAACACGCCGCCCTGCGCTGCGCCGACAACGCGGCCTTGTTCATGCGGGGACGCGGCGCTGGCGGCGTAGGCAATCAGCCCCTGTGTCATGGCCGTACCCAGCATACCGGTCGCAAGCATACCGAAAAGCAGCGCCGAGGGGGACTGTGCCAGGCTGACGGAAACCAGCGCAACCACCAGAGCAATCAGCTGTATTGCCATCAGCCCTCGACGATCCACTTTGTCACCCAGAGGAACCACAAGCAAAAGAGCCAGCGCGCAGCCAATTTGTGTCGCGGTCACCACGCCACCCACGGCCGCATGGCTGATGCCGAAATCGTTCGCCAGCGCGTCAAGCAAAGGCTGGGCGTAATAGACATTTGCCACGCTTAAGCCGCTGGCAGTGGCGAACAGCCAGACTATGCTGCGTGGCATGTCGGCTGAAAGAGGGGCTGATGTCACTGACATGTTTAACGTTCCTTGCCTGAGATAACCTGGTTTTAAAATGAAACTGGTTGAATGCTAGGTCATGTGGTTTTAAAATGCAACTGGTTGCGGGGTGGCCTTTGCGAGGAGAATACGAGATGTCCCAAAAGACGGTTAAAGCGGAATATTGTCCCGTTGCCCGCAGCGTCGAGGCGATCGGGGATCGCTGGTCGTTGCTTATCGTGCGCAATGCATTTGACGGCATGACGCGCTTCGGGGATTTTCAGCGTAGCCTCGGGGTGGCGCGCAACATCCTTTCTGACCGGCTTCGCAAGCTTGTAGATGCGGACATCCTGACGTTACAGGGGGCATCAGACGGCACGGCGTATCAGGAATATGTCCTGACCGACAAAGGTGAGAGCCTTTTCCCCGTGGTCGTGGCGCTGCGTCAGTGGGGAGAACAGCATCTGTTTGCGCAGGGCGAGCGCCACTCGCTGTTGGTCGACAGGCGGACGGGCAAGCCGGTTCCCTTTATGGCGCCAGCAGCGCAGGACGGCACTGCGCTGCTGCCTGGGGATACGGAAGTGCAGAAAGTTGAATAAGCCGCCGCTGTTGTTAATTGCTCCTGATCGCCTGCTCAATCGTGCGGGCAACGATCTGCGGCTGGCTCACCATCGACACGTGGCTTGCCGTCACCTCTGCGGTTTTCGCATGGATCGTCTTTGCCATCGCACGCTCAAGATCGGGGTTGATCATTCGATCATTCTTGCTGACCACAAACCAGCTCGGTTTATCATGCCATGCCGCGTGGGCGACCTTTTCACCAAACGCCTCGGCCTTAATCGGCCCCTGCGTCGCTGCAATCGTGTTTTGAATGTCTGGCGTCACATCCGGCGCGAAATCCTTCCTGACGGCGTCCGTTGGCAGATATAAATAGCCGTCCGCCGTTTTGGCAATGCCCGCGCTGCCCGGCGGCGCAGGGAATCTTTCTGCCAGATCCGCCGTCGACTGACCGGAATCCGGCGCGAACGCCGCCACATACACCAGTGATTTTACTCGCGCATCGTTGCCTGCTTCGCTAATCACGGTGCCGCCCCAGGAGTGACCCACCAGTACGACATCCCCCTGGGCGCGTTCGATGGCTCGTCGCGTGGCGGCAACGTCATCTTTTAGCGACGTGAGCGGTAGCTGGACGGCAATGACCTCTGCGTGCTGTTTCTGCAACAGGGTAATGACCTTATTCCAGCTGCTGCCGTCGGCAAATGCGCCGTGTACCAGCACGACGCTGGTTTTGCTCTGTGCAAAGGCACTGGCGGAAAGCGCCAGCAGGCCTGCCGTCAGTACAGACAGTGCTTTCATTTTCAGATTCCTTAAAAATGGTGGACCGCCGCGTGGGGCGGGACGGTGAATTCAAGGGTTTTATGGTCGAGCGGCTTATGCGTCGGGTCGGCCAGAATAATGGTCACCTTGTGTTTCCCTGCGGGCAGCCCCACCAGGATCACCGGCTCTCCGCTGGCGTCAGCCCAGTGCCATGGCGCATCGTCCACCACCACGTGAATGTGCCCGATGCGCGGGGTGACCTTGAGCGCGTCGGGCCCGAACACCGGCTCGATGCGCAGGTTTTCGGCACGGTACTGTATAAACACCGCGCCTTTGCTCAGCGGCCCGGCAAGCGGCGGATCGACGATCAGTTTTGCAGGCGGTTGCGGCTGTGCCAGTGGCGCAACGGCGGCGGGGCCGTTAACGTCCGCGGCGCTCAGATTGTCCAGCGGTGTGGCCTGGACACGTGCTACAGATGTCAGGACAAGCAGGGGGAAAAGTACATAGCGACGAATCATTGCTCTCTCTCCTCATCGGTTCTCAATGGCGACAGGGAAAGAAAACCATTTTTATGTATCGGAGATATTTGCCGGAGGGGGCGTTTTGTACTCGTTTGTCACCGTGGCCCGCGGGATACAGTGCGATACACTTTGCCTTCCGGGACGGCGCACAATGGCTATCGCCAGCCCGGCAATCACCAGCGTCAGCCCCGTTGAAACCCACATTGCACCCGCGATCCCCAGCGTTTTATTCAGCCACGCATAGGCAAACGGCGAGGCTGCCGCCATCAGCTGGCCGGGGATAAGCAGCATGCCGGTGCGGCGGGCATAGCTTTCCGCGCTGAACAGTTCCAGCGGCAGCGTGGCTTTCACGATGGTGACCAGCCCGTTCATGGCGCCATAGCCCAGCACAAACCCGGCCGCACACCACACAAACAGAGCGCTGCTCAACCCCAGAAGAAAGCAGAGCGGCATGGCGAGCGCGGTAAAAAGCGTGAGTTTGAAGGGGGTTAAACGGGCACCCGCCAGCACTTCCAGCGAGCGAGCAGCCGTCTGGCCGATCCCCCACAGCATGCCGATGGCGACCGGCAGGCCGAAGTGGGCAATAAACTCCGGCAGATGGGTGGAGGTGCCGTTAGAGACAAAGGTGATGAGGGCAATGAAGGCGGCATAAAGCCAGCCATTGCGCCGCTCGTTGTGCAGAGGCGGCGCGGCGACCTTTGTCGTCACCGTCAGCCGCTGCCGGGGAAGCGTTCTTATCAGCGTCGCGCTCAGCAGGCCGAAGAGAGCATAGACGCGCAGCGCCTCCTGCCAGCTCATCACCTGAAGCAGAGCATCGCCCAGCGGCCAGAAGACGGCGGAAGCCAGCCCACCCGCCAGCGTGACGCGTGAGATCGTTCTTCGCGCCTGCTGCCCGTAGAGATTCACCAGCGCGGCGAAGAGCGCATCGTACAGCGACAGGCGCATCCCTACACCGGTGATCAGCCAGGCGCAGTACCAGCCAAATAGCGTCTGGGTATACGCCATACAGGCGCAGCTTGCGGCGATCAGCAGCGTGCCGCTCATCACCACCGTCTGGCCGCCAAAGCGTGCCAGCAGGCGGGCCACAAAGGGGGAAACCGCCGCCATCACCAGCATCGCCAGCGTCAGGCCGAGGTAAATCTGCGGTGACGACCATCCCCGGTCGGCTGCAATGGCCAGCGCAAAGGTGCCGGGCATATAAAACGAGATCCCCCAGTTGATGAGTTGATTACATCCCGCCATGAGAGCGAGGCGGCGTGGCAGGGCAGGTGTTTCCATTATTTTTCATTCCGTTATGTAGTTGTCCTGAGCATAACGGGCGCGGTATTGTGCTGGCAGGGCCGTAACCTTATGCGCGGTATAAGAGAAACTTTGAATGACGACGCTTAATCTGGGCTATCTCGCCACCTTCCGTCTGGTGATCCAGCGCGGCAGCTTTTCAGCGGCAGCGGACGTGCTGGGCATTTCACAGCCCGCCGTCAGCCTGCAAATACGCCAGCTGGAGCAGTTTCTGCAAACGCGGCTGGTAGAGCGTACCGGGCGGGGGATTAAGGCGACGGCCGCCGGGCAGGCTTTGCTGACGCATGGGGAGCGTATTCAGCAGGCGGTGGATGACGCCATCCGGTCCGTGAGTGCGTTCAGTCACGACGTGAGCGGCACCATTACGCTTGGCACGGGGGCAACGGCCTGCATCCATCTTCTCCCGCCCCTGCTGGAGCAGCTGCGCCGCGACTATCCGCTCCTGAGCGTGGGGGTGACAACGGGCAACACCCTCGACATCGTCAGGGCCATCGAAGAGAACCGTCTCGATGTGGGGCTGGTCACGCTGCCGGTGAGCGGCAGAGCGCTGGACGTCATGCCGGTGATGGACGAAGAGTTTGTGTTTATCGCCTCGCGGGAGCAGCAGGATGTTTTCCGGGATTTCACGCCGGAGGCGCTGCACGCTCATCCGCTGATTGCCTTTGAATCAGGCAGCGGGACCCGGGCGCTGATCGACGGCTGGTTTGCAGCCAGTGGATTGGCGATCGCGCCGGTGATGCAGCTTGGCAGCATCGAGGCGATCAAACGCATGGTTCGCGCGGGGCTGGGCTACAGTATTGTGCCGCGCATGGCGGTCGAACAGGATGTCGATCGTGAAGGGCTATGCGTGATGTCGCTGATGCCCATGCTGCAGCGGCAGCTGGCGGTGGTCATGCGGCAGGATAAAATCCTCAGCAAAGGGATCGCGGCCCTTATTCGGCTCGTGCAACATCCTTCGGCGGTTTAGCGGTCAGCGGTGTCGACGGTCAGGCTGGATTGCTGCGACTGGGTTTTGTCCTGATGGTGGTACCAGGCGCCAATCGAAGAGTAAACGAAGCGGCCAAAGAAAAACAGGAAGCTGATGAGCAGTATGATGCGGGTCATTCGGGTGTTAAATCGATGTCGTTTGCGCATACGCGTGACCTGACTCACTCTGTTTTTCCTGGGTAAGCCCTTTTGGGCGATAAGGATATTAAGGCACAGCGGGAAGATGGGGTCAATTCTGTGATGTGTAAATAACCGTCAATGTTTACATTAATTAATGTTATTGAGATTAATTAATACATTTACCATATTGATAATATGAAGAAAATAATTGTAGAAAAACGTCGCAAAACGTTATTTGCGTAAAGTAGTTTGATTTATGTCAACGGATTCCTGGCCCTGATATTTAAAATCCTTCCTCCACACTGTTCGCCCGGCACGCTGCCGGGCGGGACGTACGTCAGGTCGGATGCCTGTCTTTATTTCCCTCTGGAGCGATAGGGGTTTAACCGGGCATCTATGAACATTCTCGCTTTCCTGAAAAAAAATGAAAACCGCTGGTGGGCATTGCCGCTTATTTTACCGGTGGTTTTACTTCCCGTGCTGAGCATTGCGAATACGCTCACGCAGCTGGGCGACGGCATTGTGGCACTCTATTATTTACCCCTCTCATTTTTGCTTTCGCTGATGATGTTCTTTGGCCTGGAAGCGCTGCCCGGGATCGTATTGTCGCTGTTTATCCGCTATTACCCCTCGGTCGGGATGTTTGAAACCGTCGCCGGCGTGCTCCATTTTATCGTCCCTTTAGTGCTCAGCTGGGGCGGCTACCGGGTGTTTGCGCCCAGACGGAATATGACCGCGTACGGCGACATCCGGCTGATGGCGCAGCGCATCTTCTGGCAGGCCTTCTGCCCCGCGACGCTGTTTCTGTTGCTGTTTCAGTTTGCGGTGTATTTAGGCGTGTATGAGAGCCGCCAGAGCCTGGCGGGATTAAACCCTCTTAATATTCGCACGCTCATCAACTACCAGGCGCTGCTGGTCAGCGGACTGACGGGCGTGCCGCTGAGCTATCTGCTGATCCGCCTGATTCGTCATCCGCGCTATCTTAAAAGCCTTATCTCGCAGGTCCGTTCCCAGATAGACAAAAAGGTGACGATCGTTGAGTTTCTGGTGTGGGCAATCGCGCTTGGCGGGCTGCTTTCGCTGCTGCTGCTCCCGATGAATGAAAACAGCTCCATTTTTACCACCAACTACACCCTGTCGCTGCTGATGCCGGTGATGCTCTGGGGCGCGATGCGTTTTGGCTATAAGCTGGTGTCGCTGATCTGGATACCGGTGCTGCTGGTGTCTATTCACTATTTTTACCACTATATCCCGGTGAACCAGGGGTATGACATTCAGCTGGCGATCACCTCTTCCAGTTACCTGGTCTTCTCGTTTGTGGTGATTTATATGTCGATGCTGGCGACCCGGCAGCGCGCGGTGAACAAACGCTCCCGCAGGCTGGCGCTACTCGACCCGGTCGTCCATATGCCTAACCTGCGGGCGCTGTCGCGTGAACTGGCGAAAAACCCGTGGTCGGCGCTCTGCCTGCTGCGCATTCCGGAGCTGGAAATTCTGGGTCGAAATTACGGCGTGTTGCTGCGCATTCAGTACAAACAGCAGCTGGCGCAGTGGGTGAATGGCACGCTCCAGCCCAATGAGCAGGTGTATCACCTCACCGGGTATGACATGGCGGTACGGCTCAATGCGGAATCACACCAGCAGCGGATTGAAGCTCTGGACGAGCATATCAAACAGTTTCGCTTTGTCTGGGACGGAATGCCGCTGCAGCCGCAGGTGGGCGTGAGCTATTGCTATGTCCGCTCCCCGGTTAATCATCTTTATCTGGTGCTGGGCGAACTGGGCGTGGTTGCCGATCTGTCGCTCTCCTCCAACCATCCGGAAAATCTTCAGCAGCGTGGGGCCATCCATTTGCAGCGCAGCCTGAAGGATAAAGTCGCGATGATGAGCCGCCTGCAAAAGGCACTCGATAACGACGAATTCGCCCTGCTGGTTCAACCCGTTCGCGGCCTGCGTGGCGATCGCTATCACGAAGTTCTGCTGCGGATGCCGGATATCAACGGGCTATTGATCTCCCCCGACCAATTCCTGCCCGTCGCGCAGGAGTTTGGTCTCTCCTCGCGGGTGGATTTGTGGGTGCTGGAGCATACCCTGCGCTTCCTTGCAGCGCATCGTGAAACACTTCCCGGTCAGCGCTTTGCCATTAATCTGGCCCCGTCGACCGTGTGTCGGGTGCAGTTCCCGCTTGAGGTAAGTCGCCTGCTGGCAAAATACGCCATTGAGCCGTGGCAGCTGATTTTTGAGGTGACGGAGTGCAGCACCTTCGGCAGCGGGGAGCAGGCGCTACATATCCTCCAGCAGCTGCAGAAAATGGGGGTACGCATTGCGATTGATGATTTTGGTACCGGGTATGCAAGCTATGCGCGGCTGAAAAGCGTGGATGCCGATATTCTCAAGATTGACGGCAGCTTTATCCGCAATATCGTCAATAACAGCCTGGATTATCAGATCGTGGCGTCTATCTGCCATCTGGCGCGCATGAAGAAGATGCTGGTGGTGGCTGAGTACGTCGAGACGGAAGAGATACGTAGCGCGGTTCACGCGCTAGGTATCGATTATGTGCAGGGCTATCTGATTGGCAGGCCAGCGCCGCTTGAGTCACTGCTGGAAGCTGAGGCGTCCTGCGCGGACGCCTGAGCCGTTACGCGGCGACGTCGGCGCTCTCTTCTTCAATTTTGAGCAGCCAGCCGGTGACCGCTTCCCAGTACTGCTGCTCTTTTTCCAGGTCCAGCAGGACCAGCGCGTTCTGGCTGAACCAGTCGTGCGGGAAGCTCAGCGTCCAGTGATGGTCGTCGGTTTTAAGCTTCAGCGTGGGCGGCGTGGTGGTGGCCTGGCGCTGGTTATTGAGCAGCACGCCCAGGCGCAGCAGCTGAATAAGCGGCAGGAACTGCTTCTTCTTGAACAGCGTGAAGCGCGGCAGATCGTCGAGCTTGATGGCTTTGCGGTGATAACGCACCAGGGTCGCCATCATGGTTTGCTGCTCCTGGTTGAAGCCAGGCAGATCGCTGTTTTGCAGAATGTAGGCCGAATGGCGATGCATCCCGCTGTGGTTGATGTTCAGCCCCACTTCGTGCAGCATCGCGGCCCATTTTAACAGCGCGGCAAGCTGCGGGTGTGCGAGCTTCGGATTCTGTTCTTCCCACTGTTCGTACATCTGCACCGTGGTGTCCAGCACGCGCTTCGCCTGTTCGCGGTCGATGTTGTACTGGTTGGCCAGGCTTTGCGCGGTGCGGCTGCGAATATCCTGATGGCGGAAGCGGCCTTCCATTTCGTACAGCACGCCTTCGCGTAGCGCGCCGTCGGAAAGGCGCAGCTCTTTAATGGCGAGGGCATCAAACACGCCGCAGAGAATGGCCAGCCCCGGCACGAAGACCGCCTTACGCTCGTCGGAAAGACCCGGCAGGCTTAGGGCGTCAAAACTTTTATGCTTCAGCACTTCTTCGGTCAGCAATGTCAGGCGTTCAGGCGTGATAAACCCGTCTTTTTCACCCATCGCCAGCAGCACTTCATGCGCCGCTTTGATGGTGCCTGACGCGCCCAGCGCCACGTTCCAGCCCTGAATTCGGTACTGCCAGGCCAGGTTTTCCAGTTTCTGGACGGCCGCCATACGCGCACGCTGGAAGTTCTCGCGGGTGATGGTGCCGCCCGGGAAATACATCTGCGCGAAGCTGACGCAGCCCATACGGCGGCTTTCCACCAGGCGAGGCTCAAAGTCTTCACCGATCACAAGCTCCGTTGAGCCGCCGCCGATATCGATAACCAGCTTGCGCCCTTTTTCCGGCTGGGTGTGCTCAACGCCCATGAAAATCAGACGCGCTTCCTCGTTGCCGGAGATGATCTCAATCGGGTAGGGGATCACTTTTTCGGCCCGCTTGAGAAACTCTGGCGCGTTCAGCGCCTGGCGCAGTGTGTGGGTGCCCACAATGCACACGCTGGAGGGCGAGAAGCCCTGCAGGCGTTCAGCAAACAGCGACAGGCAGTTTAACCCACGCTCCATTGCCTCTTCGCTGAGCATGCTGCGTTCATCAAGGCCATCCGCCAGGTGTACCCGCTGCTTCAGACGACCGATGATCTGCAGCGCGCCATCCACCTCACGGGCGATGACCATGTGGAAACTGTTAGAGCCAAGATCGACCGCGGCGAATTCCTGCGGGCGTGGGGTCTTATCATTTATCGGCATAGGTTAATCGGGTTGCTCGAGTGATTTGATATAGTCGTAAATCGCCAGTTGCGACCGCACTTTGCGGCGGTTGCCACGCGGTACATAGCGGTTACTGAGTTCTTTGTCGATATAGCGTGCTTTCACGGTATCGCTGAACAGAATCTCGATGATGTCGAGGATCTGCTGCTTCAGGCGCGGATCCAGCAGCGGTGCCGCGACTTCAATTCGGTAGTCAATATTGCGCGTCATCCAGTCTGCCGAAGAGAGATAGACCTGTTTATCACCCGCATTATCGAAAATATAGACGCGATCGTGTTCCAGGTAGCGGTCAACAATGCTGATCACGCGAATATTGTCGCTGATGCCTTCCAGTTCCGGGATCAGCGAGCACATGCCGCGGATCAGCAGATTAACCGGCACGCCGGAGCTGGACGCCGCGTACAGCCTGTCCACCAGCCCTTTATCAACCAGGTTGTTAAGCTTCAGCGTGATGCCGGACGACAGCCCTTTCTGGGCATTGGCGATCTCTTTATCGATCATATCGTACAGCAGACGGCGCGAGTTCTGCGGCGAGACCAGCAGATAGTCAAAGTTCACCGGACGGTACGGGTTCTCAATAAAGTTAAAGACCCGGCGCACCTCGTTGGTGATGCGGGCATCGGCGGTCAGCAGCGAGTAGTCGGTATAGATTCGCGCCGTTTTCTCGTTAAAGTTCCCGGTACCGATGTGGGCGTAGCGCACCACCTCGTCGCCCTCTTTACGGGAGATGAGGAACAGCTTGGCGTGAATTTTTAGCCCTGGCGCAGAGAAGATGACGTGCACACCGGCTTCCGTCAGACGACGCGCCCAGTGAATGTTCGCCTCTTCGTCGAAGCGCGCCTGCAGCTCAACCACCACGGTGACTTTTTTGGCGTTGTGCGCCGCGTGGATCATCGCGTCGATGATGCGGGAATCTTTTGCCACGCGGTAGATGTTGATTTTGATCGCCAGCACGCTCGGGTCGAACGAGGCCTGACGCAGCAGTTCCAGCACGTGCTCAAAGGTGTGATACGGATAGTAGAGCAGGACATCGCGTTCGCGGATGGCGTCGAATCCGTTGCGGAATTTATCGAACCACAGATGGCGCAGGCGCGGCAGCGGCTTGTTCACCAGATTCGCTTTGCCGACGTTCGGGAAGCCAATAAAGTCTTTAAAGTTGTGGTAACGACCACCCGGTACGATGGAGTCATAGCGCGAAATGGTCAGCTTCTCGCGCAGCATTTCCACCATGGCGTCCGGCATATCGCGCTGATAGACAAAGCGTACCGGCTCGGCCGTCAGGCGCTGTTTCAGGCTGGACGACATCAGCTCCATCAGGCTGGCTTCCATCTCGTGCACCAGGTCATATTCGGCGTCACGGGTCATCTTCATCGAGTAGGCGTTTAACGCATCGTAATCGAAGAAGCCCTTGAAGATGTCGTCCAGACAGTAGCGCAGGATGTTATCGAGCAGGATCATCGGCTTGCGTCTGCGCGGGGTTTCCGGCGGCAGGTTCACAAAGCGCGGCACCTTGTCGGACGGGATTTCCAGCAGCGCGTAACGGATGGATTCACCGCGAATAATTTCCACGGCCAGATAGGTGTAGTCATCTTTCAGGAACTGCACCAGATCGGTTTCGCGGTTGATGAGAATCGGGGTAATGTGCTGGCGCAGGTACTGTTTAAAGTAGTGGCGCAGCCAGTTTTGTTGGTTAACGGAAAGCTGACGTTCGTTAATCAGGAAGATTTGATTACGCGCCATCTCCAGCAGCAGTTCGTTATACAGGCCGTCAAATTCCTGATCGGCTTTCAACACGCGGGACTGGATTTTGCCCAGCAGGTGCCGCGAGTGCGAGTTTAGACCCTGTTCTTCGCTGATGATGATGCGTCTTTTCAGCTCGGCAAAGCGAACCTTGTAGAACTCATCCAGGTTGTTGGAATAGATGCCCAAAAAACGCATGCGCTCGATCAGCGGGTTACTTTTGTCTGCCGCTTCCTGGAGTACACGTTCGTTAAATGCTAACCAGCTTAGCTCTTTCTCGATATATAACTTTTCCTGACCCATTACAGCTCACACTCCAGTTCAATCACAGGACGTGGTAAATCCGTCTCGTCCTTATTATGGCGAGCATTTCCACGATATGTCCAACAGTGCCAGAAAAGTATGACAGTTATTTTTTTTGTTGGGGATTTTAGAAGGTTGGAGAAGGGGATATCGGGTAATGCAATGAACAGGTCGGGTAAGCGCAGCTGCGCTACCCGACATAACAAACTACTCTTCCGCCGCATGACCTTGCGGGGGTAACTTCACGCCGTCCAGCCAGGCTGCGCCGTCGCGCATTTCGAGACGCCCGTCGACAAACCAGCTTACCACCAGCGGGTAGATGGCATGCTCCTGGGTCTGCACGCGTTCGGTCACGTCTTCTTCGCTATCGCCGTCAAAGACCGGGACTTTTGCCTGCAGGATCACCGGACCGCCGTCCAGCTCGTCGGTAACGAAATGCACGGAGGTGCCGTGCTCCTCATCGCCGTTTTCCAGAACCTGACGATGGGTGTGCAGGCCGGGATATTTCGGCAGCAGGGAAGGGTGGATATTCAGCAGACGTCCGGCGAAGTGTTCTACAAAAGCCGGGCTCAGAATACGCATATAGCCCGCCAGTACGACCACGTCCGGCGCGTAAGCATCAATCTCATGCACCAGCTCGCGGTCAAAGGCTTCACGCCCGGCGAACTGGCTGGCTTCCAGCGCGTGCGCAGGGATGTTCGCTTCCCGCGCGCGCTCAAGGCCGAACGCGTCGGCCTTGTTGCTGAAAACTGCCCGAATGGTGCCATTGATTTTCTTCTGTTTGCAGGCGTCAATTATCGCCTGCAAATTGCTTCCGTTGCCGGAAATGAGCACCACGATGTTTTTCATTCAATGACCACACGCTGTTCGGAATCGGAGGCTTTAATCGTACCGATTTTCCACGCGTTTTCACCTTTTTCAGTCAGCAGCTTGACCGCTTTATCCGCTTCGCTTGCCGGCAGGGCGATAACCATGCCCACGCCGCAGTTAAAGGTGCGGTACATTTCGTGGGAGCTCACGTTGCCTGCGGTCTGCAGCCAGTTAAACACGGCTGGCCACTGCCATGAGGATTCGTCGATCACCGCCTGGGTGTTGTCCGGCAGGACGCGCGGGATGTTTTCCCAGAAGCCGCCGCCGGTCAGGTGAGCGATAGCGTGAACGTCGACGTTCTCGATAAGCTCAAGCACGTTTTTCACGTAGATGCGGGTCGGGGCCAGCAGATGGTCAGCCAGCGGTTTACCGTCAAGCTCGGTCGTCAGCGGGTCACAGCCGCTCACTTCGATGATTTTACGCACCAGGGAGTAGCCGTTGGAGTGCGGGCCGCTGGAGGCCAGCGCGATCAGCACATCGCCATCGGCCACTTTGCTGCCGTCGATAATTTCTGATTTTTCTACTACACCGACGCAGAAGCCCGCGACGTCATAATCTTCGCCGTGATACATGCCCGGCATTTCCGCGGTTTCACCGCCAACCAGCGCACAGCCAGACTGCAGGCACCCTTCGGCGATACCGTTGATCACGCTTGCCGCGGTATCTACGTCCAGTTTGCCGGTCGCGTAGTAATCGAGGAAGAACAGCGGCTCTGCACCCTGAACCACCAGGTCATTCACGCACATCGCGACCAGATCGATACCGATCGTGTCGTGACGCTTTAAATCCATCGCCAGGCGCAGTTTAGTGCCTACACCGTCAGTTCCCGAGACCAGAACAGGTTCACGATATTTTTGCGGCAGCGCGCACAGTGCGCCGAATCCACCCAGACCCCCCATCACTTCCGGGCGGCGGGTTTTTTTCACCACACCTTTGATTCGGTCAACCAGCGCATTACCTGCGTCAATATCAACACCGGCATCTTTGTAGCTGAGAGAAGTTTTGTTGGTCACGGCTTAAATCCCCACGCGATTGCATAGCTAGTAAGAAAAATCGGCGCAATTCTAACAGTCCAGGCAAACGTTTGCGAGCCTATTCTGGACGTAGGGATCTTTTTTTACGCGCAGCCTGCCAGTGCGCCCAAACTTGCGTCTGTTCACGAAAATGAAACCGGTTTCGGTATTCTCCTTGCAACCCGAAACGGCTTTGCACATCATTCAACTGAAACCGGTTTCTGTAATTGTTTTTGCAGAAAATAACGCAGAATGAGGGAAAGTGAATGTCAGGATTTAAAGCAGATTTTCTGTGGGGCGGTGCGGTTGCGGCGCACCAGCTAGAAGGCGGCTGGAAAGAGGGCGGCAAGGGGGTGAGTGTGGCCGATGTGATGACCGCAGGCGCGCACGGCGTGCCGCGTGAAATCACCAACGGCGTGCTGGACGGGAAAAACTACCCTAACCATGAAGCCATCGATTTCTATCACCGCTATAAAGAAGACATCAAACTCTTTGCCGAGATGGGGTTTAAATGCTTCCGCACCTCTATTGCCTGGACGCGGATCTTCCCGAAAGGCGACGAGCTTGAGCCGAACGAGGCAGGCCTGAAATTCTATGACGACCTGTTCGACGAGTGTCTGAAGCACGGCATCGAACCGGTTATTACCCTGTCTCACTTCGAGATGCCGTTCCATCTGGTCACGGAATACGGCGGCTGGCGCAACCGTAAGCTGATCGACTTCTTCGTTCGTTTTGCAAAAGTGGTTTTCCAGCGCTATCAGCACAAGGTGAAGTACTGGATGACCTTTAACGAGATCAACAACCAGGCCAACTTCCACGAAGACTTTGCCCCATTCACCAACTCGGGGCTGAAGTACGCGCCGGGCGAAGATCGCGAGCCGGTAATGTTCCAGGCCGCGCACTATGAGCTGGTGGCCAGCGCGCTGGCGGTGAAGGCGGGGCGCGAGATTAACCCGTCCCTGCAGATCGGCTGCATGATTGCCATGTGTCCTATCTATCCACTGACCTGCGCGCCGGACGATATGATGATGGCGATGAACGCCATGCACCGCCGCTACTGGTTCACCGACGTGCACGTGCGCGGCAAGTACCCGCAGCATCTGCTCAACTACTTCGAACGTCGCGGCTTCGCGCTGGATATTACCGAAGAAGATAAAGCGGCGCTGACGCAGGGCTGCGTTGACTACATTGGGTTTAGCTATTATATGTCCTTCGCCACCAAGGCGACGGCGGACAACCCGCAGCTGGACTATGACGAGAGCAAGAGCCTGGTCTCTAACCCGTACGTGCAGAAATCCGACTGGGGCTGGCAGATTGACCCGGTGGGGCTGCGCTACTCCCTCAACTGGTTCTGGGATCACTACCAGCTGCCGCTGTTTATCGTTGAGAACGGCTTTGGCGCAATCGACGTGCAGGAGAGTGACGGCACGGTGAACGACCAGTACCGCATTGACTACCTGGCCGCCCACATCCGCGAGATGAAAAAAGCGGTGGTGGAAGATGGTGTAGACCTGATGGGCTATACCCCGTGGGGCTGTATCGACCTGGTGTCTGCCGGTACCGGTGAAATGAAAAAACGCTACGGCTTTATCTTTGTCGATAAAGACAATGAAGGAAAAGGCACGCTGAACCGCAGCAAGAAGAAGTCGTTCGACTGGTATAAGCAGGTGATTGCGAGCAACGGGGATAACCTGTAATTGTCGGGTGGCGCTAACGCTTACCCGACCTACAATACACGTAGGCCCGCGTAAGCGCAGCGCCACCGGGCAGAACCCGCACCCAAGCCGGAACTCAGCCTCCGGCTTTTTTGTCTTTGCTTGATCCCTGTCAAGCAACATGGGTATGGCCTAATCCGAAAAAAGCGGTATAATCCCGCGATTTTTTTGCGGATGCCATTCAGAGGAGAAAGAGAATGAAGATTGTGGAAGTGAAACACCCACTCGTTAAACACAAGTTGGGCCTGATGCGTGAGCATGACATCAGCACGAAGCGTTTTCGCGAACTGGCCTCTGAAGTCGGCAGCCTGCTGACCTACGAAGCGACCTCCGATCTGGAAACGGAAAAAGTCACCATCGAAGGCTGGAACGGCCCGGTGCAGGTTGAGCAGATCAAAGGTAAGAAAATTACCGTTGTGCCAATCCTGCGTGCCGGTCTCGGCATGATGGAAGGCGTGCTGGAGCACGTGCCAAGCGCGCGCATCAGCGTGGTGGGGATCTACCGTAACGAAGAAACCCTCGAGCCGGTTCCTTACTTCCAGAAGCTGGTGTCCAACATCGACGAGCGTATGGCGCTGGTGGTTGACCCGATGCTGGCAACCGGCGGTTCAATGATTGCCACCATCGACCTGCTGAAAAAAGCGGGCTGCAGCAGCATTAAAGTGCTGGTGCTGGTTGCGGCACCGGAAGGGATCGCGGCGCTGGAAAAAGCGCACCCGGACGTTGAGCTGTATACCGCCTCTATCGACCAGGGCCTGAACGAGCACGGGTACATCATCCCGGGGCTCGGCGATGCCGGCGATAAGATTTTTGGTACGAAATAATCGAATAACGATAAATAAGCCGACTTTGATAGTCGGCTTTTTTTTGAATAAAACACCAACAACGATACTACTCAGAGGAAAACACTATGACGCGCCGTGCTATCGGGGTGAGTGAAAGACCGCCGCTTTTACAGACTATCCCGCTTAGTTTGCAGCACCTGTTCGCCATGTTTGGCGCAACCGTGCTGGTGCCAATCCTGTTCCACATTAACCCAGCTACCGTGCTGCTGTTCAACGGCATCGGTACGCTGCTGTACCTCTTCATCTGTAAAGGCAAAATTCCGGCGTATCTCGGGTCGAGCTTCGCCTTTATCTCGCCGGTGTTGCTGTTGCTGCCGCTGGGTTATGAGGTCGCGCTGGGCGGCTTTATCATGTGTGGCGTGCTGTTCTGCCTGGTCTCCTTCATTGTGAAGAAAGCCGGTACCGGCTGGCTGGACGTGATGTTCCCCCCTGCGGCGATGGGCGCCATCGTGGCCGTCATCGGTCTCGAACTGGCGGGCGTCGCGGCGAATATGGCCGGTCTGCTGCCTGCTGACGGCCAGTCACCGGATTCCAAAACCATTATCATCTCGCTGGTGACCCTGGGCGTAACGGTGTTTGGTTCCGTGCTGTTCCGCGGCTTTATGGCGATTATCCCGATCCTGATCGGCGTGCTGGCGGGCTACGCGCTCTCCTTCGTGATGGGCGTGGTGGATACCACCCCGATTGCCGAGGCGCACTGGTTCGCGCTGCCAACCTTCTACACGCCGCGCTTCGAATGGTTTGCGATTTTCACCATTCTGCCTGCGGCGCTGGTGGTGATTGCGGAGCACGTCGGCCACCTGGTGGTAACGGCGAACATCGTTAAGCGCGATTTAATCCGCGACCCGGGTCTGCACCGCTCCATGTTTGCGAACGGTTTCTCCACCATCATCTCTGGTTTCTTTGGTTCTACGCCAAACACCACCTACGGTGAAAACATCGGCGTGATGGCGATTACCCGCGTCTACAGCACCTGGGTTATCGGCGGCGCGGCGATCATCGCCATTCTGCTCTCCTGCGTCGGTAAGCTGGCGGCAGCGATTCAGATCATCCCGGTTCCGGTGATGGGCGGCGTTTCTCTGCTGCTGTACGGCGTGATCGGTGCCTCCGGTATTCGCGTGCTGATTGAATCCAAAGTGGATTACAGCAAGGCGCAGAACCTGATCCTGACCTCGGTGATCCTGATTATCGGCGTGAGTGGCGCGAAGGTGCACATCGGCGCGGCCGAGCTGAAAGGCATGGCGCTGGCAACCATCGTCGGCGTGGGCCTGAGCCTGATTTTCAAGCTGATCTCCGTGATCCGTCCGGAAGAGGTGGTGCTGGACGCTGACGAAAGCGAAAAAGCGTCACACTGATCCTATAACCGGGTGGACGATCCGCCCGGTTCTCTCCTTGCAGGTTCCGTGTTAAACTCCATGCCGATTTTATGTCAGATCTGGTTGAGGTACTTCTGAACGGACCGGCACAGCTCTCTCTGCCACTCTATCTCCCTGACGACGAAACTTTCGCGAGTTTCTGGCCGGGTGATAACCCCTCTTTACTGGCTGCACTGCAAAACGTGCTGCGCCAGGAACACAGCGGATACATCTATATCTGGTCACGCGAAGGCGCGGGGCGCAGCCACCTGCTGCATGCCGCCTGCGCGGAGCTTTCGGCGCGCGGCGATGCGGTAGGCTACGTGCCGCTGGATAAACGTACCTGGTTCGTGCCTGAGGTGCTTGAGGGAATGGAACATCTTTCGCTGGTGTGCATTGATAATATCGAATGCGTGGCGGGGGATGAGCCGTGGGAAATGGCGATCTTTAACCTCTACAACCGCATTCTGGAATCGGGGAAAACCCGGCTGCTGATCACCGGCGATCGTCCGCCGCGTCAGCTGAACCTGGGACTGCCTGATCTGGCGTCTCGTCTGGACTGGGGGCAAATCTACAAGCTTCAGCCGCTATCGGATGAAGATAAGCTTCAGGCGTTACAGCTGCGCGCAAAGCAGCGCGGGTTTGAGCTGCCGGAGGACGTAGGGCGCTTCCTGCTGAAGCGTCTGGATCGCGAAATGCGCACCCTGTTTGATACGCTCGATCAGCTCGATCGCGCCTCCATTACCGCCCAGCGCAAGCTGACTATCCCGTTTGTGAAAGATATTCTAAAGCTTTGAGTTTTTTGCCCGGTGTCGGCTGCGCCTTACCGGGCCTACGAAAACCTGCCGCACTTTGTATGCCGGGTAAGGCGCAACCGCCATCCGGCTAAAGATCCCCCATTAGATGCTCAACCAGCAGTGGAATCGGTCTTCCCGACGCCACGCTTCGTCCGTTTTCGCGCCACAGCGCCGTACCGCTGATGTCCAGATGCGCCCACGGGATTGTCGGCGGGCAGAAGTGATGCAGCAGCCACGCTGCCGAAGCGCTGATCGCCGCATTGTTGGTTGGCGTGTTGCACAGATCGGCAATCGCGCTGTCGGTCTGCTTTTTCAGCCGCGCATCCAGCGGCAGGGACCACACTTCATCGCCGCTCTGCTTACCCGCCAGCGTCAGCGCCGCGCGCAGCGGTTCATCCTGCGTCATCAGCCCGCTCAGCTCATACCCCAGCGCCTTCACGACCGCACCGGTTAACGTAGCCATATCAATGATATAGCGCGCCTGCGGATGCCGCTGGCTGGCCCAGGCGATGGCGTCCGCCAGCACCAGTCGGCCTTCGGCATCGGTGTTGTTGATTTCAACGGTGATCCCGTTGCAGGCCGTTGCTACCGTGCCGGGCTGCATGGCGTCCGGGCCGATGGCGTTTTCTGCCAGCGCCAGCACGCCCATCATGCGTACGGGCAGCGCCAGCTCTGCGACGGTCAGCATCAGGCCCAGCACGTTAGCCGCACCGCACATGTCGTATTTCATGGTGTACATGCCCGCGCCTTCCTTCAGCCACAGGCCACCGGTATCAAAGGTAATGCCTTTACCCACATAGCAGCGCACCGGGCCGTCGTTGACACCGTCATAGTGAATTGCCAGCAGGCGCGGCGGACAGGTCGCCCCTTTGCCGACGGCGTGCAGCAGCCCCAGACCGTCCTCAACGATTTGCTTTTCATTCAGCACTTCGCACCGCAGGGCAGGGAAGGCGGCACACAGTTTTTGCGCCTCTTCCACCACAAACTGCGGCGTGCAGCGGTCGGACGGGGTATCCGCCAGACGTCGCGCCGCGACCATGCCGTGGGCGATGGCCTGCTGCTGGCGGAAAATAACCGCCAGTCGCTCCTGCTGTTTGGGTAAGCAGAGCGCGGTGATGCGCTCAAGACGGACGCTGTCGCTGGTTTTCTTCAACTGCAAATCGCTAAGCCTGTGCGCCTGATTAAAGAGAAAACGCAGCACCTGCGCCAGCACCACATCGTCGATATCAGTCACGTCCAGTATCAGCTCGGGACTGACGGGCGAGGCCAGCAGCGGGCGCAGCGCCGTCAGTAATTCTTCGGTCAGGCTATCCTGCCAGAGCGCATCGGGCAGCAGGGTGATCCGGGCAAACGGGGCGCAGCCAAAGCGGGTGTCAGCGATGCTGGCAGACTCGCGCATTTCCGCGACAAGCGCCGTTTCGGGCAAAAGCGTACAGGAGGCGGAGGCAATCAAATGGCTCTGCGGCTTCGCGTCGGAAAGCGCGGTGATAAACTGATACGTAATCATCATGACTCCTCAATCGGCGCGCGGATCCGTGCGGCATAGGCCTGCATCCACTCATCGTCTACCGCGTGATAATGCGTTTTCTCCCGCAGGCGTTCGGTACGAAAAACGGTGAGGGGCTGTCGAGCCGTCGCCACCACGAACGAAAAGGTTTTGATGTTGGTAGCGGCACCAAATTCGCCCCTGTTATTCATGCACACCACGGAGAGATCGCCCACGCGGCCAAAGCGCGACATCAGCTTGTCCTCCAGTTCGAACACCACCGAATCTGCCGCCTGCTGCGGCGTCATACCCTGCGCCATGCGGCGAACGATTTCGTAGCTGGTGCAGCCTTTCATCAGATCTTCACCGACGCCGGTGGCGGTGGCGGCGCCGGTTTCGCTGTCACAGTAAAAGCCGGAGCCGATGATCGGCGAATCGCCGAGTCGACCGCGTTTTTTCATGAACAGGCCGCTGGTGGAGGTGGCGACGCTCATTGAGCCCTGTTTATCGAGGCCGATAATGCCGACGGTGTCATGTCCGTCGTAAGGGCTTAAGCCCTTATCCAGCGTTTCGCGGCAGCGTTTGCGGTAATGCTGCATGGCGCGGTCGGTGAGCATGGTTTTGTCGGCAAAGCCCTGGCTCAGCGCCCATTCCCGCGCGCCCTGGCCGACCAGCAGGCTGTTGTAGCGCTGGCGGCTTAACGCATGCGCCACGCGCACCGGGTTGGCGATATCCACCAGGTTGCCCACGGCACCAAACGCCAGCGTGTCGCCGTCCATGTAGGCGGCGTCCAGCTCCACCTCACCATTTTCGGTGGGCAGCCCGCCGTAGCCGACGGATTTATAAAACGGAAAGTCTTCGACGGCGGCGACGGCATCCACCACCGCTGCCGAGACCGGTTTCCCCGCAGCCAGCGCAGATGCAGACTCGGTGACGCCTTCAAGCGCCATTCGCCAGGTCGCGATAATTCCCCACATGCGTTACTCCTGTTTTGCAAGGGTGGTGTCGGTTTGCGTAACGGTGGCCATTTCCGCCGCGCGGTACTGTTTGTCCACGATACGCATAAAAGGCAGATACAGCATGGCGCCAATCAGCAGGTTGATCAGTTGCATCACGCTGCCGCTCAGGTGACCGGTGACGATAAAACCGCTGATGACCGGCGGCAGCGTCCAGGGAATAAACACCCCGGTGGTGACGGCAACCGCGCCAATCTTCATCGCCGCATACTGCACGGTGACCAGCACCAGCGGCACCAGGTTGAACGGGATAAGCATGATCGGATTCATGATCACCGGCAGGCCAAACAGGATCGGTTCGTTGATGTTAAACACCGATGCCCCGGCGCCGAGGCGCGCCACTTCACGCATGTTTTTGCTGCGGGCGAAAATCAGCATTGCAATCACCAGCGACAGCGTGGCCCCCGCGCCGCCCATCCAGATCATGTCAAAAAACTGTTCGGTGATAATGTGCGGCGGCGTCGTGCCTGCCTGAATCGCGGCGATGTTGTCGGTCTGGTTCTCCATCCACAGCGGTCGAATGATGCCGTTGATCATCGAGCCGGAGTTAATGCCCACTGACCACAGAATGGTGATGCTGAACACCGTCATCAGCGCGCCAAAGTAAGAGGTGCCGTAGTGGCGCACCGGCGTGGCAACCACTTCGTAAATAAACTGGTGGATGGTGTTGTAGTGGGTGTTTTCAAACACGATACGGATACCCAGCACCAGAATCATCACCAGCAGGGCCGGGATCAGCGCGGCGAACGACTCCTGCACCGCCGGAGGCACGCCGTCCGGCATTTTGATCACCAGTTTTTTGCGCTTGAGCCAGCAGAACAGCTCCGTCCAGAGCAGGGAACCAATCATCGCCACGAACAGCCCTTTGCTGCCAATCCACTCCACCGGAATGACGGTGATACCGCCGTTCTCCGCCACTTTGATAAAGGGCGTCAGGATGAGAAAGGCGACCAGCGCCAGGATGCCGCAGGAGATGCGATCCTCGCCATAGTGTTCCGCCAGGCGGAAGGCGACCAGGAAGCTGATGAACAGCGACATGGTGGAGAACACCGCGTTGAACGGGATTTCGATAATGGCGCTCCAGCTCTCACCAAAGGCCTGAGACATAAACTGCTGATAGGCTTGATTCGGGAACGACGAGATCACCAGCAGAATAGAGCCGACGATGATAAACGGCATGAAGGAGACGTAGGCGCCGCGAATGGCCCCGAGATGCCGCTGCTGGGCCGTTTTGGCCGCCAGCGGCATCAGTTTTGCTTCAAGAAATCCCAGAACATTGTTCATTGTGAACTCCGTACAAGATTGAGGGGTGTTGTTTGTGTTATGTCTGAGGATTATCAGTGAAGCGTGGCGAGCGAAAGGTGAAATCGGTCACAAAGCAATCGCTGGTATAGTGTAAATCTCACAAGATTGGTTCTGAGGATCCTGCGATGGAAATTAAACTGCATGCTAATGCCACCACGACGCCGCGCATCCGTCGCTATCTTCAGCAATCAGATAAAAGCGACAGGGAGCTGGCCGTTGAGCTGGGGATCTCGGTCACTACAGTCAGGCGCTGGCGTAACCGCGACCAGGTTTCGGATAACCACACGACGCCAAAAGTGATACACAAAGCATTGAGACAGGAGCAGGTTGCGCTGGTCAATGCCCTGCGGGATATCACGGGTGCCCCGCTGGACGAACTGCTGCAGATGGTCAATAACGGACTCGGGATCGCCGTATCCCGCGCGACCCTCAATCGCTACCTCAAACCGGCTTCGGTAAAGCAGAAGGGCGCGACGTTACAAGGGAAAAAGGCGCTGAGGGCAGGTATCGTGCCGCAAAAACTCCTGTTACATCATCAGCCTCTGTCTCTGCATATGGACGATGGCGGTGAACAGCATCTGCTCTGGGCGCGTGAACCCGTGAGCGGCTGGTGCTCCGCCCGGCTGTACGCGGGCATTTCTCCACAGCTGCTGGTCCACTGGGTGAACGACGTGCTGGAAGCCTGTCCGGCTGATATTCAATCTATTGAGACTTTTGGTTTCGAGGTGAAGCTTGAGAAACGCAATACCGCCGTGACAGTGCATCCACAGCAATTCCCCGCCGTTCAGGTTGCTCTGCCGCTATGCGACATCATTCCACGTCTGAACAGTGAACCGGCAGGCGAGCTGCTGATCCAGCTGTGCGAATTTTACAACCGGGGAAAAACGCAGAAAAAGTTGGGAGAGAGTACGCCGCAGGCCTTCTTGGAAGCGCTGCGGCATAAGGACTAGAGGATCTCGAGCACGTCTTCCGGCGGGCGTCCAATGCGCGCCTGGCCGTTCGCCACCACAATCGGGCGCTCAATCAGCTTTGGATTTTCAACCATCGCCTGAACCAGTTCAGCCTCGGTGAGACGGTTGTCATCCAGGTTAAGCGACTTATACAGATCTTCTTTCTGGCGCATCAGTTCTCTTGCACTGCCCATTCCCAGCATGTGCAGCAGCTGGCGGAGGGTTTGCGCGTCAGGTGGGGTGTCAAGGTACAGCACCACCTCCGGCTCCACGCCGTTAGACTTTAACAGGCTCAGGGTATCGCGGCTCTTGGAGCAGCGAGGGTTATGATAGATTTTTACGGCGTCTGTCATGACGTGAATTCTCCTTTATTACATCTTCTCGTACGGCTTAAAGCGCTGCTGCAGGCCGCGTAGCTGATCGATACGCGCGTCGTAGCGAGCCTGCTGGAGGCTGCCGAGTTTGACCTGCGAGCTGGCGCTGCTGAGCGCGGAAATCGCCTGATCGAGGCGGCCCACCAGGGCAAAACCTTCGGCACGCGCCGCCAGCTCCTGATCGCGGTTGCCGAGCTGGGCTTCCGCCTGAGCGAGCAGATCCCAGCCGTTTTGATCGTCTTTATTATTAAAGGTGTAGCGGTTGAGGATGGTCGCCGCCTCGCCAGGCTGGCCGCCCTGCAAGTAGGCGTTCGCCAGATTAAGCTGCAGCACCGGGTTGGTACGGACATCTTTCGCCCCTTTCAGGCGGTTAATCGCATCGGCAGGCTTCTTCTGCCCCAGGTCGATATCCGTCGACAGATCGAGGTACCACGGGTTGTTCGGATCGGCTGCCAGAAGCGGCTGCAGCGCTTTACGCGCCTCGTCGTATTTGCTGGCTTCCATCGCCTGGAGCGCATGACCATACTGCGCGGCGTTTTTTTCTCGCACGTTGCCTTTCGCCAGGGTATCCAGCAGGTCGCTGGTGAGCTGGTTACGCCCGGAATTGTACATCCCCAGCGTTCTCACTTTCGCCATGTAGAAATCCTGCGAAGACTGGACCACGACCGGGCGCATCTGGTTGGCACGGTTACGCGCGTCCGACAGACGGCTTTCCGGCAACGGGTGGGTCAACAGAATTTCCGGTGGACGGGAAGAGTAACGCGCCTGATCGAGCAGTTTTTCGAGGAAGCTCGGCATGGCCTGCGGGTCAAAGCCCGAACGCTGTAACACCTGAATGCCGATGCGGTCCGCTTCCTGCTCGTTCTGCTGGGTGAAGCTGATCATCCCCTGACGCGTTCCCGCCAGCGTACCGGTCAGGGCTGCCATCCCGGCCTGTGGGCTGGCCATCGCCAGCAGAATAGAGCCCAGTGCGCCCACCCAGGTGAGGGGGGCGTTACGTTTCTGGTCTTCCATCGCACGCGCCAGATGGCGCTGGGTGACGTGCGAAATTTCGTGCGCCATTACCGAGGCCAGCTGGCTTTCGTTGTCAGAGTAACGGAATAACGCCGAATGCAGCACCACGTTACCGCCAAAGAAGGCGAAGGCGTTGATTTCGTCATTATTGATTAAATAGAAATGGAAGGGGGTTTTTACCGAGTCGGCGTGCGAAACCAGACGCATCCCCAGCCCGTTAATGTACTGTACCAGCAAAGGGTCGTTAATCAGCGGGGCGCTGCCGCGCAGCTGGCGAACATAGTAATCCCCCATTTGCATCTCTTGCCCAATAGAGAGCGTGCTTCCTGCTGTGGTGCCCATGTCCGGCAATGTATCGGACGAGTCAGCAAAAGCGGGCAACACCTGACCGACCGTCACCGCGGCAATCAGTGTCGCAACCAGTGTTTTTCTCAACTGCCTGAACATAACCACTGTCCTGTATGTTGGATGTGCTAATTTGACCGATGAACCGGTATATCGTTCATCTCTGCTGCTCTGGGAGTGTAGCCGTGTTGTAGCATGAAGAAAATCCCATTCATCAGGCTTTTGCGGATTGTGATCGGGATACAAAAAGCGAAAGTCTTTTTTGTGACAGTTAGATACAATTCATCGTCTCACTCCCGCCATTCGATTCAGGGAAGGGTTGTATGCTCGAAATGTTAATGCAGTGGTACCGGCGTCGGTTCAGCGACCCGGAAGCCATTGCTTTGTTGGTTATTCTGGTTGCCGGGTTCGGTATTCTGTTCTTCTTCAGCGGTCTGCTCGCGCCCCTGCTGGTGGCGATTGTGCTGGCGTACCTGCTGGAGTGGCCAACGGCGCGCCTGGAGCACATCGGCTGTTCCCGTCGCTGGGCGACCAGCATCGTGCTGGTGCTGTTTGTCGGCATCCTGCTGTTAATGGCCTTTGTGGTGATGCCGGTTGCCTGGCAGCAGGGGATCTACCTTATTCGCGATATGCCCGGCATGCTCAACAAGCTTTCTGATTTTGCCGCCACGCTGCCGCGCCGTTACCCAGCCCTGATGGATGCTGGGATTATCGACGCGATGGCGGAAAATATGCGCGCCCGCATCATGATGATGGGCGATTCGGTGGTGAAATACTCTCTGGCCTCGCTGGTCGGACTGCTGACGCTGGCGGTTTACCTTGTGCTCGTGCCGCTGATGGTCTTCTTCCTGGTGAAAGATAAAGACCAGATGCTCAACGCCGTACGCCGTATTTTACCGCGCAACCGCGGGCTGGCGGGGCAGGTCTGGGAAGAGATGAACCAGCAGATCACCAACTACATTCGCGGCAAGGTGCTGGAGATGATTGTCGTGGGGGTCGCCACCTGGATTGGCTTTCTGATTTTCGGCCTGAACTACTCGCTGCTGCTGGCGGTGCTGGTAGGGTTATCGGTCCTGATCCCTTACATCGGCGCGTTTGTGGTGACCATTCCGGTGGTTGGCGTGGCGCTGTTCCAGTTTGGGCTGGGAACTGAGTTCTGGAGCTGCTTCGCGGTGTACCTGATTATTCAGGGCCTGGACGGTAACCTGCTGGTGCCGGTGCTGTTCTCCGAAGCGGTGAACCTGCATCCGCTGGTGATTATCTTATCGGTGGTGATTTTCGGCGGGCTGTGGGGATTCTGGGGCGTATTCTTCGCCATTCCGCTGGCAACGCTGATTAAAGCCGTGGTCCACGCGTGGCCGGATGTGCCGGCGGTGGAAGAGAAGTAGTTTTGAGCGGCCTGATGCCCTCACCCCGACCCTCTCCCACGGGGAGAGGGGGAAAACACGAAAAACGGCAACCTGGGTTGCCGTTTTGCTGTTTATCAGGCGCTTTCTTTCAGCCAGTTCAACACCACGTCGTGGTGGTTGCTGGTTTTGAAGTCGTCAAACACGTGTTCAACTTTTCCGTCAGCGTCAATCAGGAAGCTGATGCGGTGAATACCGTCGTAGGTTTTACCCATAAACGTCTTCTCGCCCCAGACGCCGAACTGCTCGCACACCTGATGGTCTTCATCAGAAAGCAGCGTGAAGTTCAGCAGCTCTTTTTCAGCAAATCGTGACAGCTTTTCTGGTTTATCCGTGCTGATACCCAGCACTTCCACGCCGACTTTTTTCAACTCGTCCATGTTGTCGCGTAAGCCGCAGGCCTGTACGGTGCAGCCAGGGGTCATGGCTTTCGGGTAGAAATAGACCAGAACACGCTGTCCCTGGAAGTCGGTCAAATTTACTTGCTCGCCGTCTTGATCCGGTAAGCTAAATTTCGGTGCGATGTCACCGGCTTTCAGTGGGTTCATTACTCAACTCCATCCTGTTCGTGCTGCGAATAATTGACGACGCTTATACTGCCCTGCGCGTTTAATTCTGTACAGAGGGCTTTGAACGCTTGCTCGATATTTGACGCATCCTGTGATGCAGGACTGTGCGCGGTAATTTGAATAAAGAGCGTGGGAACTGTGCTTGCGTCGCCCGGCTGTGTGCGGGAAACGAGCTCGGCAATGTTCATCTGATGGCTGTCAAACAGCGCCGTGAAGCGCTCTATCAGATGGGGAGAATCAGGCACTTCAACCTGCACCCAGACGGTAGAAGGCATAGCCGGACGCGGTCGCGCCGTGGTGCGCTTCATGACGATCAGCAAATCCAGCTCGGCGCCTTTCAGCGGCAGGGTCGATTCAATCAACGTAATGGCGTTCCATGTCCCGGAAAGCAACATAATAAATGTGAACTCTTCGCCAAGCATGGCCAGACGGCTGTCTTCGATATTACAGCCGCAGCTGCTTACGTGGCGGGTGATGGTGTTCACGATACCCGGCCTGTCGGCACCCAGCGCAGTGATAACCAGGTAATGTTGTGATGAGGTTGTCAAACCTGTTCTTCCTTTGCTTGGTTAAGTCTTCCTAAGGAAAGCATAAAAAAAACATGCATACAACCGCCTGAGCGCCTCAGGTCGCTTGCTTTTATTACAGTTCCAAACGTACCATTGAGACTCTTGTTCGCACAGAGGATGGCTCATGTTCACGGGAAGTATTGTCGCGCTTGTTACACCGATGGATGAAAAAGGTAATGTCTGCCGGTCAAGCATGAAGAAGCTCATTGATTACCATGTCGCCAATGGAACCTCGGCGATCGTTTCGGTAGGGACTACCGGTGAATCCGCAACGCTGAGCCACGACGAGCACGGCGATGTCGTGATGCTGACCCTGGAACTGGCTGACGGACGTATTCCGGTCATCGCGGGGACAGGGGCTAATGCAACCGCAGAAGCTATCAGCCTGACCAAACGTTTTAACGACAGCGGCATCGTTGGCTGTCTGACGGTGACCCCTTATTACAACCGTCCTACTCAGGAAGGTTTGTTCCAGCACTTCAAAGCCATCGCTGAACATACTGACTTGCCACAAATTCTGTATAATGTGCCGTCCCGTACCGGTTGCGATATGCTGCCGGAAACCGTTGGTCGTCTCTCGGAAGTAAAAAATATTATCGGTATTAAAGAGGCGACAGGGAACTTAAGCCGCGTTCATCAGATCAAAGAGCTGGTTTCAGACGACTTTATCCTGTTGAGTGGTGATGATGCGACCGCGCTGGACTTTATGCAACTCGGTGGCCATGGCGTGATTTCCGTAACGGCAAACGTTGCGGCGCGCGATATGGCTGAAATGTGCAAACTGGCCGCAGCCGGTCACTTTGATGAAGCCCGCGTCATTAATCAGCGTTTGATGCCGCTGCACAATAAATTATTTGTCGAACCCAATCCGATCCCAGTGAAATGGGCATGTAAGGAGTTGGGGCTTGTAGCAACCGATACGCTGCGTCTGCCAATGACACCGATTACCGACCACGGTCGTGACATCGTCAGGGCGGCGCTGAAGCATGCCGGTTTGCTGTAGAGTTTAGGGAGATTTGATGGCTTATTCAGTACAGAAGTCGCGCCTGGCGAAGGTTGCGAGTGTTTCGCTTGTTATGCTGCTCGCTGCCTGTAGTTCAGACTCGCGCTACAAGCGCCAGGTGAGCGGTGATGAATCCTATCTGGATGCGACCCCGCTTGCTGAACTTCACGCACCGGCTGGTATGATCCTGCCGATTCAGAACGGCGATTATAATATTCCCGTGACCAACGGCAGCGGCCCGGTCGGTAAAGCGCTTGATATTCGTCCGCCAGCACAGCCTCTGGCGCTGGTTAACGGGGCGCGTACCCAGTTCACCGGTGATACGGCGTCTCTGATGGTTGAGAGCGCGCGCGGTAGCACGCTGTGGCCGCAGGTTGTCAGCGTCATTCAGTCGAAGAACTACACCATCGATAAACGCGATGACGCCAGCCAGACGTTAACCACCGACTGGATCGAGTGGAACCGTCTGGATGAAGACCAGCAGTACCGCGGTCGTTATCAAGTCTCCGTAAAACCACAGGGTTACCAGCAGGCGGTCAACGTTAAGCTGTTGAACCTGGAGCAGGCGGGTAAACCGGTTGCGGATGCCGCGTCCCTGCAGCGTTACAGCACCGAAATGCTGAACGTGATTGCCGCGGGTCTGGATAAAACCGCGACCGATGCCGCCAACGCCGCGCAGAGCCGCAACGGTGTGACCTTCGATGTGCAAAGCGGTGCGGATGATACCGGCCTGCCAATGCTGGTGGTTCGTGCACCGTTTAACCAGACCTGGCAGCGTTTGCCAGCGACGCTGGAAAAAGTGGGCATGAAAGTGACCGACAGCACCCGCTCAACCGGTAGCATGACGGCAACCTATAAGCCGCTCTCCGACAGCGCATGGCAGGAACTGGGCGCGAAAGATCCTCAGCTTGCCTCCGGTGACTACAAAATTCAGGTCGGTGACCTTGATAACCGCAGTAGCCTGCAGTTTATCGATCCAAAAGGTCACACGCTGACCCAGTCGCAGAACGATGCGCTGGTCGCTGTCTTCCAGGCAGCATTCAGCAAATAAATACGAGGGCTGGTGAATCCAGCCCTTTTTATTTTCGTGCCACGCAAACGTGTGCGTGGCATAATATGCCCAGTTTTGAACACAAATCATCACACCAGGAGTAATGAAGATGCAGAAGCAAGCTGAGTTGTATCGTGGCAAAGCGAAGACCGTATACAGCACGGAAAACCCGGATCTGTTGGTGCTCGAGTTCCGCAATGATACGTCAGCAGGGGATGGCGCACGCATTGAGCAGTTCGATCGTAAAGGCATGGTGAACAACAAGTTCAACCACTTCATTATGACCAAACTGGCCGAAGCGGGTATCCCGACCCAGATGGAAGCGTTGCTGTCCGATACGGAATGTCTGGTGAAAAAACTGGATATGGTTCCGGTTGAGTGCGTTATTCGTAACCGTGCGGCGGGCTCCCTGGTGAAGCGTCTCGGCATTGAAGAAGGTATCGAACTGAACCCACCGCTGTTCGACCTGTTCCTGAAAAACGATGCCATGCACGACCCGATGGTCAACGAATCCTACTGCGAAACCTTCGGCTGGGTGAGCAAAGAGAACCTGGCGCGTATGCAGGAGCTGACCTATAAAGCCAACGAAGTGCTGAAAAAACTGTTTGATGACGCGGGCCTGATCCTCGTCGACTTCAAGCTGGAGTTTGGTCTGTTCAAAGGCGAAGTGGTGCTGGGCGATGAGTTCTCACCAGACGGTAGCCGCCTGTGGGACAAAGAAACCCTGGATAAAATGGACAAAGACCGTTTCCGTCAGAGCCTGGGTGGCCTGATTGAAGCGTACGAAGCGGTTGCTCACCGTTTAGGCGTTAAGCTCGACTAACTCCCTCACTTGCCAAAGGATGTTCGCATCCTTTGGCGTCTTACCTTTGTTTCCTATGGTAATCTTGCCGTTAACCGCCTACGATCATAGCTATTATAAATGGAATAGTTCGAGGTGGTTATGCGCTGGCAAGGGCGTCGTGAAAGTGACAATGTAGAAGACAGACGCAGTGATGGCAGCGGCGGTCCTTCCATGGGGGGGCCCGGCTTCCGGTTACCCAGCGGCAAGGGCGGTATCATCCTGCTGATTGTGGTGTTAGTCGCGGGTTACTACGGCGTTGACCTCACCGGGTTGATGACCGGTCAGCCGCTGCAACAGCAGCATTCTCAGCGCTCCATCAGCCCGAATGAAGATGAAGCGGCCAAATTTACCTCCGTTATTCTCGCCACAACAGAAGACACCTGGAGTCAGCTGTTTGAGAAAATGGGGCGTACCTACCAGCAGCCGAAGCTGGTGATGTACCGGGGGGCAACCCGCACCGGATGCGGCACCGGGCAATCCGTGATGGGGCCGTTCTACTGCCCGGCAGACGGTACCGTCTATATCGATCTCTCTTTTTACGATGACATGAAACGCAAGCTTGGCGCCGACGGTGATTTTGCCCAGGGCTACGTGATCGCGCATGAGGTTGGCCATCACGTGCAAAAGCTGCTGGGGATTGAGCCAAAAGTACGCCAGCTGCAGCAAAATGCGTCTCAGGCTGAAGTGAACCGCCTGTCCGTCAAAATGGAGCTGCAGGCGGACTGCTTCGCGGGCGTCTGGGGTCACAGCATGCAGCAGCAGGGCGTGCTGGAATCCGGCGATCTTGAGGAGGCGTTAAATGCCGCTCAGGCGATCGGTGACGACCGTCTTCAGCAGCAGAGCCAGGGGCGCGTCGTACCGGACAGTTTCACTCACGGTACCTCACAGCAGCGCTACAGCTGGTTTAAACGCGGTTTCGACAGCGGCGACCCGGCGCAGTGTAATACCTTCGGCAAAGCGATGTAATGCTGGCGTTTGATCAGCTGATACGCGAGCTTGAGCGCACCGGCCATCGTCGGCTGGTGGTGCTCAGCGGTGAGGCGCAGTGGACGTTAAGCCAGGCGGTTGCCCTGCGTGACGCCTTGCCCGGAGACTGGGTAAGGCTTCACGAACATCCTTCAAAAGCCATCAGCGGCCTGCTGGGACGCGAGTTCCGGCATGCCGTTTTTGACGCCAGCACCGGGTTTGATGTCGCCGCGTTTGCCGCCCTGAGTGGAACGCTGAGCGCCGGAAGCCTTCTGGTGCTGCGGGTTCCGCCGCTTGCTGACTGGGCCGACAGGCCTGACAGCGATTCTTTGCGCTGGAGCGACAGCGCGGAGCCGATCGCCACTCCACACTTTGTGCACCACTTCTGCCGGACGCTTGCCGCCGATTCGGATGCGATTGTCTGGCATCAGCATCGTCCCTTGTCCGTTCCCGTTGCGCCGGATTTACCCGCCTGGCAGCCTGCCAGCGGCGCACCGCAGCGCGAGCAGGCGGAGATCCTCGACGTGCTTCTGACCATGCCTGCGGGCATTGCAGCCGTAACGGCACCGCGCGGACGCGGAAAGTCAGCGCTGGCGGGGATGCTGCTCAGTCGCATTCAGGGGAGTGCGGTGGTCACTGCACCGGCTAAAGGGGCAACGGATGTCATTGCGCGCTTTGCGGGCGAGCATTTCCACTTTATGGCTCCGGACGCGCTGTTGGCCTCTTCACGCCAGGCTGACTGGCTGATTGTCGATGAAGCCGCTGCGATCCCGGGTCCGCTGCTGGAGAAGCTGGTGACGCGTTTTCCGCGCGTAGTGTTAACCACCACGGTCCAGGGCTATGAGGGGACGGGCAGGGGATTCCTGCTGAAGTTCTGCGCTCGTTTCAGTAGATTGCGGCATTATGCCTTATCGACCCCCATTCGCTGGGCTGCCGGATGCCCGCTTGAGCGATTCGTGGCGAATGCGCTGTTATTTGATGATGCGCTTATCGATCGCAAACCGGAAGGCGATGTGCGTATAACGCCGCTGACACCGCGGACGTGGGAGAGTGACCCGGCATGCGTGGCAAGCGTTTATGAACTGCTGTGTGCTGCACATTACCGTACTTCACCGCTCGATTTACGCCGGATGATGGACGCGCCCGGCCAGCACTTTGCTGTTGCCGGGACGGAGGCAGAGATTGCCGGCGCGCTCTGGCTGGTGGAAGAGGGCGGGCTGTCCCCTGAGCTTAGCCGCGCCGTGTGGGCGGGATACCGGCGTCCACGCGGGAATCTCGTGGCGCAGTCGCTGGCGGCGCACGGCGGATCGCCACTCGCGGCGACGCTGAAAGGGCGACGGATTAGCCGCATTGCGGTTCACCCCCTGCGCCAGCGGGAAGGCATCGGGCAACGGCTTATCCGTAGCGCCAGCGGGGAAGACTATCTGTCGGTGAGTTTTGGTTATACCGACGAGCTGTGGCATTTCTGGCTGCAATGTGGGTTTGTGCTGGTGCGGATGGGGAGCCATCGGGAAGCCAGCAGCGGCTGCTACACGGCGATGGCGCTGCTGCCGCTGAGCGAAGCCGGGCGTCAGCTGTGCGCGCAGGAACATCAGCGTTTGTGCCGGGATATGCGCGTCCTGTCGGCCCGGAACGGTGAAAAGATCCCGGTGGAAGACGGCTGGGAAGCTACCCTTAATAGTGACGACTGGCTGGAGCTGGCGGGGTTTGCGTTTGCCCATCGGGCGTTTTCAACCTCGGTTGCCGCGCTTACGCGGTTGTTGCTCACCATTGATATGCCGCTTCCGGCCCTGCGGGGGAAAATGGCAGGGAAAGCGGATGAGGTCGGGCGAAAAGCGTTGCTGGCAAAGCTGCGCAGTGAAACCGCGCAAGCGCTTGAAAGCCTTGATTATCCGCGCTGCCAGCGGTTGAAGGAAGCCATTTTGCAATGGCAATTTTTTCAATGACTTCTTCAGTAAAGTGGCATGGTCATTCCCGCCGGGAGGCGTAGAATCCAGGTCATCTATTAAGGAGACCACCATGAAACACGACCATTTTGTTGTTCAAAGCCCTGACAAACCGGCTAAACAGTTACTGCTTCTGTTTCATGGGGTTGGCGATAATGCCGTCAATATGGGTCAGATTGGCAGCTGGTTTGCGCCCGTTTTCCCCGACGCGCTGATTGTCAGCATCGGTGGCGTTGAGCCATGCGGTCCGAACGGACGCCAGTGGTTCTCGGTTCAGGGCGTGACGGAAGAGAACCGTCAGGCGCGCATCGATGCCATCATGCCCACCTTTATCGATATCGTCCGCTACTGGCAACAGCAGAGCGGCGTGGGTGCCGACGCGACCGCGTTGATTGGCTTCTCACAGGGGTCAATCATGTCGCTGGAAAGCGTTAAAGCGCAGCCGGGTCTGGTTTCACGGGTAATCGCGTTTAACGGCCGTTTTGCGACGTTACCGACAAGCGCAACCACGCAGACCACGATCCACTTAATCCACGGCGGTGAAGACCGGGTGATCGAGCTCTCGCATGCGGTTGCTGCCCAGGAAGCGTTGATTCGCGAAGGTGGGGATGTGACGCTGGATATCGTTGACGATCTGGGCCACGCCATAGACGACCGCAGCATGCAGTTCGCGCTCGATCGTTTGCGCTATACCGTACCGAAGCACTACTTTGATGAAGCGCTCAGCGGCGGTAAGCCGGATAATGATGATATTGTTGAGTTTATGTGAGGTTATCCCCTCTCCACAGGAGAGGGGATACAGACCGATTACTTCTTCTGGTCTTTCTTCGGCCAGTCGTCGTCATCGTCCCACTTGTCGTTGAAATCACGGTGCGGGGGAAGATCCGGTTTGTTGGCGAGAAATTTTTTATGGTCAACGCGCTTAAGGTCTTTAATCACGTTAAGCAATACGCCAACCAGAAAAACCAACACCAGAATCCACCAGTACTTTGAAAGCCAATCCATTCGCTATTCCTCTCAGAGCGTTCGTCAGGCGACGAGTTGCTCCATAATACGTTGATACATACGGGCCAGCAGTTGCAAATCTGCCGCATTGACACACTCATTTATTTTATGAATGGTTGCGTTTACTGGCCCCAGTTCGACAACCTGGGCGCCCATACGGGCGATAAAGCGTCCGTCTGAAGTGCCACCCGTTGTCAGCAGCTGTGGCTTAATTTCATTATAGTGCTCGATGGCGTTCACCACCGCATCCACCAGCTTACCGCGCTGCGTCAAGAACGGCTGGCCGGAAAGCCACCACTCCACGGTGTAGCGCAGCTGATATTTTTCCAGCAGGGCGACAACGCGCGCCTTGATCATCTCATCGGTCAGTTCGGTGCTGAAGCGGAAGTTAAACTGGACGAAGTAATCACCCGGGATCACGTTGTTGCTGCCGGTCCCGGCCTTGACGTTCGCAATCTGCATGCTGGTTGGTGGGAAGAATTCGTTGCCTTTATCCCACTCGATGCCCACCAGCTCGTTCAGCATCGGCGCAGCGCGATGTACCGGGTTATCGGCCAGATGTGGATACGCAACGTGCCCCTGAACGCCGTGAATGGTCAGGTTACAGGTCAGCGAGCCACGGCGCCCGTTTTTGACGACATCACCCACCACTTCGGTGCTGGACGGCTCACCGACCAGGCAGTAGTCGAGACGCTCGTTGCGCGCCATCAGCGCTTCAACGACCTTCACGGTACCGTTGTGCGCGCTGGCTTCTTCGTCGGAGGTGACCAAAAACGCGAGACGGTTTTTGTGGTTCGGATGCTGCGCCACAAAGCGCTCTGCCGCCACGACCATCGCCGCCAGAGAGCCTTTCATGTCTGCCGCGCCGCGACCAAACAGCATGCCATCGCGAATGGTCGGCTCAAACGGCGGGTTAATCCAGCGATCCGCATCACCTGCGGGAACGACGTCAGTATGCCCGGCAAAGGCCAGCGTTTCACCCTGGCCGCGCCACGCCCAGAAGTTCTGGGTATCGCCAAAATCCATGTGTTCAACGGTAAAACCGATGGCACGCAGGCGTTCAATCATAAGAGCCTGACAACCTGCGTCGTCCGGGCTAAGGGAAGGACGGCGAATAAGCTGCTGAGTCAGCTCAATGACCGGGCATGACATAAACTACACCTCAACGAAAAAAGTCGGAATAAAGGGTTTCACTGAAACCCAGCAGCATAGGCTGCCCTGGCGCGCAGAGCAATGGGCGTTTGATAATTGCCGGCATCTCGAGCATCAGTTTTGCCGCGCTGTCGGCATCGTTGATGCTGGCGCGCAGAGAGTCGTCCAGTTTACGCCAGGTGGTACCGCGGGTGTTCAGCAGGGCTTCCCAGCCCAGTTCGCGAATAGCGCTATGCAGAAATTCTGCATCGAGCCCATCGGCACGGTAATCGTGGAAGCGGTACTCCACGCTGTTTGCTTCCAGCCAGCGGCGGGCTTTTTTGATGGTGTCGCAATTTTTAATGCCGTACATCACAACCATGGTGAATCCTTTTGATGTTCTGATAATTAAATGTTCAGTAAATTCGAAGATATATCCTTAAGTGGAATATAACACATTCAGGAATCGTCTGGATTAATGTGTCTTCTTAATTCGACTCACAACTGTACGCTGAATATTCTTTCATCATTTAAGCATAGATGTCCATAAACTTTAAAAACCCAATAAAGTCAGCCAATAAAATAAAACTCACCCGTCCGTAGGGTTATTTCAAAATATTGCTGGCCGTCACAAAAAATTGAGAGCTCTCCGTTCATATTTATCATAAATCCCCGCGGAACGTGGGGTACAATCACAGCAATTGGTTAAATAGTCTTCACAATGATGGTACGTTTTTGTAGAATGCGCATAATAATAAGAGAGGTTGTTATGATTGAACGTGAACTGGGGAACTGGAAAGATTTTATCGAAGGCATGCTTCGTAAATGACATTCAGTAAGAATTGCAAGAGCACTAAAATAAGTAAAATAACCATAGTGTGAATTAATCACACAATAAAAAGGCGGCCGATAAAGCCGCCTTTTTTTATTTCAACCACTTACTCAGGACGTTCCTTCAGCGGGAAGCGGCGACGCACCAGCACAAAGAACAGCGGAACGAAGTAAATGGCCAGAATGGTGGCCGAAATCATGCCGCCCATCACCCCGGTCCCGACCGCATGCTGGCTGCTGGAGCCCGCGCCTGTGCTGGTTGCCATTGGCAGAACACCAAAGACAAACGCCAGCGACGTCATCAGGATCGGACGCAGGCGCTGACGGCAGGCGTGCAGCGTAGCGGCCATCAGCTCGTGGCCTTTGGCATTCATCTCGTTGGCAAACTCAACGATCAGAATGGCGTTTTTCGCCGACAGCCCAATAACGGTGAGCAGGCCCACCTGGAAGTAGACATCGTTCTCCAGGCCGCGCATCCAGGTCGCCAGCAGCGCACCGATGACGCCAAGGGGCACCACCAGCATGACCGAGAACGGGACCGACCAGCTCTCATACAGTGCGGCAAGGCAGAGGAAGACCACCAGCAGAGAGAGCGCGTAAAGCGCAGGGGCCTGCGCCCCGGAGAGACGCTCCTGGTAAGACATGGCCGTCCACTCGAGACCAAAACCGGCGGGCAGCTGCTGCACCAGTTTTTCCATGGTGTCCATGGCAGTACCGGTACTGACGCCCGGCGCGGCTTCCCCGACGATTTCAACCGCAGAATAGCCGTTATAGCGCTCCAGGCGCGGCGAGCCGCTCTCCCAGTGCGAATTAGCAAAGGCGGAGAACGGCACCATGCCGCCAGCATTATTTCTGACAAACCAGCGGTTTATATCATCCGGCAGCATGCGGAACGGCGCGGCGGACTGGACATACACTTTTTTCACGCGGCCGCGGTCCATAAAGTCATTCACATAGCTCGAGCCCCACGCCGTCTGCAGGGTGTCATTGATATCGTTGATCGAGACGCCCAGCGCCTGCGCCTTACGCTGATCGATATCCACCTGGAGCTGCGGACTATCATCAAGACCGTTATGGCGAACGCGGGTCAGGCCCGGATCGTTGCCCGCCAGCGCTAGCAGCTTATCGCGTGCCGCCATCAGCGCCGTGTGGCCCGCCCCGGCGTGATCCTGCAGCTCCATATCGAAACCGGCAGAACTGCCCAGCCCGCTTATCGCCGGCGGACTGCTGGCAAAGACGCGCGCCTCTTTGATGTGGGCAAAGGCTTTAGTCGCACGTTCAATGATGGCAAATGACGTTCCCGTTCTGGTATCGCGCTCGTCCCAGTCCTTCAGGCGGACGAACATGCGGGCGACGTTCTGCCCGTTCCCGCCCGGACCGGAGCCGACGGTAGAGAAGACCGACACCACGTTATCTTTCTCTTTGGTGAAGAAGTACTGTTCCACTTTCTGGACCACTTTCAGCGTCTGCTGCTGCGTTGCGCCGCTCGGAAGCTGCACCGAGGTGGTGAACATCCCCCGGTCTTCCATCGGCAGGAACGAGGTGGGCAGGTGCAGGAACAGCCAGACCATGCCGCCCAGCAGCACAACGTAAATCATCATCCAGCGCAGGCTGCGGTGCAGCACGTGACCAACGGCAGACTCATACCGCGCGGCGTTGCGGTTGAACATCCGGTTAAACCAGCCGAAGAAGCCTTTCTGCCCGTGATGCTCCCCTTTGTGCAGCGGTTTCAGAATAGTGGCGCACAGCGCAGGGGTGAGGATCAGCGCCACCAGAACGGAGAGCACCATCGCCGAGACGATAGTGATTGAGAACTGACGGTAAATCGCCCCGGTTGTGCCGCCAAAGAAGGCCATCGGGATAAAGACGGCCGACAGCACCATCGCAATCCCGACTAACGCCCCCTGAATTTGCCCCATGGATTTGCGCGTCGCCTGGCGCGGAGAGAGTCCCTCTTCGCTCATGATGCGCTCGACGTTTTCAACCACCACGATGGCATCATCCACCAGAAGGCCAATCGCCAGCACCATGGCAAACATCGTCAGGGTATTAATGCTGTACCCGAACGCGTAAAGCACCGCAAAGGTCCCCAGCAGCACCACCGGAACGGCAATGGTGGGGATCAGCGTCGCGCGGAAGTTTTGCAGGAACAGGTACATCACCAGGAACACCAGCGCGATGGCTTCCAGCAGGGTCTTCACCACGTCCTCAATCGAGGCTTTGACGAAGGAGGTGGTTTCGTAGGCGACTTTGTACTCCAGCCCGTGCGGGAAATACTGCGACAGCTCGTCCAGACGGTCCAGCACCAGTTTTGCCGTCGCCATTTCGTTCGCGCCGGAGGCCAGTTTAATCCCCAGCCCGGAGGCCTGATTGCCATTAAAGCGGCTCAGATAGTCGTATTTTTCCGCCCCCATTTCCACCGTGGCGACATCGCCGAGACGGACTTCCGACCCGTCCTGATTTACGCGCAGGGTGATGTTGCGGAACTGGTCCGGCGTCTGCAGCAGGGATTGTGAATTGATGGTGGCGTTCAGGGCTTGTTTATCAACAGAAGGTGTTCCCCCCAGCTGCCCCACCGCAATCTGGGCGTTCTGGGCTTTAATGGCATCCGTCACGTCGGTTGCCGTCATCTGGTAGCTGTTCAGCTTGTTGGGATCGAGCCAGATACGCATCGAGTATTGTGAGCCGTAGGCGTCGATATCTCCGACGCCGTTAATCCGGCTGATAGGATCCTGAATATTACTGGCGACGTAGTCCGCGATGTCCTGTTTATCCATCGAGCCATCTGTCGAGACAAAGGCGATGGTCAAAATGTTGGTATCACCGGTTTTACGCACGGTCACACCCTGGTTCTGCACCGCCTGGGGCAGCTTGCGCATGGCCGACTGCAGCTGGTTTTGGACCTGCTGTACCGCTTCGTCCGGATCGGTACCCGCCTTAAAGCTCAGGGTCACCGTCGCCTGACCCGTGGCGCTACTTTGCGAGGACATGTACATCAGGTTATCCAGACCCGTCATGTTCTGCTCGATAACCTGCGTCACGGTATTTTCCAGCGTTTGTGCCGACGCGCCGGGATAGTTTGCGGTGACGCGCACGTTCGGCGGGGCCAGGTCGGGGTATTGCTCAACGGGAAGTGAAGTAATCGCCAGGACACCTGTCAGACACAACAGGATGGCAAGCACCCAGGCAAAAATGGGGCGATCGATGAAGAAATTCGCCATGAAAGTGTGACCTCGTTTTGCTGCACGTCATTATTGTTTATTGCCCGCATAACTTTAGCGGTAAGGGCCAGGTCAAACGTGGAGAAATAAAGGAGATAATGTAAATTATCATGCGCTTTTCCCTGCGCTTGCCCCTTTACCGTTATTTACCTGTTAACGGTGTGGGCACCGGGAACGTCACGCTGACCAGCGTGCCGCCGTTTTGCGGCTGTGAAAAGTGTAGTGTTCCCCCAAGCCGTTGCGCGCGTTCACGCATAATGTTCAGCCCGTAGTGTCCCGGCGGCTCGCTGGCCTCGCCAATTCCGATCCCGTTGTCACGAATGCTGACGCAGTGCGTACCGTTCGCTGCCGTCACGCAGTTCACCGCGATTTCGCTGGCCTGCGCGTGCTTAATGGCGTTCAGCACGGCCTCACGCACGATCTGTAAAAGATGCACCTGCTTTTGCGCGTCCAGCGCCAGCGAGGAGAGGCGACAGTCGAGATGCAGCTTAGCCTGCGTCTGGCGCTGCAGGACGTCGAGGGACTCCTGCAGCGCCGCGGGCAAATTCGCGTGGTTCAGCGTCAGGCGGAAGGTAGTGAGCAGTTCGCGCAGCTGCTGCCAGGCGTTGTTCAGCTCGCGGGAGAAGTCGGAGATGATGGTCTGCGCCGGAGTATTTTCCTCCGGCACGGCGCGTTTGAGCAGCGCAAGCTGAATGCGCAGATACGACAGCACCTGCGCCAGCGAATCGTGCAGCTCGCGGGCGATGGTGGCGCGCTCTTCCATCAGCAGCAGCTGCTGGTAATGTTTTTGCGCCTGGTTAAAGTACAGCCCGCGCCCGAGCATAGTCGCCACGCTTCTCATCAGCGGAAGGGGGACGCTGTCCGTTTCGCTTTGCCAGCGCAGCTCGCCGTAAAGGGTGTCCTGCATCAGTACCGGCAGGTTTTGTAGAGGGATCCCCCTGGACTCCTTCCCTTCACACAGCCGCCAGTCGTCGCTGGTGCGCAGCTCCAGATAATTCATCTGCGTATAGTCATGGACAATCTGCAGGATATGCCGGAAACAGTGGCTGTCTATCTGGCCGGTATTCAGCGCCTGCGAGCACTTGAACAGCATGTCGAGCTGCTGGTGGGCTTCGTGCAGGTGCCGCGTTTTTTCCGCGACCGAAGCCTCAAGCGAACGGTAGAGCGTATCTAATTCGGCGGACATGTGGTTGAAGGCGCGGGAGAGCTGGCCCAGCTCATTCGGCAGGGCGGAATCCGGCGCCGGGGTTGCAAATTCCCCGCGCTCAACCCGTTCGCTGGCCGCCACCAGATTGTTAAGCGGCAGCACCACCTGGCGACGGATGCGTCGCAGGGTAAACAGCGTCAGCAGCAGGATCCCGAGAGCGCCTGCCAGGGAAAGCAGGGTCACCGTCTGAATTTTATGTTCGGTGTAGTGCTGAAGGGCGAGCACAAAGGCATCAATGCGGCCGACAAAATCTTCAATATTGCGTTGATACCACGCGCTGTCGCCACCGGCGATGCGTGCATCCATCTCCTGCCAGGCCACATGCAGCTGCTGGTAGCGCGCTTTAACATTGTCCGGAACGTACCAGCGGTTCAGCTTCTGCAGCGCTGGCGCGCCGAGCGTCTGTTGCCAGCTCTCGCGATGTGCAGCAAGGGAAGGGCTGTTGCGCTGCATCTCGTAGCCCAGACGATAGCTCTGCATGCGCAGCGAGCCGGCGATATTGATGGCTTCGGCATCACGCTGGCTGCTGGCCAGCGTCAGCAGCGCGACGGTGCTGGTCAGCACGGATAAGACAATGATCGAAAAGAAAGCCCAGGCAAGGCTTCCGGAAACGGGTCGTTTAACGGTCACAGAACGGCTCTCTGAATAAAATTGATCTGCCACAGGTTCACTGGAAATAATTGGGCATTCCGGGCATTTGAACATTGCCCGATCGCGCCGTGATGCGTAAATACCATACTCTTATAAAGAGAAAGGTTATTGAACCAAAAACAGGTGTGGTTATGAATCGTTTTATTATGGCTAACAGCCAGCAGTGCATCGGGTGTCGCGCCTGCGAAGTGGCCTGCGTGATGGCGCACAACGATGAGCAGCATGTCCTGAGCGAGCGCCATTTTCATCCCCGTATTACGGTCCTGAGATCCGGTGAGAAGAGCAGCCCCGTGACCTGTCATCATTGTGAAAATGCACCCTGCGCGCAAAGCTGCCCGAACGGTGCCATCAGCAAATGCGATGACAGCGTACAGGTGAATCAACAAAAATGCATCGGCTGTAAGGCCTGCGTGGTGGCCTGCCCGTTTGGCACAATGGAGATTATCGTCACCCCGCTCGACAACGGCAGCGTGAAGGCCTCGGCGAATAAATGCGATCTCTGTCTGACGCGGCCACACGGCCCGGCCTGTATCGAGAATTGCCCGGCAGATGTCCTCTCACTGGCGACGCCTGCTGTCCTTGATCATCTGGCGAAATCGCGCCGACAGCGCACGGCCTGCCTGGAGGCGCAGCCCTGGCATGCGGAGGCCGTCGGAGAAGATGCTCCGCGCGCCAAACTGCAGCAGATGCAGGGGACGGCGCCACGCGGCGAGCCCGATAAACTGGCTGCCGCCGAACGCGTAAGCCATTTTAACGAAATTTACCTGCCGTTCCGGGACGGGCAGGCCGCCCGCGAGGCGTCGCGCTGCCTGAAATGCGGAGAGCACAGCATTTGCGAATGGACCTGCCCGCTGCACAACCACATCCCGCAGTGGATTGAGCGTCTCAACGCGGGGGATATCACCGGCGCGGTCGAGCTTTCTCATCAGACCAACTGTTTACCTGAAATTACCGGCCGCGTCTGCCCGCAGGACCGATTATGCGAAGGGGCCTGCACGCTTCGTGAAGAGGCAGGCGCCGTGACCATCGGCAACATCGAGCGCTATATCTCCGATCGGGCGCTGGCGATGGGCTGGCGGCCGGATATGTCCGCCGTCACGCCGACAGATAAACGTGTCGCGATTGTCGGCGCGGGGCCTGCCGGGCTGGCGTGCGCCGACGTGCTGGCGCGCAGCGGCGTGAGCGTGACGGTCTATGACCGGCATCCGGAAATCGGTGGATTGCTAACCTTTGGCATCCCGGCATTCAAGCTGGACAAATCGCTGCTCGCGCGGCGCAGAGAGATATTTACCGCGATGGGGATCCGCTTTGAGCTGAACTGCGAGGTGGGCCAGGACGTATCGATGTCGCAGTTAAAGCACGATTACGATGCCCTGTTTATTGGCGTGGGAACCTATCGTTCGATGAAGGCGGGTATCCCGCATGAAGACGCGCCAGGGGTCTATGACGCGCTGCCTTTCCTGGTGGGCAACACGCGGCATGTTATGGGGCTGGAGGCGACGGCCAGCGAACCGTTCATCGACACCCATGGCTTAAACGTGGTGGTGCTTGGCGGGGGCGATACCGCCATGGACTGCGTCCGCACCGCGTTACGCCACGGTGCGGCGAAGGTGACCTGCGCCTATCGTCGGGATGAGGCCAACATGCCGGGCTCGAAGAAAGAGGTGAAGAACGCCAGAGAAGAGGGCGCTGCGTTTGAATTTAACGTCCAGCCGGTTGAGCTGACGCTGGATCCGAACGGAAAGGTCAACGGTATCCGGATGCTGCGTACCGAGCTCGGAGAGCCGGATGCGCAGGGACGGCGGCGACCGGTTCCCGTGGCGGGCAGTGAGTTCGTGATGGCCGCGGATGCAGTCATCATGGCGTTTGGTTTTAACCCGCACGCGATGCCGTGGCTGCAGGCGCAGGGTGTCGAAACGGATGACTGGGGGCGGATCGTTGCCTCCGTCGAGAGCCGTTACCGTTACCAGACGACTAACCCGCAGATATTCGCCGGGGGCGATGCGGTACGCGGCGCGGATCTGGTGGTGACCGCAATGGCGGAAGGGCGTCATGCGGCGCAAGGGATACTCGACTGGCTGGGGGGTAACGCGCCAAAACATCATTAAACCGGCGGGCGACAAAGCGGGATTCACGGCGTAGTATAGGACGACTCATTGTGTCGTGGAGCCCGTATGACCCTGAAAATTGACGTTATCAAAGACAAAATTCTCTCTGAAAACTACTTTGTCCTGCGTAACATCACCTATGATCTTACACGTAACAACGGTGAAGTGATCCGCCACAAACGCGAGGTCTACGACCGTGGCAATGGAGCAACTATTCTGCTCTATAACCGTGAAAAGCGGAGCGTGGTGCTGATCCGCCAGTTCAGGGTGGCGACATGGGTCAATGGCAACCCTGACGGACGTCTGATTGAAACCTGCGCGGGCCTGCTCGATGATGATGAGCCGGAAGTCTGCATCCGCAAAGAGGCCGTTGAAGAAACCGGCTTCGAAGTGGGCGAGGTCAAAAAGGTCTTCGAGCTGTTTATGTCGCCCGGCGGCGTGACGGAAATCGTCCATTTCTTCATCGCGGAATACAGCGACGCGCAGCGCACTCACCGGGGCGGTGGCGTCGAGGATGAAGATATCGAAGTGCTGGAGCTTCCTTTTGCCCGAGCGCTGGAGATGGTGCGAACAGGGGAAATCAGGGATGGTAAGGCGGTGATATTACTGCAGTATTTACAGACTACCGGGCTGATGAATACCCCTTTCGAACGGATATAGCCTGTTTTTCGGGTATATCTGATAAATCCGATTGAGCAACCCCGGCGGGAACACGAAGATACTGCCCAGTTATGCGTTTTCGTTCCGGGATTGTGTCATTCATGCGCTACAGCGTCTTTTTATTTTCCCTGTTTTGGGTGCTCCTCGCGCCGCAGGTGCGGGCTGCACCCGCGCAGCAAGCCTTTTCTGACTGGCAGGTGACCTGCAATAACCAGAACTTTTGCCTTGCCCGCAACACGGGCGAACATCGTGGTCTGGTCATGACGCTCACCCGAAGCGCCGGGGCGAAAACGGATGCCACGCTGCGTATCGATCTCGGCGGTCTTGATACGCCCTCCGTTAAAGAGCCTGAGATTGCTCCCCGCCTGCTGCTGGATAACGTTCCTCTGAAGCTCGACAAACAGCGCTGGCAGCTCACGCCCTGGCATCTGAAAACAGACGATGCGGCCACCATCACCGCCTTTCTGAAAAACATCCAGGAAGGGAAGGCCCTGACCCTGCGCGGCGGTAAGCAGGTCATTTCACTGAGCGGTCTGAAAGCCGCGCTGCTGTTCATTGATGCGCAGCAAAAGCGCGTCGGCAGCGAAACCGCGTGGATCAAGAAAGGTGACGATCCGCCGTTAAGCGTTCCGCCTGCACCCGCCTTAAAAAAGGTGGCGGTCGTCAATCCGACCCCGACGCCACTCTCCCACGTCGAACTGAACGACCTGCTGGACTATGGTACCGGACGGATGAACAGCAGCCAGTGCTCGCTGGATCCTAACCGCCGGGAAGTGCGCGTCACCGCGTTAACCGATGACAAAGCGCTGCTGATCGTCAGCTGCGAGGCGGGGGCCTATAACACGGTTGATCTGGCGTGGCTGGTATCACGTAAAAAACCGTTCACCGCCCGCAGCGTCAGGCTGCGTCTGCCGTTTACGCCGTCAAGCGACGGCAGTGAGATGGAGTTGATGAACGCCAGCTTCGATGAGAAGACGCGCGAGCTGACAACGCTCGCGCTGGGACGCGGTATGGGCGATTGCGGGATCCAGACGCGCTGGCGTTTTGACGGCCAGCGTTTCCGCCTGGTGCGCTACGCCGAGGAGCCCAGCTGCGACAACTGGAATGGGCCAGATGCCTGGCCCACGCTGTGGATCACGCGGTAGCTTTTCTGCCGGGTGGCGGCTTCGCCTTACCCGGCCTACAAAAGCCCGAACCGTAGGCCGGGTAAGCGCCACCCGGCAAAGCAGACCGCACCCCCGTTACTGTTTACGGAAAAAGTCGTTATACAGCATGTAAAGATGCGCCGCGCTCCATGAGAAGTTAGGCGCGCCCTGCTGCGCGCCGGTCAGCGGGTTGTAGTTTTCCTGAATCGGGCCGTCGGACGTTAATCCCTTCGCGTGCTTAAAGAAGTTTTCTGCCAGCGTTTGAGCCTGCTCCCGGTAGCCATAGCGTTCCATCCCTTTCAGCCCAAACCAGAACTGGTCGACCCACACCCGGCCTCGCCAGTAGATATCCGGACCAAAGGCCGGGTTGGTTAGCGCGGCAGTCCCGAGCGGCACATACGTGTTGAACTCTTTCGGATCCAGCATCACCTTCACCACGGCATCCGCATGCGCCTGCGTTGCCGCACCGTTAAACAGCGGCGACCAGCCTTCCGGTCCTTTACCGCGCTCGACGATAGGGTTGCCCGCACAGCCGTTCGCCAGCGGTTTATCCTCGATACGGATGTCATAGTAAAAACCGCTCTTCGCGTCGAACATGCAGGTATTGATGTAGGTCGCGAGCTTATCCGCCAGCTGGCGGTAGCGGCTGGCCTCCTGCTCTTTACCCAGCAGGCTCGCCATCTGCGCCAGATAGTGATTGTCGCTGTACATGTAGCTCGCCTGATCGACGGACTCCTGCAGCAGCGAATAGCCCAGCAGCTTGCCCTCGTTATCGCGATTTTCAGCAAACTTCACCGTCCAGTCGCTGCGCTTGCCGCCGTTTTCGACGTAGTTATCCAGCTGGGCTTTATCGATAAAACCGAATACGGCTGCGTCATCGCGACCTGATTCCCACGAGGCCGCAACCTGCGCCGGGATCTCCAGACTGTCGTAATGGTCCTTGTCGATCACCCGGGCATAGTTGTTCAGGCCGGAAAGCGATTCCTCTTTATCGCCTTTTTTGACCGTAAAGAGCATCTCCCCGCTGGCGGTGTTATGGGCTTTGTCACGCGTCGCGCCGTACTCCGGCACGCCGTTGCCGTTATGGTCGCGGTTGCGCAGCCACCAGTCGTGGTAGGCCACCAGTTTAGGGTACATTTCTGCCAGCCAGGCTTTATCCTGCGTGGTGTTATATACCTCCATCACCGACCACGCTGCCAGGCTCGGTTTAGTATTGCGCTCATTCCAGTTGCCGCCGTCGCCGCCGCGTTCCGGGCTCAGGTTCCAGGCGATGAGATCCGGCACAAAGCCGGCATCCTGCGGGCGTACCGGATCGTCGGGTTTGATTTGCCAGGAGAAGACCGCGCGAATGTTCTCTTTGGCGATATCCGGGTTGAAATGCGACATGGCAAACGCCTGTTTCCAGGTATCCCAGGGCCAGGTCTGGTTGCCGGAGAACCACCGTCCGGTGACGGATGGCGTCACCGTGTTATAGCGCACCGCGCCGCCCGGCGAGCGCCAGTTGCCGTTCAGCGTTTCGATGGCCTTCACCGCCACGCGGGTTTGCTCTGGCGTGGCGTTAGGGTTAGTTAAACCTTTCTGCAAATAGCCCTCCCAGCGCTGCTGCGAGGCCGTCATATAAGCGGCCGGGCGCGCCAGAATATCGCGGATCTGCACCTGCTCGCGCTTCACCTCATCGGCATTCAGCAGATGGGAGTAGGTGGTATACAGCGTGGTGCTGCCGGTAATGTGTGCCCGGCTGGTAAAGCGATGCCCGTCGACGGTGGTCTCGACGGGGAGGGATTTATGCACCTGATATTCGGAACTGCCGGAGGTCAGCAGATCCCAGGTGGAGCGCACTTTGCCAAAGGTCACTTTCAGGCCGTCACGGGTGGGGACCAGCCTGCGCTGGTAATCCGGATACGCGCCGTCGATGGTCTTATCCGACAGCGGTTTGCCCTCTTTGGCCTCCAGCTTTTCCAGCAGTTCGCCGTCCCACACCAGTTCCAGCGGTGCCTTGCTGGTGATGCGGGTCTCCAGCAGCGAGGTGCGCGCGGTGGCAAAGCGCAGCGTCATTACGATCTGCACATCTTTCGCACTCAGCTTTTGCACCAGCGCGCCGGGAAGGCTGTAAGCCTCAAGGGTAAAATCGACTTTTTTGCCGTTCTGATACACATTCAGGCGATCGAAATTGGTCGCCATAAAGTTAATGTACTCTTCGGTGAGCAGCGCTACGCCGGGAAATCCTCCCTGGGTCTGCGGCCCGTTCGGCAGCAAATGACCATGCCAGGCACCCAAATCGAAAAAGGGATTAAACCGCTGGTGGTCGTCAGCGTCGAAATCGTGCATGTATTCCGGCGCACCGGTACGGTTGATGGCGTTTTTAAAATCAGCAGGAGCGGTGGCGTGAGCCGAAAAGCTGAGCGCCAGCGCGCAGGCCAGCGGTGTAAGGCTGAGTTTCATATCGGAAGATCCTTTTACCAGTAGACGTATTGCATCAGGAAGACCTGATCGCTCGGGTCGCCGGAGGCATTTTTCATGTAAAAGCGGCTGTCGGCTGCGGTGGCAAAGCGTCCACCGCCGTACTCATACCAGATGCCGAACTGCATAAATGAGGTCGTTTCATCGGCGGCATTGTCCGGGCGATGCTTTGCGTAGCTGTAAGCGGTGGAGAGATAGACACCTTTTAACGCTTCAACCATGGCGCTGACCATATAGCCGGTTTCAGTCCCGGAGACGTCCTTGCCGCTGGCGCGTCCGGTGTGATGCCAGGCGCGCGCCGCCAGATTGGGGGACAGAATGCCGGTCAGGAAGAGTTGTCCCGTGCCGTCGGTGACCTCAAGTCCGTTCATCCAGGTGACATCTTTGACGATGTCATACTGGATATAGCCGTTCGCCATCGCCGGATAGGTATACTTATCGTCATAGCGATCGTATTTACCAAAATGCAGCCAGGCTTTGCTCTCGTCATGGTGCCCCGCAGGCGTGGCGGTGACGCTGTAGCGCAGGTTCCCGGAGAGGTTTTGTACCTTGAGCGCGTACATAATGTCGCGGGTGTTGGGGATCACGTAGCCCAGATCGGGCGTGAAATCTCCCCACCACTGCAGGTCATCAAGGGAGGAGTCCTGACGCAGGCTGAGCATGATCTCGGTGTTGCCGTCGGTTTTGTAGCCGCCGTAAAAGCGGTTAAGCCCACCTTCGAATCCGCCCCAGCTGTGGTCGGGCACCCAGGCGTTCCCCTGATGGTCAGCCTGTACGGTCCAGCCCTCGCCGTAAATCAGGCCGAACCAGTGCCCGTATTTCATTTCCAGACCGCTCTCAATGTAGGTGCCGTCACTGTATTTATGTTTATTCTGACCTTCTAAATCCATATATCCGCCAACACCCAGCTCGCCATAAAAACGAAACGACGGAGAGGTAATTTCCGGGGTTCGGGTATCGTCATGTTCAGCGGGTCGGGCTTCTTCTGCGGCAAATGCCGGGCAGCAGAAAGAGAGGGCAGCGAGTGCCCCAATTGTTTTCTCTTTAATTTTCATGCACTCATCCCAGTGAAAAAATATCCATGCCTTCAGCGTTAGTGAAGATTTGAGGCAGGTGACGCTTCTGTTTGTTGTTGTTCTTTTGATAATCCCTTGACGTATTTGCTGTATTTCCACCAGGCAAATCCGAGGAATAACACAATGCCCCCGACGTTATAGAAAATAATCGTCAGAATATTGGCACTGGTGGGGAAAGTTGAGGCCACAAAGCCGATGGAAAAAATCACAATCAGCATCGACACCACTACCATGCCCGTGGTACGTGAGCCCATTTTGAAGTCGCGCGGGAGATGATCGAGCTTACGGCGCAGGTTCAGGTAGGCCAGCATAATGAACAGCGGCGGTAACATTGACGCGGCGGCGGTCATGTTGATGACGGTATTCATCAGCTCCTGCGCGGTATTCGACCCCATAGTTGGGATAATCATGAGCGGAATGACGATCAGATACTGGATCCACGCCGCCCGCGCCGGTACGCCGTTCTCGTTCAGCGCCACGGTTTTTGGCCCAAAGATGCCGCTTGGGATCTCAGAGAAGAAGATTTTGACCGGGGTTGCCGTCCACATCAGCAGGGAGCCGAACATCGCGGTAAAGGAGACCAGGCCGACAAAGCGGTTCATCAGCACCTCCGGCAGGCCAAACCATACCGCCAGGCCGTGGAACACCTGTACCGAACCACCGGTGAATTTCAGCTCTTTGCTGCTGATAAAGACGTTAATCAGCACCGAGGAGATGGAGTAGAGCACGCCGATGAAAATCCCCGCCAGAATGATCACCCTGACAAAGGATTTTGAGCCGCCCTTCACGTCGTTAACGTATACCGCAACGGACTCTGCGCCCCCGGCGGCCATAAATATCCAGGTGGTGATGCCGAGGAAGGCCCAATTGAAGTTGGGGATCATTGCGTCAACGGTAATCGGGTCGGCTGGCTGCACGCCGCCCACCAGCGCCGCGCCGGCCAGTAGAATATAGGAGAGGGTCAACAGCAGCATGAGCGTAGAGGTCACCGACGTGATCGGCCCCAGCATCTTCGCCCCGTTGGTGGACACCCAGGTCGAGAAGGCGAACAGCACCATGCTCAGTACCGTGGTGGCAAACGGCGTAAGAATGTACTCATAGCCCAAAAAGGCGTAAGAGGCGTAGGCGATGACGCGCGGTAATAACGAGGTAAAGAAGAACAGGTTCACGAACCAGTAGGTGTAGGCGGTAATAAACGCCCAGCGCCCGCCCAGCGAGCTTTTCACCCAGGCGTACACGCCCGCTTCGGAGTTTTTATTCAGGGAGACAAACTCCGCGATGATTAAGCAGAAAGGAATAAAGTAGAACAGGGTGGCTAAAAAGAACATCGGCGCGGAGGCCAGCCCCAGCTCGATGTTGTTATTAATCACGTTGTTAAAACTGAATACGGCGGCAAACGTCAGCGACAGCAGGCCGAATTTGCCGATGGTATTACGCTTGGTAGTTTCAGACATAACCTATCTCCGGGTACGAGGAGGATAGCGGTGCTTCATTGGCACCGCTGGATTTTTTATTTGTTATGGAAATAACCGTCTTCGATGGTCACATAGAGGACGACTTTTTTGGCTGGCGTTTCGCTGATAAAGCGATACGCCTCGTGGTTTTCACATATCACGATCTGTCCCTCCCTCACCTGTTCGGTATGGCCCACGCCTTTCAGGTATTCACGGTCGGTTTCATCCCGGTAGCACTCCACAAGCTGAAGGGCGTCTTTTGCGGCGTACTCAATTTTCTGCGCGCCCTGCAGGTAGTAATGCACCTCGAAATAGCGGCGATGGCCGACGAACAGCGCGTCGGTGCTGGCATCATGGGTCACGCGGTAGGCCAGAGAGTCGCCAATCGAGTGGGCAACGCCGGGCTGGATGTGGTCGATGTTATTAATGGCCTCTGTGCAGCGCTGCCATTTGCGGCCCGTGCGATAACGCTGCTGGAACTGTTCCAGGCTGTCGAGAACGATCATTTTTCTGCCTCGCTGTGCGAATTCATGGAGAAGAAACCGCTGCCGAACCGATGGCGCGCCAGCGTCTGCGCGGCGGTGTGTCCGCCTTCCAGCGGGAGCAGGGTGAAGCCGTAGCGGAACGGCCGGAACCAGACGCGCCAGGTATCCAGCACTTCGCTTCCCCAGGAGTTAGAGCCTAAGCCCAGTACCTGATGGTCGAGATTGAGGGTGATGTCCTCGCTGCGACGCAGTTCGTTGCAGTGCTGCGCGGCGTGGATGTTCTCTGCCGTGTAGCGCCAGGCGCTGAGGTGAATGGGTTGTTCAGGCACCACCAGCAGGCCGCTGCCGTGACGGCTGGCGAGCGTTGCCCAGCGCACCTGCTGACGGTTGCCGTTGTTCTGCGGGAACGGGTAGTTTTCGAACATTTCGTCCACCGTGGTGTGCCACAGGTCTATGGTGCTGGCCTGCTGGCTGTCCGGGTAGTTCTCACCGGGTCCGCGTCCGTAGTAGCTCACCTGGTCGAATTCACCGTTGATGCCGAGGGTAAATCCGATGCATGGGATAATGTGCGGATAATCACCGTAGCGTTCACCGCTCAGCTCAACGTTAATTTGCCCGTCGGCGGCAATGCGCCAGCGATAGGTGCAGCGCATGCCAAAATCAAACACCGGCGGGGCAATCAGCGTGCGGGTGGTAATGACGATCGCATCGTCCTGCTGCTCGACCTCAAAACCGCGCAGGTGCTCCTGCATAATCTGCAGATGGTTGGGTTGCCACAGCCCCTCATACTCCTGCTTGTGGTTATCAATCATCGGTTTGAAAAAGTTAATCTTCGGTTCACGGGTGATGTTTTCCTCACCGTTAACCAGCCAGGAGCAGAGTTTCCCCGTCACTTTTGAGAAGCGTGCGCGGAAGTTATGCCCGATCACGGTACAGTTCAGACGGTCTTCTGCCAGCCGCAGCGGTGTCGCGTTGGCGTTACTAAACGGCGTGACGTGAGTTGTGCGCGTTTTTAGCGGGAACTGATACACCGCAATCTCGTGCCCCGCTTCGCTGTAGCGCGTGCGGCTGTTTTTGCTGATGCGCACGGTCAGGAATGCTTCGCGCTCGTCGAGTTCGGGCAGGTTCAGGCTCACGCTGCGGGTGCTGTTGGGGGCCAGCCCGGAAATTGTCAGCGGCTGGCTGTGCAGGGTTTCACCTTCGGCACGCACCTCAACGAGCAGGGTGTAATCGTCCAGGTTGGTGAACCAGAAGCGGTTTTCAACGTGCAGCTCGCCGTTCTGCCAGCGCAGTTTGACCGGGGCAATCACCTGCTTATATTCGCGCAGCCCCGGACCCGGCGTTTGATCGGAGTAGATCAGCCCGTCGAGGCAGAAGTTGTAGTTATTCGGATAGTCACCAAAGTCACCGCCGTAGGCGTAATACGTATTGCCGCTGGCATCTGCCGACTGAATACCGTGGTCGCACCACTCCCAGACGTAGTGGCCCTGAATGCAGTCGTGGCGATCGAAGACGTTTTGATACTCGCTCAGACCGCCGGGGCCGTTGCCCATCGCGTGGGCGTATTCGCAGATAATGCGCGGTTTGGCGTGGGGATACTCGCCGAACAAATTCATCAGCGGCACGCGGGTGTACATGGTGGAGATGATATCCACCACCTCGGCGTCGCGATCTTCTTCGTAATGCAGCAGGCGCGTGTCGTCCAGCGCCTTCGCGGCCCGGGCCATGGCGCGAATATTGCAGCCGTAGCCGGACTCGTTTCCAAGCGACCAGATGATGATGGAAGGGTGGTTTTTCTGGGCGTGAATATGGCGCTCGATGCGCTCAACGTAGACATGTTCCCACACCGGATCGTCCGTGATGCGGCTCAGGTCGCCGACGTTGGCAAAGCCGTGGGATTCCACATCCGTCTCCGCCATCACGAACAGGCCGTAGAGGTCGCACAGCTCGTAGAAGCGCGGATCGTTGGGGTAGTGGGCGGTGCGCACCGAATTGATATTGTGCTGCTTCATCAGGATCAGGTCGCGCTCGACGCGATCCATGCCCACGGCGCGGCCCTTCTGGTGATCGTTGTCGTGACGGTTTACGCCGTGCAGCTTCAGGTAGCGGTTGTTCACGTAGAACAGGCCGTCTCGCACCTTGATGTCGCGGAACCCAATGCGCTGAGGGATAACCTCCAGCGTCTGTCCGTGTTCATCTTTGAGCGTTACGACCAGATGGTAGAGGTAGGGCGATTCCGCAGACCACTGCTGAGGCTGTTTGACCTCAATGTTAAAGGCGGTTTCCGCGCTGCGGGTCACGGTCAGGCTGTCGGTAGTGCCCTGATGGATCGCTGCTTCGCCATCATACAGGGCATACTCCAGCGACACGGCGGATGCGTGCGGGGCCAGGTTTTCCAGCTCAAGCTGACAGAAGAGGGTGGCGTCTTTCCATGCCTCGTCGAAGGTGGTTTTGATCGTGAGGTCGCGCACGTGAGTGGGATTTTTGCCGATCAGATAGACGTCGCGGAAAATGCCGGCCGTCCACCACATGTCCTGATCCTCAATGTAGGTCGAATCCGCCCACTGCAGCACCCGCACGCACAGCAGGTTTTGCCCGCCGTGCACCGCGTGGCTGATATCAAACTCGGCGGTCAGCCGGCTGCCCTTGCTAAAGCCAATGTAGTGACCATTCACGTAGACTTCGAAATACGTTTCGACGCCGTCAAACTTGATGAGGGTCTGCTTCCCCTGCCAGCCGTCCGATAGCGTGAAGTGGCGCTGATACGCCCCGGTCGGATTGTCTGTAGGCACCCACGGCACGTCGACCGGGAAGGGGAAGCCTTCGTCGGTGTACTGCAGCTGGCCGTGCCCTTCCATCTGCCACATGGCGGGTACGGTAATGTCGCCCCAGTCGGCCATATACTCAGAGGTAAAGTTTTCCGGTACCAGAAGGGGGTGGGTGAAAAAGCGAAAGTTCCACTTACCGCTCAGAGACAGAAAGTGGCTGCTGGCCTCGCGGGCAAAGGTGCGAGCCTGCGCGACGGTGTCGTATGAGAAGAAGTACGCTCGCGGCGGAAGCCGGTTCTCATGCGTGAGTTGAATATTTTCCCAGCGATTCATGCGATCTCCCTGTAGGGGGTAAACATCATTGCTGGAGATTTTAGTAAATATTTTACTAAATAAAATCAGTAAAATTGATTTGCTTTAACTCGATCACGAAATAAAAAAATGCCGGGCATGCCCGGCAGTGTGTTAAACGAGGGGAATTAGCGGGTGGTGCCGCGCAGTTTCAGCACGCTCGGCACGAAAACCTGCAGCGGCAGCGTCCGGCCATCGCGGGCTTTTTCCAGCAGCAGGTTAACCCCCTGGCTGCCCATCATTTCCGAGTGGATGCGTACGGTAGAGAGCGGCGGGAAGGTGAAGCGGGCGGTCGGGATATCGTTCACGCTAATGAGCGAAATGTCTTCCGGGATCGCCAGCCCTTTTTCATGGATAGCGCGCAAGACGCCGATGGCTATCGAATCAGAGGCTACAAACAGGGCGGTAGGCCAGCTTGTCTGAGCCAGCATGGTTTTTGCCAGTTCGTATCCGGATGAGCTGGAAAAACCGCCGCGCCAGATATCCTGTTCTGACACCACCCCTTTCAGGCGACCATACTCGACAAAAGCGGCTTCGCGGATATCGGCTTTGCCGGGCTCATCTTCCCCGCCGATAAAGCCAATGCGCTTAACGCCCTGATCAATGAAGAAATCAACGATCTGCTTGCTGATGCGCGAGAGGTCAATGTCGACGGAATCGAACGCGCTGCCGGGCTCGTGAAAATCGATAAAGCAGACGTTGTCCGTCAGGGCCATTGCGCTACGGCGAGTTGCTGAAGAAGGTTTGCCCACAATCAGTACGCCGGTAAGTTTTTTACTCTCTGGCAGGGTGGCATTGGCGTAACAGTTGCTCAGCTCGACGCCCAGTTTTTCACACTGTGTCTCAATACCGTGGCGGATGGCAAGGTAGTAAGGGTCGTTAATCTCCAGCTCTTGCTGGTAGCTGTAGAGCGCCAGAATGTGCTGCTGACCCACCGCGGCAGACTGCATTTTGCGGGACGTTGTGCTCTTGTATTCCAGCTTTTCCGCAATCTCCAGAATGCGGTGCTTGGTCTCTTCTTTTACGTTCAACGTTGGGTCATCGTTTAAAACCCGGGATACCGTCGCCAGCGAAACGCCAGCCTCCGTCGCGATGTCTTTGAGCGTAGCCATGTTTTTCCTTATTCCCCCACGTGATGACCCATTGTAAAGGATGAATCAGGACATGCATCCGTTTTTACTAAATATCCTGCCCATTGCTTCCGGCAAATAGCGTGCTAGTATTTAGTAAAACTTTACCAAGGAGAGAGCATGGACACGATAGCTTACGATGACTTTGCAAAGCTGGAGATCCGCGTGGGGACGATTGTGGACGTTAAGCGCCACGCCAACGCAGACAAACTCTATATCGCGCAGATTGATGTGGGCGGAAAAACGCTGCAAACCGTCACCAGCCTGGTGCCGTATTACCGGGAAGAAGAGCTTATGGGAAAAACGGTGGTGGTGCTGTGTAATTTGGCGAAAGCGAAGATGCGCGGCGAAACGTCTGAATGCATGCTGCTCTGCGCGGAAACCGATGACGCCAGCGAAAGCGTGTTGTTAACGCCGGAGCGGGCGATGGCGGCGGGTGTCCGGGTAGTATAAAAAAGGGTGGCAAAGCCACCCGATTTTCCAGGCCGGGTAAGCGACAGCGCCACCCGGCAACGCAGACCGCACTACAGCACGCTCAGCGCCTTCTCCACCACGTTCTCAACGGTAAAGCCGAAGTACGGGAACAGCTTATCGGCAGGGGCGGATTCACCGTAGCCTCGCATGCCCACAATCGCCCCTTTGAGCCCGACATACTTGTACCAGTAGTCGGCGATACCGGCCTCCACCGCCACGCGCGCCGCGACGTTAGAGGGCAGCACCGACTCCCGGTACGCCTCGTCCTGAGCGTCAAAAATATCCGTAGAAGGCAGGGATACCACGCGCACCGCGTGGCCTTCGGCGGTCAGTTTTTCCGCCGCTTTCACCGTGATTTCCACCTCGGAACCGGTCGCAATCAGGATCACGTCCGGCTTGCCGCCGCTGTCCTTCAGAATGTAGCCGCCGCGGGCGATGTTTTTCACCTGTTCCGGCGTGCGCTCAATCTGCGCCAGATTCTGGCGGGACAAAATCAGTGCCGTTGGGCCGTTATGGCGTTCTACCGCCAGCTTCCAGCCCACTGCCGCTTCGACCTGATCGCACGGACGCCAGGTGCTGAAGTTTGGCGTCAGGCGCAGGCTAGCCAGCTGTTCAACCGCCTGGTGGGTGGGGCCGTCTTCTCCCAGACCAATGGAGTCGTGGGTATAGACCATAATCTGCCGCGCCTTCATCAGCGCCGCCATGCGCGCCGCGTTACGGGCGTACTCGACGAACATCAGGAAAGTGGCGGTGTACGGCACAAACCCACCGTGATGGGCGATGCCGTTGGCGATCGCGGTCATCCCGAACTCGCGCACGCCGTAGTGGATATAGTTCCCGGCAATATCCTCTTTCAGCGATTTCGAGCCGGACCAGATCGTCAGGTTGCTTGGTGCCAGGTCCGCCGAGCCGCCGAGCAGTTCGGGCAGAATAGGGCCGATTGCGTTCAGGGTATTTTGCGACGCCTTACGGGTGGCGATCTTCGCCGGGTTGGACTGCAGGTTTTCAATCAGCGCCTGGGTTTTATCGTCCCAGTCTTCCGGCAGACCGCCGCTCATGCGGCGGGAGAACTCGGCGGCCAGCTCCGGGTGCGCTTTTTTATAAGCGGCAAACTTCTCGTTCCAGGCGTGCTGGGCCTTCTCGCCGTCTTCACGGGCATCCCAGGCTCTGTAGATCTCTTTTGGGATCTCAAACGGCGGGTATTTCCAGCCCAGCTTCTGCCGGGTCAGCGCCACTTCCTCCTCGCCCAGCGCCGCACCGTGCGCCTCCTCTTTGCCCGCCTTGTTCGGCGAGCCGAAGCCGATGACCGTGCGGCAGATAATCAGGGACGGTTTGTCCTTCACGCTCTGCGCTTCCTGAATCGCTTTTTTCACCGCCTCAGGGTCGTGACCGTCAATCTCATGCACCACGTGCCAGTGGTAGGCCTCGAAGCGTTTTGCCGTGTCGTCGGTAAACCAGCCCTCGGTCTCCCCGTCGATGGAGATGCCGTTGTGATCGTAGAACCCGATCAGCTTGCCGAGCCCCAGCGTGCCTGCCAGCGAGCAAACCTCGTGGGATATCCCCTCCATCAGACAGCCGTCACCCATAAACACGTAGGTGTAGTGATCGACAATCTCATGGTCCGGCTGGTTGAACTGTGCCGCCAGCGTACGCTCGGCAATCGCCAGCCCGACCGCATTGGCCAGCCCCTGACCGAGCGGCCCGGTGGTGGTCTCCACGCCCGGCGTATAGCCAATCTCCGGGTGCCCAGGGGTTTTGGAGTGCAGCTGGCGGAAGTTTTTCAGCTCCTCAAGCGGCAGATCGTAGCCGGAAAGGTGCAGCAGGCTGTAGAGCAGCATTGAGGCGTGACCGTTGGAGAGAATAAAGCGGTCGCGATCGTACCAGGTGGGGTCATTCGGGTTGTGCTTCAGGAAGTCGTTCCACAGCACTTCGGCAATATCGGCCATGCCCATCGGTGCGCCGGGGTGGCCGGAATTGGCTTTCTGCACGGCATCCATGCTGAGGGCGCGAATGGCATTGGCGAGCTCTTTACGGGACATAGTTCACTCCGTGGCAAGGTTAAAGTTTGGCGGCGAGAAGGTCTTCAAGTTTGCGCTGGTCGACGGCGAACAGGCGGATACCTTCCGCCAGTTTTTCCACAGCCATCGCGTCCTGGTTGTGCTCCCAGCGGAACTCCGCTTCGGTCATGGTTTTCGGTTTTGGCAGAACGGTGGAGGTGGGCACCAGCTTACGGATCACCGTCTCTTCTTTGTCCTGTAGCTCCTGGAGCAGGTTAGGGGAGATGGTCAGACGGTCACAGCCTGCCAGGGCGAGGATCTGCTCGGTACGGCGGAAGCTGGCCCCCATCACGATGGTTTCGTAGCGGTGCTGTTTGTAGTAGTCGTAGATGTTACGGACCGATTTCACGCCCGGATCCTCATCCACCACGTACGGATCCATCGGCTGTTTTGCCTGATACCAGTCGTAGATGCGCCCGACAAACGGCGAGACGAGGAACACGCCCGCTTCCGCGCAGGCGCGCGCCTGGGCAAACGAGAACAGCAGCGTCAGGTTGCAGTGGATACCCTCTTTTTCCAGCACCTCTGCCGCGCGGATGCCTTCCCAGGTGGAGGCGAGCTTGATCAGAATGCGTGATTTATCGATGCCCTGATCCTGGTAGAGCTCGACCAGACGACGTGCCTTATTAATGCTTTTTTCTTTATCAAATGAGAGGCGGGCATCGACTTCGGTCGAGACGCGTCCCGGAATGCTTTTCAGAATTTCTGCACCAAAATTAACCGCCAGCTTGTCGCTGGCTTCGGCGACCTGCTGCTCCTGCGTTTTACCGCGCTGTTTACCGTAGGCAATGGCGTCATCAATCAGATGGCTAAAATGGGCAAGCCCGGCCGCTTTGAGCAGCAGCGAAGGGTTGGTGGTCGCATCCTCCGGCTGATAGTGGCGAATCGACTCGATATCGCCGCTGTCTGCAACCACGGTGGTGAATTTTTTGATGCCGTCTAGCTGGTTCATAAATGATTACTCCTTGGAAATAAAAGCGTTAGCTGAGTGCGTTAGTTCACACTTCTGGAAAAATCATGATGGACTTAACAAAAAAGCATAGCAGACGGGGGAGGCATTGCTTTTGAGACGGGTAACATGGCTGTTATAAATTGATAACAATTTTTAATGTGTGATGGTGAGAGTTTGGCAGCCTTCAAAGTTTATGCGCTGTCCTGCGGCGATACTATCTGACCGATACGTAAAAGGAATAACAAGATGGACGATCAGTTAAAACAGAGTGCCCTCGATTTTCACGAGTTTCCTGTCCCGGGGAAAATCCAGGTCTCCCCAACCAAGCCGCTGGCAACCCAGCGCGATCTGGCGCTGGCCTATTCGCCAGGCGTAGCTGCCCCGTGTCTGGAAATTGAAAAAGACCCGCTGGCGGCCTACAAATACACCGCGCGTGGCAACCTTGTCGCCGTGATCTCTAACGGCACGGCGGTGCTGGGGCTGGGCAACATCGGTGCGCTGGCCGGTAAACCGGTGATGGAAGGGAAGGGGGTACTGTTCAAGAAATTCGCCGGTATCGACGTGTTCGATATCGAGGTGGATGAGCTCGACCCTGACAAATTCATCAACGTGGTGGCCGCGCTGGAGCCGACCTTCGGCGGGATTAACCTGGAAGACATCAAAGCGCCGGAATGTTTCTATATCGAGCAGAAGCTGCGCGAGCGTATGAACATTCCCGTGTTCCATGATGACCAACACGGGACCGCGATTATCAGCACCGCCGCGATTCTGAACGGCCTGCGCGTGGTAGAGAAAAATCTCTCCGACGTGCGCATGGTGGTTTCTGGCGCAGGCGCCGCGGCTATCGCCTGTATGAATCTGCTGGTGGCGCTGGGTATGCAGAAACACAACATTGTGGTCTGCGATTCCAAAGGCGTTATCTATAAAGACCGTGAGCCGAACATGGCTGAAACCAAAGCGGCCTATGCGGTGGAAGACGACGGTAAACGCACCCTGGACGAGGTGATCGACGGCGCGGATATCTTCCTCGGCTGCTCGGGTCCGAAAGTGTTGACCCAGGAGATGGTGAAGAAGATGGCGCGTGCGCCAATGATCCTGGCCCTGGCGAACCCGGAGCCGGAAATCCTGCCGCCGCTGGCGAAAGCGGTGCGTGAAGACGCCATTATCTGTACCGGTCGTTCTGACTACCCGAACCAGGTCAACAACGTACTCTGCTTCCCGTTCATCTTCCGCGGTGCGCTGGACGTCGGCGCAACGGCGATCAACGAAGAGATGAAGCTTGCCGCCGTTCACGCCATCGCGGAGCTGGCGCACGCCGAGCAGAGCGAAGTGGTCGCGTCTGCGTACGGCGACCAGGATCTGAGCTTCGGTCCGGACTACATCATTCCAAAACCGTTCGACCCGCGTCTGATTGTCAAAATTGCTCCCGCGGTGGCCAAAGCGGCGATGGACTCCGGCGTGGCGACGCGTCCGATTCACGATTTCGACGCTTACGTCGATAAGCTCACCGAATTTGTCTATAAAACCAACCTGTTCATGAAGCCAATCTTCTCCCAGGCGCGCGCCGACGCGAAGCGTGTCGTGCTGGCGGAAGGGGAAGAGGCGCGCGTGCTGCACGCCACCCAGGAGCTGATCACCTTAGGCCTGGCGAAACCGATCCTGATTGGTCGTCCGAGCGTGATCGAAATGCGTATCCAGAAGCTGGGCCTGCAGATTAAGCCGGGCGTCGACTTCGAGATCGTTAACAACGAATCCGATCCGCGCTTCAAAGAGTACTGGAGCGAATACTACGCGATCATGAAACGGCGGGGGATCACTCAGGAGCAGGCGCAGAAAGCGGTGATCAGCAACACGACGGTGATCGGCGCGATCATGGTCCATCGCGGCGAGGCGGATGCGCTGATCTGCGGCACCATCGGCGATTACCACGAGCACTTTAGCGTGGTGCAGGAGATCTTCGGCTATCGCGACGGCGTCCATACCGCTGGGGCGATGAACGCGCTGCTGCTGCCAAGCGGCAACACCTTTATTGCCGATACCTACGTTAACGACGACCCGACCCCGGACGAGCTGGCGGAGATCACCGTGATGGCCGCCGAGACCGTGCGTCGCTTTGGTATTGAGCCGAAGGTGGCGCTGCTGTCGCACTCTAACTTTGGTTCGTCTAAATCCGCGGCGGCCTGCAAAATGCGTGAGACGCTGGCGCTGGTGCGCGAGCGCGCGCCGGAGCTGATGATTGACGGGGAAATGCACGGCGATGCGGCGCTGGTGGAGAGCATCCGTAACGAACGTATGCCGGACAGCCCGCTGAAGGGATCGGCTAACATCCTGATTATGCCGAACGTGGAAGCGGCGCGTATCAGCTATAACCTGCTGCGCGTCTCCAGCTCTGAAGGGGTGACCGTAGGACCGGTGCTGATGGGCGTGGCGAAACCGGTGCATGTATTAACGCCGATTGCCTCCGTGCGTCGTATCGTGAACATGGTGGCGCTGGCGGTGGTTGAGGCGCAGACGCAGCCGCTGTAATATCACTTTAATTTATTTCCGGCGCGGGTTTCTCCCGCGCCTTTTTATTTTCCCTTTCTTAGTGATCCACTTCACCTTTTAAACCTGGTTGCCGAATTTTGTTATTTGCTCTGACAAAAAATTGCCACGATGAGGGCAGTTTTAGAGGAGGCGGTGAGCAATGGAAAAAGAACGCATTATCCAGGAATTTGTGCCGGGGAAACAGGTCACGCTGGCGCATCTCATTGCGCACCCCGGAGAGGAACTGGCGAAAAAGATCGGCGTTCCCGAAGCCGGTGCCATCGGCATCATGACGCTGACGCCAGGGGAAACGGCGATGATTGCCGGTGACTTAGCCCTGAAGGCGGCAGATGTACATATCGGTTTTCTCGATAGATTCAGCGGTGCGCTGGTTATCTACGGCTCGGTAGGCGCGGTAGAAGAAGCGTTATTACAGACGGTAAGTGGTCTGGGCCGGTTATTAAATTTCACATTGTGCAATCTGACAAAAAGTTAATCAGAGGCGGCGATGAAACGTATTGCGTTTGTCGGTACGGTGGGGGCGGGGAAAACGACGCTCTTTAATGCGCTACAGGGAAATTATTCCCTCGCCAGAAAAACACAGGCCGTGGAGTTTAATGAGAATGGCGATATCGATACGCCAGGGGAATATTTTAGCCATCCTCGCTGGTATCACGCCTTAATTACCACGCTGCAGGATGTCGATACGTTGATTTATATACATGCGGCAAATGATAAAGAAAGTCGCTTACCTGCCGGGCTGCTGGATATTGGCGCAAGTAAACGACAAATCGCCGTTATCAGCAAAACGGACCTGCCGGATGCCGACGTCGCGGCAACGCAACAACTTCTTTGCGGGATGGGGTTTCAGGAGCCGATTTTTGAGCTCAATAGCCATGACCCGCGCAGCGTGCAGCATCTGGTGGATTATCTGACTGAGCTCAGCCAAAAGGAGGAAAGGGCAGGTGAAAAAACTCATCACAGCTAACGATATTCGTGCGGCCCACGCACGCGGCGAACAGGAAATGTCAGTTGTTCTGCGCGCCAGCATCATCACCCCGGAGGCGCGCGAAGTTGCGGAGCTGCTGGGCGTCACCATCAGCGAATGCGATGAATCCACGCCATGCGCTGCCGCTGCTAAACCGGCTGCGGTGATTGATGGCAAAACGGAAAACCAACGCATTCGCGAAACCATCATTGCACAGTTACCGGAAGGACAGTTTACCGAAAGCCTGGTTGCCCAACTGATGGACAAAGTCATGAAGGAGAAACAGTCGCTGGAGCAGGGCGGAATGCAGCCGAGCTTTCACTCGGTGACTGGTAAAGGCGGCGTCAAAGTCATCGACGGCAGTAGCGTGAAGTTTGGTCGTTTTGACGGCGCACAGCCGCACTGTGTGGGGTTAACCGATCTGGTGACCGACCAGGACGGCAGCAGTATGGCCGCCGGGTTCATGCAGTGGGATAACGCCTTTTTCCCATGGACGCTGAACTACGACGAAATCGACATGATTCTGGAAGGTGAGCTGCACGTTCGTCACGAAGGCGAAACCATGATTGCTAAAGTCGGGGACGTGATGTTTATCCCGAAAGGCTCCAGCATCGAATTTGGTACGCCCTCGACGGTGAAGTTTCTGTATGTGGCCTGGCCTGCGAACTGGCAGTCCTGCTAAGGCGGATGTATGAAGGATTTCATTACCGAAGCATGGCTCAGAGCGAATCATACGCTCAGCGAAGGGGCTGAAATTCATCTCCCCGCTGACGCTCGCCTGACGCCGTCTGCCCGGGAATTACTGGAAAGCCGACATCTGCGCATTAAGTTTATCGACGAGCAGGGCAGCCTGTTTATTGCTGACGAAGACCAGCAGCCGCAGCCGGTGCATGGGTTAACCAGCAGCGATACGCATCCACAGGCCAGCTGCGAACTGTGTCATCAACCGGTGGCGAAGAAACCTGACACGCTGACGCATCTGACGGCGGACAAGATGGTTGCCAAAAGTGATCCGCGCCTGGGATTTCGCGCCGCGCTGGACAGCACCATCGCGCTGGCCGTGTGGTTGCAGATAGAGCTTGGGCAACCGTGGCAGCCGTGGCTTTCGGATATCCGTTCGCGCCTGGGCAACATTATGCGCGCCGATGCGATGGACGAGCTGCTGGGAGCACAAGCTATCGTCGGCTTAAGTGACGACGATTTACACCGCCTTTCGCATCAGCCGCTGCGCTATCTGGACCACGACCATCTGGTGCCTGAAGCCAGTCACGGACATGATTGCGCGCTGCTTAATCTGCTGCGTACCAAAGTCCGTGAAACGGAGACGGTGGCGGCCCAGGTTTTCATCACCCGTAGTTTTGAAGTCATGCGACCGGACATCATGCAGGCGCTCAACCGCCTTTCCAGTACGGTCTACGTCATGATGGTTCTGAGCGTTGCGAAGCACCCGCTGACGGTTAGCCAAATTCAACAGCGACTGGAGGAGAAACCGTGATCATTGAACGTGCTCGTCAACTCTCCCACCGCTCACCTGCACGGGTGGTGTTTCCGGATGCGCTGGATGTTCGGGTACTGAAGGCGGCAAATTACCTGCATCAGCACCGTCTGGCGCGTCCCATTCTCGTCGCCAGCCCGTTTGCGCTGCGCCAGTTTGCTCTCAGCCACCGGGTGGGGATGGATGGCATTCAGGTTATCGATCCGCAAAGCAACCTGCCAATGCGTGAAGAGTTTGCGCTGCGCTGGTTGGCCCGCGCGGGAGATAAAACGCCTGCGGATGCAGGGGAAAAACTCAACGATCCGCTGATGTTCGCCGCGGCAATGGTCAGCGCGGGTAAAGCTGACGTCTGTATTGCGGGCAATCTATCGTCGACGGCAAACGTGCTGCGCGCCGGTTTGCGCATTATTGGGCTACAGCCAGGCTGTAAAACGCTGTCGTCAATTTTCCTGATGCTGCCACAGTATCTCGGGCCGTCATTAGGGTTTGCCGATTGCAGCGTCGTGCCGCAGCCCACCGCCGCACAGCTGGCGGATATTGCGATTGCCAGCGCGCAGACATGGCAGGGGATCACGGGGGAAGAGCCGCGCGTGGCCATGCTGTCGTTTTCAAGTAATGGCAGCGCTCGCCATCCCAACGTCGCTAACGTGCAGCAGGCGACGGAGATTGTTCGTGAGCGTGCCCCGCAGCTTATCGTGGATGGCGAACTGCAATTTGATGCCGCCTTTGTTCCGGAAGTCGCCGCGCAAAAAGCGCCCGCCAGTCCGTTAAAGGGCAATGCCAACGTGATGGTTTTCCCGTCGCTGGAGGCAGGCAATATTGGCTACAAAATCGCCCAGCGTTTGGGAGGGTATCGCGCCGTTGGTCCCTTGATTCAGGGACTTGCCGCACCGCTTCACGACCTCTCTCGCGGCTGTAGCGTACAGGAAATTATCGAACTGGCGTTGGTGGCCGCTGTGCCGCGCCAGACTGACGTGAGTCGTGAAAACGCCTCGCACACACTGGTTGTATAAGGTCCCGTTCTGGACCCCTTTGACTTAAGAGGAAAGCAAAATGGAAGCATTAGGAATGATTGAAACCCGGGGCCTGGTTGCACTGATTGAGGCTTCTGACGCAATGGTTAAAGCGGCACGTGTGAAACTGGTTGGCGTGAAGCAGATCGGTGGCGGTCTGGTCACTGCTATGGTCCGTGGCGACGTAGCGGCATGTAAAGCGGCAACAGACGCAGGTGCTGCGGCTGCACAGCGTATTGGCGAGCTGGTTTCCGTACACGTGATCCCGCGTCCGCATGGCGATCTGGAAGAAGTGTTCCCGATCAGCTTTAAAGGCGACAGCAACGACATGTAAGTCGTCCATGTGACGCCACAAATTTCATTGCTGGCGTCACCCTCTCTCCTTTTCACATTACCTTCTGCGGAGGGTAGGGGGAGGTTTTACCTGAAATATGCCACGGAGGCGCGTATGAAACTGGCAATCGTCACAGGACAAATTGTTTGTACCGTACGCCATCAGGGGCTCGCGCACGACAAGTTGCTGATGGTGGAAATGATTGATGCCCAGGGTAATCCCGACGGCCAGTGTGCTGTTGCTATCGACAGCATCGGAGCGGGAACCGGGGAGTGGGTGCTGCTGGTCAGCGGCAGCTCAGCCCGTCAGGCGCACCGTCACGAATCATCACCTGTCGATCTGTGCGTGATTGGCATCGTCGATGAAGTGGTGGCTGGTGGCCAGGTGATCTTCCATAAATAAGGCAGAAAATCATGAATCAACAGGATATTGAACAGGTCGTGAAAGCGGTGCTGCTGAAAATGAAAGACAGCAGCCAGCCCGTCAGTGCCGTTCAAGAAATGGGCGTTTTTGCCTCCCTGGATGACGCAGTGACGGCAGCAAAACTGGCCCAGCAGGGGTTGAAAAGGGTCGCCATGCGTCAGTTGGCTATCGCGGCTCTTCGCGAGGCGGGCGAAAAGCACGCCAGAGAATTAGCGGAACTTGCCGTCACAGAAACCGGCATGGGACGCGTTGACGATAAATTTGCCAAAAACGTGGCGCAGGCACGCGGTACGCCGGGGGTGGAATGCCTGTCTCCACAGGTCCTGACCGGCGATAACGGTCTGACGCTGATTGAAAATGCGCCGTGGGGCGTGGTGGCCTCGGTGACGCCGTCTACCAACCCTGCCGCAACTGTTATTAACAACGCCATCAGCCTGATTGCCGCTGGCAACAGCGTGGTCTTCGCTCCGCATCCTGCGGCAAAAAAAGTCTCTCAGCGCGCCATTACGCTGCTTAACCAGGCGATTGTTGCCGCAGGCGGCCCGGCAAACCTGCTGGTGACCGTTGCCAATCCGGATATCGAAACCGCCCAGCGCCTGTTCAAGTACCCAGGCATCGGCCTGCTGGTGGTGACCGGCGGTGAAGCCGTAGTGGATGCTGCGCGTAAGCACACCAACAAGCGTCTGATTGCCGCCGGTGCGGGTAACCCGCCGGTGGTGGTGGATGAAACGGCCGACCTGGCCCGCGCGGCGCAGTCGATCGTCAAAGGCGCATCGTTTGATAACAACATCATCTGCGCCGATGAAAAAGTCCTGATCGTCGTGGATAGCGTTGCCGACGAACTGATGCGCCTGATGGAAAGCCAGCATGCGGTGAAACTGACTGCGGCTCAGGCCGAACAGCTGCAACCTGTGCTGCTGAATAATATCGATGAGCGCGGTAAAGGCACGGTCAGTCGTGACTGGGTAGGCCGCGATGCAGGAAAAATCGCGGCGACGATTGGTCTGACCGTACCAGAGCAAACGCGGCTGTTATTCGTCGAAACCTCAGCGACGCATCCGTTTGCCGTCACCGAATTGATGATGCCGGTGCTGCCTGTCGTGCGGGTCGCCAGCGTCGATGAGGCCATTGAACTGGCGGTCAAGCTTGAAGGCGGCTGTCACCATACGGCGGCGATGCATTCGCGCAATATCGACAACATGAACCGCATGGCAAACGCCATTGATACCAGCATTTTCGTCAAGAACGGACCGTGTATTGCGGGGCTTGGGCTCGGCGGTGAAGGCTGGACCACGATGACCATTACCACACCAACCGGGGAAGGGGTGACCAGCGCGCGCACGTTTGTGCGTCTGCGTCGCTGTGTGTTGGTGGACGCCTTCAGAATTGTATAAGGAGTAAAAGGGATGGCGCACGACGAACAGCGTTGGCTGACACCCAGGCTGCAAAAAGCGGCAGCGCTATGTAACCAGACGCCTGCTGCGAGCGATTCACCGCTGTGGCTGGGCGTTGATTTGGGAACGTGTGATGTGGTGTCGATGGTTGTCGACAGTGACGGACAGCCGGTTGCGGTTTGCCTGGACTGGGCCGATGTCGTGCGCGATGGCATCGTCTGGGATTTCTTCGGCGCGGTGACCCTCGTTCGTCGCCATCTCGATACGCTCGAACAACAGCTGGGTTGCCGCTTTACCCATGCGGCAACCTCGTTTCCACCGGGAACGGACCGGCGCATTTCGATCAACGTGCTGGAGTCTGCCGGACTTGAAGTGAGTCATGTGCTCGACGAACCGACCGCGGTGGCGGACCTGTTGCAGCTCGATAACGCTGGCGTGGTGGATATCGGGGGCGGTACCACCGGGATTGCCATTGTTAAACAGGGCAAAGTGATCTATTCCGCCGATGAAGCGACCGGCGGGCACCATATTTCTCTGACGCTCGCCGGGAACCGTCGCATCCAGTTGGAGGAAGCCGAGCAGTACAAGCGCAGCAATGGCAAAGAAATCTGGCCAGTGGTTAAGCCGGTCTACGAAAAGATGGCGGAAATCGTGGCTCACCATATAGCCGGACAGGGCGTCGCTGACTTGTGGCTGGCCGGTGGCTCCTGTATGCAGCCGGGCGTTGATGAACTGTTCCGTAAGCGTTTCCCGAAGCTGCAGGTGCATTTACCCCAGCACAGCCTGTTTATGACTCCGCTGGCGATTGCAAATAGCGGAAAAGAAAAAGCGGAAGGAATCTATGCAAGCTGAATTGCAGACCGCGCTCTTTCAGGCATTCGATACCCTGAATCTGCAACGCGTAAAAACGTTTAGCGTTCCACCGGTTACGTTATGTGGACTGGGAGCGCTGAGTACCTGTGGGCAGGAAGCAAAAGCGCGCGGACTGACGCATATGTTCGTCATGGTTGATCGTTTCCTGCATCAGGCGGGGATGACCGCTGCACTGGAGCGCAGCCTGGCGATGAAAGGCGTGGCGATGACGCTGTGGCCATGTCCGGCGGGCGAACCGTGCATTACGGACGTCTGCGCGGCGGTCGCGCAATTGCGTGAATCGAAGTGCGATAGCGTTGTGGCCTTCGGCGGCGGTTCCGTACTGGATGCCGCAAAGGCAGTCGCGTTGCTGGTGACCAACCCCACGCAGACGCTGGCTGACATGACGGAGCACAGCGTGTTGCGTGCGCGTCTGCCGCTGATTGCGGTGCCAACTACCGCCGGAACGGGCTCAGAAACCACTAACGTCACGGTGATTATCGACGCCGCGACAGGACTTAAACAAGTGCTGGCCCACGCAATGCTGATGCCGGATGTGGCGATCCTTGACGCCGCGCTGACGGAAGGTGTGCCCGCACACGTCACGGCGATGACCGGGATCGATGCGCTGACGCACGCCGTTGAAGCATATAGCGCGTTGAACGCGACGCCGTTTACCGACAGCCTGGCGATTGGCGCGATTGCGATGATCGGTAAATCGCTGCCAAAGGCCGTCGGCTACGGTCAGGATCTGGCGGCGCGGGAAAGCATGCTGCTGGCGTCCTGCATGGCGGGAATGGCGTTTTCAAGCGCGGGACTGGGCTTGTGTCATGCGATGGCGCACCAGCCGGGCGCTGCGCTGCATATCCCGCACGGACAGGCTAACGCCATGCTGCTGCCCACGGTAATGGGGTTCAACCGCATGGTGTGTCGTGAGCGCTTCAGCCATATCGGACGGGCGTTAACTAACAAGAAGTCGGACGATCGCGATGCCATCAACGCCGTCAGCGAGTTGATTAGTGAAGTGGGCCAGACAAAACGACTCTCTGACGTTGGGGCAAAGCCCGAGCATTACAGCGCATGGGCGCATGCCGCGCTGGAGGATATTTGTATTCGCAGTAACCCACGCACAGCCACGCAGGCCGACATTATCGCGTTGTATGCGACGGCACAATAAATACACATATGACAGGGAGTGAAGGTTATGGGAATTAACGAAATCATCATGTACATCATGATGTTCTTTATGCTGATTGCCGCCGTGGACAGGATCCTGTCGCAGTTCGGCGGTTCGGCGCGCTTCCTCGGTAAGTTCGGTAAGAGTATTGAGGGTTCGGGCGGCCAGTTTGAAGAAGGTTTCATGGCGATGGGCGCGCTGGGCCTGGCAATGGTCGGTATGACCGCGCTGGCACCCGTACTGGCGCATGTGCTTGGGCCGGTGATTATTCCGCTGTACGAAATGCTGGGCGCAAACCCGTCGATGTTTGCCGGAACGCTGCTGGCGTGCGATATGGGCGGCTTCTTCCTGGCGAAAGAACTGGCGGGCGGCGACGTTGCGGCGTGGCTGTACTCTGGCCTGATCCTCGGAGCGATGATGGGGCCGACGCTGGTCTTCTCCATTCCGGTTGCGCTGGGAATTATTGAACCGTCTGATCGTCGTTATCTGGCGCTGGGCGTGCTGGCCGGTATTGTCACCATTCCAGTTGGCTGTATTGCGGGTGGTTTGGTCGCGATGTACTCCGGCGTCGAAATCAATGGTCAGCCGGTGGAGTTCACCTTTGCGCTGATCCTGATGAACATGATCCCGGTGCTGATCGTGGCCGTGCTGGTGGCGCTGGGATTGAAATTCATCCCGGAAAAAATGATCAACGGCTTCCAGATCTTCGCGAAATTCCTCGTGGCGCTGATCACCCTCGGTCTGGCGGCTGCGGTGATCAAATTCCTGCTTGGCTGGGAGCTGATTCCGGGTCTTGATCCTATCTTCATGGCACCGGGAGACAGGCCGGGTGAAGTGATGCGCGCCATCGAAGTTATCGGTTCTATTTCCTGTGTGCTGCTGGGCGCCTACCCGATGGTGCTGCTGTTGACCCGCTGGTTTGAAAAACCGCTGATGAGCGTCGGCAACCTGTTAAACGTTAATAACATTGCGGCTGCGGGGATGGTCGCGACGCTGGCGAACAACATCCCGATGTTCGGCATGATGAAGAATATGGATACCCGCGGCAAAGTGATCAACTGCGCCTTTGCGGTCTCCGCGGCCTTTGCTCTGGGGGACCACTTAGGCTTCGCCGCTGCCAACATGAACGCGATGATCTTCCCAATGATTGTCGGCAAGTTGATCGGCGGTGTGACGGCGATTGGCGTGGCTATGCTGTTAGTACCGAAAGACGAAGATGTTCCGGCACCAGCAGACACTCATCCGGAGGCGCAATCGTGAATATTCGCCAGCTACTCAGCGTCGGTATCGATATCGGCACCACCACCACTCAGGTGATCTTCTCGCGCCTTGAGCTGGTCAACCGTGCGGCAGTGTCGCAGGTGCCGCGCTACGAATTCATCAAACGCGAAGTTAGCTGGCAAAGCCCGGTGTTTTTTACCCCGGTTGATAAACAGGGCGGGTTGAAAGAGGCCGAACTTAAGGCGCTGATCCTCGCCCAGTATCAGGCGGCGGGCATCAAGCCTGAGGCCGTCGATTCCGGTGCGATCATCATTACCGGAGAAAGCGCCAAAACCCGCAACGCACGACCCGCAGTGATGGCGCTCTCCCAGTCGCTGGGGGACTTTGTGGTTGCCAGCGCCGGCCCGCATCTGGAATCGGTGATTGCCGGTCAAGGCGCGGGAGTGCAAACCCTGTCCGAGCAAAAAATGTGCCGGGTACTGAATATCGACATCGGCGGCGGGACGTCGAACTACGTCCTGTTCGATGCCGGAAAGGTCAGCGGTTCGGCCTGCCTGAACGTTGGTGGAAGGCTTCTGGAAACGGACGGTCAGGGGCGAGTGGTGCATGCGCATCAACCGGGGCAGATGATTGTTGATGACGTATTTGGTCCGGGCTTTGACGCCCGAACTCTCAATGCGGGGCAGCTTGTTCAGGTGGCCAGACGGATGGCGGCGCTGATTGTGGAGGTGATTGACGGCACGCTTTCACCGCTGGCGCAGGCGATGATGCAAACCGGTTTACTGCCTGCGGGTGTGAAACCGGATGTGATTACGCTTTCAGGGGGAGTGGGCGAATGCTACCGCAACCAACCAGCCGATCCGTTCTGTTTTTCCGATATCGGGCCGCTCCTCGCCACGGCGCTGCATGAACATCCGCGTCTGCGTGAGATGAACGTGCAGTTCCCGGCGCAGACCGTGCGTGCCACGGTGATTGGTGCCGGTGCGCATACGCTGTCGCTTTCGGGCAGCACTATCTGGCTGGAAGGCGTGGCGCTTCCGCTGCGCAATCTGCCGGTGGCGATTCCGGTTGATGAGGCTGATCTGGTTGCCGCCTGGCAGCAAGCGCTGATGCAACTCGATCTGGATCCGCAAACGGACGCCTACGTGCTGGCGCTGCCCGGTTCGCTCCCGGTGCGCTACGCCGCGCTATTAACGGTGATTGATGCGCTGCTGGCCTTTGTCGCGCGCTATCCGAATCCGCATCCCCTGCTGGTGGTAGCCGAGCAGGATTTTGGTAAAGCCCTGGGCATGCTGTTACGCCCACAGTTACAGCAACACCCGCTGGCGGTCATCGATGAGGTGGTTGTCCGGGCGGGGGACTATATCGACATTGGTACGCCTCTTTTTGGCGGATCGGTTGTGCCGGTGACGGTGAAATCACTCGCATTTCCTTCCTGAGGGAACGACTTATGAAACTAAAGACCACATTGTTCGGCAATGTTTATCAGTTTAAGGATGTGAAAGAGGTGCTGGCAAAAGCCAACGAACTGCGTTCGGGGGATGTGCTGGCAGGGGTAGCTGCAACCAGTTCGCAGGAGCGCGTGGCGGCCAAGCAGGTGCTGTCAGAAATGACGGTGGCGGATATCCGCAATAACCCGGTGATTTCCTATGAAGAGGACTGCGTCACGCGTCTGATTCAGGATGACGTCAACGAAACGGCCTATAACCGCATCAAAAACTGGAGCATCAGCGAACTGCGCGAGTACGTGCTGAGCGATGAAACCTCCGTTGATGACATTGCGTTTACGCGTAAAGGGTTAACGTCGGAAGTGGTCGCCGCGGTAGCAAAAATCTGCTCTAACGCGGACCTGATCTACGGCGGTAAGAAAATGCCGGTGATCAAAAAGGCCAACACCACTATTGGTCTTCCTGGCACTTTCAGCTGCCGTTTACAGCCGAACGACACCCGTGATGACGTGCAGAGTATTGCGGCACAAATCTACGAGGGACTCTCCTTCGGTGCGGGCGATGCGGTAATTGGCGTAAACCCGGTAACGGATGATGTGGAAAACTTAAGCCGCGTACTGGATACCGTGTACGGCGTTATCGATAAATTCAACATCCCGACCCAGGGCTGCGTACTGGCACACGTTACCACCCAGATCGAAGCGATCCGTCGCGGCGCGCCGGGCGGGCTGATTTTCCAGAGTATCTGCGGCAGCGAGAAAGGCTTAAAAGAGTTCGGCGTTGAGCTGGCTATGCTGGATGAAGCACGCGCAGTGGGCGCGGAGTTCAACCGCATCGCCGGTGAAAACTGCCTGTACTTCGAAACCGGACAAGGGTCTGCGCTCTCCGCAGGCGCTAACTTCGGTGCCGATCAGGTGACGATGGAAGCGCGTAACTACGGGCTGGCGCGTCACTACGATCCGTTTCTGGTGAACACCGTGGTGGGCTTTATCGGGCCGGAGTATCTGTACAACGATCGTCAGATTATTCGCGCGGGTCTGGAAGATCACTTTATGGGCAAGCTGAGTGGCATCTCAATGGGCTGCGACTGCTGCTACACCAACCATGCTGATGCTGACCAGAACCTCAACGAAAACCTGATGATTCTGCTCGCCACCGCTGGCTGCAACTACATCATGGGCATGCCGCTCGGTGACGACATCATGCTCAACTATCAGACCACCGCCTTTCACGATACCGCCACCGTCCGTCAGTTGCTGAATTTACGGCCGTCGCCGGAGTTTGAACGCTGGCTGGAAACCATGGGCATTATGGCAAACGGTCGTCTGACCAAACGGGCGGGCGATCCGTCACTGTTCTTCTGATGACGCGGGGATGACACACGATGGATCAAAAACAGATTGAAGAAATTGTACGCAGCGTTATGGCGTCAATGGGAGAGTCGCAGCCGCAGGCGCAAGCGTCGTCACCTGAAGAGAAATGTAGCACCGCGCAGTGTGCTGCACCAACGGGTGAAAGCTGTGCAATGGATTTAGGCTCAGCCGAGGCCAAAGCGTGGATTGGCGTTGAGAACCCGCATCGCGCAGAGGTGTTGACCGAGCTGCGTCGCAGCACCGCCGCGCGTGTATGTACCGGCCGTGCCGGTCCACGCCCGCGCACTCAGGCGCTGCTGCGTTTCCTGGCCGATCACTCGCGTTCAAAAGACACGGTGTTGAAAGAAGTGCCCGAAGAGTGGGTAAAAGCCCAGGGGCTGCTGGAAGTACGCTCGGAAATCATTGACAAAAACCTGTACCTGACTCGCCCGGATCTGGGGCGTCGTCTGAGTGCGGAAGCCATTGAAGCGCTGAAATCACAGTGTGTAATGAACCCGGATGTGCAGGTGATTATCTCTGATGGCCTGTCTACCGACGCCATCACCGCCAACTACGAAGAGATCCTGCCGCCGCTGTTGTCGGGCTTAAAACAGGCCGGATTGAAGGTTGGGACGCCGTTCTTTGTTCGCTATGGTCGCGTGAAAATCGAAGATCAGATCGGCGAACTGCTTGGTGCGAAAGCGGTGATCCTGCTGGTTGGGGAACGTCCGGGCCTTGGCCAGTCTGAAAGCCTTTCCTGCTATGCCGTCTATTCGCCGCGCGTGGCGACGACCGTTGAAGCTGACCGTACCTGTATCTCGAATATTCATCAGGGCGGTACGCCACCGGTTGAAGCGGCGGCGGTGATTGTGGATTTGGCCAGGCGCATGCTGGAGCAAAAAGCATCCGGCATCAATATGACCCGTTAAGGAGGCATCATGCCAGCATTAGATTTGATTAGACCTTCAGTCACCGCAATGCGCGTGATTGCCTCGGTAAATGACGGTTTTGCCCGTGAACTTAAATTACCGCCACATATACGTAGCCTTGGACTCATCACAGCAGATTCTGATGACGTGGCGTATATTGCCGCAGACGAAGCGACAAAACAGGCAATGGTCGAAGTGGTTTATGGCCGCTCGCTGTATGCCGGCGCGGCGCACAGCCCCTCTCCAACCTCGGGCGAAGTGCTGATTATGCTCGGAGGGCCAAACCCGGCCGAAGTTCGCGCAGGTCTGGACGCGATGGTGGCCAATATTGAAAGCGGTGCGGCGTTCCAGTGGGCAAATGACGCAGAAGATACCGCTTTCCTGGCGCATGTGGTTTCGCGTACCGGGTCGTATCTCTCGGCGACCGCAGGATGCCGACCTGGCGATCCGATGGCGTATCTGGTGGCGCCGCCGCTGGAGGCGACGTTGGGTATTGATGCTGCGCTGAAATCTGCTGATGTGCAGATTGTCACCTATGTGCCGCCACCGTCAGAAACCAACTATTCGGCCGCGTTTTTGACCGGTAGCCAGGCCGCCTGTAAAGCCGCCTGTAACGCCTTTGCCGATGCCGTGCTGGATATTGCCCGTAATCCAGTCCAGCGCGCGTAAGAGAGGTAGTGATGATCAATGCACTGGGATTACTGGAAGTGGATGGCATGGTGGCTGCCGTCGACGCGGCAGATGCCATGTTGAAAGCCGCTAACGTGCGTCTGTTGAGCCACGAAGTGCTCGATCCTGGCCGGCTGACGCTGGTGGTGGAAGGCGATCTGGCTGCGTGCCGCGCAGCACTGGATGCCGGCAGCGCTGCCGCAGCGCGTACAGGCCGTGTTATCAGCCGTAAGGAAATAGGCCGGCCGGACGATGACACCCAGTGGCTGATCGGCGGTTTTACGCGCCAGTCGAAGAAACCAGAACAGAAGCCAGAAGTGAAAACAGAGGTAAATCCGCAGAAGACGCAGGATGCCCCGTTGACGTCTGAATCCTCTGAGCAACTTCTGGCGCTGTTGACATCGGTCCGTCAAGGAATGACGGCAGGAGAAGTGGCTGCCCACTTTGGCTGGTCACTTGATGAAGCCAGAAAGGCGCTGGAACAGCTCTTTTCTCACGGAGCGTTGCGTAAACGCAGTAGTCGCTATCGCTTAAAAAATTAACCTGTCGGAGGGCCGGGGGCTTCGTGGAGGCTTCCGGCTTAAAAGATCATGAAAAAGACCCGAACTGCAAACCTGCACCATCTTTATCATGAAGCATTACCCGAAGACGTTAAACTTACGCCGAAAGTGGAGGTGGACAACGTTCATCAGCGGCGAACAACGGATGTGTATGAGCATGCGCTGACGATTACCGCCTGGCAGCAAATCTACGACCAGCTGCATCCGGGAAAATTTCATGGCGAGTTCACGGAAATCCTGCTCGACGATATTCAGGTGTTCCGTGAATACACCGGACTGGCGCTGCGTCAGTCATGTCTTGTCTGGCCGAACTCGTTCTGGTTTGGTATTCCGGCCACGCGCTGCGAACAGGGATTTATTGGCACCCAGTGTCTGGGTAACGCTGAAATTGCCACCCGCCCGGGCGGGACGGAGTTTGAACTGAGTACGCCGGATGATTACACCATTCTGGGCGTCGTTATTTCGGAAGAGGCGATTGCCCGTCAGGCCAACTTCCTGCATAACCCGGAAAGGGTGATGCATATGCTGCGTAACCAGTCGGCGCTGGAAGTGAAAGAACAACACAAAGCTGCTCTATGGGGCTTTGTGCAGCAGGCGCTGGCGACATTTAGCGAGAATCCGGTAAACCTCCATCAACCTGCGGTACGCAAAGTGCTGGGCGATAACCTGCTGCTGGCGATGGGCACAATGCTGGAAGAAGCGCAGCCGATAATCACGGCCGAGAGTATCAGCCATCAGAGCTATCGTCGCCTGCTGTCGCGTGCGCGCGAATATGTGCTGGAAAATATGTCAGAGCCGCTGACCGTACTTGACCTGTGTAATCAGTTGCACGTCAGCCGTCGGACGCTGCAAAACGCCTTTCACACGATACTTGGAATTGGTCCGAATGCCTGGTTAAAACGTATTCGTCTGAACGCCGTGCGTCGCGAGCTGATAAGCCCGTGGTCGCAAAGCGTGACGGTAAAAGACGCCGCCATGCAGTGGGGATTCTGGCATCTGGGGCAGTTTGCCACTGACTATCAGCAATTGTTTGCGGAGAAACCGTCGTTGACGCTGCATCAGCGTATGCGCCAGTGGGCGTGATGACATTATTGTGCCGGATACGACGCTTTGCGCCTTATCCAGCCTGCGGGGCGGTGCCTCAGTCAATGCAGGCCTGATAAGGCGCTAGCCGTCATCAGGTCAGGTAAACTACACCCAGTCGCGGATCTGAATAAACTCGCTAAGGGCGGCTTCCGGGCTGTTCGCTTCCGGCTGCCAGTCATATTCCCAGCGCACCAGCGGCGGCATCGACATTAAAATCGACTCCGTGCGCCCGCCGGTCTGCAGGCCGAACAGCGTCCCGCGATCCCACACCAGATTAAATTCCACGTAGCGCCCCCGACGGTAGAGCTGGAACTCACGTTCGCGCACGCCATAGTTGGTGTTTTTACGGCGTTCGACAATCGGCAGGTACGCGTCGGTATAGCCTTCACCCACCGCGCGCATAAAGCTGAACGCGGTATCAAAATCCGGCGTGTTGAGATCGTCAAAGAACAGCCCGCCGATGCCGCGCTGCTCGTCGCGGTGCTTCAGGTAAAAGTAGTCGTCGCACCACTTTTTAAATTTCGGGTAGACGTCTTCGCCAAACGGCAGGCAAAGATCCCGCGCAGTGGTGTGCCAGTGCACGGCATCCTCTTCGAAGCCGTAATAGGGCGTTAAGTCGAAACCGCCGCCGAACCACCAGACCGGGTCGGCGCCCGGTTTTTCCGCAATGAAAAAGCGCACGTTGGCGTGGCTGGTCGGCACAAACGGGTTGTGCGGATGCACCACCAGCGAGACGCCCATCGCCTCAAAGCTGCGGCCTGCGAGCTCGGGACGATGTGCCGTCGCAGACGCAGGCATGGCGTCGCCGTGAACGTGGGAAAAATTCACGCCCGCCTGTTCGAAGATGCCGCCGTTTCGCAGCACGCGGCTGCGCCCGCCGCCTCCAGCCTCGCGCTGCCAGGTATCTTCCTGAAATTCACCGCCATCTGCGGCGGCCAGTTTCTGGCAGATCTCATCCTGCAGCTGCAGCAGGAAGGTTTTGACCAGTTGAGCATCGGGTTTCATTAACGTTTCCTGGAGTGCGCTTTTTGGTTATCGAACCAGTTGAAGTAACTGATAATGCCGGAGGCGATGGCGTTGGCGATCTTCTGACGAAACGCCGTGGTGCCGAGGAGTCGCTCCTCTTCCGGGTTGGTAATGAATGAGGTTTCCACCAGCACGGACGGGATGGACGGTGATTTCAGCACCACGAACGCTGCCTGCTCGGTGCCTTTACTGTGCAGACGATGCACTGGCTTAATCTTCTTCAGAATATGCGAGCCGAGCGTCAGGCTGTTTTTGATCGTATCCGTCTGCACGAGGTCGAACAGCACCTGCTGTAGCAGGTGGTCTTTGTCAGTGGCTTTCTTCCCGGCGACTTCATCCGCCCGGTTTTCGCGGTCGGAGAGGTATTTCGCCATGGCGCTACTGGCGCCACGGTTGGAAAGCGCAAACACCGAGGCACCGGCCGCAGAAGGGTTGGTAAAGCCGTCGGCGTGGATCGACATAAACAGATCCGCCCCGTGCTGGTGGGCGATCTCTACGCGGTCATACAGTGGAATAAAGGTATCGCCAGAGCGCGTCAGACGGGCGTCAATGCCGTTACTGCGTAAAATTGCGCGCACATTTTTTGCAATTGCCAGCACGACGTGTTTTTCTTTCGACCCGTTTTTGCCGATGGCGCCGGTATCAATGCCGCCGTGCCCTGGGTCGAGCATCACCAGACGCTTCGCGCCCGGCTTTTTGGCTTTCGGTTTGCTGTGTCCGTTACTGGTTTTGAGCGTGCTCTCGTCTTTCGCCTGAGCCTGCTTTGCGATGCCCGTTAACGTTAAGGCCGCCAGCCCCGCTTTGAGAACCTGACGACGCGATGTGAGTGCTTTTAATGGTTTGAATGTGCTCATGCGGCCTGAATACTAAAAAATGGGGTCCTGGTGTTATATCGTATCGTGTTTCCCGTTACGACAGTCCATATTGAGAATTGTTTTACTTTTCATTTCAATACGTGACAAAGTGACATTATGCCAAATTTTGGCGAGATTTTCCCCGGTTATTGGCTAAAGGCGTGCTTCGCGCCATAATCACTGTTTTTAAACCCGAAAAGGCGGTTAATACCATGGAGATACGCGTTTTTCGCCAGGAAGATTTCGAAGAGGTGATCACCCTTTGGGAGCGCTGCGATCTGCTGCGTCCGTGGAACGATCCGGAAATGGATATCGAACGTAAGGTGAATCACGACGTCAGTCTGTTTCTGGTCGCGGAAGTCAATGGCGAGGTTGTGGGGACGGTAATGGGCGGTTACGACGGCCACCGCGGCTCGGCCTATTATCTGGGCGTTCACCCGGAATACCGTGGCCGCGGCATTGCCAATGCGCTGCTGAACCGACTCGAGAAGAAGCTGATCGCCCGCGGCTGCCCAAAGATCCAGATCATGGTGCGGGAAGATAACGACGTCGTACTGGGCATGTATGAGCGTCTGGGCTATGAACATGCTGACGTGCTGACTCTGGGCAAGCGTCTGATCGAAGATGAAGAGTACTGAGATCCATCCGGCTGACTATGACGCGCAGGGCCGCGTCAGGCTGCCCTTTTTATTCTGGTGCGTTCTGCTGCTCCAGGCCCGGACCTGGGTGCTGTTTGTGATGGCCGCCGCGTCGCGCGGGCAGGGCGACACGCTGCTGAATCTCTTTTATCCCGATCACGACGCCTTCTGGCTCGGACTATTGCCGGGCGTACCGGCGGTGGTGGCGTTTTTGTGCAGCGGCCGGCGGCAGGCGATCCCGCGTTTGTGGCGCGCGCTTCGCGGGCTGCTGATCCTTGCCCAGATTGCGCTGCTCTTCTGGCAGCCGGTACTCTGGTGGTACGGTGAGCCGCTGACGGGCATCGGTATTGCGCTGGTGGTTGCCGATATTGTGGCGCTGCTGTGGCTGCTGACAAACCCGCGTCTTCGCGCCTGTTTTGCGCCTCAGGACGATTAATCCGGCACTTTTTGCCGATGTCGCACTCCAACAAGCGTTGATTTAATTAGAAAGGACGTTTCAATGAAATCGCTGCGTTTACTTTTATGCGCTCTCCCGCTGGCGTTGACCGGCTGTTCGACGCTCTCCTCCATTAACTGGTCCGCCGCGTATCCGTGGAACTGGTTTGGCTCATCAACGGAAGTGACCGAGCAGGGCGTGGGGAAAATTACCGCCGCGACGGCGCTGGATCAGAATGCTATTCAGGATGCGCTCAGCAGCGATTACCGTCTGCGTAGCGGCATGAAAACGGAGAATGGCAATATTGTTCGCTATTACGAAGCGCTGAAGGGCGACAAGCTGGCGCTGGTGATCAACGGTGACAAAGGCACGGTAAACCGAATTGCGGTGATGGATGAAGATATTCCGACCGCTAGCGGCGTGAAAGTAGGGACCCCGTTTAGCGAGCTTTATAAGCAGGCTTTTGGTAATTGCACCAGCTTGCCGTCTGACGACAAGGTCGCGGTGGAATGTAAGGCGGAAGGCAGCCAGCACATCAGCTATGTCTTCACCGGAACCTGGAGCGGACCGGAAGGACTGATGCCGTCTGACGACACGCTCAAGAGCTGGAAAGTGAGCAAAATACTCTGGAAGCAGTAATTTGCGCCTGAACAAACCGCCTCGCTGAAATCCGGGTATAATACCCGCCATCAATGCCACGCTGACGTGGCATCTTTATTTCAGGAGGAGCGATGTCTCAGGTTCAGAGTGGCATTTTGCCAGAACATTGCCGCGCGGCGATTTGGATTGAAGCCAATGTTAAAGGGGACGTGGATGCCCTGCGTGCGGCCAGTAAAGCGTTTGTTGATAAGCTGGCCACCTTCCAGGCCAAATTCCCGGAAGCCCACCTCGGCGCCGTTGTTGCCTTTGGCAATAACGTCTGGCGTCAGTTGAGCGGTGGCGAAGGGGCGGAAGAGCTGAAGGACTTCATCCCTTACGGCAAAGGTCTGGCACCTGCGACCCAATATGATGTGCTGATCCACATTCTCTCCCTGCGTCACGACGTGAACTTTTCCGTTGCCCAGGCCGCTGTGGCGGCCTTTGGCGACAGCATTGAGGTGCAGGAAGAGGTTCACGGCTTCCGCTGGGTCGAAGAGCGCGATCTGAGCGGCTTCGTCGACGGGACGGAAAACCCGGCGGGTGAAGAGGTTCGTCGCGACGTGGCGGTGATTAAAGACGGCGTGGACGCGGGCGGCAGCTACGTGTTCGTGCAGCGCTGGGAGCACAACCTCAAGCAGCTTAACCGTATGAGCGTGCACGACCAGGAGATGATGATTGGTCGTACTAAAGAAGCCAACGAAGAGATCGACGGCGACGACCGTCCCGTTACCTCTCACCTGACCCGCGTTGATCTCAAGGAAGACGGCAAAGGGCTGAAGATTGTTCGCCAGAGCCTGCCGTACGGTACCGCAAGCGGCACGCACGGCCTCTACTTCTGCGCCTACTGCGCGCGCCTGTATAACATTGAGCAGCAGCTGCTGAGCATGTTCGGCGATACCGACGGTAAGCGCGACGCCATGCTGCGCTTCACCAAACCGGTGACCGGCGGCTACTACTTTGCGCCGTCCGTTGAGCGTCTGCTGGCGCTGTAATAGCCTTTCTCCCTCTCCCTGTGGGAGAGGGCTGGGGTGCGGGCATCAGGCCGCACCCCTTATTCCCTTTTCTGCTTCTAAATCACTAAACGGTATATAAAACCGTTACTCCTTTCATCCCCGTTATAAATATTATGACTATAAGATAGTCATCACATTTATAAGGGTGCGCAATGGCCGTTACTGTACTAAAAAAAGGAACTCTGGCGCTGGCAGGTTTACTGCTGGTGGCACAGGCGCAGGCGACTGAACTGTTAAACAGTTCGTATGACGTCTCCCGCGAGCTGTTTGCCGCCCTTAACCCACCGTTCGAACAGCAGTGGGCGAAAGACAATAACGGCGATAAGCTGACCATCAAGCAGTCCCACGCCGGGTCGTCCAAGCAGGCGCTGGCGATTTTGCAGGGCCTGAAAGCGGATGTGGTGACCTACAACCAGGTCACTGACGTGCAGATCCTGCACGACAAAGGCAAGCTGCTTCCGGCGGACTGGCAGAGCCGTCTGCCGAACAACAGCTCGCCGTTCTACTCCACCATGGGCTTCCTGGTGCGTAAGGGCAACCCGAAGAATATCCACGACTGGAGCGACCTGGTGCGTTCCGACGTGAAGCTGATTTTCCCGAACCCAAAAACCTCCGGTAACGCGCGTTACACCTATTTAGCGGCGTGGGGCGCAGCGGACAAGGCTGACGGTAACGATAAAGCCAAAACCGAGCAGTTCATGACCCAGTTCCTGAAAAACGTCGAAGTGTTTGATACCGGCGGCCGTGGGGCGACCACGACCTTCGCAGAACGCGGTCTCGGCGATGTGCTGATCAGCTTTGAATCGGAAGTGAATAACATCCGCAAACAGTATGAAGCGCAGGGCTTTGAGGTCGTTATCCCGAAAACCAACATCCTGGCCGAGTTCCCGGTGGCGTGGGTGGATAAAAACGTGCAGGCAAACGGTACCGAGAAAGCGGCAAAAGCCTATCTCAACTACCTGTACAGCCCGCAGGCGCAGACCATCATTACCGATTACTACTACCGCGTGAACAACCCGGACGTGATGAACAAGCTGAAAGACAAATTCCCGCAGACCGCGCTGTTCCGCGTGGAAGATCATTTCGGCTCCTGGCCTGATGTGATGAAAACGCATTTTGCCAGCGGCGGTGAGTTAGACAAACTGCTGGCGGCGGGGCATAAGTAATGTTTGCAGTTTCGACAAAACGCGTGCTGCCGGGCTTTACCTTAAGCCTCGGGACCAGCCTGCTGTTCGTCTGCCTGATCCTGCTGTTGCCGCTCAGCGCGCTGGTGATGCAGCTTGCGCAGATGAGCTGGGCGCAGTACTGGGATGTGGTCACCAACCCGCAGGTGGTGGCGGCCTATAAGGTGACGCTGCTGTCGGCGTTTGTCGCCTCCATTTTTAACGGCGTGTTTGGCCTGCTGATGGCGTGGATTTTAACCCGCTATCGCTTCCCGGGCCGTACGCTGCTTGACGCCCTGATGGATCTGCCGTTTGCGCTGCCGACGGCGGTGGCGGGCTTAACCCTCGCGTCGCTCTTCTCCGTGAACGGGCTGTACGGCGAGTGGCTGGCGAAATTTGACATCAAGGTGACCTATACCTGGCTCGGTATCGCGGTGGCGATGGCCTTTACCAGCATCCCGTTTGTGGTCCGTACCGTGCAGCCGGTGCTGGAAGAGCTGGGTCCGGAATACGAAGAAGCGGCGGAAACGCTGGGCGCCACGCGCTGGCAGAGCTTCCGCAAGGTGGTGCTGCCGGAGCTCTCTCCGGCGCTGATGGCGGGCGTCGCGCTGTCGTTTACCCGCAGCCTCGGCGAGTTCGGCGCGGTGATTTTTATCGCCGGGAACATCGCCTGGAAAACGGAAGTCACCTCGCTGATGATTTTCATCCGTTTGCAGGAGTTTGATTATCCGGCGGCGAGCGCAATTGCCTCGGTGATCCTCGCAGCCTCGCTGCTGCTGCTGTACTCAATTAACACTCTGCAAAGTCGCTTTGGTCGACGTGTGGTAGGTCACTGATGGCGGAAGTTACGCAATTGAAGCGATACGATGCACCCCGCATCAACTGGGGTAAATGGTTTCTGATTGGGGCGGGCGTGCTGGTTTCCGCCCTCATTCTCGTCGTGCCGACGGTTTATATCTTCGTTCAGGCGTTCAGCAAGGGCCTGATGCCCGCGCTGGAAAACCTGGCAGACCCGGATATGCTGCATGCCATCTGGTTGACCGTAATGATTGCGTTGATCACCGTGCCGGTGAACCTCGTGTTCGGGACTCTGCTGGCCTGGCTGGTGACGCGCTTTAACTTCCCGGGACGTCAGCTGCTGCTGACCCTGCTGGATATCCCTTTCGCCGTATCGCCGGTGGTGGCGGGTCTGGTGTACCTGCTCTTTTACGGCTCCAACGGCCCGCTTGGCGGCTGGCTGGATGCGCATAACCTGCAGATCATGTTCGCCTGGCCGGGTATGGTGCTGGTCACCATCTTCGTGACCTGTCCATTTGTGGTGCGTGAGCTGGTGCCGGTGATGTTAAGCCAGGGCAGCAACGAAGACGAAGCGGCGGTGCTGCTGGGGGCTTCGGGCTGGCAGATGTTCCGCCGCGTGACGCTGCCGAACATTCGCTGGGCGCTGCTTTACGGCGTGGTGCTGACCAACGCCCGCGCGATTGGTGAGTTCGGTGCCGTTTCCGTTGTCTCCGGGTCGATTCGCGGTGAAACCCTGTCGCTACCGCTACAGATTGAACTGCTGCAGCAGGACTACAACACCATCGGCGCGTTTACTGCCGCAGCGTTGCTGACGCTGATGGCGATTTTGACCCTGTTTTTGAAGAGTGTGGTGCAGTGGCGTTTAGAAAATCAGGAAAAACGTCAGCATCAGGAGGGAAATCATGAGCATTGAGATTGCCAATATTAAGAAGTCTTTTGGTCGCACCCAGGTGCTGAATGATATCTCGCTGGATATCCCTTCCGGACAAATGGTGGCGCTGCTGGGGCCGTCTGGCTCGGGTAAAACTACGCTGCTGCGTATTATCGCCGGGCTTGAGCATCAGACCAGCGGGCATATCCGTTTTCACGGCACCGACGTGAGCCGCCTGCATGCCCGCGATCGTAAAGTAGGTTTTGTGTTCCAGCATTACGCGCTGTTCCGCCACATGACTGTGTTCGACAACATCGCGTTTGGCCTGACCGTGTTGCCGCGTCGCGAGCGCCCGGATGCGGCAACCATTAAGGCGAAGGTGACCAAACTGCTGGAGATGGTGCAGCTGGCTCATCTGGCGGACCGTTTCCCGGCCCAGCTGTCCGGCGGTCAGAAACAGCGCGTGGCGCTGGCGCGTGCGCTGGCCGTTGAGCCGCAAATTCTGCTGCTGGATGAACCTTTCGGCGCGCTGGATGCACAGGTGCGTAAAGAGCTGCGCCGCTGGCTGCGTCAGCTCCATGAAGAGCTGAAATTCACCAGCGTCTTCGTGACCCATGACCAGGAAGAGGCGATGGAAGTCGCGGATCGCGTGGTGGTCATGAGCCAGGGTAACATTGAGCAGGTTGACGAGCCGGAGCAGCTCTGGCGCGAACCGGCGACCCGCTTCGTGCTGGAGTTTATGGGCGAGGTAAACCGTCTTCAGGGTACTATTCGCGGTGGGCAGTTCCACGTGGGTGCGCACCGCTGGCCGCTGGGCTACACCTCCGCGCATCAGGGACCGGTCGATCTGTTCCTGCGTCCGTGGGAAGTGGACGTGAGCCGCCGAACCAGCCTGGATTCACCGCTGCCGGTGCAGGTGCTGGAAGCTAGCCCTAAAGGTCACTACACCCAATTGGTGGTACAGCCCCTGGGCTGGTATACCGAGCCGCTGACCGTGGTCATGCGCGACGACGTGCCGCCGCACCGAGGAGAGCGCCTGTTTGTCGGTCTGCAGCACGCCCGTATTTATCACGGCAAGGAGCGCATCGAGACGCGCGAGGATATTGCTCTGGCGGAGTCAGCCTGATAGGTTATTAGGATGTTTATCGCCCGGTGGCGCTGCGCTTACCGGGCCTACAGTTATCACTGCGTCTTGTAGGCCGGGATCGCTGCGCGCGCCCGGCTTTTTTATTGAGTAAAAAACGTGAATACACTCGAAAACACCATCGGCAACACGCCTCTGGTCAAGCTTCAGCGCATGGGGCCAGACAACGGCAGCGAAATCTGGGTCAAACTCGAAGGCAATAACCCGGCGGGGTCGGTGAAAGACCGCGCGGCGCTGTCGATGATTGTCCAGGCCGAAAAGCGCGGCGAGATTAAGCCGGGCGACGTGCTGATTGAAGCCACCAGCGGTAACACGGGTATCGCGCTGGCGATGATTGCGGCGCTGAAAGGCTATCGCATGAAGCTGCTGATGCCGGACAACATGAGCCAGGAGCGCCGTGCCGCGATGCGTGCCTACGGAGCCGAGCTGATTCTGGTGACCAAAGAGCAGGGGATGGAAGGCGCGCGCGACCTGGCGTTAGAAATGGCCGAGCGCGGCGAAGGTAAACTGCTCGATCAGTTTAATAACCCGGACAACCCGTACGCACACTACACCACCACCGGCCCGGAAATCTGGCAGCAAACCGACGGGCGTATCACCCATTTTGTCTCCAGCATGGGTACCACCGGCACCATTACCGGGGTATCGCGTTTTCTGCGCGAGCAGGATAAAGCCGTCACCATTGTCGGCCTGCAGCCGGAAGAGGGGAGCAGCATTCCGGGCATTCGCCGCTGGCCTGCGGAGTATATGCCCGGCATCTTTAATGCGCAGCTTGTGGACCAGGTGCTGGATCTTCACCAGCGCGAGGCGGAAAATACCATGCGTGAGCTGGCCGTGCGCGAAGGCATCTTCTGCGGCGTCAGCTCGGGCGGCGCGGTAGCGGGTGCGATTCGGGTAGCAAAGGCAAATCCGGGCGCGGTGGTGGTGGCGATTATTTGCGATCGCGGCGATCGCTATCTGTCTACCGGCGTCTTTGGTGAAGAGAGTTATTCGCAGGGGGCGGGGATTTAAGCGTCATGGAGATGATTCTATTCCGGGATAATACCCGGGCGCAGCAAACCGATATTGTCGCCGTGCAGTCGCAGGTGGTTTACGGCAGCGTGGGGAACAGCATTGCGGTACCGAATATTCGTACCCACAGGCTGAACGTTACCGCCGTGCCGACGGTACTGTTTAGCAACACGCCGCACTACGACACATTTTATGGTGGAGTGATCCCCGACGAGTGGTTCAACGGCTACCTTAAGGCGCTAGAAGAGCGCGAGATCCTGCGCGAGCTTAAAGCAGTCACCACCGGCTATATGGGCAGTGCCAGCCAGATCGTCCTGCTGGCGCAGTGGCTGAAGGCTGTCAAAGCGCAGCATCCCGACCTGCTGGTGCTGGTCGACCCGGTTATCGGCGATATCGACAGCGGAATGTACGTGAAGCCCGAGATCCCCGAAGCGTATCGGGAGCACCTGCTGCCGCTAGCGCAGGGGATTACGCCAAACGTCTATGAACTGGAAGTGTTAAGCGGCAAACCGTGCCGCACGCCGGAAAGCGCCATCGCGGCGGCACAGGGACTGCTCTCTGACAGCCTGAAGTGGGTGGCGATTACCAGTGCACCGGTCGCTGACGACCCGCAGAACATCCACGTGGTGCTGGTGACGAATGAAGGCGTCACCGTCAGCGCGCATCCGCGAGTAGAAACCGATCTGAAAGGGACGGGAGACCTGTTCTGTTCAGAGCTGGTGAGCGGCATTGTTGAGGGGAAAACCGTTGCCGATGCCATTCGCATGGCTGGCGATCGGGTGACGGACGTGATGCTTTATACCCAGTCGAAAGGTTACGACGAGCTTATCCTCCCCGCATAAACGAAAATGGCGCCCGAAGGCGCCATTTTTCTGTGCGGCAAGAATTACTTCTTGATGCGGATAACCGGGGTTTCACCCACGGTGACGCTGCCAGACAGTTTGATCAGTTCTTTGATTTCGTCCATGTTGGAGATAACAACCGGAGTCAGGGTAGACTTGGCTTTTTCTTCCAGCAGTGGCAGATCGAATTCAATCACCGGGTCGCCAACTTTCACACGCTGGCCTTCTTCCGCGATACGTTTGAAGCCTTCGCCTTTCAGTTCAACGGTGTCGATACCGAAGTGAACGAACAGTTCGATACCGCTATCAGATTCGATAGAGAACGCATGGTTGGTTTCAAAAATTTTACCGATGGTGCCGTCAACTGGAGCAACCATTTTGTTGCCAGTTGGTTTGATAGCAATGCCATCACCAACGATTTTCTCAGCAAACACTACATCCGGCACGTCTTCGATGTTGACGATCTCGCCGGAGAGCGGAGCAACAATCTCAATAGTTCCGGAGTCTTTTTTATCATCAGAAACCAGAGATTTCAGTTTATCGAACAAACCCATGATCTTCTCCTAAGCAGTAAATTGGGCCGCATCTCGTGGATTAGCAGATTGTTTTTTCTTCAATGAACTTGTTAACCAGCGTCATTAACTCGTCCGTTGTCGGTTGAGCAAGAGCCTGCTCTGCTAATACCTTCGCATCTTCGAAGTTCGTGTTACGGATAATCTTCTTAATGCGCGGGATGGAAATGGCGCTCATAGAGAATTCGTCCAGACCCATACCCAGCAACAGAAGTGTAGCACGTTCGTCGCCTGCAAGCTCACCACACATGCCAGTCCATTTACCTTCTGCATGAGAAGCATCAATAACTTGCTTGATCAAGTTCAGTACGGACGGTGACATTGGCTGGTAGAGATGTGAAATCATATCATTACCACGGTCAACTGCCAGGGTGTACTGCGTTAAATCATTGGTACCGATACTAAAGAAATCAACTTCTTTGGCTAAATGACGCGCAATGGTCGCCGCCGCTGGTGTTTCCACCATCACGCCGATCTCGATTGACTCGTCAAACGCTTTACCTTCGTCACGCAGTTCCTGTTTGTAGATTTCAATCTCTTTCTTCAGTGCACGCACTTCTTCAACAGAGATGATCATCGGGAACATGATGCGCAGTTTACCGAAAGCAGAGGCGCGCAGGATCGCACGAACCTGGTCACGCAGGATCTCTTTACGATCCATCGCGATACGCACGGCACGCCAGCCCAGGAACGGGTTCTCTTCTTTCGGGAAGTTCATGTACGGCAGCTCTTTGTCGCCACCGATGTCCATGGTACGGACGATAACCGCCTGAGAGCCACACGCTTCAGCCACGGCTTTGTAAGCAGCAAACTGCTCTTCTTCCGTTGGCAGCGCGTCGCGGTCCATGAACAGGAATTCTGTACGATAGAGACCGACACCTTCCGCACCGTTGCGCTCAGCGCCATCAACGTCGCGGACGGTACCGATGTTTGCGCACACTTCAACCTGATGGCCGTCCAGGGTGATGGCTGGCAGGTCTTTCAGCTTAGCGAGTTCCGCTTTTTCAGTCGCAACCTGCTCCTGAACCGCGCGCAGTTTGTCGATCTCTTCATTGGTTGGGTTGACGTAAACCAGATTGTTTACGGCATCCAGAATCAGATAGTCGCCATTTTTCACCTGAGAGGTGACGCTACCGGTACCCACGATGGCAGGCAGTTCCAGAGAACGCGCCATGATAGAGGTGTGGGAGGTACGGCCACCCGCGTCGGTGATGAAACCGAGGACCTTTTTCAGGTTCAGCTGTGCGGTTTCAGACGGGGTGAGGTCAGCGGCAACCAGGATCACTTCATCCTGAATCGCGCTCAGGTCGATGATGGCCAGGCCCAGGATGTTGCGCAGCAGGCGCTTACCGATGTCACGTACGTCAGCCGCACGCTCTTTCAGGTATTCATCATCCAGTTCTTCCAGGGCAGTTGCCTGACCTTCGATAACTTCATGCGCAGCCGCGTCGGCCGTCATGCCTTTATCTTTAATCAGGGCTATGATTTCCTGCTCCAGCTCCTCATCTTCGAGCAGCATGATGTGCCCTTCGAAGATGGCTTCTTTTTCTTCACCGAAAGTTTCGCCAGCTTTAGTCTTGATTGCTTCCAGTTGCGCAGATGCCTTGGCACGACCGCTCAGAAAACGTTCAACTTCCTGATCAACCTTGTCGGCAGAAATTTTTTTCCGGTCGATGACGATCTCGTCTTCTTTCAGCAGCAGTGCCTTGCCGAAAGCGATACCCGGGGATGCTAAAATGCCTGAAATCATAACCCTACCTTACTTGTGACTGATATTTAAAAGAACCCGGAAACTTACTCGAGCTCAGCCATCAGTTTAACCAGATGCTCAACTGCTTTCTGCTCGTCTTCACCTTCTGCAGAGATGGTGACAACGGTGCCCTGAGTCAGGCCCAGAGTCTGCAGTTTGAACAGGCTTTTTGCGCTCGCGCTTTTGCCGTTGGAAGTCACAGTGATTTCAGAAGTGAAGCCTTTTGCTTCTTTAACAAACTGAGCAGCAGGGCGGGTGTGCAGACCGTTCGGAGCGGTAATGGTAACTTCTTGCTGGAACATTGTATTTCCCCAACTTATAGGTTTAGTGTTGTGGAACTAAAGTCTAGCCTGGCGACTGAACTTTAGCCTGTATTGTTAGCGCTGACGTTTCGATCGTCATTAAACATTATGCAGCGAAAGCAAGACTTGAACCAAATCATAAAATCGATTCAGCAAGGCTATTTCGTTTGCCGATTAATTTCACGCATCAAAATAATTGCTGGTTTAAATACCAGACCCTTCGGGGTGAAGCAATGCCAGGAGGGGTAAAAGTTTGAAGCAGGCCACAAAAAAGCACCTGAAAAGGTGCTTTTTTACGCGTTATTAACATGCTGGCACTACTGTTGCAGCTCTTTTTCGGTAAACAGATCGGCAAACAGTGCGGTGCTCAAGTAACGCTCACCCGAGGACGGAAGGATAACCACAATATTCTTATTGGTAAAGGCTTCATCTTCCTGAAGCTTGAGCGCTGCCGCAACGGCCGCACCGGAAGAGATACCCGCCAGAATGCCTTCTTCATCCATCAGGCGACGCGCGGTAGAGATGGCTTCTTCGTTAGTGATGGTAACCACTTTATCAATAAGCTTCAGATCCAGGTTTCCCGGAATGAAGCCTGCGCCAATACCCTGAATTTTGTGTGGGCCGGGTTTGAGCTCTTCACCCGCCAGTGCCTGGGTGATAACCGGTGAGTCGGTTGGCTCAACGGCAACGGTGATCAGGTCTTTTTTACCCTTTGTGCCTTTAATATAGCGCGACACGCCGGTCAGCGTACCGCCGGTACCCACGCCGGAGATAAAGACGTCAACCTGGCCGTCGGTATCTTCCCAGATTTCCGGACCGGTGGTCTTCTCGTGAATTTCCGGGTTAGCCGGGTTGCTGAATTGCTGCAGCAGGAGATATTTCGCCGGATCGCTGGCCACAATCTCTTCGGCTTTCTGAATGGCACCCTTCATGCCCTTCGCGCCTTCGGTCAGCACCAGGTTCGCACCCAGCGCTTTGAGCAGCTTACGCCGCTCGATGCTCATGGTTTCTGGCATGGTCAGCGTCAGCTTGTAGCCACGTGCGGCAGCCACATAGGCCAGCGCGATACCGGTATTGCCGCTGGTCGGTTCCACCAGCTCAACACCAGGCTTCAGTACGCCACGTTTTTCAGCATCCCAAATCATGTTTGCACCGATACGGCATTTTACGCTGAAGCTCGGGTTACGTGATTCGACCTTCGCCAGAATGCGTCCATTACCGATACGGTTCAGTCGAACCAGGGGCGTATGACCGATAGTCAGCGAGTTGTCTTCATAAATCTTACTCATGGCCTGTCCTTAACTGTATGAAATTGGGATACCGACCCAGCATACCTGCTAAGCAGGTAGGGGGAAGTAAGGAATTCGCATATCTATATACTGCAAGGAAATAATGGGGATCAGTATGGAATAAGGGGCGGCATAAGCCACCCCTGCTTTACACATTTTTGCATTATTTCCATAACGCGTGCTTAGCACGATAGCAGTCGACCCACATCGCCGTCGCGCCGCAGACGGCGACGGGCATAATGAACAGATTCAGGAAGGGAATCATGGTGAACAGGCTGGTCAGCGCGCCAAACTGCATATTGGCGACCTTCTGGCTGCGCAGGGCGGTGCGCATCGTTTTAAACGGCACCTTGTGGTTATCGAACGGATAATCACAGTACTGGATGGCCAGCATCCAGGCGCTGAACAGGAACCACAGCACGGGTGCCACCGTCTGGCCAATGCCTGGCACAAAGTAGAGGATAAGCAGCACAACCGCGCGGGGCAGGTACCAGGCAAACTTCTGCCATTCACGCTTCATAATGCGAGGGAGGTCTTTCATGATCCCCCATATGCCCGTATCCGGCGGCGTCGCGCCGGTAAGCCGCGCTTCCAGCTGTTCCGCCAGCAGACCGTTAAACGGCGCGGCTATCCAGTTGGCAATCGTCGAGAAAAAATACCCAAACACCAGCAGCACGGAGATCACCGCCACTGGCCAGAGCAGGTAGTTAAGCCACTGCAGCCAGTCTGGCACGTAGCTCATCAGTGACGGGATCCAGCTCTCCAGCTTGGTGAACAGCCACCAGAACGCGCCGCCCATCAGAATAATGTTGATCAACAGTGGGAGAATGACGAAGCGTCGAATCCCCGGCAGGGAGACCAGTTTCCAGCCCTGAGAAAAATACCAGACGCCGCTGCGTGGGGGAGAAGAAGATGTTGAAACCATAGCCAGGCTGTACTCCTTTTTACACAACCAGTGGAATTGCCCGCCTATATTATCCACTTACGGAGCAATGACCAGTTCGGAAATGTTCGAAAAACCAGCAAAAAGCACGATTTCCTTCATCTTTATGCTGTGAATGCTCTGCACACACTTGCACTTGACGTAAACGGCAAATACTCTTAGTGAGTAAATGTTTGCCGTGGTGGCAAGGTGTTAGAACAACAGAGAATATAATGATGCAGGATTTGCGTCTGATATTAATCATTGTTGGCGCGATCGCCATAATCGCTTTACTGGTACATGGTTTCTGGACCAGCCGTAAAGAGCGTTCCTCGATGTTTCGCGATCGCCCACTGAAGCGCATGAAGTCCAGTCGTGATGACGATGACAGTGAAGATGACATCGACGGCAGCGACGACGACGGCGTGGGTGAAGTTCGTGTTCATCGGGTCAATACTGCGCCCGGCGCAGGCCATGGGGAGCAAGAAGCACCTCGTCCTTCGCAGCACCAGTATCAACCGCCGTATGCTTCCGCACAGCCGCGCCAGCCAGCGCAGCAGCCTGTGGAAGAGCCGGTGCGCCAGCCGCCGCAACAGCCTGTCTATCAGCAGCCTGCCCAGCCGGTTCAACAGCAACCGGTGCAGCAGCCCGTGCAACAACAGCCTGCTCAGCCGGTACAACAGCCGCAGCAGCCTGTTCATGTGCAGCCTGCGCCTCAGCCCGCTCCGGCCCCGCACGTTGAGCCTGAGCCCGTTGTAGAGCCAGAGCCGGTTGTTGAAAAACCGCAGCGTAAAGAAGCGGTGATCATTATGAACGTGGCCGCGCATCACGGCAGCCATCTCAACGGTGACGTGCTGCTCAACAGTATTCAACAGGCAGGCTTCAAGTTTGGTGATATGAACATCTTCCATCGCCACCTGAGCCCTGACGGTAGCGGCCCGGCGCTGTTCAGCCTGGCCAACATGGTTAACCCTGGCACCTTTGATCCGGAAATGACCGGTGATTTCGTGACCCCGGGTGTGACTATCTTTATGCAGGTGCCGTCCTACGGCGACGAACTGCAAAACTTTAAGCTGATGCTGCAGTCCGCTCAGCACATCGCTGACGAAGTCGGCGGTGTGGTGCTCGACGATCAGCGTCGAATGATGACCCCGCAGAAGCTGCGCGAGTATCAGGACCGCATCCGCGAAGTTAAGGAAGCTAACGCGTAATCGCCGCGTTGACTTCAACTCCTCCTCAACCCCCGCATGTCGGGGGTTTTTTCTCATTGATGGTGCGATATGGACTCAATCGAACAACAACTCACTGAACTGCGAACCACGCTTCGCCATCATGAATACCTCTATCATGTTATGGACGCGCCGGAAGTTCCGGATGCGGAATATGACCGCCTGATGCGCGAGCTGCGCGAATTAGAGGCGCAGCATCCTGACCTTATCACACCGGATTCCCCCACCCAGCGCGTCGGCGCTGAGCCGCTGGGGGCTTTTAGCCAGGTGCGTCATGAAGTGCCGATGCTGTCGCTGGATAACGTCTTCGATGAAGAGAGCTTCCTCGCGTTTAACAAGCGCGTGCAGGATCGCCTGAAAAGCAGCGATTCCCTCACCTGGTGCTGCGAGCTGAAGCTGGACGGCCTGGCCGTCAGCCTTCTCTATGAAAACGGCGTGCTGGTGCGTGCCGCGACGCGTGGCGACGGCACGACGGGCGAAGACATCACCACCAACGTGCGTACCATCCGCGCGATCCCGCTGAGACTGCAGGGCGACAACATTCCTGCGCGTCTGGAAGTGCGCGGCGAAGTGTTCCTGCCGCAGGCGGGCTTCGAGAAAATTAACGAAGAGGCGCGTCGCACCGGCGGGAAGGTGTTTGCTAACCCGCGTAACGCGGCGGCGGGCTCGCTGCGCCAGCTTGACCCGCGTATCACCGCGAAGCGACCGCTTACTTTCTTCTGCTACGGCGTCGGTATTCTGGAGGGCGGCGAGCTGCCGGATACCCACCTCGGGCGTCTGCTGCAGTTTAAAGCGTGGGGCTTGCCGGTGAGCAACCGCGTTCAGCTCTGCGACTCGCCGGAAGCGGTCCTGGCGTTCTACCACAAGGTGGAAGAGGACCGTCCGACGCTCGGGTTTGATATTGATGGCGTGGTCATCAAGGTGAATTCACTGGCGCTGCAGGAGCAGCTGGGCTTTGTGGCGCGCGCGCCGCGCTGGGCGGTGGCGTTTAAGTTCCCGGCTCAGGAGCAGATGACCTTCGTCCGCGACGTGGAGTTCCAGGTCGGCCGTACGGGCGCCATTACCCCGGTTGCGCGTCTGGAGCCCGTGCAGGTTGCGGGCGTGCTGGTCAGTAATGCCACGCTGCATAACGCCGATGAGATTGAACGCCTGGGCCTGCGCATTGGTGACAAAGTGGTGATTCGCCGCGCGGGCGACGTGATCCCGCAGGTGGTTAACGTCGTGGAGTCAGAACGTCCCGACGATACGCGCGAGATTGTCTTCCCGACCCATTGCCCGGTGTGCGGCTCTGACGTTGAGCGTGTGGAAGGTGAAGCGGTGACGCGCTGCACGGGGGGCTTAATCTGCGGTGCGCAGCGTAAAGAGTCGCTGAAGCACTTCGTCTCCCGTCGGGCGATGGACGTTGACGGCATGGGCGATAAAATTATCGATCAGCTGGTTGAGAAAGAGTATGTCCACACGCCAGCGGATCTCTTCAAACTGACGGCGGGCAAACTGACCGGTCTGGATCGCATGGGGCCGAAGTCAGCCCAGAACGTGGTTAACGCGCTGGAAGCCGCCAAAGAGACCACCTTCGCCCGCTTCCTGTACGCGCTGGGCATTCGTGAAGTGGGTGAAGCAACCGCAGCAGGTCTGGCGGCGTACTTTGGTACGCTGGAGGCACTGGAAAAGGCGAGCATCGAGGAGCTGCAGAAAGTCCCGGATGTCGGCATCGTTGTCGCCACGCACGTCTTTAACTTCTTCGCCGAAGAGAGCAACCGCGAAGTCATCGGCAAACTGCTGGAAGAGGGCATCAGGTGGCCCGCACCGGTAGTGGTCAACGCCGAAGAGATCGACAGCCCGTTCGCCGGTAAAACGGTGGTGCTGACCGGCAGCCTGAGCCAGCTTTCACGCGACGATGCAAAAGCGCGTCTGGTGGCGCTGGGGGCAAAAGTGGCGGGCAGCGTGTCGAAGAAAACCGACCTGGTGATCGCCGGGGAAGCGGCGGGTTCTAAGCTGGCGAAAGCCCAGGAGCTCGGCATTGAGGTTATCGACGAAGCGGAAATGATGCGTCTGTTAGGAGAGTAACGTGGAGAAAGAGCAGCTCGTTGAGATCGCCAATACCGAGATGCCGTTCGGTAAATACAAGGGCCGCAGGCTGATCGATTTGCCGGAGGAGTATCTGCTGTGGTTTGCCCGCAAGGATGAATTCCCGGCAGGGCGACTGGGCGAGCTGATGGCTATCACGTTACTGATCAAAACCGAGGGGCTGACCCAGCTGGTGCAGCCCCTGAAACGTCCTTAAGCCTTCGCGGCGCGGGTCTCTTCCTGCGCCAGCTTTTCGGTCTGGCGTTTGTAGCGACGCGCCAGCACCGCGCAGACCATCAGCTGGATCTGATGGAAAATCATCAGCGGCAGCACCATCATCCCAATCACCGAGGTCGGGAACAGAATGTTGGCCATCGGGATACCGTTAGCCAGACTCTTCTTCGAACCGCAGAATACAATCGTAATTTCATCCGCTTTGTTGAAGCCGCACCTGCGTGCCACAAAGACGTTTACCGCTATTACAATCGCCAGCAGGACAATGCTGACCACCACGATAAACAGCAGCGAGCCTGCCCCCACCTTGTGCCAGATCCCGTTCACGACCGCTTCGCTGAAGGCGGAGTAAACCACCAGCAGAATCGAGGTCTGGTCGGTTTTTGAGATCCACTTTTTATGCTTCGCCACAAACGCGCCGGTCCACGGACGGGAGAGATGGCCCAGGACAAACGGCAGCAGCAGCTGCAGACAGATTTTGCCCACCTGCTCAAGGTTACCTTCCGCACCGTGCATGTTCATCAGCAGGCCCACCAGCAGCGGAGAGACGAAAATCCCTAACAGGCTGGATGCCGATGCCGAGCAGACCGCGGCCGCCACGTTGCCGCCTGCCAGCGAGGTAAAGGCGATGGCGGACTGCACGGTGGCCGGCAGAATACAGAGATACAGGAAGCCGGTGTAGAGTGCCGGGTCAACATTCACCGGTGCCCACCAGGCAAACAGCACCCCGAGGATTGGGAACAGAATAAAGGTGCTGCACATCACCCACAGATGCAGTCGCCAGTGTCCGCCGCCTGCGATAATGGCTTCGCGGGAGAGTTTGGCGCCGTGCATAAAGAACAGCAGGGCGATGGCCGCCGTGGTCAGCCCTTCAAAGAATGGGACGAAACCGCCGCGAGCCGGGAAAAACGAGGCCAGTAAAACGGTAACCACCAGGGTAAGCGTGAACGGATCAAGGATACGAAAAAGTTTCATAATCACTCCTGAAAGCAGATGTCGCTATTGTGCTTTCTTCCGTTTGAGAAATAAAATTGATTTATTGCATCCATTCATGAATTAAACAGATGAATTATTCATTACGTCAGCTTCGTGTTTTTGTCACCGTGGCGCAGGCTCGCAGTTTTAGCCGGGCAGGGGAGATGATTGGCCTGAGCCAGTCGGCGGTCAGCCACAGCGTGAAAGAGCTGGAGAATCAGACCGGGGTGAAGTTGCTTGACCGCACCACGCGCGAAGTGGTGTTGACCGAAGCAGGGCAGCAGCTGGCCCTGCGTCTTGAGCGGCTGCTGGATGAGCTGAACAGCACGCTCAGAGACGTGGGGAGGCTGGGGCAGCAGCTTTCGGGTACCGTGCGGGTCGCGGCCAGCCAGACGATCTCTGCACACCTTATCCCGCAGTGTATAGCCGAGGGCAGTCATCGCTACCCGGACATTGATTTTGTCCTGCATGACAGGCCGCAGCAGTGGGTGCTGGAGAGCATCCGTCAGGGAGATGTGGATTTTGGTATTGTTATCGATCCCGGTCAGGTGAGCGATCTGGCGTGCGAAAGCGTACTTTCGGAGCCCTTTTTACTGCTCTGCCGTGACGACGATCCGCTGGCCACGTTGCCGGAGGTCAGCTGGCAGTTCCTGCAGGGCGCCAACCTGGTTTTACAGGACTATGCCTCGGGCAGCCGTCCGCTGATTGATTCCGCGCTGGTGAATCAGGGCGTAAAGGCAACGATTGTCCAGGAGATTGGTCACCCGGCGACGCTGTTTCCGATGGTGGAAGCCGGGATTGGCATCAGCGTGTTGCCAGCCCTGGCGCTTCCCCTGCCGCAGGGAAGCCGGCTGGCCGTCAAGCGATTAACACCCGTTGTCGAGCGAAAGCTGATGCTGGTGCGGCGAAAAAATCGTTCACTCTCGGGGGCGGCGCAGGCTATCTGGGAAGTGGTGCGTATTCAGGCACAACGATTAACCGAAGCCCGCATACGCGACCCACTGTTTAACGCATCAGAAGATTAGATGTAGATATCGATCTGATTTTTGTCTGACGGGCTGTTCACTCCTTCCACTTTGCCCAGTTTTTGATCCTGCTTCTTCTGGGCCTCTTCAGCCTGCTGGCGCTGCAGTGCGGCGAGCTGCGCCTGCAGCACTTTGATCTGGGTCTGAATAAGTTCCTGCTGCTTCTTCTTCTCATCCGTGCTGACGGGGCTGTTCGCCAGCTCTTTTAACTGCTGGGTCAGCTTTTTGATCTTGTCGAGAATGCGGGTGATTTGCGCAGAGATATCGTTACTGCTCGAAGTGCCACTCGCGCCGCTGGTTTGAATCTGTTGGGTTGAAGCCTGAATGGTCGTCATACTTTTTCCTCGCGTTATAAAACAGAGGTATCGGCACCGACGGGATTAGCTTGAGCAAAACTGCCATATCTGGCAGGGAGTTGCATCGATACACAATCAGTATTGATGGTGCGGTGAAAGTGTATTGGAGGTCACCGGCAGGCTGCGGATATAAGACGTAAGTCATGCGATCCCCGCTATCGCGATTTTCATCCTTAAGGAGCCTCTATGACCCTCTCGAATAACCCGTGGTACTGCGCCGATATCATTCGCGCCGCTAAGCCGAACTTCACGCCTCGCGTGGCGTTTATTCTCGGCTCTGGCCTGGGCGCACTTGCCGACCAGATTGATGACGCCGTTTCCCTGAGCTACGAAAAGCTGCCGGGCTTCCCGGTGAGCACCGTGCATGGCCATGCCGGCGAGCTGGTGCTCGGGCATCTGGCCGGGGTGCCGGTTGCCTGCATGAAGGGGCGCGGCCATTTCTATGAAGGGCGCGGGATGACCATCATGACCGATGCGATCCGCACCTTTACGCTGCTGGGGTGCGAGCTGCTGTTTAGCACCAATGCGGCGGGTTCGCTGCGCCCGGAGGTTCAGCCGGGAAGCCTGGTTGCCCTGAGCGACCATATCAACACCATGCCGGGCACGCCGATGGTGGGGCTGAACGATGAGCGCTTTGGCGATCGTTTCTTCTCTCTGGCCAATGCTTACGACGCGGATTACCGTGCCGTTCTGCAAACTGTGGCAACGAAAGAAGGCTTCCCGCTGCATGAAGGGGTGTTTGTCTCTTATCCCGGCCCGAACTTTGAGACGGCGGCCGAGATCCGCATGATGCAGATTATCGGCGGCGATGTGGTGGGGATGTCCGTGGTGCCGGAAGTGATTACCGCGCGCCACTGCGGCCTGAAGGTCGTGGCCGTTTCTGCAATTACCAATCTCGCCGAAGGGCTGGGGGAGGTCAAACTCTCGCATGAGCAAACCCTCGCTGCTGCCGAGCTCTCCCGCCAGAACTTTATCAATCTTATCTGCGGTTTTCTTCGCCATATTGCCTGAGTAAAACAATAAAGTGGCCCGCCAGGGCCACACTGCTATAAGGAATGGGTTATGAACATCACGACTCGCTTAAAGCTGATGTCCTTTATGCAATATTTTATCTGGGGGAGCTGGCTGGTAACCCTCGGCGCTTACATGATTAACACCCTACACTTTACCGGCTCCGACGTGGGCATGGTGTACAGCTCCAAAGGACTTGCCGCGATTGTTATGCCCTCGCTGGTGGGAATTATTGCCGACAAATGGCTGCGGGCAGACCGTGCTTACGTGATTTGCCACCTCGTCTGCGCCGTCGCGCTCTGCTATGCCGCACAGGTCAATGAGCCCGGCCTGATGTTCTGGGTCATGCTGGTGAATGCGATGGCCTTCATGCCCACGATTGCGCTGTCGAATACGATTTCTTACTCCTGTCTTGAACAGGCAGGGCTGGATACGGTGAGCCATTTTCCGCGAGTACGGGTGTATGGCACCGTGGGCTTTATTGCCGCGATGTGGGCCATAAGCCTGATGGGGGCGGAGCTGAGCAACGTGCAGCTCTATATTGCGGCTGCCGCGTCTCTGCTGCTGGCGCTCTATTCTCTGACATTGCCAGCCATTCCAGTTGCACAGGCGAAAACCTCTCAGTCGCTGGCAAGCAAGCTCGGCCTCAATGCGTTTATCCTGTTTAAACAGCCCCGCATGGCGGTGTTCTTTTTATTCGCGATGCTGCTGGGCGCCGTGCTGCAGATAACCAACACGTTTGGCAGCCCCTTCCTGCATGATTTTGCGCGTAATCCGGCGTATGCCGATAGCTTTATCGTCAACTATCCGTCCATCCTGCTCTCCGTTTCGCAAATGTCTGAGGTGTTCTTCATTCTGACCATTCCGTACTTCCTCGGACGCTTTGGCATTAAAGCCGTCATGCTGATGAGCATGGTGGCCTGGATGCTGCGGTTCGGTCTATTTGCCTTTGGCGATCCGTCCGCGACGGGCTTCGTGCTGCTCATGCTCTCAATGATTGTCTACGGCTGCGCGTTCGACTTCTTCAATATTTCCGGCTCGGTATTTGTTGAACAGGAGGTCAGCGCCGATATCCGCGCCAGCGCGCAAGGGTTGTTTATGACGACCGTTAACGGTATCGGGGCGTATTTCGGTTCGGTATTGAGCGGTATGGCCGTTGATTATTTCTCGGTGGACGGGGTGAAGGACTGGCAGACGATCTGGCTGGTATTTGCGGCCTATGCCCTGGCGCTCGCGGTAGTGTTTTATTTCAGCTTTAACTATAGCCACACCTGCAAAAACAGCGGGATGCGCACAGTTGCGCACTAAATTTCCCCTCCGGACGCGGAAAGGCTTTAAGGTAGGCGCATAAGTGTTATCGCCAGGATATGTTTTGATGGAACGCGTCTATCGGACCGATCTCAAGCTGCTGCGCTATTTTCTGGCCGTGGCGGAGGAACTGCATTTTGGACGGGCTGCGGCCCGTCTCAATATGTCTCAGCCGCCGTTAAGCCTGCATATTAAAGAGCTGGAAAGCCAGCTGGGCACGTTATTGTTTATTCGCCACTCGCGGAGCGTCGCGTTGACGCATGCCGGTAAAGTGCTGATGGAAGAGTCACGACGGCTGCTCGCCAGCGCAAACCAGGTTCTGGCTCGCGTCGAGCAAATTGGCCGGGGGGAAGCAGGGCGCATTGAGCTGGGGATTGTGGGCACCGCCATGTGGAGTGAGGTGCGCACGGTTATGCGCGCTTTTTTGAAAGAACATCCGAATGTTGATGTCGTTTTTCGCGAGAAATCCCCGGTCATGCAGATGGCGCTGCTTGAGCGCCGGGAGCTGGATGTCGGGATCTGGCGAATGGCAACGGAACCTACCGCGGGGTTTACCAGCGTGCGGTTACGTGAGGCGGCTTTTCTGGTGGCGATGCCGGAAGATCACCGGCTGGTCAGGGAACCTTCTATTGCGCTCGCAGAATTGCAGGACGAGTATTTTGTCACGATGCCGTCGGCTCACTCTGACTGGGCGTTTTTACATCGCGTCTGCCAGCAGGCCGGTTTTTCGCCGATGATTGTGCGCGAAGCCGTTGAACCGCAAACGGTGCTGGCGATGATCAGCATGGGCATGGGAATTACGCTCGCCGCAGACAGCTACGCGCAAATGCAGTGGCCGGGCGTGGTGTTCCGTCCGCTGAAAGAGCGGATACCGGCAGATTTATATGTGGTGTATGACGAGAAGCAGGCAACGCCAGCGGTGAAGACGTTAATTGCGACGTTGACGGCTGGGAAGTAGACAAATCGCAGATAGCAAAAAAGCGCCTTTAGGGCGCTTTTTTACATTGGTGGGTCGTGCAGGATTCGAACCTGCGACCAATTGATTAAAAGTCAACTGCTCTACCAACTGAGCTAACGACCCGAAATGGTGGGCGATGACGGGCTCGAACCGCCGACCCCCTCCGTGTAAAGGAGATGCTCTACCAACTGAGCTAATCGCCCATTTCGGAACTGCTGCGATAAGGTGAGAATGGTGGGCGATGACGGGCTCGAACCGCCGACCCCCTCCGTGTAAAGGAGATGCTCTACCAACTGAGCTAATCGCCCAATCTCAATTCTTATCTACACTGCGAGTCTACCGAAGTAGATGGTGGGTGATGACGGGCTCGAACCGCCGACCCCCTCCGTGTAAAGGAGATGCTCTACCAACTGAGCTAATCACCCCCGCTGTGTGGAGTCGCATTATAGGGAGAGTTGAAAATGAGTCAACGCATTTTCTAAAGTTTTTATTCGTTCGTCGTAAAATTAAACAAAACGACCGCGAAACGGGCTGTGGCGCATGATTTCTAAACAAAAATCGCAAACCCGGTCATGATAAAGGGATCAACATTGAGGATTCCCCCCACAGTGATAGAATATTGCCCATCGTTTTTTCCCCAGGATTTGCCGATTGCCGGCATCTTTATAACGTAAGGCCATTTCATGAAAATCAAAACTCGCTTCGCGCCGAGCCCGACAGGCTATCTGCACGTCGGTGGTGCACGTACCGCTCTCTATTCCTGGCTTTTCGCACGCCACAACAAAGGTGAGTTCGTGCTGCGTATTGAAGACACCGATCTTGAGCGCTCCACGCCGGAAGCAATTGAAGCCATTATGGATGGGATGAACTGGCTGAATCTGGAATGGGACGAAGGCCCGTATTTCCAGACCAAACGCTTTGACCGCTATAACGCCGTCATTGATGAGATGCTGGTCGCGGGCACGGCGTATAAGTGCTACTGCTCAAAAGAGCGTCTGGATGCGCTGCGCGAAGAGCAGATGGCGAACGGTGAGAAGCCGCGTTATGACGGCCGCTGCCGCCACGACCACAGCGAGCATGCTGCTGATGAGCCTTGCGTCGTGCGTTTTGCTAACCCGCAGGATGGCTCGGTGATCTTTGACGACCAGATCCGTGGCCCGATCGAATTCAGCAACCAGGAGCTGGACGATCTGATCATCCGTCGCACCGATGGTTCCCCAACCTACAACTTCTGTGTTGTGGTTGACGACTGGGATATGGAAATTACCCACGTTGTGCGCGGTGAAGACCACATCAACAACACGCCACGTCAGATCAACATCCTGAAGGCGCTGAACGCGCCGGTGCCTGTTTATGCGCACGTCTCCATGATCAACGGTGATGACGGCAAAAAACTGTCTAAACGTCACGGTGCGGTGAGCGTCATGCAGTATCGTGACGACGGTTATCTGCCGGAAGCGCTGCTGAACTATCTGGTGCGCCTGGGCTGGGCCCACGGTGATCAGGAGATCTTCAGCCGCGAAGAGATGATCGAACTGTTCTCTCTGAGCTCTGTGAGCAAATCAGCGAGCGCATTTAATACCGACAAGCTCCTGTGGCTGAACCATCACTACATCAATACCATGCCGCCAGAATATGTGGCGACGTATCTGCAGTGGCACATTGAGCAGGCAAATATTGATACCCGCACTGGCCCTGAGCTGGCGGATTTGGTGAAACTGCTCGGCGAGCGCTGCAAAACCCTGAAAGAGATTGCCGAAAGCTGCCGCTACTTCTATGAAGAGTTTGATGCGTTCGACGCGGACGCCGCTAAGAAACACCTCCGTCCGGTTGCGCGTCAGCCGCTGGAAGTGGTGCGTGATAAGCTGGCTGCCCTCACCGAGTGGACCGCTGAGAATGTGCATCACGCCATTCAGGCGACGGCAGACGAGCTGGAAGTCGGCATGGGTAAAGTCGGTATGCCACTGCGCGTCGCGGTGACCGGTGCGGGTCAGTCTCCGGCGCTGGACGTAACGGTTCATGCCATCGGCAAGTCGCGCAGCGTGGCGCGCATTAACAAGGCGCTGGACTTCATCGCTGAACGTGAAAATCAGCAGTAATCACGTCTACAAAAACGGCAGGGTAACCTGCCGTTTTTTTATGCCTCTTTTTCCGCGATACCCAGACGTGTAAGAAAACCGTGTATACCCTCGCGTTTCAAAAAGCGTCCAGACGCTTCTGCTCTGACGGAGTCATACTCTCCAGCGTCTCAATAATGCCCGGAGACAGGTTTGAAGAGGGTCCATTATAGGCAGACGTGGCCTCAGCGAGATGGTAAACCACCTGACGGTTACGGATCGCCGGGAGGCTTATAATATGTTCCTTCACGCGCGCATCAACATGAATGAGCCGAGCCCGACCCCCCTTTACGCCGTTGAGTCCTTCCGTTTTCCACCCCTGCTGGCGTATCCAGCTATTAACCGTTTGTCTGGCAACGCCTAAACACTCCGCCAGCTCTTCCGTGGTCATTTTGCTACGTAATTTTTTCATATCAGTTCTGATCGCGAATCCCTAAACGTTGCAACAATCCGGTAATCCCTTCCCGCATTAACAGCGATGTCATCTGCTTCTGCTCTTCCGGCGTCATTTCATTGGCCAGCGTGAGGAGTAGGGTGTGAAGCGAACCGTCAAGGCTGGTGCCTTCCGGCAGTTCGGACGTTTCACTTGCCCGACGTGCGCTGCGGATAAAGTCACGGACTTTTTCGTTCACATGCACCAGGCGCGCTTTCCCGCCCTGGACGCCTGGCTTTGGTGATGTAATCCAACCCTCTTTGCGTACCCATTTATTGATGGTCTGGCGGCTATAGCCAGTGAGGAGGGCTAACTCTTCTGGCGTCATTCGTTCCTTGATCATGCAATTTCCTGAATATCTGTGGGGTTAATTAACGGCTCATTTTATAGCACCGTTTTACGTGAAAACGTGACAGGCTTAACTCCTGATTACGAGCACGCTCGCAAAGTGATTCATTTGCATGATTTTTCGGCGATCGAACGACGGTCATTGATTTTGCCGTTGACACTCCGCAGCGGAATTCATATTATGCCGCCCGTCAACATGACAGCTTTACGATGGGGCTATAGCTCAGCTGGGAGAGCGCTTGCATGGCATGCAAGAGGTCAGCGGTTCGATCCCGCTTAGCTCCACCAAACTCTGAACCCAACAGAGTGCGGTTAGTAAAGTAACATGTGGGGCTATAGCTCAGCTGGGAGAGCGCTTGCATGGCATGCAAGAGGTCAGCGGTTCGATCCCGCTTAGCTCCACCAAAATTGTAAACCCTCGTCAAAAGACGAGGGTTTTTTTTATGTGTTTGTAACACCCTCTCCCGTATTTTGTTATCAAAAAGAAGGTATTCTCGTACCTCACCTCAATCGACATCAATAAAGCAGTCTATAAATAGACTTGAACTTGATTCGTGCAATTAATAAACCTATTATCCACCCGGTCAATGATTCGAACGGATAATATACTCATCAGCTTAATGAATAGAAAAACGTACAATAATGTAAAGATATTTATAATTGCCCTGACACTTTGTCTGATTGCGGTACCTGTCTCCCGTTATCTCTCCCCCCGCGCAATGGTTAATGGTCACGACGTTTATTTAGCATGGCTACCGCTAAGCGTGATGCTGGCAGTAATTCTGCTATTTGGGCGCAGGGCAATTCTTCCCATTGTGTTAGGTTTTACTGTCACTAATTTATTTTATGTTAATTTAGCACCGCTACAATATTCAGTTTTACTGTTCTGTCAGACCTTTGCGCTGTTCGCGGCGTGCGGCCTGCTGCGCCTCATGCTGGGCAAGCGCTGGCGTCACAGCATCCCTAACAAGCACATCGGGCTACGTATATTCTGGCTCGGTTTTATTGTGCCATTAGGTATTAAACTGTCGATGTATATGGCAGGCTATTTGTTTGATTTTCCGGTGACTATTTCCACCTTTTTCGGCGAAGGGACGGTAATTTATAACGTTGTGGATATACAAAGCCTGATATGTGCGGCATTGATTTTTACCATGATGTTCTATTACCCATTAAGAATGATAATTAATCCTCGTTATGCCATGACCTTCTGGCGGCGAAGCGTGAAGCCCGTGTTTAATCACAAGAATCTATTATTTATTTTTGTCTGGCTGATGCTTTTAGGCTTCATTCTCGTCATTTTATGTGGTCCTTTTGAATCACCGGTCATTGCGGGCTACTTGATGCCGCTGATTTTTATTCTTTTTACCTTAGCGATAAGCCGCCTGACCTATGCGCTTATCTCTCTGCTGTGGGCTGCATCCGCGCTCCTGCTGTTGACCTACAACTACAACTTCCTTAACGGAGTGGAATCGGGCCATTCGCTCTCTTTTATCCTGTCCGTGCTTATCTCTTTTGCTATCTGTCTGCTTTACATGTCACGAATTTACCAGCGCAGCGAGTGGCTGAAACGGGGCTGGCAGGGCAGGGCGCTGACCGATCCGCTGACCGGTTTGCCCAATATTCGTGCGCTGGAGGATTACCTCGAGATTCATCCGGATGCCAAAGTGTGCATTCTGCGTATGGATAACCTGGAGTTTTTGAGCCGCCACTACGGGATTATCATGCGGGTCCACTGCAAACGTACGATCGCCACGTCGCTACAGCCGCTTTTGCAGAAAGATGAGACGCTCTTCCAGCTTCCGGGAAGCGAACTGGTGCTGGTATTACTGGGGCCGGGAACCGCCGAGCGTCTCCAGCACATGGTCGATCGGCTGAACAGCCGTAAGATTTTCTGGAACAACACCGGGCTGGATATTGAATTTGGCGCGTCCTGGGGAATGGTCGAAAACGGCGAAAAGCTGCATCACACGCTGGGACAGCTGAGCTGGCTGGCAGAGCAGGCCTGCGGAGAGCAAAACGTTCTCGCGCTCACAAATAGCCTTGAGGCGGCATCAGGCCAAACGACAGAGCGTGTCCTGATGCTGGCGCGAATTAAGCATGCCCTTGAGGCGGGGCAGTTCCATTTATACGCGCAACCGATCCAGAAAGCGGACGGGAGCGGGTATTACGAAATCCTGGCGCGTATGGAGAGCGAGGGCGAGATCTTCACCCCTGACCGCTTTATTCCGCTGATTGCCCAGTTCAACCTCAGCCATCGGTTTGATATGTGCGTCATGGAAAAATTACTGGTGTGGCTGCGCGATCACCCTGCAACGCAGGCTGGCGCCCGTTTTTCCGTCAATCTGATGCCGCTCACGCTGATGCAAAAAGAGGTGGCGAACGAGATTTGCGCGCTCTTTGAACGCTATGGCGTTGCGCCGCAAGCCGTCGTGATTGAGATCACCGAAGAGCAGGCCTTCTCAAACTCTGGCTGCAGCATCCACAATATTCAGCAGCTGCGGGATTACGGTTTCCGGATTGCCATTGATGATTTTGGTACTGGCTACGCCAACTACGAGCGTCTCAGACGCCTGCAGGCAGATATCATTAAAATTGACGGCTGTTTTGTTAAAGACATTTGTACCGACGATATGGATGCGATGATCGTCCAGTCGATGTGTAATCTGGCAAAGACGAAATCGCTGTGCGTTGTAGCGGAATATGTAGAAACACCTGAGCAGCGGGAGATGCTGCTTCGCTTCGGCGTGGATTACCTGCAGGGCTACCTGATAGGTAAACCCAAACCGCTGGAAGAGTTGCGGGCATAAAAAAACCGGGAGCCAGGCTCCCGGTTTTTTGTTTAACGGTAAACGTTACAGTACCAGTGCCGCGATGGAAGCAGACAGGACGCTCACCAGCGTAGAGCCGTAAACCAGCTTCAGGCCAAAGCGAGAAACCACGTTACCCTGTTCTTCGTTCAGACCTTTAATCGCACCCGCGATAATCCCGATGGACGAGAAGTTAGCGAAGGAGACCAGGAACACGGAGAGAATGCCTTCCGCGCGCGGAGAAAGCGTGCTGGCAATTTTCTGCAGATCCATCATCGCAACGAATTCGTTAGATACCAGCTTGGTTGCCATGATACTGCCCACCTGCAGCGCTTCGTGCGCAGGAACACCCATCACCCATGCAACAGGGTAGAAGATGTAGCCCAGAATCCCCTGGAAGGAGATGCCCAGCACAGCGGCGAACAGGGCGTTCAGGCCAGAAATCAGCGCAATGAAGCCGATCAGCATGGCGGCAACGATAATCGCCACTTTGAAACCGGCCAGAATGTACTCACCCAGCATTTCGAAGAAGCTCTGGCCTTCGTGCAGGTTTGACATCTGGATGTTCTCTTCGCTGGCGTCAACGCGGTACGGGTTGATCAGCGACAGAACGATAAAGGTGCTGAACATGTTCAGAACCAGCGCCGCAACAACATACTTCGGCTCCAGCATGGTCATATACGCACCCACGATAGACATGGAAACGGTAGACATTGCGGTTGCCGCCATGGTGTACATGCGGTTGCGGGACATTTTGCCGAGAATATCTTTATACGCGATGAAGTTCTCAGACTGACCGAGGATCAGGGAACTGACGGCGTTAAAGGATTCCAGCTTGCCCATGCCGTTCACTTTGGATAACAGGAAGCCAATTCCACGAATAATGAACGGCAGAACGCGGATGTGCTGCAGAATACCGATCAGTGCGGAGATGAAGACGATTGGGCAGAGAACCTTCAGGAAGAAGAACGCCAGACCTTCGTCGTTCATTTTACCGAAGACAAAGTTGGTCCCTTCATTGGCGAATCCGAGCAGTTTTTCGAACATTTCGGAGAAGCCTTTTACGAAGCCGAGGCCTACGTTGGAGTTCAGGAAGAACCACGCAAGTAAAACTTCAATGACCAGCAGCTGGACAACATAACGGATACGAATTTTTTTGCGGTCTGTGCTGACCAGCAATGCAAGTGCAGTAACGACAACAAGTGCCAGGACAAAATGAAGGACGCGGTCCATATTTGCTCCAAATATGAGGCAGGTTTAATTTTCGTGCACATTCTATGTAACAAGCGAAAAGAAAACGAGATCGAGGACACACTATAGTTACATCCTGTGACGAGTCTCAAAAATAGTGATCCACAATACATTTTTGTTATGTTAGGTAAATGAGTGAAAAGTTAAGTTTGTGTGCTAGTCTTCACAAAAGCGCGCGCGATTTCAGTTTCTGTTAGATCGCCCCACTTACCCGCCCGTCTATCGTTCAAAGCTATCAGAGAAATCACTGTAAACCTCACAAATGAACTTGATAATCATTCTCATTTTGATAGCATTAAACATAGCAAAGGCTATATTTCAGAGGCAGAAATGACAAACAGTCGCGTAGAGGGTAGCAGTGGCAGAGCCGCGCGCAAGTTGCGGTTCGCATTAATGGGACCTGCGTTCATCGCTGCCATTGGCTATATCGATCCAGGTAACTTTGCGACCAATATTCAGGCCGGGGCCAGCTTCGGCTATAAGCTGCTGTGGGTGGTCGTCTGGGCTAACCTGATGGCGATGCTGATTCAGATGCTCTCTGCAAAGCTGGGGATTGCCACGGGCAAAAACCTGGCGGAGCAAATTCGCGACCATTATCCGCGTCCGGCCGTCTGGCTCTACTGGATCCAGGCGGAAATCATCGCTATGGCCACTGACCTCGCTGAGTTTATCGGCGCAGCGATCGGCTTTAAGCTGATTCTGGGCGTGTCGCTGTTGCAGGGGGCGGTACTCACCGGGATTGCCACGTTCCTGATCCTGATGCTACAGCGTCGGGGTCAAAAGCCGCTGGAGAAGGTCATTGGCGGTCTGCTGCTGTTTGTCGCGGCGGCCTATATCGTCGAGCTGATTTTCTCACAGCCGAATCTGGCGCAGCTCGCTAAAGGGATGGCGATCCCAAGCCTGCCAACCTCGGAAGCGGTGTTCCTGGCCGCCGGGGTATTGGGGGCGACCATCATGCCGCATGTGATTTACCTGCACTCCTCGCTGACGCAGCATCTCCACGGTGGGACGCGCAAAGAGCGTTACTCCGCCACCAAATGGGACGTGGCGATCGCCATGACCATCGCCGGGTTTGTCAATCTGGCGATGATGGCTACCGCAGCTGCCGCTTTCCACTTTAACGGTCACACCGGTATTGCCGATCTCGACCAGGCGTATCTCACGCTGGAGCCGCTGCTGAGCCATGCTGCCGCCACGATATTTGGTCTTAGCCTGGTGGCTGCCGGTCTTTCTTCCACGGTGGTGGGCACGCTGGCAGGCCAGGTGGTGATGCAGGGGTTTGTCCGGTTCCATATTCCGCTGTGGGTGCGTCGCTCCGTCACCATGCTGCCGTCATTTGTGGTGATTCTGATGGGGCTCGACCCAACGCGAATTCTGGTCATGAGCCAGGTGCTGCTAAGCTTTGGCATCGCACTGGCGCTGGTGCCGCTGCTGATCTTTACCAGCGACAAAAACCTGATGGGCGAACTGGTCAACTCAACGCTGGTGAAACGGACCGGGTGGGCCATCGTGGTGGTGGTGGTGGCGCTGAACCTGTGGCTGCTGATTGGTACAGCGTTGGGACTCTAAAAGAAAAAGGAGCCGTGAGGCTCCTTTTTGCTGTTAGTCGTCATGACCGTGGTGACCATGTCCGTGACCTTTGCCGCGACCCCAGCCGCCGCGACGGTCATCACGATCGTTCCACCCTTCACGGTAGCCGCGCTCGTAGGCGCTGTCTTTATACCAGCCGCGGTGTCTGCCGTTATCATGCTTCCACCAGCGGTCTCCGCGCCACTCATAGTGACGGTTCCAGTAGTCACGGTCGCGCCAGTAGCCACCGTCCCAGTATCTGCCGTAGTCGTCACGATCGCCAATTTGTAATTTTACTGATGGCAACAGGGTGATTTCGCCCGCAGTGGCGATCAGCGGAGCCGAAGCCAGTAATACCGCTGCAAGAATCAGTGACCTGAACATACTCTTTCTCCTTCACGATCGGAGCCTTTGTGGGGCCTGTTAACGCAATTTTACGAGTTGGTAAAGCTTCGTATCATCGCCTCAACTCCGAATTCCTGGGTGAGAGCACTTTTTGCTAAAAATGATTCTATTTTGAGCTGCTCAGGATCCCTTCTATACGGGACAGCTCTTCCGCAGAGAAATGGCGGTTTGCCAGCATGCCCACGGCGTCATCAATCTGCGCCGCTTTACTTGCCCCAATCAGCACAGACGTCACATTCTCATGGCGTAATACCCAGGCCAGCGCCATCTGGGACAGCTTCTGGCCGCGCTCTTCCGCCATGGCGTTCAGCTTTCTTACCTTCTCCAGCTTCTCTTCGGTTATCTGGTCAGGGTTAAGGAACTGACTGCCGCTTGCCGCGCGTGAGTCTGCCGGAATGCCGTTCAGATAGCGGTTGGTCAGTTGCCCGCCAGCCAGCGGCGAGAAGGGAATACAGCCAACCCCTTTTTCCTGCAGCACGTTCAGCAGTCCCGCTTCTGGAGCACGTTCAAAGAGGGAGTATTTCGGCTGGTGGATAAGGCAGGGCGTCCCGAGGTCATTAAGGATATCAATCGCCTGGCGAGCCAGTTCAGCCGGGTAGTTGGATAACCCGACGTACAGGGCTTTTCCCTGGCGCACCACATGGTCAAGCGCTTTCATGGTTTCCAGCAGCGGCGTTTGTGGGTCTGGACGGTGATGATAGAAGATATCCACATACTCCAGCCCCATGCGCTTCAGGCTTTGATCGAGGCTCGCCAGCAGATATTTGCGTGACCCCCAGTCGCCGTAAGGACCCTCCCACATGGTATAACCCGCTTTGGTAGAGACGATCAGCTCATCGCGCCAGGGCAGGAAATCCTCCTGCAAAATACGGCCGAAATTACGTTCGGCCGATCCGGGAGGCGGGCCATAGTTGTTGGCAAGGTCGAAATGCGTAATGCCCAGATCGAATGCGCGCTGTAAAAGTTGACGGCTGTTTTCGATAAGAGTGATGTCACCAAAGTTATGCCACAGCCCAAGCGAGATGGCGGGTAACCTGAGCCCGCTTCGCCCGCAGCGGCGATACTCCATTGTCCCGTAACGATTTTTGTCCGGCTGATAACCCATTTTCGTGACCTCTGGCGCTGAAGTGAAAAATCAGTGTATGCGTTTACATTTACGTGAAAAAAAGCAGCATAGCGCAGCCTTTTTTGTAAAGCATTCTTTCCATGCCCTTCTTATCGCCAATTCTGGACAGCCATCACGCTTATTTAATACTCAAGGTGAGGTCAAAACATTAGAAGGATACCTGTTTATGCGTACCCCATACTGCGTCGCCGATTACCTGCTGGACCGTCTTACAGATTGTGGAGCCGATCATCTGTTTGGCGTGCCGGGCGACTATAACCTGCAGTTTCTCGACCATGTGATAGACAGCCCGGATATCTGTTGGGTGGGCTGTGCCAACGAATTAAACGCCTCTTACGCCGCGGACGGATATGCCCGATGTAAGGGCTTCGCCGCGCTGCTGACGACATTTGGCGTAGGAGAGTTAAGCGCCATGAACGGCATTGCGGGCAGCTACGCCGAGCACGTTCCGGTCTTGCATATTGTGGGTGCGCCGGGTACGGCGTCACAGCAAAGAGGTGAGCTGCTGCACCATACGCTGGGCGACGGTGAGTTTCGTCATTTTTACCATATGAGCGAACCGATCACCGCTGCACAGGCGATCCTGACCGAACAAAACGCCAGTTATGAAATCGACCGGGTATTAACGACCATGCTCCGGGAACGTCGTCCCGGCTATCTGATGCTGCCTGCCGACGTGGCAAAAAAAGCCGCCACTCCGCCTGTAAACGCTCTCACTCTCCGGCACGCGCATGCCGATAGCGCCTGTCTGAAAGCGTTCCGGGATGCCGCAGAAAACAGGCTTGCCAGGAGCAAGCGTACTGCGCTGCTGGCCGATTTCCTTGTCCTGCGCCATGGCCTGAAGCATGTGCTACAGAAATGGGTCAAGGACGTGCCGATGGCGCACGCCACCATGCTGATGGGTAAAGGCATATTTGACGAGCGTCACGCCGGTTTTTACGGCACGTACAGCGGTTCGGCGAGCGCAGGCGCGGTAAAAGAGGCGATTGAAGGGGCGGATACCGTGCTGTGCATCGGCACGCGATTTACCGATACCCTGACCGCCGGCTTCACGCATCAGCTTACCCCGGCTCAAACGATAGAAGTTCAGCCTCACGCCTCACGCGTCGGTGATATCTGGTTTACCGGCATCCCCATGCTCCAGGCAATCGAAACGCTGGTGGAGCTGTGTAAACAGCACGTGCACGAGACGCCGGTACCGGCCTCTCAAAGCGCGATGGCCTACCCGCAGCCGGATGGCTCGCTGACGCAGGCGAATTTCTGGCAAACGTTGCAGACGTTTATCCGCCCGGGGGACATCATTCTTGCGGATCAGGGCACCTCGGCCTTCGGCGCGATCGACCTTCGTCTGCCGGCTGACGTGAATTTTATCGTCCAGCCGCTGTGGGGATCGATCGGCTATACGCTGGCGGCGGCATTTGGCGCGCAAACGGCCTGCCCGAACCGGCGCGTGATTGTGCTGACGGGGGATGGCGCGGCACAGCTCACCATTCAGGAGCTAGGCTCGATGCTGCGGGATAAACAGCACCCCATCATTCTGGTTCTGAACAACGAAGGGTACACGGTAGAAAGGGCGATCCACGGGCCGGAGCAGCGGTATAACGACATTGCGCTATGGAACTGGACGCAAATCCCGCAGGCACTGAGCCTTGATCCTCAGGCCCAGTGCTGGCGGGTCAGTGAAGCGGAGCAGCTGGCGGACGTCCTTGAAAAAGTGGCGCACCACGAGCGGCTCTCGCTGATTGAGGTGATGCTGCCGAAAGCAGATATCCCACCGCTGCTGGGGGCGCTTACCAAAGCGCTGGAAGCGCGCAATAACGCCTGACTACTTGTCGTTTCGCCAGGCCATCATCATCGGTTTGCCCGCCAGCAGGAGCCAGGCGGGCAACATCACGATACAAAGCAGAGGGAAAAGCGTCGAATCCGGTACGACTACCGCCGCCATGAACAGGCTGAGCCACGCGTCGCGCGTGACTACCAGAACCAGTCCCAGAATAGAGCAGGAGACGGTAATCGCCGCCGGCACCGCATCGACATGTTCGTGCAGCATCAGCCCCAGCGCGACGCCGACAAAGACCGCCGGGAAGATGCGTCCACCGCGGAAACCGCAGGCGGCCGCCACCACCAGCGCTGCCAGCTTGATTACGGCAAACAGCAGATAGTCGGAGACGCTAAATACCTGACTGAAGGCCAGCTGTTGCATCTCGTCCAGACCTTTAAACAGCGTCACCGTCCCACCGATTGCCCCTAAAATACCGAGGATCAAACCGCCAGCCCCCAGAATTAACACCGGGTGTTTGAGTCTATGCATTAGCCGGTGCAGACGTGGAAGGCACCATACCGCCACCATCCCCAGCGCGATGGCGATAGCAACGACGATGGCGCCGCTGAAAATATCGGCGATTTGCATCTGGCCGTAGTGGGGGAGTGAGAGGGAAAAATGAGGATGGAAAAACAGGCTGGTGGTCAACGCCCCGGCGGCGGCGGCCATCAGCGGCGCAAAGAGTTTATCCCAGAGGGGGACGTCGTTATTGCTGCTGAGCGTCTGCGAAAAGATCAGTGCGGCAGCGACGGGTGTACCGAAAAGCGCTCCGATGGTGCCTGCGGAGGCGAGAATGGTCCAGTCCAGCGCGCCGACGCGGGGCAAAATGCGTGAACCGAGGAAAACCGCCAGGCCAATGTTGACCGCCATAATCGGATGCTCTGGTCCCAGGCTGACGCCACCGGCCAGACCGAGAATCAACGCGATAATCAGCCCCGGCAGTGCCGAAGGAGAAACCGGGGCACCAATCAGCGGTTCCTGTGCCGGGTCTGGTCCAGCATGGCCAGGACTGAAACGGATCACCAGGCCCACCGCAATACCGGTCAACGTTAGCATCACAACGATCCAGGCAGGGGAGTCAGCGGTGACGCCCAGTCCTGCAGGAAGTGCGTTCCATAATAGTGTTTGCAGCACCGACGCGACTTTCATCACGACAATGAGCACCAGGCTTGAAACCACGCCAATGATTAGCGCCGGAATGGCCAGCAACAGCATGGTTCTGGCTCGCGGGTGGAGCATGATGATTTCCTTGTACAAAACGGTATTACGTTACTTTGCACATTAAGCTTTATGGCAATAGTGCAAAAGGTGCTGAAACGGTAAAGTTATTCTGTGACGAAGATCGATAATCCATGGGCATTCACCTTACGGCCGTTGTTGTTATCACGCCTTGAATTTACAGTGTCCCAAAGATTTATTCTGACTTTAGCGGAGCAGTAGAAGAATGACAAAGTATGCTTTGGTAGGTGATGTGGGCGGCACGAACGCGCGCCTCGCATTATGCGATGTAAGTAGCGGTGAAATTTCCCAGGCGAAAACCTACTCAGGGCTGGATTATCCAAGCCTTGAGGCCGTTGTCCGCGTCTATCTGGACGAGCATCAGGTAAGCGTCGAAGATGGCTGCATCGCCATTGCCTGTCCGATAACCGGCGACTGGGTCGCAATGACCAACCATACCTGGGCATTCTCCATCGCCGAGATGAAAAAAAACCTCGGCTTTGCGCATCTTGAAATCATCAATGACTTCACCGCGGTGTCCATGGCGATCCCGATGCTGAAGCCGGAGCATCTGATCCAGTTTGGCGGCGCTGAACCTGTCGAAGGTAAGCCAATTGCGGTTTACGGGGCCGGGACCGGACTGGGCGTTTCACATCTGGTGCACGTTGCTCAGCGCTGGGTGAGCCTGCCGGGTGAAGGCGGCCACGTAGACTTTGCGCCAAACAGCGAAGAAGAGGGCATTATCCTCGAAGAATTACGCGCTGAGATCGGCCACGTCTCCGCCGAGCGCGTCCTTTCGGGGCCGGGGCTGGTGAACCTGTACCGTGCGATTGTGAAATCTGACGGTCGTCTGCCGGAAAACCTGCAGCCGAAAGACGTCACCGAACGCGCGCTGGCGGACAGCTGCATTGACTGCCGTCGTGCCCTGTCGCTGTTCTGCGTGATTATGGGACGCTTCGGCGGCAACCTGGCGCTGACGCTGGGCACCTTCGGTGGGGTCTATATTGCGGGCGGGATCGTACCGCGCTTCCTCGACTTCTTTAAAGCCTCGGGCTTCCGCGGCGGGTTTGAGGATAAAGGGCGCTTCAGAAGCTACGTGCAGGACATTCCGGTTTATCTGATCGTGCATGATAATCCAGGCCTGCTGGGGTCGGGTGCCCACCTGCGTCAGGTTCTCGGTCAAATTCTCTGATGCATGGCCCTCTCCCGCGGGAGAGGGCTTTTTCTTTACAGGTGCATCAGCTGGCGGAACTCTTTCACCTTGCTGCGGCTCACCGGCACCTGAAAATCCAGATCCTTCAGACGCAAAATGTAGGTGTTGTTAAACCAGGGTTCGATCTCGCGGATCTTGTTTAAATTCACGCAGAACGACCGGTGGCAGCGGAAAAAGTGCGACGCAGGCAGCTTGCTGCAAAACTCGGTGATGTTCATCGCCATCACGTAAGATTCCCGCCGCGTATAAACAAACGTCATCTTTTCATGGGCTTCGGCATAGTAGATATCATTGACCGGCGTCACGATGATGCGCTCGTCTTTGACCAGATTAATTGTGTCGTTTTCCCGTACCGTTGGGGTGGCGCTAGCGGGGGCGGTCTGCTGCTGCCATGCGGCCTCCAGCTTTTGCAGCATGCTGACAATCCGCGACTCCTGGTAAGGCTTAAGGATATAGTCAAACGCCTCCAGCTCGAAGGCCTCTACGGCGTGCTCTTTCCATGCGGTAACGAAAACAATAAACGGCTTATGGGCAAACTGATTGATGTTTTGCGCCAGCAATACGCCATCCAGCGACGGGATATTTATATCCAGAAAAATGGCGTCGACCCGGTTATGCTGCAAAAACTTCAGCACGTCCAGACCATCATCAAACGTACCCACAATCTCCATCTGGCTGTGGGTGTTGATAAGCCAGGTGAGCTCCTGTTGAGCCAGGAATTCATCTTCTACGATGATAACTTTCATGGGTTACTCCACCTGGGGCAACAGTGATGTTGTCGAATGAACGGGAGAACGCTCATTCGGGACGTAAAAAGCAATTTCGGTGCCCGGCTCAAGACGCTGAATATGCAGTCCGTCGCCGTAAAGCAGCTTGACCCGGTGGTGCACGTTCAGCAGGCCGATTTTATTCCCGGGCATCTCGTTAGACTCCACGCGCTCAATGACTTTTGGGTCAATCCCGTGGCCGGTATCGCGCACGGCAATGCGTACCCGGTTACCGCTTTCGGTGATGCTGATGGTGACCACCCCTTTGCCTTTACAGGGCTGAATGCCGTGAACAATCGCGTTTTCGACCAGCGGCTGGATAAGCAGGCTCGGAATCACGCAGTTGACCTCTTCATCAATATCGTAAATGACCGTGAGCTTGTCACCAAAGCGCGCCTGTTCAATGGCGATGTAGTCCTTGATCTGATACAGCTCTTTTTTGATGTCGATCTGCTCGTCATCTTTCAGCTCGATGTTGTAGCGCAGATAGCGGGACAGGTTAAAAATCAGCTGGCGCGCGGTGTCCGGATTAAGACGAATGGACGAGGAGATCGCGTTCAGCGCGTTAAACAGGAAATGGGGATTGATTTTGCTCTGCAGCGCGCGCAGCTCTGCCTTATTTGCCATCTCACGCAGCTGTTCTGCACGGGAGACTTCCAGCTGAGTGGAGATAATCTGCGACAGGCCAATCGCCATCTCCTGCAGGGAGGAGGTGATCTGATGCGCGTGACAGTAATAAATTTTCAGCGTGCCCGTCACGACGCCTTTCTCCCACAGCGGGATCACCAGCATGGAGTGGATTTCCGGCGTTCTGTGGGCTTCGTCATTGTTTTTAATAATGATTTTACCGTAATTGATCGCCTGTCTGGTGGTCGGGCTGATGGTGTCATCATTATCGCGATAGTTGTGTTCCCCGACGCCAACGTAGGCCAGCACGTGGTCAATATTGGTGATGGCGACGGCGTCTGCGTGGATGTCGTGGCGGATAATCTCGCAGACCTGACGCAACGATTCCGCGTTAACGTGGCGGAAAAGCGGCAGCGTTTTGTTGGCGATATCCAGCGCCAGCTTGGCCTGACGGGCAGCGCTGGCCTCTTTTTCCCCTTCAACGCTTTGCACCAGCAGCACGATAAAACCGATGCACACGCTGCCCAGGATCATCGGAATCCCGATTTTCGAAACGATATCCAGCCCTAGGGCGGTGGTGGGGGCCCAGACGACGACCAGGATCATAGTCAGCGTTTCGCACACCATGCCTGCGACGATCCCGGCGCGCCAGCGCTGTTTTTTCGGGATTTTGCGGCTGATCCAGCCGGAGAGCACCCCGGCGATAATGCTGGTAATAAAGCAGGGCACCGCCGTTACGCCGCCGATATCAATCAGGTAGCGATGGGTTCCGGCAATCACGCCGGTGATAACGCCCACCCACGGGCCAAACAAAATTCCGCCGGACATCACGGCGATAATGCGTACGTTAACAAGCGAGCCCTCTACCGGCACGCCTGACCATGTGCTGAACAGGGCGAACAGCGAAAAGATGGCGGTAACGGCCAGCAGCTCTTTTGGCGAGTGGGCGGATTTGTGCAACAGCTCGCGAAACAGGCGAATGCGGATGAGGAAGAACAGGCAAATCAGCATTAATGCCGCACGGTCAAAAACCGCCAGCAGCATAGTGAATATTTCGTGCACGAGTAGACCTGGGAAAACGGGAAAGAACCATGATAAAAAACCTGGCGCGTATTGACCAGCTATCCGTCAGGTTTATCAAATGAGGAAAAACCATAATTCTTAAAGGGGATTGTCCGGCGGTAACGGACACGGCCTTATTTTTTATAGTCAGCGCATCGTCAGGTAACTGTTTTGATATCATCCTGTTAAATAACGGCTATCAGAACGCCAACCCTGAAACAGGGGCTTCCGCTTTTTGGCACTGGCGGGTTCCGGTTTTAAGGCGATTGCTTTTTTTTCATTTCCCTCTCGACAGCATGATTTTTTTCAGGTTATTTTCTAAGCATGCCACATCGGTGGCAGCGTCGCTCGGACGGTCCGGGCGCTAACGTTAATCTGAGGAATCTATGGCTGAATTCAGTCCTGAACGCCGTTTTACGCGTATCGATCGTCTCCCCCCTTATGTTTTCAATATCACTGCTGAACTGAAAATGGCTGCGCGTCGGCGCGGCGAAGATATCATTGATTTCAGCATGGGTAACCCTGACGGTCCAACGCCACCGCATATTGTTGAGAAGCTCTGTACGGTTGCCCAGCGCCCGGATACGCACGGCTACTCAACGTCTCGTGGTATTCCCAGATTACGTCGCGCGATCTCGCGTTGGTATCAGGATCGTTATCAGGTTGATATCGATCCTGAAAGCGAAGCGATTGTCACCATCGGCTCGAAAGAGGGGCTGGCACACCTGATGCTGGCCACGCTGGATCATGGCGATACGGTGCTGGTGCCTAATCCAAGCTATCCGATCCACATCTACGGCGCGGTGATTGCCGGGGCGCAGGTCCGTTCCGTTCCGCTGGTGGAAGGTGTCGATTTCTTTAACGAACTGGAGCGTGCGATTCGCGAAAGTTATCCGAAACCGAAGATGATGATCCTCGGTTTCCCGTCGAACCCAACGGCCCAGTGCGTGGAGCTCGATTTCTTCGAGAAAGTCGTCGCCCTGGCTAAACGTTATGACGTGCTGGTGGTTCACGATTTAGCCTACGCTGACATCGTCTATGACGGCTGGAAAGCCCCTTCCATCATGCAGGTTCCGGGCGCGCGTGACGTGGCGGTAGAGTTCTTTACGCTGTCAAAAAGCTACAACATGGCGGGCTGGCGTATTGGCTTTATGGTGGGTAACAAAACGCTGGTGAGTGCCCTGGCGCGCATTAAGAGTTACCACGACTACGGTACCTTCACGCCGCTACAGGTCGCGGCTATCGCTGCCCTGGAAGGCGACCAGCAGTGCGTTCACGAGATTGCCGCCCAGTATAAGCGCCGCCGTGACGTGCTGGTAAAGGGCTTGCATGAAGCAGGCTGGATGGTGGAAATGCCGAAGGCGTCCATGTACGTCTGGGCGAAAATTCCGGAGCCGTACGCGGCGATGGGATCGCTGGAGTTTGCCAAAAAGCTGCTGCAGGATGCGAAGGTGTGTGTGTCACCGGGCATTGGCTTTGGTGATTACGGCGACACCCATGTGCGATTTGCCCTGATTGAAAACAGCGATCGTATCCGTCAGGCGGTGAGGGGCATCAAGAGTATGTTCCGGGCCGACGGTCTTCTCACTTCAAAGAGCGTCGCTGAACATCCCGCGTCGTCATGACATAAAAAAACAGGAGCCGATGGCTCCTGTTTTTTTGACTGCATGTTCTTCACTAGATCATCAGGGCAAAGGTTCCGGCCCAGACTAAAACAATCACCGAAATGCCCATAAAGAAATATTTCACGTTTCATCGCTCCGCGTATCTTGTGGTACGCATTTAAAAACAGAGTCCACCTGATTATAGAGAACTGAAATCCGGTCAAAACGGAAATGAGAATTTTCCCGTTACGCCGTTAACTCCAGTTCAGAATTCTGTGCTTTCCTGTTGCCAGACGGCGCTAATGTACGCCTAAAAATGAGGGGTGACAAGAGGCATTTTTTTAAATAATTTCCGTTACTTACGAGTGTCGTGGAACGGCGACAGTTTGATTTCGCATCGCAATAAATTCACTTTGGGCGACGCAATGAAAGAGGGCTTCTCAACGGGATGACAGGTGATTGAAAAGGTTAGTTTCTTAGCGAAACTAACCTTCCTGAAAGACTTAAATATAGAGAGAGGCTTCGCCAAGAGGGCGTGTTTTGAAACGGCGATGCATCCACAGATACTGCTCTGGCGCACGCATGATTTCAGTTTCGATGACTTTATTGATAAACGCTGCGGCTTCGCACTCGTTTTCCGGATAGTTAGCCATTTCAGGGGAGATGTGCAGACGATAGCCTGACTTATCTGCTTTTCTCACCATCGTCACGGTCAGCATGGAGGCGCCCGACAGACGCGAAATGACAAAGGTGCCATTAGTCGTCGCAACGTCTTTAACGGCAAAGAAAGGCGCAAAGCTGCTGCCTTTACGTCCATAATCCTGATCGGGTGCAAACCAGACGGCTTCACCTTTCTTCAGGGCACCGACCATGCCGCGCAGGTTGTTACGGCTGATCATCGCCTTATTGGAACGCATGCGGCCTCGCGTCTGTACCCACTCCATCAGCGGACTGTTGTGCGGTCTGTAGGTTGCCATCATTGGCTGACAAAGCCCCATCACGCGGCCGCCCAGCTCCAGCGACATAAAGTGAACGCCAACGACCATCACGCCGCGTTTTTGCATCTGCGCGCGCTTAAGATTATCCAGGCCTTCCACGTCAAACCACTTGCGGACACGCTCATCCGGCCAGAACCAGGCCATGCCGGTTTCAAGCAGCGCCATGCCGATGGATTTGAAGTTTTCAGCGATGAGTTTCTCGCGCTCATCAGCATTGTACTGCGGAAAACAAAGCTCAAGATTTTTACGCGCGATGGATTCGCGTCGTTTCAGGAAAACGCGGGAAGCGCTGCCCAGTTTCGATCCCAGCAAACGCAGAACAGGGTACGGAAGTTGAACCAGCAGCCAGAGTACGCCAAGACCAAACCATGTAAACCAGTAACGCGGGTGTAAAAACGCGCGTTGAAATTTGGATTGAGACAAAATAGTAAAACCTATGTGAAGCCTGTAAAGGTAGCGCAGAGTTTGCGATACGACGTGCCGATAAGACCGTTCTTCAAGGTGATGGTTGCAGACTTTACCGAACTTTACGGCGTTGCCTGGCCACTGCTGATTTGGGCGGGCGGCGTAATGTAGCACCGTTATACGATATGTGCTATTACTCGTTTTTGATTAAAAAAGCGGCAGTTTGGAAGGTGCTTGATTTTACAGATTTTATAATAAATCGCTGCAAGAGCAGGTCATATGGATGAGTTGGGCAGGTAGATCATCGTCTGATGAAGGCGTAAAGGGGAAAAAAAGCGTTGTGTTTATTCGTGACTGATTCCGCACTTGATAAATTTATTTATCGCTTACACATTAGCGAATAGGAAAATTCCTTGTGAAATGTCTCATGTATTATTTTTGTAATCAATAATTCAGATTTTTTCATCATGCCGAAATATCTTATTTTTATCGTACTGCAATACTGCATTGCAGTACGCCTATCTATTTTTGGTCGCAGCTTATTGATGCAAATCAATATAAGGTGTTTTCCCTGGCGTCTATCTGCCTACGATCGTTTTTGCGATACAAATATTCGGGTTGCATACCGAAAGCAGTGTCTTTTTCTGGGGTGGAGGGGGTAATTCGCCATAATGTTTTAGTGGAAAATTCTTAAGAAATTTCTTATATCGGATAAAAGATCTGTGTATTTGATTTTATGTCGATCATTATTCTAATATTGCGCATCAAGAACGATACCGTGAAGTTGGCGTAGCAAAACAAAGAGGGATGATGAGATGGCTGACAGTTTTCAGAATGAGGTGCCTAAGGCACGTATTAACCTGAAGCTTGACCTGCATACGGGTGGGGCAAGCAAGAAAATGGAATTACCATTGAAATTACTGGTTACAGGTGATTTCAGTAATGGGCAGGAGTCTGCTTCAATATCTGAGCGTGAAAAAGTTAACATCACGAAAAATAATTTTGATAGCGTTCTTTCCGAATATTCCCCAAAAGTTAATCTAACCGTTAAAAATACGCTGTCTGACGATGGTGGTGAGGACAACATTCAGCTGACTTTCCAGAGCATGAAAGATTTCACGCCAGAGCAGGTGGCAGCCCAAATTCCACAGCTGAAGGCGATGCTGGCGATGCGCAACTTGCTCCGCGATCTGAAAGCCAACCTGCTGGATAACCAGACTTTCCGAAAAGAGCTGGAGAAAATCGTTCTTGACCAGTCACTTAGTGCTGAGTTGCGAAATGAACTATCCGCACTGGCTTCAAAAAAACCTTAACCATCATGCTGTTTTAACGGATTAATCAAGGAATGCTCATGTCTGTACAAAATAATACTGCTGGCGGGGAAAGCGTGGTGCTGGAACGCCCTGGTGTGGGTGGGGTATACGCCTCACTGTTTGAGAAAATCAATCTGAACCCTGTCTCCGAGCTGAGCGCGCTGGATATCTGGCAAGATGCGCAGGCGATGTCGGATGCGACCGCTGACGAGCGTCTCACCGCAGGTATGCAGGTCTTTCTGGAATGCCTGACCAAGGCAGGCTCGAAAGTCGAAAAACTGGATAAAAGCCTGATCGATCACCACATCGCTGAGCTCGATTACCAGATAAGCCGCCAGCTCGACGCCGTTATGCACCATGAAGAGTTTCAGGCGGTTGAGAGCCTGTGGCGCGGCGTGAAGTCGCTGGTTGATAAAACAGATTTTCGCCAGAACGTGAAAATTGAGCTTCTGAGCATGTCTAAAGAAGACCTGCGCCAGGACTTTGAAGACAGCCCGGAAATCATCCAGAGTGGTCTGTATAAACACGCCTATATTGATGAATATGATACCCCGGGCGGCGAGCCGATTGCGGCGCTGATTTCCGCTTATGAGTTCGATGCTTCAGCTCAGGATGTCGCTCTGCTGCGCAACATCTCTAAAGTATCCGCAGCTGCACATATGCCGTTTATCGGCTCGGCAGGCCCAAAATTCTTCCTCAAGGAGTCAATGGAAGACGTCGCGGCGATTAAAGATATTGGTAACTATTTTGACCGCGCAGAGTACATCAAGTGGAAATCGTTCCGCGATACGGACGACGCTCGCTACATCGGTCTGGTGATGCCGCGCGTACTGGGACGTTTACCGTACGGCCCGGATACCGTTCCGGTTCGCAGCTTTAACTATGTTGAAGAAGTCAAAGGTCCGGATCACGACAAATACCTGTGGACGAATGCGTCGTTTGCCTTCGCGTCCAACATGGTGCGTAGCTTTATCAATAATGGCTGGTGCGTACAAATCCGTGGCCCACAGGCCGGCGGTGCGGTTCAGGATCTGCCTATCCATCTTTATGACCTGGGTACCGGCAATCAGGTAAAAATCCCGTCTGAGGTCATGATCCCTGAAACGCGTGAGTTCGAGTTCGCGAATCTGGGCTTTATTCCTTTGTCCTACTATAAAAACCGCGACTACGCCTGCTTCTTTTCAGCCAACTCCGCCCAGAAACCGGCGCTGTATGATACCGCAGATGCAACGGCCAACAGCCGCATCAACGCCCGCCTGCCGTACATCTTCCTGCTGTCGCGTATCGCCCACTACCTGAAGCTGATTCAGCGCGAGAACATCGGTACTACCAAGGATCGCCGACTTCTGGAGCTGGAGCTGAACACCTGGGTCCGCAGTCTGGTGACCGAAATGACCGATCCGGGCGACGAACTGCAGGCATCTCATCCACTGCGTGATGCAAAAGTAGTGGTGGAAGATATTGAGGATAACCCGGGCTTCTTCCGCGTGAAGTTGTATGCGATCCCGCACTTCCAGGTGGAAGGGATGGACGTAAACCTGTCGCTGGTTTCCCAGATGCCGAAAGCGAAATCGTAAGGCGAGGGGTGATCAGGGATGAAAATTTACCGCCCACTTTGGGAGGATGGGGCCACTCTGGCCCCGCAACAGTTCCAGCAGCAGGTCCGCTGGAGTGAGCACGTTGCCGGCATGGTCGCCCGGATGGGTATTTCTCATCCCTGGGGCGTGGTTGCGGCAGAATTTGATGATGCTGCACTTGCGCTCTCGCGTCTGAATGCCATCCGTCTGGTCGTACGTTTCCAGGATGGCACGATTGTTGATACGGATCTGGCGGATAATATTCCGCCGGTCTGTGATTTGTCTGCCGCAAACGGCTCAGAGGTTGTTGAGGTGGTTGCCGCATTGCCGCTGTTGAGCGCCAGTGGTGGCAACCTCGATAACGGACAGGACAGTGAACGCCCGCGTCGCTGGAAAGCCGAACGTGTGGTGGTGCAGGAACTGGCTGGGTATGAAAGCGGAGAGTTGGCCATTATGCGTCATGCGCTGACCCTGCGTTTGTCCAGCCAGGAAAATACGGCATACCTGACCTGTCCGGTGACCCGCCTGGTGCGTAATGCTCAGGGGCAGTGGAGCCGGGACCCGGCTTTCATTCCGCCGATGCTTTCCCTTTCTGCAAGCCCATCGCTGGCCATCGAACTGGGTGACCTGCTGGTTCGTCTGCAGGCCCGCCGCCGTCGCCTGATGGCTATGCGCCGTGAAAGCAATGAGCGGATGGCAGACTTTGCTGTCGCGGATGTCTCCCTGTTCTGGCTGCTGAATGCGCTGAACAGCGCCGAGCCGGTGTTAACGGAACTTCTGCAGACGCCCGATCGTCACCCGGAACTCCTGTACCGCGAACTGACCCGTCTTGCCGGCAGCCTGCTGACATTCTCACTGGAACATGACGCCGGGGACATTCCTGCTTATCAGCACGATGCACCGGAACGGGTATTCCCGCCTTTGCTGGCATTGCTGGACAAGCTCCTTGAAGCGAGCCTGCCGTCGCGGGTCGTAAGAATCCACCTCGAGCATCAGGACCAGATCTGGAAAGGTGCCCTGCACGACGCGCGTCTGCGCGAAGGGGCGGACTTCTACCTCTCAGTACGTTCTTCCATGCCGAACCATGAGCTTCAGACAAAATTCCCGCAGTTGTGTAAAGCGGGCAGCTTTGATGATGTTTCGGATGTGGTGAATGTAGCGCTGAGTGGGATGCTGATTAAGCCTTTGACGCATGTTCCGGCCGCTATCCCGTTGCGCCTTGAGAATCAGTATTTCTCGCTGGATCTGAGCAGTGAGGCGGCTCGCGCCATGCTTGAGATGGGCTGTTGCACCTTCTATACCCCGCGCTCGCTGGGGGATGTTGATCTCGAACTCTTTGCGGTGCTGCGTACATGAATAAATCTGAACTCAGCCAGATAGAACGTATTTTCTACCCGGGCTGGCTGATGGCCAGCCAGATACGGGGCGGTCAGGAAGTCCGTGACGGGGAAGGGCTATACCGGTGGGCCTGCCGTCTGGTGCAAGAGGCGAAAGCGGCGCTCACTGAGGCTGGTTACAGCGACCTCAGCCGTGACCATATGGTGTATACCCTGTGTGCACTGCTTGATGAGAGCGTGATGAACCGGGGAACCACCGATGCTGGCTACCTGACCTGGCGCCGTGATCCGCTGCAGGCACACTTCTTTGGTACCCTCAACGCAGGTGAAGAGCTGTGGGAAAGGATCCGTAACCTGCTGAAAGAAACAGCCCCTGATACCGCCGTCCTGACCTGTATGTACCGGGCTCTGCAACTGGGGTTCGTGGGACAGTATCGCGCTCAGGATGATGAGCGTAGGGAAGATATTGTTCGCGCTCTCGCAGAGCGGGTGCCCGCCTTCACATTGGCACAAGATGCCCCCATTGTTGCCCGCGCATCGCGTCTGCGCAGAGGCCGTCGCTGGTACTGGCTGAGCTGGGTTGTGGCCGCTGTCGCCCTGGCAGCGCTCTGGTTCTTCCTTTCGTCTTCGCTTACCGAACTGGTAAGCCAGATCGTCAGGCCGGGGTAAGCGATGCGGGATACGTACCGAAGTCTGTTAACTGCCCAGGGTGCCATTCTGGCGCTGTGGCTCGTTCTGGGATTCTGGCCACTGTCCACGGGCAGCCGTGTAGCACTCGGTCTTCTGGTTGCTCTGGCGGCCGGAGTTATTTTCTGGTGCCAGCGTCGGGGTTCTCTGGCGAGGGCAACCGCTGTTCGTGAGATCGTGGATGAAAGCCTGCCGCCGGAAGATTTTCAGGGGGCAGTTATCTTTGTCTGTGGTGATAACGCTCCACTCTTTGTGTCCGGAACCCGTCACCGGGAAACCCGGCAGGGCTGGTATCTGTGGGTAAAGGATGCAGAGCAACTACCGCTCTTTGCGCAGCACCTGAGTTTGGTGCGCCCGGCTCTGGTGTCGCAAATCTCGGTCATGCTGGCGGTTGTGCCTGAGCAGCACATATCCAGCGATGATTTTACCCAGTCTCTTCGGGGCTGGCAGCGTGCTGTCGTCCAGTGTCGTGCGGCATTCGACACGCTCCCTCCATTGTGGACCGTAACCTGGGTGTCACCACCGGCGGCGTATGCGGAAGCCGAGCCTGTCTGGTTTACTACGGTAAGCCAGCGGAGCGGTATTCAGGTCTATCAGCCTGGTCAGGGCAATGTGTCACTGACGGAGTGGGCCCGGGATACTGGGTCAGACGGACGTTTTTCCCGTCTGAGTCAGGCACTGTGGCTGGACAGTCTGCTTGCCTGGCAGAAAAGCGCGGTGAATGACTTGTTGTCGGTACGGCGGGGTGAGTTACCCGTGATGAAGCCCTGCGTGCAGGGCATGTGCATGGTGCGAGTGAACGGTATCGCGGGCAATCTCTGGCAACAGCACGTTACCTCTTTGACGGCTCTGCCACCGGATGCGGCCGTGACCACAGAGCCACTGCCGCTACCTGAACTGCTTCTGCCAGCGTTACCACGCCGACATGGTATTAGCCGTCGGAAGGTATTCTGGGGTTATGCCGGGCTACTCGGGGGCATTTTCCTTGCGTTGGCGATGCTGGCGTCCTGGATGAACAACCAGCGCCTCATCCGTAACGTTGGCGATCATCTTGCACTGTATCACCAACTGAGCGGTAAGCCTGTTGAACCGAAACTGCATGCGCAGCAGCGCCTGCGGGCTGATAGTGCGTTGCTCGACGACTGGCTGCGTCGTGGGGAACCACTACGTTATCGCCTGGGACTATATCAGGGGCTGCGCCTGGTTCCGCACGTTGAGGCCGCTCTCAGCGACTGGGCACCTCCGCCACCGCCTCCACCGGTCATTAAGAAAATCATCCAGGGACCGAAAACCATTCGCCTCGACAGCATGTCGCTGTTCGATTCCGGCAAGTCCGTGCTGAAAGCGGGTTCCACCAGGATGCTGGTGAATTCACTGGTTGGCATCAAAGCGAAACCGGGCTGGCTGATTGTCGTGTCTGGGCATACCGATAACACCGGCAATCCGCAGCTGAACCAGACGCTGTCTCTGAAACGCGCCGAAGCGGTGCGCAACTGGATGAGGGACACGGGCGACGTGCCCGAAAGCTGTTTTGCGGTGCAGGGCTATGGCGAAAGCCGTCCTGTCGCAACCAACGACACCCTGGAAGGGCGTGCGCTCAACCGCCGTGTCGAAATCAGTCTGGTACCGCAGGCGAATGCCTGTCAGATACCCGGCAAACACCCGGCGCCATCGCAGGATGATGGCGCTTCACTACACAATGGAGAGTAATTCCATGGCAATTCCTGTTTATCTTTGGCTGAAGGACGACGGCGGCGCGGACATCAAAGGGTCTGTTGACGTTCAGGATCGTGAAGGCAGCATCGAAGTGGTTGCACAGGAGCATAACCTGTACATCCCAACCGACAACAACACCGGCAAGCTGACCGGCACCCGCATCCACACGCCGTTCCTGTTCACGAAGGAAATCGATTCTTCCAGCCCGTATCTGTACAAGGCGGTGACCACCGGTCAGACCCTGAAATCTGCTGAATTCAAGTGGTACAAAATCAACGACGCGGGCCAGGAAGTGGAGTACTTCAACACCAAACTGGAAAACGTGAAGGTAGTGAAAGTGAATCCTGAAATGTATGACATCAAGGATCCTTCTAAAGAGAAGCACAACCACCTTGAACGCGTTGAACTGCGTTACGAAAAAATCACCTGGACCTACAAAGACGGCAACATCATTCATTCCGATTCCTGGAACGAACGCGCCACGGCGTAATCCTGATGCGGGCAGGTTTCCTGTCCGCAGTTTTTGCTGAGTGCCTGAGATGCGGACACTCAGCAAAGAAAAAACAATCTGCCTGCCTGACCTTATGCGCTTTGGTGAACAGCGAGGGGCGGTAGCGTGTCCAGGAACCGACAAAGAGAGAATCTCATGGAAAATCCAGCCATCCTGTTACGTCGTCTGAACCCTTACTGTGCCCGAGCGATGGAAGGCGCAGCTTCGCTCTGTCAGACCCGTGCCCATGCCGAAATTCTGCCGGAGCACTGGCTGCTGAAGCTGCTGGAGCAAGGGGAAGGTGACCTGACGGTGTTGGCGCGTCGCTATGAATGGGATATGGATGGCATCTGGCAGGATTTACTTGGCTGGCTCGACAGACAACCTCGATCCGTGCGCCATCGGCCCCAGCTCTCTGATGACATCCAGACTCTGATGCAGCAAGCCTGGCTACTTGCCTCACTCAATGGCGAAGAGCACATTCGCAGCGTCCATCTGCTGATGGCCCTGGTGGAAAAACCAAAACTGGCACGTTGTGACGGCCTTTGGCCGTTATTAACGCTTGCTCAAAGCCAGCTGGAGCGCCTGCGACCTTTGCTGGATGCGCAATCGGATGAGCGTCCGGAAATGCAGCGCGAAGCCGAGCTGGCACAGAACCACGGTGGTGAGGTGGAGTTTGTCGGGCGTCCGGCTGGTGTGGAAATGAAAGAGGGGGAACTGAGCCCTGCGCTGCAGAACACGCTGGATAAATTCACCCTCGATGTCACCGCCAAAGCGAAGGAAGGGAAGATCGACCCTGTGTTTGGCCGTGACACAGAAATCCGTCAGATGGTGGATATCCTCTCTCGTCGCCGCAAAAACAACCCGATTCTGGTCGGCGAGCCGGGCGTGGGGAAAACCGCACTGGTTGAAGGTCTGGCATTGCGTATTGCTGAGGGTAATGTGCCTGAATCACTGAAAACGGTCACTCTGCGTACCCTTGACCTGGGCCTGCTGCAGGCCGGTGCAGGCGTGAAAGGCGAGTTCGAACAGCGGCTGAAAAACGTCATCGATGCGGTGCAGCAATCCCCGTCCCCGGTCCTGCTATTTATTGATGAAGCGCATACCATCATCGGCGCGGGCAACCAGGCGGGAGGCGCCGATGCAGCGAACCTGCTGAAACCGGCGCTGGCGCGTGGCGAACTGCGTACTATTGCGGCCACTACCTGGAGCGAGTACAAGCAGTACTTCGAACGCGACGCGGCCCTGGAGCGTCGTTTCCAGATGGTAAAAGTCGATGAGCCTGACGACGACACAGCCTGTCTGATGCTCCGTGGTCTGAAATCTCGTTACGCCGAGCACCATCACGTGCACATTATCGACGATGCGGTGCGCGCTGCTGTTACGCTTTCCCGCCGCTATCTGACGGGCCGCCAGCTGCCGGACAAGGCGGTTGATCTGCTCGACACCGCCGCAGCGCGCGTCCGCATGAGCCTCGACACCGTGCCGGAGCAGCTGACCTGCATTCGCTCGCAGATTACCTCTCTTGAAATGGAGAAGCAGGCACTGCTGGAAGATATTGCTGTCGGCAATCAGAGCCATGGTGAACGCCTGACCGTCATTGAGCAGGAAGAGAACGATCTTATCGTTGCTCTCGACGAGCTTGAAACTCAATACGGGCAGGAACTGAAACTCACCGAACAACTGCTGGAAAGCCGCCAGGACATCTCCCGTCAGAGCGAGACGCACGCGCTGCAGCAGGAACTGAACGGCATGCAGCACAGCAACCCGCTGCTCTCGCTGGATGTGGACGTGCGCACCGTTGCCAACGTGATTGCTGACTGGACAGGCGTTCCGCTGTCATCGCTGATGAAAGATGAGCAGACCGAATTGCTGGCCCTCGAAAATGAAATGGGTAAACGTGTGGTTGGGCAGGATGTGGCGCTCGAGGCCATCGCCCAGCGTCTGCGTGCGGCAAAAACGGGTCTCACCTCCGAGAATGGCCCGCAGGGCGTATTCCTGCTGGTGGGACCGAGCGGCGTGGGGAAAACCGAAACCGCGCTTGCGCTGGCCGATGTCATGTACGGCGGCGAGAAGTCACTTATTACGATTAACCTCTCAGAATACCAGGAGCCGCATACGGTTTCCCTGCTAAAGGGCTCGCCTCCGGGTTACGTCGGTTATGGTCAGGGGGGGATCCTGACCGAAGCCGTGCGCAAGCGACCATACAGTGTGGTTTTGCTCGATGAAGTCGAAAAAGCCCACCGCGACGTGATGAACCTGTTCTACCAGGTCTTTGATCGCGGCTTTATGCGCGACGGCGAAGGGCGTGAAATCGACTTCCGTAACACGGTTATTCTGATGACCTCTAACCTCGGCAGCGATCGCCTGATGCAGTTGATCGACGAACAGCCGGAGGCCAGCGAAGGCGATCTCCACGAGCTGCTGCGTCCGATCCTGCGTGACCACTTCCAGCCCGCGTTGCTGGCCCGCTTCCAGACCGTCATTTACCGTCCACTGGCGGAAGCGGCCATGCGTACCATCGTGGAAATGAAGCTGTTACAGGTTAGCAAGCGCCTGCATCGACACTACGGACTGTCCACGCACATTGATGAGAGCCTGTATGACGCCCTGACTGCCGCCTGTCTGCTGCCGGACACCGGCGCACGCAACGTTGACAGCCTGCTGAACCAGCAAATCCTGCCGGTGCTGAGCCAGCAGCTGCTCACGCACATGCCCGCGAAGCAGAAGCCACACAGCCTGACGCTGGGCTGGGATGACGAAGAAGGGATTGTGCTGGCGTTTGATTAACTAGTTTATCTAAAGGGTAGCAATTATGGACAGCGCAAAAGAGATTGCCAGAGATATGCTTGAGGCCATTCATATCGATGGGTCTGGGTTTATCGGTGCTGTGGCGAAAGGTGTTATTTCCTTACCCGTCAGCCTTGCCTATCTTGGCTATGATTTTATAGATACGGAACACCGCAGAGAGAATCAGGATGATAAATTTCGGTTAGCAGCACTGGTTAAAAAAGTAACTTTTAACGATGAGGTTATTTATAAGGTTATTAAACCATTTATAGATGATTTTGTTTCTCATGTAGACATACATAAAATTTCACATTTTTCAAGAAATATATCTGGAAGTGTTATAGGTAAAATGATGTTCTCGCAGTTTACGGGGCTTAACCTCGGAAGGGCGATTATATCTCAAGGAGTTAGTGCCTTTTTTTCTGGTTCTGTTGCTGGTGGTGTATTGGGAGTTGGTGCTGAAGCATCAAGATCTATTTATACATCACGGTACTTGCGTGAAAGAAACCCCATAATGTATGAGAAATTAAACAGTATGGGTGATTTTGATCTTTTTTATTACCTTGTTGAGGACATTGTTAGGCCTTATGAGACGGCTTGTGAAATTGAAAAGATAAATCCTGAAGAGTTTAATAATGTCTGCGAATATTTCTTTGGAGGTTTATGAATATAAAAGATTTTATACTTATCATTGTTTCACGGATCGTAGCCAGTATCGGAATGACGCTAGGAACTATCAGTATGATTTACTCTTTCTATTGTTTCTTTTTTTCAGCCAATCCTTACCGCTTTATTCTAGGTGGGGTAAGTATAGTAGCCTTTCTCATAGGTTATGGACTTTATAAATTCGCCTTGAAATACATTTATGATGAATGGGAACATTATAGATAGTATTCATCATATTTGTTGAGTTTGGTTCTATTTAATATCATTCTAACCCAGGACAGGAATTATAGAAATGGAAAATATATTTAAAATGACAGAGGGTATCCTTAATCGCTATAAACTGGATATTCCTTCCTGCCCTTATCCATTGGATGTGGAACGTTTTGATGGTTTAGAACAAATGAGTGCTCTCTATCATTACACCATTCGTTTTACCAGTTCACATCCGGATCTTACGGCTGAAATGATGTTAAGTAAAACCGCTACGCTGAGCATGGGGGTGGGGAAATTATTAGATTCTGTTGTCGGTAAAATTGTTCATGGTGTGGTGACAAATTTCCGACGCCTGGCCGGTTCACGCGATCAGGTTACGTATGAAATTATTCTGGAACCTTTTATATCCTTACTGGATAAGCAGTTTCGTACTCACCGTTTCTTCGTCAACAAATCAGTGCCGGAAGTGGTAGAGCAAATTCTTGGCGAGCATGGTTTGAAGAGGTGGGAATATGAATTCAAGCTTAAACAAACCTACCCAAAACGGGAACAGATAAATCAGTACCAGGAAAGTGACCTCGCGTTTATCGAACGTCTGCTGGCTGAGGTGGGGATTTTTTACTTCTTCACCCTGCAACCGGATACCCAGACTGAAGTGGTGCACTTTGCGGATAAGCAGAGCGCCTGGACATTCGATAAAAAACTGCCACTTAACAGCCCTTCAGGCACCAATGACAATGCCGTTGACTCGGTGTGGGATATCCAGGTCTGGCACAACGTGGTGGAACGTTCGGTCACCGCCAGCGACTATAACCATCGTGAAGCGCAGAATATTCTGACGTCCGTCCCGGCAGACATGACCCGGGGCGACGGTGACGGTATCACTTATGGTGATGTGTATCACTATCGTCCGCGTCATCTCGAACGGGGTGACAAAATTACCCCTGCAACCGAAACCGGTAACTTCTGGGCTCGTCTGGAGCATGAACGTTTTTTGTCCGCCCAGACTACAGTGACTGGCAGCAGTACGGACCATACCCTGGGCCCGGCGCAGGTTCTTACCATTATCGAAACCGCTATCTCGCCGACACTACCCCGTGAAACGGAGAATGGTGTTGTTATTATCCGCACTGGCTACTACGGTAGCCGTAAGAATGCCTTGAAAGTGACATGGGTAGCGATGCCGTACTACGAGAACCGCTGCTGGCGTCCTGCTGCTAAAAAGCGCCCGGTGATCAGCGGCACCCTGACGGCGCGCGTGACCAGCGCCAAAGATAACGATATTTACGCCTGGCAGGATGCATCCGGCATGTACCGGGTGAAATTCGATGCTGACCGCGACGATAAACGCCAGGGCATGGAAAGTATGCCGGTACGCTTTGCCAAACCTTATGGAGGCGACAAGTACGGTTTTCACTTTCCGCTGATACAGGGTACTGAAGTCGCCATTGCGTTCCATGAAGGCGACCCGGACCGTCCATACATCGCTCACGCCCTCCACGACTCCCGCCACGTTGACCACGTCACTGAAGCCAACAGCACGCGTAACGTTATCCGCACCGCTGGCCTGAACAAACTGCGGATGGAGGACAAGCGCGGCGAAGAGCACGTTAAGCTCAGTACCGAATACGGGGGTAAGACCCAACTTAATTTAGGACACAACGTCAATGCTTCCAGGGTTCTTCGTGGTGAAGGGGCAGAGTTGCGCACTAACGACTGGGTCAGCGTTCGTGGTGGTAAGGGCATTCTGCTTACTGCAGATGCTCAGCCTGACGTCGGTAGCAAAATGCTTGAAATGGACAGGGCTGTAGAACAACTGGAGCAGGCGCTCACGCTGGCAAGAAGCCTCCAGACTGCTGCGAAAGGGGCACAGGCGACAGTATCTGACATCGACAGCCAAAAGACGCTAAACAGCTCACTGAAATATCTGAAAATGCCAGGATTACTGGCCAGTGCACCGGCTGGAATAGGCATTCTCAGTCCTGAGACTGTCCGGCTTGCTTCAGGCGGGGCAAGTATAGGCCTCATGTCAGGCAAAAACACCGATATCAGCGCCGGGCAATCGTTCACTGTAGCGGCAAGCGAGGCTGTAAGTTTGTTTGCACAGGCTGCAGGAATGAAAATGTATGCGGGGGCAGGGAAGGTTGATATTCAGGCTCAAGCTGATGCCATGAATGTCTCAGCATTACAGGACATCACTGTCGCCAGTGGTCAGGGAAGCGTGAAGGTGAATGCCAGCAAGGAACTGATTTTAAGTTGCGGTGGCGCTTATATAAAGCTTAGCGGTGGGAATATTGAACTGGGATGTCCGGGAAATATTTTGCTGAAAGCGGCCAATGTTAATCAGACCGGTCCTGCCAGTTTAGATACACCACCAGTGACTTTCCCGAAAGGATATGGCGGAACGTTTACTGTTACCGATCCTGAATCAGGGGATATCAAACCATTCACCAGTTATAGAGTAACCTCTCCAGATGGCGAGGTGCTTGAAGGAATATCTGACTCGTCAGGGAAGACTGCACCGTTTTACTCATCGACACCTGGTAATGTAAAAATAGAGTTTCCACGTGAGCAAAAGGATGAAGGACCCGGGCATTGGGTTACTGTTGATCATGATTATCACGGGTTGAAAAATACTGCAATTATGGCAATCAACCGCTTAACTTCTATGGGAGATGAGGGGCGTGTTTTTGGTTCAGAAGGGAAGGACTATATGAATACGAAAAGAGATAAAATTCAGGAATGGCAGCCTTTGCCATCTGATGCTACAGACGAGATAGAGCAGCAATCAGCAGTACATCGTTACGGAGAACAGAGAAAGGTAACGCAAACTTTTCTGGAAGGTGATGATGCCTGGGCTGTTACAGGTCAGTCGTGGCACTGGCAACCAACGACCGCTGATGATGTCTATGAGGGAAGTAAATGAAAGTTATTTTAAAACGGAATCGTGTATTGAATTGTTGGGCCATATTTGACCTCTTTTACATTATCAGATTTGGTTGGTTGAATATCTCTCATGGCCGAATTCCTTTAGTTGATGATATATTATTTTTTAGCGAGATCTATCCGCAGCAAGGTGTTTATTCGCTAATCCTTTTTTCTTTCTCGTTACTGTTTAACGTGTCAGTTATATTTTCTGCTGTAATGTTCTTAAAAAAGTGGAAGTATGCGAATTGGATAGTCTATGTTCAAACGCCATTCAGACTATTCTTCATGATCCCTTCTGTTTCGATATTGCCATGGATGTTCAAAACTATGTCAATCAAAGTTGGAGCGATGTTTCTTGCCGCTGTATTTTTATCAGAGATAATTAAGCTTGGGACATTTTATCTTACAAGAGAAAAGAGCTCATGAATTTTTGTTAAATCTGAATAAAGAGGGATGTTTATGGCAGGAAATTCATTAGTGACATCTGTGACACATACAGAGGCAAAAGCTACGGCGGGAAGGCAAAAACCTTATTGGGTTGAGTTTCAACTGGTTGATGAGCAGGGTGATCCCGTGGCGAATATGCCATGGGTAGCCGAAAGTTCTCATCCCGTTTCAGGGCCAGTCGATAACTTTACGTATACAGGTCAAAGTGACTCAGATGGGCTTATTCGCATTGATATGCCGCATGGACTTGAATTGAGGCTGACGTTAGATGGCAATCAACTGGCCAGGGAAATGGAAAAACGTGCCTTGCGTGTTAGCCGTGATGCGGAAAATGATTCTGTTGTGCGTCCAGAAGCTGAAGAGAAAGGGTATATCTGGCATTATGCCGTTATTGGTGAACTTTGCCAGAGTTCACCAAACCTGGAATTAAGACCTGGGGAAATGTTACCTGCATACCACTTTCCTGCAAAAACAGCATTTAAAGGATTTAAATTCCGAACGAATGAACTTGAAAAGCGTCATGTAATAGAGATATGCCCTTTCAGAGCATGGGAGCTTGTTCTGCATCATCAAAAGGACTATTCCATTGCGAATGGAATTAACCTTGGGGCGGCATCGACGCTTGCCTATGCAAACGACAGTACTCTGGATACGGTATCAATCACACGCTTTTTTATTAACCAGTGTCAGGATCTTTCCCGCTTACCTCAGCTTTTTAAAGACGGCGCTGCATGGAATACGTTAGTACAGGATGTTCCCTTTAGTGAGCGGTATTATCCCCCGGTATTTATGGATACCTCACTAGACACGTCATCTAAGCTAGACGAGAAGAACCCACTTGGAACAGCACAGGCCAAGGACGATACGGCTGCAAAAAAGGCAGACGGTGATACACAGCTTTATTATGTTTATAACGCTGATAAGGTGATTGTTGCCTGGCGTGGAACGGCCAGTTTGTTTGATGTAGGAACGGATCTTGCATTCAGGCCGATAAATACAAAATTATGCGATATAGATAAAACCCAATGTACTAGCTTACTACCCGCTGGGAAAGTGCATACAGGGTTTTGGGGCGGATATAGTCGGGTTGAGCTATCCTTCCCCAAGGAAATAAAAATCCTCAATGACTTGGCTGAACGCTTGGATTTATTTATTTGCGGTCATAGTCTTGGTGGCGCTTTGGCATTGATTCATTCAGCAAATTTAAAAATCTTTAATCCTCTTTTATACACCTATGGAATGCCACGGACTTTTACGCGTGATGCTGTAATGAAATTGTCGGATATTACCCATTTTCGTCATGTTAATGATAATGATCCTATTCCAGCCGTACCCGCTGAAGCTAACCTGGATAACGAGTTATATAAATTATGGGGATGGTTTGGTGGGACGCTGGGCTTTTTCTGGTCACTGGGTGAACTTCTCGCTTACCAGATGGTTGCCTGGGGAGACTGCTTCTGGCACCACGGCAATACGGTTGCCTTTCTCACAGCCACACAGAGCCGGGAATGGAATGAGTGTAAGAGGGCTCTCCCAACTCCTGCAGGGTGTATTACCATCAGAAATCCACTTCCACTAAAGGTTAAGCTTTATCTAGTGCCCGCTCTGGCGGAACAAGAGATGCAACAGGCCGGGAAGAAACAGAAAGATTTTAAAGCGTCATTGACGCAATCGGATTTAAATGATTTCTTCCCTAAAGGCAGCAACCCAGACAGGGGGGTTAATATAAATATTTTTGAACACTTTATGACGTCCTATATGCCTTATATGTATAACAAGGTGTTAGAGTTGATTGATAACGCCGGTATAGTAGAAAAACACACATTTACTGAGCATATGTATAATGTTGATTCATTCAGGGAGCAGATGGCAGAAAATAAAAATGATATACCGACTGATGAATTATCCAGAAATGAAATGTTTCTTAATGTCGAAGGCTTGCTGGGAGTGTCGCTGACTCCAACATTATCTATGCCGTCTGGCAATGATACGCTTTTGCGGTTTGCTCAATATGGAGAAGAGGTAATGGAAAATGTATAATCAATCAAAAATTATTCTGCTTTCCCTGGTGTTGTTTTCCTCTGCAGGATGCAGTGTTAGCCAGGCCGTTAACAAGACGTTATCTCCACCGGCGGATACAAAATGGGTTAATTTTGAAGTAAAAAACCCTTCTCAGTACACGAAACCGATTCCACTTGAGGTCAGATACATCTCGCATGAATGTATGAAAAAAAGAATCAGTGGATTTGATGGCTCAGTTATCACAGAGCCAGGCTATAACGTTATCGTGATCCCCATGCAGCAAGAGAGCGGGGATATCTGGAAAGCAAAAGTTGCTATGACTGGTGGTGGTTCATGTAAATGGACGTTGAGTGCGGTCAATTTAGGTATCGAGTATATAGACGCTACACATCTTGGTAAAGATCTTGTTCCTGGTACGGCGGTAGGTGTAGCCCTCGCCTTTGATAATGATGCTTCTCGTAATGGACAATTTACCTTTGTCACTGGAGATGTAGATCTATCTCCTAAATATTACCCTTATATAAGAGAGAAGAAAATGGGGGGGGTAGAGAATAGCTTATCTCTATTTGGTGAGAAAGACTTCCTGTCATTGCGTGTAGGTGAGGTTAGTTCTGTAAAGTTTTCACCAGAAATAGATGAGGGGAAAGTAACAAGATTTGTCGGGTTAGAAAAGAAAATAAAAGGTAAATATCCAAAGATTATTTATCCGGACGGAAGTGTTGCTCCTGAAAGAACATTATTCCCGGATTTTGATAAGGTCGACAAAATGAGTATTAAATGATTCTTATTTGTTTTTTTTCGAGGATTCAACATGACAAAAGGCTTGGTTTTGCTTGGTGACAAAACTTCTCACGGAGGGAAAGTGATCTCCGCCTCTTCCAATATTACTGTCGACGGAAAAAAAGCCGCATTAGTTGGTGATATGGTGAGTTGCCCGATAGAAGGGCATGGAACTAATCCTATCGTGGAAGGATCACCGCACCGGACATTTAACGGCCGGGCTGTTGTCGTGGATGGCTGCAAATGTCAGTGCGGTTGTACTGTAATTTCAAGTGCTCAGAACAGCACAGTAGGATAATAAATGGGCTGGGAGAGGACGAAAGCAACAACGATGGAGTTGCCTCCTGAACCATCTTTTACGGGATGGCTATTGGCGGGTGGCATTGCCGCGGTTGTGGGTATTTTGCTGTTTATTCTGCATGCGTCAGGCATGGTTAAGGCACTGGCTGCATTCAATATCTGGTGGCTGGCATCCAGCCCGGTTCTTGGCTGGTTTTTCCTGTTTTGTTTGCGGGGGTGGCTGTGGGGCAGAACCGTCAATGAACATCAGTTTTTGCAGAAGGAAGCTGAATACGGACAGCAACGGTGGGAGGCCATGGCTGGGCGCTATCTGGCCATACTTGGAAGCAGCATACTGCTACCTTCCGGAGTGACCTCTGACGTCATTGCTAAATCAGATGCCGCAGATGCGCCGCAATTGCTTTCACTGACCAGCCATTTTGATGCGAAATCGACGACGCCCACCTCCTTGCTCGAACTGGGTCTGGCCGGTGTACAAAACGCGATCGCGATGTTGCCTGCGACAGTGCCGTTCAACGTTACCATTTTGAGTGACATGTTTTCGTCAGACTTCGAGACCTGGTTTCGCAAATCATGGGGAAAAATTTATCCAGGGCGTGCGCTAACAGGTTCGATTTCATGTTGTGAAGTCCTTTCTTTTGCCTGGATCGAAGAGCGCCTTAAAAATCCCGTTTTAGATATTGATTTGATCCTGATATTGCAGAATCAGGGGGCTGAACAGTATTCCGATGCACTCGCAGCGATGGTACTTACCAGCGATGATGTTGCTGAAAAATACCAGCTTCCTCACTCTGCCCGCATATTGCGACCGATGCTGCTGGATATGCCAAATTTTAAGACTGATATGGGGTTGTTCCTCGAAACACAAACGATCGCCTGTCAGACATCAAACGTGTTCTGTGATTACGGGCACTGGAATGACGGGTTTGCTGATTTAATGACCGCGTCTCAATCACATCTGACACCGTGGGTGCCCCAGGAAATTGATGTACTGGAAAAGTATAACGGTATTCCAGGGGCTGGTAGTGCATGGCTTCTAGCCTCATTACTGGCCGACATCGTGTCCGTCAGCAACAAACCTGTTTTAGGGTTGTTTACCTCAGGTACTGATCGTTTTGTCAGTACTGTTACCTCAGGGAGTAAAAATAATGATGCCGGGTAGTACATGGAGCAGGTGGGGGCTTGCCGGCATAATAGCCTGCATCTCAGCGATTATAGTGGCCTTGATCCTTCATTTCGGCCCCTCGCATGGCCTTGATACCCGACTGAAGCAAGTGCTTGCATTTGTTGCCGTATGGATAGTCTTGCTGATTGTTTTCTACACACCGTTTATTTTCCGGTTTATGAAGGAAAAGTATCACCGCTGGCGGGAACAGAAAAACAATGCGTTACCTTCTGATGAATCAAGAGTTGCCCGGACTCCGCCACGCAATGTCACTGTGGATACTATCCGTGACGCCATGCGTAACCTCTACGTCCGGGGCTGGGGACGTAAAACACGCATTCTGCTGGTCACTGGGACCATATCTGAGGTGGAGCAGTTGACTCCGGGTCTTACGGGCCAGCTCTGGCAGGAAGATCGCGGCACGCTGTTACTATGGGGCGGTGACCTCAATACTCCAGCCGACAGTGCCTGGCTGACCGCACTGCGTAAACTGCGCCGCCGTCCGGTGGATGGTCTGGTGTGGGTCACCTCGGCCTTTGACCAGCTCTCAGCACCTGGTCTGGAACAGCCGCTACCGATTCCGTCTGAAAGCATCATGGATTCCCTGTCTCACGCCATCAGCGCGCGTATGGAAACGCTTGGCTGGAAACTTCCTCTCTACGTCTGGTCCCTGCACCCGCGCGCCGGTAAGCCGGAAGGGCGCATTACGCAGGCGACCGGCTGTCTGTTGCCTGCCGGTTGTCGTACCGAAGGGCTGGCAGAACAACTCTCCGCCCTGACGCCAGATTTGATATCACAGGGTCTGCAGCAGACCTGCGGTGAAGTGAAACATAACTTCCTGCTGACGCTTGCCGACCAGCTGATTCGTGAGCCGGAGAGTGTGACCGCACCGCTGTCGGTAATGCTCAACCCGTACCGCCCGCTGCCGCTGGCCGGTGTGGTGTTCAGTCAGCCCTCTGCCGGTGCCGAACGTGCCGTTACGCACCACTGGGGCATGGATAAACGCTGGGATGTTTTACCTGAGTCTGTCCGCACGCTTGCTGCCGGACTGCGTCCGCGCAAGCCGGGCATTCCATGGCGTAAAGTGTTTGTGTCAGTCGCTGCCCTGGCGATGGTGGGCTGGGCTGTGTGGATGGGCATCGCGTATGTCACCAACCGCAGCCAGATTGCCGGTGCGAATGCCCAGGCCGAACTTGCCGCCCGACAGAATCAGCCGCTGGAGCAGCGCCTGCACGCGCTGTCTGAACTTCAGAAAACCATGGCCCGTCTGCAGTACCGCTCTGAGCATGGCGTACCGTGGTACGAGAAGGCCGGGCTGAGTCAGAATAACGCCCTGCTGGCGGCACTCTGGCCACGCTATCAGGACATTGCACTGCCACTGTTGCGGGATGCCGCGGCCGGTCATTTGCAGCGCCAGCTCAGTGCCTTTAATGCACTGCCGCCGGCCAGCCCGCTGCGTGAGCAGATGGCAAAAAACACCTGGACGCAGCTGAGGCTTTATCTGATGCTGGCCCGCCCGGAGCATATGGACGCCGCCTGGTTCAGTACCACTCTGATAAAGGACTGGCCGAAACGTGACGGAATAAAAGAGAGCGAGTGGCAGGGCATGGCCCCGTCACTGCTGGCGTTTTATGCCGCCAGCCTGACCACCCACCCGTACTGGCGGTTGCCTGCGGATGAGACGATGGTCAGCCAATCGCGCGCACTGTTAGTACGCCTGATGGGTGTGCGCAACAGTGAATCGACCCTGTACCAGAAGATGCTCTCGCAGGTGGCTAACCTGTATGTGGATATGCGCCTCGAAGACATGACCGGCGATACTGATGCTGCCCGCCTGTTCAGCACTACTGAGATCGTGCCAGGCATGTTTACCCGCCAGGCCTGGGAGCAGGCCGTCCAGCCTGCCATCGAGAAGGTGGTGAAGGCTCGCCGGGACGAGCTCGACTGGGTGCTGACTGACAGCAAACGTCAGGCAGCGACACAGGATGAAACCTCGCCGGAAGCGCTGAAAAATCGTCTGACGGATCGCTACTTCGCCGATTTTAGCGGAGCCTGGCTGGCGTTTCTGAACAGCCTGCGCTGGAACCAAGCCACCACGCTGTCGGACTCCATTGACCAGTTGACCCTGATGGCCGACGTGCGTCAGTCGCCTCTGGTGGCGCTGATGAACACTCTGAATGTTCAGGGGCGTACCGGACAGACAGGCGAAGCGATATCAGATTCACTGGTGAAATCAGCCAAAAATCTGCTGGGCGGTGATAACCAGGATGCCATTGACCAGAGTACCGGCGTTCACGGTCCACTGGATGCAACCTTTGGTCCGGTACTGGCGCTGATGGACAAAAATCGCACGGGAGCACAGGAACTGAGCCTGCAATCATATCTGACCCGCGTGACGCAGGTACGTCTGCGTCTGCAGCAGGTGACCAATGCCGCCGACCCGCAGGCGATGACCCAGACCATTGCCCAGACCGTATTTCAGGGTAAAGCTGTGGACCTGACCGAAACCCGCGACTACGGCAGCCTTACTGCCGCCGGTCTGGGGCAGGAGTGGAGCGGCTTTGGCCGAACGGTGTTTGTGAATCCAATGGAGCAGGCCTGGCAGCAGGTGCTGACCCCTGCGGCCGACAGCCTCAATGCCCAGTGGCAGCAGGCGGTAGTGGCTGAGTGGAACAGTGCCTTTGGTAGCCGCTATCCGTTTAACAACTCAAGCAGTGATGTCTCGTTGCCGCTGCTGGCCAAATACCTCAACGCGGATTCCGGGCGTATCGCTCAGTTCCTGCAGACCCGTCTCAAAGGCGTGCTGCACAAAGAAGGAAACCACTGGGTGCCGGACAGCATCAACTCGCAGGGGCTGGCCTTTAACCCAGAGTTCCTCAATGCCATTAACACCCTGAGTCATATCTCGGATGTGGCCTTCACCGAAGGCAATGCCGGGATGAACTTCGAACTACGTCCAGGTACTGCCGATGGCGTGATGCAGACCACCATGATTATCGACAGCCAGAAGCTGATATACGTTAACCAGATGCCAGCCTGGAAGCGCTTCACCTGGCCTGCGGATACTGAGGCTCCTGGTGCGAACCTGAGCTGGATAAGCACCCAGGCAGGCACCCGTCAGTATGCGGATATTCCCGGCGCCTGGGGCTGGATCCGACTGCTCGACAAAGCTGCCGTCAGTGCTTATCCGGGCGTGGGTAGTAGCTACAGCCTGAGCTGGATGGCACAGGACGGTCGCAAACTCAATTACATCCTGCGTACCGAAGCGGGAGAGGGTCCTCTGGCGCTGCTGAAACTGCGTAATTTCCGCCTGCCAGAGACCATCTTCAGCACGACAGACGTGGCAGCATCAGACCAGGTCGCCAGCGCAAGCAATGATACAGAGGACGTATATTGATGAGCACGCTCAATGCTTTACTCCGCGCCTGCCAGACTGAGCAGGAACCACTCCTTGCGGCCACCCGTGAGCGGGTTAGGCTCTGGGATAGCTGGCTGCAGCCGCTGTCCGGTCCATCTCCTCAGGGTGACGACCCAGGTTATGACGATGACTTTCAGCAGATGCGCGAGGAGGTCAACAAACTCTCAGGTGCAGATACCGAACTTATCTGCCAGCTTGCAGAGAAGCTTCTGACCACGACCGCCAAAGATATCCGTGTGGCCACCTACTACTGCTGGGCAAAGCTGCACCGCGAAGGTGAGCAGGGGCTCGCTGAAGGACTTGAACTGCTGTGCGGCCTGCTGGAGCGCTTTGGTACACAACTGCATCCACAGCGTGAGCGCAGCCGTAAGGCGGCACTGGAATGGCTGGCGGGATCGCGAATGACTGACTCTCTTTCCCTGTACCCCGAAGTGGTCAGGAACGATGCGATACGTACCACCGGGGCACTGCTGTTGATAGAGCAACTGACGGAAAATGAGCCGGATGAAATCCGACCGGAACTCAATACGCTGTATGGTGCTCTTGAAAGCCGCTTGCAGAAAGCGGGTGGTGTGGATGCGGTTGTGCCGCAGAACGCCAGTGCCTGCGAAACCCCTGCGACTGCTAGCCACTACGATGCCCCGGTCATCGGACGTATCACCTCCGGTCAGGATTTGCTGACACAGGCCCGCACGCTCGCCGAATATCTGCGCGAACAGCCGGACGGCTGGCTGTCCGCACACCATCTGATGAAGAGCCTGCGTCACGATACTCTGCGGGCAATTCCGGCCCCGGATGCGCAGGGCCGTACCCGCATCGAACCGCCAAGAGCAGACCAGCGCGCGTTACTTAAGCGTCTCTATCTGCAGCAGAACTGGGTAGAGATGCTTGAAACGGCAGATAGCACTTTTTCTCGCGGTGCTAATCATCTTTGGCTGGATTTGCAGTGGTACATCCACCAGGCCCTAACGAAATCAGGTCAGGACACTCTGGCTGGCATTATTGCCGCTGACCTGAAAGGGCTGCTGACCCGCCTGTCCGGTCTGGAAACGCTCGCGTTCAGTGACGGAACGCCATTTGCGGATGAAGTAACGCTGAACTGGATCCAGCAAAGCGTGATGGACACAACTGGCGGGTGGGGCAATGACACCCCATCCACACCGATGTCTGCTGGCAATGATGACATTCTGGCGCTGGAGCCAGAAGCCGTGGTGCTGGCGGACAGTGAAGGCCCTGATACTGCGCTGGCCTGGCTACAGAAGCGCCCGGGTGTGACCACCGATCGCCAGAAGTGGCTGTTACGTCTGCTGATGGGCCGCATTGCTGAGCAGTACGGTAAAAATGAGCTGGCGATGCATCTGTTTGCTGAACTGGGTGATCGCGCCAGAGACGTGACTCTCAGCAACTGGGAGCCTGAGCTGCTGTTCGAGGTACAGGCCCGTCATCTGAAACTTCTGCGCCTGAAAGCCTGTCGCAGTGAGGCGGATAAGGCCCGCCTGACACCGTTAATGGACCAGTTACTTGCCGGGCTAATTGCTATTGATCCTGCCCGCGCGGCAGTCCTGTGTGGTTAATGCAAAGAAATATGTGCCGGAAATGATGTCGGTGATATTAATGATTTTAGGAATATAAAGTTTCATGAAAATAACTAAATCTGCAGCATGTACTCTCATGGTGCTATTACTCTCAGGGTGTACTGCAATTTTGTGGGGCGGAAATAAAATCTCAGGCAGTCATAAGGTGAATGTTATAAAAATGCAGGATAATGTCACCGCTATTTTTCAGTATGAAAATATTTCCGCTTCTGTTGTTCAGGATAAGACTAATATACCTCTGACTGTTCCTTCGAAAGGTATTGCATTTTTAGGTGAAAAAAATGTCTATATTCTGACGAGGGGGGCTGACGAGTTACTATCTTTAAACAAATTAACAGACAAAATCCCACTGATTACAGGTAACGAAGAAAATACGCTCAAACTTCAATTGGTTCGTCCAGTAAAAGGAGATGCTGTCGTTCGCTTTGAGGATTCGTTACGTATCTGGGTTAATAAAAGTGCAGGTGAGCTTTCAGAAAACGATATAGGTGTCATTAAGCACTCAGGCTTCCAGCGTGGGAAAGAGGGATACTGGAAAGACGTCACTATTGAGGGCAAGGTTCTTCCAAGGAAAAGTCTCAATTATACATTTACCAATACAGAGTCACTGGGGCGAAAGTATAGTGTTGAATTTTACGCGACTGACAATGAAACCGATTTTTATCCGAAGAATCTTGCTACTAACATTGTGCTCACACCTGTGGTATTGGCTGCAGATATCGTATTTTTCCCTGTCTCCCTCACGTTTCTACGCTTAATCATCGGGCAGCAACACTAGAGCTAACTCCTGCTGGAACGCATATGAAAGATCAGACCTTGCGCTATTTCGATGCAGAAATGCGCTACCTCCGTGAAGCGGCTAAAGAATTTGCCCAGACCCATCCGGACCGGGCAGCCATGCTGGACCTGGATAAAGCCGGCACACCCGATCCGTATGTAGAGCGCCTGTTTGAAGGCTTTGCTTTCTCTATGGGGCGGCTTCGCGAAAAGATTGACGACGATCTGCCGGAGCTGACTGAAGGACTGGTCAGTATGCTCTGGCCACATTACCTGCGGACCATTCCGTCACTCTCGGTGGTCGCGTTCACGCCTGCGCTTCAGACCGTTAAGATGGCAGAGGTGATGCCAGCGGGTCTGGAAGTGTATTCTCGTCCGGTGGGGCCGAAAAACACGGTCTGCCGTTACCGCACAACCCGCGATGTGATGCTCAACCCGCTTAATATCTCTCGGGTGACCATGACCACTGAGCCGGACGGGCGCTCGTTACTGCGAATGCGCTTTGCCTGCAGCACACAGGCGGACTGGTCCCATGCGGACCTCAGTGACCTGAGCCTCTATCTAGGGGCGGATGCACCGGTCAGCAGCCAGCTGCACCTTATGCTGACCAAACGGCAGGCCGCACTCTATATGCGCCTGCCTGGTCAAACTGACCGTATCCGGCTTGACGGATATTTCTCACCGGGCGGCTTTCGTGACGAAGACTGCCTGTGGCCGAAAGGCGATACCGCGTTCAGCGGCTACCAGCTTCTGCTGGAGTATTTCACCTTCCGCGACAAGTTTATGTTTGTCCACCTTAACGGCCTTGAGGGCATCACGCCGCCAGCGGGGGCCGAGTATTTTGATGTTGAAGTGGTGTTCAGTACGCCATGGCCATCTGACCTGCCGGTCACTGATGATGCGGTTCGCCTCCACTGCGTGCCGGTGATTAACCTGTTTACGCTGGAGGCTGACCCGCTCACCATCACCGGGCTTGAAAACGAGTACCTGCTGCGTCCTAAACGTCTGCAGGACGGACATACCGAGATTTATTCGGTGGATTCGGTCACTGGCTCAAACCGCACCAATGACGCGGAGTATGTACCGTTCAGCAGCTTCAGGCACAAGGGCGGGATGATGCGCCGTTATGCTCCCCCCCGTTATTACCACACCCGCGTTAAGCGCAGCGTGACCGGGCTCTATGACACCTGGCTTATCCTTGGCGGGCACCAGTGGGAAGATGACCGCCTGTTTGAGCGTGAGGCCGTGTCGCTGCAAATCACCGGCACCAACGGTCAGTTACCACGCCGGGCATTACAGAGCACACTGCTTGACCGCTGTGAGCAGGTGGTGAGTACGCAACTTTCAGTACGTAACCTCTGCAAACCAACGCTGCCAGTCTATCCGCCTTCTGAAGACCGCTTCCACTGGCGGGTTCTGAGCCACCTGGGATCCGGTTTCCTGAACATGATGAGTACCGCCGAAGTGCTGCGCGGCACGCTTGCCCTGTATAACTGGCAGGAAGATGAACTGAACACCTGGCGTCTGGAGGCGATTCAGCATGTTGAGCACCATCGCCTTCAACGCTTTGAACAGGGCTACCTGCTGCGGGGGCTGGATATCGAAGTAACCCTCGACAGCAACGGCTTCACCGGTGAGGGTGATATTCACCTGTTCGGTGAAATGCTCAACCGATTCTTTGCGCTGTATGCCGATATGAACCAGTTCAACCAGCTTACCCTCATTGTTCAGCCAGAAGGAAAATGCATCCGGTGGAAAGAGAATCACAGTCCGCGTCTGCCAGGCTGATAGCGCAGCTGGGCGACCGGCTGCCGTACATGAATTTTTACCGTTTCTGTCAGCTACTGGAGCAGAGCCAGCCGGATAAACCGGTCACCGGCAGCACCTGGCAGGTGCGACATGAGCCGGTTCGCTTCCGACCCCATTCGGGGATGGGGTTCCCGGCCTCTGAAATCAAAGGGGCAGAGCTACCGGAACATCCGCACCTTCCACCCACAATCCGTACCACCTTTATGGGGCTTTACGGCGTGGAGTCTCCGCTGCCGACACACTATATCGATGACATCGCTCAGCGACGGGAAGGGTACGAAGCTAATGCGGACTTCCTCGATATCTTCAACCACCGGCTGATTGCTCAGTACTACCGTATCTGGCGTAAATATTCGTATCCGGCAACGTTTGAAGAAGGCGGTAAGGACAAAACTTCACAGTATCTGCTGGGGTTGGCCGGGCTTGGGATTGACGGCTGCACAGAAAGTATAGCGGCGCCTGCCTCACGCTTTCTGGCGCTGCTGCCGGTGATGTTGTTGCCAGGACGTACTGCGGAAGGCATGGCTTCACTGGTACGTCTTCTGGCACCCAATACGCAGGCGAAAATCTGGAACCACGACAGGCGTCGGGTACCGCTGAAGAAACCTTTGAAAATGAGCGTTAGCCAGCCTGTCACACTGACGCATCGCCCGGTGATGGGCAGTTATGCCACCGATGTGAACAGCCAGGTACTGATGCGTCTGACCACCACAGACCCTGTGGAAGTACCGGGTTGGTTGCCCGGCGGGGTGCTTTACACGGATCTGATGGCGCTATTGCACGTCTATCTTGGCTCTCGCCTGGATGTCCGCCTGCAGCTGTGTGTCGACCGTAGCCTGCTGCCGGACGCGACAATGAGCACTCAACCCAAAGCGGGTGCAGTGCAACTGGGCCGCACTGCCGTGATGCGACCGCTGAATGCGGCTAAGACAACATCACACCCAAAAACAATAACCATCAATCTTGGCCGCTACGAGCGCGTGCAGGAAAACATTCACCGCAAGGAGACTGATGAAGATGGCGATTACCGTTGGTAAATTTCCTCTGGTTACGCTGGCTGTAGGCATTACGCTGATGCTGGCTGGCTGTGGACTTACTCAGAGTGTTACGGACGGCACTGTCGCCGTGACTAAATCGATTTTTTATAAGCAGATAAAGACTCTACATCTGGATATTCGTGCCCGTGAGGCCGTGAACAGCAATGCTGGTGGCATAGCACTGTCGACGGTGGTGCGCATCTACCAGCTTAAGGATCGCAAAACCTTCGACACCACCGACTACCCGTCATTGTTTAAGGCTGACAGCCAGGCTATCAAGGCAGACCTCGTGGCTGAGAAAGACATCCGCCTGCAGCCGGGTGGGGCCGTGACTGTTGATATGCCGATGGAAGAGAGTACGCAGTATGTGGCGGTGGCCGGGATGTTTATGTCACCAGATCAGGAGAACAACACCTGGCGGGTGGTGCTGAGTCGTGACGACCTCGATCCGGATAAAGCCCGCGTGATTGAGGCGGGGAACAACCGGCTGACCCTGCAGGCGCTGAAAGATGAGTAAGTCATCCCATCCTTCACTGTATGAAACACTTTATGGCAACTTCACCGGCGGCCTCGACCTGCATCAGGTCAGCGAGCAGAACCAGGTCATTTTGTCCGTACTCGATAACATGCAGCGTATCCTAAACTGTCGTGCCGGCACGCTGGCGCATCTGCCTGACTACGGCCTGCCGGATATGACCAAAATCCTGCAGGGCATGCCGGGAACGGCTCATGAACTGATGGGCACATTGTCTGCCGTCCTGCTCAAATACGAACCACGCCTGAAAAAAATAACCGTTGTCCTGCTGGAACAGAACGTCCCCGGTGAACTGCGCTATGCCATTGATGCTGAACTTAAAGGGATTGGCCTGGTGCGCTACGGGACTGAATTTATGCCCGAAGGACGGGTTCTGTTGCGGCATCTCAGGCAACAACAGTATCTCGACACAACAACCCGCATATAAGGTCCCATAACATCATGTCCGTAAAATCACAGTTCCTGAAGAAGTTGCAGGCACGCCAACCTGCACCTGTTCCTGCCATCAGCAAGAGTCAGGCTGATATTGCAGAGTTTCGCCAGCGAATGGTCCAGCTTCAGGATCAAATGGACGCGTGGCTGACGGATACGGGACTGAAAGTGGAGCCACTGACCGTATCCGTTTCGGATCTGCTGGTGGAGGGCGGGGCTTTTGAGATTTCCGGTATCGTTTTGCGCTATCACAGCCGGGCGGTCAAATTTATGCCGATCTTTCTGTATGGGCTGGGCGTCGCAGGTTGTGTCGAGATAACTTTCTGCTCCGGGGACAAGGTGATTTCTCAAGGACGCCTGTTCATGCGGGTGGGGAACGTAAACGGTTGGTTCTTTACTCCCCCTGATACCTCATCCCGGTCAGGACAACTATTTGATGAAGGTATTTTTTACGGTCTGATTTTCGCGCTGCTGCCATAGCGATAACATTCATTCCTTATTAGTCATTAACCGACACGGATATGCAGGCCCTCCAGGATGACCACAAATATAACGTTAAAAACCGGCGGCGACCCGCGCACGCTGCCAGATTACGCCGCCCTCCGCGATGAACTCAGCAAGCTGACGCATCCTGCTCGCCCGGATGTAAACTGGCAATATGTCGAAAAACGCTGCCTCTCTTTGTTTGAACAAAACGGTGTGGAGTTGCAGACTGCGGCCTGGTTCACCCTTGCCCGGACTCACCTGTCTGGATTGGCTGGCCTGAACGAAGGGCTGGCGATTCTGGAGGCCCTGATTAGCCATCAGTGGGACGTTTTCTGGCCGAAGACGCTACATACTCGTCTGGAAATTCTTAGCGGCCTGAGCCAGCGCCTGCAGCAGCGCATGCGTATGCTTCCACTCAACAATAGCCATCTTAGTGAGCTTTATCGTGCTGAAGCGTTGCTTACCCGCCTGAGTGCGGTGCTCCAGCGCCTTGAGCTCAAACACCTTAGCCAGTTCGATACGTTACGAACGTTGATACGTTCAAATGCCGAACGGCTGGAAAACAGTAATGACGCATCAGATTTGAATGCGAGCATAATGCCCGGTCGCGAATTACCTCTGGAGAGGGCAGAACCGAGTGACGAAGTGAAATGGGTTTATGTTGTGCAGCCGGAAAATCAGCCGAATGCAGAGGATCGTGCGACAGTGCATGGGGCTGTCAGACCATGGAAACCCTTTGTCGCCGGGATGTGTTCTATGCTGGTGGTCAGCGTCGCCGTGGCGTGGGGAGGGGGCTTTCTGTCCAGACCCGATCCTTTAACGGCTCAGGCTATTGCCTCGCTGGCACCGTTACCTGAAGCGCTTACACCTGCTCAGCAAGACGCGTTAGCACAGCGAGGCACTTTCCCGTCCACGTTTATCACAGAAACGCAGCAGCAGCTTGCCCGACTGGATAAATTGCCTCCTGACTGGAATATTTCCTACAGCCTTCAGCTGTTAGCTCAACTCCAGACATTGCGGCCGGAGGAAGCAAAGCCGCTCGCCGTGCAGTGGCAGCAAAAATTTAGCGCGGCAGCGTTGCCTGTTGATGCCATGAACAGCTGGTATCAGGGAATGATGAAGCTTCAGCAACTGAGCCATCGGCTGAGTAGTCTGGATGAGCAAAAAGGAAAATATATCACGGTGAGTGAGCTTAAATCGGTGGTTTTTTCGACTATACAGTCATTTAACCAAACAATACCGGCTGAAGAACAACTCAGACGCCTGTCACAGCATCCAACAGGAGGTGTGCTTCCTGAAGCCGAAAAGACCCAGCTGGAGTTGCGTCTTAAACAGCTGGCAACGCGTTACGCTCAAATAAAACGGGATTCTTCTTCGCAGTGAATTCTGCGGTGGACAGACGAATGTGTTCAACAACGCGTGGAAGTCAAAGTGTCCCCTGCAGGAATCGAACCTGCAACTAGCCCTTAGGAGGGGCTCGTTATATCCATTTAACTAAGGGGACGAGGCGGCACGAGTATAGCCTTATTTACACTGTGCGTTAAGCGCATCGCCGCCTGACTGCTCAAAGAGTCACCATTCAGGTCGGTTTTTTTGTCGATTTATCATCATTTTCCCGTGCCTTAAGCTCGGCTTTGCGTTTGTTCGACATATCGTTACGGATTTGAGCATGGCTTAACAGCGCGAAGATAAACGTTCCGCCGCAGATGTTTCCTGCCAGCGTCGGAAGGGCGAACGGCCAGAAAAAATCGCTCCAGTGAAGTGTACCGTTGAAGACCAGATAGAGGATTTCAACGGTACCGACCACGATATGCGTGGTATCAGCCAGCGCAATCAGCCAGGTCATCAGTATGATCACCACAATTTTGGCGCTCCCCGCTGAAGGAAACATCCAGACCATTGTGGCGATGATCCAGCCGGAGATGATGGCATTCGAGAACATCTCCACCGGGGTGTTTTTCATCACATCCATGCCAATTTTCACAAACGCGTCCCGGGTGGGTTCATCAAAGATCGGCATGTGTTCAAACGCCCAGGCCGCGATGCCCGTGCCGATGATATTACCCAGCAGGACGACGCTCCACAGACGCATCAATAAACCGAAATTGCCGAGGGTGGGGTTTTGCATTACAGGCAGAACGGCGGTTACCGTGTTCTCGGTAAACAGCTGCTGGCGGGCCATGATGACAATAATAAAGCCGAAGGTATAGCCGAGATTCTCGAGTAAAAATCCGCCGGGTACACCCTCCAGCTGCACATGAAATATCCCTTTCGCAAGCAGAGATGCGCCCATTGAGAGCCCGGCAGCGATGGCTGACCAGAAGAGGGCCATCGCGTCGCGCTCCATCTCCTTTTCACCATCCTGGCGTATATGTTCGTGGATGGCCATCGCGCGGGAGGGGAGGCGATCTTCATCAATTTCTATCTTCTCGCCCCGCGCTTTCTCCTCGCTTTCAATTTCAAGTTCCTCACTGTTCTCGCCAATTTTTTCTTCGCCCACGTCTTTCATATTTGCTCCCGGAGGTTGATCTTTTTGTTAAGCGTAGCGGCTTTTATCGGAATGCCTGTGGGGATGCTCTTAAATTGGCGGCAATGGCAACAAAGGTGATACATCTCTTTCAAAAGACATTATAAAATTGCCAGCGAAACGAATTCCAAAAGCCAGGCTATGCTGAGATCAGAGTCACGGTGGTTACTGCCCGTAATTGTGCTCATAGACATCGGTAAACGTGCTGTTACAATCGCTTGCACGTTTACAGACGGAGCGTCAACGGCTCCGTTACGGATGGCAATCAACGATAGCCATACTGAACAGGGAGATATTTATGAAACTTCGGCTGTCGGCGCTTGCGCTGGGCGCGACGATGCTTGTGGGCTGCGCCAGCTCCGGTGAGCAAACGGGACGCTCCGATCCTCTCGAAGGATTTAACCGCTCAATGTATAGCTTCAACTACAACGTGCTGGACCCGTATGTGGTTCGCCCGGTGGCAGTAGCATGGCGCGATTATGTTCCACAGCCCGCGCGTAACGGATTAAGTAACTTTACCAGCAACCTCGAAGAGCCTGCGGTAATGGTGAACTATTTCCTGCAGGGCGATCCGTATCAGGGGATGGTGCACTTTACTCGCTTCTTCCTGAACTCCATTCTGGGGATGGGCGGCTTTATTGATGTCGCAGGTATGGCGAACCCGAAACTGCAGCGTGAACAGCCGCACCGTTTTGGTAGTACGCTGGGGCATTATGGCGTTGGTTACGGCCCTTACGTTCATCTGCCGTTCTATGGCAGCTTCACCGTGCGTGATGACGGCGGCGATATGGTCGATACGCTGTATCCGGTTCTGTCGTGGCTGACCTGGCCGCTTTCTGTGGGTAAATGGACGGTGGAAGGGATTGAAACCCGTGCGCAACTGCTCGACTCTGATGGTCTGCTGCGCCAGTCTTCTGACCCGTACATTATGGTGCGTGAAGCGTACTTCCAGAATCATGACTTTATCGCCAACGGCGGTAAGCTGAAGCCGGAAGAGAATCCAAACGCGAAGGCTATCGAAAACGAACTAAAAGATATCGATTCACAGTAAATAAAAAAGGTGAGCAATGCTCACCTTTTTTGATTCCAGTACGATTAGAACGCGTAGTTGAAGTTCGTACCGAACAGCCAGGCTTTACCTTCAGAGGTAAACTCGTAAGGGCCTTCCTGGAACGTCACTTTCTGACCGTGCATATAAGAAACGCCCGCATCGATGGATGCATTCTCGTTGAACGCATATGTCGCGCCTGCACTTAACCAGAAGCGGTCCTGATCCGGAATCGAAATGGAACGCTTGTCTGCCGGAACCGGGCTGTCGTCAAATGCGATACCGGAGCGGAAAGTCCAGTTTTTATCGTAGTAGTAGGTGGTACCCAGCGCAATACGATAGGCGTCGTGGAAGCTTTCGTCCTTATAGAACAGCGTTTGACCATTGGTTCCGGTCGCTTTCAGCTCCTGGAACTGGCTCCAGCTGGTATAGGCCAGGCTATAGTGAATAGCCCATTGTGGTGCAACGCGGTTGTAACCGGACACTTCCCACATTTCTGGCAAATGCAGCGACAGTGAACCTGGAACGGTCTGGTTTGACGTTCCCCAAGGAATGGTGGTACCTGCACCTGGAACCAGGTTGTTCACAGGCTTCAGGATGCCGCTCTTGTAATCGCCGTCGAAGTCAATTTTCACTTCGGAACGATAGGTCAGACCCCAGCGGTTGTTTTTATCCAGTTCGTACAGGATACCGGCATTCCAGCCATAGCCCCACTCATCACCTTCAAGGCTGGCAATTTTATTGCTGTTTTTTGGCAGGCGAGCAGTCTGTTCCCCGGAATAACGTTCGATTTTGGCATCGGCGTAGACGGCATCAAAGCCCAGGCCAAAACTCCAGTTATCGTTCAGGCGATACGCACCGCTCAGGTTGAGGTTCAGCGTGGTAAGGTCTGTTTTACCGCCGTATTCACCTGCCGGGTAGTTGTTATTGAACTCGGTAGCAAGGCCGTAGTTAGACGTTACGGATGCACCCCAGCCAAACTGTTCATTGATAGGCGCAACGAAGTGCAGGTTAGGGATCCATGCTGTTGGGGCAATATTGTCCGCTTTAAGACTCGCACCCGTATTAGGCGACTTACCGGAAATGTTTACATCAGGATCGATATAAACCGCACCAGCAGAGAAGGTCGGACGATCAAACATCATGATCAATGCAGGGTTACGACTCGCGTTACCTGCATCATCAGCAATAGCGCCTTCCCCGGAATATGCGCGGCCAAGGCCAGAGGAAGAAAATTCGTTTAACTGAAAGCCCGCTGACCATGCGGAAGTGGAGACGAGTGCCACTGCGACTGCCAGCGCAGTCTTGTTGAACAGGGTTTTCTGGCTCATGACCATAACCTCATTGAGTTATTTTTATTCAATAATTGTTACATACCGTAACAGGAGCGCGAAGTGTAGGGTCTGAGGTATGACAGACAAATCAGACCAGTGGCCAGAGTATAGGTCTGACCAGCCGGAATGTTGCAAGTTTGTTTATTAATATTTTCAAACATGTTTCGTGAAACGAGATCTGGTTGGCAAAATTGTGACCATCGAGACTCACCCAAAAGGGTGGTTTTTGTTTTAGATCATTTTTTAGTGTGATATTGGTCACTTATCCGATTTTGCGCCATTAACGGCTGGAGAGAGCCCGCGCCGGGGCGTAAAATAGCAGCATCGTGTTTATCTCGCGCGCTGCGCGAATACAGAGGAAATTGAGCTATGAGTAAATGCAGTGCTGATGAAACCCCGGTTTGCTGCTGTATGGATGTTGGAACCATCATGGACAACACCGATTGCACCGCCTCTTACAGCCGCGTATTCACCAACCGTGCCGAAGCGGAAGAGACCCTGACTGCGCTGAGCAAGCGTGCGCGTGACGTTGAATCCGATCCTTGTGAAATCAAGTCTACCTTTACCGAAGTGGAAGGTGGCGTGAAGCTGGACATCGACTTTGTCTTCGCCTGCGAAGCAGAAACGCTGATTTTCCAGCTGGGTCTGCGTTAATTTCTGCGGCCTGATGCCCTCACCCCGACCCTCTCCCACGGGAGAGGGCGCAAACATTAAAAACGGTAACCTACGGGTTACCGTTTTGCTTTTACCTTGCGCACCCGGCAACATACCGCACAAATGCCCCTGCCATGCAGGGGCATTTTCTTTTTCTTCTCTGTGTTTTAGCTCGCATTTTTTCGTTTCCCCGATTGGCTGAATGTAAAAAAATGGTTAAGACTATTATCAGGTCAGACCACTTTGCGTTTGCGAAAATTTTTTTACAGGGGAGTGTTATGAGTCAGGCATTACCGCTTATTACCCGTCAGGGCGATCGCATTGCCATCGTCAGTGGATTGCGCACGCCATTTGCGCGTCAGGCAACGGCGTTTCATGGCATACCGGCCGTCGACCTGGGGAAAATGGTAGTGGGGGAGATGCTGGCTCGCAGCGAAATTCCGCCTGAGGTCATCGAACAGCTGGTTTTCGGCCAGGTTGTGCAGATGCCTGAAGCCCCCAACATTGCGCGGGAAATCGTCCTCGGTACCGGGATGAACGTGCATACCGATGCCTATAGCGTCAGCCGCGCCTGCGCAACCAGTTTCCAGGCCGTGGCGAACGTCGCCGAAAGCCTGATGGCGGGGACTATCCGCGCCGGGATTGCGGGCGGGGCGGACTCCTCTTCGGTACTGCCGATTGGGGTCAGTAAAAAGCTGGCGCGTATCCTGGTCGATGCTAACAAAGCCCGTACGACGGGTCAGAAACTCAAACTCTTCTCGCGTTTACGTCTGCGCGATCTGATGCCCGTGCCACCTGCCGTAGCGGAATATTCCACCGGTCTGCGCATGGGCGATACCGCCGAGCAGATGGCGAAAACCTACGGCATTACCCGTGAACAGCAGGATGCGCTGGCGCATCGCTCGCATCAGCTTGCGGCAAAAGCCTGGTCGGAAGGCAAGCTGACCGACGAGGTCATGACCGCCTATATTCCCCCCTACCGGGAACCGCTTGCGGAAGATAACAATATTCGCGGCACCTCGACGTTGGCGGATTACGCCAAACTGCGCCCGGCGTTTGACCGCAAGCACGGCACGGTGACGGCGGCGAACAGTACGCCGCTGACGGACGGGGCCGCCGCCGTGATCCTGATGACCGAATCCCGAGCGAAGGAGCTGGGCATTACTCCCCTGGGCTATTTACGCAGCTACGCCTTCACCGCCATTGACGTCTGGCAGGACATGCTGTTAGGTCCGGCGTGGTCCACGCCGCTGGCGCTGGATCGCGCCGGGCTGACACTGGCCGATTTAACCCTGATTGATATGCACGAAGCATTTGCCGCGCAAACCCTGGCCAACGTCCAGCTGCTGGCAAGCGAGCGTTTCGCACGCGATGTGCTGGGCCGCTCCCATGCTACGGGTGAAGTGGATCAGAGCAAATTCAACGTGCTGGGCGGCTCTATCGCTTATGGTCATCCGTTTGCTGCCACCGGCGCGCGAATGATCACGCAAACATTACATGAACTTCGTCGCCGTGGCGGCGGGTTTGGCCTTGTTACCGCCTGTGCGGCGGGCGGCCTTGGTGCAGCAATGGTTCTGGAGGCTGAATAATGGATATGCCATCTGCATTTAATCTGACGGTTCGCCTCGATAACGTGGCCGTTATCACTATTGATGTGCCGGATGAAAAGATGAATACCCTGAAGGCTGAATTTGGTGTTCAGGTGCGCGCGATGCTAAAGCAGATCCGCGAGAACAAAGCCATTCGCGGCCTGGTGTTTATCTCTGCCAAGCCGGATAACTTTATCGCCGGGGCCGATATCAACATGATCGCCCGGGCGCAAAGCGCGCTGGAAGCCGAAGAGCTGGCGCGTCAGGGCCAGCAGGTCATGGCGGAGATAAACGGCCTGCCGATCCCGGTTATCGCCGCGATCCACGGTGCCTGTCTGGGCGGCGGGCTGGAGCTTGCGCTGGCGTGCCACAGCCGTATATGTACCGACGATCCGAAAACCATTCTGGGTCTGCCGGAAGTGCAGCTGGGCTTGCTGCCAGGCTCCGGCGGAACGCAACGACTGCCGCGCCTGGTGGGCGTCAGCAAGGCGCTGGAGATGATCTTAACCGGTAAACAGCTGCGTGCCCGTCAGGCGCTGAAAGCCGGTCTGGTCGATGACGTCGTGCCGCAGTCCATTTTGCTGGAGTCCGCCGTTGAGCTGGCGCTGAAAGGGCGTCAGGCAAAACGTCCTCTGCCGGTACGCGAGCGCGTGCTGGCAGGGCCACTGGGGAGAACGCTCCTGTTCAACATGGTGGGCAAAAAGACCGAACAAAAGACCAAAGGTAACTATCCGGCGGCAAAGCGGATCCTCGAGGTGATTGAGACCGGGCTGTCCCAGGGCAGCAGCAGCGGCTATGCCGCAGAGGCCAAAGCTTTTGGCGAACTGGCGATGACGCCGCAGTCACAGGCGCTGCGCAGCATCTTCTTCGCCAGCACGGACGTGAAAAAAGATCCCGGTAGCGAGGCGCAGCCCGCGCCGCTGCGTGCCATTGGCGTACTGGGTGGAGGACTCATGGGCGGCGGTATCGCTTTTGTTACCGCCAGCAAAGGCAAATTGCCTGTACGCATCAAAGACATTAATCCTAAGGGGATCAACCACGCGCTGCAGTACAGCTGGCAGAACCTTGATCAAAAGGTCAAGCGCCGCCATATCAAGGCAAGCGAGCGTGATAAAACCCTGGCGATGATCTCCGGCACAACGAATTACAGTGGTTTTGCGCACCGCGATCTGGTGATTGAAGCCGTGTTTGAGGATCTGGCGCTTAAGCAGCAGATGGTGGCAGACGTTGAGCAGCATTGCGCCGCGCATACCATTTTTGCCTCCAATACGTCGTCATTACCGATTGGCGATATCGCGGCGAAAGCCACGCGTCCGGAGCAGGTGATCGGGCTGCACTTCTTTAGTCCGGTGGAAAAAATGCCGCTTGTGGAAGTTATTCCACACGCAACCACCAGTCCGCAAACTATCGCCACGGTAGTCAAGCTGGCGAAGAAGCAGGGTAAAACGCCGATCGTGGTTGCAGATAAAGCCGGCTTCTACGTCAACCGCATTCTGGCGCCCTACATTAATGAAGCCATGCGGCTGCTGACGGAAGGCGAGAAGATCGAACATGTCGACGAGGCGCTGGTAAAGTTTGGTTTCCCCGTTGGCCCAATCCAACTTTTGGATGAGGTGGGAATAGACACCGGCACTAAAATTATACCTGTACTGGAGGCGGCTTATGGCGATCGTTTTAGCCCGCCTGCAAACATTGTTTCTGCAATTTTGAAGGACGATCGCAAAGGCAGAAAAAATGAACACGGTTTCTATCTTTACGGCGCGAAAGGGCGTAAAAGCAAGAAACAGGTCGACCCTTCGGTTTATGGGCTTATTTCGACCACTGGTCAGGGAAAACTGTCCGCCGTTCAGTGCGCTGAACGCTGCGTGATGATGATGCTCAATGAAGCGGCGCGCTGCTTTGGTGAACAGGTGATCAAGAGCGCGCGCGATGGCGACATCGGCGCGGTATTTGGCATTGGTTTCCCGCCGTTCCTTGGCGGCCCGTTCCGTTACATGGATACGCTCGGCGCGGGTGAAGTGGTTGCTATCCTGCAACGTCTGGCTTCGCAATATGGTCCACGGTTTACACCGTGTGACGAATTATTGCAGATGGCGGAACGGGGCCAGACATTTTGGCCTGCAAGGGAAACTGTCCTCGTAAGCTGAGGTCAAAGAAGGGTAAATCCTGAAGTGAATGAACCTGTTCTGGCGATTTTGTAAACAGAGATTGACTATACTTACGCCATTGAGGTAAAAAACAGCGTTTCATTCACCGAATGGATCAGGCACAATGCCCGACCATCGGGTTTTCTACCTCGCAGCATTTATCGCGGGTAGTTAACGCCGGTGATTCTGGTTAACAAAAGCGGTGCAATATGCAAGTTTTTATCATGCGTCACGGCGACGCGGCACTCGATGCCGCCAGTGACTCAGTACGTCCTTTGACCGTCTGTGGCTGCGACGAATCTCGTCTGATGGCGAACTGGCTTAACGGTCAAAAAGTGGACATCGAACGCGTTCTGGTGAGTCCGTTCCTGCGTGCAGAACAGACGCTGGACGTGGTAGGGGAGTGTATGAACCTGCCATCCAGTGTGGATGTTCTCCCTGAACTCACCCCGTGTGGTGATGTCGGCCTTGTCAGCGCCTATCTTCAGGCGCTGTGCAATGAAGGTGTCGCTTCCGCGCTGGTCATTTCCCACCTGCCACTGGTTGGCTATCTGGTATCTGAGCTGTGCCCTGGCGAGACCCCGCCGATGTTCACGACATCCGCCATTGCTAATGTTTCTCTCGACGAAACGGGCAAAGGTGTCTTCAACTGGCAAATGAGTCCGTGCAACCTGAAGATGGCAAAAGCCATCTGACGTGACGTGCGATATGGCGGGGGGCAATGTGCTTCCCGCCATTCTGTCAGGGCAACTCTGGCGGCTGCCACTCTTCCACTTCAATCAACACCAGCAACGCGGCATCTCCGCCGTACTCTTTTGGTGCCTGATGAAACGCCATCACGTGTGGATGCTGAGCCAGCCACAGCGGCGTTTGTTGCTTGAGGATATGTTTACCGTGGCCGTGCATCACGCAGGCGCAGAAAACATGTTCACGACGACAGGCTGCAATCAATGCCCCCAGCTCCTGTTTCGCCTGCATCTGCGTTAAACCGTGCAGATCAAGAAACAGCTCCGGCGAATAATCTCCGCGACGTAACTTTTTCAGCTCAAAATGGCTGACGTCTTCGCGTACGTATTTCACCGCACCCTGAGTATTGAGCAGTGGCTGAAATTCATCTGAAAAATAGTGGCTGTTATCCGCCTGCTCCTGCAGCAGACGTTTGACCGGTACTTCGCTGATTTTTTTACGCTGCGGGCGATGGACAATCGTGTCCTGCGTGATTTTACGCGTCCCGGTCATTAGCTGCCGGAAGAGCGCCTGATCCTCCTCGCTGAGCGATGTTTTCTTTTTCATTCGTCATTCTCATCTCGTATTTCCGACAGTGTACCCGACTAAACGCATTTTTTAACCTCAAGCGAGACGCGTCATTGCTGATTTATCGCCGTCTTCATGGCAAACTAGCCGCCGAAAATTATGCGAGCATGCCCTGGAGGAAAGAGTGGATAAAATTTTTGTCGATGAAGCAGTAAACGAGCTGCATACCATACAGGACATGTTGCGCTGGTCGGTTAGCCGCTTCAGCGCCGCCAATATCTGGTACGGTCATGGTACCGATAACCCGTGGGATGAGGCCGTGCAGCTGGTGTTGCCGTCCCTCTACCTGCCGCTGGATATCCCGGAAGACATGCGCACCGCGCGCCTGACCTCCAGCGAAAAACACCGCATCGTTGAGCGCGTGATCCGCCGCGTGAACGAACGTATTCCGGTCGCCTATCTGACCAATAAAGCCTGGTTCTGCGGCCACGAGTTCTATGTCGATGAACGCGTGCTGGTGCCGCGCTCGCCGATTGGTGAGCTGATCAACAACCACTTTGAAGGCTTGATCGGCCATCAGCCGCAGCACATTCTGGATATGTGTACCGGCAGCGGCTGTATCGCCATCGCCTGCGCTTATGCCTTCCCGGAAGCGGAAGTGGACGCCGTCGATATCTCCACCGACGCGCTGGCCGTGACCGAGCACAACATTGAAGAGCACGGTCTGATCCATCACGTCACGCCAATTCGCTCCGATCTGTTCCGCGATCTGCCGACGTTGCAGTACGATCTGATCGTCACTAACCCGCCGTACGTCGATGCGGAAGACATGTCCGATCTGCCGAGCGAATACCGTCACGAACCGGAGCTGGGTCTGGCGTCAGGATCTGACGGCCTGAAGCTGACCCGCCGCATTCTGGCCTGCGCGCCGGATTATCTGACCGACGACGGCGTTCTGATTTGTGAAGTGGGCAACAGCATGGTACATCTGATAGAGCAGTACCCGGATGTGCCGTTCACCTGGCTTGAGTTCGACAACGGCGGTGACGGTGTCTTTATGCTGACCAAAGCGCAGTTGCTCGACGCGCGCGAACACTTCAGCATCTATAAAGATTAATCCAGCGGGCTTCGGCCCGTTTCACAACGCTCAAACACAAACAACAACATCGGAGCCGTGATGGCAGGAAACAGTATTGGACAGTTATTCCGCGTGACCACCTTTGGCGAGTCGCACGGGCTGGCGCTGGGCTGTATCGTTGATGGCGTACCGCCAGGCATCGAACTGACCGAAGCCGATTTGCAGCACGACCTCGACCGTCGTCGTCCGGGCACCTCTCGCTACACCACGCAGCGTCGCGAGCCGGACCAGGTCAAAATTCTCTCTGGCGTCTTTGAAGGCCGCACTACAGGCACCAGCATTGGTCTGCTGATTGAAAACACCGATCAGCGCTCCCAGGACTACGGCGCCATCAAAGACGTGTTCCGTCCGGGCCATGCCGACTATACCTACGAACAAAAGTACGGTTTCCGCGACTATCGCGGCGGCGGGCGCTCTTCCGCGCGTGAAACCGCGATGCGCGTGGCGGCTGGCGCCATTGCCAAAAAATACCTGCAGCAGAAATTTGGTATCGTTATCCGCGGCTGTCTGACCCAGATGGGCGACATTCCGCTGGCGATCAAAGACTGGGATCTGGTCGAGCAAAACCCGTTCTTCTGTGCCGATGCCGACAAGCTGGACGCGCTGGACGAACTGATGCGCGGCCTGAAAAAAGAGGGCGACTCCATTGGGGCGAAAGTGACCGTCGTGGCCGACGGCGTCCCACCAGGCTGGGGCGAGCCGGTATTTGACCGTCTCGACGCCGACATCGCCCACGCGCTGATGAGTATCAACGCGGTGAAGGGCGTTGAGATTGGCGACGGTTTTGACGTGGTATCCCTGCGCGGCAGCCAGAACCGTGACGAGATCACGAAGGCGGGCTTCCAGAGCAACCACGCGGGCGGTATTCTGGGCGGTATCAGCAGCGGGCAGCAGATTATTGCCAACATCGCGTTGAAGCCAACCTCCAGCATTACCGTGCCGGGCCACACGATTAACCGCGATGGCGAAGAAGTTGAGATGATCACCAAAGGACGTCACGATCCGTGCGTGGGGATCCGCGCGGTGCCGATCGCAGAAGCGATGCTGGCGATCGTGCTGATGGATCACTTCCTGCGCCAGCGCGCGCAGAATGCGGACGTGACGACCACCATTCCACGCTGGTAAACATGAAAAAAACCGCAATTGCTCTGCTGGCGCTGCTGGCCAGTGGAGCCAGTCTGGCCGCAACGCCATGGCAAAAAATCACCCACCCGGTGGCGGGGAGCGCGCAGTCCATTGGCGCCTTTTCCAACGGCTGTATCGTCGGTGCCCAGGAGCTTCCTCTCCAGTCTGATACCTATCAGGTGATGCGCACCGATCAGCGGCGTTATTTCGGCCACCCGGATCTGGTGCTGTTCATCCAGCGTCTGGGAAATCAGGTGCATAACCTGGGGCTGGGCACGATGCTGATTGGCGATATGGGGATGCCTGCCGGGGGTCGCTTTAACGGTGGACACGCCAGTCACCAGACCGGACTGGATGTCGATATCTTCCTGCAGCTGCCGAAAACCCGCTGGACCTCCGCCCAACTGCTGAAGCCGCAGGCGCTGGATCTGGTGGCGAGCGACGGCAAGCGCGTTGTGCCGTCCCTGTGGACGCGGGACGTATCCAGCATGATCAAGCTGGCCGCGGAAGATAACGACGTCACGCGGATTTTCGTCAACCCGGCCATCAAGCAGCAGCTCTGCCTGGATGCCGGAACCGATCGCGACTGGCTGCGCAAAGTGCGCCCGTGGTTCCAGCATCGTGCGCACATGCACGTTCGTCTGCGCTGCCCGGCGAATAGCCTGGAATGTGAAGATCAGCCGCTACCGCCGCCAGGCGATGGCTGCGGTGCGGAACTGCAAAGCTGGTTTGAACCGGCAAAACCTGGAACCTCTAAGCCTGAGAAGAAGACACCGCCTCCGTTGCCGCCTTCCTGCCAGGCGCTACTGGATGAGCATGTACTTTAATGGATAATTTCGTCGATCTGTTTATGGTGTCACCGCTGCTGCTGGTGGTGCTGTTCTTCGTGGCCATGCTGGCCGGTTTTATTGATGCCCTTGCGGGCGGTGGCGGGTTATTAACCGTACCCGCGCTGCTGGCGGCGGGCATGAGCCCGGCGCAGGCGCTTGCCACGAACAAGCTGCAGGCCTGCGGCGGCTCGCTCTCGGCGTCTCTCTATTTTATCCGCCGCAAGGTGGTGAGCCTGGCCGACCAGAAGCTCAATATCCTGATGACCTTTATCGGCTCCATGTCGGGCGCGCTGCTGGTTCAGCACGTGCAGTCGGATATTTTGCGGCAGATCCTGCCGGTTCTGGTCATCTGCATCGGTCTCTACTTCCTGCTGATGCCAAAGCTCGGCGAGGAAGACCGCCAGCGTCGTCTGCACGGCCTGCCGTTTGCCCTGATTGCCGGGGGCTGCGTCGGCTTTTACGACGGATTCTTCGGCCCGGGGGCAGGCTCGTTTTACGCGCTGGCGTTCGTGACGCTGGCCGGGTTTAACCTCGCCAAATCGACCGCTCATGCCAAAGTGCTCAACGCGACCTCGAACCTCGGCGGTCTGCTGCTGTTTATCATTGGCGGCAAGGTCATCTGGGCAACCGGATTCGTCATGATGGCAGGGCAGTTCCTGGGCGCACGCGCGGGTTCGCGTCTGGTGTTAAGCAAAGGACAAAAACTTATTCGCCCGATGATTGTCATCGTCTCGGCCGTAATGAGCGCCAAACTTCTTTATGACAGCCATGGACAGGAGATCCTCACCTGGTTGGGGATGAATTAATGAACAGTACGCATCACTACGAACAGCTGATTGAGATTTTCGACGGCTGTTTTGCTGACGATTTTAATACCCGTCTGATTAAAGGCGACGACGAACCGATCTATCTTCCTGCTGATGCAGAGGTTCCGTATAACCGTATCGTGTTTGCGCACGGCTTTTACGCCAGCGGTCTTCACGAGATTTCGCACTGGTGCATTGCGGGGAAAGCGCGGCGCGAGCTGGTGGATTTCGGTTACTGGTACTGCCCGGACGGACGTGATGCCGCCACCCAGGGGCAGTTTGAGGATGTGGAAGTGAAGCCGCAGGCGCTGGAATGGCTATTCTGCGTCGCGGCGGGTTTCCCGTTCAACGTGAGCTGTGACAACCTTGAAGGCGACTTCGAGCCAGACCGTATCGTCTTCCAGCGCCGCGTTCATGCGCAGGTGATGGAATATCTTGAGAAAGGCATCCCGGAACGTCCGGCGCGCCTGATCGAGGCCTTACAGAATTATTACCACACGCCGGCGATCGCGGCGGAATGCTTCCCTTGGCCGGAAGATCTTTAACAGAGGAAAGAAGATGATCGCAGAATTTGAATCACGCATTCTGGCGTTAATTGATGACATGGTGGAACACGCCAGTGATGATGAGCTGTTCGCCAGCGGTTATCTGCGTGGTCACCTGACGCTCGCGGTAGCTGAGCTGGAAGCGGGTGACGATCACTCTGCCGACGCTGTTCACGCTGAAGTCACTCGCAGCCTGGAAAAAGCCATTCTGGCCGGGGAGCTCTCTCCGCGCGACCAGTCACTGGTGCTGGGTATGTGGGACAATTTGTTCCGGCAGGCGAAAGCGAAGTAAGTGTTTCACCACCCTCTCCCTGTGGGAGAGGGACGGGTGAGGGCACCAGGCCGCCCCCTACTTAACCTTCTTCCCCTTCAGCAGTTTCCGTACCCACAAGCGATTCGGATTCAGCCCCGCAAGCGTAACACTGTCCAGCGGAACCGGCTCGTCGCTCATTTGCGCGGCCAACACTTCTGCCAGCAGCGGGGCAGAGCACAACCCGCGAGACCCTAATCCACCGAGCATATACAGCTCCGGATAAACCGGCGCGCTTACCGCTTTATCCCGGTTATCAGCAAGGTCCTGATAGGCCTCAAGCGTTGCCTCATAGTCCGGCACATTTCCCGCCATCGGCAGATGATCGCGGGTGGCACAGCGAACGCCGCAGCGCGCTTCCCCTTCGCTGACGTCAACCTCTTGCGCCCATGCCGCATCCGGGAAACAGTCAATCAGGCGCTGGCGGTTTTGCGCCTGATCCGCATCGCTGTAGCGCATATCCGTTTCGCCACGATGATAGCTGGCCCCGATGCAGTGATGGCCGTTAGACGGATTTTGCGGCGTCAGATAGCCGTCATAGCACAGCACCTGACGCAGTTTGCTCAGTTCGGGGGAGGACGGAATGTGGCTTACCTGGCCGCCGACCGGATAAACCGGCAACGTTTCTGTCTGGATAAACTGGTTGATGTTATGCCCGTTTGCCAGCACAACGCTGGCATGGCTTACCGCTTTGCCATCCGCAAAACGCAGATTCCAGCGCTCGCTTCGGCTCAGCGATTCAACGGTGTGAGCATAATGTGCCTTCAGCCCGCGCGACTGCGCCAGGGAAATGACCGCCGCGGTCAGTTCAGCCGGACACAGCCAGCCGCCGAGCGGATACTGAATGCCCCCACAGCCGGTTTCCACGCCAGCGGTGGCTGCCACCTCCTGCGCGCTTACCGCGCGGGCAATCTCGTCAGGCAGGCCCAGCGACAGCATCTGCGTGATTTTTTGCTGGCTCTTTTCATCCCAGCCGAGCTGCGTCACGCCGCACCAGTCATGATCGAACGCTACCGGCAGGGCGTCGTAGAGGCGACGAGCAAAGGTAAACGCCGCCGGGAAAAACCGGAACAGGGCCGGGTCGTGCGCGCTTAAAAGCGGATAGAGCGCCCCCTGGCGGTTGCCGGACGCGCCGCTGGCGGGCACATCGTCAGCACAGTAGAGCGTGACCTGCCAGCCACGGTGGAGAAGCGCGAGAGACAGCAGGGCGCTGGCGATCCCTCCGCCGACTATCGCCACCTCACGTGATGCACTGGCGCGGCGTGCAAACCAGGGCGCCTGAGCGGGAACGTCCAGCGTCTGCTCCATCCTTCCGACCAGCATGTCGCGCTTGCGGCCAAAGCCTTTGGTCTTCTGCATGGTAAAGCCCGCCTCCTGCAGCCCGCGGCGGACAAAGCCCGCCGAGGTGAAGGTGGCAAGCGTTGCGCCAGGGCGCGCCAGCCGCGCCATCGCGCTAAAGAGGTGCTGGCTCCACATGTCCGGGTTTTTGGCGGGGGCAAAGCCGTCCAGGAACCACGCGTCCACCGTCTGATTCATCGAATCATCGAGCGTATCGGTCAGGTCATTGATGTCGCCAAGCCATAAATCCAGCGTCACGCGTCCGCCGTCCAGAATCAGACGGTGGCAGCCGCCGATGTGAGGCGGCCACTGCGCCTGAAGCTGCTCCGCCCAGGCTGCAAGCTCTGGCCAGCGCTGATGAGCGAGCCGCAGATCGTGCGCGGTGAGCGGGAATTTTTCGAAACTGATGAAATGTAATCTTTGTAGCGTAGCCTCAGGGTGTGCAGCGTGAAACTGGTTAAACGCCTGCCAGAGGGTTAAAAAATTCAGCCCGGTGCCGAACCCACTTTCCGCGACCACAAACAGGCTCCGCGGATGCTCCGGGAAGCGGGTGCTGAGCTGGTTCCCATCGAGGAAAACATAGCGAGTTTCTTCGAGCCCGTTATCATTAGAAAAATAGACGTCATCAAAATCTCGGGAAACAGGTGTACCCTCAGCGTTGAATTCGAGGTTGGCGGGTTGTATAGCGTTTTGTTTCACGTAAGTTACTCGTCTGACAGGCAGTGGCACGATCTTAACGATGTGAGTCCATCGGTGCAAATTTCCGCAGAAAATGTCTGATCGGACTTGTTCGGCGTACAAGTGTACGCTATTGTGCGACTCGAAACTTACTATAGTGCGACTTACAGAGGTATTGAATGAAACGTGCAGTGATTACTGGCCTGGGCATTGTTTCCAGCATCGGTAATAACCAGCAGGAAGTCCTGGCATCTCTGCGTGAAGGACGCTCCGGGATCACTTTCTCTGAAGAGTTTAAAGATTCAGGTATGCGTAGCCACGTATGGGGTAACGTCAAACTGGACACCACCGGTTTGATTGACCGCAAAGTGGTTCGTTTCATGAACGATGCCTCTATTTATGCTTATCTCTCCATGCAGGAAGCGATCAAAGATTCTGGCCTGAGCGAAGAGGTTTATCAGAACAACCCGCGCGTGGGTCTGATCGCCGGTTCCGGCGGTTCATCTAAAGCGCAGGTATTCGGTGCTGACGCAATGCGTAGCCCGCGTGGTCTGAAAGCGGTAGGTCCGTACGTGGTCACCAAAGCCATGGGTTCTGCGGTTTCCGCGTGCCTGGCGACCCCATTCAAAATCCACGGTGTGAACTACTCCATCAGCTCCGCGTGTGCGACTTCCGCGCACTGCATTGGTAACGCTGTTGAGCAGATCCAGCTGGGTAAACAGGACATCGTATTTGCTGGCGGCGGCGAAGAGCTGGGCTGGGAAATGGCCTGTGAATTCGACGCGATGGGCGCACTGTCCACCAAGTACAATGAGACCCCGGACAAAGCCTCCCGTACCTATGATGCGCACCGTGACGGTTTCGTTATCGCGGGCGGCGGCGGTATGGTTGTGGTTGAAGAACTGGAGCACGCACTGGCGCGTGGCGCGCACATCTACGCTGAAATCGTGGGCTATGGTGCAACGTCTGACGGCGCCGACATGGTTGCGCCATCCGGCGAAGGCGCGGTGCGCTGCATGAAGATGGCGATGCACGGCGTTGACACCCCAATCGACTACCTGAACTCTCACGGTACCTCTACGCCGGTAGGCGACGTGAAAGAGCTGGGTGCGATCCGCGAAGTCTTCGGCGACAACAGCCCGGCGATCTCCGCGACCAAAGCCATGACCGGTCACTCTCTGGGTGCGGCTGGCGTTCAGGAAGCGATCTACTCGCTGCTGATGCTGGAAAACGGCTTTATCGCCCCAAGTATCAATATCGAAGAGATGGACGAGCAGGCTGCTGGCCTGAACATCGTGACCAAACCAACGGAAGCGACGCTGACTACCGTCATGTCCAACAGCTTCGGTTTCGGCGGTACCAACGCCACGCTGGTCATGCGTAAGCTGAAAGCATAAGTTTTATGTTTGATTCAGAAGGGGAGCCATAAGGCTCCCCTTTTTTATGCATTGACAAGCAGCTGATCTCACAGGCAAACTTCACCCCTCAACATTATCCTCACGATAATGCGTAAGCGTTTAACGTCAACCAACGCACCTTAATCCTGATAATCAGGTAGAGGGGGCGTGGCATTTCCCCGCCTTACTCTTCATTTCGGAGTAAAGCATGACTGCAGTAACTCAAACAGAAACAACCCCTTCAGCGAACGTCTCGCTGTTCCGTATCGCCTTTGCGGTATTCCTGACCTATATGACCGTTGGCCTGCCGCTGCCGGTGATCCCGCTGTTCGTTCATCAGGAGCTGGGCTATGGCAACACCATGGTCGGTATTGCCGTGGGCATTCAGTTTTTAGCCACGGTCTTAACCCGCGGTTACGCCGGACGGCTGGCGGATCAGCACGGTGCTAAACGCTCGGCGCTGCAGGGGATGTTTGCCTGCGGGCTGGCTGGCGGCGCCTGGCTGCTGGCGGCTCTCCTGCCGGTAGACGCTGCGTATAAATTTGCGCTGCTGGTGCTGGGCCGTTTAATTCTTGGCTTCGGTGAAAGCCAACTGCTGACCGGCACCCTGACCTGGGGAATGGGGCTGGTGGGGCCAGCACGTTCCGGCAAGGTGATGTCCTGGAACGGCATGGCCATCTACGGCGCGCTGGCCGCCGGTGCACCGCTTGGCCTGCTGATCAACAGCCAGTTCGGGTTTGCGGCGCTGGCTGCAACGACCATGGCGCTGCCGCTTGTGGCATGGGCGTTTAACGGCTCGGTGCGTAAGGTACCTGCGCACAAAGGCGAGCGTCCTTCCCTGTGGAGCGTGGTCGGCCAAATCTGGCAGCCGGGCCTGGGCCTGGCGCTGCAGGGCGTGGGTTTTGCGGTAATAGGGACGTTTGTATCGCTCTATTTTATGAGCCGCGGCTGGGCGATGGCCGGTTTTACGCTTACTGCCTTTGGCGGCGCGTTTGTGCTGATGCGCGTGCTTTTTGGCTGGATGCCGGATCGCTTTGGCGGCGTGAAGGTGGCGGTGGCATCGCTGGTCATTGAAGCTATCGGTCTTCTGCTGTTGTGGAATGCTCCCGTGGCATCCGTGGCCCTGCTGGGTGCTGCGCTGACCGGCTGCGGCTGTTCTCTGATCTTCCCGGCGCTGGGCGTTGAAGTGGTGAAGCGCGTGGCCCCGCAGGTGCGCGGGACGGCGCTCGGCGGCTATGCGGCGTTTCAGGATATCTCATACGGCGTTACCGGACCGCTGGCCGGGGTGTTAGCGACCTCGTTTGGCTATCCGTCCGTCTTTCTGGCCGGTGCGGTTTCTGCGGTGGTGGGGATCGTGGTGACGCTGGTGGCGTTTCGCAGGCGTTGAGCCGTTGTTGCCGGGTGACGGCTGTGCCTTACCCGGCCTACGATTCGAGCCGTTGTAGGCCCGGTAAGCGCAGCGCCACCGGGCAAAACCTCAGGCAACCAGCCAGAAAATCGCCAGGGCAATCAGCAGTGCAATAAACATCAATCCCGGACGTGCAGAGAGCGTTCTGAATGTCTCGACGACCGGCGCAAACAGCGGGCTGTAGATCGGCTGAACGTTTCTCACCTCCGGCACGCCGCCTTCACGTTCGGCGCGACGAACGAAGATTTGATTGAGCAGATCCTGCACCTGCGCGGTGGTCAGCACCGTCTGCGGCGTGGCCTGCCAGTTTTGCTGGGCGTAATCCCGAATCACGTCGAACTCGTGCGGCTCAAGCGGCTGTTTCAGCGCGGCCTGGACAGTATGCAGGGTAGGGGCATTCTGGGTGCTGAGCGTCTGGCGCGCCTGGAGCCAGGTCACCAGATGAGTAAACTGTTTGGCCGGGATCAGTTCACCCGCCTTCACGCCGGACAACTCCAGCATGGATTGCCAGATAAGCTTCGTCGGTTCGCCGGTGGCCGCAGCCAGCTTTGTCACCATCTGCTTGAGCGTGTTGTGCTCGGCGGGCAGCAGCGGACGCTCGGTCGACGGGCGCACCTGAGGCTGCGGAATAGACAGCTCGTTGTTCTGCAGCAGGGTCAGCACGGTTTTGAGCTGGTCCGGCGTCAGCTGCCCTAGCGCGGTCTGACCATACTGCTGGCGAATAAAATCACTCACCGCCTGGCGGTTATTACCCTGGCCCAGCAATTCCGTCAGCTGAGCAACAATCTGGCGCGTGGTGTGGTTCTGCTGCGCGGTCGTAATACGCTGGTTCAGATTTTGCTCGGCAGCAGGGAAATGACGCGACTGCAGCGGTGCGTCGTTCCTCACGCCTAAATCATGCTTTACCCCGGCCCAGACTTCCGCATTTTGCTGTGAAGTCAGCGCAATCAGGCGCGTGATCAGTCGCTCCAGCACGGTGCGCTGCTGCGTGGATAGCGGTTGTTCACCGGCAACGTTTGGCGTGACGGGGCCTTCACCCGGAGGGCGTGGCGGCGTACCTGAAATGGGCTGCATCGTCAAAAATCCTTAAAGTCAAAACTCAGCGTAAACCAGGTATACGTATATGCCTGGCGGCCAGATTATGGCACACTTGGCAGGTTTTCTTCCTCTCAAACAGGTACTCAGACGTGAAAATCCTCGTTGATGAAAATATGCCTTATGCCCGTGAGCTGTTTAGCCGCCTGGGTAACGTTAAGGCTGTCCCTGGTCGCCCGATCCCGGTCAACGAACTGGATGACGCAGACGCGCTGATGGTGCGCTCGGTGACCAAAGTAAATGAGGCGTTGCTCGCCGGTAAAGCGATTAAATTTGTCGGAACCGCAACGGCAGGGACCGATCATGTGGATGATAAGTGGCTGAAGCAGGCTGGAATCGGTTTTTCCGCCGCGCCGGGCTGTAACGCCATTGCCGTTGTGGAATACGTTTTCTCCTCGCTGCTGATGCTGGCCGAGCGCGACGGGTTTGCGCTGAAGGACCGCACCGTGGGGATTGTTGGCGTGGGTAACGTCGGCGGACGCCTGCAAAAGCGTCTTGAAGCGTTAGGGATCCGCACGCTGCTGTGCGATCCGCCGCGCAAAGACAACGGTGATGACGGGGATTTCCGCTCGCTGGACGAGCTGGTCGAACAGTGCGACGTGCTGACTTTCCACACGCCGCTGTTTAAAGAGGGGCCGTATAAGTCGCTGCATCTTGCTGACGAGGCGCTGATCCGTCGGCTGAAGGCTGGCACTATTCTGATAAATGCCTGCCGTGGCCCTGTGGTCGATAACGCTGCGCTGCTGACATGTCTGAATGAAGGACAAGACCTCAGCGTGGTGCTGGACGTCTGGGAGCCGGAGCCGGATCTCAACGTTGAGTTGCTTAACAAGGTAGACGTGGGCACAGCGCATATCGCCGGTTATACCCTCGAGGGGAAAGCGCGCGGCACGACGCAGGTCTTCGAGGCCTACAGCGCTTTTATCGGCCATCCGCAGCAGGTAGCGCTGGATACCTTACTCCCGGCGCCTGAATTTGGCCGCATTACCCTGCATGGTCCGCTCGATCAGGCAACGCTGAAAAGGCTGGTGCATTTGGTGTATGATGTGCGCCGCGATGATGCGCTGCTGCGTAAAGTGGCGGGGATCCCGGGTGAGTTTGATAAGCTGCGCAAGAACTATGTTGAGCGCCGCGAGTGGTCTTCCCTGTATGTGATGTGCGACGACGCGTCGGCGGCGACGCTGCTGCATAAGCTGGGGTTTAACGCCGTTCATCATCCGGCACGTTAATGTCTTCTTAATGCTCCCTGTCGGATACTCCGACAGGGACGTTTTTTTATTTCTGGAGTAAACCACCATGTCTGAAGGCTGGAACATTGCCATTTTAGGTGCCACGGGTGCCGTGGGCGAAGCCCTGCTCGAAACCCTTGCTGAGCGTCAGTTCCCGGTGGGCGATATCTATGCGCTGGCGCGTACCGACAGTGCAGGTGAGCATCTGCGTTTTAACAGTAAATCCGTGATGGTCCAGGATGCGGCAGCATTCGACTGGACCCAGGCGCAGCTGGCGTTTTTCGCTGCGGGCGCTGAAGCCACTGCTGCGTACGTTGAAGAGGCGACCAATGCAGGCTGCCTGGTGATCGACCTGAGCGGCCTGTTCTCAATGGAGCCGGATGTGCCGCTGGTGGTGCCGGACGTGAACCCGTTTGTGCTGGCTGACTACCGCAACCGTAACGTCATTGCGGTGCCCAACAGCCTGACCAGCCAGCTGCTGACTGCCCTGAAACCGCTGATCGACGACGGCGGCCTGTCGCGCATTACCGTCACCAGCCTGCTCTCCGCGTCCGCGAACGGTAAAAAGGCCGTTGACGCGCTGGCCGGGCAGAGCGCGAAGCTGCTGAACGGTATCCCGATTGATGAAGATGATTTCTTTGGCCGCCAGCTGGCGTTCAACATGCTGCCGCTGCTGCCGGACCGCGAGGGTTCCGTGCGCGAAGAGCGTCGTATCGTCGATGAGGTGCGTAAAATTCTGCAGGACGATGGCCTGATGATCTCCGCAAGCGTCGTGCAGTCCCCGGTCTTCTACGGCCACGCGCAGATGGTCGGCTTTGAAGCGCTGCGTCCGCTGGCGGCAGAAGAGGCGCGCGATGCGTTTGGCCGCGGTGAAGACATCGTGCTCTCTGAAGAGAGCGAGTTCCCGACCCAGGTGGGTGATGCTACCGGCAGCGCGCATCTTTCCGTTGGCTGTGTGCGTAACGATTACGGCATGCCGGAACAGGTGCAGTTCTGGTCCGTTGCCGACAACGTTCGCTTTGGCGGCGCGCTGATGGCGGTCAAAATCGCTGAAAAACTGGTGCAGGAGTACCTGTACTGATGTCAGACGTGGAACAAAAGCCGGTCCATAGAATTGCCCTCGGCATTGAGTACGACGGCAGTAAGTATTATGGCTGGCAGCGTCAGAACGAGGTGCGCAGCGTCCAGGAGAAGCTGGAAAAAGCGCTCTCTCAGGTGGCAAACGAGCCGATTAACGTCCTGTGCGCAGGACGTACGGACGCGGGTGTTCACGGTACGGGGCAGGTCGTGCACTTTGAAACCACCGCCGTGCGTAAGGATGCCGCCTGGACCCTGGGTGTAAATGCGAATTTGCCTGGTGACATTGCGGTGCGTTGGGTAAAAGCTGTGCCGGATGATTTTCACGCGCGCTTTAGCGCCACGGCGCGTCGCTACCGTTATGTCATCTACAACCAGCGCCTGCGTCCGGCGGTGTTAAGCCAGGGCGTGACGCATTTTTATGAACCGCTTGATGCTGAACGTATGCATCGCGCGGCGCAGTGTCTGATTGGTGAAAATGACTTTACGTCGTTTCGTGCGGTGCAGTGTCAGTCCCGCACGCCGTGGCGAAACGTCATGCACATAAACGTCAGCCGTTTTGGCGCGTATGTGGTGGTGGATATCAAAGCCAATGCCTTTGTACATCATATGGTTCGGAATATTGTGGGCAGCCTGATGGAAGTGGGCGCCGGACACCAGCCGGAGAGCTGGATTGCAGACCTGCTGGCAGCGAAGGACAGAACGCTTGCGGCAGCTACGGCGAAAGCGGAAGGGTTGTATCTGGTCTCGGTAGACTATCCGGATCGGTTTGACCTGCCGAAACCGCCAATGGGCCCGCTTTTTTTAGCGGACTAAACAAAGGTGCAATTAGGGCTTAGACAATATGGACGTAATTCGTTTTTTGATTGATTTCATCCTGCATATTGATGTTCACCTGGCGGAGCTGGTCGCGCAGTATGGCGTCTGGGTTTACGCTATTCTGTTCCTCATTCTGTTTTGTGAAACCGGTCTGGTCGTTACCCCATTCCTGCCAGGGGATTCCCTGCTGTTCGTTGCCGGCGCGCTATCGGCGTTACCCACTAACGATCTGAACGTGCATCTTATGGTGGTGCTGATGGTGATTGCCGCTATTGTCGGTGATGCGGTCAACTACACGATTGGACGCGTATTCGGTGAGCGGCTGTTCAGCAATCCGGATTCGAAAATTTTCCGTCGCAGCTATTTAGACAAAACCCATGCGTTTTATGAACGCCATGGCGGAAAAACCATTATCCTTGCGCGTTTTGTGCCTATTGTGCGCACATTTGCACCGTTTGTGGCGGGAATGGGACATATGTCCTATCGTCATTTTGCCATGTATAACGTCGTGGGGGCGCTGCTGTGGGTACTGCTGTTTACCTATGCAGGCTACCTGTTTGGCGATCTCCCGGTGGTTCAGGAAAATCTTAAGTTACTGATTGTAGCGATTATTGTGCTTTCCGTACTGCCGGGCGTTATCGAAATTATTCGTCATAAACGTGCGGCGGCAAAACAAGCGAAGTAAATGCACGCTGGCGGTTCGACCACTTTTTTATCCAAAGTTTCGGGCTGTTATGTTTTAATGTGCAACATTCATGGTCTGTTGGAGGCAAAAATGGCATTATTCGCCTCTTATAGCAAAACTGGCAAACGACCAGGTTCAGGCAGAAAGGTTATCAATGAGCTGGATTGAACGAATTAAAAGCAACATTACCCCAACGCGTAAAGCGAGCATTCCTGAAGGGGTATGGACGAAGTGTGATAGCTGCGGTCAGGTTCTGTATCGCGCAGAGCTGGAGCGCAACCTTGAGGTGTGTCCGAAGTGTGACCACCATATGCGTATGTCGGCGCGCAACCGCCTGCATAGCCTGCTGGACGAAGGCTCTCTGGTAGAGCTGGGTAGCGAACTCGAGCCAAAAGACGTGCTGAAGTTCCGCGATTCCAAAAAATACAAAGATCGTCTGGCCTCTGCACAGAAAGAGACTGGCGAGAAAGACGCGCTGATCGTCATGAAAGGCACCCTGCATGAGATGCCGGTTGTTGCCGCTGCGTTTGAGTTCTCCTTTATGGGCGGCTCAATGGGCTCTGTGGTCGGTGCGCGCTTCGTGCGTGCCGTTGAGCAGGCGCTGGAAGACAACTGTCCGCTGATCTGCTTCTCTGCCTCCGGCGGTGCGCGTATGCAGGAAGCGTTGATGTCACTGATGCAGATGGCGAAAACCTCTGCTGCGCTGGCGAAGATGCAGGAGCGCGGTCTGCCGTATATCTCCGTGCTGACCGACCCAACCATGGGCGGCGTCTCCGCGAGCTTCGCAATGCTGGGCGATCTGAATATCGCTGAGCCAAAAGCGCTGATCGGCTTTGCGGGTCCTCGCGTTATCGAGCAGACCGTTCGTGAAAAACTGCCGCCGGGCTTCCAGCGCAGTGAGTTCCTCATCGAGAAAGGCGCCATCGACATGATCGTCCGCCGTCCGGAAATGCGCCTGAAGCTGGCGAGCATCCTGGCGAAGCTGATGAATCTGCCAGCGCCGAACCCGGATGAGCCGCGCGAAGGCGTGGTGGTACCGGATCAGGAACCCGAGGCCTGATAACTGAAAAGGGCAGGGCCGGTTGGCGCTGCCCTTTTGCTTTCTAATCTGTTAATGACAACCGGGCATTATGGAAAATAAAAGCATTCCCCAAGCCACGTCGCCCCTGGCCGCGTGGCTTTCTTATCTGGAAAACCTGCACAGTAAAACCATCGATATGGGGCTTGAGCGCGTAAGCCAGGTCGCCGCGCGTCTTGATGTGCTCAAACCGGCACCTTTCGTGTTCACCGTCGCGGGGACCAACGGTAAAGGCACGACCTGCCGCACGCTGGAATCTGTCCTGATGGCCGCGGGTTACAAAGTTGGCGTGTACAGCTCGCCACACCTGGTCCGCTATACCGAGCGCGTTCGTGTGCAGAACCGCGAACTGCCGGAATCGGCGCATACGGCGTCGTTCGCGGAAATTGAAGCCGCACGCGGTGAGATCTCATTAACCTATTTTGAATACGGTACCCTGTCGGCGCTGTGGCTGTTCAAACAGGCGCAGCTGGATGTGGTGATTCTTGAGGTTGGCCTCGGCGGACGTCTTGATGCGACCAATATGGTGGATGCGGACGTGGCGGTGGTCACCAGCATCGCGCTGGACCATATCGACTGGCTGGGACCGGATCGTGAAAGCATTGGCCGCGAGAAGGCCGGTATTTTCCGCGCAAACAAACCCGCCGTGGTCGGCGAGCCGGATATGCCGCATACCATTGCTGACGTGGCGAACGAGAAGGGCGCGCGTCTGCTGCGCCGCGACGTTGACTGGCAGTACGAGGTCCAGGATAACGGCTGGCGCTTTAGCGACGCGCAGGGCGCGCTCGACAACCTGCCGCTGCCGCAGGTACCGCAGCCGAACGCAGCAACCGCGCTGGCGGCACTGCGCGCCAGTGGCCTCACGGTCAGCGAGCAGGCGATCCGCGACGGCATTAAGAATGCGCTGTTGCCCGGGCGTTTCCAGATAGTTAGCGAGTCACCGCGCCTGATTCTGGACGTGGCGCATAACCCCCATGCGGCGGCGTATCTCGCGGGACGTCTCAATTCGTTACCAAAAACCGGGCGCGTGCTGGCGGTTATCGGTATGCTTCATGATAAAGATATCGGCGGGACGCTGGCCTGCATGGAGAGTGTGGTCGATAGCTGGTATTGTGCTCCTCTGGAGGGGCCGCGCGGCGCGACGGCTGAGCAACTGATGGAACATCTCGGCAAAGGCGCAATCTACAGTAGCGTGGCTCAGGCCTGGCATGCCGCGATGGCGGATGCTAAACCAGAAGATACCGTGCTGGTGTGTGGGTCATTCCACACGGTGGCACATGTCATGGAAGTGATGGACGCGGGGAGAACCGGTGGCGAGTAAGTTTCAGAACCGTTTAACAGGAACCATTGTGCTGGTCGCGCTCGGGGTGATTATTCTCCCGGGTCTGCTCGACGGGCAGAAAAAGCATTATCAGGATGAGTTTGCCGCTATTCCGCTGGTGCCGAAACCGGGTGACCGCGATGAGCCGGATATGCTGCCCGCGGCGACGCAGGCGCTGCCTGCTCAGCCGCCGGAAGGGGCGGCGGAAGAGGTGCGTGCAGGCGATGCCGCCGCACCATCGCTCGATCCGTCTCGCCTGGCGGCAGCGAGCAACAGCGATATCGATCCGGTGCCGGTCGAGCAGCCTAAACCGGTTGAAAAACCGAAGCCGGTTGAGAAGCCGCAGCCGCAGCCGAAACCGCAGCGGGATAAAGCCGCAGAACAGCTAGCCGCGGCGTCAGAGACACCTCCGCCAGCAAAACCGGCGCAGCAGGATGCCGCCGCCCCAACGGGTAAGGCCTACGTGGTGCAGCTTGGTGCGCTGAAAAACGCCGATAAGGTCAACGAGGTCGTGAGCAAACTGCGCAGTGCGGGATATCGTGTTTACACTTCACCTTCCACGCCGGTGCAGGGTAAAATTACCCGTATCCTCGTGGGGCCAGAAGCGTCTAAAGATAAGCTTAAAGGTTCGCTCGGTGAGCTGAAGCAGATCTCCGGCCTGAGCGGTGTGGTGATGGGCTACAGCGCGAACTGATAAGATCTTACCCATCCCCGGAATGGTTTGCTCCCTCTCCCTTGAGGGAGAGGGTTGGGGGGAGGGGGGAGCAGACGTCCACAGAGACGTCAAATGGACCGTGGCGTTGAACATTTTTTCAGCGCCTTTTTTATTTACGCGCGGGAAGGAAATCCCTACGCAAACGTTTTCTTTTTCTGTTAGAATTCGCCCCGAACTGGATGACAGGGCGTTAAATCGTGGGACACATATGGTCTGGATTGATTACGCCATCATTGCGGTGATTGGTTTTTCCTGTCTGGTTAGCCTGATCCGTGGCTTTGTTCGTGAAGCGTTATCGCTGGTGACATGGGGTTGTGCTTTCTTTGTTGCCAGTCATTACTACACTTACCTGTCTGTCTGGTTCACGGGCTTTGAAGATGAACTGGTCCGAAATGGAATCGCTATCGCGGTGCTGTTTATCGCAACGCTGATTGTCGGCGCTATCGTGAATTACGTGATAGGTCAGCTGGTCGAGAAAACCGGTCTGTCAGGAACGGACAGGGTGCTCGGGATCTGTTTCGGGGCATTACGAGGCGTGCTGATTGTGGCCGCGATCCTGTTCTTCCTGGATACCTTCACTGGGTTCTCCAAAAGCGAAGACTGGCAAAAATCGCAGCTCATTCCAGAGTTCAGCTTCATCATCAGATGGTTCTTTGACTATCTGCAAAGCTCGTCAAGTTTTTTGCCCAGGGCATAAACCCTGAGATGTGGCTTAACGAGGAAAAGACGAATGTGCGGTATTGTCGGTATCGCCGGTTTCATGCCGGTAAACCAGTCGATTTATGACGCGTTAACGGTGCTTCAGCACCGTGGGCAGGATGCTGCGGGTATCATCACCATTGATGCAAACAACTGCTTCCGTTTACGCAAGGCGAATGGCCTGGTAAACGATGTGTTTGAAGCCCGCCATATGCAGCGTCTGCAAGGTAATATGGGGATCGGTCACGTTCGTTATCCTACTGCTGGCAGTTCCAGCGCCTCTGAGGCACAGCCTTTCTACGTCAACTCACCGTATGGCATTACCCTTGCTCATAACGGCAACCTGACCAACGCGCATGAGCTGCGTAAAAAGCTGTTCGAAGAGAAACGTCGCCACATTAACACCACCTCTGATTCTGAAATCCTGCTCAATGTGTTCGCCAGCGAGCTGGATAACTTCCGTCACTATCCGCTCGAAGCAGACAACATTTTTGCCGCGATTGCCGCGACAAACCGTCAGATCCGCGGCGCGTACGCCTGCGTTGCGATGATCATCGGTCACGGTATGGTCGCCTTCCGCGATCCTAACGGCATTCGTCCGCTAGTGCTCGGTAAGCGCGACCTCGGCGATGGCCGTACTGAATATATGGTTGCCTCTGAGAGCGTGGCGCTGGATACCCTGGGCTTCGAATTCCTGCGCGACGTTGCACCGGGCGAAGCGGTCTACATCACCGAGAAGGGCCAGCTGTTTACCCGCCAGTGTGCCGACAACCCGGTCAGCAACCCGTGCCTGTTTGAATACGTTTACTTTGCCCGTCCGGATTCCTTCATCGACAAGATTTCCGTCTACAGCGCGCGCGTCAACATGGGCACCAAGCTGGGCGAGAAGATTGCCCGCGAGTGGGACGATCTCGACATCGACGTGGTGATTCCTATCCCGGAGACCTCCTGCGATATCGCGCTGGAGATCGCCCGCATTCTGGACAAGCCATACCGTCAGGGCTTCGTGAAGAACCGCTACGTTGGCCGCACCTTTATCATGCCGGGGCAGCACCTGCGTCGTAAGTCCGTGCGCCGCAAGCTGAACGCCAACCGCGCGGAATTCCGCGACAAGAACGTTCTGCTGGTGGATGACTCCATCGTTCGCGGCACCACCTCTGAACAGATTATCGAGATGGCGCGCGAAGCGGGTGCGAAGAAAGTCTATCTGGCCTCTGCTGCGCCGGAGATTCGCTTCCCGAACGTGTACGGCATCGATATGCCAACCGCCAACGAGCTGATCGCTCACGGGCGTGAAGTGGATGAAATTCGCCAGATCATCGGTGCCGACGGCCTGATTTTCCAGGATCTGAACGATCTCATCGACGCGGTGCGTGCCGAGAACCCGGAAATTCAGCAGTTTGAATGCTCCGTGTTCAACGGTATTTACGTGACCAAAGACGTTGACCAGCAGTACCTCGACTATCTTGATTCGCTGCGCAACGACGATGCGAAAGCCGTCCAGATGCAGAACGATCTCGAAAGTTTAGAGATGCACAACGAAGGTTGATGCTCCGGCAGGTGAGGGCGAATGCCCTCACTTGCAACTCCCCGCAAAATCCTGCACAGTCTGCCCTGAAATCAGTAAGGGCGAAAATCATGAAACGACTCATTGTTGGGCTCAGCGGTGCCAGCGGCGCGATTTACGGCGTACGTCTGTTACAGGTTCTGCGTAACGTGGCGGAAGTCGAGACCCATCTGGTGATGAGCCAGGCGGCGCGTCAGACCCTCTCTCTGGAAACAGATCTCTCCCTGCGCGATGTTCAGGCACTGGCGGACGTGGTTCACGATGCCCGTGATATCGCCGCCAGCATCTCCTCAGGCTCGTTTAAAACGGCCGGCATGGTTATCCTGCCCTGTTCCATTAAAACGCTCTCCGGCATTGTGAACAGCTATACCGACACCCTGGTAACGCGCGCGGCGGATGTGGTGCTGAAGGAGCGTCGTCCTCTGGTGCTCTGCGTGCGGGAAACGCCGCTGCACCTCGGCCATCTGCGCTTAATGACGCAGGCTGCGGAGCTGGGAGCCATCATCATGCCGCCGGTACCGGCATTTTATCATCGCCCGACCTCGCTGGATGACGTGATTAATCAGACCGTTAACCGCGTGCTGGATCAGTTCGACATCGACCTGCCTGAAGATCTCTTCACCCGCTGGCAGGGGGCCTGATTCTGTGCACAAACAGAGTGCATGAAAAGACAAGTTGCCCTGTTTCAGGGCAATTATGCAACGGCGATCATATCCTCGACATTTAATTCGTTTTTTCCCTTTTTCTCTCTCCGGTTCGTTCGGCAGACCTGCTATCTTTCACCATTAAGGCAGTATCGCAACGTTTTATTAACATATTTAACGTCGAAGTTTTGACCAGACGGCAATGTGGCATAAGACCTGCAAGATGAAGCCTGCAACACAACACACAACACAATACATAATAAAATCACGGTACTTGAGGGTAAATGTATGAAGAAGACGGTTCTGGCTCTGTCTTTGCTCGTGGGGTTAAGTGCGGCAGCAGGTAGCTACGCAGCGCTTCCACAGACGGTTCGTATCGGTACAGACGCAACCTACGCGCCATTCTCTTCCAAGGATGCGAAAGGTGATTTCGTGGGGTTTGATATCGATCTGGGAAATGAAATGTGCAAACGCATTGCAGTGAAATGCACATGGGTGGGCAGCGACTTTGACGCGTTAATCCCGTCGCTGAAAGCCAAGAAAATCGACGCCATTATCTCTTCTCTCTCCATCACCGAAAAACGCCAGCAGGAGATTGCCTTCTCTGACAAGCTCTACGCCGCGGATTCTCGCCTGATTGCGCCAAAAGGCTCCCCGATTAAGCCAACCATCGACTCGCTGAAAGGCAAGCATGTTGGCGTGCTTCAGGGATCGACCCAGGAAGGTTATGCCAATGCCACCTGGCGTGAGAAGGGTGTAGACGTGGTGGCATACCAGAACCAGGATCTGATCTACTCTGACCTGGCGGCAGGCCGTCTGGATGCGGCATTCCAGGATGAAGTCGCCGCGAGCGAAGGCTTCCTGAAACAGCCTGCGGGGAAAGACTACGCGTTTGCGGGCCCGTCGGTGAAAGACAAAAAATACTTTGGTGACGGCACCGGTATTGGCCTGCGTAAGGATGATACCGAGCTGAAAGCCGCCTTCGACAAAGCCTTTGCAGAGCTGCGTAAAGACGGTACTTACGACAAACTGGCGAAGAAATACTTCGACTTCAACGTATACGGTGAATAATACCTGGCGCTAACGCACCGGAAAGGTGCGTTACGGGAACGGTTGACCCAATACGGTGCGCTCGTTGCACCGTATTGGGTCGCTTTGTGCATACTTACGCATTTATAATGCAAAAATTCCCGCCTGAAGGGCATTAGTCTTTGCCTGTCAGAGGGAATTAATGGCACATTAGCACCAACCCGTCGTCGTAAAAATCCCGTATGAAGACAGTTTGTTGAGGACAAATATGAAAAAACTCGTGTTGTCACTATCTCTGGTGCTGGCCTTTTCCAGCGCTACCGCGGCATTCGCAGCCATTCCGCAGAAAATTCGGATCGGTACCGATCCCACCTATGCGCCGTTCGAATCGAAGAATTCAAAGGGTGAACTGGTTGGTTTTGACATCGATCTGGCCAATGAGCTGTGCAAACGCATCAAAGCACAGTGTACCTACGTTGAGAACCCGCTGGATGCGCTGATCCCGTCCCTGAAAGCGAAAAAAATCGACGTGATCATGTCCTCGCTCTCCATCACTGAAAAACGCCAGCAGGAGATTGCCTTCACAGACAAACTCTACGCGGCCGATTCTCGTCTGGTGGTGGCTAAATCGTCTGACGTTCAGCCAACGCTGGAGTCCCTGAAAGGCAAACGCGTCGGCGTGCTGCAGGGCACTACCCAGGAAACCTACGGTAACGAACACTGGGCGCCGAAGGGGATTGAAATCGTCTCCTATCAGGGCCAGGAAAATATCTACGCTGACCTGACGGCAGGCCGAATTGATGCGGCATTCCAGGATGAAGTCGCGGCAAGCGAAGGTTTCCTGAAAACGCCGGTCGGTAAAGATTACAAGTTTGGCGGCCCGTCCATTAAGGACGTGAAGCTGTTTGGTGTGGGCACCGGTATGGGCCTGCGCAAAGAAGACAATGAGCTGCGTGAGGCGCTGAACAAAGCGTTTGCTGAAATGCGCGCTGACGGCACCTACGACAAGCTGGCGAAAAAGTACTTTGATTTTAATGTTTACGGCGGCTAATCGCCCCGTCAAATAACGTGCGGCCCCTCCCTCCGTGGGAGGGGGAAAGACACGGTTCCACCACTCACGATACGACAGGGCTCGCGGTATGCTGTACGGATTTTCTGGCGTTATTTTACATGGCGCGCTTGTCACCCTTGAGCTGGCTATCAGCTCCGTGGTGCTGGCGGTGCTGATAGGTCTGGCAGGCGCAGGGGCGAAGCTTTCGGCTAACAAACCGCTGGCGCTAATTTTTGAAGGCTACACCACGCTTATTCGCGGCGTTCCCGATCTGGTGCTGATGCTGCTTATCTTTTACGGTCTGCAGATTGCGCTGAACGGCGTGACGGACGCGATGGGCATGGGACAAATTGATATCGACCCGATGGTGGCCGGTATTATTACCCTCGGTTTTATCTACGGTGCCTACTTCACCGAAACCTTCCGCGGTGCTTACATGGCCGTGCCGAAGGGGCACATTGAGGCGGCAACCGCATTTGGTTTTACCTCTTCACAAACGTTTCGTCGGATTATGTTCCCGGCCATGATGCGTTACGCGCTGCCGGGCATCGGCAACAACTGGCAGGTTATCCTCAAAGCGACAGCGCTGGTCTCGCTGCTCGGTCTGGAGGACGTCGTGAAGGCGACTCAGCTGGCGGGCAAGAGCACCTGGGAGCCGTTTTACTTTGCGGTGGTCTGCGGCGTGATTTATCTGGTCTTTACGACCGTCTCCAATGGTGTGCTGCTTCTGCTCGAGCGTCGCTACTCCGTGGGTGTGAAGAGGGCTGACCTGTGATTGAGATCATTCAGGAATACTGGAAATCGCTGCTGTGGACAGATGGCTACCGCTTTACCGGCGTGGCGATTACGCTCTGGCTGCTGATCTCCTCCGTGGTGATGGGTGGCATTCTGGCGGTGTTTCTTGCCATTGGCCGCGTGTCGAACAATAAATTTATCCAGTTCCCGATCTGGCTGTTTACCTACGTGTTTCGCGGTACGCCGCTGTACGTGCAGCTGCTGGTGTTCTATTCGGGGATGTATACGCTTGAGATCGTAAAAGGCACTGAGATGCTGAATGCGTTCTTCCGCAGCGGTCTGAACTGTACGGTGCTGGCGTTGACGCTCAACACCTGCGCCTATACCACCGAGATTTTCGCGGGAGCCATTCGTTCGGTTCCGTACGGTGAAATTGAGGCGGCGCGCGCGTACGGCTTTTCCTCAGTGAAACTTTATCGCTGCATTATTCTGCCGTCGGCACTGCGTATCGCGTTACCGGCGTACAGTAACGAAGTGATTTTGATGCTGCACTCCACCGCGCTTGCCTTTACCGCGACGGTGCCGGATCTGCTCAAAATCGCGCGCGATATTAACTCCGCGACCTATCAGCCGTTTACCGCGTTTGGCATTGCGGCGGTGCTCTATTTAATTATCTCTTATGTTTTGATTAGCCTGTTCCGTAAGGCTGAAAAACGCTGGTTGCAGCATATAAAACCTTCTTCGACGCACTGAGAAAGATGATGGCTGAGAACAAATTAAACGTTATTGATTTGCACAAACGCTACGGCGAACATGAAGTGCTGAAAGGGGTGTCGCTGCAGGCTAACGCAGGCGATGTAATCAGTATCATCGGTTCATCCGGCTCGGGTAAAAGTACTTTCCTGCGCTGCATTAACTTCCTCGAAAAGCCGAGCGAAGGCTCGATCGTGGTGAGCGGGCAGAACATCAACCTGGTGCGTGACAAAGACGGCCAGCTGAAGGTGGCGGATAAACACCAGCTGCGCCTGCTGCGTACGCGCCTGACGATGGTGTTCCAGCATTTTAACCTCTGGAGCCACATGACGGTGCTGGAGAACGTGATGGAAGCGCCGGTTCAGGTACTGGGGCTGAGCAAGCAGGAAGCCCGCGAGCGTGCGGTGAAATACCTGGCGAAAGTGGGTATCGACGAGCGCCAGCAGATGAAATACCCCGTGCATCTCTCCGGCGGTCAGCAGCAGCGTGTCTCCATCGCGCGCGCGCTGGCGATGGAACCGGAGGTGCTGCTGTTCGACGAACCAACCTCCGCGCTCGACCCGGAACTCGTTGGCGAAGTGCTGCGCATCATGCAGAAGCTGGCCGAAGAGGGCAAAACGATGGTGGTGGTGACGCATGAGATGGGCTTCGCCCGTAACGTCTCCAACCACGTTATCTTCCTGCATCAGGGGAAAATTGAAGAGCAGGGGCATCCGGACGAGGTGCTGGCGAACCCGCAAAGCCCACGTTTGCAGCAGTTCCTGAAGGGGTCGTTGAAGTAGGTTTTGCCTTTCTCCCTCTCCCTGTGGGAGAGGGGCGGGGTGAGGGCATCAGGCCGCAGTACAGCCCAATCGCCCGGTGGCGCTTCGCTTACCGGGCCTACTAATTCTGTTGCTGGCCGGCATACTCCAGCCGATACACCCAATCGTCATAGCGCACGCCGTCAATTTCATACGCCTTTTCCACCACCAGCGTACGCACAAACCCGGCTTTCTCCAGCACGCGCACCGATCCGCCGTTGTCCGCCAGCACGTACGCGTTAATCGCCTTCACGCCGGTCTGGTTGAACGCATAATCACACACCGCGCGCAGCGCCTCGCTGGCGATACCTTTCCCTTGCGCGGCAGGTACAACCGTATAGCCGATATCGGCCTCTTCACGATTCTCTGCACTAATCTGCAGGCCGATATCGCCAAGCGGCGTATCATCATCCCGGGCGCGAATGACAAACACATGAGCAGCAGCGAGTCGCGCGGCAAACACGCGTCGGGTCTCTTTTTCTGGCGCGATGGCGGCCATGTAGCGCATGATGCGGCGATCTTCACGCAGCGAGCGGAAGAAGGCCCAGTCAGTGGGTTCGAAAGGGGTGAGGTAAAGCCGGGGGGTGGTGATCGTTGCCATTGTGACGCCATATTTTCGGAACATGGCCTGTCACTGTAACATATTCACCGCACTACATCCCCCAGCGCCTCTTCTAATTCATACCAGCGGAACGCAAACCCGGCGGCTTCCAGCCGTTTTGGCAGCGCCCGCTGCCCGCCTAATACCAGTACAGACGCTTCTCCCATCAGCAGACGAATGACCGTAGCAGGCACGCGCAGTATCGCCGGACGGTGCAGGGCATGCCCCAGCGCGTGAGCAAACTGTTCATTACGCACCGGATACGGCGCGACCATGTTAAACGGCCCGCGCAGATCGTTATCCAGCAGCCAGAGAATACCGTTGACCATATCGTCGATATGGATCCACGCCATATATTGACGGCCATTACCGATGGGACCGCCGAGTCCGAGCCTGAAAGGAGGAAGCATCTTCGCCAGGATGCCGCCTTTCGGCGCGAGGACGACCCCGGTCCGCAGCAGGCAGACGCGGGTACGATCGCTTTGCGCCGCACAGGCGATACGCTCCCACTGGGCGCAAAGTTTATGGGTAAACTCGTTATGGGGCGGCTCTTCCTCGGTCACCACCACCTCGCCGAGATCGCCGTAATAGCCTACCGCTGAACCCGAAATCAGCACTGAAGGTGGGGTGTGGCTATTACGGATCAGCTCGACGAGCTTTTCGGTAATGTTCCACCGGCTGCTGCATAACAGCTGTTTTTGCTCTTCCGTCCAGCGCTTATCGGCGATGGGTTCACCCGCGAGGTTAATGACGGCGTCGAAACCGTCCAGATTTTGCTGCTCGGCCAGATTTTTCCAGATATCGACACCCGCCCCCAGCACCTGACGCGCTTTCTCCGGGCTGCGCGTGACCACGGTGATGTCGTGATGCAAGGCCTGCAGACGCGCAATGAGGTGACGACCAATCAGGCCTGTCCCGCCGGTCAGCAAAATCTTCATACAACCTCCAGGTTTACGCCTGGCGCCGCCAGCTTAACGTCATGGAGACGGAATCGGCGTAGCGCAGGGCGTGAAGTTTATCGATCTCAACTTCAGCATAAGTGACCCAGTGATGTTCGCGTGCGATATCGAGCACATCCTGAGTTAATTTTTCCAGCAGAGAGAAGCGGTTATTCTCCACAAACTGGATAATGTTCTTGGTGATTGTGCGGTAGTTCAGCGCGTCATTGATATCTTCGCTGGCCCGCGCTTTTTCTGCGGGATAGTGAATCACCACGTTAATGACAATATCCTGACGGTTGGCGATCTCTTCCTCTTTGATACCGATGAAGGTACGCAAGCGTAAATTTTTTATACGAATAACAGCATCTGGCTGTGACATTGCAGGTCTTCTCCGTGTCAGTATTTCCTGCTCATAATACATGAGAGGCTCGCAGGCACCCAGCCTCATAGAGGGTTAAATCTGCTGGATTTTTTGCATCGCCCGCTCGGTCGCCGGGCGGGTCCGGATGCGCTCAAACCAGTTGTTTACCGCCGGGTAAGAGGCCAGGTCAATTCGGTGTTTTTCATGCGTATTCACCCATGGCCAGCAGGCGATATCGGCAATGCTGTAATGATCCCCCCCGAGCCACGGCGTTTTTTTCAGCCGACGGTTCAGAACGTCGTAGAGCCGCTGCGTCTCGACCTGATAGCGTTCTATCGCATAGGGAATAGGCTGCGGGGCGTAAGCAGTAAAGTGATGGTTTTGACCCAGCATGGGCCCCAGCCCGCTCGCCTGCCAGAAGAGCCACTGCAGGGTATGGTGACGCTCACGCAGCTCGCCGCTCAGCAGCTTGCCGGTTTTCTCTGCCAGATAGAGTAAAATTTCACCGGATTCAAACAGGCTCAACGGTCTGCCCCCGTCCGCCGGCTGGTTATCAATAATGGCCGGGATTTTATTATTCGGCGAGATAGCCAGAAAGAGAGGGCTGAACTGTTCGCCCTTGCTGATATCCACGCGAATGATCCTGTAATCCAGCTCGGCTTCTTCAAGAAAGAGGGTGATCTTATGGCCGTTTGGGGTAGGGGCGTAATAAAGGTCGATCATTCTCAACTCCTGTCCATGCGAAGAGTGGTGCCATGACAAATGAGTATAGGTGGTTGTTGTAAATCGTGAGTTTTCATCAAGTGACAGCGAGGCAAAGAGATTATATGTTGAGTAAAAAACCGATCAGCCTATGAGGATGTTATGAACCAGCCCGTCATCACGTTGTGGTCCGATGCGAATTTCTTTTCTCCCTATGTTATGAGCGTATACGTTGCGCTGGCCGAAAAAGGGCTCACGTTTACGCTGAAGACCGTTGATCTCGACGGCGGTGAACATCTTAAACCGCAGTGGCAGGGTTACGACCTGACCCGACGCGTGCCGGTGCTGGAGATTGACGGTTTTGCCCTGAGCGAATCCTCGGCGATTGATGAATATCTGGAAGATCGGTTTGCGCCACCTGAGTGGGAGCGCATCTATCCTCACGATCTGCAAAAGCGCGCCCGGGCGCGGCAGATCCAGGCGTGGTTGCGAAGCGATCTGGTACCGATTCGCGTCGAACGCTCGACGGACGTCGTGTTTGCCGGGGTGAAAAAACCAGCTCTCAGCGCAGAAGGTGCAGAAAGCGCGCAAAAACTCATTGAAACCGCCACCTCGCTCCTCGCACACGGCAACCCGAACCTGTTCGGTGAGTGGTGCATTGCTGATGCCGATCTGGCGTTGATGCTAAACCGCCTGATCCTCAACGGCGATGAGGTGCCGCAGCTGCTGGTGGATTATGCCGCGTTTCAGTGGCAGCGCGCCTCCGTGCAGCGCTATGTGGCACTTTCGGCTAAGCGTGCGGGCTGATAAGCCCTGACGCTTCAGGTATGATGGGGGCAGTCTGTTTTCCCGAGGAGTGACTGATGAAACTGATGTTTGCGTCGGATATCCATGGATCGCTGCCCGCTACCGAGCGTGTCCTCTCCCTGTTTGCACAAAGCGGCGCGCAGTGGCTGATTATTCTGGGTGACGTGCTCAATCACGGCCCGCGCAACGCGCTGCCGGAAGGCTACGCCCCTGCGCAGGTCGCGGAAAAGCTCAACCCGTATGCCTCGCGCATCATCGCCGTTCGCGGCAACTGCGACAGCGAAGTGGACCAGATGCTGCTGCATTTTCCCCTTACTGCGCCGTGGCAGCAGGTGCTGCTGGAACAAAGCCGACTGTTTCTGACCCATGGGCATCTTTTTAGCCCGGATAATCTTCCGGCGCTCGCGGCTGGCGATGTCCTGGTTTACGGTCATACTCATATTCCGGTTGCTGAAAAGCGCGGTGAGATTTATCACTTCAACCCGGGTTCGGTCAGTATCCCGAAAGGTGGCTATTCTGCGAGCTATGGCATGCTGGATGGAAATACCCTGAGTGTTATCGCACTTAATGATCAGCAAGTTATTGCGCAAGTAGCGATTAATCCGTAAGTTACACCTCAACTGCAAACGCGCCGAAAGAGCGCTTAGAAGAGAAGGTTTCCCGATGGTGGAGCAGAGTCATTTGGCAAGTACAGAGTGGGTTGACATTGTCAGCGAAGAGAATGAAGTGATCGCGCAGGCCAGCCGCGAACAAATGCGTGCGGAGCGTCTGCGCCACCGCGCAACGTACATCGTTGTGCATGACGGGATGGGCAAAATTCTGGTCCAGCGCCGTACGGATACCAAAGATTTTCTCCCGGGTATGCTGGATGCCACTGCAGGCGGTGTTGTCCAGGCAGATGAAGTGCTGCTGGATTCCGCACGTCGTGAAGCAGAAGAAGAGTTAGGCATTGCCGGTGTGCCGTTTGCCGAGCACGGTCAGTTCTATTTTGAAGACGAAAACTGCCGCGTCTGGGGCGGGCTGTTTAGCTGCGTTTCTCACGGCCCGTTTGCCCTGCAGGAAGAAGAGGTGAGTGAGGTCAGCTGGATGACGCCGGAAGAGATCACCGCGCGCTGCGACGAGTTCACGCCGGATTCGTTAAAAGCGCTGGCGCTCTGGATGAGCCGCAACGCCAATAACGAATCGACAAAATCAGAGAAAGAGGAAGAGGCTGAGTAAGCTTCAGCAACTCTCTCTCAGACACAGACTGGACGCGATGGGCTTTTGATCGCGCCAGTCTCCGCCATTCAGGCGCTCCAGTAACGCTTTCCCGGCTTCAATTCCAATCTTACGATGCGGCACCGCCATGGTCGTCAGCGGCGGCTGACAGACGCGGCTCACGTCGCTATCGCCAAAGCCTACTACCGCCAGATCGTCCGGTACTTTGATTCGCCTGCGCTGGCACTCATACAGCGCGCCGCACGCCAGCTCGTCAGAGACGCATACCAGCGCATCCAGCTCCGGCCAGGCCAGCAGGAACTCGGGCAGCTGTGCTGCACCGGTCGAGAAGCTCGGCGGCATCGCCGCGTTAATGACCCGGTTCGGCGACATATGGTGGCGAAGCATGGCTTTGTACCAGCCCTGCAGATGCTGCTGGAAAATCCACTGTTCCTGGTTGGCGCACAGCAGGCCTATGTTTTGGTAGCCGCGCTTAATCACCATTTCCGTGAGTTCATACATGGCCGCCACGTTATCAATCCCGATATTCATATCAATCGGATCGGCGCGCATGGCACCCATCTCCATCACCGGGATAGAGGCATTTTTCAGCCAGTGGCGAACGGTGTCGGTATGTTCAACGCTGAGCAGGATAGCGGCGGCAATATTCGACGCCAGAAGCGTCTCCAGCAACTTCTCCTCCTGCTCAAGACGATGCTGGGATTCAGCCAGCATGATCTGATATCCGGCAGGCTGTAGCACCTGCTGTAGCCCGGCAAACATCTCCGAGCAGCCGGCTTCGGAGAGGTTGGGCACTACCATGGCTATCGTCCATGACGACGCCGAGGCCAGCGCGCTGGCGGCAAGATTAGGCATATAACCCAGCTCCTGCACGGCAGCTTCAATTTTTTCACGTAGTTTATCGGAAACCTGTTCGGGCGTGCGGAGTGCACGGGACACGGTCATCGTGCCCACACCGGCAAGCTGTGCGACATCGGCGAGTGTCACTTTACCAGTACTGCGCCGTTTTCGGGTTAGAGACATACACCTTCCTGCTGACCAGACGCGTTCTTCTTTTCCTTCGTTTCACGTGACAGGCAGTATACGCCTTAAATCCCTTTTTTTGCTGTGATTTAGCACCGTGATTGCGATTTGATAGCGCTATCACATTTCTGTATGTTAACGATTGGTAGCGCTATCTTTGTGATCGCGATCGCAGTCATCCAGCGATGTGTTGAATAAAGTTTGCTCATCTTAAGCGTGTCGCGGGAGTGAAAAGTGCTCAAAAAATGGATATATGATACAACCATCACGCTGCAGGAGAGCGTGGAAGACTGGCCGCAGGCGCTGGAGCTGTGCGCGAAGCCGCTGCTGGATTTGCAGGTGATTGAGCCTGAATACGTCACCGCCATCATCCAGCAGCACCACACGTTAGGACCCTATTATGTGCTGGCACCAGGGCTGGCGATGCCGCATGCGCGGCCGGAGGAAGGCGCCAAAGGACTGGGGTTGTCGTTATTAAAACTAAAACAGGGCGTCTCGTTTGGTGCCGGTGAGTTTGACCCTGTCGACGTCATTATTATGCTCGCGGCACCCGACAAAAATAGCCATATCGAGATGATCTCGTCGCTGGCAGAGTTATTTTCCAGCGATACCGATATGGACGAACTGCATCAGGTGAATACCCTGGAGGAAATTAAAACGATTATTAACCGCTTCTGATTTAATTCTTTAATCCGGTTTTTCACAACATTACGCGTCAGCGTGATGGGGCGTACTCTACTCAAAATAAGGGGACAACAATGAAAATCATGGCTATTTGCGGTTCTGGCCTGGGCAGTAGTTTTATGGTCGAAATGAATATTAAAAAGGTGCTCAAAAAGCTGGAGATTGAAGCTGAGGTTGAACACTCCGATCTCTCCTCGGCCACGCCGGGCGCGGCCGATCTGTTCGTGATGGCAAAAGACATTGCCGCCAGCGCCAGCGTGCCGGAAAGCCAGCTGGTGGTGATCAACAACATCATCGACATTAACGAACTTGAAGCGCAGCTGCGCGGCTGGTTCGAAAGACAATAACCCTGATAAGGCGAGGTGGATATGTTTATCCTTGAAACGCTGAATTTCGTTGTTGATATTTTAAAAGTCCCTTCGGTGCTGGTCGGTTTAATCGCGTTAATCGGTCTGGTTGCGCAGAAAAAAGCGTTTTCCGACGTGGTGAAAGGAACCATTAAAACCATCCTGGGCTTTATTGTACTGGGCGGTGGCGCCACGGTACTGGTGGGGTCATTAAATCCTTTGGGCGGGATGTTTGAACACGCCTTTACTATCCAGGGCATTATTCCAAACAATGAAGCGATAGTGTCCATTGCGCTGGAAAAATACGGTGCAGCGACCGCGCTGATTATGGCCTTCGGGATGGTGGCGAATATTATCGTCGCGCGTTTTACCCGCCTGAAGTATATCTTCCTGACTGGACACCACACGTTTTACATGGCGTGCATGATTGGCGTGATCCTGACGGTGGCGGGCTTTGAGGGCGTGGGGCTGGTCTTTACCGGGTCGCTGATCCTTGGCCTGATCATGGCCTTCTTCCCGGCGATTGCCCAGCGCTACATGAAGCGTATTACCGGCAACGATGAGATTGCCTTCGGCCACTTCGGCACGCTGGGCTACGTGCTGTCCGGCTGGATTGGCAGCAAGGTCGGCAAAGGCTCCCGCTCAACGGAAGAGATGAACCTGCCGAAGAACCTTAGCTTCCTGCGTGACAGCTCGATCTCCATCTCCCTGACCATGATGATCATCTACCTGATCATGGCGGTGAGCGCCGGTCGCGAGTACGTCGAGGCCACCTTCAGCGGCGGTCAGAACTACCTCGTCTACGCCATCATCATGGCGATTACCTTTGCGGCGGGCGTGTTCATCATCCTGCAGGGCGTACGCCTGATTCTGGCGGAAATCGTTCCTGCCTTTACCGGCTTCTCTGAAAAACTGGTGCCGAACGCGCGTCCTGCGCTGGACTGCCCGGTGGTGTATCCGTATGCGCCAAACGCGGTACTGATTGGCTTCCTGTTCAGTTTCCTTGGCGGGATTGTGGGGTTGTTTATCTGCGGTCAGTTTAGCTGGGTGCTGATCCTCCCGGGCGTCGTGCCGCACTTCTTCACCGGCGCAACGGCGGGCGTGTTTGGTAACGCCACCGGCGGACGTCGCGGGGCGATGATTGGCGCTTTTGCCAACGGCCTGCTGATCACCTTCCTGCCGGTCCTGCTGCTGCCGGTACTGGGCGCCATTGGCTTTGCCAACACCACCTTCTCTGACGCCGACTTCGGCGCGGTCGGGATTGTCCTCGGCAACCTTGCGCGCTTCCTGTCGCCGCTTGCTATCACCGGGCTGGTCGTGGCGCTATTCGCGCTGCTGGTGGCGTACAACGTCTTCGCGAAAAACAAACCTGCGGGCGGTAACGCGCAGGAAAACACCGGAGCCAAATCATGAATGAGAAAGAGATAACCGAACTCGCGCGTCAGATCCGTATTGAGACGCTGAAATCCCTGACGCAGCTCGGCTTTGGCCACTATGGCGGCAGCATGTCGGTGGTCGAAACCCTGGCCGTGCTGTACGGCGCGGTGATGAAAATCGACCCGGCGGATCCGGACTGGCCGGAGCGAGACTACTTTGTCCTGTCGAAAGGCCATGCGGGCCCGGCGCTCTACAGTACCCTGGCGATCAAGGGCTACTTTCCGACAGAAGAGCTGAGCACGCTGAACCAGAACGGCACGCGCCTGCCCAGCCACCCGGACCGCCTGAAAACGCGCGGCGTGGACGCCACCACCGGTTCGCTGGGGCAGGGGATTTCCATCGCGGGCGGCATGGCGCTGTCGCACAGGCTGGCCGGGCGACCGAATCGGGTCTTCTGCATCGTCGGCGACGGCGAGCTGAACGAAGGGCAGTGCTGGGAGGCGTTCCAGTTTATTGCCCACCATCGCCTGAATAACCTGACGGTATTTGTCGACTGGAACAAACAGCAGCTCGACGGCGAGCTGGACGAGATCATCAGCGCGTTTGACCTGGAGGGCAAATTCCGCGCCTTTGGCTTTGATGTGGTGACGGTGAAGGGGGACGACATTCCTGTGCTGCTGGAGGTGACGTCGCGGGTTCCGGCTGCTGTTGCGCGTCCGTTAGTCGTCATCCTCGACAGTATCAAAGGGCAGGGTGTGCCGTATCTGGAGCAGCTCAGCAACTCGCACCACCTGCGATTGACTGCAGAGAGCAAAGCGGCCCTCAACGAGACGATTCGCCAACTGGAGGCTTCACATGATTAAGGTTGCACCGGCAGGACAGAAAGACGCCGTTGAGATGCGTAAAGTTTACGCTGGCTTCGTGGCAAAACAGATTGAGGCAGGAAGTGACATCATTGCGCTCGAAGCAGACCTGATGAGCTCGATGGCGATGGACGGCGTGGCGCGCGATTATCCGCAGCACGTGATTAACTGCGGCATTATGGAGGCCAACGTCATTGGCACCGCGGCGGGGCTGTCGCTGACCGGACGTAAACCGTTCGTGCACACCTTCACCGCGTTTGCCAGCCGTCGCTGCTTTGACCAGCTGTTTATGTCCCTGGATTATCAGCGCAACAATGTGAAGGTGATTGCCTCGGACGCGGGCGTGACGGCCTGCCACAACGGCGGAACGCATATGTCGTTTGAGGATATGGGCATCGTACGCGGTCTGGCCCACTCGGTGGTGCTGGAGGTGACCGACGCGGTGATGTTCGAGGACGTGCTGCGCCAGCTTATCGACCTCGAAGGCTTCTACTGGGTGCGGACCATCCGTAAGCAGGCACCGAGCGTGTATGCCCCGGGTTCCGCCTTCACCATCGGCAAAGGCAACGTGCTGCGTGAAGGAACCGATATTACGCTGATTGCCAACGGCATCATGGTGGCGGAAGCGCTGGAAGCGGCACGCCAGCTTGAGCAGGAGGGCGTCAGCGCGGCGGTCATCGACATGTTTACCCTGAAGCCCATCGACCGGATGCTGGTGAAAAACTACGCCGAGAAAACCGGACGCATCGTCACCTGTGAAAACCACAGCATTCACAACGGCCTGGGGTCGGCGGTGGCGGAAGTGCTGGTGGAAACCTGCCCGGTGCCGATGCGGCGGGTGGGCGTCAAGGAGCGCTACGGTCAGGTAGGGACGCAGGATTTCCTGCAGAAGGAGTATGGCCTGACGGCACATGACATTGTGTCGGCGGCGCGCGAGCTGCTGTAAATAAAAAAGGCGACCGGTTAAGTGGTCGCCTTTCTTGCCGGATGGCGCTTCGCTTATCCGGCCTACAAAACCGTAGGCCCGGTAAGCGCTAGCGCCACCGGGCTTTTTAACATTACTGCTGCTGCGAAGACTGGATCGCCGTCAGCGCGATGGTGTAAACGATATCGTCTACCAGTGCGCCACGGGACAGGTCGTTCACAGGTTTGCGCATCCCTTGCAGCATCGGCCCGATGGAGATCAGGTCTGCAGAACGCTGTACCGCTTTGTAGGTGGTGTTACCGGTGTTCAGATCCGGGAAGATGAACACGGTAGCGCGACCTGCAACCGGCGAGTTCGGCGCTTTGGATTTCGCAACGTCAGCCATAACCGCGGCGTCATACTGCAGCGGGCCGTCGATCATCAGATCAGGACGTTTTTCCTGAGCAATACGGGTCGCTTCACGCACTTTCTCTACGTCGCTACCTGCACCAGAGGTACCGGTGGAGTAGGAGAGCATCGCTACGCGCGGTTCGATACCGAAGGCAATCGCAGAGTCCGCGGACTGGATAGCGATTTCTGCCAGCTGTTCTGCGGTTGGATCCGGGTTGATCGCGCAGTCGCCGTAAACGTAAACCTGTTCAGGCAGCAGCATGAAGAACACGGAAGAAACCAGAGAACTGCCCGGTGCGGTTTTGATCAGCTGCAGCGGTGGACGGATGGTGTTCGCCGTGGTGTGAACCGCACCGGAAACCAGACCGTCAACTTCGTCCTGCTCCAGCATCAGCGTGCCCAGCACCACGTTGTCTTCCAGCTGTTCGCGCGCAACGGCTTCGGTCATGCCCTTGCTCTTACGCAGCTCGACCAGACGGGCAACGTAGCTTTCGCGAACCACTTCCGGGTCAACGATTTCGATGCCAGCGCCCAGCTCAACGCCCTGAGACGCCGCAACACGGGTGATCTCATCAGGGTTACCCAGCAGCACACAGGTCGCGATGCCGCGCTCTGCACAGATAGCAGCCGCTTTAACGGTACGTGGTTCGTCGCCTTCTGGCAGAACAACGCGTTTGCCCGCTTTACGCGCCAGCTCGGTCAGCTGGTAACGGAATGCTGGAGGAGACAGACGGCGGCTGCGCTCGGAGGTCGCAGTCAGGGATTCGACCCAATCTGCGTTGATGTAGCCTGCAACGTATTCCTGAACTTTCTCAATACGCTCGTGGTCATCAACCGGCACTTCGAGGTTGAAGCTCTGCAGGCTCAGGGAGGTCTGCCAGGTGTTGGTGTTCACCATGAAGACCGGCAGGCCGGTGGCGAACGCGCGTTCGCACAGCTTGCTGACGCGTGGGTCCATCTCGTAGGCACCGGTCAGCAGGATCGCACCGATTTCCACGCCGTTCATCGCGGCCAGGCAGGCTGCAACCAGCACGTCAGGGCGGTCTGCGGAAGTCACCAGCAGGGAACCTGCGCGGAAGTGTTCCAGCATGTGCGGAATGCTGCGCGCACAGAAGGTCACGGACTTCACGCGGCGGGTGTTGATGTCGCCTTCGTTAACCACGGTGGCGTTCAGGTGACGTGCCATATCGATTGCACGGGTGGCAATCAGATCGAAGCTCCATGGCACCGCGCCCAGTACTGGCAGCGGGCTGGATTCCTGCAGCTTAGCCGGGTCAACTTTGATGACTTTCGCTTTAGACGAGTCGTCGAAGATCTCGGACAGGTCAGGGCGAGTACGACCCTGCTCATCCACCGGTGCGTTCAGTTTGTTCACGATCACGCCGGTGATGTTGGTGTTTTTCGCGCCGCCGAAGCTGCTGCGCGTCAGTTCGATACGCTCGTTCAGCTGCTCTGGGGTGTCGGTGCCCTGAGACATCACGAAAACGATCTCTGCGTTCAGGGTTTTCGCGATTTCAAAGTTCAGAGACTGGGCAAACTGGTGTTTGCGGGTCGGGACCAGGCCTTCAACCAGCACCACTTCCGCGTCTTGCGCGTTAGCATGGTAGTTGGCGATGATCTCTTCCATCAGCACATCTTTCTGGTTGCTGGACAGCAGAGACTCAACGTGGCTCATCTTCAGCGGTTCAGCCGCTGGCAGATTGGAATTCTTGCGAACGATGGTGGTGGTCTGGTCTGGCGCATCGCCACCGGCACGTGGCTGGGCGATTGGCTTAAAGACGCTCAGACGAACGCCTTTGCGTTCCATAGCACGGATAACGCCAAGGCTGACGCTGGTCAGGCCGACGCTGGTTCCGGTAGGGATCAGCATAATAGTACGGGACACGGTTTATCCTCTTTCGTTACCGCCCAAATGTAGCGGGTTACAAAACAGCACCGCCAGCATTGCTGGCGGTGTGGAATCAGGCAGTCAGGCGATGCGCGTCTTGCGCAATGACCAGCTCTTCGTTAGTTGGGATAACGATAGCCGGGCGGGTGCCTTCTTTGTTGATGAAGCCAGACTTGCCGAAGCGGGCAGCCAGGTTACGCTCGTGATCAACTTCGAAGCCCAGAACGCCCAGTTTACCCAGGGACAGTTCACGAACCATCGCTGCGTTCTCACCGATACCACCGGTGAAGATAACCGCGTCCAGACGGCCTTCCATCAGCGCAGTGTAAGAACCGATGTACTTCGCCAGACGGTGGCAGTAAACGTCCATTGCACGTTTAGCGTCTTCTTTGTCTGCGTAGTTGTCTTCAACATAACGGCAGTCGCTGGTGACTTCGGTCAGACCCAGCAGGCCAGACTCTTTGGTCAGCATTTTGTTGATCTGGTCAATGCTCATGCCCAGGGTGTCGTGCAGGTGGAAGATGATCGCCGGGTCGATGTCACCGGAACGCGTACCCATCACCAGACCTTCCAGCGGGGTCAGACCCATGGAGGTATCAACACATTTACCGTTACGGATAGCAGAAACAGAACCACCGTTGCCCAGGTGGCAAGTGATGATGTTCACTTCTTCAACCGGCTTGTTCAGCACTTTTGCCGCTTCCTGAGTTACATAGAAGTGGCTGGTGCCGTGTGCGCCATAACGACGTACGCCGTGTTCTTTGTACAGGCTGTACGGCAGGGCATAGAGGTAAGATTCTTCCGGCATGGTCTGATGGAACGCGGTGTCGAACACGGCCACGTTTTTGTCTTTCAGATTCGGGAAGGATTTCAGCGCTTCAGCGATACCGATCAGGTGAGCCGGGTTGTGCAGCGGTGCGAAGGATGCAGAGTCTTTGATACCCTGAATCACAGACTCGTCGATAACGACAGAGCTGGTGTATTTTTCGCCGCCGTGGACGATACGGTGACCAATCGCAGTCAGCTGAGCAGACAGTTCTGGTTTTTGTGCCAGAATAGTGTTAACGATAAAGTTCAGCGCTTCACTGTGAGCGGCGCCTGCACCTAAAGCCGCTTCTTGTTTGCTGCCGTCCATCTTCCACTTGATACGTGCTTCAGGCAGATGGAAACATTCGGCCAAACCAGAGAGGTATTCGTCACCGTTGAGCGCATCGATGATGGCGAATTTCAGTGAGGAGCTACCGCAGTTCAGAACCAGTACTAACTTACTCGACATGGAAGTACCTATTATTGATACGTGGCTAAAAAAACGTCAGTGAGTCTAACAGCGTAACGCATGATGACTCAGACATTTATGATTAACATCATGCCAAACGAACATTGTGGCATGATGGAAGAAATAACTATGATTTTATGCCATTTTGCACAATTTTCAGCCAATGGCATAATATGCAATAATTTGACGAGTTACTGATTCTCGTCTACGGCCCTATCAGGCTGGCACAGGATACCCGATACGGGGTAGAGATGACAAAATATTTTGAACGTTGTCATAGCTTGTTGTGGTTTTGCACGAAAATTTTAATTTTTATATGTGAAGTTGAGGTACAGCCATGTCGACACCAGAGAACCCGTCCGTAAATTTCTTTAGTCTGTTTCGTCGGGGACAGCATTACGCAAAGACGTGGCCGATGGAAAAGCGCCTTGCGCCTATGTTTATTGAGAATCGCACCATCCGCGCCACGCGCTATGCGATTCGCTTTATGCCGCCTGTCGCTATCTTTACGCTGTGCTGGCAGATTGCGTTGGGTGGGCAGCTTGGACCTGCGGTCGCCACGGCGCTCTTCGCATTAAGCCTGCCGATGCAGGGACTGTGGTGGTTAGGTAAACGGTCCATCACCCCGCTTCCCCCTTCTATTTTACACTGGTTTTATGAAGTGCGCGGTAAGCTGGAAGAGGCCGGGCAGGCGCTCGCCCCGGTTGAAGGCAAGCCGGATTACCAGGCGCTGGCGGACACGTTAAAGCGTGCTTTTAAGCAACTCGATAAAACATTCCTCGATGACTTGTGATTGATCATCGAAACGACGACGAAAAGAAGGCACAGTAACAATCAGTTACCGTGTCTTTTTTTTAAGTGCAATGCGCTACAGGAGTCGAAAGATGGAAATGACCCATGCTCAACGTCTGATTTTGTCCAATCAGTACAAAATGATGACTATGCTTGATCCCGATAACGCTGCGCGCTACAGCCGCCTGCAGACCATCGTCGAACGCGGTTTTGGTTTGCAAATGCGCGAACTGGACCGCGAGTTTGGCGAGCTGAAAGAAGAAACCTGCCGCATCGTGATCGACATTATGGAGATGTATCACGCCCTGCACGTCTCCTGGACGAATCTCAAAGATCAGCAGTCCATTGACGAGCGCCGCGTGACCTTCTTAGGCTTTGATGCGGCAACGGAAGCGCGTTATCTGAGCTATGTTCGCTTTATGGTGAATACGGAAGGGCGCTATACCCACTTTGACGCGGGCACCCACGGCTTCAACGCGCAGACCCCGATGTGGGATAAATATCAGCGTATGCTGAGCGCGTGGCATGCCTGCCCGCGTCAGTACCATTTAAGCAGCAACGAAATTCAACAAATCATTAATGCCTGACGGAGGTGCGTGTGCAGTGTAGAGGTTTTCTGTTTGATCTGGACGGTACGCTGGTGGATTCGCTGCCGGTGGTGGAGCGTTCCTGGTGCCACTGGGCTGACAGACATGGCATCGACCATCAGGACGTGCTGAATTTTATCCATGGCAAACAGGCCATCACCTCGCTACGGCACTTCCTGGCCGGACGCTATGAGGACGAAATTCAGGCGGAGTTCAAATACCTGGAACACATTGAAGCCACCGATACGGACGGCATCACCGCGTTACCAGGCGCGCGCGAACTGCTTGAGCATCTGAACGAGGCGCAGATCCCGTGGGCTATCGTCACCTCCGGTTCCGTGCCGGTTGCCCACGCCCGACACAAGGCGGCAGGCTTGCCAACCCCCGACGTATTCATCACGGCGGAGCGCGTGAAGCGGGGTAAACCGGAGCCTGACGCATTTTTTCTGGGGGCCGAACTGCTGGGCCTCGACCCCGCAGAGTGCGTGGTGGTGGAAGATGCGGCGGCTGGCGTACTGGCCGGGCTGAACGCAGGAAGTCACGTCATCGCTGTTAACGTTCCGGCCGGATCCCCCCGGCTGGACGAGGCAGATTTGGTGCTGGATTCACTGACGGCCCTGTCTGTTTCAAAAGCCTCTGACGGAGTTGTAACCGTCTCGCTAAAAGTGTAATCCCATGATATGGCCCCACATTGCTGGGGCTTTTTTATGGCAAAATTCCTCATCTTCCACTGACAAGGATAAGTTGTGAACGGTGAACTGATTTGGGTCCTGAGCCTGCTTTTAATCGCCATCCTTCTTTTTGCAACGGGCAAGGTACGCATGGACGCCGTCGCCCTGTTTGTCATCGTCGCGTTTGTGCTGAGCGGTACGCTCACGCTACCGGAAGCCTTCTCCGGATTTAGCGATCCCAACGTTGTCCTCATCGCCGCCCTGTTTATCATCGGGGATGGGCTGGTGCGCACCGGTGTGGCGACCATCATGGGGTCGTGGCTGGTGAAGGTGGCGGGCAACAGCGAAACCAAAATGCTGATCTACCTGATGGTGACCGTCGCCGGACTGGGGGCGTTTATGAGTTCCACGGGCGTGGTCGCCATCTTTATCCCGGTGGTGTTGAGCGTTTCCATGCGGATGCAGAGCTCGCCGTCTCGCCTGATGATGCCCCTGAGTTTTGCCGGTTTGATCAGCGGGATGATGACGCTGGTGGCAACGCCGCCAAACCTGGTCGTTAACAGCGAACTGATCCGCGAAGGATTTGAGGGCTTCAGCTTTTTCAGCGTCACCCCGCTGGGGCTGGTCATTCTGGTGTTGGGTGTGGTCTACATGCTGCTGACCCGGTTTGCCCTGAAAGGTGAAAAACAGGAAAAAAATAAAGAAGGGTGGAAGCGACGCACCTTCCGCGATTTGATTAAAGAGTACCGCCTTACCGGGCGCGCGCGCCGTCTGGCTATTCGCCCCGGCTCGCCGATGGTAGGACAGCGGCTGGATGACCTGAAGCTGCGTGAGCGCTATGGCGCGAATGTGATCGGCGTAGAGCGCTGGCGGCGGTTTCGTCGGGTGATCGTCAACGTCAACGGGGTGTCGGAATTCCGCGCGCGGGACGTCCTCCTGATTGATATGTCCACTGCGGACGTGGATCTGCGCGAGTTTTGCAGCGAACAGCTGCTGGAACCAATGGTACTGCGTGGGGAGTATTTCTCCGATCAGGCGCTGGATGTTGGCATGGCCGAGGTGTCGCTGATCCCTGAATCGGAACTGTTGGGCAAAACCGTGCGGGAAATGGGGTTCCGAACCCGCTATGGCCTGAATGTCGTGGGGCTGAAGCGCGATGGCGTAGCGATGGAAGGGGCGGTGGTGGATGAACCGATCCTGCTGGGCGATATTTTTCTCGTCGTCGGGAACTGGAAGCTGATAAGCCAGCTCGGGCAAAAAGGGCGTGATTTTGTGGTGCTCAACATGCCTGTTGAGGAGAGCGATGCCTCCCCGGCGCACAGCCAGGCCCCCCACGCGATTTTTTGTCTGGTACTGATGGTGGCGCTGATGCTGACCGATGAGATCCCCAATCCGGTCGCGGCAATTATTGCCTGTCTGTTGATGGGTAAATTCCGCTGTATTGACGCCGAAAGCGCCTATAAAGCCATTCACTGGCCGAGCATTATTCTCATTGTCGGGATGATGCCCTTCGCCCTGGCGCTGCAAAAAACCGGCGGGGTGGATCTTATCGTTAAAGGCTTAATGGACGTGGGCGGCGGGTATGGGCCGTACATGATGATGGTCTGTCTGTTTATCATGTGTGCCACTATCGGTCTGTTTATCTCCAATACCGCGACGGCGGTACTGATGGCGCCGATTGCGCTGGCGATGGCCAAATCCATGGGCGTGTCGCCGTATCCTTTTGCGATGATGGTCGCAATGGCGGCCTCAGCGGCATTTATGACGCCAGTTTCTTCACCGGTGAACACGCTGGTGCTGGGGCCGGGGAACTACACATTCAGTGATTTCGTGAAGCTGGGCGTGCCGTTCACCGTGCTGGTGATGGTGGTGTGCGTGGTATTGATACCGGTTCTGTTCCCGTTCTGAGCATTTTGCCGGGTGGCGGCTTCGCCTTACCCGGCCTACAATCCCGTAGGCCCTTCAAGCGCAGCGCCGCTGGGCGAAAATCAGAGTGGCGAATCCTGGCTAATCTCATCCAGCGACAGATGGAAGCTCGGTACAAACACCTGCATAAAGTAATCCATCTCTTCGCTGCGGCGGGATTCCAGCGTTTTTTCCAGACGCGTTTTTGCCAGTAAAAATTCGTTATTCCCCGCGGACAACTCTTCCAGACACTTGAGGTAGGCGCAGAGCGCGTCGGCCTGTTTGACCAGCGACTTTTCATCTTCCGTGTACTGATGCTCATCGATGAGCGGCTCAAAGATGTCGCGCAGTTCTTCAGGCACCATGTCAATCAGCTTCTGCTGGGCAATTTTCTCGATGGCCTTATATTCCTGCGCAATCTGCGAGTTGAAATACTTTACCGGCGTAGGCAGATCGCCGGTCAGCACTTCTGACGCATCGTGGTACATCGCCAGCAGGGCAATGCGCTCTGGATTGACCTGACCGTTGAATTTGCGGTTTTTAATGGCGGCCAGCGCGTGAGCGACCATCGCAACCTGCAGGCTGTGCTCTGACACATTTTCCGTGCGGACATTGCGCATCAGAGGCCAGCGGTTGATGAGTTTCAGGCGGGAGAGGTGGGCAAAGAAATGACTCTGACTCATAGGGTACCTTTTGTCTTCACTGCGACAGGCGTTCATTGTGCGGGGAGGGGAGGGAAGATGCAAATCTGAAGGTGTTGTAGGCCGGGTAAGCGCAGCGCCACCCGGCAGAAAGCCAGCGTTACTGATGATAACCGGACAGGAAGCGCCCGAAGCGGCTGATGGCCATTTCCAGATCATCTTCGCGCGGCAGCGTCACGATACGCACGTGATCCGGCCACGGCCAGTTAAACGCCGTACCCTGAACCAGCAGCACTTTTTCCTGCAGCAGGAAATCGAGCACCATTTTCTGGTCGTCATGAATATTAAAGCGCTTCGCGTCAATTTTCGGGAACATGTAGAGCGCGCCATTCGGCTTCACGCAGGAGACGCCAGGAATATCGTTGATCAGTTCCCACGCACGGTTGCGCTGTTCGTACAGGCGACCGCCGGGAACGATGAACTCGCTAATGCTCTGATAGCCACCCAGCGCCGTCTGGATCGCGTGCTGCGCCGGAACGTTGGCGCATAAACGCATGGAGGCCAGCATCTCCAGCCCTTCAATATAGCCTTTGGCGTGCTTTTTCGGACCGTTCAGTACCATCCAGCCCTGACGGAAACCGGCCACTCGGTAGGTTTTAGACAGGCCGTTAAAGGTGACGGTCAGCAGATCCGGGGCCAGCGCAGCGATTGAGTGGTGCTGTGCCGCGTCGTACAGGATCTTGTCGTAGATTTCGTCGGCGAAAATGATCAGGTTGTGCTGACGGGCCAGCTCGACGATCTCCATCAGCAGCTCTTTCGAGTATACCGCGCCCGTTGGGTTGTTCGGGTTAATGATCACGATGCCGCGCGTGCGGGGCGTAATTTTCGCGCGAATATCATCGAGGTCCGGGAACCAGTCAGAGGACTCGTCGCACAGGTAGTGCACCGCTTTACCGCTGGACAGTGACACGGCTGCCGTCCACAGCGGATAGTCCGGCGCGGGTACCAGCATTTCGTCACCGCTGTTCAGCAGCGCCTGCATCGCCTGCACGATCAGTTCGGAGACGCCGTTGCCGATATAGATATCTTCAACGGTAACATCACGCATACCGCGTGCCTGGTAGTGCTGCATAATGGCTTTACGTGCGGAGTAAAGTCCTTTTGAATCGCAATAGCCTTGTGCAGTAGGAAGGTTGCGGATCACATCAACCAGAATTTCATCCGGCGCTTCAAAACCAAATGGCGCAGGGTTACCAATGTTGAGTTTCAGAACCTTGTTGCCTTCTTCTTCAAGGCGTTTTGCCTCTTTCAGAACCGGGCCGCGGATGTCATAACAGACGTTATCTAGCTTGCTGGATTTTTCGATAGGGGACATGAACCTTTAACCTTTTCGCTATGATTGCCGCTCCCTGCCGTGGAAGTCAGCACGGAATAATGTACTCCCCCCTCGCTTCGTTTTGAAGGGTGTGCAGTAGAAGATTTTGTGCCGGGAGCAAAATTTTGATAAATCTTTTTCTCTGCTTGTATGCTTTTATGCTGGATTAAAGTTGTGCACACCGTGCCATGTTAGGTTAAATGTGCTATTCATTTGTCAAAATTGTGTATATTGTGCTTGTAAAAATAGGTGGGAAGCAGGACAAAGGTGGCAATCACTCTGAGTGACATTTCGTTAAACCTGAATGCTTGATACCTGTTTCTGTAATAGCATACTGTGGCTAAAAGTTACTCATGTGAAATTAATGTTAAGTGCCATTAATGAATGGTCTTAATCTAAATTAAAATTTATTTATTATTAACCTAAAAAATGCAACTTTAGTTAATTCTAATAAAATTAGTTTAGAAGCTTAACATTCTTCTTTAATCCTCAATATTGCAATAAGACTTATAAATAAAGTGGATTTGGGTTAAGATGTCTTCCAGGAAAGCAGAGTGCAGATACACGTTTTTTGTATATCTGTGACTGGTTTTCCTCATTAATTGATTGTTATTGTTGGAGTTATCTCTGGCTGGAATGTGTCGAACATCTCCTGCTACGTTGACAGCGCTGCGATACAGATGGCAGAAAAGGTGTTATACCTTTAATGTAATTTACATAAACCTGCGAACATCTAAATATCCTGAACGTTTAAGAGAATAAAAATAACGTCATGAAACGTGCTTTCTGACTGTTGATATAAAGCAGCACAATAACTATCTGTCAGGCAGTCTGCCGGGCCGGGATGCGAGGGAAAATCTTCAGAGGGAATTGCTTAACTGTACACACACAGCTTCAACCCGGGCAGCTCCGCACGAGCAACCTGAAAGTGAATAGATATGATAAATGCAAATCGTCCGATAATGAATCTCGACCTCGATCTGCTGAGAACGTTTGTTGCGGTCGCCGATCTCAACACTTTTGCAGCCGCTGCTGCCGCCGTTTGCCGAACTCAGTCTGCCGTCAGCCAGCAAATGCAGCGGCTGGAGCAACTGGTTGGTAAAGAGCTTTTTGCGCGTCATGGGCGTAATAAGCTCTTAACGGAACACGGTATTCAGCTTCTGGGTTATGCCAGGAAAATTCTTCGCTTTAATGATGAAGCATGTATGTCATTAATGTTTAGCAACCTTCAAGGGGTGCTAACGTTAGGCGCATCTGATGAGTCAGCGGATACTATATTGCCGTTTCTTCTCAATCGTATTAGTTCGGTTTATCCGAAGCTTGCGCTGGACGTTAGCGTAAAGCGTAATGCCTTTATGGTTGAGATGTTAAATGAGAATAAAGTCGACCTGGTGGTCACCACGCATCGTCCCGGGCAGTTTGACTGCCTGACGCTGCGTACATCGCCTACGCACTGGTATTGCGCGGCCGAATATGTGCTGCAAAAAGGGGAGCCGGTTCCACTGGTCTTACTTGATGACCCGAGCCCGTTCCGCGATATGGTGCTCACGGCGCTGAATGAGGCCAACATTCCGTGGCGTCTGGCGTATGTGGCTTCCACGCTGCCAGCGGTCCGTGCTGCCGTGAAGGCCGGTCTGGGTGTGACGGCCCGTCCGGTTGAGATGATGAGCCCCGATCTGCGCGTCCTGGGAAAATCTGATGGGCTTCCTGCGCTGCCGGATACGGAGTATCTGCTCTGCCACAATTCGTCCAGCCATAACGAGTTGGCCAAAGTGGTGTTCGAGGCGATGGAAAACTACCATAACCCGTGGCAGTTCGAACGCGTTACCTCCGAAGGGGGGGATGATTCCCTGATCGTTGAAGGGGATTTCGAGTGATCGATAGCTCAAAATTCTGGTAACAAAATGTAAGTGTAAAAAAAAGCCACTCGTGTGATTTTCACATGCAGTGGCTTTTTTTTAGCAAAAATATCCGCTTATGGCGCATGGGTTTTCAGGATACTTCATATTTATCAACATGCTAAATGCTTTTGCTTAAAACTTGTCCGTTTTCCGTTCTAACTTCAACCACCTACCTCCCATGTTAAAAAAACAGGAAATATGTTGCCGTTTTCCTGGTTGAATTAACAAAAGCGTGTCACAGATCAAGAAAATACTCCTATTTGGGGGGAGGAATCGTTGGCAAATCCTGTCAAAATAGGAGGGTTATTTTTTTTACTTCCGAAACGGACACGATTCAACAACATACATTTGACGGAAAGTCATGCACCCACCAGGGTTAAAGGGCACCAAATGTTAATGAGAATCGCTCGATGTAATTTAATGTGAAGAAACCTTTGTTAAAGTTGACAATAGGTTATAGAAAGGAGTAAAAAACCCCATCATTTTGCTGTCTACGTCTCATTTCTGACAGTTAGTGTAAGGTTATTTGTTCCTCCCCATGAATCGATGTGATGCCCATCTGCCAGCAAGAGCAGTGTCGTTGGTATCACTTTTGATGAGTAAGCAATGAGTATGTCAACATCCACAGAAGTCATCGCTCATCACTGGGCATTCGCAATCTTTCTTATTGTAGCCATTGGCCTGTGCTGCCTGATGTTAGTCGGCGGCTGGTTCCTGGGCGGTCGCGCCCGTGCAAGGCACAAAAACACACCTTTCGAATCAGGTATTGATTCAGTAGGTTCCGCTCGCTTACGCCTGTCTGCCAAGTTCTATCTGGTAGCCATGTTCTTCGTCATCTTTGACGTGGAAGCGCTTTACCTTTTCGCATGGTCAACCTCCATCCGCGAAAGTGGTTGGGTGGGCTTTGTCGAGGCCGCAATTTTCATTTTAGTGCTACTGGCCGGTCTGGTTTATCTGGTGCGTATTGGCGCGCTTGACTGGACGCCTGCGCGTTCACGTCGTGAACACATCAACCCGGAAAACAGTATCTCTAATCGTCAGCAGTAACAGCGAGGCAATAAGATGGATTATACGCTCACCCGCATAGATCCTAACGGTGAGAATGACCGTTACCCCCTGCAAAAACAGGAGATCGTAACAGACCCCCTGGAGCAAGAAGTCAATAAAAGCGTGTACATGGGCAAACTCGAACATGCCATGCACGATATGGTCAACTGGGGTCGTAAGAACTCCATCTGGCCATACAACTTTGGCCTTTCTTGCTGCTACGTTGAAATGGTGACGTCATTCACTGCGGTGCATGACGTTGCGCGTTTTGGGGCCGAGGTACTGCGTGCTTCACCACGTCAGGCTGACCTGATGGTGGTAGCCGGTACCTGCTTTACCAAGATGGCACCTGTTATTCAGCGTCTTTATGACCAGATGCTGGAGCCAAAATGGGTTATCTCCATGGGCGCATGTGCAAACTCTGGCGGTATGTACGACATCTATTCCGTCGTACAGGGCGTAGATAAATTTATCCCAGTGGATGTGTACATCCCGGGTTGTCCGCCACGTCCGGAAGCTTACATGCAGGCGCTGATGCTGCTGCAGGAGTCTATCGGTAAAGAACGTCGCCCACTGTCGTGGGTTGTTGGCGATCAGGGTGTGTATCGCGCGAACATGCAGTCTGAGCGCGAGCGTAAACGTGGTGAACGTATTGCCGTCACCAATCTGCGTACGCCTGACGAAATTTAATTTGCGCCTGTAGGCCTGGAGAACACCTTCGCATATCACTACTCAAATAGCGCGAAGCCAGGCTCAACAGTCACCACGGACCATTTGCAATGGTGAACAATATGACCGACTTAACCGCGCAAGAAGCCGCCTGGCAGACCCGGGATCATCTGGATGACCCAGTCATTGGCGAACTGCGCAACCGTTTTGGGCCGGATGCCTTTACTGTTCAGGCTACCCGCACCGGGGTACCCGTTGTTTGGGTGAAGCGTGAGCAATTGCTGGAAGTTGTCGATTTCCTCAAGAAATTGCCAAAACCGTACGTCATGCTGTTTGACTTACACGGCATGGATGAACGTCTGCGTACCCACCGCCAGGGTCTCCCTGCTGCGGATTTTTCCGTTTTCTACCACCTGATCTCAATAGACCGTAATACGGATATCATGCTCAAGGTGGCATTGTCTGAAAACGACATGCATCTGCCGACGATCACTAAACTTTTCCCGAACGCCAACTGGTACGAGCGTGAAACCTGGGAAATGTTCGGCATGACCTTTGACGGCCACCCGCACCTGACGCGCATCATGATGCCGCAGACCTGGACAGGCCACCCGCTGCGTAAAGACTACCCGGCACGTGCCACCGAATTCGATCCGTTTGAGCTGACCAAAGCCAAGCAGGATTTAGAGATGGAAGCGCTGACCTTCAAACCGGAAGACTGGGGCATGAAGCGCGGTACCGACAACGAGGACTTCATGTTCCTCAACCTCGGTCCAAACCACCCGTCTGCGCACGGTGCATTCCGTATTATTCTTCAGCTTGACGGCGAAGAGATTGTCGACTGCGTGCCTGACATCGGCTACCACCACCGTGGTGCTGAGAAGATGGGCGAGCGTCAGTCCTGGCACAGCTACATTCCGTATACCGACCGTATTGAGTACCTCGGCGGCTGCGTCAACGAGATGCCATACGTGCTGGCCGTTGAGAAACTGGCGGGTATCGTTACGCCGGATCGCGTTAACGTGATTCGCGTCATGCTGTCAGAGCTGTTCCGTATCAACAGCCACCTGCTGTATATCTCCACCTTCATTCAGGACGTCGGCGCGATGACCCCGGTCTTCTTCGCCTTTACCGACCGTCAGAAAATCTACGATCTGGTGGAAGCGATTACCGGTTTCCGTATGCACCCGGCCTGGTTCCGTATCGGCGGTGTGGCACACGATCTGCCGCGCGGCTGGGACCGTCTGCTGCGTGAATTCCTCGACTGGATGCCAAAACGTCTGGCCTCTTACGAGAAAGCCGCGCTGCGCAATACCATCCTGAAAGGCCGTTCCCAGGGCGTTGCTGCCTACGGCGCGAAAGAAGCGCTGGAGTGGGGGACGACAGGTGCAGGTCTGCGTGCGACCGGTATTGATTTCGACGTGCGTAAAGCGCGTCCTTACTCTGGCTACGAGAACTTCGACTTTGAAGTCCCGGTGGGCGGTGGTGTTTCCGACTGCTACACCCGCGTGATGCTGAAAGTAGAAGAGCTGCGCCAGAGTCTGCGCATCCTTGAGCAGTGCCTCAACAACATGCCGGAAGGCCCGTTCAAGGCGGATCACCCGCTGACGACGCCGCCACCGAAAGAGCGCACGCTGCAACATATCGAAACCCTGATCACCCACTTCCTGCAGGTTTCCTGGGGTCCGGTCATGCCGGCGCAAGAATCCTTCCAGATGATTGAAGCGACCAAGGGTATTAACAGTTACTACCTGACCAGTGACGGCAGCACCATGAGCTACCGTACCCGCGTGCGTACGCCGAGCTTTGCGCACCTGCAGCAGATCCCGTCCGCCATCCGCGGCAGTCTGGTCTCCGACCTGATTGTGTATCTGGGTAGTATCGATTTTGTTATGTCAGATGTGGACCGCTAATTATGCACGAGAATCAACAACCACAAACCGAGGCTTTTGAGCTGAGTGAAGCAGAACGTGCCGCTATTGAGCACGAGATGCACCACTACGAAGACCCGCGTGCGGCGTCCATTGAAGCGCTGAAAATCGTACAGAAACAGCGTGGTTGGGTGCCGGATGGGGCGATCTATGAGATCGCGAAAGTGCTGGGTATTCCGGCAAGTGACGTAGAAGGCGTAGCCACGTTCTACAGCCAGATCTTCCGTCAGCCGGTAGGCCGCCATGTGATCCGCTACTGTGACAGCGTAGTCTGCCACATCACCGGTTATCAGGGCATTCAGGCTGCGATTGAGAAGAAGCTCAATATCAAGCCGGGCCAGACCACGTTCGATGGACGCTTTACTCTGCTGCCAACCTGCTGCCTGGGTAACTGCGACAAGGGGCCGACCATGATGATTGATGAGGACACTCACAGCCATCTGACGCCGGAAGCGATTCCTGACCTGCTGGAGCAGTACAAATGAAAACTGTAATTCGTACTGCTGAGACGCATCCGCTGACCTGGCGTCTGCGCGATGACAAACAGCCGGTATGGCTCGACGAATACCAGAGCAAAAACGGCTATGCCGGCGCGCGTAAAGCCCTTGGCGGCATGGCGCCGGACGACATCGTTAACGCGGTAAAAGAGTCTGGCCTGAAAGGCCGCGGCGGCGCGGGCTTCTCCACCGGTCTGAAGTGGAGCCTGATGCCAAAAGACGAATCCATGAATATCCGTTACCTGCTGTGTAACGCCGATGAAATGGAGCCGGGCACCTATAAAGACCGCCTGCTGATGGAACAACTGCCGCACCTGCTGGTGGAAGGCATGCTGATCTCCGCGTTTGCGCTGAAAGCGTACCGTGGCTACATCTTCTTGCGCGGTGAGTACATCGAAGCGGCGGAAAACCTGCGTCGCGCGATTGCCGAAGCCACCGAAGCGGGCCTGCTCGGTAAAAACATCCTGGGCACCGGCTTTGACTTCGAACTGTTCGTGCACACCGGCGCCGGGCGTTACATCTGCGGTGAAGAAACCGCGCTGATTAACTCCCTGGAAGGCCGCCGCGCGAACCCGCGTTCCAAGCCACCGTTCCCGGCAAGCTCCGGCGTATGGGGTAAACCGACCTGCGTAAACAACGTCGAAACCCTGTGTAACGTTCCGGCTATCCTCGCCAACGGCGTGGAGTGGTATCAGGGCATCTCCTCAAGCAAAGATGCCGGTACCAAGCTGATGGGCTTCTCCGGTCGCGTTAAAAATCCTGGCGTCTGGGAACTGCCGTTCGGTACTACCGCACGTGAAATTCTTGAAGACTACGCGGGCGGCATGCGCGATGGCCTGAAATTCAAAGCCTGGCAGCCGGGTGGGGCAGGGACTGACTTCCTGACCGAAGCCCACCTTGACCTGCCGATGGAATTCGAAAGCATTGGTAAAGCAGGCAGCCGTCTGGGTACGGCGCTGGCGATGGCCGTCGACCACGAGATCGGCATGGTCTCGCTGGTGCGTAACCTGGAAGAGTTCTTCGCCCGCGAGTCCTGCGGCTGGTGTACACCGTGCCGTGATGGTCTGCCGTGGAGCGTGAAGATCCTGCGTGCAATCGAACGTGGCGAAGGCCAGCCTGGCGATATCGAGACGCTTGAGCAACTGTGTCGATTCTTAGGCCCGGGTAAAACCTTCTGTGCCCACGCACCGGGTGCCGTCGAACCTCTGCAGAGCGCGATCAAATATTTCCGCGACGAGTTCGAAGCAGGCATCAAGCAGCCGTTCAGCAATACCCATGCAATCAATGGGATTCAGCCGAACCTGCTTAAAGCGCGCTGGTAACGACAAGAATTTTGATTAACGCTCGGTTTCGACCGAGCCAACTGGAAGCATGCTAATGGCTACGATTCATGTAGACGGCAAAGAATACGAAGTCAACGGGGCGGACAACCTGCTGGAAGCTTGTCTGTCTCTTGGCCTCGATATTCCGTACTTTTGCTGGCATCCGGCGCTGGGCAGCGTCGGTGCTTGCCGCCAGTGTGCGGTGAAGCAATATCAAAACGCGGAAGACACGCGTGGTCGCCTGGTGATGTCCTGTATGACGCCAGCCACCGAAGGCACCTTTATTTCGATTGATGACGAAGAAGCCAAACAGTTCCGCGAAAGCGTGGTGGAGTGGTTGATGACCAACCACCCGCACGACTGTCCGGTTTGTGAAGAGGGCGGTAACTGCCACCTTCAGGATATGACCGTGATGACCGGTCACAGCTTCCGTCGCTATCGCTTTACCAAGCGTACCCACCGTAACCAGGACCTGGGGCCGTTCATCTCTCACGAAATGAACCGCTGCATCGCCTGCTACCGCTGCGTGCGTTACTACAAAGACTATGCAGACGGTCAGGATCTGGGCGTGTATGGCGCGCATGACAACGTCTACTTCGGCCGTCCGGAAGACGGCGTGCTGGAGAGCGAATTCTCCGGTAACCTGGTAGAAATCTGCCCGACCGGCGTCTTCACGGATAAAACCCACTCCGAGCGTTACAACCGTAAATGGGACATGCAGTTTGCGCCAAGCATCTGCCAGCAGTGTTCCCTCGGCTGTAACACCAGCCCGGGTGAGCGCTACGGCGAGCTGCGCCGTATCGAAAACCGTTACAACGGCACCGTTAACCACTACTTCCTCTGCGACCGCGGTCGTTTCGGCTATGGCTATGTGAACCTGAAAGACCGTCCGCGTCAGCCGGTTCAGCGCCGTGGCGACGACTTCATTACCCTGAACGCTGAACAGGCGATGCAGGGCGCGGCAGATATTCTGCGCCAGTCGAAGAAAGTGATCGGTATCGGCTCCCCGCGCGCCAGCATCGAAAGCAACTTCGCGCTGCGCGAGCTGGTCGGGGCGGAAAACTTCTATACCGGTATCGCCCAGGGCGAGCAGGAACGTCTGCAGCTGGTACTGAAAGTGCTGCGTGAAGGCGGTATTCACACCCCTGCGCTGCGCGAAATCGAATCCTATGATGCAGTCCTGGTTCTGGGTGAAGACCTGACGCAGACGGGCGCACGCGCGGCTCTGGCGGTTCGTCAGGCGGTGAAGGGTAAAGCACGTGAAATGGCGGCGGCGCAGAAAGTGGCTGACTGGCAGATTGCGGCGATCCTGAACATCGGTCAGCGCGCGAAGCATCCTCTGTTTGTGACCAACGTCGACAACACCCGTCTGGACGACATCGCGGCGTGGACCTACTGTGCACCGGTTGAAGATCAGGCGCGCCTTGGCTTTGCCATTGCCCACGCGTTGGACAGCAACTCTCCGGCGGTAGAACTGGATCGCGACCTGCAGAACAAGGTTGACGTGATTGTTCAGGCCCTGGCAGGTGCGAAGAAACCGCTGATTATTTCCGGGACCAACGCCGGCAGCGCTGAGATCATTCAGGCGGCAGCCAATGTGGCCAAAGCCCTGAAAGGCCGCGGTGCGGACGTTGGCGTGACCATGATTGCCCGTGCGGTGAACAGCATTGGTCTGGGCATGATCGGCGGTGGCTCGCTGGAAGCTGCGTTAAGTGAACTGGAATCCGGTTCTGCTGACGCCGTTGTGGTGCTGGAAAACGACCTGCATCGCCACGCCTCTGCCGCTCGCGTTGACGCCGCGCTCTCCAAAGCGCCGCTGGTGATGGTCATTGACCATCAGCGCACCGCGATCATGGACAAAGCGCACCTGGTGCTCTCTGCGGCAAGCTTCGCAGAAAGCGACGGTACGGTTATTAACAACGAAGGCCGCGCCCAGCGTTTCTTCCAGGTTTATGACCCGGCTTACTACGACAGCAACACCGTGATGCTGGAAAGCTGGCGCTGGCTGCACTCCCTGCACAGCACCGTGCAGAGCCGTGAAGTGGACTGGACGCAGCTCGACCACGTTATCGACGCGGTAGTGGAAAAACTGCCTCAGCTGGCAGGCATTAAAGATGCCGCGCCTGAAGCAAGCTTCCGCATTCGCGGCCAGAAACTGGCGCGTGAACCGCACCGTTACAGCGGCCGTACCGCAATGCGCGCCAATATCAGCGTGCACGAACCGCGCCAGCCGCAGGATAAAGACACCATGTTCGCCTTCTCCATGGAAGGGAACAACCAGCCGTCTGCACCGCGTTCGCAAATCCCGTTCGCATGGGCACCGGGCTGGAACTCCCCGCAGGCATGGAACAAGTTCCAGGCTGAAGTGGGCGGCTCCCTGCGCCACGGCGATCCGGGCGTGCGTCTGATAGAAGCTTCCGAAACCGGTCTGGACTTCTTCACATCCGTTCCGGCGAGCTTCCAGGCGCAGGAAGGCAACTGGCGTATTGCGCCGTACTACCATCTGTTCGGTAGCGACGAGCTGTCCCAGCGTTCACCGGTCTTCCAGACCCGTATGCCGCAGCCGTACATCAAGCTCAACCCGGCGGATGCCGCGAAGCTTGGCGTTAACGCGGGCGCGAACATTGCCTTTAGCTATGACGGCCAGACCATCAGCCTGCCGCTGATTATTTCTGAAAGTCTGACAGCAGGGCAGGTCGGTCTGCCGATGGGTATGCCTGGCATCGCGCCGGTTCTGGCGGGTGCGCGTCTTGATAATCTGCAGGAGGCAAAAGCATGAGTTGGTTAACGCCGGATCTTATCGACATCCTGCTGAGCATTCTGAAAGCGATTGTTATCCTGCTGGTGGTGGTCACCTGCGGCGCGTTCATGAGCTTTGGTGAACGTCGTCTGCTCGGTCTGTTCCAGAACCGTTACGGACCGAACCGCGTGGGCTGGGGTGGTTCACTCCAGCTGGTCGCGGACATGATCAAGATGTTCTTTAAAGAGGACTGGATCCCGCGCTTCTCGGATCGCGTGATCTTTACTCTGGCACCGATGATCGCCTTCACCTCGCTGCTGCTGGCGTTTGCTATCGTGCCGGTCAGCCCGACCTGGGTGGTCGCTGACCTGAACATCGGCATTCTGTTCTTCCTGATGATGGCAGGCCTCGCGGTTTACGCAGTCCTGTTCGCAGGCTGGTCCAGTAACAACAAATACTCGCTGCTGGGTGCGATGCGTGCTTCCGCGCAGACCCTGAGCTACGAAGTGTTCCTGGGTCTCTCCCTGATGGGCGTGGTGGCGCAGGCCGGTTCATTCAACATGACCGACATCGTCAACAACCAGGCCGACATCTGGAACGTTATTCCGCAGTTCTTTGGGTTTATTACCTTTGCCATCGCGGGCGTGGCCGTGTGTCACCGTCACCCGTTTGACCAGCCAGAAGCCGAACAGGAACTGGCCGACGGTTACCACATCGAATATTCCGGTATGAAATTCGGTCTGTTCTTCGTGGGCGAGTACATCGGTATTGTCACCATTTCCGCGTTGATGGTAACGCTGTTCTTCGGTGGCTGGCATGGCCCGTTCTTACCGCCGTTCATCTGGTTCGCGCTGAAAACCGCGTTCTTCATGATGATGTTCATTTTGATTCGCGCAGCGTTACCGCGTCCGCGTTATGACCAGGTAATGTCCTTCGGCTGGAAAGTGTGCCTGCCGCTGACGCTCGTCAACTTGTTGGTAACGGCGGCTGTCATTCTCTGGCAGCAGCCATAAGGGGCTATAGACCATGACCTTAAAAGAATTACTGGTAGGCTTCGGTACCCAGGTACGCAGTATCTGGATGATCGGCCTGCACGCGTTTGCCAAACGCGAAACCCGGATGTACCCGGAAGAGCCGGTATATCTGCCGCCGCGCTACCGTGGCCGTATCGTGCTGACGCGCGACCCGGACGGTTCCGAGCGCTGCGTTGCCTGTAACCTGTGTGCGGTAGCGTGCCCGGTCGGCTGTATCTCTCTGCAGAAAGCCGAGACGGTAGACGGTCGCTGGTACCCTGAGTTCTTCCGCATCAACTTCTCACGCTGCATCTTCTGCGGTCTGTGTGAAGAAGCGTGCCCAACCACGGCGATTCAGCTGACTCCAGACTTCGAGCTGGGTGAGTACAAGCGTCAGGACCTGGTGTACGAGAAAGAGGATCTGCTGATTTCCGGTCCGGGCAAATACCCGGAATATAACTTCTACCGGATGGCGGGTATGGCAATCGACGGCAAAGATAAGGGCGAAGCAGAGAACGAAGCTAAGCCTATCGACGTCAAGAGCCTGTTACCGTAAGGAGAGGGCAATGGAATTCGCTTTTTATATCTGTGGCCTTATCGCCATCCTGGCTACGCTGCGAGTGATCACGCACACCAATCCGGTGCATGCGCTGCTGTACTTAATCATCTCGCTGCTGGCCATTTCCGGGGTGTTCTTTGCACTGGGCGCGCACTTCGCCGGTGCGCTGGAAATCATCGTCTACGCCGGGGCCATTATGGTGCTGTTCGTGTTCGTGGTGATGATGCTGAACCTGGGCGGCTCTGAAATTGAGCAGGAACGTCAGTGGTTAAAACCGCAGGTGTGGATTGGCCCGGCAATTCTGTCGGCCATCATGCTGGTGGTGATCGTTTACGCCATTCTGGGTGTTAACGATCAGGGCATCGACGGCACGCCGATTGGCGCGAAAGAGGTCGGTATCACGCTCTTTGGCCCATACGTTCTGGCAGTGGAACTGGCCTCAATGCTGCTGCTGGCAGGTCTGGTTGTGGCTTTCCACGTTGGCCGCGAAGAGCGTGCTGGCGAGGTGCTGAGCAACCGCACTGACGACCGCGCGAAAAGAAAAACGGAGGAGCGCGCATGATCCCCTTAACACATGGACTGATCCTCGCTGCGATTTTATTCGTTCTGGGTCTGACCGGTCTGGTTATCCGCCGCAATCTGCTGTTTATGCTGATCGGGCTGGAAATCATGATTAACGCCTCCGCGCTGGCCTTCGTGGTCGCCGGAAGCTACTGGGGCCAGACCGATGGTCAGGTGATGTACATTCTCGCCATCAGCCTCGCGGCTGCCGAAGCGAGTATTGGCCTGGCGCTGTTGCTCCAGCTCCATCGTCGCCGCCAGAATCTGAACATCGATTCAGTAAGTGAGTTGCGTGGATGAACATGCTTGCCTTAACCATTATTTTTCCGCTGATTGGCTTCGTGCTGCTGGCGTTTTCTCGCGGCCGCTGGTCTGAGAATCTGTCTGCAACCGTCGGCATGGGCTCTGTTGGCCTGGCCGCGCTGGTGACAGCGTATGCGGGTATCGACTTCTTTAACAACGGGCGTCAGCCTTTCAGCGTGCCGCTGTGGACATGGATGTCGGTCGGTGATTTCAACATCGGTTTCAACCTGGTGCTGGACGGCCTCTCGCTGACCATGCTCTCCGTGGTCACCGGTGTCGGCTTCCTGATCCACATGTTCGCCTCCTGGTATATGCGCGGTGAAGAGGGGTACTCCCGCTTCTTCGCCTACACCAACCTGTTTATCGCCAGCATGGTGGTTCTGGTTCTGGCCGATAACCTGCTGCTGATGTATCTGGGCTGGGAAGGCGTGGGTCTGTGTTCTTACCTGCTGATCGGTTTCTACTATACCGATCCGAAGAATGGCGCAGCGGCCATGAAAGCGTTCATCGTGACCCGCGTGGGTGACGTCTTCCTCGCTTTCGCGCTGTTCATTCTTTACAACGAACTGGGCACGCTGAACTTCCGCGAAATGGTGGAACTGGCGCCAGCGCACTTCGCCGCAGGCAATAACATGCTGTGGTGGGCAACGCTGATGCTGCTGGGTGGTGCTGTGGGTAAATCCGCGCAGCTGCCATTGCAGACATGGCTGGCAGACGCGATGGCGGGTCCAACCCCTGTCTCCGCGCTGATCCACGCTGCGACCATGGTTACCGCCGGTGTATACCTGATTGCGCGTACCCATGGCCTGTTCCTGATGACCCCGGAAATTCTGCATCTGGTGGGTATCGTCGGTGCGGTCACGCTGGTGCTGGCAGGCTTTGCCGCGCTGGTGCAGACCGACATCAAACGCGTTCTCGCGTACTCCACCATGAGCCAGATTGGTTACATGTTCCTGGCGCTGGGCGTTCAGGCGTGGGACGCAGCCATTTTCCACCTGATGACGCACGCGTTCTTTAAAGCGCTGCTGTTCCTCTCATCCGGTTCGGTGATTCTGGCCTGCCATCACGAGCAGAACATCTTCAAGATGGGCGGACTGCGTAAGTCCATTCCGCTGGTGTATGTCTGCTTCCTGGTGGGCGGCGCGGCGCTGGCGGCACTGCCGCTGATCACCGCGGGCTTCTTCAGTAAGGACGAAATCCTTGCGGGTGCCATGGCGAATGGTCATATCAATCTGATGGTTGCGGGTCTGGTCGGTGCGTTCATGACCTCCCTGTATACCTTCCGTATGATTTTCATCGTATTCCACGGTAAAGAACAAATTCACGCTCACGCAGGGAAGGGGATTACCCATCACCTGCCGCTGATTGTGCTGCTGGTACTGTCCACCTTCGTTGGCGCGATGATTGTGCCGCCGCTGCAGGGCGTACTGCCAGACACCACCGAGCTTGAGCACGGTCGCGTTCTGACGCTCGAAATCACCTCCGGTGTGGTCGCTATCGCGGGCATCCTGATCGCTGCATGGCTGTGGCTGGGCAAACGTACGCTGGTGACTGCCGTTGCCAACAGTGCGCCAGGCCGCCTGCTGGGCACCTGGTGGTACAACGCGTGGGGCTTCGACTGGCTGTACGACATGATCTTCGTTAAGCCGTTCCTGGGCATTGCGTGGCTGGTGAAGCGCGACCCACTGAACAGCCTGATGAATATCCCGGCGATCCTCTCCCGCTTTGCAGGTAAAGGCCTGCTGTACAGCGAGAACGGTTACCTGCGCTGGTATGTGGCGTCCATGAGCATCGGTGCGGTTGTCGTGCTGGCGCTGCTGATGGTGTTGCGATAGTGGTTTTGCCCGGTGGCGCTGCGCTTACCGGGCCTACGAGACCGTAGGTCGGGTAAGCGTGAGCGCCACCCGACACCACAAACCGCACTAACGCGTGAATTTTGTCGAATTTGTTGAAAATCGGTCCCTTAGGGACTTTAACAAGGAATAAAAATCGCCATGTTACTACCCTGGCTAATATTAATTCCCTTCATCGGCGGCTTCCTGTGCTGGCAGACTGAACGCTTTGGCGTGAAGATGCCGCGCTGGATCGCGCTGATCACCATGGGATTGACGCTCGCGCTTGGCCTGCAACTGTGGTTGCAGGGCGGTTACTCACTGACCCAGTCTGCGGGCATTCCGCAGTGGCAGTCTGAGTTCATCCTGCCGTGGATCCCGCGTTTCGGCATTACGATCCACCTGGCGATTGACGGTCTCTCACTGCTGATGGTGGTGCTGACCGGTCTGCTCGGCGTTCTGGCGGTACTTTGCTCCTGGCGAGAAATCGAAAAATACCAGGGCTTCTTCCACCTGAACCTGATGTGGATCCTGGGCGGCGTGATCGGCGTGTTCCTTGCCATCGACATGTTCCTGTTCTTCTTCTTCTGGGAGATGATGCTGGTGCCGATGTACTTCCTGATCGCGCTGTGGGGCCACAAGGCGTCCGACGGTAAAACGCGTATCACGGCGGCAACCAAGTTCTTCATCTATACCCAGGCGAGTGGTCTGGTGATGTTGATTGCCATTCTGGCGCTGGTGTTTGTTCACCACAACGCGACCGGAACCTGGACCTTCAACTACGAAGAACTGCTGAAGACGCCAATGTCCCACGGCGTTGAATACCTGCTGATGCTGGGCTTCTTCATCGCCTTCGCGGTGAAAATGCCGGTGGTTCCGTTGCACGGCTGGCTGCCAGACGCGCACTCTCAGGCACCAACAGCGGGTTCCGTTGACCTGGCGGGCATCTTGCTGAAAACGGCGGCCTACGGTCTGCTGCGTTTCGCTCTGCCGCTGTTCCCGAACGCCTCAGCAGAATTCGCACCGATTGCCATGTGGCTGGGTGTGATCGGTATCTTCTACGGTGCCTGGATGGCCTTCACGCAGTACGACATCAAGCGTCTGATTGCCTACACCTCCGTTTCCCACATGGGCTTCGTGCTGATTGCTATCTACACCGGCAGCCAGCTGGCGTACCAGGGCGCGGTGATCCAGATGATTGCGCACGGTCTGTCCGCAGCCGGCCTCTTCATCCTGTGTGGTCAGCTGTATGAACGTCTGCATACCCGCGACATGCGTATGATGGGCGGCCTGTGGAGCAAAATTAAGTGGCTGCCGGCGCTGTCCATGTTCTTCGCGGTTGCCACCCTGGGGATGCCAGGTACCGGTAACTTCGTCGGCGAATTTATGATTCTGTTCGGCAGCTTCAAAGTGGTACCGGTGATTACCGTGATCTCCACCTTTGGTCTGGTGTTCGCTTCCGTGTACTCGCTGGCGATGCTGCACCGCGCGTACTTCGGTAAAGCGAAGAGCGAAATTGCTGCACAAGAACTGCCGGGGATGTCGCTGCGTGAGCTGTTCATCATCCTGCTGCTGGTCGTACTGCTGGTGCTGCTGGGCTTCTTCCCGCAGCCGATTCTGGATACCTCGCACAGCGCGATGGGCAATATCCAGCAGTGGTTTGTTAATTCTGTTTCTACTACAAGGCCGTAATTCGCCATGACAATAACTCCACAACAACTGATCGCGCTGCTACCGCTGCTGATCGTCGGATTGACGGTGGTGGTTGTGATGCTCTCCATTGCGTGGCGACGCAATCACTTCCTGAATGCCACGCTGTCGGTCATCGGCCTGAACGCCGCGTTAGTCTCCCTCTGGTTTGTTGGCCAGGGTGGGGCGATGGACGTCACCCCGCTGATGCGCGTTGACGGTTACGCCATGCTGTATACCGGTCTGGTGCTGCTGGCGAGCCTGGCAACCTGTACCTTTGCGTACCCGTGGCTCGAAGGCTACAACGACAACAAAGAAGAGTTTTACCTGCTGGTTCTGATTGCCGCGCTGGGCGGCATTCTGCTGGCGAATGCGAACCACCTGGCCGCACTGTTCCTCGGCATTGAGCTGATCTCTCTGCCGCTGTTCGGTCTGATTGGTTACGCCTTCCGCCAGAAGCGCTCCCTGGAAGCAAGCATCAAGTACACCATCCTGTCTGCGGCGGCGTCCTCGTTCCTGCTGTTTGGTATTGCGCTGGTGTACGCACAGTCCGGTAACCTCTCCTTCATGGCGCTCGGCAAGAGCCTCGGTGACGGCATGCTTCATGAGCCGCTGCTGCTGGCGGGTCTGGGCATGATGATCGTTGGCCTCGGCTTTAAACTCTCTCTGGTGCCGTTCCACCTGTGGACGCCAGACGTCTACCAGGGCGCTCCGGCTCCGGTGTCGACCTTCCTGGCGACGGCGAGCAAAATCGCTATCTTCGGTGTGGTCATGCGTCTGTTCCTGTACGCACCAGTGGGTGACAGCGAAGCGGTTCGCGTGGTGCTGGGCATTATCGCGTTCGTCTCCATCATCTTCGGTAACCTGATGGCGCTGAGCCAGACCAACATCAAGCGTCTGCTGGGCTACTCGTCTATCTCTCATCTGGGCTACTTGATGGTGGCGCTGATTGCGCTGCAGAGCGGTGAGATGTCGATGGAAGCCGTGGGCGTGTATCTGGCCGGCTACCTGTTCAGCAGCCTCGGCGCCTTCGGCGTGGTGAGCCTGATGTCCAGCCCGTACCGTGGTCCGGATGCCGATTCACTGTTCTCCTACCGTGGTCTGTTCTGGCACCGTCCGATCCTGTCCGCAGTGATGACCGTGATGATGCTCTCTCTGGCAGGTATTCCGATGACGCTCGGCTTTATCGGTAAGTTCTACGTGCTGGCCGTCGGTGTGCAGGCGCACCTGTGGTGGCTGACTGCGGGCGTGGTGATCGGCTCCGCGATTGGTCTCTACTACTACCTGCGCGTGGCCGTGAGCCTGTACCTGAGCGCACCTCAGCAGCTCAACCGCGATGCCCCAACCAACTGGCAGTACAGCGCTGGTGGTATCGTAGTGCTTATCTCCGCGCTGCTGGTGCTGATCTTCGGTATCTATCCGCAACCGCTGATTGATATCGTGCAGCGAGCAATGCCATTGATGTAAAAACAAAAAACCCGCCTCGGCGGGTTTTTTTATGGTTTTCTCCCTCTCCCCGTGGGAGAGGGTCGGGGTGAGGGCACCAGCCCGCACCATGCTTAAGCCAGCTGTTTGCGGCTAATTAACGGCCCGTCAATCTTCTTCATCGAGCGGTCCAGCACTTCCTCAATCACTGACGACAGCTCGTTCAGCTCAAACTTCGCCACATACCCGTCCGCCTTCACCTTACGAATATGGTCTTCGTTAGCGTTGCCGGAAAGGGAAGAGTGGATCACCACCGGAATATCTTTCAGTACCGGGTCGGTTTTGATTTTGCGCGTCAGCGTAAAACCGTCCATCTCCGGCATTTCGAGGTCGGTCAACACCAGCGCGATCTTATCGGTGATGGGAACACCCTCAGCCTGCGCCTGTGCGGCCAGAACCCCAATTTTTTCCCACGCCTCTTTGCCGGTGATATGCAGCTGGGCCGGGATCTCCATTGCCTGCAGACCTTTCTCCAGCATCGAGCGCGCCACTTTGGAGTCTTCCGCGACGATGGCGACAGCGCCTGGCTTGATATGGAATTTGGTGGTCTTCAGGTTCGTGGCGTGCAGATCGTGATTGGCCGGGGTGATGTCATACAGGATCTGCTCAACGTCCAGCACCATCGCCAGATCGTTGGTATCGGTCTTCTCGTCAAGACACGCGATACTGGTGATGTAGCGGCCGCTGACGGCGGTTTCCGCCGCGTGCACCTGCTTCCAGTCCAGACGCATGATGTTCTCAACCGATTCCACGGCAAACGCCTGCACGCTGCGCGCATATTCGGTGATCAGCAGAATGTTCAGCCCGGTGGTGGGCTTACAGCCCGCCACGGCGGCCAGGTCAATCACCGGGATCACCTGATCGCGAATATTCACCATTCCCATCAGCGGTGACTTCATCCCGGCGGGTTTCGTGAACTCCGGCATCGGCACAATTTCACGCAGCTTAAAGACGTTAATGCCAAACAGCTCAGATTTATTTTCGTTCAGAGAGGTGCCAAGACGGAACAGCAACAGTTCAAAACGGTTCGACAGGGTCAGATTCGCCCTGTCATCAATATCTTTCTGGAAATTATCCATTCTACCCTCGAGAGAAATGCTGACCTTTTAATCGTTATCGGCATCCTGAGGGAAAAATGAAGGACTAAACGCTGACCTGAGCGAAATCTTCGGCCAGCTCACATTCCGGAAACAGCGTGCGGCACTCTGCCAGCAGGCTTGCGCATCCCCGCGCATCGTAGCGCGAGCTGACGTGGGTGACGATGAGCCTCCCGACGCCCGCGTCACGGGCAAGCTGCGCCGCCTGACGCGTGGAGCTGTGTCCCCGGCTATTGGCTTTCTCTTCCATCGCCATTTCAAGCGTCGCTTCATGCACCATCACGTCCACGCCCTGGGCCAGCGTGAGCGCCGCCGGGCACGGGGCCGTATCGCCAAAAATCGCCAGCTTTTTGCCGGGCTGTGGGGCGGCGAGATAATCCTGGCCGTTGATGACGCGTCCGTCCTCCAGCGTGACGGTCTCTCCGTGCTTCAGACGCTGGAACAGCGGTCCGGGTTTTACGCCGTCGGCCATCAGCGCGGCGGCATCCAGCGCGCCGGGTTTGTCATGCGCTTCAATACGGTAGCCATAGCATTCCACTGGATGATTAAGTGGTTGAGCAGTAACCCGATAATCCCCGTCATCGAATACCAGGTCTTCGGTAATCTCAACGACCTCCAGCGGATAATCGGTCCATGATCCGCTCAGGCGCAGCGTGGTTTCAACAAATTCGCGAATACCCGCTGGCCCGTAAATCGTCAGCGGGTTGGCGTTACCGGCCATCGAGCGGCTGCACAGTAGGCCGGGAAGGCCAAACAGATGGTCGCCATGCAGATGGGTAATAAAAATTTTATCCAGCTTGCCGGGGTGATAAACGGTGTGTAACAGCTGATGCTGCGTCCCTTCACCACAGTCAAACAGCCACAGCCCGCCGCGGGTGGGGTGTTTAAGATCCAGCAGGATCGCCGTCACGTTCCGTGAGCGGGTTGGCACGCCAGCGGACGTACCCAGAAAAATCAGTTCCATAACGCAATCAGCCCTTTGCCGAACGGGGAGGGGTTTAGTATAACGTGATGAACCCCAGGAAGGAGACTGACATGATCCAGTGGCAAGATTTACACCATAGTGACCTCACCGTTCATTCACTTTACGCCCTGCTGAAGCTGCGCTGCGAAGTGTTTGTGGTTGAACAGACCTGCCCGTATCAGGACATCGACGGCGATGACCTCGTCGGCGAGAACCGCCATATCCTCGGCTGGCGGGATAACGAGCTGGTGGCGTATGCGAGGATTCTGAAAAGCGAAGACGATTTTGAGCCTGTTGTCATTGGCCGCGTCATCATCAGCGGCAAAGCGCGCGGTGAAAAACTCGGCTATCAGCTGATGGAAAAAACGCTGGAGGCGTGCCAGAAACAGTGGCCGGACAAAGCGTTATACTTGGGTGCGCAGGCGCACCTGCAGTCCTTCTACGACCACTTTGGTTTCGTGCCCGTCACCGAGGTGTACGATGAAGACGGCATTCCCCACATCGGCATGGCGCGGGAAGCGAAGCAGGCGTAATGACGAGTCGTTGGCTATAGTTAGCGGACTGGTGTACTAACATGGAGAAAAATATGTCATTTCAATCCTGGGATACCCGTATCGACGACGACCTGGCTTTACTGAGCGAAACGCTGGAAGAGGTGTTACGTTCCTCGGGCGACCCTGCCGATCAGAAATATATTGAGCTAAAAGCCCGCGCCGAGCAGGCGCTACATGAAGTGAAAAACCGCGTCAGCCATGCGTCAGATACTTACTACTACCGTGCCAAAAAAGCGGTGTACCGTGCCGATGATTACGTGCATGAAAAACCGTGGCAGGGCATTGGAGTAGGTGCTGCCGTAGGCCTGGTGCTGGGGCTGCTGTTAGCCCGTCGTTAAGCCGTTTAACCACTCCCTATACGTGGGTACTGATATTTCGTATGGTACCCCGTATAATACGAGGCTTTAACAGGGAGAGGTTCGCGTGAATTCGATTTTCCTCGCGCTGGAGCAATTGCGTACCCAGCTTTCGCAAGCGTTACCCGCAGCACCCGGCATACGTCATTTCGACGTCTCTTTCCCGTTAAACGACGCCTTTGATCCCCTCGCCTGGCTGGGTGAGCAGCAGTGTTATCCGCAGTTTTACTGGCAGCAGCGTAACGGCGATGAAGAGCTGGCTGCGCTGGGAGCGGTTATCTCTTTTTCCTCTCTGGCGTTAGCCTCGCAGTTTTTGCGCGAGCAAAACGCAGCAGGTGATACCCGTATCTGCGGCCTGAACGCCTTTACTCCGGACCAGGGCAGCCTCTTTTTACCGCGGCTGCTCTGGCGACGTACCGCCGGCACCGCCACGCTGCGCCTGCAGCTGTGGAGCGATTATTCACTTCAGGAAGATGCCCACGCCGCGCGGGATTTTTTACAGCAGCTCCGTCCTGCGAGATCTATCCGTCCACTGTCCGTTCAGGTTGAGCACGAAACCCATCAGCCGCAGCAGGCCGAATGGCTGACGCTTATCCGCATGGCGACGGAGACCATCGCGCGCGGTGATTTTGAAAAAGTGGTTCTCGCCCGGGCAACCGATCTGCAGTTCACGCAGCGCGTTAACCCTGTCGCGCTGATGGCGGCCAGCCGCGCCCTGAATTTACACTGCTACCATTTCTGCATGGTATTCGACGCCAGCAACGCGTTTCTTGGCTCGACGCCCGAGCGTCTCTGGCGGCGGCGCGGCACGCTGCTGCGCACGGAAGCGCTGGCGGGCACCGTTGCCAGCCATACCGATGATAGCCAGGCGCAGCGTCTCGGCGAGTGGTTGCTTAACGACGATAAAAACCAGCGCGAAAATATGCTGGTCGTGGAAGATATCTGTCAGCGTCTTCAGCACTACACGCAGACGCTTGAGGTACTGCCCCCTCAGGTGGTGCGCCTGCGTAAAGTGCAGCATTTGCGCCGCTGTATCTGGACCGAGCTCAAACAGGCCGATGATGAGCAGTGTCTGCATATGCTACAGCCGACAGCGGCCGTTGCCGGATTACCCCGACAGCCTGCGCGCGAGTTTATTCAGAAGGTTGAGCCCTTTAACCGCGAGTGGTACGCCGGTTCTGCCGGGTATTTATCGCCTGACCAGAGTGAATTTTGCGTGGCGTTGCGCTCCGCTCGCGTCCAGGATGACTCCCTGCGGCTCTATGCCGGTGCCGGCATTGTCAGCGGGTCTGACCCGGAACAGGAGTGGCAGGAGATCGAAAACAAAGCCGCCGGATTGCGCTCTCTGCTCCTAAGGGATTAATACTGAATCGCGCAATCCCGATTCATATCAAAATTCCAATTTTTTCTATTATTTATACTGTGTCGCATTCTTGATACCGGACAATCTCATGTCAGTAAGTTCTTTTAACCGACGCTGGGCGGCGGTGATCCTTGAAGCCCTGACGCGCCACGGCGTCAGGCACGTGTGTATTGCACCGGGTTCTCGCTCAACGCCGCTGACGCTGGCGGCCGCTGAAAACCGGGCGTTGATTCACCACACCCACTTTGATGAGCGCGGTCTCGGGCATCTCGCGCTGGGTCTGTCGAAGGTCAGCAAAGAACCCGTGGCGGTGATCGTCACTTCCGGTACCGCCGTGGCGAACCTCTATCCGGCTCTGATTGAAGCCGGGTTAACCGGTGAAAAACTGATCTTACTGACGGCCGATCGCCCCCCTGAGCTTATCGACTGCGGCGCCAATCAGGCCATCCGTCAGCCGGGACTCTTTTCTTCGCACCCTTCGCAGACGATTTCGCTGCCTCGTCCCACCCAGGATATTCCGGCAAGCTGGCTGGTCTCCACCATCGATCATGCCATGGAAACGTTGCGCAGCGGGGCGCTGCATATTAACTGCCCGTTTGCCGAGCCGCTCTACGGTGAGCTGGACGATACGGGTCTTGACTGGCAGCAATCCCTTGGCGACTGGTGGGAGAGTGAAAAACCGTGGCTTCGCGAGCAGACGCACCTTGAGAGCGCGAAGCAGCGCGACTGGTTCTTCTGGCGGCAGAAGCGCGGCGTGGTGATTGCCGGGCGCATGAGCGCCGCCGAAGGCAAACTGGTTGCCGAATGGGCGCAAACCCTCGGCTGGCCGCTGATAGGCGACGTGCTTTCCCAGACCGGTCAGCCGCTGCCGTGCGCCGACCTCTGGCTGGGTAATGCCAAAGCGGTCACCGAGCTGGCGCAGGCGCAGATTGTGGTCCAGCTTGGATCGAGTTTGACCGGCAAACGCTTACTGCAGTGGCAGGCCACCTGCACGCCGGAAGAGTACTGGCTGGTGGACGCGCTGGAAGGGCGGCTTGACCCGGCGCACCATCGCGGTCGTCGTCTGGTCAGCAGTATCGACGCCTGGCTGACGCTTCATCCGGCTGAAAAACGCAAGCCCTGGGCGGTGGCCATCCCGGACCTTTCGCGCCAGGCGTGGGAACTGACCAAAGCGCACTGTGAAGCGTTTAGCGAGGCCGGGCTGGCGCACCGTATTCGCCAGTGCCTGCCTGAGCAGGGGCAGCTGTTTGTCGGCAACAGCCTGGTCGTGCGGCTGATTGACGCTTTTTCAAAGCTGCCCGCGGGCTACCCGGTGTACAGCAACCGCGGCGCCAGCGGTATCGACGGGCTGATCTCCACGGCGGCGGGCGTGCAGCGCGCGAGCGCGAAATCAACGCTGGCGATAGTGGGCGATCTCTCCGCGCTCTACGATCTCAATGCGCTGGCGCTGCTGCGTCAGGCGTCAGCCCCGTTTGTGCTGATTGTGGTCAACAACAACGGCGGGCAGATTTTCTCCCTGCTGCCTACGCCGCAGAGCGAGCGCGAGCGCTTCTATCTGATGCCGCAGAACGTGCAGTTCGAACACGCCGCGGCGATGTTTAGCCTGAAATACCATCGCCCGGAAAGCTGGGAACAGCTGGACGCGGCGTTAAGCAGCGCCTGGAAGCAGCCGGATGCGACGCTGATTGAGCTGGTGGTAAACGAGGCTGACGGTGCGCAGGCCCTGCAAAGCCTGCTGGCGCAGGTGAGCCAGCTGTGATCCTCTCGGGCGTGCAGCATGACGGAAAAGCAGGCTATCCCTGGCTGGTCTTTTTGCACGGTTTTTCCGGCGATTGCCGCGAGTGGCAGGTTGTTGGTGAGCGACTCCGTGACTACCCCCGGCTGTATCTGGATCTGCCGGGGCACGGCGGATCCCGGAATCTGGGCGTCACGGGCTTTGACGAGATGAGCAGGCTACTCACCCAAACTCTTATTAGTTACAACATACTGAATTTCTGGCTCATCGGGTACTCCCTCGGCGGCCGCATTGCGATGTTCCATGCCTGCCAGCAGGTAAAGGGGCTGCAGGGCGTGATAGTGGAGGGAGGACATCCGGGCCTGCAGGATGCCGATGCGCGACATGCACGGCTGGCATCCGACCGCCGTTGGGCAACGCGTTTTCGCAGCGAACCGCTGGAGAAGGTGTTCGCTGACTGGTATCAACAGCCCGTGTTCGCCTCCCTCACTGACGCCCAGCGCGAGGCGCTGTTTACCCTGCGCAGCCAGAACGACGGCGCGATGCTGGCGATGATGCTTGAGTCGACCTCGCTGGCCGTGCAGCCCGACCTGCGTGCTGCCCTGAGCGCGCGCGATTTCTCTTTTGATTATCTCTATGGCGAACGTGATGAGAAGTTCGCGGCCCTTGCCGCGGAAGTGAACGCCGTTCGCCATGCAATTCCCAACGCCGGACACAACGCCCACCGGGAAAATCCCGATGCGGTTGCGGCAAGTCTGGCTCAGATACTGCGTCTTCGAATAAAGGACACTCTATGATCTACCCTGATGAAAACATGCTTTACGCCCCGGTTGAATGGCAGGACTGCTCCGAAGGCTACACCGACATTCGTTACCACAAATCCACCGACGGCATTGCCAAAATTACCATCAACCGCCCGCAGGTGCGTAACGCCTTCCGCCCGCTGACCGTGAAAGAGATGATTCAGGCCCTGGCGGATGCGCGCTACGACGATAACATCGGCGTGATTGTCCTGACCGGCGAAGGCGAGAAAGCGTTCTGCTCCGGTGGTGATCAGAAAGTGCGCGGTGACTACGGCGGATACCAGGACGACGCGGGTACGCACCACCTGAACGTCCTCGATTTCCAGCGTCAGATCCGCACCTGTCCAAAACCGGTGGTGGCGATGGTGGCGGGCTATTCTATCGGCGGCGGCCACGTCCTGCACATGATGTGTGACCTGACCATTGCCGCCGAGAACGCCATCTTCGGCCAGACCGGCCCGAAAGTAGGATCCTTCGACGGCGGCTGGGGTGCCTCCTACATGGCGCGCATCGTCGGGCAGAAAAAAGCCCGCGAAATCTGGTTCCTGTGCCGTCAGTACAACGCGCAGGAAGCGCTGGATATGGGCCTGGTGAATACCGTGGTACCGATTGCCGATCTCGAAAAAGAGACCGTTCGCTGGTGCCGTGAAATGCTGCAAAACAGCCCGATGGCGCTGCGCTGCCTGAAGGCCGCGCTCAATGCCGACTGCGACGGTCAGGCGGGTCTGCAGGAGCTGGCGGGCAACGCTACCATGCTGTTCTACATGACCGAAGAGGGTCAGGAAGGGCGCAACGCGTTTAACGAAAAACGCCAGCCGGACTTCAGCAAATACAAACGGAATCCGTAATGCGTCGCGCGCAGGTTTACCGCTGGCAGATACCGATGGACGCGGGCGTGGTGCTGCGTGAACGGCGGTTAAAAACCCGTGACGGCTTCTTCGTGCATCTGCAGCAGGGCGAGCGGGAAGGCTGGGGCGAGATTTCGCCTCTGCCGGGCTTTAGCCTGGAGTCGCTGGATGACGCGCAGACGGCCTTGCTGGCTTGGGCGGACGCGTGGCGCGGGGGGGCGGATCCGGTGCTGCCGGAGGTGCCTTCCGCGGCCTTTGGTATCAGCTGCGCGCTGGCGGAGCTGGACGGCAGCCTGCCGGAAGCGGGGAATTACCGCGCGGCGCCGCTCTGTACGGGCGATCCTGACGAGCTGTTCGCGCTGCTCTCCGCCATGCCGGGCGAGAAGGTGGCGAAAATTAAAGTCGGTCTCTATGAAGCGGTGCGCGACGGCATGGTCGCCAACCTGCTGCTGGAGGCGATCCCCGATCTGCATCTGCGTCTGGACGCCAACCGCGCCTGGACGCCGCTCAAGGCGCAGCAGTTTGCAAAGTACGTCGACCCGGCCTACCGCAGCCGCATTGCCTTCCTCGAAGAACCGTGCAAAACCCGCGACGATTCGCGCGCGTTTGCCCGCGAAACCGGGATTGCCATCGCCTGGGATGAAAGCCTGCGCGAGGACGATTTTGAATTTGTCGCCGAGCCCGGCGTCAGCGCGGTGGTGATTAAACCGACGCTGACCGGCAGTCTGGCGAAGGTGCGCGAGCAGGTCGCAGCAGCGCATGCCTCAGGGCTGACGGCGGTCATCAGCTCGTCGATTGAGTCCAGCCTTGGGCTGACCCAGCTGGCGCGCATTGCCGCCTGGCTAACGCCGGATACGGTTCCTGGCCTCGACACGCTGAACCTGATGCAGGCTCAGCTTATCCGCCCGTGGCCGGACAGCGCGCTGCCGTGCCTCGACGTCGAGGCGCTGGAGCCGCTGCGATGAGTTTTACCGACTGGCCGTGGCGGCACTGGTGCGCGCTGTCTGCTGATAAACCGGCCCTCAGGCTGAACGATGAGGTGCTCAGCTGGCAGCAGCTGTGCACCCGCGTCGACCGGCTTGCGGCAGAGTTTCACCGGCAGGGCGTGGAGGAGGGCAACGGCGTGCTGCTGCTGGCCCATAATCATCCGCAAACCCTGCTGGCGTGGCTGGCGCTGCTCCAGTGCGGGGCGCGTATTCTTCCCGCTAATCCGCAGCTGCCGCGTCCGCTGCTGGACGTGCTGCTCCCGCAGATGACGCTGCGCTTTGCGCTGGTGCTGGAAGGCAGCTACGACGCTCTTCCTGCCCTGCGCATGCACGAGACAGCCGATGCGTATTGCGCTGCGTGGCAACCGGCGCGGCTGGCCTCCATGACGCTGACCTCCGGCTCCACCGGGCTACCAAAAGCAGCGGTGCATACGTGCGGGGCCCATCTCGCCAGCGCGCGCGGCGTTTTGTCGCTGATGCCCTACGGTAAAGACGACGACTGGCTGCTTTCGCTGCCGCTGTTTCACGTTTCCGGTCAGGGAATTTTATGGCGCTGGCTTCAGGCCGGCGCGCGGTTAACCGTGCGCGAGAAACAGCCTCTTGAGCAGGCGTTGCGCGGCTGCACCCACGCCTCGCTGGTGCCGACCCAACTCTGGCGCTTGCTGAATGCGCACCAGCCTGTCGCACTGAAAGCGGTGCTGCTGGGCGGGGCGGCCATCCCTGTTGAATTGACCGAACAGGCGCGAGAGCAGGATATACGCACCTTCTGCGGCTACGGTCTGACCGAGTTTGCCTCTACCGTTTGTGCGAAAGAGGCGGACGGCGAGCCGGACGTGGGCTGTGCGCTGCCGGGCAGAGAGGTGCAGGTGGTTAACGGTGAAGTCTGGATCCGGGCGCAAAGCATGGCCTCAGGCTACTGGCGAGACGGCGAACTGACTCCGCTGACCAACGCGCAGGGTTGGTTCGCCACACGCGATCGCGGCGAATGGCATGACGGCCGTCTGACGATCCTTGGCCGCATGGACAACCTCTTTTTTAGCGGCGGAGAAGGGATCCAGCCGGAATCGCTGGAGCGCGTTATCGCCACGCACCCGCAGGTTAACCAGGTGTTTGTCGTCCCGCTGGACGACGCTGAATTCGGGCAACGTCCGGTGGCGGTGGTGGAGTGCGAGCCGGGAACGGATATCACCTGCTTACCCGACTGGGTCAGGGATAAGGTCGCGCGTTTTGAGCAACCCGTCCGCTGGCTGCTGTTACCGACTGAACTCAAAAATGGCGGCATCAAAGTCTCACGCCGCGCGCTGCAGCAGTGGGTGAACGCATCGCTGAAGGGATAATAGCCGTTTCAAAAAGTTACAATCTACAGACCGGCCGCACGCAGAGTGCTTGATCCCCGGGAGACTCCGGTTAAAATCTCGCGGTTTTGGGACTTCTTTATAATAATTGTGCGGGATCACGACAATGAAAAAAGTGGCATTACTGGGCTTCGGCCTGATGGTTGTATCGGCGGCGGCGAACGCCATAAGCATTAACGGCTCGGCGGGTCAGGATTATACCCACCTGGGCTTTGGCATGGGTACCGAGACATCCGGTCTGGCGATGACCGGCGGCTGGACGCATAACGATGACGACGGCGACGCGGCCAGCCTCGGCCTGGGTCTCAACGTTCCTCTTGGCCCGTTCCTGGCCACCGTCGGCGGTAAAGGCATCTATACCAACCCAAATGACGGTGATGAAGGGTACGCGGCGGCAGTGGGTGGCGGCCTGCAGTGGAAAATTGGCGACAGCTTCGGCCTGTTTGGTGAGTACTACTATTCGCCGGACTCCCTCTCGAGCGGTATCGAAAGTTATGAAGAGGCCAACGCCGGTGCGCGCTGGACCATCATGCGTCCGATTACCATCGAAGCTGGCTATCGCTATCTGAACCTGGCCGGTAAAGATGGCAACCGTGACAATGCGCTGGCCGACGGCCCGTACGTGGGCGTTAGCGCAGGCTTCTAATCACTCCGGCGCGGCGTTCTGTCGCGCCAGTTTCTCTCTTCTCCACCCCGCGTTTGCGCTATAGTGTTTTGACCATATAAGCGGGAGAACATAATGATTAACGTGGAGATGTTATCCACCGGCGACGAAGTGCTGCATGGACAAATTATTGATACCAATGCTGCCTGGCTTGCCGATCTTTTCTTTGAGCAAGGATTACCGTTAACGCGCCGCAATACCGTAGGCGACAATCTTGAGTCGCTGGTCGCTATTCTGCGTGAGCGCAGCGAGCACTGCGACGTACTGATTGTGAACGGCGGACTTGGCCCCACCGGCGACGATCTCAGCGCCCTGGCCGCCGCGACCGCAAAAGGCGAAGGGCTGGTGCTGCACGAGGCGTGGCTTTCGCAGATGGAGCGCTTTTTCTCCGAACGTGGCCGCGTCATGGCCCCAAGCAACCGCAAACAGGCTGAAATTCCCGCCAGTGCTGAACTGGTCGATAACCCGGTGGGTACCGCGTGCGGGTTTGCTATGCAGCTGAACCGCTGCCTGATGTTCTTTACGCCGGGCGTGCCCTCTGAATTTAAAGTGATGGTCGAGCAGCAGATCCTGCCGCGCCTTCGCGATCGTTTTACCCTGCCTGAACCGCCGCTGTGCCTGCGTCTGACCACCTTTGGCCGCTCGGAAAGCGATCTGGCCCAGAGCCTCGATCATCTTCCGCTGCCGCCAGGCGTGTCCATGGGCTATCGCTCCTCCATGCCGATCATTGAACTTAAGCTGACAGGCCCGGCCGAACAGAAAGAGGCGATGCTGGCCCTGTGGCCAGAGGTGCAGCGCGTGGCGGGCGAAAGTCTGATCTTTGAAGGTACGGAAGGGTTGCCCGCGCAGATTGCGACGCATCTGCAGGCGCGCCAGCTGAGCGTGACCTTAAGCGAGCAGTTCACCGGTGGCCTGCTGGCGCTGCAGCTGTCGCGCGTCAACGCGCCGCTGCTGGCCAGCGAAGTGGTGCCGTTCCAGCAGGAGACTCTCGCGCAAACCGCCCGCTGGGCGTCCGAGAGAAGGGTGAAGCATTTTGCCGGTCTGGCGTTGTTTGTCGGGGGGCTGGACGAGGAATACCTTAACTTCGCGCTGGCGACGCCGGAAGGCACCTGGGCGCTGCGGGTTAAAATGAGCATCACCCGCCATAGCCTGGCGGTGCGTCAGGAGGTTTGCGCGATGATGGCGTTGAACATGCTGCGCCGCTGGCTGAATGGCAAAGAGGTTGCCAGCGAGCACGGCTGGATCCATGTGGTCGAGTCGCTGTTTATCGAGTAAAACCTGTGCCGGGGCCTTTCGCCCCGGCCATGTTCAGCCCAGCGCCTTCGCCAGCAGGGTAATCGGATGTTCACAGCGCTTGCTGGTGGACATCTCAATCTGCCACTTGCAGGTTTCGCAGTCGGTCACCACGATATCCGCGCCGCTCTCTTCAATCTGACGGAACAGCGGGGCGCCAATCGCCTGTGACGTTTCGTAGTTTTCACGCTTAAAGCCGTAGGTCCCCGCAATCCCGCAGCAGCGCGAATCCAGCACCGTCAGCTCCAGGCCTGGAATAAGCCGCAGCAGCTCCAGCGTATAGAGCGACCAGCCCATCTTTTCCATATGACACGGCGTGTGATAGACCACTTTCAGCGGCAATTTTCCCAGCGGCAACGTCTGCCCGCTGTCCAGTTTGCGCCACAGGAAGCGCGTCGCCAGCTCGATGTGCTCGCGCAGGCCGGTGTTATCCACGTCCAGCAGATGCGGGTACTCATCGCGCAGTGTGAAGGTACAGGTGGACGAGGTCGCCAGCACCGGAATACCTTTATCGACAATGGCTTCGCGCAGGGAGGTGACATTGCTTTGAGCCTGCCTGCGCGCTTTATCGGTAAACCCGTTGGCAATTAGCGGTACGCCGCAGCACTTCTCTTTGTTCAGTAACTGAACGCCCGTGCCCATGGCGTTCAACACCTTCAGCAGGTCTTTACCCAACTGCGGGTGGTTGTAGTTCACATAGCAGCCGTGGAAAAAGGCCACCTGATCGACGTACTGCGCCTGTTGCGCCGCGACGGATTTGTACCAGCGGCGGAAGGTGCCGTGAGAATATTTCGGCAGGCTGCGGTGATGGTCTATCTTCAGCGTGGCATCCAGCAGCTGACGCACTGGTTTGAGCGAGGTCGCGGCATTCACGATGGGGGCAAAGGGCGTCGAGACGTTGCCCATCAGATCGGTGTGGCTCAGGATCGCGTCCCGCAGCGTCGGTTTTTGCGTGCTGTAGCGCGCCCGGGCGCGCTGAATGATATCGCCGATTTTCACATCCGACGGGCAGGCGACTTCGCAGCGTTTGCAGTTAATGCAGTATTTCAGCGCTTCATCGTACAGCTTGCCGTCCTTCAGGCGCAGGCGCTCGCCGTCCGGCCCGGCCTGCTTTGGTCCGGGATAGCGTGGGTTAACGCCGCTGACCGGGCAGACGGTGGTACACACCGTGCATTTGATGCAGCTTTCAAAACGGGTGTCGTTCATTGTTCAGCCTCCGTGCGCTGGCTAATCTGCTCTGCCACATACAGCGCCGTGACGGCGCAGACCCCGCCACCGCATCCCTGGGCAATGGGATCGTACCCGCCCAGCAGCGAGCCGATGGCAAAGAGATTCCTGACGGGTTTACCGGAAAGCTGCGGATGCAGCTGGTTATCGACAATCACGCCGAACTGTTGCCAGGGCTGCGGCGAGAAGAAATCACTCTGATACCAGTCCGCGCGTGAGGCATGCTGGCGAACATCCAGCCCCATAATGGCTTCCCGGATGCCCTCCCGGCTGCTCAGCAGTCCGTTGCTGAAGAAGCTGCCGCTTGCCAGCACCGTATAGCGGGCGCGAAGCGGAATATCGTCGTGGTTGCGCGTCCAGATTTCGCTCACCGCGCCGTCGGTCAGGGTGATTTTTTTCACCTCATCACCCGCCATCCACACGCCGCCCTGCACGACAAACTGACGCTGGAGCTGGGTATGCAGGCGAATGCCGGGTACGGAAGGGGGCAGCGTTGGCAGCAGGCCGAGCGAGCAGGGCAGACGATCCGAGAGCCAGCGCCAGAGTCGGTTGTCGCGTAAACCGAAGCAGGCGGGCATCAGCAGGGCATCGCAGGTTTCGCCGAGCGGCCTGAGCGCGTCATACAGCAGCGGCCATTTGTCCTCGTTATCAAGAAAACGGGCGATATTCACCGCGCGAAACTCGCTCGGGTTATCGCGCAGGACATCAAGCTCGGGCAGTTCTATCTCTGCCGTTTCCGCGTTAACGCCCTGGCGACAGAGCGACGCCGCTGCGAGATGGGGCTGGAAATCCAGAAAGCCGCTAATCCCTACCACCCGCACACGTCCCGCGCGAATGGGGGCAATGGGCACCTCCTCCGGGCTGAGCCACGCGGAACGCAGGGTGCCGAGCGGCGTAACGCGCTGGTGATTGAGCCGGGCGCTGCCCTGCAGACGTGCGCCGCAGTCCGCCAGCAGCGCTTCGGTTTCCAGCGCAAAGCGGTCAATATGCTGCGCGCCAATCAGGTGATACGGGTGCTCCGGCGGCAGCTTATCGCGGTACGCTTCGTCCACCAGATCCAGCGAGCCCGACGAGAAGTGCAGGGCGCTCTGGCCCCGGGTGATAATGGCGCAGCGCAGCCCCTGCTTCGTGAGTTTGATGCCGCAGAGCAGGCCTGCCAGCCCGCCGCCGACGATGACGGTATCAAATTTCATCGCGTTGCTCCTTCTCAAGACCGCAAAGCCCCTGGTAGACCCAGCGGGTAAATTCGCTTTCGCGCAGGGCATCGCCCCAGGCGACAGGCTGAATGCCTTTCCAGCGCTCGTTTAAAAACGCGCTGAGCTGATCGAGCGACTGGGTGGCGGTGGTGGTGTGAAAACGCTGCAGCAGACCGGCGGCACGACAGGCGCACAGCTCGCCCTGACAGGTGCCCATTCCGACGCGGGTGCGGCGGCGAAGATCGAGCAGGCTGTTGACCGTCAGATTCTCCACCGCGTACTGCACCTCACCGGCGGTGACGGCTTCGCACTCGCACACCAGGCTGCGGCTCAGTCGTCCTTCACCGAGCCACTGTGGCGTTCTGTCGCCGTGGCGGTAAATAGCGGACCCGCGCAGCGGCGCGGGCAGGGAGATAATTTTTTGCAGCGTCTTCTCGGTGGACTGACGCGAGCCGGGCAGGGCTTGTTCTGCCGTCACGCACCGTTCGGTATTGCCCAGCTTGCGGCAGACGGCATCGGTCGCCCACTCGGCCATCAGGCGGTAGGTCATCAGCTTGCCGCCGGTGATGGTGATAAACCCGTCCATGCCGTCGCGTTCGGCGTGATCGAGCAGCACGATGCCCCGGCTGACGTTACGTCCGCTCGGGTCGTTGTCGCTGGCGACCAGCGGACGCACGCCCGCGTAGGCGCGAAGAATACGCGTCTGGGCCATCACCGGCGCCAGTTTTTCCCCTTCGCGCAGCAGGATGTCCACCTCTTCAGCGGTGACGCGGTTGTAGTCAATCTCGCTGTAGTCCACGTGGGTTGAGGTCGTCCCGATTAACGAAATGGTATCTCCCGGCACGAGGATATCGGCGTCAGACGGTTTGCGGCAGCGGTTGATCACGTGGTTATTGATGCGGTGGTCGAGGATCAGCAGCGAGCCTTTCGCCGGGAACATGCGCACCGAAAGGTCCGCGTATTCCGCAATCCGCTGCCCCCAGATCCCCGCCGCGTTGACCACAACGGCGGCATACAGCTCGCTGTGTTCGTTATATTGCGTATCAAGGATCCGCACGCCGCAGATACGATGGCCTTCGCGGATAAGCCCGGTCACTTCATGCCCGGTCAGGATATGCGCGCCATGCTCGCGGGCGTCCAGCATATTGGCGGCGGTCAGGCGGAACGGATCGACGGTGCCGTCAGGGACCTTCACCGCGCCGATAAGCGCCGGGTTAACCGACGGTTCCAGCCGCCGCGCCAGCGCCGGATCCATGGCCTCAGCCTGAATGCCCGCGGCGCTGCAGGCGGTAATAAAGGTGTTCTGAAAAGCGAGATCATCTTCGGGAAGGGTAATAAAGAGGCCGTCGGTCGGCTCAATGCAGTGGCGGGCGATACGCTTGAGGATCTGGTTTTCAGCAATACATTCGCGCGCGGATTCAGCGTCGGTGACCGCATACCGCGCGCCGCTGTGCAGCAGGCCGTGGTTACGCCCGGTTGCGCCCGTAGCGATATCATGGCGTTCCAGAAGCGTGACGCTCAGGCCGCGAAGGGCGCAATCGCGTGCGATCCCGGCGCCGGTTGCGCCACCGCCAATGATTATCACATCGCTGTAGCGAGGATCGTGAATGGTCATTGTTTACCCTCTATGTTCGTTTTTTATCATTTAGCCATATTAATTTTGTGGTTTGTTTGATTTCGAACATAAACGCGCGGAATTCGAAAGTGAAACGTGATTTCATGCGCTTTTTTGCGCATTCTGTCATATTTCTGTAACAATCTGTGCGTTGATTCACAGTAACAATCACCGTGATTTCTTAACATCCCCGCCTCTGGAATTCAGGTGCGAGCCACCTGCTCATTCATTTCAAGGCCACGGAGGCTGTTATGCTCAGTATCTTCAAACCTGCGCCCCACAGGGCGCGTCTGCCAGAGGCAGAAATAGATCCGCTCTATCGCCGTCTGCGTTGGCAAATCTTCCTGGGGATCTTCTTCGGGTACGCGGCGTACTACCTTGTACGTAAAAACTTCGCGCTCGCCATGCCGTATCTGGTGGAGCAGGGCTTTTCCCGCGGCGATCTGGGGTTCGCGCTGTCGGGGATCTCCATCGCCTACGGTTTTTCCAAATTCATCATGGGCTCCGTGTCGGATCGCTCGAATCCGCGCGTGTTCCTGCCCGCCGGTCTGATCCTGGCGGCCGCGGTGATGCTGTTCATGGGCTTTGTGCCGTGGGCAACCTCCAGCATTGCCATCATGTTCGTGCTGCTGTTCCTCTGCGGCTGGTTCCAGGGGATGGGGTGGCCGCCGTGCGGACGCACCATGGTGCACTGGTGGTCGCAGAAGGAGCGCGGCGGCATCGTGTCGGTGTGGAACTGTGCCCATAACGTGGGTGGCGGTATTCCGCCGCTGCTGTTCCTGCTGGGGATGGCCTGGTTCAACGACTGGCACGCTGCGCTGTATATGCCTGCCTTTGGCGCCATCGTGGTGGCGATTTTCGCTTTCGCGCTGATGCGTGATACGCCGCAGTCCTGCGGCCTGCCGCCGATTGAAGAGTACAAAAACGACTATCCGGATGATTACAGCAAGGAGCACGAAGAGGAGCTGACCGCAAAACAGATCTTCATGAAGTACGTCCTGCCGAACAAGCTGCTGTGGTACATCGCGGTGGCGAACGTGTTCGTTTACCTGCTGCGCTACGGCATCCTCGACTGGTCGCCAACCTACCTGAAAGAGGTGAAGCACTTCGCGCTGGATAAATCCTCCTGGGCGTACTTCCTGTATGAATACGCCGGGATCCCAGGCACGCTGCTTTGCGGCTGGATGTCGGACAAGGTGTTTAAGGGTAACCGCGGTGCGACGGGCGTGTTCTTTATGACCCTGGTGACCATCGCGACGGTTGTTTACTGGCTTAACCCGCCGGGCAATCCAGGTGTGGATATGGCCTGTATGATCGTCATCGGCTTCCTGATTTACGGTCCGGTAATGCTGATCGGCCTGCATGCGCTGGAGCTGGCGCCGAAAAAAGCGGCGGGCACGGCGGCAGGCTTTACCGGTCTGTTCGGTTACCTCGGCGGTTCGGTCGCGGCGAGCGCCATTGTGGGCTACACCGTTGACTTCTTCGGCTGGGACGGCGGCTTTATGGTGATGATCGGCGGTAGCGTGCTGGCGGTACTGCTGCTGATTGTTGTGATGATCGGTGAGAAACGTCACCACGCGGAAGTGCTGGCACGTCGTCAATAAGGAGCTTTACGATGAAATTAACTCAGTTAGCGACAGGCCTGCTGCTGGCGGGCCTGATGACAGGCTCCGCCCTGGCGGCGGATAAAATCGTTATTGCCCACCGTGGCGCGAGTGGCTATCTGCCGGAGCATACGCTGCCGGCGAAAGCCATGGCCTATGCGCAGGGCGCGGATTACCTCGAACAGGATCTGGTGATGACGAAGGACGACCAGTTGGTGGTCCTGCATGACCACTATCTGGACCGTGTGACGGACGTGGCGGAGCGTTTCCCGGACCGCGCGCGAAAAGATGGCCGCTACTACGCCATTGATTTCACCCTGGCGGAGATCCGTTCCCTGAAGTTTACCGAAGGCTTCGAGATTGAAAACGGCAAGAAGGTGCAGGTCTATCCGGGACGTTTCCCGATGGGCAAATCTGACTTCCGCATTCATACCTTCCAGGAAGAGATTGAGTTTGTGCAGGGGCTGAACCACTCAACCGGTAAAAACATCGGTATCTACCCGGAGATCAAAGCGCCGTGGTTCCATCATCAGGAAGGGAAAGACATTGCCGCGAAGACGCTGGAGGTGCTGAAACAGTACGGCTACACCAGCAAGAAGGACAAAGTCTACCTGCAGTGTTTTGATGCCGCCGAACTGAAGCGCATCAAAACCGAGCTGGAGCCGAAGATGGGCATGAACCTCAACCTGGTGCAGCTGATTGCCTACACTGACTGGAATGAAACTCAGGAGAAACAGCCGGACGGGAAGTGGGTTAACTACAACTACGACTGGATGTTTAAGCCGGGGGCGATGAAGCAGATTGCGCAGTACGCCGACGGCATCGGGCCGGATTATCACATGCTGGTGGCGGAGGGCTCAGCGCCGGGCCACGTGAAGCTGACGGCGATGGTGAAAGAGGCGCACGCCAGCAAGATGCAAGTGCATCCGTATACGGTGCGTGCAGACCAGCTGCCGCCGTATGCCACGAATGTGAATCAGCTTTATGAGGTGTTGTATAACCAGGCAGGCGTGGACGGACTGTTTACGGATTTCCCGGATAAAGCGGTTGAATTCATTCACCGGAAGTAGGTTTTGTAGGTCGGGTAAGGCGAAAGCCGCCACCCGACAATCAGGCTCTGCGGCCTGATGCCCTCACCCTAACCCTCTCCCACAGGGAGAGGGAATAAGGGCAATCACATCTCAATTTCGATATCGCCTTTTGCCCGGCAGCAGCAGGGCAAAATTTCCCCTTCGTTGATAAAGGCCAGCGGCTCGGTCAGCCAGTCTACCTGGCCTGCGACCAGACGGCAGCGGCAGGAGCCGCAGTAGCCGGAACGACACTGGTACTCTACTTCTACCTGATGCGCCTCAAGCGCCACCAGCAGAGAAGGGTGCTCCTCCCGACACAGTACCTCAGTGCCGGAAAGACTTAACGTGACGCGTGGCATCAGAGCTGGAAGTTGCTCAGGTCGTCGGTATTGACTTCAGAATCAATCTGACCGACCAGATAAGAGCTCACTTCCACTTCCTGCGGCGCAACCTGCACGTTATCGGACACCAGCCAGGTGTTGATCCACGGGATTGGGTTAGAGCGCGTCTGGAACGGCAGGTCGAGACCGACAGCCTGCATGCGGATGTTGGTGATGTACTCAACGTACTGGCACAGGATGTCTTTGTTCAGGCCAATCATGGAGCCGTCGCGGAACAGGTAATCTGCCCACTCTTTCTCCTGCTGAGCCGCCAGTACGAACAGGTCGTAGCACTCCTGCTTGCACTCTTCGGCGATTTCCGCCATCTCCGGATCGTCCGTACCGCTGCGCAGCAGGTTCAGCATGTGCTGGGTACCGGTGAGGTGCAGGGCTTCATCGCGGGCAATCAGACGGATAATCTTGGCGTTGCCTTCCATCAGCTTGCGCTCGGCAAAGGCGAAGGAGCAGGCGAAGCTCACGTAGAAGCGGATCGCTTCCAGCGCGTTGACGCTCATCAGGCACAGGTACAGCTGCTTTTTCAGCGCACGCAGGTTTACGGTGATGGTTTTACCGTTCACGTTGTGGGTGCCTTCGCCCAGCAGATGCCAGTAGCTGGTCATCTCGATCAGCTCGTCGTAGTAATGGGCAATGCCTTCCGCGCGCTTCTGGATCTGCTCGTTGGTGACGATATCGTCAAACACCACCGCCGGATCGTTCACGATGTTGCGGATGATGTGGGTGTAAGAGCGGGAGTGGATCGTCTCGGAGAACGCCCAGGTTTCCACCCAGGTTTCCAGCTCTGGAATGGAGATCAGCGGCAGCAGCGCCACGTTCGGGCTACGGCCCTGAATAGAGTCCAGCAGCGTCTGGTACTTCAGGTTGCTGATGAAGATATGCTTTTCGTGATCCGGCAGCGACTGGTAGTCAATACGGTCGCGGGAGACATCCACTTCTTCCGGGCGCCAGAAGAAGGAGAGTTGCTTTTCAATCAGCTTTTCGAAGATGTCATATTTTTGCTGATCGTAGCGTGCCACGTTGACCGGCTGGCCGAAGAACATCGGCTCTTTGAGCTGGTCGTTTTTCGTCTGTGAAAAGGTGGTATATGCCATTGCGGTGAGTCCTGTTGAGATTTTATTGCCCGGCGGCACTGCGTTTGCCGGGCCTACAAAACCGTAGGCCGGGTAAGCGAAGCGCCACCCGGCGAAGTGCTTAGATCTTACATGCGCCGCTTTCGCAGCCATCGTCCTGAATTGATGGAACCAGGTCGTCCTGCGCGTCTTCCGCACCGTCACGGGTGTTGTGATAGTACAGCGTTTTCACGCCAAACTTGTAGGCGGTGAGCAGGTCTTTCAGCAGTTGCTGCATCGGAACCTTGCCTGACGGGAAGCGCGTCGGGTCATAGTTGGTATTGGCAGAGATCGACTGGTCGATAAACTTCTGCATGATACCCACCAGCTGCAGGTAGCCGTCGTTGTTTGGCATTTCCCACAGCAGTTCGTAGTTGTTGCCCAGCGTTTCGTAGTCCGGTACGACCTGACGCAGCACGCCGTCTTTCGACGCTTTGATGCTGACGTGGCCGCGCGGCGGTTCGATACCGTTGGTGGCGTTAGAGATCTGCGAAGAGGTCTCGGACGGCATCAGGGCAGAAAGCGTTGAGTTACGCAGTCCGTGAGTCTTGATGGACTCGCGCAGCCCTTCCCAGTCGAGATGCAGCGGCTCGCTGACGATCGCATCCAGGTCTTTTTTGTAGGTGTCGATCGGCAGAATGCCTTTCGCGTAGGTGGTTTCGTTGAACCACGGGCACGCGCCTTGCTCTTTCGCCAGCTCGTTAGAGGCTTTCATCAGGTAGTACTGAATGGCTTCGAACGTCTGGTGCGTCAGGTTATTAGCGCTGCCGTCGGAGTAACGCTTGCCGTTTTTCGCCAGCCAGTAGGCGAAGTTGATCACGCCGATACCCAGGGTACGGCGGCCCATTGCACCGCGTTTAGCGGCCGGGATTGGGTAATCCTGGTAGTCCAGCAGGGCGTCGAGGGCACGAACCGCCAGCACGGCCAGCTCTTCCAGCTCGTCCAGGCTCTTAATCGCGCCCAGGTTGAACGCGGACAGCGTACACAGCGCGATTTCGCCGTTTTCGTCGTTCACGTCTTCCAGCGGTTTGGTCGGCAGGGCGATCTCCAGGCACAGGTTAGACTGGCGCACTGGTGCAACAACCGGGTCAAACGGGCTGTGGGTGTTGCAGTGGTCAACGTTCTGGATGTAGATACGGCCGGTAGAGGCACGTTCCTGCATCATCAGGGAGAACAGGTCTACCGCCTTCACGCGCTGCTTGCGGATGCTGTCGTCTTTTTCGTATTTGGTGTACAGACGCTCAAACTCGTCTTGATCGGCAAAGAATGCGTCATACAGGCCTGGAACGTCGGACGGGCTGAACAGGGTGATGTCTTCACCTTTCAGCAGACGGGTGTACATCAGCTTGTTGATCTGCACGCCGTAGTCCATGTGACGCACGCGGTTGCCTTCGACACCACGGTTGTTTTTCAGGACCAGCAGGCTTTCCACTTCCAGGTGCCACATTGGGTAGAACAGGGTCGCAGCACCGCCGCGCACGCCGCCCTGAGAGCAGGATTTTACTGCCGTCTGGAAGTGCTTATAGAACGGGATACAGCCGGTGTGGAACGCTTCACCGCCGCGAATCGGGCTGCCCAGCGCACGGATGCGGCCGGCGTTGATGCCGATACCTGCACGCTGGGAAACGTATTTCACAATGGCGCTGGAGGTGGCGTTGATGGAATCCAGGCTGTCACCACACTCGATCAGGACGCAGGAGCTGAACTGACGGGTAGGGGTGCGCACGCCAGACATGATTGGCGTCGGCAGAGAAATTTTGAACGTCGATACCGCATCGTAGAAACGCTTCACGTAATCCAGACGGGTATCACGCGGGTAGTTAGAGAACAGGCAGGCGGCCACCAGAATGTAGAGGAACTGGGCGCTTTCGTAGATCTCACCGGTTACACGATTCTGGACCAGGTATTTGCCTTCGAGCTGCTTCACCGCCGCGTAGGAGAAGTTCATATCGCGCCAGTGATCGATAAACCCGTTCATCTGCTCGAACTCTTCTTCCGTATAGTCTTCCAGCAGATGCGTGTCGTATTTGCCCAGCTCAACCATTTTCACCACGTGATCGTAAAGCTTCGGCGGCTCAAACTGGCCGTAGGCTTTTTTACGCAGGTGGAAAATCGCCAGACGTGCAGCGAGGTACTGATAATCCGGTGCTTCGCGGGAGATGAGGTCTGCCGCCGCTTTGATGATGGTTTCGTGGATATCAGACGTTTTGATGCCGTCGTAGAACTGAATATGAGAACGCAGTTCAACCTGGGAGATAGATACGTTGTTCAGTCCTTCTGCTGCCCAGTCGAGAACTCGATGGATTTTGTCCAGATTGATACGCTCGGTAGTACCGTCGCGCTTTGTCACCAGCAGACTCTGATTCATGTGGGTTTTACCTGTCCGTGAAATAAAAAATATCCCCCGCTTATCCACAGATCCGTCTTGTGACTAACTCTGTGGATAAATACTACATATAGGGGGTTTGCGATAAGAAAAACGCTATATGGTGAGTATTCTAGTATCGATTCTTTTCAGCACAAGGGTTGATTTTGACGTTAAATTGAGGTTGTGAAAGGGTAAAAAAGGCTAAGTCCTCGTACCGTAAGGCCTGGAAGACATGTCAATAATTAAGAAAAAAAATTCAAAATTTGATCGAGTGCTGATTTCTTCAACGAGAGGTCAGAATTGCGCAACATGATGTCGCGCAATCTTTATAAGAATAACGAATGACGTTAGTCGTTTTTGGCGGTTGTGTGCAACATATAGTTAACATCAACGCCCGGTGCGAGTTTGAATTTATTGGTCAGCGGATTGTAGTGCAGGCCGATGATGTGCTGCTCTTTGAGCCACGTCTGATCAACCCAGCTTAACAGCTCTGCAGGCTTAATGAATTTCTTCACGTCGTGGGTCCCTTTCGGCACCATGCGCAGAACATACTCCGCGCCGACGACGGCCATCAGCCAGGCTTTACCGTTGCGGTTGAGGGTTGAGAAGAAGACCTGGCCGCCCGGTTTTACCAGTTTTGCACAGGCGTGCACCACCGACTGCGGATCGGGAACGTGCTCCAGCATCTCCATGCAGGTCACCACATCGTACTGATGGGCGTGTTTTGCCGCGTGCTCTTCTACGGTTTCCTGCACGTATTCCACCTGTATACCGGACTCCAGCGCATGAAGACGGGCCACCTGCAGCGGTTCAAAGCCCATATCCAGGCCCGTAACATTCGCCCCTTCGCGCGCCATGCTCTCAGCCAGGATGCCGCCGCCGCAGCCGACGTCGAGCACTTTCTTACCGAACAGACCACCGGAACGCTCCGCGATATAGCCCAGACGCAGCGGGTTAATACGGTGCAGCGGTTTGAACTCACCTTCGAGATCCCACCAGCGGGACGCCACCGCTTCAAATTTGGCAATCTCTTCGTGGTCAACGTTGTGAACCACCGGGGATTTTTCGGCATTCATGGGCGCTTTTACTCCTTATTTAGCAAGACGAATGAGTATATCAGGCAATCCCCGTGAATAAAGCGTATAGGTTTACCTCAATCACCTCGGCTGTGTTATAATTTGCGACCTTTGAATCCGGGATACAGTAGAGGGATAGCGGTTAGATGAGCGACCTTGCGAGAGAAATTACACCGGTTAACATCGAGGAAGAGCTGAAGAGCTCCTATCTGGACTATGCGATGTCGGTCATTGTTGGCCGTGCGCTGCCGGACGTCCGCGATGGCCTTAAGCCGGTACACCGTCGCGTACTATACGCCATGAACGTATTGGGCAATGACTGGAATAAAGCCTATAAAAAATCTGCCCGCGTCGTCGGTGACGTCATCGGTAAATATCACCCGCATGGTGATACCGCCGTTTATGACACCATCGTTCGTATGGCGCAGCCATTCTCCTTGCGCTACATGCTGGTAGATGGCCAGGGTAACTTTGGTTCAGTCGACGGCGACTCCGCTGCGGCGATGCGTTATACGGAAATCCGTATGTCGAAAATCGCTCATGAGCTGATGGCCGACCTGGAAAAAGAGACCGTTGATTTCGTCGATAACTACGACGGCACCGAGCGCATCCCAGATGTGATGCCCACCAAGATCCCGAACCTGTTGGTTAACGGTTCGTCCGGTATCGCGGTCGGTATGGCAACCAACATTCCGCCGCACAATATCACCGAGGTGATCAACGGCTGCCTGGCCTATATCGACGATGAAGACATCAGCATTGAAGGGCTGATGGAACACATCCCGGGCCCGGACTTCCCGACGGCGGCGATCATCAACGGTCGTCGTGGTATTGAAGAAGCGTACCGCACCGGTCGCGGCAAGATTTACATCCGTGCCCGCGCCGAAGTGGAAGCGGACGCTAAAACCGGCCGTGAAACCATCATTGTTCACGAGATCCCGTATCAGGTGAACAAAGCGCGTCTGATTGAAAAAATCGCCGAGCTGGTAAAAGAAAAACGCGTTGAAGGCATCAGCGCGCTGCGTGACGAGTCTGACAAAGACGGTATGCGCATCGTGATTGAGATTAAACGCGACGCGGTTGGTGAGGTTGTGCTGAACAACCTGTACTCCCAGACTCAGCTTCAGGTCTCCTTCGGTATCAACATGGTTGCACTGCACCATGGTCAGCCGAAGATCATGAACCTGAAAGAGATCCTGAGCGCGTTCGTGCGTCACCGCCGTGAAGTGGTGACCCGCCGTACCATCTTCGAACTGCGCAAAGCGCGCGACCGTGCGCACATCCTTGAAGCGCTGGCGGTTGCGCTGGCCAACATCGATCCGATCATCGAACTGATCCGTCGTGCGCCAACCCCGGCGGAAGCGAAAGCTGCCCTGATTTCCCGTCCGTGGGATCTGGGTAACGTCGCCGCGATGCTGGAACGTGCGGGCGATGACGCAGCGCGTCCTGAGTGGCTGGAACCTGAATTCGGCGTGCGTGACGGTCAGTATTACCTGACTGAACAGCAGGCCCAGGCGATTCTGGATCTGCGTCTGCAGAAACTGACCGGCCTTGAGCATGAAAAACTGCTCGACGAATACAAAGAGCTGCTGGAACAGATTGCTGAGCTGCTGCACATTCTGGGCAGCGCAGAGCGTCTGATGGAAGTGATCCGTGAAGAGCTGGAACTGGTCCGCGATCAGTTCGGCGACGAGCGCCGCACCGAAATCACCGCGAACAGCTCTGATATCAACATTGAAGATCTGATCAACCGCGAAGACGTGGTGGTCACCCTGTCTCACCAGGGCTATGTGAAGTATCAGCCGCTGACCGACTACGAAGCACAACGTCGTGGCGGTAAAGGCAAGTCTGCGGCACGTATTAAAGAAGAAGACTTTATTGACCGCCTGCTGGTGGCTAACACCCATGACACGATCCTCTGCTTCTCCAGCCGTGGTCGTCTGTACTGGATGAAAGTCTATCAGCTGCCGGAAGCGAGCCGTGGCGCACGTGGTCGTCCAATCGTTAACCTGCTGCCGCTGGAAGCGGACGAACGTATCACCGCCATCCTGCCGGTACGCGAGTACGAAGAGGGCGTGAACGTCTTTATGGCGACCGCCAGCGGTACCGTGAAGAAAACCGCGCTGACCGAGTTCAGCCGTCCGCGTTCTGCCGGTATTATCGCCGTGAACCTGAACGAAGGCGACGAGCTGATCGGTGTGGATCTGACCTCCGGTTCTGATGAAGTGATGCTGTTCTCTGCGGCCGGTAAAGTGGTGCGCTTTAAAGAGAACGCCGTCCGTGCGATGGGTCGTACCGCGACGGGCGTTCGTGGTATCAAGCTGGCTGGCGAAGACAGCGTGGTTTCTCTGATTATTCCGCGCGGTGAAGGGGCTATCCTGACCGTCACGCAGAATGGTTACGGTAAACGTACGGCGGAAGGGGAATACCCAACCAAGTCTCGCGGCACGCAGGGCGTTATCTCTATCAAAGTTACCGAGCGCAACGGTTCCGTTGTGGGCGCGGTGCAGGTGGACGATGCGGACCAGATCATGATGATCACCGATGCCGGTACGCTGGTGCGTACCCGCGTGTCTGAGATCAGCGTGGTAGGGCGTAATACCCAGGGCGTAATCCTCATCCGTACAGCGGAAGATGAGAACGTGGTGGGTCTGCAGCGCGTTGCTGAGCCGGTGGATGATGAAGAGCTCGATTCCATCGACGGTAGCGTTGCGGAAGGCGATGATGATATCGCGCCGGAAGTCGACACTGACGATGACGCAGCGGATGACGCTGACGAGTAATGTCTTCTGATGCAAAAAAGGGCCGGATTCCGGCCCTTTTCTTTTGCACAAGCAGATAAGTCAACGTTGCGACCTGGCGCGTTTACCGCTACCTTAACCACATTCTTTTGACCCCGACGGCGGAGCCTCGCCCCCTTGAAATACCTCGTCTCCTTTCGTACTACGCTGAAAGTCTCTCGCTATCTGTTTCGGGCGCTGGCGCTCTTGCTTTGGCTGCTTGTGGCCCTGTTCTCGGTGTTTTACATCGTTAACGCGCTGCACCAGAAAGAAGCGGAGATCCGCCAGGAGTTTAACTTAAGCTCCGACCAGGCCCAGCGCTACATTCAGCGAACGTCTGACGTGATGAAGGAGCTGAAGTATATTGCCGAAAATCGTCTGACGGCGGAAAACGGCATCCTTGCGCTTCGCGGGCGTGATGACAAAACCGAAGTTCCGGACTTCCAGCCGCTGTTCCCGGACTCCGATTGCTCCACCATGAGCAATTCCTGGCGCGGGTCGCTGGAATCCCTCGCCTGGTTTATGCGCTACTGGCGCGACAATTTCTCCGCCGCCTATGACCTGAACCGCGTCTTCCTGATTGGCAGCGAGAATCTCTGCATGGCTGACTTTGGCCTGCGCGACGTGCCCGTTGAGCGTGACGATGCGCTGAAAAGCCTGCATGAACGTATTGTGAAATATCGCAATGCGCCGCAGGACGAGCGCGGCAATAACATCTTCTGGGTGAGCCAGGGCCCGCGTCCGGGCGTGGGCTATTTCTACGCTCTGACGCCGGTGTATCTCGGCAATCGTCTGCAGGCGCTGCTGGGGATTGAGCAGACCATTCGCATGGAAAACTTCTTTACCCCGGGCAGCCTGCCCATGGGGGTGACCATTCTGGATGAAAACGGTCATCAGCTGATCTCGCTTGCCGGACCGGATAACCGGTTAAACGTCGAACCCCACTGGATGCAGGAGCGGTCGTGGTTTGGCTATACCTCGGGTTTCCGCGAACTGGTGCTGAAGAAGAGCCTGCCGCCTTCCTCGCTGAGTATCGTCTATTCGCTGCCGGTGGACATGGTGCTTGAGCGGATACGCATTCTCATCATGAATGCCATTCTGCTGAACCTGATCGCGGGTGGGGCGCTGTTCACCCTGGCGCGCATGTATGAGCGGAAAATCTTTATTCCCGCCGAGAGCGACGCCCAGCGGCTGGAGGAACACGAGCAGTTTAACCGGAAGATTGTCGCTTCGGCGCCGGTGGGGATCTGTATTCTGCGTACCCAGGACGGTACCAACATCCTGAGTAACGAACTGGCACATAACTACCTGAATATGCTGACGCATGAGGACCGGCAGAGGCTGACGCAAATTATATGCGGTCAGCAGGTTAACTTTGTCGACGTGTTGACCAGCACGCACACCAACCTGCAGATTAGCTTTGTCCATTCCCGCTATCGCAATGAAAACGTGGCGATTTGCGTGCTGGTGGATGTCTCCGCGCGCGTGAAAATGGAAGAGTCGTTGCAGGAGATGGCGCAGGCGGCAGAGCAGGCCAGCCAGTCGAAATCCATGTTCCTTGCCACCGTCAGCCACGAGCTGCGAACGCCGCTGTACGGGATCATCGGTAACCTCGACCTGCTGCAGACGAAAGAGCTGCCGAAAGGGGTCGACAGGCTGGTGACGGCGATGAACAACTCCTCCAGCCTGCTGCTGAAAATCATCAGCGATATTCTCGACTTCTCTAAAATCGAGTCCGAGCAGCTGAAAATTGAGCCGCGCGAGTTTTCGCCGCGCGAGGTGATGAACCATATCAGCGCCAACTATCTCCCGCTGGTGGTGCGTAAACAGCTGGGGCTCTACTGCTTTATTGAGCCGGACGTTCCGCTGACGCTGCACGGCGATCCGATGCGCCTGCAGCAGGTCATCTCTAACCTGCTCAGCAACGCCATTAAATTCACCGATACCGGCTGTATTGTGCTGCACGTCTGCCGGGCGGGGGATTACCTGAGCATTCGCGTGCGCGACACGGGCGTCGGCATCCCGGCGAAGGAAGTGGTTCGTCTGTTCGATCCGTTCTTCCAGGTCGGTACCGGCGTGCAGCGTAACTTCCAGGGAACCGGACTGGGGCTGGCGATTTGTGAGAAGCTCGTCAGCATGATGGACGGTGATATCTCGGTGGATACCGAGCCCGGCATGGGCAGCCAGTTCACCATCCGCATTCCGCTCTATTCGGCGCAGTATCCGGCAAAATCTACGGTAGACGGGCTGAGCGATAAGCGCTGCTGGCTGGCGGTGCATAACGCCTCACTGAATGACTACCTGACGGCGCTGCTTACCCACAGCGGCGTGAGGGTGTGTCGCTATGAAGGTCAAATGCCGGACGTGGACGATGTGCTGATCGCCGACGAGATGCCGGATCAGCCGTGGCAGGGAAGAGGGTCGGTGCTCTTCTGTCGTCGCCACATCGGCATTCCTGCCGAGCGCGCGCCTGGTGAATGGGTACACAGTGTCGCAACCCCGCACGAGCTGTTGAGCCTGCTGGCGCGCATCTACAAAGTGGAGCTGGAAGAGCGCGATGGCGCGGGCGGATTGCCGTCACCCGAGTCTCTGGCGTCAGTGAATGACGATATGATGATTCTGGTGGTGGATGACCATCCGATTAACCGCCGCCTGCTGGCTGACCAGCTTGGATCGCTGGGCTACCAGTGTAAAACCGCCAATGACGGCGTGGATGCGCTGAACGTGCTGAGTAAGAATCATATTGATATCGTGCTGAGCGACGTCAACATGCCAAACATGGACGGCTACCGTCTGACGCAGCGCATCCGACAGCTTGGCCTGACGCTGCCGGTGGTGGGCGTAACGGCGAACGCGCTGGCGGAAGAGAAGCAGCGCTGTCTGGAGTCAGGCATGGACAGCTGTCTGTCGAAACCGGTGACGCTGGACGTGCTGAAACAGACATTGTCGATTTACGCGGACCGCGTGAGAAAAACGAGAATATAAAAAAGGCCCGCAAGGGCCTTTTTTATTTGCCCGGCGGCGCTGCGCTTGCGCGGGCCTACGGGTTCTGTAGGCCGGGTAAGCGCGAGCGCCACCCGGCATTTACAGCGGAGATCAATCCTTGTCCGTTGCGCTCAGCGTAACGGAGGAGAGATAGTTCAGCAGTGCAATATCGTTGTCCACGCCAAGCTTCATCATCGCTGATTTCTTCTGGCTGCTGATGGTTTTAATGCTGCGGTTCAGCTTCTTGGCAATCTCGGTCACCAGGAAACCTTCAGCGAACAGGCGCAGAACTTCACTCTCCTTCGGCGACAGGCGTTTGTCACCGTAGCCACCCGCGCTGATTTTTTCCAGCAGACGAGAGACGCTCTCAGGCGTGAACTTCTTGCCTTTCTGCAGCGCAGCAAGCGCTTTTGGCAGATCGGTCGGTGCGCCCTGTTTCAGCACAATCCCTTCGATGTCCAGATCCAGTACCGCGCTCAGGATCGCCGGGTTGTTGTTCATGGTCAGAACAATGATCGAGATATCCGGGAAGTGACGTTTAATATATTTGATGAGCGTGATCCCATCACCGTACTTGTCTCCAGGCATGGAGAGATCGGTAATGAGCACGTGTGCATCAAGCTTTGGGAGGTTATTGATCAGTGCTGTAGAGTCTTCAAATTCACCGACTACATTCACCCACTCGATCTGTTCAAGTGATTTGCGAATACCGAACAGTACAATCGGATGGTCATCGGCAATAATTACGTTCATATTGTTCATGTATAAGGCTACCTTGCTACAGCAAGCTTTTGACGTAGGCGTCAATGTCGCTGATGTATTTTTCAATGCCAGAGGCATCTTTCTCACGAATTAGATGTTCCAGCGTTTCACATAACTGCTTGCCGGGAACCAGATTAAGCATGGCAAACACCCCTTTAAGCCGGTGTGCTGTCTGTGCCAGCGCTGCAAAATCATTCGCAGCGGACTCAGTATACAACCGCTTAACATCATCTGGTACTGTATCAACAAAGAGTGAATAGTATCCGCTGGCGTGAAGCTCGGCATTTTCATTGCCGCCTAACGGGGATTCCGCTATCTCTTCCTGCGCCAGCTGCTCTTCTATTAGTTGTAGTACAGCTTCCTGCATCGCATTGCTTATATTAAAGTTGACGCGCAGCTGGCCAGGGCCGATTTTCCGCACGCCTGACTCATCATCGCTTAAAAGCAAGCCGGAGGCAGTAAGATTAGACGGATTATCAGTTAAAAACAGATCAAATTCTTGACTTGCAAGTCTTTCATCCGGCGTGATGCAGGCCGCACCCCAGTTTTCTAACTGGCGAACGATAATATTGCGGATCTCGTTCGAGGTCACATCGACCATCACCACGACATCATCCAGCAGACGTTCTTCATCTTCTTCCTGCGGATTGGCCGCCATTTTCACGTGCAGAGAATAACGGGTGCCGAGGGATTCACGGGCTTTGATATTCAGATGGCCGCCGAGCTTACGCGCCAGCTGATCGCACAGCCAGAAGGTCAGGGCATTGGCCTTGCCGTAGCGATCGCTTTGCGTGTCATTCAGGAACGGGAAGTGCAGATTATCAATTTCACTCGTGGTGACGCCTTCCCCGGTGTCCAGGATGCGGAACGTCAGGCGGTCTTCTGCTGACTCCTCAGTGCCAACTTCGAGGGTGATCTTGCCAATCTGCGTGGTGGTCACGGCGTACTGAATAATCATCAGCAGAATACGCCGCAGCGCTTCACGATCGCCGTGGCGTTCGTCATTCGCAGGGAGATTGTTATTGATCAGCAGCTGCAACCCTTTGCGCTTAATGACGGGCAGCACTTCCGGCACCACTTCATCGATCAGTTCCTGAATGGAGAAGAGGGTTGGCGTACCCTTCCAGAAATCATTCTCCAGCATGTTCGCCAGCTGGATCTCATCAACCATTCTGACCAGTGAATCGGCCTGGCAGGCAAGCTGGTGGCTTTCAGCGGTGTTTAACGCCGCCGCCTGGGTCGCCAGCGTTTTTAACGGCTGCTTGAAGGCATCGCCAATGTTCTGCATGAATGCGGCGCGCCCCTGCTGGTTTTTCTCATACAGTCTTTGTGCCTGCTTGAGCTTTTTATTGACCAGCACTTCGCGATCCTGGTCGCGAATAATGAAGATTTGCGTGCGGGGAGCCACCTGGCTGCGGAACTGACGGATTTCGTACAGTTCATTGTTGATGGTGGCCTGAATCACTCCCTGATGCTGATCCGCCATGGTGGTGATGTTCTGCAGGTTAAGATGCGGTAGCAGATGGTCGGCAATTTTGTTGCTCATCACCGTACGATTCGCCTCCTGGTCGTGAACTAAGACCCCAAGTGGCAGCACGGAAACAATCTCTTCATTCAATGCACGCAATACGCGCAGCTCATTGCTGGTGCCGGCCGGAACCGCAGAGGCGTCGCTCTGACGACCCGACTGGAAACGGAAGGTGCTGTAGCCAAACAGCGCCAGCGCCAGCAGACCGATATTTAACAGCAGAGGCAGCAGGATATTTTGCAGGGTATCGAGCAACAGCGTGCCAAACGGCACCTGCCACACCAGACGCATACCGGTTGAATTCAATGATGAGGCAATTTCGATTTTCGAGCCGTTAAAGGAGATCGATACGCTCTCTGCGGCCTCTTTGTCAGACGCCGCCCGCATGTTCTGGGTGCTGCTGTCGGGCTCCAGACGGAAGCTGTCGAGCGGCATGTCCGGCGGGATTAAATCATTAATCGGTAAATCGAAGGCCACCACCGTCGCCAGGTGTCCTGGCTGGTTGAACGTGGTGCGCAGGGTAAAATAATGACCGTTTTGCCAGGCCAGACGACGCAGGGAAGAGAAGCTCTCACGTTCATCGAGGGCATTCGCCTGCTGCAGCATCTCTGCCCGGCGGGAATCGACGATGCTGCCCACGGTGGTCTCTTTAAATCCGGAAGAGAGATCTTTTAACGGCAGCGTTGAGATCAGGATCATGCTGTTGTCCTGACCGTTCAGATAGTACATCGACCATGGCACCGTTTCGGCACCCCAGAGAGTATCCAGATAGGTCGAAATACGCTGCGTCATCTCAAGCGTCGCGCTGTCGTGAGAGCCAAAAATAAGCGCCTCGGTCTTACGCTGCGGTTTTTCGAGATAGTAGACATCCTGCTTAAGCCGTGTCTCCTGAAGTCCATCTCCGGACGAGGAGGCCGGGGCGGCCGCGATATTGTCGTAAATCTGCCAGGTGGCGTAGCGCCAGGTATCGATGCGCTTATGCACGGCATGGGTGATATCGACGACCTGATAGCTCTTATCCTTCAGCCAGGCGTTAACCGCGCTTTGTACCATCACCCCCATGGTCACTAACAGCACAACGATCAAAAGAAGAAAGAAACGGGTGATGCTCCCGGGAAGGAGGGAAAATTTGCTCGGGGCGGTAGTTTCAGTCTGACTCATTGATATCTTTAACCCGTCATGGTCATGCTCTGTGGCGATAGGGCAGTATAAAGGGTAATAACTGAATTTCCAGCGCCACTGCCCGGGAAAAGGCGACTTTTTCAACGGACAATATGGGCGGCAGGTGACGCACTAAACATGTACAAACACGCCGTGCGCGTACAAATAATAAGTGCGCTTAGCCAGCAAATAGCACGAATTAACAAGAAATTAAGTTTTACATCAATATTTCGCCAGCGAAGGATAGCGGTGAAGATTTAGTTAATAGTCGTTACAGTTTCGGTGCGGTAGCACAAAAAATGAGAAGTTACGTAAAGAAAGGTAAAAAAAAACCGAATGCGAAGCATCCGGCTCAATTAGGGATAAACAGACATTCAAAACTGAATGACGGTAATAAATAAAGTTAATGATGATAGCGAGAGATATTTTAGAGATTAGGTTCGATCTTGTTTTGTCATTCAGTGCTGTAACGATTTTTATTATAACTTGTTGATTTTTATGTGTGTTATTTTTCTTTTGATTATAAATGCTAAATTTCTAAGCTATTTGTGCTTTGTAAAAGTTCCTTGATATTTACATTTTGAAACATGTTCATCGATAAATGAAACATCTTCAAAGTTTTCGTATCATATTCGCATTGGATTATTCTGTGATTTTGCGGAGAATGAAATTGCCGACTGGTTAATGAGGGTTAACCAGTAAGCAGTGGCAATTATAAGGCATATAACAGAGGGTTAATAAAATGAAAGTTAAAGTACTGTCCCTCCTGGTACCAGCACTCCTGGTGGCAGGCGCAGCAAATGCGGCCGAAATTTATAACAAAGATGGCAACAAATTAGATCTGTACGGTAAAGTTGATGGTCTGCACTATTTCTCTGACGACAAGGGTAACGACGGCGACAAGACCTACATGCGTCTTGGCTTCAAAGGCGAAACTCAGGTTAACGATCAGCTGACCGGTTACGGCCAGTGGGAATACCAGATCCAGGGCAACACCTCCGAAAGCGAAAATGATGCCTGGACGCGTGTGGCGTTCGCGGGTCTGAAATTCGCTGAGGCGGGTTCTTTCGATTACGGTCGTAACTACGGTGTGATCTACGACGTAACCTCCTGGACTGACGTTCTGCCAGAATTTGGCGGCGATACCTACGGCGCTGACAACTTCCTGCAGTCTCGTGCTAACGGCGTCGCGACCTACCGTAACCAGGATTTCTTTGGTCTGGTGGACGGCCTGAACTTTGCTCTGCAGTATCAGGGTAAAAACGGCAGCGTAAGCGGTGAAAACGTCGGTGGACGCAGCCTGCTGAAACAGAACGGCGACGGCTACGGTGCATCCGTGACCTATAACCTGGGCGAAGGCTTCAGCGTGGGTGGTGCGATGTCCTCCTCCAAACGTACCGCCGACCAGAATGCAGCTGGCGTATACGGTAATGGCGATCACGCAGAAGTCTATTCTGGTGGCCTGAAATACGATGCCAACAACATCTATCTGGCTGCGCAGTACTCTCAGACCTATAACGCAACCCGTTTCGGTACCTCTAACGGCAGCAGCCCGACTACCGCTTACGGCTTCGCTAACAAAGCGCAGAACTTCGAAGTGGTTGCTCAGTACCAGTTCGACTTCGGTCTGCGTCCATCCGTGGCTTACCTGCAGTCTAAAGGCAAAGACATCGAAGGTTACGGCGATCAGGATCTGCTGAAATATGTTGATGTGGGTGCGACTTACTACTTCAACAAAAACATGTCCACCTATGTGGATTACAAAATCAACCTGGTTGATGAAAATGACTTCACCCGTCAGGCGGGTATCGGTACTGACGATATCGTCGCGCTGGGCCTGGTTTACCAGTTCTAATCGCGTCATCGTGTGACGTAAGGGGCCTGATGGCCCCTTTTTTGTGCCTCTCTGATTCTCACAACTCACCCGTTTTGGTGTACTCTTGCCGCCCTGGCATGAGGATAATAATGAATGGACATGACTTTTTTACGCGCCAGCTTTCTGGCTATGCTTTTTTTCCTGACCGCGTGTAACGATCCCACACCCGTGGCGAAAACCGACGCACCCGCTGCGACGGTGCTCGAAGGCAAAACGATGGGGACCTTCTGGCGCGTCAGCGTGATGAACCTCGATAAAACACGCACGGATGAACTTCGCGGCAAAATCCAGTCGCAGCTGGACGCCGACGATCAGCTGCTGTCGACCTATAAAAATGACTCCGCGCTGATGCGCTTTAACCTCTCAACCAGCACCTCCCTGTGGCCAGTGAGCGAGGCGATGGCCGATATCGTGACCGAGGCGATGCGCGTGGGTTATAAAACCAACGGCGCGATGGATGTGACCGTCGGACCGCTGGTAAACCTCTGGGGATTTGGCCCGAATAAACAGCCGGTGAAAACGCCCGAACAGGCGGCCATTGATGACGCCCGCGCCAGGACAGGGCTGCAGCATCTGACGGTGATCAATCAGTACGGGCAACAGTACCTGCAAAAAGATATCCCCGATCTGTTTGTCGATCTGTCGACGGTCGGGGAAGGCTATGCGGCGGATCATCTTGCTGCGCTGATGGCTCAGGAAGGGATTTCACGTTATCTGGTCTCCGTGGGCGGCGCGCTGGTCAGCCGGGGTATGAACGCCAGCGATAAGCCGTGGCGCGTAGCGATTCAAAAGCCGACCGATCGGCAAAATGCCGTGCAGGCGATAGTGGATATCAACGGACATGGCATCAGTACCTCCGGCAGCTACCGTAACTATTACGAGCTTGAGGGGAAGCGTATTTCGCACGTTATCGATCCGCAGACCGGGCGCCCCATCACGCATAACCTGGTCTCGGTGACGGTCATTGCCCCCACCGCGCTGGAAGCGGATGCCTGGGATACCGGATTAATGGTTCTCGGCCCGGAAAAAGCCAAAGAGGTGGTTCGTCAGGAAGGGCTGGCGGTTTATATGATCACCAAAGAGGGCGACGGGTTCAAAACCTGGAGCTCGCCGCAGTTCAACAGTTTCCTGGTCAGCGACAAAAATTAAAAAGCAAGGTTGCAGGTTTTTTATCAGTGGCGCTCAGGCACGCTCTATGTATGCTTGTAAGAGGAGCCGATAATGAGAAACTCAACCTTTATTACCGATGAGGATCGCTGGCAGGCCGTGCTGGCCCGCGATCCGATCGCTGACGATCAGTTTGTCTTCGCCGTGCAGACCACGGGTATTTTCTGCCGCCCGTCATGCCGTGCCCGCCATGCGCTGCGTAAAAATGTCCGCTTTTATCCTGATGCCCATCATGCCGTACAGGCAGGCTTTCGTCCGTGCAAGCGCTGCATGCCGGACAAACGCGATCCGCAGGCGCAGAAGCTGGCGAAAGTGGAACAGGCCTGCCGTCTTCTGGAGCAGGATCCTGCGCTAACCCTGGAGGGGCTGGCGCAGAAGGTTGCCATGAGTCCTTTCCATTTTCACCGTATGTTTAAAGCCGTGACTGGCATGACGCCAAAAGCCTGGCAGCAGGCGGCACGGGGCCAGCGCCTGCGCACCGCGCTTGCACAGGGAGACAAAATTACCGACGCCGTGCTGGCGGCGGGGTTTCCTGACAGCAGCAGCTATTATCGTAAAGCCAACGATGCGCTGGGCATGACGGCGAAGCAGTACCGTAAAGGAGAGGTGGCCGTGCGGTATGCCATCGATGACTGTTCGTTAGGACGCTGTCTGGTCGCCGAAAGCGAGCGGGGGATCTGCGCGATTCTGCTGGGTGACACCGATGCGGAAGTAACCGCAGAGCTTGCCACGCAATTTCCAAAAGCTACGCACGCGCCGCTGGACGACGCCTTTGTGCAGCGGATCCACCAGGTGATTGCCAGTATTGATAACCGCGATGTACCGCTTGCACTGCCGCTGGATATTCGCGGAACCGCGTTCCAGCAGCGCGTCTGGCAGGCCCTTCGCACTATTCCCTGCGGCGAAACGGCAAGTTACCAGCAGGTGGCACAGGCAATTGGCCAACCCAGTGCGGTACGCGCCGTAGCAGGCGCCTGTGCGGCAAACACGCTGGCGATTGTGATCCCCTGTCATCGCGTGGTTCGTAACGACGGTGCGCTGTCGGGCTACTGCTGGGGGACGGCGCGAAAAGCGCTATTACTGAAACGTGAGGCGAAACGCCAGGAGGGATAATGCTCGATCTTTTTGCGGATGCTGAACCCTGGCAGGAGCCGCTTGCGCCGGGGGCGGTGATCCTGCGCCGCTTTGCACTCTCCCGTGCGGCGGCGCTGCTTGCCGGTATCGACGAGGTGACGGCGGTTTCGCCGTTTCGCCATATGGTGACGCCGGGCGGCTACACCATGTCGGTGGCCATGGCCAACTGCGGGGAACTGGGCTGGGCGACGAACGAGCGGGGCTATCTGTATGCCCCGCACGACCCCACGACCGGCCAGCCGTGGCCCCCGATGCCTGCCGTTTTTCAGGCTCTCTGCCACGAGGCTGCCGTGGCGGCGGATTATCCTGACTTTCGCCCTGATGCCTGCCTGATCAACCGCTACGCCGTTGGCGCGAAGCTCTCGCTGCATCAGGACAAGGATGAACCCGATCTGCGCGCGCCTATCGTCTCGGTATCGTTAGGCCTGCCCGCCGTCTTTCAGTTTGGGGGATTACGCCGCAACGATCCGCTCAAACGCATCATGCTGGAACATGGCGATGTGGTGGTGTGGGGCAGGGAATCTCGGCTTTATTATCACGGCATTCAGCCGCTGAAACCCGGGATCCATCCCCTCACGGGCGAGTACCGTTATAACCTGACCTTCCGTCAGGCGGGGATGCGTAAACAAAAATAAGAATTATTCTTGATGTACGCGCCTGGCAGTTTACACTGCTGGCTGATTTTTATTGTCCGGATTGCCTGCATGCAACTACTTCTCCTTGTCTGGCGTCAGTATCGCTGGCCCTTCATTGCCGTAATGGCATTAAGCCTTGCCAGCGCCGCGCTGGGTATTGGCCTGATCGCGTTTATTAACGTGCGGTTGATTGAAATGGTCGACACCTCGCTCTCCGTATTGCCGGAGTTTCTCGGTCTGCTGCTCCTGTTGATGGCGGTTACGCTCGGTTCCCAGCTTGCGCTGACCGCGCTCGGGCACCATTTCGTTTTCCGTTTGCGCAGTGAGTTTATCAAGCGGATCCTGGACACTCAGATAGAGCGCGTTGAGCAGCTCGGCAGCGCTTCCCTGCTGGCGGGGCTGACCAGCGACGTGCGCGCCATTACCATCGCGTTCGTTCGTCTGCCGGAGCTGGTGCAGGGGATCATTCTGACCTTTGGATCGGCGGCCTATCTCGCCTGGCTCTCCAGCAAAATGCTGGCGGTGACCGCGCTGTGGATTACCATTACCATCTGGGGCGGCTTTGTGCTGGTGTCGCGCGTCTACAAACATATGGCGGTGCTGCGCGAAACCGAAGATAAGCTCTATAACGATTACCAGACGGTACTGGAAGGGCGTAAAGAGCTCACCCTGAACCGCGAGCGCGCCGAGTATATCTTTAACCATCTCTATATCCCGGACGCACGCGAATATCGTCATCATATTATTCGCGCCGATACCTTCCACCTGAGTGCGGTGAACTGGTCAAACATCATGATGCTGGGCGCCATTGGCCTGGTATTCTGGATGGCGAACAGCCTGGGCTGGGCGGACACCAACGTCGCGGCAACCTACTCGCTGACGCTGCTGTTTTTGCGCACGCCACTGCTCTCGGCGGTCGGCGCGTTGCCCACCTTACTGAGTGCGCAGGTGGCCTTTAATAAGCTCAAAAAATTCGATCTCGCGCCGTTTAAGGCCGAATTTCCGCGCCCGCAGGCCTTCCCGAACTGGCAGACGCTGGAGCTGCGTAACGTCACGTTCCGCTATCAGGACAGCGCCTTCTCCGTGGGGCCAGTCAACCTGACGATCCGCCGCGGCGAGCTGCTGTTCCTGATCGGCGGCAACGGCAGCGGTAAATCGACGCTGGCGATGCTGCTTACCGGGCTTTATCAGCCGCAGTCGGGCGAGATTTTACTGGATGGCAGAGCGCTGAGCGCGGAGAAACCCGAGGATTACCGCAAGCTTTTCTCGGCGGTGTTCACCGACGTCTGGCTGTTCGATCGGCTGCTGGGTCCGGAAGGGCAGCAGGCCAATCCTGCGCTGGTGGAAAAATGGCTGGCGCAGCTGCAGATGTCGCACAAGCTGGAGCTACAGGACGGGAAGATCCTCAATCTGAAGCTTTCCAAAGGGCAGAAAAAGCGCGTGGCGCTGCTGCTGGCGCTGGCGGAAGAGCGTGACATCATTCTGCTGGATGAGTGGGCGGCGGATCAGGACCCGCACTTCCGCCGCGAGTTTTATCAGGTGCTGCTGCCGCTGATGCAGGAGATGGGCAAAACCATTTTCGCCATCAGCCACGATGATCACTACTTTATTCACGCTGACCGTCTGCTGGAGATGCGCGACGGCAGGCTGAGCGAGCTGACCGGTGAAGAGCGCGATGCAGCCTCGCGTGACGCGGTGGCGCGCACGGCCTGATGCCTTCACCCTAACCCTCTCCCACAGGGAGAGGGGATAGATCGTGGCCGTAATGCCGCTTTTTTCTCCATCCCGCCCCGTTGTTTATTCTTATTTACATATCCCCGCGCTATGCTTAACCCCAACTCATTTAATGGATTTATGATTGATGTCGGTATTAAAGAAAAACAGCGCCAGACAGCGTGACCAGGAGCGCGCGCGACTGATCTGGCTTCTCACGACCGATAAAGCGGTCACCTCTACGCTATTAGGCAAACTCACCCTGGCTGAGCAATATGATGTCGGCACCCTGGCCGACGATATTGCTGAGGTAGGTGCGCTGGTTGCTCATTTACCCCCACCGGATCTGGCGGATACCCTGGAAGCACTTCCCTCGGAAGAACGTCACGCCCTGTGGCGTCTGGTGCAGGATCACGAGCGCGGGCAGGTGCTGCTCGAGGCCTCTGAAAACGTCTGGGACGACCTGATCGACGAGATGAGCGACCGGGATATTCTTGACGCTCTGCAAACCCTGGATATCGACGAGCAGATTTACCTCGTTCAGCACCTGCCGCGAAACCTGACCGGCCGCCTGCTGGCGTCACTGCCTGCCGATGAACGCGCGCGCGTGCGTCAGGTGATGCACTATGAGAAAAACAGCGTCGGCGCGATCATGGAGTTCGGCGTTATCACGGTGCGCCCGGACGTGACGCTCGGCACCGTGCAGCGCTACCTGCGTCGCCTGGGCAAAATGCCGGACAACACCGATAAACTGTTTGTCACCTCCCGGGATAAAACGCTGCTCGGCGAGCTGGAGCTGAAAACCATCCTGCTCAACAGCACCCAGCGGAAGGTGAGCGAGGTGATGGAAAACGAGCCGATGGTCTTCTCCCCGGAAGACGATGCGGAGAAAGCGGCGCGTACCTTCGAACGTGATGACCTGGTGAGTGCCGCCGTTGTGGACTCCGTCGGCAAACTGATGGGGCGTCTGACCATCGATGAGATCGTTGATGTGGTCTACGAAGAAACCGACAACGATCTGCGTGCGCTCGGGGGGATCAGCGCCGAAGATGACGTCCATGCCTCCGTCGGCAAGGCGGTGAAAACCCGCTGGGCGTGGCTGGCCATTAACCTGTGTACCGCCTTTATCGCCTCCCGGGTGATTGACGGTTTTGAACACACCATTTCGCAGCTGGTGGCGCTGGCCTCGCTGATGCCGATTGTGGCCGGAATCGGCGGCAACACCGGAAACCAGACCATCACCATGATCGTCCGCGCGCTGGCGCTGGAAAATATTCAGCCCGGTAACTTCGCCTTTCTGATCTTCAGAGAGATGGGCGTGGCGCTGATCAACGGCCTGGTATGGGGCGGTATTATGGGCGGCATTACCTGGTGGCTGTATGACGATATGGCGCTGGGTGGGGTGATGATGCTGGCGATGGTGCTAAATCTGCTGGTGGCATCGATGATGGGGGTCATTATCCCGCTGACGATGACCAAACTGGGGCGCGACCCCGCGGTGGGGTCGAGCGTGATGATCACCGCCATCACCGATACCGGCGGTTTCTTTATTTTTCTTGGGCTGGCGACGATTTTTCTGCTTTAAGCCGACGCTTAATGCGGGCGGGAAGGAGCGCCATAACGATAATCCCGCCCAGCACGCCAATCGCCAGATTGCCGGTTGATACCGTGGCGGCAACGGTCACCAGCATGACGACCGTTTCTGCAATCGGGGCCGTTTTCAGCGTGGCGGGCTGAAGGCTGTGCCAGCTGAAGGTTTTGACGGCGACGATCGCCATAATGCCCGCCAGCACCGCCATCGGAATGTTGGCCATCACGTCGCTGAGTGCCGTGACCAGGATCAGCAGCACAATGCCCGCTGCAAGGGTTGAAATGCGGCTTCGGCCTTTTCCCATCTCCACGTTAACGATGGTTTGCCCAATCATCGCGCAGCCCGCAATACCACCGTAAAATCCGGCCAGAATATTACCCACGCCCAGCCCGATGCTCTCACGGCGCTTGCTCGACGGCGTTGCGGTCAGCTCATCCACCAGCTTTGCCGTCAGCAGGGATTCCAGCAGGCCGACAAAGGCGATGCTCAACGCGCACGGCCAGATAATGCTCAGCGTCTGTACATTGAGGGGGACCAGTAGTTCGGTAAGACCCGGTAAACCGCCGCTCATGGAGCCTTCATCGCCCACGGTCGGCAGGATTTGACCGGTTGAAACGGTGAACACGGTAAGCACAACAATCGCAATCAGCGGGGAAGGGATGCTTTTGAGATAGCGCGGCACCCACAGCACGATCAGCAGCGTCAGCACGAACAGGCCCACAATCAGCGGGCTTCGGCTCCAGAAATGGGGAACCTGCGCAAAGAAAATCAATATCCCGAGGGCGTTAACAAACCCGGTCATGACCGACTGGGGAATAAAGCGCATCAGCCTTGCCATGCCCAGCACGCCAAACAGAATCTGAATCACGCCTGCCATCAGCACGGCGGGAAGAATGTACTGTACGCCGTGCTGATGCACCATGGGCCCAATAACCAGCGCCACGGAACCGGCCGCGGCCGTGACCATCGCCGGACGACCGCCCAGCACGGACAGGGCAAGGCACAGCACCACGGAGGCGATCAGGCTAACCTTCGGGTCAACGCCCGCCACCACCGAAAATGAGATGACCTCGGGGAGCAGCGCCAGGGCGGTAATCACGCCCGCCAGCGTTTCACGCGTCAGCTGCTTAGGGGAACGCAGTACGTTGGCTACGCGGTCTTCGGGGGATACAGCAGAATGGGGTAAGGACATAACAGTTCGCTGGTTAGGGCAGGCTTCCGTGCGCGCGATCACAAAACGCAACATACTAGCCAGTAAAACCGCGCTTTACCAGACGCATCGATAATTCCTCACAAACAATCCATCATTAAATTTCACAATTACAATAATTTCGTAACCTTTAAACAATATTTAAAAGTTGTTACCGTGCCCCCGCAGCTTTTTTCACCTGCAATTTCCACGCATCAAGCACTTTACACTAAGGCATAAATTATGAAAAAAATGACTGCCATGCTCTTTTCTCTGGCCGTAGGGCTTAACACCGTCTCCATGGCGGCGAAAGCTGACGCACCAAAAGAGCAGGAAACGGACGTCCTTTTAATTGGTGGCGGTATCATGAGCGCCACGCTGGGAACCTATCTGCAAGAACTGCAGCCGGACTGGTCAATGACCATGGTCGAGCGCCTTGACGGCGTGGCGCAGGAGAGTTCGAACGGCTGGAACAACGCTGGTACCGGACATTCGGCACTCATGGAACTGAACTATACGCCGCAGAAAAAGGACGGTTCCATTAGTATCGAGAAGGCGGTTGAGATCAACGAAGCATTCCAGGTTTCTCGCCAGTTCTGGTCTCATCAGGTCAACAGCGGCGTGATGCACGACCCGCACTCCTTCATCAACACCGTACCGCACATGAGCTTTGTGTGGGGTGAGCAGAACGTCAACTTCCTGCGCGCGCGCTACGCCGCTCTGCAGCAGAGCACGCTGTTCCGCGGGATGAAATACTCTGAAGACCACGCGCAGATTAAAGAGTGGGCTCCGCTGGTCATGGAAGGTCGTGACCCGAACCAGAAAGTGGCGGCGACCCGTACCGAAATTGGTACCGACGTTAACTACGGTGAAATTACCCGTCAGCTGGTGACGTCTCTGAAGAAAAAAGAGAACTTCAACCTGCAGCTCAGCACTGAAGTGCGTGGTTTCAAGCGCAACGCGGATAATAGCTGGAGCGTGACCGTTGCCGATCTGAAAAACAACGAAGCCGAGCACGTCATCAAGGCGAAGTTTGTCTTTATCGGTGCGGGCGGCGCGGCGCTTAAGCTGCTGCAGGAGTCCGGTATTCCGGAAGCTGACGACTACGCGGGCTTCCCGGTGGGCGGTCAGTTCCTGGTGTCCGATAACCCGGAAGTGGTGAACCGTCATCTGGCAAAAGTGTACGGTCAGGCCTCTGTTGGCGCACCGCCGATGTCCGTTCCGCACATCGATACCCGTATGCTTGACGGCAAACGCGTGGTGCTGTTTGGGCCGTTCGCGACCTTCTCCACGAAGTTCCTGAAAAACGGTTCCCTGTGGGACCTGCTCAGCGCAACCACCACCTCTAACGTCAAGCCGATGATGGACGTGGGTCTGGATAACTTCGACCTGGTGAAATACCTGATTAGCCAGGTGATGCTCTCTGACGACGATCGTTTCGAGGCGCTGAAAGAGTACTATCCGCAGGCGAAGAAAGAAGACTGGCGTCTGTGGCAGGCGGGTCAGCGCGTACAGATCATCAAGCGCGATCCGAAAGAGGGTGGCGTGCTGCGTCTGGGTACCGAAGTGGTAAGCGATAAGGATGGCACCATCGCCGCGCTGCTGGGTGCGTCACCGGGTGCGTCTACCGCTGCGCCAATCATGCTGCACCTGATGGAAAAAGTGTTTAAAGATAAAGTCGCCAGCCCGGAATGGCAGGCGAAGCTGAAAACCATTATTCCATCCTATGGCACGAAGCTGAACGGCAACGTGAGCGCGACGGAGCAGGAGCTGGAATACACCAGCCGCGTACTGCAGCTGCAGTACATCAAACCGCAGGCTGCGGATGCTGCGCCAAAAGCGGAGCTGAAGCCTCAGCCGGAAAACAAACCGGTTGCGGATATCGCGCTGTAAGGTAAAAAAGCCGGGTGGCGCTGACGCCTACCCGGCCTATGTTCGGTATTGTTTTGTAGGTCGGGTTAGGCGAAGCCGCCACCCGACTTTTAACGTACTACCGCTTGTCCGACAGTCTCTTCTGCCTTCCACACGCGATACTTCACTTCCACGTTTTCAGGCGTATAGACCACGATCGGCAACTTGCTGTTGTAGCGCAGCAGGCTATTGTCGCCCAGATACGCTGTCACAAATTTCTTCTCTTTCTTGCCATCCGGGCAGGCCATCATGGTGGAGACCGGCGAGGTGACTTTATCAAAGACGTAGTAGTCGTAACCCCAGCCTTCCAGGGTTTTGCTTTCCAGCTGACCGCCCAGGCGATGCTGGTTGCAGTCCACTTCCAGCGTCTTGCCAATTAACAGCTCCACTTTGAAATTCGCTTCATCCTGCTGTGCCGGCAGCTGGATCACCTGACGCTTCATCCCTTTATCCGCTTTCGGATACGGGGCGACTTTTTCCAGCGGCTGCTCTTTAGGTATTTCGCTGGCGAAAGCACTGGTGCTGACACACGCGGCGGCGATGAGTGCGATGGCAAATTTAGGTGCGTTTTTCATTGTCATTCCTTTATGTCAAAACGATCCTACACAGGTTAACATATCAATTATGAATGATTGGTGTTATTTACTTACATTTTCAATATCAATAGCGTAATAAACCACATATTTGCTATTTATGTAGATGTTTGTACTGGCGTGGAGTCCGGCAGGCGTTTGTGTTATTTTAGATCCTCTATAATGTTATTCATCTGTAAAAGGGAAGAGAGATGGTTCGAGCAAAACTGAAAACGCCTGAAGGCCGCAAGTTCCTCCTGGCGCTGCTGGTCGTGTTTATGATTGCTGCCGCATGCGTGGGGCGGGCCACCATTGTTGGCGTCATCGAACAGTACAACATTCCTCTCTCTGCCTGGACAACCAGCATGTATGTCCTGCAATCGGCGATGATCTTCGTCTACAGTCTGGTGTTCACCGTTCTGCTGGCCATCCCGCTGGGCATTTTCTTCCTGGGCGGACGTGAGAAGCACTAAGCCTTCACCTCATATAATGAAGCCAGCCTGCGGGCTGGCTTTTTTTATATCAGATGATTTTTATTCGCATTTCCAGGATATTCTGTTTCGAACAAGACTGTTCGACATAAAGCAGGAGATGCGCAATGTTATCCCGGTTTGCAACGCTCAGCCGGATCCCGAAAGGAGTCTGGGTTGTGGGCGGCGTCAGTATGCTGATGGATATCTCTTCGGAGATCATTCATAGCCTGCTGCCGTTGTTTATGGTTACGACGCTGGGCGCCAGCGTGATTTTCATTGGTTTGATTGAAGGCCTGGCTGAGGCCACGGCGTTGTTTATCAAGGTGTTTTCCGGCGCCATCAGTGACTATCTGGGCAAGCGTAAAGTGCTGGCGGTTCTGGGCTACGGTCTTGGCGCGTTGAGTAAACCGCTGTTCGCTATTGCCTCTTCCTCCGGCATGATCCTTGGGGCTCGCTTAATCGACCGGGTGGGGAAGGGGATCCGGGGAGCGCCGCGCGATGCGCTGGTCGCTGACGTTACGCCGCCGGAACTCCGCGGCGCGGCCTTTGGTTTGCGTCAGTCGATGGACACCATTGGCGCATTTCTCGGGCCGTTGCTGGCCGTAGGCTTAATGCTGCTGTGGAACGATGATTTTCGTACCATTTTCTGGATCGCGGTGATCCCCGGCGCGCTCGCCGTGGCGCTGCTTTTCTTCGGCCTGCATGAGCCTAAAACCCCTGTCGAGCATAAACGAACGAACCCCATCAAAAAAGAGAACCTCAGGCGCCTCGGGAAAGGCTGCTGGTGGGTTATTGGTCTGGGGGCCATCTTTACGCTCGCTCGTTTCAGTGAAGCATTTCTTGTGCTTCGCGCTCAGCAGTCGGGTGTGCCGCTGGCGCTGATCCCGCTGGTGATGGTGGCCATGAATCTGCTCTATTTCCTCTCTGCCTATCCGTTTGGCAAGTTATCTGACGGGATGAGCCACACCCGATTACTGCAGTGGGGGCTGGTGATGCTGATTGGGGCAGATGTTGTGTTGGCGCTGAGCACCCACTGGGCTGGAATGCTTCTGGGCGTTGCGCTTTGGGGAGTGCATATGGGCATGACCCAGGGGCTGCTGGCGGCAATGATTGCGAAAACTGCGCCTGCGGATCTGCGCGGTACCGCTTACGGCATTTTTAGTCTGGTCAGCGGCGTGGGATTGTTAGTCGCCAGCCTGGGAGCAGGAGCCATCTGGGAGACGTTTGGCGCAGAATATACGTTCTATGCCGGAGCGGTGATTTGTCTGGTTACACTGATGTACCTGCGTAAAACACCTGGCGAAATCGAATAAAAAAACCAGCCATAAGAGGCTGGTTTTCAATGTGTTTTTGGTCGGCACGAGAGGATTTGAACCTCCGACCCCCGACACCCCATGACGGTGCGCTACCAGGCTGCGCTACGTGCCGACGCATAGAAAGAATACTACTCGATTCCGTTTCGAATGCAAGGGAATCCGTCGCTAACTGGTTTATTATTAATCAGTTAGCGACGAAGCGCTTCTCATCCGTCAGGACCTGCAGCAGCAGGCTCAGCTGTGGTTTCTGGTCTTTCAGCCGTTCACCCTGCAGGTTATACGTCTGATAATTCCCGTTGTTGTTCAGCACCAGCGTCAGCTTCGGCGTGGTCACCACCAGCGTATTGTTCCCCGCTGCCGTGACCCAGTTATGGCGGCGCGCGGCGCTGAAGAGATCCTGCCCCTGCGAGTACTCGTTGGCAGGCGTGCTGACGTGCAGCAGGCGTTGCATCAGGGTGGTCATCACATCTTTATGCTCGGTAAGCATATTGATGCGCTGCGCCGGCGTGCCCGGCCAGTGGATGACCAGCGGAACCTGCAGGTTCGGGCGTGACCAGCTCATACTCTTCGTCTCGTCACCTAACGGGACGCCATGGCCTGCGGTCACGATCACCACGGTGTTATCCAGCTTGCCGGACTCACGTAGCGCGTCAAGCACGCGACCAATCTGCGCATCAACATCACCCGCCGCGCGGCCGTAGCGGCGCGCGAAATCACTCTTATTGCTGTTAGCAAGCGTTGTGCCGTTAAAAGAAACCCATGAGAACCAGCGGTTATCTTCCTGGGCATAGCGCTGCAGCCAGTTTATCCATTGGCTGGCGGTCTGCGCATCGGACTGATTTTGTGCCGCCGGCAGTGAGAAATCAGACAGCAGCGCCTGGCGGTAGAGCGGGCTGTTAAAGCCATCGGATGAGAACAACCCTAACTGATAACCCTGCTGATTCAGCCCGGTGATCAGCGCCGCAGGTGTGCGGGTAGAAAGTACGCCGTCCATATATCCGGCTGAAATGCCATAGAAGAGGCCAAAGATGCCCGCGTCGGTTGTGTTACCGGAGCTCATATGCTGAGTAAACGAGACGTTTTGACTCGCGAAATTGGCCAGCGCAGGCATCTGCTTCTCGTAACGGGAATAGTTCAGTCCATCGACGGTGATCAGCAGGACGTTTTGGCCTCGTCCCATATCGCGGTAGTTCAGGTCGCTCAGAGGATACTGCACGCTGACAGCTTCCGGGTTACCCTGCTCGATAAGACGGCGCTGATATTCCTGCGCATCAAGCAGGCCGTGTTTTTCGAGGAAGCGACGGGCCGTCATCGGATATGAGAGCGGCAGGTTCGCGCGCTGCATGGTAATAGGGCGATAGAAGTTCGCATCCGCCCAGATATACATGATGTGCGAACTGATAAAGGAGACGAAGAAGAGCGCGGCGACGGGCTTCGCGTAATGGCGTCGCCGGGTCAGGCTACGCAGTTTTTGCCAGCTCCAGGTGGCAAACAGCATCTCAATCAACAGGATCACCGGGACGCTGATAAACATCAGCTGCCAGTCACGGGCCGTTTCGTTCTGGTCGGGGTTAATCACCAGTTCCCAGACGATGGGGTTGAGATGCAGGTGGAAGCGGGTGAACACTTCACTGTCGATAAGCAACAGCGTCATCCCCACCGTCGCAAGGATGGCGGACAAGAATCGCATCAGACGCTGCGACATGACGATAAACGTCAGGGGGAACAGGATCAGCAGATAGGTGGCGAAAACCAAAAAGCTAAAGTGACCGACAACGCTTATCCAGGAGTAGATACGCCCGGTGAGCGTTGTTGGCCAGTCTGCGACAAACAGATAACGACAGCCAATGACCGTCGCCAGCAGAATGTTGAACAGGGCAAACCAGTGCCCCCAGCTGACCATCTGGGAGACTTTTTCACGGTAGCGCTGACGATTCGTCACCATAAACTGTTGTTCGTATCCCTTAATGGGCCGGGTCGTTGCTGACGGACGACTGTAAAGCCTGGGCGAAAGATTTTGCGATCGCCTGACGCTGAGCCGGAGCAACGCTGGTGTTAATCAGGTTGGTGACCATATTTCCCAAAACCATCAGGGAGAGATCGGTCGGCGTTTTATGTTTTTCCAGTACGTTGACCAGCTCACTGAGCAGTTGTTCAACGTGTTCATCACTGTAGCGGGAATGTTGTGGCATAAATCAAAATCAGTTTGTTGATGAAAGGGCAACATATTACCGTAGCAACAGCTTTTTTTCCCCTTTTTTATCTGTTGTTGCACACATGTCCTGGTGGTGGTTGAATACCGCCCGGTCTAAAAGGAGAGTTTATCATGAGTCTGGAAATCAACCAGATTGCCTTGCACCAGCTTATCAAGCGTGATGAGCAAACCCTTGAAGTGGTGCTGCGCGATTCGTTACTGGAACCCACGGCGACCGTTGTGGAGATGATGGCAGAGCTGCATCGCGTCTACAGCGCCAAAAATAAAGCCTATGGCCTGTTCAGCGAAGAGAGTGAACTGGCTGATAGCCTGCGCCTGCAGCGCCAGGGTGAAGAGGATTTTCTGGCGTTTAGCCGCGCCGCAACCGGGCGTCTGCGCGACGAGCTGGCGAAATATCCGTTCGCCGACGGCGGGATCGTGCTGTTCTGCCACTACCGCTATCTGGCGGTCGAGTATTTGCTGGTTACTGTACTGAATAACTTAAGCAGCATGCGCGTGAATGAGCAGCTGGACATCAGCTCGACGCATTATCTGGATATCAACCATGCGGATATCGTGGCGCGTATTGATTTGACCGAATGGGAAACCAACCCGGAGTCGACCCGCTACCTGACATTCCTGAAGGGGCGCGTGGGCCGCAAAGTGGCGGATTTCTTTATGGACTTCCTCGGTGCCAGTGAAGGGCTTAACGCCAAAGCGCAGAACAAAGGGCTGCTCCAGGCGGTTGACGATTTCACAGCAGAAGCGCAGCTCGATAAATCCGAGCGCCAGACGGTGCGCCAGCAGGTTTACAGCTACTGCAACGAACAGCTGCAGGCAGGGGAAGAAATTGAGCTGGAGTCGCTGTCAAAAGAGCTGGCGGGCGTCAGCGAAGTCAGCTTCCAGGAATTTACCGCAGAAAAGGGCTATGAGCTTGAAGAGAGCTTCCCGGCGGATCGCAGCACGCTGCGCCAGTTAACCAAGTTTGCCGGCAGCGGCGGCGGGTTAACCATCAACTTTGATGCGATGCTGCTGGGGGAACGTATCTTCTGGGATCCGGCCACCGATACGCTGACCATTAAGGGGACGCCGCCGAATCTGCGCGATCAGCTTCAGCGCCGCACCTCGGGCGGTAAATAGCAGGCACAAAAAACCCCGCAGAAGCGGGGTTTTTTTCGACAGGTTTGCGATTACGCGCGAACGAAGTCGATGTGAGTCAGTTTTGGCTTGAACGCGTGACGCTGAACAGCCTGAACTTTCACTTTTTCTTCTTTACCGCCAACAACGATGGTCAGAACTTCGCTGTAGAATTCAGCTTTGGTCTGCAGGTTCCACAGTTTGTCGTGATCCAGTTCGATTGCAACTGGAGCAGCTTCGCCACCGTAAACGATAGCCGGGAACTTGTTAGCGGTACGCAGGCGGCGGCTCGCACCCTTACCCTGCACGTTACGTACTTCTGCTTCGATAGTAAACATTGATTTCTCTCTGTATTTAAAACCCTACTACAGGCGACCCAGCAGCAGGTGAGTGTTCTGCCTCACGGATGTGAAGCGGGCGGCATTTTATACTCAAATGCCCCTCACATCAATGAAAAGTCCCGCTACCCGCGCAATTCGTTGGCGCGACGGAAGCGACCTTCGTAGTCAAAGAGTTTTTCGCGCACCTGCCAGAACTGGCCTTTTTTGCGGGCGACGACAAAATCCGGATGGCGCAATAGCACCTGCTGGCGCACGATATCGGCCACGGTGATCCAGCGCAGGGGCACGCCCGGAGTGCGGGTGTGCGGGCGGATAAACAGCTGTTCGAAGGCCGTTCGCTGGGCAGGCGTCTGAAGCCGGAAGCGCTCGCTGACGTCCGCCCCGTCTTCGTCGTAATAGGTGATTTTCAACCATTCGCCTTTTTCATCGGCGCCGGGCTGCAACACCATGCCGGAACAGCGCAGTACCAGCGCATCTTTCAGCTTTAATGCTGCTTTCAGCATGTCGTCCGGGTCAACCAGCACCGTGTCACATTCCCGACAGCGGCGAGCGGCAATGTCGTTTTCGGCGTTGCACTGCGGGCAGTTTTTAAAGCGGAAACGAAAATCGCACTGCTCGCGATGCCCATCATCATCTTCAAACCAGCCCTGACAGCGGCGGCCAAAATGTTCGATCAGCGTGCCGTCGGCGGTGGTTTTGCCCCAGAAGGTGTTGGCAAACCCACAGGCAGGGCAAAAGACCTGCACGGGCACGTTGTCGCTTTTTCCTTTTGGCGAGCCGACCTCAGGCGTATAGAGATCGTGCGGGTTACCGGCATAATCCAGAATCAGGCAGTCGGTTTTCCCCGGGGCCAGACGCAGGCCGCGTCCAACAATTTGCTGATACAGACTGACCGATTCGGTCGGGCGCAAAATGGCGATCAGGTCGACGTGCGGGGCGTCAAAGCCGGTGGTCAATACCGACACGTTAACCAGATAGCGGAACCGCTGGGCCTTAAACGCGTCAATCAGGCTGTCGCGCTCCGGGCCGGGCGTCTCGCCGGTGATGAGCGCCGCGTCGCCGGAGGGCAGTAACCCGGTGATTTCCCGCGCGTGCTCAACGGTGGCGGCAAAGATCATCACCCCTTTGCGCGTCTGCGCAAACTCCTCTATCTGGCTGATGATGTGCGGCGTAATGCGCTTTTGCTTTTTCAGCTCCTGGTTAAGATCCGCTTCACTGAATAACCCGTTGCTTTGCGCCTGCAGGCGGCTGAAGTCGTACTGCACCACCGGCATATCCAGCCGTTCAGGCGGCGTCAGGTAGCCATGTTTAATCATGTAGCGCAGCGGAAGCTCGTAAATGCAGTCGCTAAACAGGGCCTTGTCATCGCCGCGCACCATGCCGTGATAATGGTAGCGATAGATCCAGCCTTTCCCCAGGCGAAACGGGGTCGCCGTCAGGCCCAGCAGGCGCAGGTGAGGGTTCACCTCTTTCAGGTGTGACAGGATTTGCTGATACTGGCTGTCGTCGTCATCGCTGATGCGGTGACATTCGTCGACAATCAGCAGCGAAAATTCGCTGCGAAACAGATCCAGATTGCGGGCCACCGACTGCACGCTGCCAAACACCACTTTGCCGTGGCTCTCTTTACGCTTTAGCCCGGCGGCGAAAATATCGGCTTCCAGCCCAAGCGCACAATACTTGGCATGGTTTTGCGCGACGAGCTCTTTAACGTGCGCCAGTACCAGCACGCGGCCGCGGGCCAGACGTGCCAGTTCGGCGATGACCAGGCTTTTGCCTGCGCCGGTCGGGAGCACAATCGCCGCCGGCTCGCGATGTTTACGGAACCAGGCGAGGGTGGCGTCAACGGCTTCCTGCTGATAGGGACGAAGTGTAAAAGTCATAGGGTCTCGGTTTCGTTATTCCGCACATATACCCGTCATACTTCAAGTTGCCTGTGCGTTGGCTGCACTCGTTCACCCCGGTCACTTACTTATGTAAGCTCCCGGGGATTCACTCCTTTGCCGCCTTCATGCAACTCGAATTATTTAGGGTATAGATAGTATGCCACGAAACTTTTTCCCTTGAGTGGCGCAACCAGACCATTATACTGAACCGTTCCAGACTGCTTCTTTTTTCGGACCTGTTGTCCGACTTCCTGCACCATTAAGGCTAAAAAGATTTCATGCGACTTGATAAGTTTATCGCTCAGCAACTCGGCGTAAGCCGCGCTATTGCCGGGCGCGAAATTCGCGCCAGCCGCGTTACCGTGGATGGCGACATTGTGAGAGACAGCGCGTTCAAACTGCAACCTGACCATCAGGTGGAGTATGACGGCAATCCGCTGACCCAGCAGCACGGTCCGCGCTACTTCATGCTCAATAAGCCGGAAGGCTACGTCTGCTCAACGGACGATCCGGATCACCCGACGGTGCTCTATTTCCTCGACGAACCGGTGGCGCACAAGCTGCATGCCGCAGGCCGCCTCGATATCGACACCACCGGTCTGGTGCTGATGACCGACGACGGGCAGTGGTCGCACCGCATCACCTCTCCACGCCACCACTGCGAGAAAACCTACCTCGTGACGCTGGAGTCTCCGGTGTCGGATGACACGGCAGAGCACTTCGCGAAAGGCGTTCAGCTGCATAATGAAAAAGATCTGACTAAACCGGCGGTGCTTGAGGTCATCACCCCGACGGAGGTCCGCCTGACCATCAGCGAGGGGCGCTACCATCAGGTGAAACGTATGTTTGCCGCGGTGGGGAACCACGTTGTTGGCCTGCATCGTGAGCGGATTGGTGCGATCGAACTCGATCCCTACCTGGCGCCAGGCGAATATCGCCCGTTAACGGAAGAAGAGATCGCCAGCGTCGGTCTGCCTTCGCACTAATTTCAGGAGAACTCTGTGACCACCAGGCCACACTCGTCATTCAAAATCGTCTTCATTCTTGGCCTGCTGGCCATGCTGATGCCGCTGTCTATTGATATGTACCTGCCTGCGCTGCCGGTGATTTCTGCACAGTTTGGCGTCCCGGCGGGCAGCGCGCAGATGACGCTCAGCACCTATATTCTTGGCTTTGCCCTCGGCCAGTTGTTTTATGGCCCGATGGCGGACAGCCTTGGACGCAAGCCGGTCATTCTGGGCGGGACGCTGGTCTTTGCGGCCGCTGCGGTTGCCTGTGCGCTGGCGCAGACCATCGATCATCTGATTGTCATGCGCTTCTTCCACGGTCTGGCGGCGGCAGCGGCAAGCGTGGTGATTAACGCCCTGATGCGCGATATCTACCCGAAGGAAGAGTTCTCCCGCATGATGTCGTTCGTGATGCTGGTGACGACGATTGCGCCGCTGGTGGCACCCATGGCCGGTGGTGCGGTGCTGGTGTGGTTTAGCTGGCATGTGATTTTCTGGATCCTGGCCCTGGCCGCGCTGCTGGCCTCCGCGATGATTTTCTTCTTTATTGATGAAACGCTTCCCGTCGAGCGCCGGCAGAAATTCCACATCCGAACCACCATCGGCAACTTTGCCTCGCTGTTTCGCCACAAGCGCGTGCTCAGCTATATGCTGGCAAGCGGGTTCAGCTTCGCCGGGATGTTCTCCTTCCTGAGCGCCGGGCCGTTTGTCTACATCGAGCTGAACCACGTTTCCCCGCAGCACTTCGGCTATTACTTTGCCCTGAACATCGTCTTCCTGTTCATCATGACCATCATCAACAGCCGCTTTGTCCGGCGGGTGGGGGCGCTGAACATGTTCCGCGCCGGGCTGTGGATCCAGTTTGTGATGGCGATCTGGCTGGTGGTGAGCGCGTTTCTGGGCGTGGGCTTCTGGGCGCTGGTGGTCGGCGTGGCGGCCTTTGTCGGCTGCGTGTCGATGGTATCATCCAATGCGATGGCGGTGATTCTGGATGAGTTCCCGCACATGGCGGGGACCGCATCATCTCTGGCAGGGACGTTCCGCTTCGGCATCGGCGCTATCGTTGGCGCGTTGCTTTCGATGGCCACCTTTACGACGGCATGGCCCATGCTGTGGGCGATGGCTTTTTGCGCAACCAGCTCGGTACTCTTCTATCTTTACGCCAGTCGACCGCGAAAAGCGGCCCACTAAAACACAGAGAAGGCCCGGCAGGGCCTTTTTTGTTGATGCATATCAACCAAACCCTCGTTCGTTTATTCCGTGTTTGTTTATTTTATGTAAAATCTATTTGTGTAAAAAGTCACATCATTGTATTCAAAAAGGTTGAGTTAGATCGCAGAAACGGGTACATATAGCGCCGACGCGAGCCTGGAAACGGATAAAAAAGCGCTGAATAGTGCAGGCTGGCGATGATGTGTTACTATAAATGTAAATAAATTGTGAAGTAAATTTTGCTTCCGGGGAACGAACGTGAATACATTACAACTCTCCATTGTCCATCGCTTGCCCCAGAGCTATCGCTGGTCGGCGGGTTTTGCAGGTTCGAAAGTTGAACCGATTCCGCAAAACGTCGCGGGCTCCGAAAATTGTCTGGTGGCACTCAAGCTGTTAAGCCCGAGCGACGAAAATGCATGGCGGGTGATGGAGCGTCTCAGTCAGGCCCTGACGGATATCGAAGTGGACAGCTCCGTCCTGGAGTGTGAAGGTGAGCCATGCCTGTTTGTGAAAAGCCAGGACGAGTTTGCCGCCACCTGCCGTCTGAAGAATTTTGGCGTTGCCATTGCTGAACCTTTCTCCGGCCAGTACCCGTTCTGACCGCTAGTCTGCCGACAACAGCTGGCGCGTGTAGCGCTGCGTTGGCGCGCTAAATACGCGCTGGCACTCACCCTGCTCGACCACTTCTCCCTGTCGCAACACTATCACCTGATGACATAGCGCCCGCACCACCTGTAGATCGTGGCTGATAAAGATATAGGCCAGCCGGTACTTTTCCTGAAGCCCTTTCAGCAGGGCCAGGATCTGCGCCTGAACGGTTCTGTCCAGCGACGACGTCGGTTCATCCAGAATAATCAGCTCCGGTTTCAGGATCAGCGCGCGGGCAATGGCGATACGCTGGCGCTGCCCACCGGAAAATTCCGCAGGGTAGCGGTGGCGCGTCTCGGGATCTAGACCCACTTCGGCCATGACCCGAATGACCTCCTGCTCGCGCTGCTGAGCGCTCAGGCCGGGCTGATGCACGCGCAGACCCTCTTCGATAATCTGTAACACGCTGAGCCGCGGGTTAAGCGAGGAGTTAGGATCCTGAAACACCACCTGCATGCGGGGCCGCACGGGCAGCATCTGACGGCGGTTCCAGCGGTGCAGCGGCATATCGTCAAAGAAGATCTCGCCCTGGGAGGCGATCAGGCGCAGCAGCGCCAGACCGGTGGTGCTTTTACCCGAGCCGGATTCGCCCACCAGCCCCAGGGATTCTCCCGGGCGCAGCGAGAAGCGGATGTTTTTCAATACCGGGTTCCGATCGACAATGCGCCGCAGAATACCTTTGCGGATCGGGAACGAGACGGACAGATCCTCAACGCGCAGCAGCGGTGTGCTGTCAGCCGTGAGAGGAACCGGGTCGCCGGAGGGTTCGCTGTCAAGCAGGCGCTGCGTATAGGGGTGCTGCGGCGCGCTCAGCAGCGTTGACGCGGTATTCTGTTCAACACAGCGTCCGTTTTGCATCACCGCGACGCTGTCGGCCAGCTTTCTCACAATGCTCAGGTTATGCGTAATAAACAGCAGGCTCATGTTCAGCTCGTCACGCAGTTCCCGCAGCAGCGTCAGTATTTGCGCCTGTACCGTTACGTCCAGCGCCGTTGTGGGCTCGTCGGCAATCAACAGTTCGGGGCGCGTGAGCAGGGCCATGGCGATCATCACGCGCTGGCGTTCGCCGCCGGAGAGCTGGTGCGGAAAATCATTCAGCCGTTTGGCCGCGTTGCGTATGCCTGTTCGCTCCAGACAATCCAGAATTTCTCCCCGTGCGGCCTCTTTGCGCATCCCCCGGTGCAGGGAGAGCACTTCATAGAGCTGTTTCTCCAGGCTGTGCAGAGGGTTAAGCGAAACCATGGGCTCCTGGAAGATCATGGCGATTTTGTTGCCGCGAATGCCGCGCAGGGTCTGTTCGTCGGCGTGCAGCAGCGAGCTGCCGTGAAAGAGAATATCCCCTTGCGGATAGCTCACCGGTGGAGAGGGCAGCAGCCGCAGGATGGAGAGCGCCGAAACGCTCTTGCCTGAACCCGATTCACCCACCAGGGCCAGCGTTTCACCGGGCTGGATCTGCAGCGACAGGTCGGTGACCACGGTGCGCGTCTCGCCCTGCGTTGAAAAAGCAATCGACAGGTTATCAATACTCAGAAGAGGCTGGGTCATTTTATACCGCCTTGTTCGGATCAAAGGCATCGCGCACGGCTTCGCCAATAAAAATCAGCAGCGACAGCAGCACGGCCACGGAAAGAAAGGCGGCGATGCCTAACCACGGTGCCTGCAGGTTGTTTTTGCCCTGCAGCAGCAGTTCGCCGAGCGACGGGGAACCCAACGGTAGCCCGAAACCAAGAAAATCCAGCGAGGTGAGGGTGGTGATGGAGCTGCACAGAATAAACGGCAGGAAGGTGAGTGTTGCTACCACCGCGTTGGGCAGCATATGGCGGAAGATGATCCCGCGGTCACTCACGCCAAGCGCCTGCGCGGCGCGAATATAGTCGAAATTGCGGGTGCGCAGAAACTCGGCCCTTACCACACCGACCAGCGCCATCCAGCCGAACAGGACGGTGATGCCTAATAGCCACCAGAAGTTGGGCTGTACGACGCTGGAAAGCAGGATGATCAGAAACAGCGTCGGCATGCCTGACCAGACTTCAATAATCCGCTGGCCCCACAGGTCAATTTTCCCGCCGTAGTAGCCCTGAACGGCACCCGCCACGACGCCCATGACGCTTGAGAAGATCGTCAGCATCAGCCCAAAGAGAAGCGAGATTCGCGTGCCGTACAGGATGCGGGCCAGCACGTCGCCGCCGTTCGCATCGGTTCCCAGCCAGTTTTGCGCGGAGGGCGGGGAAGGGAAGGGAGTCGTGGTGGCGAAGTTAATGCTGTTTGCGCCAAAGCGCACCGGTGCCCAGAGCGCCCAGCCGTGCCTGTCGATTTGATCGCGAAGCCACGGATCCTGATATTCAGCCGGGGTCGCAAACGGGCCGCCAAAGTCGCTTTCGGTGTAACTGGCGATAACCGGCACGTACCAGCGGTCGTTAAAATGCACCAGCAGCGGTTTGTCGTTGGCGATCAGCTCCGAACACATGCTTAAGGCAAACAGTACGGCAAAAATCCACAGCGACCAGTAGCCGCGGCGGTTGTGGCGAAAACGGGCCCAGCGGGCCTGGTTGACGGGGCTTAAACGCGGCATCAGCGGCCCTCAAAATCGATTCGGGGATCGACCAGCGTATAGCTGATATCACTGATGATATTCAGCAGCAGGCCAATCAGGGTGAAAATATAGAGTGTGCCAAACATCACCGGATAATCGCGCGACACGGTAGCCTCATAGCCCAGCAGCCCCAGGCCGTTGAGCGAAAACATCACCTCTATCAGCAGCGAGCCGGTAAAAAACATGCCGATGAACGTGGCCGGAAATCCGGCGATCACCAGAAGCATGGCGTTGCGAAACACGTGTTTCCACATGATCTGCTTCTCGCTCACGCCCTTGGCGCGGGCCGTGACGACGTACTGTTTACGAATTTCATCGAGAAAGGCGTTTTTGGTCAACATGGTCAGGGCCGCAAACCCGCCGATGACCGTGGCCAGCACCGGCAGCGTGATATGCCAGAGGTAGTCGGTGATTTTCTGATACCACGGCAGGGAGCTGAAATCGGCGGAGACCAGCCCCCGCAGCGGGAAGAGGTCGAAATAGCTTCCCCCGGCAAAAAAGACGATCAGCAGGACGGCAAACAGAAATGCCGGGATGGCATAGCCAATAATGATGAACGTGCTGCTCCAGATATCGAACCGGCTGCCGTTGTACACCGCTTTGCGGATCCCGAGCGGAATAGAGACCAGATAGATAATCAGCGTTCCCCACAGCCCCAGCGTGATCGAAACCGGCAGGCTTTGCTTGATCAGCGTCAGCACTGACGCACTGCGAAACAGGCTATCGCCAAAATCGAAGCGGATGTAATCCCAGAGCATTTTGAAATAGCGCTCGTGAATCGGTTTGTCAAAGCCGTAGCGGTGGGTGATCTCGGCGATCACTTCCGGATCCAGCCCGCGTCCGCCGCGGTAGTGGCTTTCACTGATATTCCCTACGCCGGTTCGCGCATGGCTGGCGCCCATCCCTTCACCGCCGCCGCCGGGCATGCCGCCGCTGTTGCCAAATTCAATGGCGGCAATGGCCTGATCGACCGGCCCACCGGGGGCGATTTGCACGATAAAAAAGTTAATCGTGATGATGGCCCACAGGGTGGGGATGACCAGCAGGAGACGGCGGAGAAGATAGGCACCCATGATAATTCCTTATCGCCGCTCAGCGGGAAGTCTGGCGGCTTTGTTAACGTCATACCACCAGGTATCAAAGCCCAGGGAGTAGACAGGGCGCACGGCAGGCACGGAGAACTTATCCCAGCGCGCAAGGCGATCTTCGCCCATATACCACATCGGCAGCATGTAGTAGTTCCAGGTTAAGACCCTGTCGAGGGCGCGCCCGAGCGGCAGGAGTTTTTCTTTATCCCCCTGCGCCGCCACGATTTTAGCAATCAGCGCGTCAATCGCCGGGCTTTTTACCCCCGGCGCGTTGTACGAGGAGTCGATGTAGCTGGAGGCCCAGGAGATTTGCAGGTCCGAGCTGGGCCACGGTTGGGCGGGCCACAGGCGCTGCATCATGTCGTAATCACGGCTGCGCATGCGGCTGGTGATCTGCGCGTTATCCACCTGGCGAATGTTCATGGTCACGCCCAGCCGCTCAAGATTGTGCTTAAACGGCAGCACCCACTGATCGTTGCCTCCGGACGAGAGCAGCAGCTCAAAGCTAAGAGGCTTACCCGTTTTGGCATCCACACGCTTTTGATTCTTCAGGTGCCAGCCCGCGTCATCCAGCAGCTTGCTGGCCTTCAGCAGGTTGTCACGGTCGTAGCCGTCACCCTTCGACGCGGGCGGCTGAAACACGGTGGTGAACACCTGCGGTGGCAGCTCCGCTTTTAGCGGTGCCAGCAGAACCAGCTCGTCGGCTTTCGGGTAATCGCGCGCGGCGTACTCGGTATTCTGAAAATAGCTGTTGGCGCGGCTGTAGGCCCCGTAAAACAGCGCTTTGTTCATCCACTCAAAATCAAAGGCCAGGGAGATGGCTTCCCGCACCCGGCGGTCATTAAATACCGGACGCTGAATATTAAACGCCAGCCAGCGGGTGTCCTGGGCAGACTCATTTTTGTGCTCGTCTTTGACGATATAGCCTTTTGCGAAATTTTTGCCGATATAGCGGGTCGCCCAGTTTTTGGCGCTGCTCTCGACGCGCAAATCGAAGGCCCCGGCTTTGAACGCTTCAAACGCCACGTTATCGTCGAGGTAGTAATCATAGCGAAGGGTGTCGAAGTTCCAGCGTCCGCGGTTTACCGGCAGATAGGCCGCCCAGTAGTCTTTGACGCGGGAATAGACGACATATTGCCCCATGCGCCAGTCGGTAATGCGGTAGGGGCCGCCTGCCAGCGGCGGCGTGGAAAGCGGGTCGCTTAGCTTATGATTTTTCCAGAACGATTCAGGCATCACCGGCAGCGAGAACAGGCTCAGCATGTTCTCTTTGTTGGGTTCGCTCAGCTCGATGCGCACGGTGAGCGGCGCAATGGCTCTGACGGACGCGCCCTTATATACGATGCGGAACTGGGGCACGCCTTCGGTCATGAATTTATGGAAGGTGAACGCAACGTCGCTGGCTTTAACCGGTGTGCCATCGTGAAAACGTGCCCGCGGGTTCAGCGAGATTTCCGCCCAGGCGAAGTTATCGGCGTAACGCACGTTCTCGGCAATCAGCGGATAGTAGCTGCCGGGTTCATCGTCAGAGGTGACAAAGAGCGTATCGTAAAGCGATTCCGTCCGCGCTGCCGCCACGCCGCGCAGGGCGAAGCGGTTGAAGTTGTCGAAGGTTCCCGTGGCGGAAAGCGTCACCTTACCGCCCTTCGGCGCGGCAGGGTTGACGTAATCGAAGTGCGTAAAATTGACCGCGTATTTCGGCTCGCCAATCACCGCGAAGGCGATATTTTCTTTGATGGCTTGCGCCTGGCTGGACAGGCTGGTGAATGCCAACATCAGCAACATAAAGCGCATAAGCATCTCGCGGCGGCTCCCTCTTTTACAGACCGGCTCGGTTAAGCTGAATAATAAGTGACGTCGCGGACAATGTGAAATTAATCGCCCTCGGGCGAAATATCAGGACGCCATTCGCGGAACTGCGCCAGCGGCATCGGACGGCTAATCCAGTATCCCTGCAGGAAGTTAACGCCATGTTCGCGCAGCCAGGCCGCCTGTTCCGGCGTCTCTACCCCTTCGGCGACGGTCAGCATACTCAGCCGTCTTGCCAGCGTCAGAACAGCATCCAGCACCGGCGACGTCACGGTCTCAGTACCGATCGCATTAACAAAACCACGGTCTATTTTGAGGTAGTCCATGGTGAAATGCTCAAGGTAAATCAGCGCGCTGTGGCCGGTTCCAAAATCATCAATGGCGATTTCAAACCCTTCGTTATGCAGCCATTCGAAGAGGCTGTTGGCTTCCCGATGATTCAGCATGTCGCGTTCGGTAATTTCCAGCACGATCTGGAAATAATCCGGCGGCAGTAGCGCTTTGAAGGTGCGCATATCGTCCTTGAAGCTTTCCGCGTGCAGATGCCCCGGCGCAATGTTGATGCCCACCTTTGCGCCCGGAGGTAACAGCGTTTGTAACACGGGTGCATCGTGAATGATAAGGTCAAAGAGATGCAGCGTCAGCGGGACAATCAGCTTCTGCGCTTCGGCAAAGTTGATAAACGCGTCAGGCGGAATTTCCCCCATTGTCGGGTGCTTCCAGCGCATCAGCACTTCAAGCCCGGTCATTTTGAGCGATTTGGCATCAACGACGGGTTGATAAACCACGTAAAACTGACCGCGCTTAATGGCGCTTAAAATCTCTTTACCCGGATTAAGGCGAATGCTGAGGATGTAGTAGTTGAGCGATCCGGCACAAATGCCGCATACCAGCCCGAAGAACACGGCGTAGAGAATTTCATCGCTGGTCCATGCGTCCGCATACAGGTTGATGGTCAGGGGGACGTCTTTCAGCGTCGCCGTGCGGACCGGGATGTCATGTAATTCGTGCGCATGAACCAGGGTACTGGACTGGGTCGACAATGCGTTATCGCCGATGATGATGGCTATACCCGCGAACTCGTCCTGGCGCTCCGTGTAGAGCAGGTAAGGCGTCAGATTAATATTCACTGAAGTGAACACACCGCCGCCCTTTACTAATGGGTTGCGGTACCAGATCGCAATTGCAGGTTCATCAGGCAGCATGGGGGTACCCGGGAGCAGCGCCATATCGATCGGTTTATCGATATTCAGCTCAGGTATCAGCGTCTCCATCGGGACATTCATCGGGCCTGTGGCGGAAGAGCAGAACGCCATCTTGTCCCTGACCAGCAGGAAGGCGCGAACGTTAATGCTGAAGGCCGCGCGTGAGGTGAGTTCCTGATTGACGTCGTGGCACGTGTTCAGCGTGAGGGGCTGGAGAACATTGACCGCTTTTTTTAAATCGTCGAAATAGCTCCCCATATAGGCGCTTACATCATTCACCAGAGTGTCGAATTTGACTTCCCGCTTGTGGTAACTCCAGGAAAATTGCAGTGAACCCAGGAGCAGGGCGGTGATGAGACCCGTGATAATACTGAGGATCAGTATCTTACGATTACTGGAGAAGTAGCGGGTGAGCATAGACGTCGTGATTCCTGAAATGCCGCTGGATGTATTCAGTGTAATGGGCAAAAAAAAACACTGCCGAAGCAGTGCTTTTTTTCATCATATCGTCAGCCAAGGGATAACCAACGATACAATAGTCATATTAACTGCGGGTCAGTACGCGGCGTGCTTCGTTGTAGCGCTTCTTCCAGTACGGTTCATTCATGCTGGAAATGGTCACACCGCTGCTGGTGGAGGCATGTACGAACTGGTCGTTACCAATGTAGATGCCAACATGTCGACCTGTAGAACCGGCACGGAACAGGACTAAATCACCGGTGCGCAGTTTGGTACGTGAAATCGACTTGCCCATCTCCTGCTGTTCATAGGTTGAACGCGGAAGATCTAACCCAAATTGCTCACGGAACGTACGCTGTACAAAACCGGAACAATCAATACCTGTTTTTGTGCTGCCGCCAAGACGATAGCGCACGCCTTTCCAGTCAGCATACTGGTCCATAATGCGGGACTTCACGTCCAGATTACGTACCATATTTTCAAATTCATCCTGAGAGGCTTGCAGTGACGAGGAATCTTCCATTCCCACAACACGCGTCTCAGGATGCATATTCTTTGCGGTGTTCGATGTACTACATGCAGATAACAGTACCGCGACTGCTATCGCCGGGATCCCCCGTAAGATATATCTCAGAAACGGTTGAGATTTGACCATTTTGTTTATTATCCCTTGAAGTCCTTAACGACAAATATCGTTATAAAAATGCCAAACGTGACGAGACTAATTATCTGTTCACATTGAGACAATTCTTTCTGGTCACATTTGTGGCATAGCGCACAAAATTATTCACCATCGAAATAATTATCCCTATGGGGCAAAACGAGTTCGAGATTAACCGATTGCCAGGGGTATTGCGAGTAAAAAAAGCCTTTTTTTTATAAGAAAATGTGATACAGAAAGTAAAAATCCGTAATTGCTTAAAATGCGGTCAGATCCGAGGCTTTATCGCGCAATTGCTTCATTTTTATCATGAATGTGATGACAAGAATATGACACTGGGAAAAGATCGTGGCGGGAAGGCTATCAGGGATCATGTCGATCCCTGATAGCTCACGTTAATTTAGGTTAGTTATTTGTTCAATTATTGTTGCGCTTTACCGGGAAGATAACGATCGAACAGCGCTATTATCCTGTCGCTCAGTGGGGTCATCAAACACCACGGCAGCGCAATCAGCGCAACGGAGAGCGAACCGACGGCAATATCGGTGAACCAGTGAGCGCCAATCATTACGCGCGGGAAGGCAAAAACCACAAAAATAATCAGGGCTATGGCAAACGCTTTTCTGCCGAAATAGCGAAGCATAATTGCGGAGAAAATAAGCAGCATCATGCCGTGATCGCCGGGGAAACTGTCCTTCGACGCATCTTTTGTTGGAATATGCAGCAGTTCACTCACGCGATAAATATCGGTGAAAAAGAGCGTTGGGCTGGAACGCTTAACCGGAATAATCGCGGTTGCCAGCTGGTTAATGACGACGGCAAACAGCAGCATCACCAGACCGATAATCAGAATACGCCGACGCCCGGCTTTGTCCTCTTTCAGCCAGAAAGAGAGCATCAGGCAGCCCATCGCCAGTAGCGAGAAGCCGTCGAAGGCGCGGTTGTTGGTAATTGCTACCAGCCACAGGAACGCGTTGCTCTTCACCAGCTCCTGGTTGAAGAAGTGGAAAATGGCAGAATCCAGCGGGAACCAGAAACCATGATCCGCCGGGATATACCAGGAGAAGAAAAGCGCCAGACCGGCGACATTAAGCAGTAATATCAGGGGAAATCGAGTTGTCATAACGTTCTGTATAGTGTGAAAACAGGGGCAACGTTAGCCGCCTGAACTTAAACGAATCCTCAACAGGCTGGACTGGAGGGCATTCCAGTCGGCGTTAACCGCACTAATTAACTCTATACGGCTGTCAGGCGGCGCCACATTTTGCGTTTCAATAAAGAAATCGTCGCCCTGACGGTTGATTCGCACCAGCCCGTCTGGCGTGCGCATGATCCCTTTCACGCGATCGACGGGCGCAAGTCGGGCCCACTCGAGGATCCCAATGGTGTCGAAAACGGTTTCAGCATCAAAAATCCACCCGCAGGCCTGATATCCCTGACCGCTGTTCAGGTTACGGCGCCAGCGCTGGTGCTCCGGCAGACTCAGGGCTGCCAGACCCTGCTTAACCGGATGACTGTGCGCATGCTCCGCGCTGGCGGGCAACGCGGTGAGGTTCAGACGTGGAAGGTCAAGCAGGGCGCTATCAATATTCCCCTGGGTGGCCTGCACTCGTGTACGATTGCCGCCGAAATGCTGCCACCACGACTCCAGCGCGGCTTGGCTTTCAGCCGTGGCGCGATCGGCTTTATTCGCGACAATAACGTCAGCCGAGGCGAGCTGATCGCGGAAGTTCTCATTGGCCAGCGACTTGTCATCCAGAAGCTGACGCGGATCGAGCAGGCACAGGGTGGCGCGCAGATCGATCCACGGCTCGTAAACCGGGGCGGTCAGTAAATCGAGGATCTGCTTCGGGTGACCCAGCCCGGTGGGTTCAATCAGCAGGCGGTCAGGTTTGCCCTGACGCAGCAGGGTATTGAGCCCGACCTGCATCGGCAGGCCATTGACGCAGCACATGCACCCGCCGGGGATCTCTTTAATCATTGCGCCGCTGGATGACAGCAGCGCGCCGTCAATGCCCACCTCGCCAAATTCATTGACCAGCACGGCCCATTTCTCGGCTGGATCTTTATTTGCCAGCAGATGGAGAATTGAGGTGGTTTTACCGCTGCCGAGAAAACCGGTGATGAGGTTGGTTTTGGTCACGTGCGCTCCGGATGAGAATGGTGATGCTATAACACTATTCTCTATCCTGGCGAAAAACGTGCCCTGTGAGAAGGGGAAGGGCGAACGGAGACCTCATCCGTTCGCATTAAACGCAATAATCGTTAAAGATTTAACGTTTCGATAACAGCCTGACGCGCGCCGTGGCGGGTAATGCGCTGGTATGCCTGGCTGACAGCCTCCACAAACACGCTGTTTTGCGCGAGATCGTGACCAAAGACCTCGCTCAGCCCCAGCAGGGCGTTAACGCGGTCAGCGTCGCTGCTGGCGTTAACAATCTTGCGGATTTTATCGCTGAGGGGATCGCGCACGTCAATCGCGTTGCCATGATCGTCGGTGCCGCTGACGTAGCGTATCCAGCCAGCCACGCCCAGGGCCAGCAGCGACCACGGTGTTTTTCGCTCAAGGTGAATGCGGATCCCGTCCAGCATTCTTTGCGGAAGTTTCTGGCTACCGTCCATCGCGATTTGCCAGGTCCGATGCTGGAGGGCCGGGTTGGCAAAGCGTTCGATCAGGCTATCGGCGTAGGCGGTGAGGTCAACATCCTTAATGCGCAACGTGGGGGCCTGCTCGTCCAGCATCAGCCGACGGGCTGCTTCACGGAACGCCGCGTCCTCCATGCATTCATTTATATGGGCGTAGCCCGCGAGGTACCCCAGATACGCCAGGAAAGAGTGGCTGCCGTTGAGCATGCGTAATTTCATCTGCTCCCACGGCAGCACATCCTGCACCATCTGGACACCCGCCACTTCCCACTCGGGACGCCCGGCGACAAAATTATCTTCTACGACCCACTGAATGAACGGCTCGCAGCTGATGGCGCACGGATCTTCCACGCCCAGCGCGTCGGTGATTTCCGCCAGCGAGGCCTCCGTTGCGGCGGGCACAATCCTGTCGACCATCGTCCCCGGGAAACTCACGTGGCTATCAATCCATTCAGATAACCCTGCGGAACGTTTTTGCGCCATGCCCAGCACCGCGTTTTTCACCACGTGCCCGTTGTCAGGGATATTGTCGCAGGACAGCACGGTAAACGCAGGCAAGCCGCGCTCGCGGCGGCGGTGGAGGGCTTCGACCAGGATCCCTGGGGCCGAATGTGGCTCGGAGGGGTTTTCAAGGTCGTGGACGATCCGGGGGTTATTCAGATCGAGTTTCCCGGTCGCGGGATCGATGCAGTAGCCTTTTTCCGTGATGGTGAGCGATACAATCGCGACCTGAGGCTCACAAAATTTCTCAATAATGGCGGGCAGGGAGTCCAGCTTTGCGTTCAGGCATTCATGGACGGCACCGACGATAATCGCCTCATTGCCTTCTGCACCTTTCTCCAGCACGGTGAACAGGTGATCCTGCGCGCGCAGCTGGCTCATCAGCACGTCGCCGCTGAAGAGGCTAATCTCACACATCCCCCAGTCGCCGCCTTTTTCATTCAGCACCCGATTTGTTAACAATGCCTGGTGCGCACGGTGAAACGCACCAAAGCCAAAGTGGACGATGCGGGAGCGTAATGACTGGCGATCGTAGCGCGGTTGCTGAACCCGGGCAGGAAGGGCGGTGGAGGCAATTGTCTTCATGAAATACACACCTGATTAACCATTAATTAACAATGCCAGTGTAAAGTTATATGACAGCAAATGAAATTGGTGAGCCGTAAATATCCCCGTTCTGTGAGTTTGATCAATCAATGTGTGGCGGTATGTTGACCCTTAGCGGCAAACATGTATGGTAGTCGTCATTGCAGTAACGCATATTGGTATAACAACTTAAGAGGGTGAGGCAATGGAACAAACCTGGCGTTGGTACGGGCCGAACGATCCGGTTTCTCTTGATGATGTGCGTCAGGCTGGCGCAACGGGTGTCGTCACGGCGCTGCATCATATTCCTAACGGTCAGGTCTGGCCGGTAGAGGAAATTCAACAGCGTCAGGCGCTGCTGGCGGAGAAGGGATTAACCTGGTCTGTGGTAGAAAGCATTCCGGTTCATGAAGATATCAAAACCCATTCAGGGGAGTACCAGACCTGGATTGCTAACTATCAGCAGAGCATTCGCAACCTGGCGACCTGCGGCATTGATACGGTCTGCTATAACTTCATGCCTATCCTCGACTGGACGCGAACCGACCTTGAATATCAGATGCCGGACGGCTCGAAAGCGCTGCGTTTCGATCAGATTGCCTTTGCGGCATTCGAGCTGCACATTCTGAAACGCCCTGGCGCCGAAGCGGATTACACCGCGGAAGAGCAGCAGCAGGCGCGCGCGTGGTTTAACGCTGCCAGTGACGCGGACATCGAAAAGCTGACCCGTAATATTATTGCGGGCCTGCCCGGGGCTGAAGAAGGGTATACGCTGGATCAGTTCCGCGCGCGCCTGGCGGAATACGGCGATATTGATAAGCAGCAGCTGCGTGAAAACATGGCGTATTTCCTGCGCGCTATCGTGCCGGTTGCGGAAGAAGTAGGGGTTCGCCTGGCCGTGCACCCGGACGATCCTCCGCGTCCAATCCTCGGCCTGCCGCGTATCGTGTCCACGATTGAAGATATGCAGTGGCTGAAAGAGACGGTAAACAGCATTTATAACGGCTTTACCATGTGTACCGGCTCCTACGGCGTGCGTGCGGATAACGACCTGGTGCGGATGATTGAAACCTTCGGCGATCGTATCCACTTCACGCATCTGCGCGCGACCTGCCGCGAAGAGAATCCAAAAACCTTCCACGAGGCGGCGCACCTGGGCGGCGATGTGAATATGGTGGCGGTGGTAGACGCCATTCTGGCGGAAGAGGCGCGTCGTAAGCAGGCGGGCGATGTGCGTCCTATCCCGTTCCGCCCGGATCACGGTCACCAGATGCTGGACGATCTGCGTAAGAAAACCAACCCGGGCTATTCGGCGATTGGCCGTCTTAAAGGCATGGCGGAAGTGCGCGGCGTTGAGCTGGCGCTGAAGATGACGAAGTATCCGGAGCTGCTGTAACCGGAATTGCCGGGTGGCGGCTTCGCCTTACCCGGCCTACAAAAACACAAAAACCGGCTTCAGGGCCGGTTTTTTTCGTGGGTCGGGTAAGCATAGCGCCACCCGACAAACGCCGCAATCAGTCAGCGCGACCCATATAGCGTTTTTCTTCGATATGGATGCGGATCTTCTCGCCAGCAGAGAGGTATTCCGGTACCTGCACAACCAGGCCGGTCGTCAGGGTAGCCGGTTTGTTGCGGGCACTGGCGGATGCGCCTTTGATGCCATGTGCCGTTTCAACGATTTCCAGATCGACGGTCTGAGGCAGTTCGAGCGCCAGCAGTACGCCGTCCCAGGTCAGAACCTGCATGTCAGGCATGCCGCCTTCAGGGATAAACAGCAGCTCTTCTTCAATTTGATCTTTGGTGAAGATGTACGGGGTGTAATCTTCTTTATCCATGAACACGTATTCGTTGCCGTCGATGTAGGAGAAATCAACATAGCGACGGGTCAGGGTCACGGTATCGACGATATCGTCACCTTTAAAGCGCTCTTCCACTTTCAGGCCGGTACGCACATCGGCGAAACGCATTTTGTACAGCGTTGCTGCACCACGGGCGCTCGGGGCCTGAATGTCGATATCTTTCACAATCAGCAGTTTGCCGTTGTAATTCAGCACCATACCTTTCTTAATTTCGTTCGCTCTTGGCATTGCAGTAATCCTGTTTACGGGAGGTAAAAAATATCGCGCCAAATTACTCGCGCGCGGCCTTTCAGGCAAGAGGAATTCGTGGCTTTTGCTATCAATACGCAAAAGGTGTTACTGTGCGCGCGATGCCCGACTCGCGGGCGATCGTCAGCGAAAGAGAGCATTTATGGATTGCCGTCCCGATTGTGGCGCGTGCTGTACTGCACCGTCCATTTCAAGCCCCATTCCAGGAATGCCCGAGGGCAAGCCTGCCAATACCCGCTGCGTTCAGCTCTCGGAAACGAACCTGTGCATGATCTTTGGCTCACCGTTGCGCCCGAAAGTCTGCTCCGGGCTTCAGCCCGCTGCCGAAATGTGCGGCAGCACGCGAGAGCAGGCGATGACGTACCTTCTTGAACTTGAAACGCTCACCGCGCCTTAAACGTCTTTAATTCTCGCCAGGCAGCCCATCGTCAGCGTACACATCACCAGCGCAATCCAGAACACCGTGTGATAGTTCCAGATTTCGGCCACGACACCGGCCATTGAGCCCGCGATAATCCAGCCCACGCGGGTGGTATTAGTATAAAGGGTGGTGGCTGAGCCTGCCTGACCCGGCATCAGATCCTGGAAATAGAGCATGCCTATCCCGGCGAGAATGCCAATAAAGATGGCGTTCAGCAGCTGTAACGCCAGCAACAGCCCCGGCGTATGTACCGTCAGCATACCGATATAAAACAGCAGACCGGCGACAGCGGCGATGCGCATTAAAAAACGCTTTCCGAAGCGCTTAGCGTAATAGCCCGCGATGAGCATCGTCGGGATCTCAAGCCCGGCCGCGGTGCCCATCATGATGCCCGCCAGCTTCTCCGACAGGTGCAGTTCATCAATAATAAACAGCGGCATATTGATGATATACAGGCTGTTGGTGCCCCACATCAGCGTGCAGATAACAAACAGGAGCAGGGCATCGCGGCGGTTACGGCGCGGCGCTTCCAGCACGCCCGTTGCCACTTTCGGCTCTTTGCGCATGGACGGCAGGAAGAACCACACCAGCGCGCCGCACGCCACAAACGCAACGGCCGCACTCAGGTACATCACCGTAAAGCCAAAACCCATCGCCAGCGCGTAGGCCAGCGGCGGGCCAATCACCCATGCCAGCGACACCTGAGCACGCAGGACAGAGCTGAACATCACCGCTTCACGGCCGGTATGGTCGGCGTGTTCGCGGGCAAGGGCGAACAGCTGCGGGTTTGCCGTCGAGCCAAAGCTGCTCAGAAATACCCCGACGAAGAGCAGAATGAAATAGTTGCGGTTCCATGCAAACAGAACGCAGGCCATGACCCCCAGCAGACAGCAGAAAACGATCAGGCTTTTACGATCGCCTTTTCTGTCGGATCGTCCCGCCAGAAACTGGCTGACCAGGATGCCGATGATGGCGCTTCCGGTAAAAAAGAAGCCTACCATCGCCGGACGGACGTGAACCTCATTTGTCAGGAATAAGCTCAATGTCGGCGTCTGTAACGCACCGGCAATGCCCGTGAAGAAGGCAACAACGAGGAATGCCGCAGAGGTCAAATCAAAGGGCTTCGGCGAGACCGCCGCAGGGGGGTTATGCATGTTTTATAATTAGCGAGTAGCAGAGAGGGGCGGAGTTTACGCCGTCAGCTAAAAAATAAACAGTGGGTGCGGTCAATGATGCCACGAAAAATCAAAATGGCATTTCAACTTACCTCTCACCCGGCTGACCTTAGCTGAAACTGGCTTGCTGAACTTCAGCAAAATTCAGCTGAACGAAGAAGAAATGTGCTGTATCTCTAAATTCTGAGATCGGAAATACGAGTTTACTTGCAAGACATTGCAGAAAGCGCAAGACTTTTTGAAACGTTTCAGCGCTATCTTGTTTTAACAAACGGAGCAGGCTAGCGCATTTTTTCTCATTAAAGCTGAAACGATTCAAGTTCAGCAGGAGTGGAGAACCATGTTCCAGTTATCTGTTCAGGATATCCACCCGGGCGCTCAGGCCGGGGATAAAGAAGAGGCTATTCGCCAGGTTGCCGCTGCGCTTGTGCAGGCGGGTAACGTCGCGGACGGCTATGTCAACGGCATGCTGGCGCGCGAGCAGCAGACCTCAACCTTCCTCGGCAATGGCATTGCCATTCCGCACGGCACAACCGATACCCGCGATCAGGTGTTGAAAACCGGCGTTAAGGTTTATCAGTTCCCGCAGGGCGTGCTCTGGGGCGACGGTCAGGTGGCCTATGTGGCTATCGGTATCGCGGCCAGCAGCGACGAACACCTGGGCCTGCTGCGTCAGCTGACGCATGTCCTGAGCGATGACGATGTGGCTGAACAGCTTAAGTCCGCAACCACAGCTGAAGAGCTGCGTGCGTTGCTGATGGGCGAAAAACAGAGCGAAGCGCTGAAACTGGATAATGAAACGCTGACGCTGGATGTGGTTGCCTCCGATCTGGTGACGCTGCAGGCGCTGAACGCGGGCCGTCTGAAAGAAGCCGGCGCGGCGGATGCCACGTTTGTGACGCGCGTGATTAACGATAAGCCGTTGAATCTGGGTCAGGGTATCTGGCTGAACGACAGTGCTGAAGGCAACCTGCGCAGCGCTATCGCCGTGAGCCGCGCGGCCAATGCGTTTGACGTAGAAGGCGAGCCTGCAGCCATGCTGGTGACCGTGGCGATGAATGATGAACAGCCGGTTTCCGTGCTGAAGCGTCTGGGCGATCTGCTGCTGAACAACAAAGCTGAAAAACTGCTGAACGCTGATGCCTCCACCGTGCTGGCACTGCTGACCAGTGATGATGCACCGACTGAAGACGTGCAGACCGCTGAGTTCGTGGTACGTAACGAGCACGGCCTGCATGCCCGTCCGGGCACCATGCTGGTGAATACCATTAAACAATTCGAGAGTGAGATCACCGTGGCGAACCTTGATGGCACGGGCAAACCGGCCAACGGCCGTAGTCTGATGAAAGTTGTCGCGCTGGGCGTGAAGAAAGGACACCGTCTGCGTTTCACCGCGCAGGGGGCTGATGCTGAACAGGCGCTGAAAGCGATTGGCGATGCCATCGCGGCGGGTCTGGGGGAGGGCGCATAATGAGCAGACGTGTTGCGACTATTACGCTGAACCCGGCTTATGACCTGGTAGGATTTTGCCCGGAAATTGAGCGCGGCGAAGTCAACCTCGTGCGTACCACTGGCCTGCATGCTGCGGGTAAAGGGATTAACGTCGCGAAAGTGCTCAAGGATCTCGGTATCGACGTCACCGTGGGTGGATTCCTCGGTAAAGATAACCAGGATGGTTTCCAGCAGCTGTTCAGCGAGCTGGGCATTGCCAACCGTTTTCAGATTGTTCAGGGCCGTACCCGCATCAACGTTAAGCTGACGGAGAAAGACGGTGAAGTGACTGACCTGAACTTCTCTGGCTTCGAAGTGACGCCGTCAGACTGGGAGCGTTTTGTTAACGATTCTCTGACCTGGCTCGGTCAGTTTGACATGGTCTGCGTCAGCGGCAGCCTGCCGTCCGGCGTGAGCCCGGAAGCGTTTACCGACTGGATGACGCGCCTGCGCAGCCAGTGCCCGTGCATCATTTTTGACAGCAGCCGCGATGCGCTGGTTGCGGGCCTGAAAGCCTCGCCGTGGCTGGTGAAGCCGAATCGCCGCGAGCTGGAGATCTGGGCGGGTCGTAAGCTGCCAGAATTAAAAGATGTGATTGACGCTGCCCATGCGCTGCGCGAGCAGGGTATCGCTCACGTGGTGATCTCGCTTGGTGCAGAAGGCGCGTTGTGGGTTAACGCGTCTGGCGAATGGATCGCCAAACCGCCGTCAATGGAAGTTGTGAGTACCGTTGGCGCAGGGGATTCCATGGTTGGCGGCCTGATTTATGGTCTGCTGATGCGTGAATCCAGTGAACATACTTTACGTCTTGCCACTGCCGTTGCTGCCCTGGCCGTCAGCCAGAGCAACGTCGGTATTACCGATCGTACCCAGTTAGCCGCGATGATGGCGCGCGTTGACTTAAAACCTTTTAACTAACAGCAGGAGAGGAATAATGAAAACGCTGCTGATCATTGACTCCGGTCTCGGACAGGCTCGCGCCTATATGGCGAAGACCTTGCTGGGCGCGGCGGCACAAAAAGCACATCTGGAGATTATCGATAATCCAGGCGATGCAGAACTGGCCATTGTACTGGGCGACAAAATCCCGGCTGACAGTGCGCTGAACGGCAAAAAAGTGTGGCTGGGTGATATTAATCGCGCGGTGGCACACCCGGAACTCTTCCTGAGCGAAGCGAAAGGTCATGCGTCTGTCTACAGCGCGCCTGTCGCAGCGGCACCGGTTGCGGCCACGGGTCCGAAACGCATTGTGGCGGTGACGGCCTGCCCGACAGGCGTGGCTCACACCTTTATGGCGGCTGAAGCCATTGAAACCGAAGCGAAAAAACGCGGCTGGTGGGTAAAAGTTGAAACGCGTGGCTCCGTCGGTGCCGGCAACGCTATCACCCCAGAAGAAGTGGCTGAGGCCGATCTGGTGATCGTGGCGGCGGATATCGAAGTGGACCTGGCGAAATTTGCCGGTAAGCCAATGTACCGTACGTCTACCGGCCTGGCGCTGAAAAAGACCGCGCAGGAGTTTGATAAAGCGCTGGTAGAAGCGAAGCCGTATCAGGCAACCGGCGCGCGTCAAACCGCGACAGAAGGTAAGAAAGAGTCTGCGGGCGCCTATCGCCATCTGTTGACCGGCGTGTCTTACATGCTGCCGATGGTGGTGGCGGGTGGTCTGTGTATCGCTCTCTCGTTCGCGTTTGGTATCACCGCGTTTAAAGAACAAGGGACGCTGGCGGCTGCGCTGATGCAGATCGGCGGTGGCTCAGCCTTCGCTCTGATGGTGCCGGTACTGGCGGGCTTTATCGCCTTCTCCATCGCTGACCGTCCTGGCCTGACGCCGGGCCTGATCGGCGGTATGCTGGCCGTGAGCACGGGTTCTGGCTTTATCGGCGGGATTATCGCGGGCTTCCTGGCCGGTTACGTCGCGAAGCTCATCAGCTCGAAGCTCAAGCTGCCGCAGAGTATGGAAGCGCTGAAACCGATTCTGATCATCCCGCTGATTTCCAGCCTGGTGGTCGGTCTGGCGATGATTTACCTGATTGGTAAGCCGGTTGCGGGCATCCTGGCGGGTCTGACCCACTGGCTGCAAACCATGGGTACCGCAAACGCGGTTCTGCTGGGTGCAATCCTCGGCGGCATGATGTGTACCGACATGGGTGGTCCGGTGAACAAAGCGGCTTACGCCTTTGGTGTTGGCCTGCTGAGTACCCAGACTTACGCACCAATGGCAGCCATCATGGCGGCAGGTATGGTGCCTCCTCTGGCGCTCGGCCTGGCGACGATTATTGCCCGTCGTAAGTTCGATAAAGCACAGCAGGAAGGCGGCAAAGCGGCGCTGGTGCTGGGTCTGTGCTTCATCACCGAAGGGGCGATTCCGTTCGCGGCCCGTGACCCAATGCGTGTACTGCCTTGCTGTATCGCGGGTGGCGCGGTAACGGGGGCAATCTCCATGGCGATTGGCGCGAAGCTGATGGCACCACACGGCGGTCTGTTCGTGCTGCTGATCCCTGGCGCTATCACGCCGGTGCTGGGCTACCTGCTGGCGATTGTTGCCGGTACGCTGGTGGCGGGTCTCTCTTACGCAGTGCTGAAACGTCCGGAAACGGAAGTCGTGGCAAAAGCAGCGTAAGCGATAAACAACAAAAAAGCCGGGTTGCATTACGCACCCGGCTTTTTTTATGCCGCCTGTTCAGCGGTTTGCTGTGCCTTCAGCCAGGCAATCTCTTCTGCCCAGATATCCGGATTAATGGTTTCCAGCACCATCGGAATACCGTCGAAGCGGGCGTCCTGCATAATGAAGCGGAACGCATCGTGGCCAATGTTGCCTTCGCCCAGGCTGTGGTGGCGGTCAACGCGGCTGCCGAACGCACTTTTTGCATCGTTTAAGTGCATGCCGCGCAGGTACTTAAAGCCCACAATGCGCTCGAACTCATCAAAGGTATTTTTCGTTGCCTCGATGGTGCGCAGGTCATAACCGGCGGCAAACGCGTGGCAGGTATCAATGCACACGCCAACGCGGGATTTATCCTCCACGCCGTCGATAATCGCCGCCAGATGTTCGAACCTGAAGCCGAGGTTGCTGCCCTGACCGGCGGTATTCTCAATCACCGCGGTGACGCCTTTGGTCTTGTCCAGGGTGATGTTGATGGACTCGGCAATGCGCGCCAGGCAGGCATCTTCGTCGATTTGCATCAGATGGCTACCCGGATGGAAGTTCAGCAGCGTCAGCCCGAGCTGTTCGCAGCGCTGTACTTCATCAAGAAACGCCTCGCGGGATTTTTCCAGCGCCTCTTCAACCGGGTGACCGAGGTTGATCAGGTAGCTGTCGTGGGGAAGGATTTGGCCTGGCCCGTAGTGGTACTTCTCACAGGCAGCCTTGAAATCATCAATCACTTCAGCGGTGAGCGCTGCGGCGCGCCACTGGCGCTGGTTTTTGGTGAACAGGGCGAAAGCGGTCGCCTCGATTTCGGCGGCGCGAATGGCGGCATTCGCAAGGCCACCTGCAGCGCTGACGTGCGCTCCAACATATTTCATATAAAAACTCCTGCTAACCCGAAACGCTTATGATAGCGGGTTAGCAGGAGAAGGACGAGATGGTTTATGCCATCAGGCTGTGCACCGCGAGGTTAATGGCACCGCCGCCGACAATCAGCCAGATGAAGAGCACCAGCGCCATCAGCAGCGGTTTCGCACCGGCTTTTTTCAGCGCGCTGACGTGTGTGGTCACCCCCAGCGCCGCCATGGCCATCGCCAGCAGTACCGTATCCAGCGTTACCAGCATATCGACAACGGCTTTAGGCAGCAGGTGGAAGGAGTTGAAAATCGCCACCACGATAAACAGGATCGCAAACCACGGAACGGTGATTTTGCTCTTCTGGTTACTGTCTGCCGGTGCCAGCTGCTTAACCCGAGCGGCCAGGAAAATCAGGAACGGGGCCAGCATCATCACGCGCAGCATTTTGGCAATCACCGCTGCGTTTTCGGCGTCCGGATTAATGGCGTGTCCTGCCGCGACCACCTGGGCCACTTCGTGCATGGTCGAACCGATATAGATGCCGTAGGTTTCCGGGCTAAACCAGTGGGCAACCAGCGGATACATGGCCGGGTAGAGGAAAATCGCCAGCGTACCGAAGATCACCACCGTCGCTACCGCCACGGTCACCTTGCTGGCTTCGGCTTTAACGACGGGCTCTGTTGCCAGCACCGCCGCGGCGCCACAGATACTGCTCCCCGCACCGATCAGCCAGCTGGTTTGCTTATCCAGGCCAAAGACTTTCTGGCCGATAAAGCAGGCCAGCAAAAAGGTGCTGGTCAGGGTCAGGACGTCGATGGCGATTCCGCTCACGCCCACATCCGCAATCTGCGAAAAGGTGAGACGGAAGCCGTAAAGAATGATCCCGAGACGCAGCAGGTGCTGTTTGGCAAAGATCACGCCGCCGTCGCAGGATTTCCAGATATGTGGGTAAACGGTGTTACCCACGACCATGCCGAGCAAAATGGCCAGCGTTAACGCGCTAAAACCTGCGCCTGCGATAGCCGGGATGCTGCCGCCCCATAATGCAACGGCGGTCACTGCTGCGCTAAGCGCGAGGCCCGGCACGAAGTGCCACACTGTACGATGATGTTGTAAGGTGATTTCTGACATAACCTTCTCCTTTGTCTGGCTAAAGGTTACGGCGCTCTGGCTTAAAAATAAAATTGATTATATACTTATAATCAATCTATATAAGTGGTAAGTAACCATGCACATTACATTGCGTCAGCTGGAAGTGTTTGCCGAGGTGCTGAAAAGCGGCTCGACGACCCAGGCGTCACAAATGCTGGCGCTCTCGCAGTCTGCGGTCAGCGCGGCGTTGACCGATCTTGAAGGACAACTGGGCGTTCAGCTTTTCGACAGGGTAGGGAAGCGTCTGGTGGTGAACGAGCACGGCCGTCTTCTTTATCCACGCGCGCTGGCGCTGCTGGAGCAGGCTATCGAAATCGAGCAGCTGTTCCGCGAAGACAACGGTGCGATCCGCGTCTATGCCAGCAGCACCATCGGGAACTACATCCTGCCGGAAGTGATTGCCCGCTACCGCCGGGATTTCCCGACTCTGCCGCTGGAGATGAGCGTGGGCAATAGCCAGGACGTCATCAACGCGGTGATCGATTTCCGCGTGGATATTGGTCTCATCGAAGGACCCTGCCATAACGTCGATATCATTGCCGAGCCCTGGCTGGAAGATGAGCTGGTGGTGTTTGCGTCCCCGGCCTCGTCGTTATTGCAGGGCGAGGTGACGCTGGAGCGCCTGGCGCAGGCGCAGTGGATCCTGCGCGAACAGGGCTCCGGCACGCGTGAAATTGTCGATTATCTGCTGCTTTCCCATCTGCCGCATTTCCAGTTAGGGATGGAGCTGGGGAACTCTGAGGCCATCAAGCACGCGGTGCGTCATGGCCTGGGGATCAGCTGTCTTTCCCGGCGCGTCATTGCCGAACAGCTTGAAACGGGGTCGCTGGTTGAAATCCCGGTTCCATTGCCGAAGCTGGTGCGTACGCTGTGGTGCATTCATCATCGTCAGAAACACCTTTCCAGCTCGCTGCAGCGTTTTCTGCGCTATTGCGAGATGTAATCTTCCCCTCATCCTGACCCTCTCCCCAAAGGGGAGAGGAAAAAATTATGCTTTACTTATAATCTTGGCCGAGTCATGAAGCTCTCTTATAACTGAGTATTTCTGCCGGAAGGAACGCGGATCGTCTGCTACAATCGCGCCTCATTTATTAAATGGACAGCATTTTCATATGGTTTCAGAAATTAAAACCACAGAAGCGCCCACGCTACGTCGTGAACTCAAGGCGCGTCACCTGACGATGATCGCCATTGGAGGCTCAATCGGTACAGGTCTTTTCGTTGCCTCTGGCGCAACGATTTCGGCAGCCGGCCCGGGTGGGGCACTTTTCTCTTATATCCTGATTGGCCTGATGGTGTACTTCCTGATGACCAGTCTCGGCGAACTGGCCGCGTACATGCCGGTATCCGGTTCGTTTTCGACCTACGGTCAAAAATACGTTGAAGAAGGCTTTGGCTTCGCGCTGGGCTGGAACTACTGGTACAACTGGGCGGTCACTATCGCCGTTGACCTTGTCGCCGCACAGCTGGTGATGAACTGGTGGTTCCCGGATACGCCGGGCTGGATCTGGAGCGCCCTGTTCCTGGCCGTCATCTTCCTGCTGAACTACATCTCCGTGCGCGGTTTCGGCGAAGCGGAATACTGGTTCTCTTTGATCAAAGTGGCAACCGTCATCATCTTTATCGTCGTCGGTGTGGCGATGATCGTTGGTATTTTCAAAGGCGCAGAACCTGCGGGCTGGAGTAACTGGACAACAGGCGATGCGCCGTTTGCCGGTGGACTGTCGGCGATGATTGGCGTGGCGATGATTGTCGGCTTCTCCTTCCAGGGGACCGAGCTGATTGGTATCGCTGCCGGTGAGTCAGAGAACCCTGAGAAAAATATTCCGCGCGCGGTTCGTCAGGTCTTCTGGCGTATCCTGCTGTTCTACGTGTTCGCGATCCTCATTATCAGCCTGATCATTCCGTACACCGATCCAAGCCTGCTGCGTAATGACGTTAAAGATATTAGCGTCAGTCCGTTCACGCTGGTCTTCCAGCACGCCGGTCTGCTTTCTGCTGCGGCAGTGATGAACGCCGTTATCCTGACCGCTGTGCTTTCAGCCGGTAACTCCGGGATGTACGCGTCCACCCGTATGCTCTACACGCTGGCATGCGACGGTAAAGCCCCGCGTATCTTCGCGAAGCTGTCCCGCGGCGGCGTTCCGCGTAACGCGCTGTACGCCACCACGGTGATTGCCGGTCTGTGCTTCCTGACCTCCATGTTTGGCAACCAGACGGTGTACCTGTGGCTGCTTAATACCTCCGGGATGACGGGCTTTATTGCCTGGCTGGGGATTGCCATTAGCCACTACCGTTTCCGCCGTGGCTTCGTCAAACAGGGTCACGATATTAACTCGCTGCCGTATCGCTCCGGCTTCTTCCCCCTGGGTCCCATTTTCGCCTTCATTCTGTGCCTGATCATTACGCTTGGACAGAACTATGAAGCGTTCCTGGCGGACACCATTGACTGGGGCGCCGTCACGGCAACCTACATTGGCATTCCGCTGTTCCTCGTCATCTGGTTTGGTTACAAGTTGACGAAAGGAACAAAATTCGTTCGCTACAGTGAAATGGAATTCCCGGAACGATTTAAACAATAACCGCACTTCCTCTCTATTAGCCCGCTCGTTTGAGCGGGCTTTTTTATTGCCGCATCCTGAAACAAAGATATATTTCTTAACAATTCAATTGATAATAATTATCGTTTGCTTTATCGTTATCAAAAATAAGCGTGCTACCGACCCACCGCAGATGTGGGCGGCAGGGAAGACGCTGTGAGCAATGATGATTTGATTGAGTTGTATTTACCTCATGGAGATATGGAATGTTTAGGTTGAATCCCTTCGTCAGGGGAGGACTTTGTGCGTCCGCAATGTCCCTGGCCCTGCCTGTTATCGCAGCGGAATCCGGCGACACAATGGTTGTCACGGCCTCCGCGACCGAGCAAAACCTGAAAGACGCACCGGCAAGCATCAGCGTGATTACCCAGGAAGATTTGCAGCGCAAACCCGTTCAGAACCTGAAAGATGTGTTACGGGATGTGCCGGGCGTTCAGCTCACGAGCGAAGGGGACAACCGTAAAGGGGTAAGTATCCGTGGACTGGACAGCAGCTACACGCTGATTCTGATCGACGGCAAGCGCGTCAATTCCCGTAACGCGGTGTTCCGCCATAATGATTTCGACCTCAACTGGGTGCCGGTTGACGCCATCGAACGAATTGAAGTGGTGCGCGGACCGATGTCTTCTCTTTACGGCTCCGATGCGCTGGGCGGCGTGGTAAACATTATCACCAAAAAAATCGGCCAGAAATGGACGGGCACCCTGAGCGCCGATTCCACAATTCAGGAACATCGCGACCGTGGCGACACGTATAACGGTCAGTTCTATACCAGCGGTCCGCTGGTGGACGGTCTGCTGGGGCTGAAAGCCTACGGTAGCCTCGCGAAGCGTGAGAAAGACGGTCAGCAGAAGTCCTCTACCACGGCGAGCGGTGAAACGCCGCGCATTGAAGGCTTTACCAGCCGCGATGCGAATGTGGAGTTCGCCTGGACGCCGTCTGAAAATCATGACTTTACGGCGGGCTACGGTTTCGATCGTCAGGATCGTGACTCGGATTCCCTCGACAAAAACCGCCTTGAGCGCCAGAACTACTCTCTTAGCCACAACGGCCGCTGGGGCGTCGGCAACAGCGAGCTGAAGGTCTACGGCGAAAAGGTGGATAACAAAAACCCGGGCAACAGCAATCCGATCACCTCCGAGAGCAATGCGGTGGACGGAAAATACGTGCTGCCGCTGGGCGAAATCAACCAGATGATGACCTTCGGCGGCGAATGGCGTCACGATAAGCTGAAGGATCCGGTCAACCTGACGGGCGGTTCCAGCAGCAGTACGTCGACAAGCCAGTATGCTCTATTCCTGGAGGATGAATGGCGTATTGTTGAACCTCTGGCGCTGACCACCGGTATCCGTATGGACGACCATGATACCTACGGCGACCACTGGAGCCCGCGAGCCTATCTGGTCTATAACGCGACCGACACCGTCACGGTGAAAGGGGGCTGGGCCACCGCGTTTAAAGCGCCATCGCTGCTGCAGCTCAGCCCGGACTGGATCACCGGTTCCTGCCGCGGCGCCTGCGAGATTGTTGGTAACCCGGATCTGAAGCCAGAAACCAGCGAGAGCTTCGAATTCGGGCTGTACTACAGCGGGGAAGAGGGCTGGTTAGAGGGCGTGCAGGCCAGCGTCACCACCTTCCAGAATAACGTCGATGACCGCATCAGCATCAGCCGTACGGCCAATGCGAAGCAGGCCCAGAGCTACCCTAACTACGTTGGCCTGAATGCTGACGGTGAACCGATTTTCCGCTACTACAACGTTAACAAGGCGCGCATCCGCGGGGTGGAGACCGAGCTGAAATTCCCGCTGGCGGAAGACTGGAAAGTGACGCTGAACTACACCTACAACGACGGTCGTGATATCAGCAACGGCGGCAACAAGCCGCTGTCCGATCTGCCGTTCCACACCGCCAACGGTACCGTTGACTGGAAGGCGACGCAGGACTGGTCGTTCTATGTTCAGGGCAACTACACCGGTGAAAAACGTGCGCTGACCAGCAGTGCTCCAACGCCGGGTGGCTATGTCATCTGGAATACCGGCGCCGCGTGGCAGGCGACGAAAAGCGTGAAGCTGCGTGCGGGCGTGCAGAACCTGCTGGACAAAGATCTGAGCCGCGACGATTACAGCTACACGGAAGATGGCCGTCGCTACTTTGTCGGCGTGGATTATAAGTTCTGATGTAACCTTTATGCCCGGTGGCGCTTCGCTTACCGGGCCTACAAAACCCACAAATGTAGGCCGGGTAAGGCGAAGCCGCCACCCGGCAATCGGCCGCACTTATCCGAACAAATGCTCCGCATGGAAGCGGAGATGATCCTCAATAAAGGACGCAATGAAGTAATAGCTGTGATCGTATCCCGGCTGAATGCGCAGCGTCAGCGGCCAGTCCTTCTGGCGCGCAGCTTCGGCAAACACCGCAGGCTGCAGCTGTCCGGCGAGGAACTGATCCGCATCACCCTGATCGATAAGCATCGGGATCGCTTTTGCTGAGCTGCTGGCCAGCATTAGCGCACAGCTGTCCCATTCCTGCCAATTCGCTTCATCTTCCCCCAGATAGTTCGCGAAGGCTTTCTGCCCCCAAGGCACCTGCGTTGGGTTCACAATGGGCGCAAATGCCGACACGCTGACGTATTTCCTCGGATTTTTCAGCGCCATGATGAGCGCCCCGTGTCCGCCCATTGAGTGGCCGCTGATGGCGCAGCGGTCGCTTACCGCAAACCCGGATTGAATCAGGGCGGGCAGCTCATCGCGAAGGTAATCATACATGTGGTAGTGGCGCGCCCAGGGCTGCTCGGTCGCATTGAGATAAAACCCGGCGCCTTTGCCCAGGTCGTATCCGGCATCGTCGGCCACATCATCGCCACGCGGGCTGGTGTCTGGCATCACCAGCGCAATGCCCAGCTCGGCGGCAATACGCTGCGCGCCCGCTTTGGTGGTGAAGTTTTCGTCGTTGCAGGTCAGACCTGACAGCCAGAACAGAACCGGCGGATTCTCCGTCGGGGGCAGGAAAATGCTGAACGTCATTGTACAGTTCAGGACGGTGGAGTCATGCCGCCAGCGCTGCTGTCGACCTTCAAAACAACGGTGCTCTTCGAGCAGTTCCATGCAGGGCTCCTTAATGAGAATACGTATTCATAAAAACCATAATACAGCCTTTTCATTGACCTGTGAGTAACTTTCACTTTCGCCAGAAGGCGATATGCTGCATCATAAATTTACTTTTCTTTAACATTTGGAGCGGTCATGGCGCTGCGTATTGCGCTCAGTGGGTTTGTCGTTCTGGTGGTGGCGATGGGGATAGGGCGCTTTGCCTTTACGCCCCAGGTGCCACTGATGATTGCTGCCGGACAGCTTACGCTGACCAGCGCGGGTCTGGTGGCGGCGATGAATTATCTGGGCTATCTGGTGGGCGCGTGGGATGCGATGCGTGCGCACCGCTTCGTTGAAACGCGCCTCTGGCTTGGCATCACCGGCGCGGTGGCGCTGACGCTGCTCTCCGCGGCGGCGGATAACGCCGTCGTGCACGGCCTGCTGCGTTTTGTCATCGGCTGCATGAGCGGCTGGTCGATGGTACTCATTGCCGCCTGGACTAACGAACGGCTGGGGCAGCTCGGTAAACCGGGCCTGAGCGCTGCGGTGTTTGCCGGACCGGGGGCGGGCATCGCCCTGAGCGGGCTGCTCGCCGTCTATATCCAGGCGAAATCCCTGTCGGCCGGGGCGGCATGGCAAATCTACGGCGTGCTGGCGCTGGTGCTGATTGCCCTGGTGGCGCGCTACCTGCCGCGATCCGGGCAGCTCCATCGACCCGGCACCGCGCCGGAGCCGCTGCTGCTGACGGCGGATTTAAAGCGCCTGGTCTGGAGCTACAGCCTGGCCGGGTTTGGCTATATCCTCCCGGCGACTTTCCTGTCGCAAATGGCGGCGGTGCGTTTTCCCGGCAGCCTGTTTGCTCAGTTTGTCTGGCCGATTTTTGGTCTCGCCGCCGTGGTGGGCATTGCGCTCAGTATTCTGTTACGCCATACCTCAACGGCTAACCGCAGGCTGGCTATCGTACTGTGGTTACAGGGGGCGGGCGTACTGGCGGCCTGGCTACTGCCGGGGATTGGCGGTTTGCTGACGGGCGGGCTGCTGGTGGGAGGCGGCTTTTTGTGTGCCGTGCAGCTCTCTCTTTTATACGGTCGCGAGCTGGCGCCAAACCACACGCGCTATATGGCCGGCCTGCTCACCACCGGGTATGCGATAGGGCAATTGATTGGCCCGATGACCTCGGCGTTATCAACCTGGCTTACCCACCGGCTGGAGCCCGCGCTGGGGCTGGCGGGTGTTGCGCTGTTCGTCGGGGGAGCCCTGGTCTGGAATCGTCACGCTGAAAGGCAACAGCAATTGCAATAATTATCGTCGTGAATACTGGATTATGTGCGCCGCCTCACGCACAATGAGCGCATACTTTTGCCACAACGAGGGCAAAAGACGCCACACCTGCAGGAGAACAAAATGTCATCACTCAGTAAAGAAGCTGCCCTGGTCCACGAAGCCCTGGTTGCGCGCGGTCTTGAAACGCCACTGCGTCCGCCCGTACAGGATTTGGACAATGAAACCCGCAAGCGTCTGATTGCCGGTCATATGACCGATATCATGGAGCTGCTGAATCTCGATCTGAGTGACGACAGTCTGATGGAGACGCCGCACCGCATCGCGAAAATGTACGTCGACGAAATTTTCTCGGGTCTGGATTACGCCAACTTCCCGAAAATCACCGTCATTGAAAACAAGATGAAAGTGGATGAGATGGTGACGGTCCGCGATATCACGCTGACCAGCACCTGCGAACACCATTTCGTGACCATCGACGGTAAAGCGACCGTGGCGTATATCCCCAAAGATACGGTGATTGGCCTGTCGAAGATCAACCGCATCGTGCAGTTCTTTGCTCAGCGTCCGCAGGTGCAGGAGCGCCTGACCCAGCAGATCCTGACCGCGCTGCAAACGCTGCTGGGCACCAATAACGTGGCCGTCTCTATCGACGCGGTTCACTACTGCGTGAAGGCGCGTGGCGTGCGCGATGCCACCAGTGCGACCACCACAACCTCGCTGGGCGGTCTGTTTAAATCGAGCCAGAATACCCGCCAGGAGTTCCTGCGCGCCGTACGTCACCACAACTAAGTCTTACAGGGCAGGGACCATGGAGCGAAACGTCACGCTCGATTTTGTTCGCGGCGTCGCCATTCTCGGTATCCTGCTGCTTAATATCACCGCCTTCGGTTTGCCGAAGGCGGCTTATCTCAATCCTGCATGGTATGGCGACATCACGCGCAGTGATGCCTGGACGTGGGCGATCCTCGATCTCTTCGCGCAGGTCAAATTCCTCACGCTCTTTGCCCTGCTGTTTGGCGCGGGTCTGCAACTGCTCCTCAAACGCGGTACGCGCTGGATCCAGTCGCGCCTGACGCTGCTGGTTATCCTCGGCTTTATTCACGGCCTGTTCTTCTGGGACGGCGATATTCTTCTCGCGTATGGGTTAGTCGGGCTCATCTGCTGGCGTCTGATTCGCGATGCGCACAGCGTTAAAAGCCTGTTTAACACCGGCGTGATGCTCTATGTCATGGGGCTTGCTGTACTGCTGCTGCTGGGGATGATCTCCGGGGAGGCGACTAACCGTGCCTGGATCCCGGATGCCGCTAACCTGCAGTACGAGCAGTTCTGGAAGCTGAAAGGCGGTACGGAAGCAATAAGCAACCGCGCGGATATGCTGGGGGACAACCTCCTTGCGCTGGGGGCGCAATACGGCTGGCAGCTGGCGGGCATGATGCTGATGGGCGCGTCACTGATGCGCACCGGCTGGCTGAAAGGCGAATTCAGCCTGCGTCACTATCGGCGAACGGGTGTGGGGCTGGTGCTGCTCGGCGTGCTGATTAACCTTCCTGCGGTCATTACGCAGTGGCACATCCACTGGGATTACCGCTGGTGCGCGTTCCTGCTCCAGGTGCCGCGCGAACTGAGCGCACCGTTCCAGACCATCGGCTACGCGGCGCTGATCTATGGCTTCTGGCCAACGCTTTCCCGCCTGTGGATCGTCAGCGCTATCGCCTGCGTGGGCCGTATGGCGTTGAGCAACTACATCCTGCAAACGCTTCTCTGCACCACGCTTTTCTATCGCTTTGGCCTGTTTGTGAAATTCGACCGCCTCGCGCTGCTGGCGTTTGTTATCCCGGTCTGGGTGGTTAACCTGGCGTTTTCTGTTCTCTGGCTACGTTATTTCCGCCAGGGACCGCTGGAGTGGGTGTGGCGTCAGTTAACCGCACATGCTTCAGGGGTATCATTGAAAAACACATCCAGATAACGATCTGGATCACAATCATTAACAAAACGGATGTAAGCGTTTTCATGAGTGTGAGCTTCTTCACGTAGTCCCCTTTCTCTCGCTGCCAAAATAGCCACCTTGCTAAACACAGGGGGGTGTCTGTGAGTTGCTGCAATCCTTTGAAGGATGGTGAATATGATCACCATTCGTGACGTCGCCCGTCAGGCGGGCGTTTCTGTGGCCACCGTCTCGCGCGTGCTGAACAACAGCGCGCTGGTCAGCCCTGAAACCCGTGAAACCGTAATGAAAGCCGTGACCCAGCTCGGGTACCGGCCAAATGCCAATGCGCAGGCGCTTGCGACGCAGGTCAGCGACACCATCGGCGTGGTGGTGATGGATGTATCAGATGCCTTTTTCGGCGCGCTGGTGAAAGCGGTCGACGTGGTCGCCCAGCAGCATCAGAAATACGTCCTGATCGGCAACAGCTATCATGAGGCGGAAAAAGAGCGCCATGCCATCGAAGTACTGATTCGCCAGCGCTGTAACGCCTTGATTGTTCACTCAAAAGCCTTGAGCGATGAAGAGCTAACCGGCTTTATGGATCAGATCCCGGGCATGGTGCTGATTAACCGTATCGTCCCCGGCTATGCCCATCGCTGCGTCGGGCTGGATAACGTCAGCGGCGCCATGATGGCCACGAAAATGCTCATTAACAACGGGCATCAGCGGATTGGTTATCTGGCCTCCAGCCATCAGATTGAAGATGACGACCTGCGGCGCGAGGGGTGGCAAAACGCCCTGAAAGAGCACGGCATGATGCCATCCGAAAGCTGGGTGGGAACCGGTACGCCGGACATGCAGGGCGGTGAAGCGGCGATGGTGGAACTGCTGGGCCGCAACCTGCAGCTGTCTGCGGTGTTTGCCTATAACGACAGCATGGCGGCAGGGGCCCTGACTGCGCTGAAGGATAACGGCATTGCGGTGCCACAGCATTTATCACTCATTGGCTTTGATGATATTCCGATTGCCCGTTACACCGACCCGCAGCTGACAACGGTGCGCTACCCCATTGCCTCTATGGCGAAACTGGCGACTGAGCTGGCGTTACAGGGGGCGGCAGGGCTGCTGGATCCGGGCGCAACGCACTGTTTCATGCCGACTTTAGTGCGTCGCCACTCCGTCGCGGCCAGGCAAACTGTGGTTCCGATCACTAACTGATTACATGAGGTGATGTAACCGTTTTCAATCTGTGAGTAAATTCACAGTATCTTAACAAGGCGCTGACTATGATGTCAGCGTTTTAGGAGCTGAAACGCTATGTAACGGTGATTATTCACTTTCACTATAGCCAACGTGCCGCAAACAACGAATAAAACGCATTTCTGGAGCGTTACCGAACACGGAAGATAGAAATTTTATAAGTGAACTTCGGCTGTCAGTAACGTTTTATTAACACCTGCCCGCCGATCGTTATTCACAAGAACTACCCTGCATAAAAAAACCGGAGATACCATGAATAAGAAGGTGTTGACCCTGTCTGCTGTAATGGCAAGCATGCTTTTTGGTGCAGCAGCGCACGCTGCGGATACCCGTATTGGTGTGACCATCTATAAATACGACGACAACTTCATGTCTGTTGTGCGTAAAGCGATTGAGAAAGATGCGAAAGCAGCGCCAGACGTTCAGCTGCTGATGAACGACTCCCAGAATGACCAGTCCAAACAGAATGACCAGATCGACGTTCTGCTGGCGAAAGGCGTGAAAGCCCTGGCCATCAACCTGGTTGACCCGGCTGCAGCAGGCACGGTTATTGAAAAAGCGCGCGGCCAGAACGTGCCGATCGTCTTCTTCAACAAAGAACCTTCCCGTAAGGCGCTGGATAGCTACGATAAAGCGTATTACGTCGGTACCGACTCCAAAGAGTCCGGTATTATTCAGGGCGATCTGATCGCCAAACACTGGGCGGCGAACCCGAACTGGGACCTGAACAAAGACGGTCAGATTCAGTTCGTGCTGCTGAAAGGCGAACCAGGCCACCCGGATGCTGAAGCCCGTACCACTTACGTTATCAAAGAGCTGAACGACAAGGGTCTGAAAACCCAGCAGCTGGCGTTAGATACCGCGATGTGGGATACCGCTCAGGCGAAAGATAAGATGGACGCGTGGCTGTCCGGCCCTAACGCGAACAAAATCGAAGTGGTTATCGCCAACAACGATGCGATGGCAATGGGTGCGGTAGAAGCACTGAAAGCGCACAACAAATCGTCCATCCCGGTATTCGGTGTGGATGCGCTGCCAGAAGCGCTGGCGCTGGTTAAATCCGGTGCGATGGCCGGTACCGTTCTGAACGATGCCAACAACCAGGCGAAAGCGACCTTCGATCTGGCGAAAAACCTGGCCGATGGCAAAGGCGCGGCAGATGGCACCAACTGGAAAATTGAAAACAAAATCGTTCGCGTACCTTACGTGGGCGTAGACCAGTCCAACCTGGCTGAGTTTATCGGTAAATAAGTTAGCGGTACTGTCTCCACTGGGCGCAATTCGTTGCGCCCTTTTATAACGCGATATGCGAGGCCAACAAGGTATAATTATGGTCAGCACAACTACTCAGTCATCCGGTGAATACCTGTTGGAAATGAGCGGTATCAACAAGTCATTTCCCGGCGTTAAGGCACTCGATAATGTTAATTTAAAAGTTCGTCCTCACTCTATTCACGCCTTAATGGGTGAGAACGGTGCGGGTAAATCAACATTATTAAAATGTCTTTTTGGGATCTATCAAAAAGATTCTGGCAGCATTCTTTTTCAGGGGAAAGAGATCGATTTCCATTCAGCGAAAGAAGCACTGGAAAACGGTATCTCGATGGTTCACCAGGAATTAAACCTGGTGCTGCAGCGTTCAGTCATGGATAACATGTGGTTGGGGCGTTATCCCACCAAAGGTGTCTTTGTCGATCAGGACAAAATGTATCGCGACACCAAAGCGATTTTCGACGAGCTGGATATTGATATCGATCCGCGCGCCCGCGTGGGAACATTATCCGTCTCCCAGATGCAGATGATCGAAATCGCCAAAGCGTTCTCCTATGATGCGAAAATCGTCATCATGGACGAACCGACATCGTCATTAACGGAAAAAGAGGTTAATCACCTTTTTACCATTATTCGCAAGCTGAAAGAGCGCGGCTGCGGCATTGTGTATATCTCCCACAAAATGGAAGAGATCTTCCAGCTGTGCGATGAGATCACCATCCTGCGCGACGGCCAGTGGATTGCCACGCAGCCGCTGGAAGGGCTGGACATGGACAAGATCATCGCCATGATGGTCGGCCGTTCCCTGAACCAGCGCTTCCCGGACAAAGAAAACAAGCCGGGTGAAGTGATTCTGGAAGTGCGCAATCTGACCTCGTTACGTCAGCCGTCTATCCGCGATGTCTCCTTCGACCTGCACAAGGGAGAGATCCTGGGGATTGCCGGGCTGGTGGGGGCAAAGCGTACCGATATCGTGGAAACCCTGTTTGGCATTCGTGAGAAAGCCGAAGGCACCATTACGCTGCACGGTAAGAAAATCAATAACCACAACGCCAACGAAGCCATTAATAATGGTTTTGCGCTGGTGACGGAAGAGCGTCGTTCGACCGGTATTTATGCCTATCTGGATATTAACTTTAACTCGTTAATTTCTAACATTCGCAATTACAAAAACAAAGTCGGGCTGCTGGATAACTCCCGCATGAAGAGCGATACCCAATGGGTGATTGACTCCATGCGCGTGAAAACGCCAGGCCACCGCACCCAGATTGGTTCGCTGTCAGGCGGTAACCAGCAGAAAGTTATTATCGGCCGCTGGTTATTAACCCAGCCAGAAATTCTGATGCTGGATGAACCGACCCGCGGTATTGACGTCGGCGCGAAGTTTGAAATTTATCAGCTGATTGCCGAGCTGGCGAAAAAGAATAAAGGGATCATTATTATTTCTTCCGAAATGCCGGAATTGTTAGGGATCACAGACCGTATTCTGGTTATGAGCAATGGTCTCGTCGCCGGTATTGTTGACACCAAAACGACAACGCAAAACGAAATTTTGCGTCTTGCGTCTTTGCACCTTTAAGATCAGGGGCTCCTCATGAGTGCGTTAAATAAAAAAAGTTTTCTCACTTACCTGAAAGAAGGCGGTATTTACGTTGTTCTTTTAGTACTGCTGGCTATCATTATTTTCCAGGACCCTACGTTCTTAAGCCTGCTGAACCTGAGTAACATTCTGACCCAGTCCTCCGTGCGTATTATCATTGCGCTGGGCGTAGCGGGCCTGATCGTGACCCAGGGGACGGACCTTTCTGCCGGTCGTCAGGTAGGTCTGGCGGCGGTTATCGCGGCAACCCTGCTGCAGTCGATGGAAAACGCCAACAAGGTCTTCCCGGAAATGGCCACCATGCCGATTTTCGTGGTGATCCTGATTGTCTGCGCCATCGGTGCGGTGATTGGTCTGATCAACGGTATTATCATCGCCTACCTGAACGTGACGCCATTTATTACCACCCTGGGTACGATGATCATCGTTTACGGTATCAACTCCCTGTATTACGACTTTGTCGGTGCTTCACCCATCTCGGGCTTTGACAGCGGCTTCTCGACCTTTACGCAAGGGTTTATTGCGCTGGGCAGCTTCCGCCTGTCGTATATCACCTTCTATGCGCTGATTGCGGTCGCCTTCGTCTGGATCCTGTGGAACAAAACGCGCTTTGGCAAAAACATCTTCGCTATCGGCGGTAACCCGGAAGCGGCGAAAGTGTCCGGCGTAAACGTTGCCCTGAACCTGCTCATCATCTATGCCCTGTCCGGCGTGTTCTATGCCTTCGGCGGGATGCTGGAAGCCGGCCGTATCGGCTCTGCAACCAACAACCTTGGCTTCATGTACGAGCTGGATGCGATCGCAGCCTGTGTGGTGGGCGGCGTCTCCTTCAGCGGCGGTGTGGGTACCGTACTCGGCGTGGTGACTGGTGTGATCATCTTCACCGTCATCAACTACGGGTTGACCTATATCGGCGTGAACCCGTACTGGCAGTACATCATCAAAGGCGCCATTATTATCTTCGCGGTTGCGCTGGATTCACTGAAGTACGCGCGTAAGAAGTAACCGTCTCTCGCGATACCCGGCCCGCTCACCGAGCGGGCTTTTTTTATGCCTTATGCCAGCTGTGACTCCTCTCGGGTCACAATGCGTTCAAACCAGTCCAGTTCAGAGAGCTTGCAGGCGATCCACTGTTCGGAAAAGGCGTCGCCCAGGCTGTCGGTGAGGTACTGACAGCGGGCAAAAGTCTCAATCGCCTCCTGCTGAAACAGCGGCAGTTCAGGTTGATCGTGCTGCGGTTCGGGCAACTCCTCCTCGTCGATATTTTCCAGCCCGTACAGCATGCCGGTCAGGATAGTAGCAGCCACCAGATACGGATTGGCGTCAGCCCCGGCCAGCCGGTACTCGATACGACGGTTGTGGTCATCCGAGCAGGGAATACGCAAGGCGGCGGAGCGGGTGTTATAGCCCCAGGAGTTAAATACGGGTTCCGTCAGGTTTTTACGCAGGCGACGAAACGCGTTGACGCCTGGCGCAAGAATGGCGATAGAGGCGGGCATTAGCGCCAGCTGGCCCGCGATGCACAACCGCACCATGCTGTTCAGCGCGTTAACCGGGGAAGCAAAGACGTTTTCGCCGCGGCTGTCGTTGAGGCTGAAATGGAAGTGCAAGCCGCTGCCGGAAAGTTCGCTGAAGGGCTTGGCCATAAAGTTGGCCTGCAGGCCGTGCTTTTCGGCAACGTATCGGGTCAGGCGACGCAGCGCCAGCACGTTATCGCAGACCTCAACGACGCGATGGCTGTGCTTCAGGTTTAATTCGTACTGACCGGACTCGGCTTCCGCTACGACCCCTGACAGCGGGATGCGCTGCAGGTGCGCCAGCTGTTCCAGCTCGTCAAACAGCGCCGCATGCGCCGACGAGGTATCCATATGAAAACAGCCCTGATTTTGCGGATCGCGTTCGCCCTGTCCCGTCAGGTAAAACTCAATTTCCGGGGCAATGACCGGGAAAAGGCCGTGCTGGTGGAAGCGGGCCACGACGTTCTGCAGTATCGCGCGCGGCTCAAGCGGGCAAGGGTTACCGTCGCTGTCTTTCATCGTCAGCAGGATCTGCGCGGTGTGCTCCGGATCCTGCGGACAGGGGCGCAAAGAGCCAGCGACCGGGACGCACAGCCGATCGGGTTCATCATAAAGCGGGGCGGCGATGTTTCCCTTCTGATCCATTGAGTAGACGGAAAGCGGAAAATAACAGCCTTTTTCCAGACTCAGCATGCTCTCCACCGAGAGGCGCTTGCCGCGCATCGTGCCGTTGATATCGTTCAGGTAAACGTCAACATGTTTCGTCTGCGGGTAACGTTCCAGATAATCGGCCACTTCCACGGCAACGTTGTGCTGCAGGGCGTCAATTTTTTCATCCAGCCAGAGACCAGAATTAAGTGCGCCAGGGAGTGATAAGCCGGGAAAGTTAAAGTACGGACGGAGACTTTTGAGGAAAAACGCATTCATTATCGAGTTCATAGTCATTCTTCAATGAAGCCGTAGCGGCAATGAACTCAGCTTAAAAGAGCCGACGTAAAGGGGAGATAAAAAGCGTCAGGCCCGGCGTAAAGAAAGTATAAAGGCGGTCCCGCTATTTCTCTTTTTTCTGCATATCGAGCAGTTGCTCAGGGGTGACGGCGGGGTAACCTTGCGCGTCTTCCGGCACTTCGTGCATCGCCGGAATCGGCACCAGCGGGCCTAAAAAGCGTGGTTCGCGCTTAAAGATATACAGATCGGCCAGGGCACCAAAGCGGGCGCCGAACTCGCGGACGCGCACGCTCAGCATATCTTTTGGCGACGGCACCGCATAGCACTGCGCCTGAATACCCATATGCAGGGCAATAAACAGCGCACGCTCGCAGTGGAAGCGCTGGGTGATGATGATGAAGTCGTTGGTGTCGAAGACTTTACGCGTGCGCACGATGGAGTCCAGGGTGCGGAAGCCGGCGTAGTCGAGCACGATATCGGCAGGATCCACGCCCGCGGCAATCAGGTCCTTACGCATCGTCACCGGTTCATTGTAGCTTTGCAGGGCGTTATCCCCGCTCAGCAGCAGGTAGTTCACCTTGCCGCTGTTGTAGGCGTTCAACGCGCCCTGAATGCGGTAACGGTAATACTGGTTAATGACGCCAGTGCGGTAATACTTGGCGGTGCCGAGCACCACGCCAACCTGGCGATAGGGCAGGTCCTGCAGGTCGTCAAAGATGTAGGGGGCGGTTTTCCAGCTCATCCAGCGGTCGAGACCGAGCACGATCAACAGCAGTATGCCGACCAGGACAGACAGGCTGTAAAAAACGCGCTTTAACATGCAGATGGCTCGTGCGTGGATGAAATTTAACTCAGGCTACTTTACCCGCCTGGTTAGCGCAAGAAACAGCGACTCAACTGAGGGGTTTTTCAGCAAACTGGCGGGCATTTCTGCCCGCCGGAAGGATTACGCCAGCAGTACGCGGTCAATTGTCGTACAGCCTAACGCTTTGAGCGTTGCGGCGGTGGCATCCCACTGGATCAGCGGCGCATCGGCAATCTCGGCCAGAATGGCGCGCTGAATGTCCGGATAATCGTAGCCGTTCAGGCTCAGCAGGTTGAGTGCGCCCTGCAGCGGCGGCAGCGTTGGATTAAATGCGGCGTTTTCCGCATAGCTGCCGGTAAAGATTCGGCCATCGCGGCACTTCAGCGCCACACCGCTCGGGGACTTGCTGTACGGCGTGTGGCTCTTGTTGGCGGCGGCAATCGCCGCCTGGCTCAGGTCATCGCCGGACAGGGCGAAACCGTGGTTCTGCTCGTCCATCAGCAGGGTTTTGATCTCCAGATCTTTCGGGCCAAACGCGTCAGGCAGATAATCCCCCAGCGTGTGCGGCGCGCGGCCTGGCAGGTTGATGCGCAGCTGCAGCCCGCTGTTCAGCTCGTTCATAAACTGACGGCAGTGACCGCAGGGGGTGTAGTTAACGGTAATGGCGCTCAGGGCTTTTTCACCGCGCAGCCAGGCGTGGCTGATGGCGCTCTGCTCGGCGTGAACGGTCTGCTGCATGGTTGCGCCCAGGAACTCCATGTTGCCGCCGAAGTACCAGGTGCCGCTGACGCCGCGCGCAATGGCCCCGACGTTGAAGTGGGAGAGATCGGCCCGCGCGCAGGCAGCAGCCAGAGGAAGCAGTGCGAAAGCCAGCGCGTCTTCGTCCAGTCCCGTTGCCTGTTTCAGCATCGTGACCTGCTCCGCGGTCAGCAGGGCGGGGAAGTGTGCATCTGCCAGAACCGGAGCAAGGGCTGACTGCAAATTCTCTGCAAGCTGGGCGAAAGCAGCTTGAAAACGTGGGTGCATGGCGTTTGCCTCATAAAGGTTAATGGATCGGTAGTTTACGGAGCCGTTAGGGCTTTATATGTGATCCACTTCTCATTATGTGTGCAACTCATGAAATCAAAATGAAATTTGCGCGACGCATCGCAAATTTTAGCCCATCACCGCCAGAATAAGCGGGAAAATGAACGGGGCCAGCAGGGAGGTGATAATCCCGCAGATCACCAGCGCCAGGGAGCTAAACGCCCCTTCCTGATAATCCAGCTCCGCGCAGCGGGCCGTGCCCAGGGCGTGGGAGGCGGTGCCCATCGAGAGCCCCCGTGCCGCTTTAGTATGAATACGCATCGCGTTCAGCAGGGTGTGACCAAACACCGCGCCGAGAATACCGACGAAAATGACGCACATCGCGCTGATGGCCGGAATACCGCCGAGGCTGCCCCCAACCGCCATCGCGATAGGCGTGGTCACCGATTTAGGCAGAATAGAGGCGGCAATTTGCGGCGAGGCCCCCATCAACAGCGCCACCGACGTACCGGTGATCATCGCCACCAGGCTGCCGACAAAACAGATGGTAATAATGGATTTCCAGCGGGCGCGGATCTGGTGCAGCTGCTCGTATAAAGGAAAGGCGAGCGCAACGACAGCGGGCTGCAGCAGGTCGTTTAAAATTTTGCTGCCGGCAAAGTAGCGTTCGTAAGGAATACCGGTGAGCAGCAGGAACGGGATAATCACCACCATTGCCACCAGCAGCGGGTTCAGCAACGGCATTTTGAAACGTGCGGCAAGCTTGCGCGCGGCGAAGAACACTGCCAGGGTGAGCGGCAGGGACCACCAGATATTGGCCATCATTTTTTTGTTTTCTCCCCAATCACGTTACGTTCGCCATGCACCAGATGTGAACTCCAGCTCACCACCAGGAAAACCACCAGCGTACTGACCGCGCAGGAGACCACGATCGGGCCGAACTGGGCCTTGAGCAAATCAAAATACTGCATGACCCCGACGCCGATAGGTACGAAAAGCAGCGCCATATAGCGAATGAGGACGAAGCAGCCGGGGTTGACCCATTTTGCGGGCAGGATTTGCAGCGCCAGCAAAACGAAGAGGATCAGCATGCCGATAATGCTGCCGGGGATGGTGATGGGCAGCAGCGACGCGATGAAAATCCCGGCATACAGACAGGCGTAAATCAGGACGAATGCGCGCAGATATTGCCAGATAATGTTCAATGATTTGCTCATGGTGATAGTCCTTGCTGAAACGCATTCATCATACAATTAAACCTAAAAATGTGCCATGTATCACATCATGAATTTTGAGCATACCAGACATTCCGGAATGGAACGTCCGGTATCACCTTACCGGTGCAGGCTACAGTTTAGAGGAAAGGGATTGCGCTGGCGAAACGGCGTGCCAGAGAAGGCATCAGCGTCAGGCGGTCAGTTTATCGAGAAAAGAAAACAGCACCTGGTTCATTTCGCAATAATCATGCGAGCGGAGTTTTTCTGCCGTTTCGACAAAACGGAATTCTTCCGCGCGGCGGAGGTCACTCTGCGAATGCTCAATCAGCAACTCTACCAGCTCCGGCGTTAGCTCCATATGGCACTGGAAACCGTAAACCCGTTCGCTGTATTGCACGATCTGGCGGGGACAGCCCTCGCTGTAAGCCAGAACCTTAGCCTGCGACGTCAACCCAGGCATATCGTTATGCCAGTGACCGACGTTCAGCACGCTGCCAAAGTCCTCAAACAGCGGGTTCGCCTTGCCTGCATCTGTGAGCCTGACGGGAAATTTGCCGATCTCTTTTTCCGGGCTATGACAAAACGCTGCGCCCAGCGCTTCACCGATAAGCTGCGAGCCCAGACAAACGCCTATCACCGTTTTACCTGCCTCTATCGCGCGGCTGATGAGTGCCTTTTCCGCCTGCGCATCAAACCAGGGGCATTCCTCACGCGTGGTGGCGGGCAACTGCGGGCCTCCCATGATGATAAGCAGGTCTATGTTCTCCAGTTCCTCAGGTAACGAATCGCCCTGATACACTCTGGTGTAGCTCAGACTGCAGCCGCGACTTTTCCCCCAGATTTCATAGGCGCCAGGTGCCTCGAAATGTTCATGAATAATAAAATGGATGTGCATTGCGTCTCTCTCTGGTTACGTGTACAAGCAGCATCATAAGAGGAAGGGGGAAATGTGAAATGCCAACCGTTATCGATAAAACGCCAATTCACGACGATGCTATCGGATGGTCAAGAGGGGCAATTCGCTATACGCGCGGCGAAGTCGATCCGCCTCACCACCATTCGCAGGGACAACTTTTGTTTGCCATCAAAGGGGTCATGCTGGTCGAAACCGGCAGCAAACGCTGGGTCATACCGCCACAGCGCGCGCTGTGGATCCCTCCCTTTCAGGAGCATACCTACAGCGTGTTATCCACAACGGAGTTGCGCGCGGTCTGGTTTAGCCCGGCGCTGATAGCGCAATGCGAGCCTTTTAAACGGAAAGACGAGGTTCATGTGATTATGGCCACAGCGTTGTTCAAAGAGCTGATTGCCGGGCTGTTCAGCGCGGAATACCGGCCAGCCAGTCAGCGCAGCATGGCCGTTTTGCTGCTCGATATCCTCAGTGAAGCTCAGCAAATCTCGGCCGAATTACCGATGCCCGTTGATGAGCGCTTACATCGCGTTGCCTGTGACATCATTGCCAACAATCTCTGGGATCTTTCTCTGGAAAGGCTGGCGGAACGGGCCGCGATGTCTGAACGCACGTTTTCACGCGCGTTTATCAACGATACCGGCTTTAGCTTCCGGGCCTGGCGACAGCGTGCCAGGATTTGTGCCTCGCTGGACCTGCTCGCCAACGGATACCCGGTTAAGCAGGTGGCCTGGATGCTGGGCTTTTCCGGCCCGGCGGCATTTGCGGCGGCGTTTCGCGCCATTGTTGGGGCAACGCCGGGTGACTTTCTGCCTGAACAGAAGCGCTTCCCAGCGATATAGAGAGCGGCTACTATAGCGCGTCTTTTTTCACAGGTACTGCTATGCGTGTTTTACTGGCCCCAATGGAAGGCGTGCTCGACTCCCTCGTGCGCGAGCTTCTGACCGAGGTGAACGATTACGATCTCTGCGTGACGGAGTTTCTGCGCGTGGTCGATATGCTGTTGCCGGTAAAATCCTTCTTCCGACTGTGTCCCGAGCTGCACAACCACAGCCGGACCTCTTCCGGCACGCTGGTGCGTATTCAGCTGCTCGGCCAGTATCCGGAATGGCTGGCGGAAAACGCCGCCCGCGCGGTTGAGCTGGGCTCTTACGGGGTGGATCTCAACTGCGGCTGCCCGTCGAAGCTGGTCAACGGCAGCGGCGGCGGGGCGACCTTGCTGAAAGATCCTGAGCTGATTTACCGCGGCGCGAAAGCCATGCGCGAGGCCGTGCCTTCGCATTTGCCGGTGACGGTTAAGGTGCGCCTTGGGTGGGACAGCGACGCGCGGCAGTTTGAAATCGCCGATGCGGTGCAGCAGGCCGGGGCCACTGAGCTGGTGGTGCATGGCCGTACCAAAGAAGATGGCTACAAAGCCGATCGCATTAACTGGCAGGCGATCGGTGAGATCCGCAAACGCCTCACCATTCCGGTGATCGCCAACGGCGAAATCTGGGACTACGAGAGCGCGCAGGCCTGTCTGCAGGCCACCGGCTGCGATGCGGTCATGATTGGCCGCGGCGCACTGAATGTGCCGAACCTCAGCCGGGTGGTGAAATATAACGAACCGCGTATGCCGTGGGCAGACGTCGTCACGCTGCTGCAAAAATACAGCCGTCTGGAAAAGCAGGGCGACACCGGTTTGTATCACGTCGCGCGAATTAAGCAGTGGCTGAGTTATTTACGCAAAGAGTATGATGAAGCGCTGGGGTTATTTCAGGAGATTCGTACTTTACAGACGTCGGCTGATATTGCGCGGGTGATTCAGTCCAAATAATAAGCGTTAAATTGCTCACACTTTTTTAAAACAGAAAACAGTTCCGGTTTTCAACGTGGCGCGACGGTGTTAAGGTGTCACTGTTTTCAACGCAGGATTGTTACTGGTTAACAGGCAAAACCTAAGCGTTTCACAGCATTTTCGCTGTGGAGCGCTTAGGTTTTTTTTTGCCTGTCGTTTACGCAGGAGAGACATTTGGCTTAGCGCTTTTTAATGATTTTAAAAAATGAATTATCGACAGGAAATAGAAAAATTTCCTGCGGCCGGTTACGCACTCAATACTCAATCACAGGTTGTTATTATGGCATATAAAAATAAACTCTATGCGCTCGCCTTATTGGCGATATCCCCGCTGTCGATGGCGCAAGACTGGAATGGTACGGTATTAGGGTTTGAAGCTCCGCCGGAGCCTGTTCTCGGCGAAATGCTCGGCATACGTAAAATCCTTAACAATAACGGTTTTACCTATAATCTCGGATATCTGAATGAAATTGGCTGGAACGGCGGCGGTGGATATAACCACGACTCCCACGTGGCCTATATTGACCAGTTCGCGCTGACCTTCAACCAGGATCTGGAGCGCTGGACCGGTATCCCGGACGCGCGTATTGAGGGGAACATCGTCAACCGCAACCACAATGACGATCTCACCACCAAACGCGTGCAGGACCCGCGCGTCAACTTCAACGATCTGACCCAGGAGAGCTGGGGCGGGCAGTCGATTACCCGTCTGGGCTGGCTGACCTTTGCCCGCAGCTTTGACGACCGGCGGCTGACCTGGCGCATCGGGATGATGAACAAGGTACAAACCTTCGATCAAATTATCCCCTGTGATTTCCAGCTGCTGTCCCAGTGCGGCGGGAAGTCAGCCAACTCGCTGACCTGGAACAACTGGAACGTGCACACCTGGGGCACCACGCTTGCGTATAAACTCACGCCGACGCTAACCCTGAAGGGCGGCGTGATGGAGCAGAATCCGCAGGCCGCCAGCCGCAACCATGCGTGGAGCTGGTCGACGAAGGGCAGCAAAGGGATCTTACTGCCGGTTGAAATCGAAGCGCGTCCGCTGATTAACGGCCTGCCGGGCGCATACAACCTGGGCGTGGTGTTTACCAACGCGCCGCAAACCGATCTCTATCGCGGCAAATCCGGTGGGGCGGGGGCGACGGACCCGGACGGATTCGATACGCACAGCCGGACCTGGTTTATGTACGCCGGACTGAACCAGCAGCTAACGCAGCATCAGGATGATCCGAATCGCGGGTTGAGTACCTCGTTCAGCATGAGCCTTGCGGATCAGAGCAGTAACTACATGCACCAGGTATACGCCGCCTCGCTGCGCTACCGCGGGCTGTTTGATGCGCGACCGGAAGACTGGATTGGCTTTGGCTTAACCTGGATTGATATGAGCAGCCAGTACGCCCGCAACCAGCGTTACCTGAACAGCCTGAGCGGCGTAAGCGATTATGACAATCCGGCATATCACCCGGTGCCGGGCCATTCCCTGAACGGCGAGTTTTACTACCGTTTTCGTCCGGTGTCATGGCTTGAACTGCAGCCAGGCATTCAGTACTGGCACCATCCCGGCGGGGTCAGTCGCACCCAGGATGCCTGGGTCACCGAGCTGAAAACGGTGGTGACCTTCTGATATCACCGTAGCAAGTTCGATCCGCGTCACGTTTCTGACGCGTGACGCATTGAGGCTACGAATGAAACTGATAGAGTGCCAGAACTGGATTGTTACTGCTTATGCAGGCAAAACCTGATTTTCTGGCATCTGCCGGAGGTCAGGTTTTTTTGTTTCTGGGGTTCAGATGAAAATCGCCAAGATACTCAATAATAACGTGGTGGTTGTTCAGGATGAGCGCGGGCGCGAACAGGTGGTGATGGGCCGTGGGCTGGCCTTTCAGAAGCGCGTCGGTGAAGCGCTGGATACCGCGTTGGTTGAAAAGGTGTTTGCGTTACAAAGCGATGAACTGGTGCGTCGGCTCGGAGAGCTGCTGAGTCAAATTCCGCTGGAGGTGATGACCACCTGCGACCGCATCATCGAGCTGGCGGCGCAGCGGCTGGGCAAGCTGCAGGAGAGCTTGTATATCACTCTCACCGATCACTGCTACTTTGCGATTGAGCGGCAGAAGAACGGGCTGGCCATCAAAAACGTGCTGCTTTGGGATATTAAACGGCTGTATCCGAAGGAGTTCGAATTAGGGCAGGAGGCGCGGGCCATTATTGCCAGACGCCTGAACGTCGAACTGGAGGAGGATGAGGCCGGTTTTATCGCGCTGCATCTGGTCACCGCGCAGCTGAACAGCGAAATGCCGGAAGTGATGCACGTGACGCGGGTGATGCAGGAGATCCTGCAGCTGGTGAAGTATCAGCTGCAGCTTGAGTACGATGAAGACTCGCTCAGCTATCAGCGTTTTGTCACCCACCTGAAGTTTTTTGCCCAGCGGATGCTCACCCGCACGGTGGTGGAAGATGACGATGTCTCGCTGCATACGGCAGTAAAAGACAACTACGCGAAGGCGTGGAAATGCGCCGAGAAAATCGCGCAGCACCTGAACAAAAGCTATCAGCGCGAGCTGACAACCGAAGAAATTATGTTCCTCGCCATTCATATCGAGCGGGTGAGAAAAGAGGGGCGTTAAGCCTCAAAACAGGATTGTTACTGCGTCACGCAGGCAAAACCTGAGCGCGGCCTTCGTAAGAAGGTCGTTCTCGGGTTTTTTTATTTTTTGTACTCAGTCAACAGGTGCCTGCAGGCATCGGATGTAAGGAAATCGAGATGGAATACCAGGCTTTAGCGAAGGATATTCTCGGCCACGTTGGCGGAAAAGAGAACATCGTCAGTCTTGTACACTGCGCCACCCGGCTTCGCTTCAAACTAAAAGAGAATCAACGGGCGGATGCGGAAGGGCTGAAGAAAAACCCGGGCGTGATCATGGTGGTCGAAAGCGGCGGCCAGTTTCAGGTGGTGATTGGCAACCACGTTCACGACGTGTGGCAGGCGGTGCGCAATGAAGCAGGCCTTACCGATGACGCGCCAGCCGTGGAAGAGAAGGGCGACAAGGGCAACCTGCTGGGTCGCCTGATCGACATCGTCTCCGGGATCTTCACCCCGTTTATCGGCATTCTGGCCGCGTCCGGTATTCTGAAAGGGCTGCTGGCCCTGGCCGTGGTGTGCGGCTGGCTCAGCACCGAGAGCGGCACCTACAAAATCTGGTTTGCTGCCAGCGACGCGCTGTTCTTCTTCTTCCCGCTGGTGCTGGGCTATACCGCCGGGAAAAAGTTCGGCGGCAACCCGTTTATTACCATGGTGATCGGCGGGGCGCTCACCCATCCGGTAATGATTGCGGCGTTCAACGCCAGTCAGCAGCCGGGCGCGGTGTCGGAAGCCTTTTTGGGCATTCCCGTCACCTGGTTCAACTACAGCTCGTCGGTGATCCCGATTATTCTCGCCTCGTGGGTAAGCTGCTGGCTGGAAAAGCAGAGCACCAGGCTGCTGCCTTCCTCAATGAAAAACTTCTTCGCGCCGCTGATCTGTCTTGCCGTGACCGTGCCGCTGACTTTCCTCGTTATCGGGCCGCTGGCGACCTGGCTGAGCCAGATGCTGGCGAACGGTTATCAGAGTATTTACGTTCTGGCACCGTGGCTGGCGGGCGCGGCGATGGGCGCGCTGTGGCAGGTCTGCGTCATTTTTGGCCTGCACTGGGGACTGGTGCCGCTGATGATCAACAACCTGGCGGTGCTGGGGCATGACTCCATGCTGCCGATGCTCTTGCCTGCGGTGTTCGGCCAGGTGGGGGCGGCACTGGGCATTTTCCTGCGTACCCGCAATGCGCGTCAGAAAATGCTGGCCGGTTCATCCGTGACGGCAGGAGTTTTCGGTATCACCGAACCCGCAGTGTATGGCGTAAACCTGCCGCTGCGCCGTCCGTTTATTTTTGGCTGCGTGGCAGGCGCTATCGGCGGAGCGATTGTCGGCTTTAGTGACACCCACGTTTACTCTTTCGGCTTCGCCAATATCTTTACTGTCGCCCAGATGATCCCGCCGGGCGGCGTGGACGCCACGCTGTGGGGCGGCATTATCGGTACGGTGGTGGCGCTGGTGCTGAGCTGCGGCCTGACGCTGGTCGCCGGTATGCCAGGAAACACCGCGCCAGAAGGGGTGGTCACCGCGAGCGAAAACGATGTGCTATCACCGATGACCGGTACCGTTCTTGCGCTCGACCAGGTGCTGGATACCACCTTTGCCAGCGGCCTGCTGGGTAGCGGCGCCGCGATTATTCCCTCCGATAACAAAGTGGTTGCCCCGTTTGCTGGCGTGGTGGCCTCGCTGTTCCAGACCAAACACGCCATTGGCCTGCTCAGTAACAGCGGAATCGAAGTGTTGATCCATGTGGGTATCGACACCGTGAAGCTCGACGGCAAGCCGTTTACTGCCCATGTGAAGGTCGGTGACACGGTGCAGCCCGGCGATCTGCTGCTGGAGTTTGACCGACAGGCGATTATCGATGCCGGATACGATCTGGCGACCCCGATTATTATCAGTAACAGCGATGAGTATCGCGACGTGGTGACCGTGGCGGCAACGTCCGTCAATGCTGGTGCGCCGTTACTCAGCGTAAGCCATCAATAACAGGAGAACGTGATGAAAACTTTCCCGGACGATTTTTTATGGGGCGGCGCGGTTGCCGCGAATCAGGTAGAGGGCGCGTATCTGGAGGAGGGGAAAGGGCTGTCCACCTCTGACGTTCAGCCGCAGGGGGTCTTCGGCCCGGTGGTTGAGCGCGTGGCGGGCGACAGCGGCATCAAGGATGTTGCCATCGACTTCTATCATCGCTATCCGGAAGACATCAAACTGTTCGCGGAGATGGGCTTTAGCTGCCTGCGCGTCTCCATTGCCTGGACCCGCATTTTTCCGAACGGCGACGAGCAGCAGCCGAACGAGGCGGGGCTGGCGTTTTACGACCGGCTGTTTGACGAGCTGGCCGCGCACAACATTACCCCGCTGGTGACGCTTTCGCATTACGAAATGCCGTGGGGGCTGGTGAAGCAGTACGGCGGATGGGGCAGCCGCCAGACTATTGGGTTCTTCGAGCGCTACGCCCGTACCGTGTTTGCGCGCTACAAAGAAAAGGTCAAGCTCTGGCTGACCTTCAACGAGATCAATATGTCTCTGCACGCGCCGATGACCGGCGTGGGCCTGCCGGAAACCAGCAGCAAAGGCGAAGTGTATCAGGCGATCCACCATCAGCTGGTGGCCAGCGCGCTGGCGGTGAAGGCCTGCCATGAGATCGTTCCTGATGGCAGAATTGGCAATATGCTGCTGGGCGGTCTGATGTATCCGCTGACCTGCAAGCCGGAAGATGTTCTGGAAACACTGCAGGAAAACCGCGCCTGGCAATTCTTTGGTGACGTACAGTGTCGCGGTGCCTACCCGGGGTATATGCAGCGCTTCTTCCGCGACAACGGTATTCAGCTTGAGGTCACGGACGCCGACCGCGAGGCGCTGAAATCGACCGTCGATTTTATCTCCTTCAGCTACTACATGACGGGTTGCGTCACCGCGGACGACGCCCTCAACCAGCAGGCGCGCGGCAACATCCTGAACATGGTGCCAAACCCGCATCTGGCCAGTTCCGAATGGGGCTGGCAGATTGACCCCATCGGCCTGCGTACCCTGCTAAACGTGCTCTGGGATCGCTATCAGAAGCCGCTGTTTATCGTGGAAAATGGTCTGGGAGCAAAGGATAAACCGGACGCGGACGGCACGGTGCAGGATGACTACCGCATCAGCTACCTTAACGACCATCTGGTGCAGGTGCGTGAAGCGATCGAAGACGGCGTTGAGGTGATGGGCTATACCAGCTGGGGGCCAATCGACCTGGTGAGCGCATCAAAAGCTGAACTCTCTAAGCGCTACGGCTTTATTTACGTCGATCGCGATGACAGTGGAAAAGGTACGCTGGCGCGCAGCCGGAAGAAAAGCTTCTACTGGTATAAAGAGGTTATTGCGACGAAAGGCGCGTCGCTGAAAGTTTAATAACGCGATCAACCTGACAGGGGACGTTCACGCTGTCGGGTTGATTATTTTTTATTTACATAATTAAATTTAAATAATAATTCCGGTGAATACTTTTCCGTATATTTAAATCTATGACAATTTACGCTTTGCCACGCATTACTAAAAAAACAAACAGAATCAAGCGTAATTTGCGCCTTTATTTTTTGAGTATATGGCGTAATGAAACGTTCTTTTATTTTATCTCTGAGTGTTCCCTTTGCATTTATTCTGGCTGCCTGCGCGCCTGAACATGCCACGGTATCTCCCATTAAAACGCAAACCACGGCGGCGTCGGTAAATACGGTTCTGGCTCATCAGGACTGGCCGAAAAATGAGTGGTGGAAAGCATATAACGATCCTGAACTTAATTCGCTGATTGCAAAAGCATTAAGCGATGCGCCGGATATGCAGATTGCCCGTCAGCGGATTACGCTTGCCGAAGCCCAGGCAAAAGCCACTATGGCTGCCGACGGTCCGCAAATTGATTTTTCCGCCGATGCTGAACGCCAGAAAATGTCCGCCGAAGGGCTGATGGGGCCCTTTGCCATTACCGACCCGGCGGCAGGGACCACCGGGCCGTGGTACACCAACGGCACCTTTGGCCTGACCGCAGGCTGGGATCTCGATCTGTGGGGTAAAAATCGCGCGCAGGTCGAAGCCCGGATTGGCAAAGTGAATGCGCAAAAAGCGGAGCTGGAGCAGACCCGTCAGCTGCTGGCCAGCAGCGTGGCGCGGCTCTACTGGGAGTGGCAAACTCAGGCCGCCGCGGGGGAGGTTCTCGCGCAGATCAAACATGAGCAGGACAATATTATCGGTGCCGACCGCGAACTGTATCAGCACGGCATCACCTCCTCCGTGGAGGGTGTCGAAACGGATATCAACGCCAGCAAAACCGAAGAGAAGCTGGCCGAGGTCAACGGAAAGATGAAAGCCATAGAGGCGCGTCTGGTCGCGCTGACGAACTCCTCCTCCGTGAAGCTAACGCGGCACGCCTTGCCGACGGTGGAAGCCTCGTTACCGTCGACGCTCGGATATGAACTGCTGGCACGCCGTCCAGATCTTCAGGAGGCGCACTGGTATATCGAAGCCTCCATGAGCGAAGTGGAGGCCGCCAGAGCGGCGTTCTATCCTGACGTGAACCTGATGGCGTTCTTACAGCAGGATGCCCTCCACCTGAGCGATCTGTTCCGTTCATCCGCGCAGCAGATGGGCGTCACCGCCGGGCTGACGCTGCCGATTTTTGACAGCGGCAGGCTGAACGCCAGCCTGGATATCGCCCAGGCGCAGAACAACCTCTCGGTAGCCAACTACAACAAAGCGGTGGTGGAGGCCGTCAATCAGGTGGCACGCACCGCCAGCGAAGTCGAAACGCTGATGGCGAAGAACAGCCAACAGCAGCAGGTTGAAAAAGATGCGGCACGGGTTGTGGCGCTGGCACAGGCGCGTTTCAGCGCGGGGATTATTGCGGGCTCCCGTGTCAGTGAAGCCAGAATACCGGCCCTCAAAGAGCACCTCGAAGGAGTGCTGCTGAAGGGGCAATATGTCGACGCTACCCTGCAGCTGACCTCGGCGCTGGGCGGTGGCTATCATCATGGCTAAAAAAGGCCATTATCTATACTTACCTCTTTGCAGTTTTTCAGGAGGTGAGTATGACCAGAGTAGCGATTGTTACCGCATCGGATTCCGGGATTGGGAAAACCACGGCCCTGATGCTGGCTGAGCGCGGGTTTGATATTGGCGTCACCTGGCACTCGGATGAGAAAGGGGCGCTGGAAACCTGCCGCGAAGTCGAAGCGCAGGGGCAGCGCGCGGAGGCTATCCATCTTGATTTAAGCACGCTGCCGGAAGGCGCTGAGGCTATTGAAATGCTGATTGCGCGTTTTGGTCGGCTGGACGTGCTGGTCAATAATGCCGGGGCGATGACCAAAGCGCCGTTCCTCGAGATGCCGTTTGACGACTGGCGGAACATTTTCACCGTCGACGTGGACGGCGCGTTTCTCTGTTCACAAATTGCCGCAAGGCAGATGGTGAAGCAGGGGAAAGGGGGGCGGATTGTAAACATCACTTCGGTGCATGAGCACACGCCGCTTCCTGAGGCCAGCGCCTATACGGCGGCGAAACACGCGCTCGGCGGGTTAACCAAATCCATGGCGATGGAGCTGGTTAAGCACAATATTCTGGTCAACGCCGTCGCGCCGGGTGCCATTGCCACGCCGATGAATGACATGGACGACAGCGAAGTGAAGGACGGTTCAATGCCGGAAATCCCGCTGGCAAGGCCGGGCCATACCAAAGAGATTGCCAGCCTGGTCGCGTGGCTGTGCGACAGCGACGCCAGCTACACGACGGGGCAATCGTTTATCGTCGACGGGGGCTTTATGCTGGCGAACCCGCAGTTTAAGCCGGAGGGGTAGGTTCCCCTCTCCCTGTGAGAGAGGGTGTTTTTAGTTCCCTCTCCCTGTGGGAGAGGGTTAGGGTGAGGGCATCAGGCCGCACTCACTCCTCATCCCGCCTCTTTTCCCGTTGCTTCAGCCACAGTCGAACCCCAATCACCGCCACGACCACCAGAATCAGCCACGCCCAGTGCTTGAGATGCTGGTCGAGATTATGCAGCCAGGGCGCAATCACTTCGCCCCCCACATAACCGAGCGTCGTAAAGATCAGCGCCCAGGCAATCGCACCCACAATATTGAGCGGCAGGAAAATTTTTGGCGGCAGATGGCTGGCGCCAATGAGTATCGGCCCGATAATGCGAAAGCCATACATAAAGCGCGTGCCAATGACGAACAGATAGGGGTGGCGTTGAATGAGTCGCTGAGCGCGGCGAATTTTCTTCTGATGCTTTGTGAAACGCTTAAGCAGCGTTGGCCCGAAGCGCAACCCGAGAAAGTAGAGCAGTTGATCGCCAATCATCCCGCCCAGCGCGACCGCGGCGACGACCAGCGGGAATTTGAGCAATCCCTGATGCGCGGCGACGCCGCCTAACAGGGTGATGGTTTCGCCTTCTGCCACGCTACCGATGACCAGCGCGGCATAGCCATATTGTTCAATGAGTGCGTTAATATCCATTACGTAACTGTTATCTCCCTCTGCGTACCTCGTTTAATCATATACCCCATGAATCAACAGCGGGGAAATCAACGGAAATTTCCCACTGTACATAAAATAATCTAAAGCCTGCATTATACTTAAGGTATCGCTGACGGGCCGACAACAAGGGGGCGCTATGAACCATGTCTGGGGACTTTTCTCCCATCCCGATCGTGAAATGCATGTCATTAAAAGTGAGAACGAAACGGTCTCGCATCATTACACGCACCATGTGCTGCTGATGGCTGCGGTGCCGGTAATATGCGCTTTTATCGGAACGACACAAATCGGCTGGAACTTCGGTGATGGCACCGTGGTTCAGCTTTCCTGGTTTACCGGACTCTATCTGGCCATCGTCTTTTATGGTCTGATGCTGGCGGGTGTGGCGGTCATGGGGCGAGTCATTCACTGGATGGCGCGTAACTACCCGCAACGTCCATCGCTGGCGCACTGTATGGTCTTTGCCGGATATGTCGCGACCCCGCTGTTCTTAAGCGGTATTGTTGCGCTCTATCCACTGGTCTGGCTGTGCGCGCTGATCGGTACCATTGCCCTCTTTTACACCGGGTATCTGCTGTATCTGGGGGTTCCAACCTTCCTGAATATCAATAAAGAAGAAGGCCTGAGTTTTTCCAGTTCAACACTCGCTATCGGGGTGCTGGTGCTGGAGGCGCTACTGGCGCTGACGGTGATCCTTTGGGGTTATGGATACCGTCTCTTCTGAGTTCACTGCATTGCTGGCGTAAATGCCAGCAATGCAGCATCTGTTCACGATTATCCTCTGGCGACAACGCCCGCTGACGGCTATGATGCCGAAGCCAGCCTGTGTTTATCCGTTGATACAGGCGGTGTACGTCATGACGTGCGTGAATAATTATCAGAAGTCTCACCATGCTGAAATTCCGAGTCTCTTTACTTAGCCTGGCGCTGTTGCTGGGTGCGTCCGCTGCCGTGCCGGCCGTCGCCAAAACGCCCGCGGTGACCGCTGCCGCTGCCCAACCGCAAATTGCTTCAGGCAGCGCGATGATTGTCGATCTCAACACCAATAAGGTGATCTACGCCAGCCATCCGGACCTGGTGCGCCCGATCGCCTCGATTACCAAATTAATGACCGCGATGGTGGTGCTTGATGCCCATCTGCCGCTGGACGAAAAGCTGAAAGTGGACATCAGCCATACGCCGGAGATGAAAGGAATCTACTCCCGCGTGCGGCTGAACAGTGAAATCAGCCGTAAAAATATGCTGCTGCTGGCGCTGATGTCGTCTGAAAACCGCGCGGCGGCGAGCCTGGCGCACCATTATCCGGGCGGCTACGACGCGTTTATCCGCGCAATGAACGCCAAAGCCAAATCGCTGGGGATGAACAATACGCATTATGTTGAACCGACGGGTCTGTCGATCAGCAACGTCTCCACCGCCCGCGATCTGACGAAACTGCTGATTGCCAGCAAACAGTACCCGCTGATTGGTCAGCTCAGTACCACCCGTGAAGAGATGGCGACCTTTGCGAACCCGGCCTATACGCTGCCGTTCCGCAACACTAACCATCTGGTTTACCGTGATAACTGGAATATTCAGTTAACGAAAACCGGTTTTACCAATGCGGCAGGGCACTGTCTGGTGATGCGCACGGTGTTTAACGGTAAGCCGGTGGCGCTGGTGGTGATGGATGCCTTCGGCAAATACACGCACTTTGCGGATGCGAGCCGCCTGCGTACCTGGATTGAAACAGGAAAAGTGCAGCCCGTTCCGGCCGCCGCATTGACGTATAAAAAGCAGAAAGCGGAGCAGATGGCGACGGCGCAGAACGACTGAGCCGTCTGTCAGCGCCGGGTGGCGGCTTCGCCTTACCCGGCCTACAAAGCCTGCGCGCGCTGATGCCCTCACCCCGACCCTCTCCCACAGGGAGAGGGAGAAAACACTAAAAACGGTAACCCAGGTTACCGTTTTGCTTTTATTCCGGCAGCGTCCAGTCACCATCGTTGAGCGGGCGCTGCATAATCACCGTATCCCGCCAGTCGCCTTTCTTATAGCCCACGCTGCGCAGCTGACCGACAATCACGAAGCCATGTTTTTTATGCAGGCGTAACGAACCGGCGTTGTTATTGCCATCTCCCACTACGGCAATCATCTGTCGCCACGGCCCTTGCTCGCAGCGTTCAATCAGCGCATCCATCAGTGCCGAACCAAAACCGCGCCCGGTGATGCTGGCATCCACGTAAATCGACTCTTCCAGGGTATAGCGGTAGGCGTGTCGCGGACGGTAAGGCGTGGCGTAGCAGTAGCCCACCACGATGCCGCGATACAGCGCGATAAGCCACGGTAAACCGTTCTCAGCCACGCTTTTCATTCGATGACGCATTTCGTCGATAGTGGGGGGGACTTCTTCAAATGACGCGCGCCCGTGAAGGACATGCCAGGCATAGATCGCGGCGATGGCATGCACATCATCGGGAAGGGCATCGCGCACTTCCAGTTCGGTCTCGGATAAAACATCAATAGCCGACATGATGAGCCTGCTCCTCGTTATAGAAAGCCGGAGAAACGTTTCTCCGGCGTCAGACAGTTACTCTATTACGATTAAGGAGCGCTTAACAATCTCTCAAATTTGGCTGTAGGAATTAATCAGACGCTTGCGTTATGCGCTGCTCCGCGTCCGTGCTTTCTTTCCAGTATTTCTTCCGCGTTGTTTTACCGATGCCGGGATTCATGCTGTTTGTAGGGTCATTCTCGCGATAAAACTGCTTAAGTGCGTCGGGAGCTTTATAAAGATGTCCGACGTTATGTTCCGCAGGATATTGTGCGCCACGTTCACGCAGAAGGGCGAGCATCTGCTCCTTCAGTTCGTGTGCATCGACCCCTTTTTTGACGATGTAATCCTGATGGAAGACATAACACATAAAGTGGCCGTAATAGAGCTTGTGCACCAGCTTGCTGTCGATTTCCGGCGGCAGGTGTTCAAACCACTCGGTATCGTTACGCCGCAGAGCGATATCCAGCGCCAGAATATCTTCCACCTCTTCGGAATGCACCGCCTGGTAACGGATGGCGGCACCCGCAGCAGCGAAGCGGTGCAGGAAGGCTTTGCTGCCCTCTTCAGGCGTACAGGCAAAGAAATCCCCTTCGGCGGTTTTGAAGAACTCGGTCAGCCAGGCCTGCGCTTCGGCGATCCCGTCTCCGGCCATTTTCAGCAGCAGGTGATGTTCGTACTTATCGCGCCAGGTTTTCATCCTCTCCGGTAAATGCGCCGGGAAAACGTTGCCCAGCTTCTGCATAAAGCGGTCGGTGAAGTGGGGTTTGAACAGCGACACTTTCTCCAGCATCGCGTCGGTGCGGCCCTTCATGGTGAAGAAGAACGGCATTTTGTCGGTGCCCAGCTTGTCGATCATCAGGAACGTGTCTTTGCCGTAACGCTCGGCGATGTCGTAAATGTCCCGGTGCATGTACTCGCCCGCCACCGGCAGGTGGGTGAATTCACCCAGAATATGACGGCGGATCTCGGTCAGAACCTCAGGCTGATTGGTACCAATGTAAAATACCTGCTGCTTTTTCTCTGCCGGGAAGGTATCCAGGCGCACGGCAAAAACGGCAAGCTTCCCGGCGCAGCCGGAGGATTCAAACAGGCGGTCCGGGTCGGCGTTGTAGCGCGCTGGCGTATCGGCGTCGATATCCCGCACGCGGGTCACGTAGTCGTGATCGTGCGCGTGGCGGCCGTCGTGCTGCACGTCTTCGTCCTTCACGCGATCGTCGTCGAGCTTGCTGAGGATCTGTTCCGGCGTCACGCCGAGATCGATCCCCAGATGGTTGACCAGCGTCAGCTTGCCGTTTTCGTCAATACGGGCAAACAGCGACATCTCGGTATAGGCCGGGCCGCGTTGCACCAGCGAGCCGCCGGAGTTGTTGCAGATCCCACCGACCACCGAGGCGCCAATACAGGAGGAGCCAATCACCGAGTGCGGCTCACGACCCAGCGGCTTAAGCGCTTTTTCGAGGGAATAGAGCGTGGTGCCGGGAAACGCGAGCACCTGCTCGCCTTTGTCCAGCAGGTGCAGCTTGTCGAGGCGCAGGGTGCTGATAATCACGATGTCGCGATCGTAATCGTTGCCGTTCGGCGTGGAGCCTTCGGTCAGGCCGGTATTGGCGGCCTGCATTAAAATAATCTTGTCGGCGGCGACGCAGGCGCTCAGCACGCGCCACAGCTCCAGCAGCGTGCCGGGGAAGACCACCGCCAGCGCCTCGCCCTGGCCGGAGCGGAAACCCTTACGGTAGCGGGCGGTTTTGGCCGGGTCGGTAAGCAGGTGAGAGGAGCCAACCAGGCGCGACAGTTCGTTAATAAAAGCCGTGTTATCGTTTGTTCGAACAGAAGACATCTTCCACTCCTTGTGGTGGGGCAAATTTCTCGCTGTAAAGCATAGCGCGATTAACTGTTAAGCGGTCGAGTATTCACGAGAAAAATCAGAGAATAACCCTGCAACGTTCTGAGGGTTTGTGGCACACTGCGCTTTTCGCACGGTATGGCCGAGATCGTCCGGCGGTTATTGATGAGAGAGTAAAACGACATGAAATGGCTATGTTCTGTAGGTGTCGCCGTAAGCCTGGCGCTGCAACCTGCGCTGGCAGAGGATTTGTTTGGCAATCACCCGCTCACGCCTGAAGCACGGGATGCGTTTGTCACGGAATTGCTCAAGAAAATGACGGTCGATGAGAAAATCGGCCAGCTGCGTCTTATCAGCGTCGGCCCGGATAACCCGAAAGAGGCCATCCGGGCGATGATCAAAGACGGGCAGGTAGGGGCCATCTTTAATACCGTCACCCGCCAGGATATCCGCAAGATGCAGGACCAGGTGATGGATCTCAGCCGCCTGAAAATTCCTCTGTTCTTTGCCTATGACGTGGTGCACGGCCAGCGTACCGTCTTCCCGATTAGCCTCGGCTTAGCGTCTTCCTTTAACCTCGACGCGGTGAAAACCGTCGGGCGCGTGTCGGCTTATGAAGCGGCGGACGACGGCCTGAATATGACCTGGGCACCTATGGTGGACGTCTCGCGCGATCCGCGCTGGGGCCGCGGCTCGGAAGGCTTTGGTGAAGATACGTATTTAACCTCCACGATGGGTAAAACCATGGTGGAAGCGATGCAGGGCAAAAGCCCGGCGGATCGCTACTCGGTGATGACCAGCGTCAAACACTTTGCGGCCTATGGCGCAGTGGAAGGCGGTAAAGAGTACAACACCGTCGACATGAGCCCGCAGCGCCTGTTCAACGACTACATGCCGCCGTACAAGGCAGGGCTGGATGCGGGCAGCGGGGCGGTGATGGTGGCGCTGAACTCCCTGAACGGCACGCCAGCGACGTCCGATTCCTGGCTGCTGAAAGACGTGCTGCGCGACCAGTGGGGCTTTAAAGGCATCACCGTTTCTGACCATGGCGCGATTAAAGAGCTGATCAAGCACGGTACCGCCTCCGATCCGGAAGACGCGGTGCGCGTGGCGCTCAAGTCCGGCATCAACATGAGCATGAGCGATGAGTATTACAGCAAATACCTGCCGGGGCTGGTGAAGAGCGGCAAGGTAACGATGGCGGAGCTGGACGATGCCGCGCGCCACGTGCTGAACGTGAAATACGACATGGGGCTGTTTAACGATCCGTACAGCCACCTGGGCCCGAAAGAGTCTGACCCGGCAGATACCAACGCTGAAAGCCGTCTGCACCGCAAAGAAGCGCGTGACGTGGCGCGCGAAAGCCTGGTGCTGCTGAAAAACCGCCTCGACACGCTGCCGCTGAAAAAATCCGGCACCATTGCCGTGGTGGGCCCGCTGGCCGACAGCAAGCGCGACGTGATGGGCAGCTGGTCTGCCGCAGGCGTGGCTGACCAGTCGGTGACCGTGCTGACCGGTATCAAGAGTGCCGTGGGTGATAACGCCAAAGTGGTCTACGCCAAAGGGGCGAACGTCACCAACGATAAAGACATCGTCACTTTCCTTAACCAGTACGAGGAAGCGGTCAAGGTCGATCCACGCACGCCGAAGGAGATGATCGACGAGGCGGTGAATGCCGCGAAGCAGTCTGACGTCGTTGTCGCGGTGGTGGGCGAAGCGCAGGGTATGGCGCACGAGGCCTCCAGCCGTACCGATATCACCATTCCGCAGAGCCAGCGCGATCTGATCGCCGCCCTGAAAGCCACCGGCAAGCCGCTGGTGCTGGTGCTGATGAACGGTCGTCCGCTGGCGCTGGTGAAAGAAGACCAGCAGGCTGACGCCATTCTGGAAACCTGGTTCGCCGGTACCGAAGGCGGTAACGCCATCGCCGACGTGCTGTTTGGCGATTACAACCCGTCGGGCAAGCTGCCGATGTCCTTCCCGCGCTCCGTCGGGCAAATCCCGGTCTACTACAGCCACCTGAACACCGGTCGCCCGTACAACGCCGACAAGCCGAACAAGTACACGTCTCGTTACTTCGACGAAGCTAACGGCCCGCTGTATCCGTTTGGTTACGGCCTGAGCTACACCACCTTCAAGATCTCTGACGTGAAAATGTCAGCGCCTACGATGAAGCGTGACGGCAAAGTCACCGCCAGCGTTGAGGTGACCAACACCGGCAAGCGCGAAGGGGCAACGGTGATTCAGATGTACGTTCAGGATGTCACCGCGTCGATGAGCCGTCCCGTGAAGCAGTTGCGCGGCTTTGAGAAGGTCAACCTGAAGCCAGGCGAAACCCAAACCATCAGCTTCCCGATCGACGTGGATGCGCTGAAGTTCTGGAACCAGCAGATGAAATATGACGCGGAACCGGGCAAGTTTAACGTCTTTATCGGCGTGGACTCCGCCCGCGTGAATAAAGGCGAGTTCGAACTGCTGTAACCTGTCCCTCCTTTGCCTCCCCCCGTCCTGCGGGGGAGGCGTCTTACCTTATGCTAAAAAGGCATTTTGACGGTTAATTCTGCCGTTTTAAGCTACGCTTTTCTCTCAAGCCTCTGAAAAAGGCAGCAAAATAAATGAGGATAGTAGAATGACGATTGCAAAGGGGATGTTGGGATCTGCGGTGCTGCTGGCGGCGCTAAGTCTGCCGCTACAGGCGGCGGAGCCGGTAAAAGTGGGCTCAAAGATCGATACCGAAGGGGCGCTGCTCGGCAATATTATTTTGCAGGTGCTGGACAGCCACGGCGTGAAAACTGTCAATAAAGTTCAGCTCGGCACCACGCCCGTCGTGCGCGGCGCGATCACCTCCGGCGAGCTGGATATCTACCCGGAATACACCGGCAACGGCGCGTTCTTCTTCAAACAAGAAAACGATCCGGCATGGAAAAACGCTAACGCCGGGTATGAGAAAGTCAAAAAGCTCGACGCGGAACAGAACAAACTGGTCTGGCTGACCCCGGCTCCTGCCAATAACACCTGGACTATCGCCGTGCGCAAGGACGTGGCGGAGAAAGGCAAGCTCACCTCGCTTGCGGATCTCAGCCGCTACCTGAAAGAGAAGGGCGATTTCAAGCTCGCGGCCTCTGCGGAGTTTATCGAGCGTCCTGATGCGCTCCCGGCGTTCGAAAAAGCCTACGACTTCAAACTCGACCAGGCGCAGCTGCTCTCTCTGGCGGGCGGGGATACCGCGGTGACCATCAAAGCGGCGGCGCAGCAAACCTCTGGCGTTAACGCGGCCATGGCCTACGGCACCGACGGCCCGGTGGCGGCGCTCGGCCTGCAAACCCTGACCGATCCTAAAGGCGTACAGCCGATTTACGCCCCGACCCCGGTCGTGCGTGAGGCGGTGCTGAAAGCCTATCCGGAGATTGCCGACTGGCTCAAACCGGTCTTCGAAAAACTGGATGAAAAAACGCTGCAACAGCTGAATGCCAGCATTGCCGTCGAGGGGCTGGATGCCAAAAAAGTGGCCGCCGACTTCCTGAAACAACAAGGGCTTGTGAAGTAACGGGAAAGGGCTGTGCCAATAAAATGTCATAACCGCGTCCTGCTGCTGCTGGCCTGCGTGGCCATCGCGGCGGTCGCGCTGCCGTTTGTCAACGTAGCCCCAAACCGTCTGATGTCGGGAGAGGGCAAAGCGCTCTGGCAGGTCTGGTCTTTCACGCCGGGGTGGCTGGCGGCGGCGCTGGCCGCGTGGGTTGCGCTATCGTTCTGGCAAGGGCGCACGGCGCAGTGGCTGACGCTGCTCCTCGCTGAAGGGCTGTTTATCATTCTGTTCTGGAGTGGCGGGCTGGCGGCGACGCACATGGCGTCGGCAGAAAGTCCGCTGGCGAGAACCACGGTGGGTAGCGGCCTCTGGCTGTGGCTGGCGCTCTGTCTGCTGGTCAGCAGCGATGCCATTCGTCGACTCATCTCCAGCGCCGTCTGGCGCTGGGTGCTCAACGCGCAGATATGGTGCATTCCCTTGTTCCTGCTGTTCAGCGGGGAACTGAACAATCTCTCGCTGTTAAAAGAGTACGCTAACCGTCAGGAGGTGTTTGATGATGCCCTGGCGCAACACCTGACGATCCTCTTCGGGACGCTCTTTCCGGCGCTGCTGCTCGGGATCCCCCTGGGCATGTGGTGTTACCGCCATCCTTCACGTCAGGGCGGTGTCTTTGCCGTGCTCAACGTGATCCAGACCATCCCTTCCGTTGCGCTGTTTGGCCTGCTGATTGCGCCGCTGGCCGGGCTGGTGAAGTCATTTCCGGTGCTGGGAACGCTCGGCATAGCCGGAACGGGGTTAACGCCCGCCCTTATCGCGCTGGTGCTGTATGCGCTGTTGCCGCTGGTGCGCGGCGTGGTCGCGGGCCTGGGCCAGGTCGCACCTGACGTGCTGGAAAGCGCCCATGCGATGGGCATGAGCGCGCGGCAGTGTTTCTGGAAAATTCAGCTCCCGCTGGCGCTGCCCCTGCTGCTGCGCAGCCTGCGGGTGGTGACGGTACAGACCGTCGGCATGGCGGTGATTGCGGCGCTGATTGGTGCGGGCGGCTTTGGCGCCCTGGTGTTCCAGGGGCTGCTAAGCAGTGCGCTCGATCTGGTGTTATTGGGCGTGGTTCCGACGATTGCGCTGGCGGTTGTCGTCGACGCGCTGTTTGCCTTATGGCTCGTGCTGCTCAGGAGAAGAGCCAATGATTGAATTCCATGATGTCAGTAAAACGTTTGCCGGTCGCCCGGCGGCGAGCCACCTGAACCTGAACTTTGCCGAGGGGGCGTTTTCCGTGCTGATTGGCACCTCAGGCTCGGGAAAATCCACCACCCTGAAGATGATCAACCGGCTGGTGGAGCACGACAGCGGGCTGATCCGCTTTGCCGGAGAAGAGATCCGCAGCCTGCCGGTGCTGGAGCTGCGCCGTCGGATGGGCTATGCCATTCAGTCTATCGGCCTGTTTCCACACTGGACGGTGGCGCAGAACATCGCCACCGTGCTGCAGCTGGAAAAATGGTCGCGGGCAAAAATCGCTGACCGGGTGGATGAGCTGATGTCTTTGCTGGGGCTCGAGCCCGCGCTGCGCGATCGCTATCCGCACCAGCTTTCCGGCGGCCAGCAGCAGCGCGTGGGCGTGGCGCGCGCGCTGGCGGCCAATCCGCAGGTACTGCTGATGGATGAACCCTTTGGCGCGCTGGATCCGGTCACGCGCGGGGCGCTGCAGGCGGAGATGACTCGTATTCACCGCATTCTCGGACGCACGATCGTTCTCGTGACGCACGATATTGATGAAGCCCTGCGCCTGGCCGACCATCTGGTGCTGATGGATCATGGCGAAGTGGTGCAGCAGGGCTCGCCGCTTGAGCTGTTAACCTGGCCGAAGAACGACTTTGTGCGCGAGTTTTTTGGCCGCAGCGAGCTGGGCGTGAGGCTGCTCTCCCTGCGGACGGTCAGCGACTATATGCGTCGGGAGGAGACATCGCTAAGCGGCGAACCGCTGCAGGCGCAGATGAGCCTGCGGGATGCCCTCTCCGCGTTTGTCGCGCGCCAGTGCGAGGTATTGCCCGTCTCGGACGCTCGCGGGACGCCGTGCGGAACCTTACATTTTCGCGATCTGCTGGCAGGGGAGGTGACGCGTGAAGGCACTGCGTGATCCGCTCCACTGGCTGGTAGCGCTCTTTGTCGCCTTGCTGTTTCTGATGCCTCACAGCGCGGCGCTGTTTAACGCCCTTTTTCCCGGGCTGCCGCGGCCGGTCTATCAGCAGGAGAGCTTTATTAATCTCGCCCTGGCGCATCTCTGGCTGGTGGCGCTCTCAAGCGCCATCGCGGTTGTGCTGGGGGTAGGGGCAGGCATCGCGGTCACGCGTCCTGCGGGCAAGGAGTTTCGTCCGCTGGTAGAGACGATAGCGGCCATTGGACAGACGTTTCCGCCGGTGGCGGTGCTTGCGATAGCGGTTCCGGTGATGGGCTTTGGCCAGCAGCCTGCCATTATTGCGCTGATTTTATATGGCGTACTGCCGGTTCTGCAGGGCACGCTGGCGGGCTTCGCGGCGGTACCGGCGTCGGTGCTGAGCGTGGCTGAAGGGATGGGGATGAGTCGCGGCCAGCGGCTGCGCAAGGTTGAACTGCCGCTTGCGGCACCGGTTATCATTGCCGGGATCCGCACGTCGGTCATCATTAACATTGGGACGGCGACCATTGCGTCTACGGTTGGTGCCAATACGCTGGGAACGCCGATTATTATCGGCCTGAGCGGGTTTAATACGGCTTATATAGTGCAGGGAGCGGTGCTGGTCGCGCTGGCGGCAATCGTCGTCGATCGCCTTTTTGAGCGGCTCGCGCGCTACCTCAGCCGACACCGCCGCGAACAATAAACGAGTATCCTGCCAGCATCACGCCGCCGATACCGCTTACGGCCATCAGGACAAAAAGGGTAATAATGGCCAGTTTGGTTGCCTTCATCATGTGCTCCTGTTGTTAACGGAACAATTATACGGTGAAGCGCAGCTGTTAATGAACCATTAAATGCCGTTATGGCTCATCCGGACCAAGGGAATAAACCGGGTAACCATTCTCACGCCATTCCGTCAGCAGCTGTTGCTGCGTGGCGGACGGCACTTCACCACACCAGACCAGCAGGGTCTGGCCCTCAAAAAACTCAGGCTTAAGCTGCGCCAGCGAATGCGCCAGAACATCCACGCGCCAGCCCTTCTGGGTGGCAATCCACGCTTCCAGCCACAGGCGGGTGGTATCGTGCACGTTCCAGCCGACCACCAGCGCATCTTTTCCGGCTTTGTTCTTCGCCGAGGCAAGGCAGACGGCGATGTAGTTGATCAGCACCCCGTCGAGCATGCTGAGCAGCGCCTGCAGGGTGGACTGCTGACACTGCAGGCGTCGACGGAGCGGAATGAAAAGATGGTTGATCAGCGTCTGTGCCGGGTAATCGCGGCCTTGCTCTTTTATCCATGCGCGCAGGCGCTGAAGGTTGCCCGCCTGCAGGAGTCGCAGCAGGGTTTCCTGCTGTTCGCGCCAGAGGTGCTGCGTGTCCGGGTCGTCGTGGCTCAGCAGGGACTTCACCTTGCCGACCTGCACCCCGTTGTCGATCCAGCTTTTGATTTCGCGAATGCGGTCGATATCGGCTTCATTGAAAAGGCGATGCCCACCGTCGGTCCTCTGCGGTTTGAGTAATCCATACCGTCGCTGCCACGCCCGTAGGGTAACGGGATTGATATCACAAAGGAGTGCCACTTCACCTATTGTGTAAAGCGCCATATTCGCCCCCTGGCTTACGCGTCACCAGCTTAACTGTAGACTCACTTTGGCGAACCAGGAAAGATTGATTGTTTTTTGAACAAACAATGCGAAGCATGCGCGATATTCAGAAAAAGGTGTGATAACGGACACGATTTTGCGCTTTTATGGGATGCTTCAAAGAAAGTAAACCCGCATCAGTGTATGTTACGCGTTTTTAGCGTGTGCGGTTTTGAGTATGTACGAGTTTAATCTGGTGCTGCTGTTGCTTCAGCAGATGTGCGTGTTTCTTGTCATTGCCTGGCTGATGAGCAAAACGCGCCTGTTTATCCCGCTGATGCAGGTCACCGTACGTCTGCCGCATAAGCTGCTCTGCTACGTCACCTTCTCTATTTTCTGCATCATGGGGACTTATTTTGGTCTCCATATCGAAGACTCTATTGCCAATACGCGCGCGATCGGCGCGGTGATGGGGGGGCTGCTGGGCGGTCCCGTCGTCGGTGGCCTTGTCGGTTTAACCGGGGGGCTGCATCGCTATTCCATGGGCGGGATGACGGCGCTCAGCTGCATGATCTCGACGATCGTGGAAGGTCTGCTAGGCGGGCTCGTGCACAGCTACATGATCAAACGCGGCCGCCCGGATAAAGTCTTTAGCCCGCTCACCGCCGGTGCCATTACCTTTGTAGCCGAAATGGCGCAGATGGCGATCATTCTGCTCATTGCCCGTCCGTTTGAGGATGCGCTGCACCTGGTCAGCAGCATTGCCGCTCCGATGATGGTGACCAATACTGTGGGCGCGGCGCTGTTTATGCGCATTCTGCTCGACAAGCGCGCCATGTTTGAGAAATACACCTCGGCCTTTTCCGCCACGGCGCTGAAGGTCGCCGCCTCGACCGAAGGGATCCTGCGCCAGGGCTTTAACGAAGAGAACAGCATGAAGGTCGCCCAGGTGCTCTACAAGGAGCTGGATATCGGCGCGGTGGCTATCACCGACCGCGAGCGGCTGCTGGCCTTTACCGGCACAGGGGACGATCACCATCTGCCGGGTAAACCCATCTCCTCAGCCTACACGCTGCGCGCCATTGAAACCGGTGAGGTGGTGTACGCCGACGGTAACGAGGTGCCTTATCGCTGCTCGCTGCATCCGCAGTGCAAGCTGGGCTCCACGCTGGTGATTCCGCTGCGCGGCGAGAATCAGCGGGTGATGGGCACCATCAAGCTGTATGAGGCGAAAAACCGTCTGTTCAGCTCCATCAACCGCACGCTGGGGGAGGGGATCGCCCAGCTGCTGTCCGCGCAAATTCTGGCCGGGCAGTATGAACGGCAGAAAGCGCTGCTGACGCAGTCCGAAATTAAGCTGCTGCATGCCCAGGTCAATCCGCATTTCCTGTTCAACGCCCTCAACACGCTCAAAGCGGTGATCCGCCGCGACAGCGATCAGGCCGCGCAGCTGGTGCAGTTTCTGTCGACCTTTTTCCGCAAAAACCTGAAGCGACCGTCTGAGATCGTCACCCTCGCCGATGAGATTGAGCACGTGAATGCCTATCTGCAGATTGAGCAGGCGCGTTTCCAGTCGCGCCTGCAGGTGTCGCTCTCCGTGCCGGATGAGCTGGCGTATCAGCATCTTCCGGCCTTTACCCTGCAGCCGATTGTGGAAAACGCCATTAAGCACGGCACGTCGCAGCTACTGGGAACGGGGGAGATAACCATTGCCGCCAGCCGTTTTAATCACCATCTGGTGCTGGATATTGAAGACAATGCCGGGCTTTACCAGCCTTCCGCCTCTGGCGGTCTGGGGATGAGCCTGGTGGATAAACGCCTGCGCGCCCATTTTGGCGACGACTGTGGCATTACCGTCGCCTGTGAGCCAGACCGATTTACCCGTATTACCGTACGACTGCCGCTGGAGGAAAACGCATGTTAAGAGTGCTGATTGTGGATGACGAGCCGCTGGCACGCGAAAACCTGCGCGTTCTGCTGCAGGAGCAGCCGGATATTGAGATTGTGGGGGAGTGCGCGAACGCCATTGAGGCCATCGGCGCGGTGCACAAACTACGCCCGGACGTGCTGTTCCTCGATATTCAGATGCCCCGCATCAGCGGGCTGGAGATGGTCGGCATGCTCGACCCGGAACATCGTCCCTACATCGTGTTTCTGACGGCGTTTGATGAATATGCCGTTAAGGCCTTTGAGGAGCACGCGTTTGACTATCTGCTCAAGCCGATTGAAGAGAAGCGTCTTGAAAAAACGCTCACCCGTTTACGTCAGGAGCGCACCGTACAGGACGTCACGCTGCTGCCGGAAAACCAGCAGCCGCTGAAGTTTATCCCCTGCACCGGGCACAGCCGGATCTATCTTCTGCAGATGGATGATGTGGCCTTTGTCAGTAGCCGCCTGAGCGGGGTGTTTGTCACCAGCGCGGAAGGGAACGAAGGGTTTACCGAGCTGACCCTGCGCACGCTGGAGAGCCGCACGCCGCTTATCCGCTGCCATCGCCAGTATCTGGTGAACATGGCGCACCTGAAGGAGATCCGCCTGGAAGATAACGGCCAGGCCGAGCTGGTGCTGCGTGCCGGACAAACGGTACCCGTCAGCCGTCGCTACCTGAAGAGTTTGAAAGAGGCGATTGGGCTGTAAAGCTGGTACACTGCGCGCCATTGCATCATCGACATTCGAAGGCTCTATGCTAAGTAACGATATTCTTCGTAGCCTGCGCTACACCCTGAAAGCGAACAATAACGACATGGTGCGCATTCTTGCGCTGTCCGACATGGAATCCACGTCTGCGAGTTTTGACACGTGGATGACCAAAGAAGACGAAGAGGGATTTGTCCGCTGCCCTGACATCATTCTGTCGGGTTTCCTGAACGGCCTGATTTACGATAAGCGTGGCAAAGATCCGGCCGCGCCAGAGCTGGCGCTGGAGCGTCGGGTGAACAACAACACGGTGCTGAAAAAGTTGCGCATCGCCTTCTCGCTGAAAACGGACGATATCGTGGCGATCATGACTGAGCAAAAATTCCGCGTATCCGTGCCGGAAGTCACCGCCATGATGCGCGCGCCGGATCATAAAAACTACCGCGAGTGCGGCGACCAGTTTCTGCGTAATTTCCTGCGCGGGCTGACCCACCGGGTGCATCACCCGAAAGTGTGATTTGCCCAGCGGCGCTGCGCTTGCAGGGCCTACGGGTTTTGTAGGCCGGGTAAGGCGAAGCCGCCACCCGGCAAAAAAAAGCCGGAGATTATCTCCGGCTTTTTTGTTATTTCACCTGCTGACCCGGCTTCGCGCCTTCGTCTGGGCTTAACAGGAAGATATCTTTCCCGCCGGGGCCCGCGGCCATCACCATCCCCTCAGAGATGCCGAAGCGCATTTTGCGCGGCGCCAGGTTCGCCACCATCACGGTCTGACGACCGACCAGCACCTGCGGGTCCGGATAGGCAGAACGGATGCCGGAGAAGACGTTGCGCTTCTCGCCGCCGAGATCCAGCGTCAGGCGCAGCAGCTTGTCAGAGCCGTCCACGAACTCCGCGTTTTCAATCAGCGCCACGCGCAGGTCGACTTTGGCGAAATCATCGAAGGTAATGGTTTCCTGAATCGGATCGTCCGCCAGCGGGCCGGTGACCGGTGCCGCAGCAGCCTTCACTTCTTCTTTAGACGCTTCCACCAGGGCTTCAACCTGCTTCATCTCGATGCGGTTGTACAGCGCCTTGAAGGTGTTCACCTTGTGGCCGAGCAGCGGTTGCTGGATTGCATCCCAGGTCAGTTCGGTGTTCAGGAACGCTTCAGCACGGGCTGCCAGCTGTGGCAGAACCGGCTTCAGCCAGGTCATCAGCACGCGGAACATGTTCAGACCCATGGTGCAGATCGCCTGCAGGTCGGCGTCACGGCCTTCCTGTTTCGCAACAACCCACGGGGCCTGCTCGTCCACATAGCGGTTGGCAACATCGGCCAGCGCCATGATTTCACGAATCGCTTTACCGAATTCACGGCTTTCCCAGGCTTCACCAACCGCAGCGGCGGCATCGGTGAAGGTTTTATACAGCTCAGGATCGGCCAGTTCGGCAGAAAGCACGCCGTCAAAACGCTTCGCGATAAAGCCCGCGTTACGGGACGCCAGGTTGACGACCTTGTTGACGATGTCCGCGTTCACGCGCTGCACGAAATCTTCCAGGTTCAGGTCGATATCGTCGATGCGGGAAGAGAGCTTCGCGGTGTAGTAGTAGCGCAGGCTGTCCGCGTCGAAGTGGTTCAGCCAGGTGCTGGCCTTGATGAACGTCCCGCGGGACTTGGACATCTTCGCGCCGTTCACCGTTACGTAGCCGTGTACGAACAGGTTGGTTGGCTTGCGGAAGTTGCTGCCTTCCAGCATCGCCGGCCAGAACAGGCTGTGGAAGTAAACGATGTCTTTACCGATGAAGTGGTACAGCTCGGCAGTGGAATCTTTCTTCCAGTATTCGTCGAAGCTGACGGTGTCGCCACGCTTGTCGCACAGGTTCTTGAAGGAGCCCATGTAGCCGATTGGCGCGTCCAGCCAGACGTAGAAGTATTTGCCCGGCGCGTTCGGGATTTCAAAGCCGAAGTACGGTGCATCGCGGGAGATATCCCACTGCTGCAGGCCGGATTCGAACCACTCCTGCATTTTATTCGCCACCTGCTCCTGCAGCGCGCCGCTGCGGGTCCACGCCTGCAGCATTTCGCTGAAGGACGGCAGGTCGAAGAAGAAGTGCTCGGAGTCACGCATCACCGGCGTGGCACCGGATACCACGGATTTCGGTTCGATAAGTTCGGTCGGGCTGTAGGTCGCGCCGCACACTTCGCAGTTATCGCCGTACTGGTCCGGGGATTTACATTTCGGACAGGTGCCTTTGACGAAACGGTCCGGCAGGAACATGCCTTTTTCCGGATCGTACAGCTGAGAGATGGTGCGGTTTTTAATAAAACCGTTCTCTTTCAGACGGGTGTAGATCAGCTCCGACAGCTCGCGGTTTTCGTCGCTGTGCGTGGAGTGATAGTTGTCATAGCTGATGTCAAAGCCAGCAAAATCAGTCTGATGCTCCTGACTCATTTCGGCAATCATCTGCTCCGGGGAAATCCCCAGCTGCTGCGCTTTCAGCATGATCGGCGTGCCGTGGGCATCGTCCGCACAGATGAAATTAACCTCGTGGCCGCGCATTCGCTGGTAACGGACCCAGACATCAGCCTGGATATGCTCCAGCATGTGGCCGAGGTGGATTGAGCCGTTGGCGTACGGCAGTGCGCACGTTACCAGAATTTTCTTCGCGACTTGAGTCATAGTAGGCATTACTTCTTTTAACTGTGAAAAGGGTTTTTGATATTACCAAAAGGGGCATTATTAAGTAAGCACAAACCACGGCCTTTCAGGTAAACTTGTTCATCTAAGGTCTTATTCACAAGAACAAAGGAGTCGGGATGATTTCTCAATCCCAGGCCAAATCACCGGAAGCCTTACGAGCAATGGTCGCCGGGACGCTGGCTAACTTTCAGCATCCAACCCTGAAGCATAATCTCACTACGCTGAAAGCGTTACACCACGTTGCCTGGCTGGACGACACGCTGCACATTGAGCTGCAGATGCCGTTCGTCTGGACCAGCGCCTTTGACGCGCTGAAAGAGCAGACCAGCTCTGAGCTGCTGCGCATGACCGGCGCGAAGGCGATCGACTGGAAGCTGAGCCACAGCATCGCCACGCTGAAGCGCGTGAAAAACCAGCCTGGCGTGAACGGCGTGAAAAACATCATTGCCGTCAGCTCGGGCAAGGGCGGGGTGGGGAAATCCTCTACCGCCGTTAACCTGGCGCTCGCGCTGGCAGCGGAAGGGGCAAAGGTCGGTATTCTGGATGCCGACATCTACGGTCCGTCTATTCCGAACATGCTGGGCGCGGAAAACCAGCGACCAACCTCGCCGGACGGCACCCATATGGCGCCAATCATGGCGCACGGTCTGGCGACCAACTCCATCGGTTACCTGGTGACTGACGATAACGCCATGGTCTGGCGCGGCCCGATGGCCAGCAAAGCGCTGCTGCAGATGCTGCAGGAGACGATGTGGCCGGATCTGGATTATCTGGTGCTGGACATGCCGCCGGGCACCGGTGACATTCAGCTGACGCTGGCGCAGAACATTCCGGTGACGGGAGCCGTTGTGGTGACCACGCCGCAGGATATTGCGCTGATCGACGCCAAAAAAGGCATCGTGATGTTCGAGAAAGTGGAAGTGCCGGTGCTCGGTATCGTTGAGAACATGAGCATGCACATCTGCAGCAACTGCGGCCACCACGAACCTATCTTCGGCACGGGTGGCGCAGAAAAACTGGCCGCGAAGTATCACACCCAACTGCTGGGACAGATGCCGCTGCACATTACCCTGCGCGAAGATCTGGATAGCGGCAAGCCGACGGTGGTCAGCCGTCCGGACAGCGAATTTGCAGAAATGTATCGCCAGCTGGCGGGACGCGTTGCGGCGCAGCTCTACTGGCAGGGCGAAGTCATCCCAGGGGAAATCGCGTTCCGCGCGGTGTAACGCCTGAGCGTAGAATTGCCGGGTGGCGCTTTGCTTACCCGGCCTAAAAGTGGCACCATCACGTAGGTCGGGTAAGGCGAAGCCGCCACCCGACTTTAACCCAAGCGATAGTGCATCAAATAATACTCTCCCTCCGGAGAATCCCCCGTCGCCTCAATGTGCCAGCCGTGCCGCTGGTAAAACGCGACAGCCCGCGCATTCTTCACCAGACACTTAAGCGAACCCGTACTGGTAAACGTCTTCTGAACCTGTTCCAGGAGCATACGCCCGACCCCATGGCTTTGATACTGCGGGTCGACAAATAGGTTGTGCAGGAAATTATCGTTCGTCCAGACGGAGGCAAAACCCAGGCGATGGCCGTTCTGCGTGGCAACCCAAATCACTTCGTCACGGGTGGCCGCGTCAAAGTCTTCAAGCTGCCAGTCTGAACTGTCCAGCCATGGCCAGGCCTCACGCCGGGCGTGGAGGAAGAGCGTGCGCAGGAAAGGGCGATCGCTTTCCTGCCAGGGGCGGATCAGGATGGTATTAGCGGTGATAGAAAATATCTCCGTTATAGGCTTTGTAGATTTTGCCATCCGTATCGCCAATCAGCACGTAGTTCTCGCCCATGTAGGTCCAGTGGGTTCCGGCATCCGGAGCCGGCAGGTTACGCAGCTGGTACTGTTTGATGGTGTACTCCGGCGTTTGATACTGCGCCGGCGCCGTGTCGCCAATCTTGAATTTCGTGAAGTCAGCGATGAACTCTTGTTCTTCATAGGCCTTGATGCCGGATGCCGCTTGTGGTGCTGCATTCGCCGCGCTTGCCAGAGACATCACGACCCCGAGAAGCAGCCATTTACACTTAGCCATTTTTTCTCCAGTTGAACGGTTTTAAGTTTGATTTTGCCTGCCAACAATACGGCAACCTGCCTATTTTAAATATCAGACTATGGCTTGTTCGAAAAAAAATGTAACAAAAATGAACCTACCTGATAATCGTTTTCCTTTTGGTATACCTCATCGATGACGCGATTTTTACCAGCTTACAGACCCGACACTTCTTTACAGCGTGATGGCGTATTGCCCGTTAAGATGACCTTCGTTAAAACATGAGGTCACAATGGATAACCGCAAAATCAGTCGACTGCGCCGCTGGGCGCGGGAAGGGATCATACTCGTTCTGCTGACGCTGGCCGTGGTATGGGGTGTTGATCAGTACCGAAAACCGACGCTCCCCGCCAGTTTTAGTGCAACGCCGATGCAGAGCATCGACGGCAACGTTCACGATATCGCGGCGCTCAGTCAGGAACGCCCGCTGCTGATCTACGTCTGGGCGACCTGGTGCAGCATTTGCCGCTACACGACGCCTGCGGTTAATCAACTGGCAGAAGAGGGCGGGAACGTGGTGAGTATCGCCATGCGTTCTGGTGACAACGCAAAGCTTGAGCGCTGGGTTGATAAGAAACAGCTGAAAATGCCGGTGATTAACGATGCAAACGGTGCTTTGTCGCAGCAGTGGCAGGTGAGCGTCACGCCAACGCTGGTGGTTGTGTCGAAGGGGAACGTGGTCAGTACCACGACGGGCTGGACGAGCTACTGGGGATTAAAATTAAGGATGTGGTGGGCAGGCGTATAAAAATAACCCCTCTCCCGGCGGAAGAGGGGTGTTGTATTACTTAGCCAGAACTTCCTGCGCGGTGCGCTCAACCAGAGACAGCAGGATTTTAATATCTTCCAGCGTCACGGTTGGGTTCAGCAGCGTCAGCTTCAGGCAGGTCACGCCGTTATGCTCGGTCACACCGACGTTTGCCCGGCCGGATTCCAGCAGCGCGTCACCAATTTTCTGGTTCAGCAGGGCGATGCCCGCTTCATCCGTCTGCACCTGTCCGCGGAAGCGGAACAGAACGCTTGCCAGCTGCGGCTGCATAACCAGCTCCAGCGCAGGCTGCGCTTTCACGTAGGCCGCAACCTGCTGTGCCAGGGTCACGCCGTGATCGATGATCGCCGCGTATTGCTCCTGACCCAGCGCTTCCAGGCTCATCCACAGCTTCAGCGCGTCAAAACGACGGGTGGTCTGCAGAGATTTGGAAACCAGGTTAGGCACGCCGGCCTCTTCGTCGAACTCAGAGTTCAGGTAAGCCGCCTGATAGCGCATCAGCTCATAGTGGCGCGCTTCTTTCAGCAGGAACGCGCCGCAGCTGATGGTCTGGAAGAACTGCTTGTGGAAGTCCAGAGTGACGGAATCCACCAGCTCGATGCCGTCCAGGTAGTGACGATACTGCTCAGACATCAGCAGCGCGCCGCCCCAGGCCGCATCAACGTGTACCCAGATGTTCTGCTTCGCGGCCAGCTCAGCAATCGCACGCAGCGGGTCGATAGCACCGGCATCGGTGGTACCTGCCGTCGCGACGATGGCCAGAATCTGCTCGCCGTTCGCATTGCACTGTTCGATTTTCGCCGCCAGATCGGTCAGATCCATGCGGGAGAATTCGTCCGTTTTCACCTGCACCACGGACTGGTAGCCCAGGCCCATCAGCGCCATGTTTTTCTGCACGGAGAAGTGCGCGTTTTCGGAGCACAGCACGCGAATTTTGCGCAGATCGCCAACCAGACCGTCCTGCTGAACGGAATGACCCTGACGCGCGAAGAACGCATCGCGCGCCAGCATCAGGCCCATCAGGTTGCTCTGAGTCCCGCCGCTGGTGAAAACACCTGCGTCGCCGGCCTGATAACCCACGCGGGTACGCAGCCACTCGATCAGTTTGATCTCAATGATGGTTGCGGACGGGCTTTGATCCCAGGAGTCCATACTCTGGTTAGTGGCGTTGATCAGCACTTCCGCCGCCTGGCTTACGACCAGGCTTGGGCAGTGCAGGTGCGCCACACACTGCGGGTGATGAACGGACAGGCTGTCTTTCAGGAAAAACTCCACGGCGCGTTCAATCGCCGCTTCGTTGCCCAGCCCTTTCGGGTTGAAATCCAGCTTAATACGGTCGCGCAGTTCCGCGACCGTTTTGCCCTGGTACATCTCAGGCTGTTTCAGCCACTGCATCACAGCCTGAGTGCTTTGTTCAATCGCCTGCTGGTAAGCTTCAATGCTCTGAGCAGAGGAGAACAAAATTGGGTTTGAATCAGACATCGTAATCAACAACTCCGGTTACGCCGGGCGAACGCCCGCAGCAAGCAGTGCCTGCTCAAATTTATCCAGGAAGATTTTCAGCTCTTCGTCGCTGATCAGCAGAGACGGCAGCAGACGCAGAACGATACCGTTACGGCCACCGCGCTCCAGAATCAGACCGGCTTCGAAGCACTTCTTCTGAATCAGTGCAGACAGCTCGCCGTCGCCAGGGAAGCAGCCCATGTGGTCAGCCGCTTCGTGTGGCTTAACGATCTCAATACCGATCATCATGCCCAGACCGCGAACGTGACCAATCACCGGGTAGCGCTTCGCCATCTCTTTCAACTGGCCTTTCAGCCATTCGCCCTGTGCAGCCACTTTGCCTGCGATGTTCTGGTCTTTCAGGATTTTCAGCGTCGTCAGACCGGTTGCCATCGCCAGCTGGTTGCCGCGGAAGGTACCGGTGTGGTGACCTGGTGCCCATGCATCGAACTGCTTTTTGATACCGAGCACGGCCAGCGGCAGACCGCCACCGACGGCTTTAGACATCACGATGATGTCTGGCTCAATGCCAGCGTGTTCGAAGGCGAAGAATTTACCGGTACGGGCAAAGCCAGCCTGCACTTCGTCGAGGATCAGCAGAATGCCGTGTTCCTGAGTCACTTTACGGATGCGCTGCAGCCACTCAGCCGGAGCCGGGTTCACGCCGCCTTCGCCCTGAACCGCTTCCAGGATCACCGCAGCAGGCTTACGCACGCCGCTTTCAACGTCGTTGATCAGGTTATCGAAGTAGTACGTCAGCGCTTTCACGCCCGCTTCACCACCGATACCCAGCGGGCAACGGTATTCGTGCGGGTAAGGCATGAACTGGACTTCTGGCATCATACCGTCAACCGCTTCTTTCGGAGACAGGTTGCCGGTCACGGACAGCGCGCCGTGGGTCATACCGTGGTAACCACCAGAGAAGCTGATGATACCGCTACGACCGGTCACTTTTTTCGCCAGCTTCAGCGCCGCTTCAACGGCGTCAGCACCGGATGGACCGGTGAACTGCAGGCAGTACTCTTTGCCCTGACCAGGCAGCAGAGAGAGCAGGTATTCAGAAAACGCGTCTTTCAGAGGCGTCGTCAGATCCAGAGTATGTAACGGCAAGCCGCTGGTAATGACATTTTGGATGCTTTTCAGCACATCAGGATGGTTATGGCCAAGCGCAAGGGTCCCTGCGCCTGCTAAACAGTCAAGGTATTCTTTATTATCTGCATCGGTGATCCACACGCCTTCTGCTTTAGTGATGGCTAAAGGCAGTTTGCGCGGATAACTCCTGACGTTAGATTCAAACTCGGCCTGACGGGCCAGATAGGTTTCGTTGCTTTTGTGGGCATCTACGGTGTCAATACGGACTTTATCCGTCATCATATCACTCCTACAACCGCCGCTTCGTTATGAGCCACGATTGAATAAAAAGTTAAAAAACAGATGGGGGCCTGAAAAAAACGCCGCCAATATAGAGCCTTTTGCCACGGGGCTCAATGGTTAATTTGTTTACTGTTTTGTGACACGGGGCTGTGGGGAGAAAATATCCCCATTTTTAAAATGAAAATTGCATTTTATGCCAAATAAAAACAGCCTGTTACAGGCTGTTTGTCCGGCGTGTAAAGTCGCAGAAAAGAGTGTGACAAAACGTGCCATTGAATGGCAAAAAAGGAGGCTGGCTGTTTCTATTTCGGCGTCATGTGCAAAAAGCGGTGCTCATGATGCATGCACAACGGAATCACGCATCAAAAAAGGACTTTCAACGCGCGTGGTGTTGTGATGCTCTTCACCGTTAATAATATGCATGGCGCTCAGGCGACCAATTTCATAGTGCGGCAGTTGAACCGTCGTGAGAGGAGGCAGGAACAGCTCCCCAATACCCACCATATTGTCATAGCCGATTACCGCGACATCTTCCGGTATGCGAAGCCCTTGCGCCAGCAGCGTCTGGTACACCATAAACGCGATACGGTCGTTGCCGCAGATAACGGAGTCGAACCGGGGAATGCCATTCTGCATGTGCGCCAGCAATACTGACGGAATGTCACGATAGTGCTCATCGCCGAGCGCCATATAGCTGTGCGCCAGGCTGTGCGGGTCGAGTCCCGCTTCACGGCATGCACGTTCCAGCCCCTGACGACGTCGGGTTGTGGCCAGATGCCCCTCAGGCAAATGCAGGCAGAGAGGGCGTCGATAACCCTCCGCGAGTAACGCCCGCACGGCGGTATATTGCCCCTGTTCATCATCGGGAATATAGCTGGCGACCTTTTCGCCGTCACTTTCGCAGTTGGCCAGCACGCAGGGAAGGGTGAGGAGTTTGGCCGGGAGAGGAACCTGACGTAACCCCATGGTGGTGTAGATAATCCCGTCAGGCCGATGAGAGAGGAGAAGGTCGACAATGGCGTCCGGGTTGTCATCGGTAAACATATTCATCACGAAGCTGTTCCAGCCGTGCATTCTGGCCGTCTCTTCAATCGACAGCGTGATTTCCACCGAGAAAGGCGTCGTCACCGTATCGAGCGCCAGTACGCCTATGGTTTTCGGCGAGGCATGCGCGCCGCGAATTTTCTTGGCGGACAGGTCTGGCACGTAGCTGGTCTGCTCGATAGCCAGCTGAACGCGCGCCAGCGTTTCCGGCTTAAGGCGTTCCGGGCTGTTCAGCGCGCGGGAAACCGTCATCAGCGATACGTTAGCCAGCTTTGCGACGTCCTTCAGGGAAGCCATTTTCTTACTCCGTTAATGCACTGTGTGAAAGGGTATACAACTAAGTTGCTGATGTAAAAGGAAGGCTGATGCACATGCCAGGTCAGGCTTAACCTCCGTGATGAATATTTGATCGCGATCTCATTCTCTTAATGTTAACGTTAACTTTCGTGATTAACATCTTAAATCTTCACCAAACAGCATGAGAAAGAAATTATGTTAACGTTACCATTGTGTCATTACTCCAACATGAGAATGTCATGATGAAAACGCATCGCTCTCACAGCTACCCTTTACTGAGCGCATTACTGTTTTTCTTTTTTGTCACCTGGTCATCTTCCGGCTCGTTACTCTCCATCTGGCTTCATCAGGAGGTGGGCCTAAAAGCGGGGGATACCGGCATTATCTATGCCGTGCTTTCCGTCTCCGCGCTTTTTGCTCAAATCTGCTATGGATTCATTCAGGACAAGCTCGGTCTGCGCAAAAACCTGCTCTGGTTTCTGACCAGCCTGCTCATTCTTTCCGGTCCAGCCTTCCTGCTGTTTGGTTATCTGCTGCAAATTAACGTATTACTCGGCAGTATTTTCGGCGGGGTTTATATCGGGCTGACGTTTAACGGCGGAATAGGGGTTCTGGAGTCCTACACCGAGCGCGTGGCCCGCCAGAGCCAGTTCGAGTTCGGCAAGGCGAGGATGTGGGGATCGCTGGGCTGGGCGGCGGCAACCTTTTTTGCGGGGCTCCTGTTTAACATTAATCCGAAGCTGAACTTCGCGGTGGCGAGCTGCGCCGGGCTGGTGTTTTTTGTGTTGCTGGCGCGCCTCAGGGTCTCTTCCGCCCCGCACGCCATGCAGGAAGCGGTGTCCGGCGGTAAGGTCACGCTGGAGGATGCCTTGCGCCTGCTGACGCTGCCGCGCTTCTGGGCGCTGGTGTTTTTCGTCATCGGCACCTGTATTTATGGCGTTTACGACCAGCAGTTCCCTGTCTATTTCTCCTCACAGTTTCCGACGCTGCAGGAAGGAAACGCCATGTATGGCTATCTCAACTCCTTCCAGGTTTTCCTGGAGGCGGCGGGCATGTTTTGCGCCCCGTGGCTGGTGAATCGCCTCGGTGCGAAAAACGGCCTGATTTTCGCCGGAATGGTGATGGCGATGCGTATGATGGCATCGGGTCTGGTTGAGGGGCCGGTATTGATCTCCATTACCAAGCTATTGCACGCGGTTGAACTGCCCGTTTTGCTGGTCTCCATCTTTAAATACAACAGCCTGCATTTTGATAAGCGGCTCTCTTCCACCCTCTATCTGGTGGGCTTTGCCTGTACAAGCTCGGTGATTGCCTCGGTGCTGTCGCCGCTGGCCGGCTACAGCTATGAGAAATACGGCTTTGCCCAGTCCTATCTCATCATGGGGTTGTTAGTTTTCAGCACCACGTTTATCTCCATCTTCCTGTTGCGCACGGGTAAGTCCTCTTCTGACCCGTTAATGCCGCAACCTTCCACCATCTGATCAAAGAGTAGAGAAATGACGTATTCCATTACGAAAGCAGAACAGGAACTGCAGTCCGGACGCGAAGCGCTTAACCTGCGCTGGTATCCGCGTTACCACCTCGCCGCGCGTGCCGGCTGGATGAACGATCCGAATGGCCTGGTCTGGTTTGACGGCTGGTATCACGCCTTTTATCAACATCATCCGTATTCGACCCAGTGGGGGCCGATGCACTGGGGCCATGCGCGCAGCAAAGATTTAGTTCACTGGGAACACCTCCCGGTTGCGCTGGCACCGGAAGGACCAGACGACAAGGACGGCTGTTTTTCTGGCTCAGCGGTGGTGGATGGCGACACGCTGGCGTTGATCTACACTGGCCACAAATTCCACGGCGATCCCGGCGATGAGGCTAATCTCTACCAGGTTCAGTGCCTGGCAACCAGCCGTGACGGCATCCACTTTGTGCGGCACGGGACCGTCATTGACACGCCGCCTGGACTGCATCACTTCCGCGATCCGAAAGTATGGCGTGAAGGGGAGTGGTGGTACATGGTCGTTGGCGCGCGAGAGGGGGATACGGGCCAGGTGCGTGCGTACCGGTCTGCCGATCTGCGCGAGTGGCAGGACAGGGGCGTGCTCGCGGTGGCTGAAAAAGAGATGGGCTACATGTGGGAATGTCCGGACTTTTTCACCCTTAATGGTAAACGCGTGCTGATGTTCTCTCCTCAGGGGCTGGCGGCGGACGGATTCAAAAACCGTAATCTTTTCCAGAGCGGGTATCTGGTAGGTGAATGGCAGCCCGGCCAGCCCTTTGTGCGTGAAGGTGAATTTGTAGAGATGGATTACGGGCATGATTTCTATGCGCCGCAAAGCTTCCTGACGCCCGACGGCCGCCGCATTGTTATCGGCTGGCTGGACATGTGGGAATCACCTCTGCCGGAACAGGAGGATGGCTGGGCAGGCATGCTCTCCTTACCTCGCGAGCTGACGCTGAGTGCGGATAATCATCTGCAAATGCGGCCGGCCAGAGAAGTTGAAACCCTGCGCGGGGCGTGGTTCCCCTGGCCGATAACTACGCTTAATAACCAGCAGATGACGCTGGTGGAACACTGCGATGCGATGGAGGTCACTCTGCAATGGGATTGCGCGAACAGCAGCGCGGAGCAATACGGCATTCGTCTCGGCGACGGGCTACGCATCTATGTTGATGTCCAGATGCAGCGCCTGGTGCTGGAGCGTCACTATCCGCAGTATGGCTTGTGCGGTACCCGAAGCGTCGCGCTTAACCTGAATGACATGCTGAACCTGCGCCTGTTCTTTGATAGCTCGTCTGTGGAGGTGTTTGTCAATGAGGGAGAAGCGTGCCTCAGCAGCCGTATTTATCCTGAAGCAGACGGCCGCGAGCTGGCGTTGTTTGCCTGGGCGGGGGGAGCGTCGCTTATTCATGGCGGGGCGTGGCAATTAGAATAAAAGGGCTTATGACATTTCTGACCCTTTGCATGGAGTGAGACCGGCAAATAAAAAAGGCGACCGCAGTCGCCTGATTTATTTTAGCGAACCCTTCTTTTACTGCTTCATTTGCATCAATCATCATATAATCCTCAAGAATAATTGAAAAAAACGCCCATCTGTTAAGGGCGGCTTTAGCAATACACTAAAGACTGACAATCACGAATCTAATATACTTTGCTATTTAGTCCCTTTTAAGTCAGGGGGATATTATTTTTTAAGCTGCGAATTAACGACTTTTCCATTTTCAACAGTCAGCAAAAGCGTATAGCCTTGTTTCTTCCATACCCCATTATTAGGCTTCCAGCCATTAGCAAGAAGATATTCAGCACTATCAGAGATAGGCTTATTCATTACATGATCAGCTTCCTTAGTGATGTTATTCACTTTAGGTGCTTTTGTATTGCATTGCCCCGCAGCATCCATCACTTGTGTACAGCCTTTAGGTAAACCATGCGCAGATTGTGCTTTCTGTACTGGATAGAGCGCTTGCGCATTTTCCATTGCTTGCTTTTCAGCTGAAGCGTTTATCGTTGCCTGCCTGTTTTGTTCTGCAATGTAACAAGCATCACGGCTAATACCTTGAGCTTCACAATCTGCCAGGCGTTGAGCCTGTGAAGTACAACCCGCTAACGCAGAAACAGACAAAGCTACTATCATCAACTTGTTCATATGTCCTACACCGTTATTTAAATAAAGAGAATCGTTAAGCGTGTATCTATAAGAATAGCTTCTTTCATAATCTCACCCATTCAACATACATTAGCCCCATAAAGAAACCTGTGGCCACTAATGCTAATGCCACTATAGTGGAGAATAAAATATATTTTGTCATGTTCGCTATCATCAGAATAATCAAATTAAGCCAGTTAGCCATAAGTCATAGGGTGAGTTTGTAGTGATATCGTTGGTTAACTGGCTTGTTATTTAAAACTCTTAATAAAAGCCTCTAACGAAGAGGCGTGGGTTAAAAACTTTATTTAGAAACCGAAAGCTACACCAGCCCCGTAAGTAGCGCCGCCGAAGGAACCCGCACCAACAGAAGCTTTAGTTACGATGTGATCGGTAACACGAGCAGAGATTCCTATAGCAACAGCACCTTGAGAGTCATAACCGCCAGCACCAGCACCGATAGCGAAAGTCTGAGAGTCTGTTACCTGCGGGATGTTGCTCATAGCGGCCACAGAAGCAACACCAACAGCAGCACGTTTACGGTTGTTATCTACATCATCCTTAAGGTTCTGGAAGTTGTTATTACTTTCATTTTCTAACGCTGTAATACGTTCTTCATGGTTCTTCAGTTGTGCGCTGTGATTCTGAATAGTGGTTTCTTTTGCTTGTTGACGCGACTGAACGTTAGCGACAGCAGCTTTATTAGCAGCGGCTACTGTTTGTGCATCAACAGCTAAAGATTGCGCATAAGCGCTCGTATTGATTGCCTGAGTCGCTTTGTCAGAAGCATCTTGCAGGGCTTGATCTTGTCCATCCTGATCGGCTTTGAATGTATTTGAATCTACTTTAGTAGTAAGTGCGTTTGTGTTTGCATCAGCTTTAGCGTTTGCATTAATCGCAGAGGTTAAAGATGTGATAGCCGTATTTGTAGCAGGAATTGTTGTAGCTACCGGAGTTTGGCTATCTACTACAGTGATTGTTAATTTCTGAACCCCGCCCTGAACCCCGATAGGATCATTACGGCTAATTATCTGTTGCACAGGAGCCTGAATAATAGCTTTTGGCGGTATAGTTGGAGTGTACATTAAGTTAGTTTGTACTGTTGGGATTTTGCTCGGAACATTGTAAGGCTGTGCAACTGGTATAGGTTGTTTGTTAGGAATCTGCTGAATAGGGAGACTTATTTTAGGTGGCACATTATAAGGTTGAATTGTTGGTTGTTTAACCGGAACGTTGTAAGCCTGTGGCTGTGGTGGAATAACCGGAGTTTTCTGTACTGGTAAAATAGCTTGAGGGGCTACCAAAGGAGTAGGAGTGTTATTTACCAACATTTTGGGTGGTACGTTATATGGTAATGGCGTAGGCTCTTTAACGGGGATGTTATTAGCTAACGGTACAGGGGCTTTCGTCGGAACGTTGTAAGCCATAGGGACAGGAATTTTATTAGGGGTGCTATTGGTCAACAAAGGAGGTACTTTGTTAGGTATGCTATGTGGTAATGGAGAAGGTACACCCTGATTAATAGGCGTAGGAATTTGTTGTTTAACTATAGGAATAGCAACAGGCGTAGCTACAGGAACCTTCTGAACCAAAGGAGGAGTTTTAATTACTGGCTTTGGTGGTTCAACAATCAAAGACTGCTTAGTTGGAGTAGTTATAATACTGTTAGCATTTGTAGTGTTAGCTGGTGCTGCAATCAAACCAGGCTCATTTAAAGTTGTTTTAGTATTAGTTACAGCAGTGTTACCAGAAACTACTACGGGTATATTAGCAGCTAAATTTACTTGTGCAGGTGTGGAAGGGGTTAACGTGCTCATAGATACAGGTGGAGTGAGCCCTCCAATCTGTGTTACATAGATTAATTTACCTTGCGCCTGATCATAATAGCTATTGCTTACGAGTGTGTTATTAGCATCATTCAATGTGTTGCTTGCTATTACATTGTCACGAATCCACGGGGCATATTTTACAATGTCTGGATGTGAATTAAAGTAAGAGTTGGCAGCAGCAAGATCAGCACCAGTTAAAGAAGCTTCAGCTACACCAGTAGACACAACACTAAACATAAAAACAGCGATAGCTGATTTATTTAAAGACTTCATTTGAAAGCTCTCATCAATGCAAGAAAAAATTAAAGTAAGGGTGCTATCCGGGCAGGAAGATATAACCTCCTGTTATATCTGGATTAAACCTTGGTGAGTCTCAAAATTTAAGTTTGATAACTTATTTCGCAACGTGCAGTAACTATCTATGAATGTGTAATTTTGATTATTGATCTAGATCATGGATAGCATTTATCGCTAAACAGGTCTGCTGTAATATGAAAGGTATTATCTTAATAAATACAATTGGATAAGATTTATGACGTTCTGGATCTCAGAACATGAGAAAATTTCAATGCATAAGGTATGCTTAAGCATTTAACTATAAAATCATGCTAAATGTGTAAAACAGTTAATTCAAATTTATAGATTTTTCTACATTCTTTGCTTTTGAATCCTTTTTGTGTTTTGAATGAAAGTTGGTATTCAACTAAAGATTTTCTCTGTAGTTACTCACTAAAAATAAATGTGTTGAAAACTTATACGAAGTTGTATCTAGCTTGAATTGCTATATCTAAGTAAGAAGGTTGTTATACGAAATGGAGAGTTTAGAAGAGGGGGCATGATAGCCCCATATTTAGAGTGGGTTATGCTAAGCTTGTCTCTTTTCATTCCAGGCATCGGAATGCAAGATATTGCCATCTTTATAAAGGTGAGTGATCTTTTCATAAGCTAAAGACACATCTTCCATATGGCCTGTACCCGTAGCCGTTCGGGTATCATGCATCACAGGGCTAAAGCTAACTACTTTCACATTTTCTAGTGTAATGGTGTCGTAAATTTCCTCTTGCCCGCTGTAGTTGATACGATAGAAATTAAACTCAGCGCTTTTAAGAGTTTGCCCCGTTGCAACTGCTTTAAACAGATAGGGTGATGAACTATCAATCTCTTTAGTGAAATTGAATGAGCAATGTTGTCGGCTTCCTGTCACTTTACCTGTTAAATTGTCTGTAGGAATGATCACGCTATGCTGTAAGCTACGTAGTTCTATGCTTCCATCACGTCCATGAACGTCACAAGATCCCATGATCTGAGATCCACCATCATCTTTTAAAATCAAATGTACTGGTACAGCCATTTTTAACGCTCCTTGCTGTTAGTCGTATAACCATCTTCCTGCTTTAGCCGATTCTGCAAACATCCTTACAGTAAGAGGTTTTGAGATTTGCTTTACTGGTTTATCAGTAAACCATCTTCTAAAGAACCACGTTCTAAACCACGGATAATATTTCTGATAATTCATTGCTGACATGTCAACATTAAAAAATCTGTCGTATTTATTAATGCAATAAATTAAATCATCATCGTCTGCATAATCTTGAAGAATATCATCAAGCTCTAACGGTATCAGCTTTCCTGTGAATGTACCTGACACAGGTAACTCTTTACGGAATAGCTCTAAAACTTCCTGATCTGTTACCATATGCGATCTTTCTCGTGTGCGATTGTGTTGTAGTCACGAACGGTTTTATAAACGATTTTACTAATATCGCTCGCTACTATAGCCCAACCAACAACAGGTAATCCACGCCCCACAAAAGCGCCCAGGTTAGTAACATATTTAGGCTTAAGTGTTGTTATGCTCGCTTCTGTAAGAGTTGGAAGTCTTATAGGTAATTCAGTGTTAAGAAGTTGGCGAAGGTATTTTGATGCTATTGACGTACCCGCTGTGGTTCCGTAAGGTTTACCTCTTGTTTTTAATAATGGCAGACCCAGAATAATACAGCTCATTGAAATAACATCTTTAATTCCGCCAAATTGAACATTAACTCTATCCAGTAAAATCCAAAAAAATAACTCTCCTGCAGTGATATTGCATACGCCACGATAGAAATATGTTCCATTTAATTCTTCAACTGTATCCATCAGTAACCCTTTAGTTTCAGGTAACATGTTGATTAATCGTACTGCGTGCAAGTACAAAGGGGAAGCTGTTTTTATGAAAAAGCACTTAAAATCAAAGTTCTGTTGGCTAAATGATAAAGTTTATGTGTGCAGGCTATACATTGAGACAGTCGGATACCAGTGAATTATATAAGGGAAAGAGAAGGGAATTCATTAGCTACTGCTCAATACCATCTATTAAAATGTTAATTATTTTCTTTTCTGTGAAGGATCTTTTAGTCGTTTAATTAAAAAGACAGAGAGTAATTGGGTGTCGTTTTTCTTTCTGAGTATTCGAAGTCTTTCGCTCCTGCCTTGCGTGAAGAATCATTATCCGAAAGAGTGGGCTTGCTTGAGCAAGCAACTTCCCCTAATCTGGCAAAAAGTAAGCTAATGCTTACCAAATGACTCGGGGTGCCCTTCTTTGTGAAGGCTGAGAAATACCCGTATTACCTGATCTGGATAATGCCAGCGTAGGGAAGTCAGATGCCTTCCCGGTCATCGCTTCTTCACGCAAGGCAGGAGCGAACCCATGCAGCCTGACCTGCTCGATTTACACGTTTTACACCACTTCCGAACCCGTTCTCCACTGACCCATTGTATGACCAACGATGTCGTACAGACCTTTACGGCCAACGTTTTGCTGGCGCTTGGCGCATCACCGGCGATGGTGATCGAGGCCGAAGAGGCCGAGCAGTTTGCCGCGATAGCCGATGCGCTGCTGGTTAACGTTGGCACGCTAACCGCGCCGCGCGCGCAGTCGATGCGTCGTGCCATTGAAAGTACGGTGGCGGCAGGCAAACCCTGGACGCTGGACCCGGTTGCCGTTGGCGCGCTCGCGTTCCGTACCCGTTTTTGCCATCAAATTCTTGCCCTGAAACCGGCGGCCATTCGCGGTAATGCCTCAGAAATCCTTGCTCTTGCCGGAATGAGCGCAGGCGGGCGCGGCGTCGATACGACCGATACCGCCGCCAGCGCGGTGCCCGCTGCTCAGGCGCTGGCCCGCCAGACCAATGCCGTTGTGGTCGTCACCGGTGAGGTGGATTACATCACTGACGGACAACGCACCCGAACGGTAACCGGCGGTGACCCGCTTATGACGCGCGTGGTGGGCACCGGGTGCGCGCTCTCCGCCGTCGTCGCGGCGAGCTGCTCGCTGCCGGGCGACCGGCTGGATAATATCGCTGCTGCCTGCGGATGGATGAAGCGGGCTGGAACGGTGGCTGTTGCGCAGTCGCGTGGCCCGGGCAGTTTTGCCAGCGCGTTCCTCGACGCGCTCTACACGCTGGAGGAGCAAGCATGAAGCGGATTAATGCCCTGACCATTGCCGGCACCGATCCCAGCGGCGGCGCGGGCATCCAGGCTGACCTGAAAACCTTCTCTGCCCTTGGTGCGTACGGCTGCTCGGTCATTACCGCGCTGGTGGCGCAAAACACGCGTGGTGTGCAGTCGGTCTACCGTATTGAGCCGGATTTTGTTGCCGCACAGCTGGATTCCGTGTTCAGCGACGTGCGCATTGATACCACTAAAATCGGCATGCTGGCCGAGACGGACATTGTTGAAGCGGTGGCCGAGCGGCTTAAGCGTTATGCGGTGCAAAACGTGGTGCTGGATACCGTCATGCTGGCGAAAAGCGGTGACCCGCTGCTTTCCGCCTCTGCCGTGGAAACCCTGCGTAAAAAGCTGCTGCCGCAGGTGGCGCTCATCACGCCCAATCTGCCGGAAGCCGCCGCGCTGTTGGGCACATCGCACGCGCAAACGGAACGCGAGATGAAAGCGCAGGGGAACGCGCTGCTGGCAATGGGCTGCGGGGCGGTACTGATGAAGGGCGGGCATCTGGATGACGCGGAAAGCCCGGACTGGCTCTTCACCCGCGAGGGCGAAGTGCGCTTTACCGCGCCGCGCGTGCAGACCAAAAATACCCACGGCACGGGCTGTACGCTTTCGGCCGCGCTGGCGGCGCTGCGTCCACGGCATGACGGCTGGGCCGATACGGTGCGCGAAGCGAAAGCCTGGCTCTCGGCGGCGCTGGCAAAAGCCGATACTCTGGAAGTCGGTCACGGTATTGGGCCGGTTCATCATTTTCATGCATGGTGGTAAGCCAGTATACTGGCAGGAAACACCACGCCTGAGAAAACAGAGATGGAACAAGCGCATACCCGGTTAATCGCTCAACTGAATGAACGGATCGCCGCGCCTGACAACACGCCGCTGTACCTGAAATTTGCCGAAACGGTAAAAAATGCGGTGCGCAGCGGGGTGCTGGAGCACGGGAATATTTTGCCCGGCGAGCGCGATCTGAGCCAGTTAACCGGCGTGTCGCGCATCACCGTGCGAAAGGCGATGCAGGCGCTGGAGGAAGAGGGCGTAGTAACGCGCTCCCGTGGCTATGGTACGCAAATCAACAACATCTTTGAATATTCGCTGAAAGAGGCGCGCGGCTTTTCCCAGCAGGTGGTGCTTCGCGGTCAAAAGCCCAATACGCTATGGGTCAACAAGCGGGTGGTGAAGTGCCCGGAAGAGGTGGCGAACCACCTGTCGATCTCCCCGGACAGCGAGGTCTTTTTGCTCAAGCGCATTCGCTATGTGGATGACGATGCGGTGTCCATTGAAGAGTCCTGGGTCCCGGTCGGGTTAATTCCCGACCCGGATGCGATTGGCATTTCGCTCTACGACTACTTCCGCAGCCAGAATATCTTCCCGCAGCGCACCCGCTCAAGGGTGAGCGCCCGCATGCCGGACAGCGAGTTTCAGGCGCACATTAAGATGGACGAAAAAATACCGGTGCTGGTGATCAAGCAGGTCGCGCTTGACCAGCAGCACCGGCCGATTGAGTACAGCATCAGCTACTGTCGCAGCGATCTATACGTCTTTGTGTGCGAGGAGTAATTCGTCGCGAGTCGGGGCGCAGTCTCCGCCTCGGTGGCTGACTACCCAGGACGCCACGGCATTCCCCAGCAGAACGGCATCTGCCAGTGACCATCCCGCCGCCAGCCCGGCAAGCGTGCCGCCCGCGTGGCTGTCGCCAGCGCCAATGGTGTCCACAACCGTCGCCGGGAACGCCGGAACAACGCCCGAGGTCTTACCGTCATACCACGTGGCGCCGTCTTTATCATGCCGCACAATCAGCGCGCCGCCGAAACGCAGCGGCCACTCCGCACCCAGATCTTCAGCCGCAACACCCAGTCGCTCGGCTGCGATCTCCGCTTCCTGACGATTAAGCGACACAATCGGCCTGCAGGCCATAATTCGCGCCATCAGCGCGTCGGGAATATCCGCGATGCGGGGACCGAAATCGATAAAGGCCGTCACGTCCGGCAACCTCTCCAGCCAGCGTGTCAGCAGCTCGCCGCTGGGCGATGCCAGCTGATAGCCGGACAAATAGACCAGGCTGTTCGACGGGATATTAAGCACATCAAGCCAGCGCTGCTGCCACTGGTTCTCCACGCCGCTAAAGGACATAAAGGTGCGCTCGCCGTCTGGCTCCACCAGCGCGAGGCACCAGCCGTTATCGCCGGTTTCGGCCTCGATGGCGCTGTGCAGATCCTGCTTCGCCATGGCGTTGCGAATGATGTCCGCCCACACGCCGTGGCCGACGGGCAGGGCGTTTTGCGCCGTAATGCCGAGCCGTTTCAGGGCGATGGCAATGTTCAGCGCGCAGCCGCCGATATTCACCCCCTGCTGTTTGAGCTCGATATCGCACCCGCGCCAGGGCAGGGCGTAGGCGTCGGCGATGACGTCAATCACCGCTGCGCCCAGCACCGTCACCGGGCGCGTGGCGTGCAGATTGTCGAGACGTTGGGCAAATGCATTCATACGCCCTCCCTTTGCTCCCTGAAGTGCAGCAGTTTCTCGCAATAGTGGCCGAAATCGAGCCGGTTGGCGGCGTCGAGTTCGGCTTTGAGCGCCGGGTCAATCGCCTGCACGCCGTGGAGCGCACCGCAGATGGCCGTCGCCATCGCGCCAATGGTGTCGGTATCGCCGCCCAGATTGGCGCATAAAATGGCGCAGCGGTTCGGGTCGGTTCCTGCCAGTTCGACCATCGCAATGGCCGCTGGAACGGACTCAATGGTGCTGGTTCCCGCGCCAATCAGCTGATAAACCTGCTCGCTGGCGGAATCAATCCCGTTGGCTTCCCGCACGGTCTTAAGCGCCAGCTCAATACGCGCCGCCAGCGAAGCGCTGAAGGTGGTGGTTTTCGCCTCCTGCGCATAGCGGGCTATACCTGGCAGGGCATCGACGATGTTCTGCCAGCTTTCGCCGTCGACGGCGCGCGAAATAGCCCAGGCAATCACCACCGCGCCGGCAATGGCGAGATCGGATTTATGGGTCGGGCTGGAGGCCTGCGCCACCTGCTCAACAAAGTGTTCCAGACGCGTGGCCGGAAGCAGGCAGCCCAGCGGGGAGGCGCGCATCGCCGCCCCGTTGGTCACGCCGTTGTTTTCCAGTTCGCTAACCGGTTTCCCGTCGCGAATCGCGTTAAGCGCGATTTTGGAGGTCGGGCCGAGCACGTTCTTATTGAACGCGTCGAAGTCGAGCGCCCATTTCAGGATATGCTTGCCGATAACGTCCGGGTTAATCTCCCCGTCGCACTCGACGATCGCGTCCGCCAGGCACAGCGCCATTGAGGTATCGTCGGTGAACTCTGCCTGTTTGAAATAGCAGGCCGCATTATTCTCTGCCGGGCCGGGTAAAAAGCGGTCGATCCAGCCAAAGTGGGCCTTGACGCGCTTTCTCGGCCACAGCTCCGACGGCATGCCCATCGCATCCCCTAACGCCTGCCCGTAAAGGGCCCCGAGAACACGTTCTTGTTTCATTTAACTTCCCCTTGTGTCAGCGCGGCATCGCCATCAACCACCTCAATTGCGGTGATCTCTTTATCCGATTCGCGGAAAAACAGCATAAACAGCACGGCAATCACGGCAATCATGATTGCACCAAACGCCCACATTCCGGCCCAGTTGAAGGTCAGCCCATTCACCGGCTCTTTGTATGCGAACATTTTTTCCATCATCACGCCGCCCAGGCGGTAACCCAGCAGACTACCAAAGCCCTGGCAGCACAGCGTAATCAGGCCCTGTGCGGCGGTACGCATGTGCACCGGCGCTTTTTTATCCACGTAGATGTACGCGGTAACGTAGTAGAAGTCGTAGCTCACGCCGTGCAGCAGAATGCCAAGGAACAGCAGGGCGTAGGTAAAGTACTGTTCCGCACCGCCGTAAACGAAGAATCCGTAGCGGATGGCGGCGGTAATTAGACCCAGCAGTAAGACCTTCTTAATACCAAAGCGTTTGGTAAAGAACGGCAGCGCCAGCATAAAGAAGATTTCAGAGAACTGGCCGAGCGTCATCCAGCCGGTGGCGTTTTTCATCCCCACTTCGGTGAGATAGCCGTTGGCGAAGATGTAGTAGAAGGCCAGCGGCATGGCGAACAGGAACGAGCAGAAGAAGAACACCAGGAAGTTTTTGTCGCGCAGCAGGATCAGCGCGTCCAGCCCCAGCATCACTTTGAAGTCCAGCTTGCCGGTGCTCTTCGGCGGGGTGTTCGGCAGGAACAGGGCAAACACGCCGAGCAGGGCTGAGCTGGCTGCGGTCATCAGCAGCGGAATATTGGTATCGGAAATATCGCTGTAGCCCAGCATCTGCGGCAGGAATCCGCACGCCAGCCCGGAGGCGATCCAGCCGATGGTGCCCATCACGCGGATACGCGGGAAATCGGCCTCGACGTCATCCACGTTGGCGAAGGCAATGCTGTTGGTCAGCGCGATGGTCGGCATATAGGTCAGGGAGTAAACCAGCAGCAGCGGGAAGAAGGTGCTGAACTGGGTTTGCTGTGCGGCGAAGTACATCAGAATGGCTCCAGCGAACATCAGTACCGCCAGCACTTTCTGTGCGGCGAAGAAGCGGTCCGTCAGCGAGCCGACCAGAATCGGTGAGAGGATAGCGGCAATGGCGGTACAGGCGTAAGACCAGCCAATTTCCCCGGCGGTAAAACCGCTTTTGCTCAGCCACAGCCACAGCGGCACAAACCACGCGCCCCAGATAAACCATTCAACAAACATCATGAATGACAGTTGGACTTTCGTTTTCATTTTTTAATCCTGCATGTCAGAGAGGGTACGCCTTTAACATACCATTTAATAATACCTTTTAAATACCTTTGCGGCGATTGTTTGATCAATGTAACAGTTTTGTTGTACACGAATCGAGCCAGCAGATTGTGCTGAAAAAAAATGCAAAGGGTGGAAAATCTGTTAAGTCGGTACCAGGCTTAGTCTGCCCATAAAAGATGGGACTGGATAAACACACACCGACACGACGTCGGACTTACGGGAGTATCACATGACTGATATTGCGCAGTTGCTTGGCAAAGACGCCGACAGCCTTTTACAGCATCGTTGTATGACCATTCCAGCCGACCAGCTGTATCTGCCTGGTCATGACTACGTTGATCGCGTGATGATCGATAACAACCGTCCGCCTGCGGTCCTGCGAAATATGCAGACGCTCTACAACACCGGGCGGCTCGGCGGCACCGGGTATCTCTCTATTCTGCCGGTAGACCAGGGCGTTGAGCACTCGGCGGGCGCCTCTTTCGCGGCGAATCCGCTCTACTTCGATCCGAAGAACATTGTTGAGCTGGCGATTGAAGCGGGCTGTAACTGTGTAGCCTCCACCTACGGCGTGCTGGCTTCGGTTTCGCGTCGCTATGCCCACCGCATTCCGTTCCTTGTGAAGCTGAACCACAACGAAACTCTGAGCTACCCTACCGAATATGACCAGACCCTCTACGCCAGCGTCGAGCAGGCGTTCAATATGGGAGCGGTGGCGGTAGGGGCGACCATCTATTTCGGTTCTGAGCAGTCTCGTCGTCAGATTGAAGAGATCTCCGCGGCCTTTGAACGCGCGCACGAGCTGGGCATGGTCACCGTACTGTGGGCGTATCTGCGCAATAACGCGTTCAAGAAAGACGGCGTGGATTACCACGTGTCGGCCGACCTGACCGGGCAGGCGAACCACCTGGCGGCGACCATCGGCGCGGATATTGTGAAGCAGAAAATGGCCGAGAATAACGGCGGCTATAAAGCGGTGAACTTTGGCTATACCGATGACCGCGTATACAGCAAGCTGACCAGCGATAACCCGATCGATCTGGTACGCTACCAGCTGGCGAACTGCTACATGGGCCGTGCGGGGCTGATTAACTCCGGCGGGGCGGCGGGCGGTGATACCGACCTGTCAGACGCGGTGCGTACGGCGGTTATCAACAAACGCGCGGGCGGCATGGGGCTGATCCTTGGCCGTAAGGCGTTTAAGAAATCGATGGCCGACGGCGTGAAGCTGATCAATGCGGTTCAGGACGTCTATCTGGACAGTAAAGTCACGATTGCCTGACGCCTCCATCTCCCTCTCCCTGTGGGAGAGGGTTGGGGTGAGGGCATCACCGCGCACCGTGTGAAACATCAGCGCAAAAGCACACAGTCCGGCGGCAGCCGACACTGCAGCGCGCCGGGCAACACCTCAATGCGGAACTGTGTTCCGCTCAGCGGCTCTCCATCGAGGTTAAACGTCATCCCGTGCGGCGCATTCACCTCAAACCATGCGGATTTACCGTCAATGATATTCGGACTCTCTTCCGGCTGCGTCAGCGTGGTAAACAGCGCGGGCAGCAGGCCGTCACCCGTAAAAATCCGCAGCTGTAGCTGACCGTCATTGATCAGCGCCTCCGGGCAGAGCTGCTGCCCGCCGCCTGCCTGGCGACCATTGCCAATGCCAATCACCAGCGCGTCACCCTGCCACTGAAAATCCTCGCCGCGAATTTCGCAGCGGTCAGGCTTGAGGGTGTCCATGCGCATCAGGCCGTGGATGAGATACGACACGCCGCCCAGCGCCGCCTTCAGCTTTTCCGGCGTTTCGCTGGTGATGCGCGTGCCAAACCCGCCGGTCGCCATATTGATAAAGCAGGTTTTATCATTCACCTGCGCAATATCCACAGCGGTGGCCTTGCCGAGGATCGCCAGCTGAAGCGCCTTCTCTAACTCCTCGGGGATCCCAGCGCTGGTGGCAAAATCATTGGCGGTACCGAGCGGTAAAATACCCATCACCGGGCGGTTTGCCGGGGGCAGGTCGATCAGCGCTGACGCGATCTCATTGATGGTGCCATCGCCGCCGCCGGAAATGATGGTATTGACGCCAAGCCCGAGGGCTTCATTGATATAGCGTGCCGCGTCGCCTTTTTCCCATGTTACCCTTACGTGGATGCGCGCGCCGTCGTCACGCAAACCCTGAATTGCCTGACGCAGCAGATCGTTGCCCGCACTTTTGCCATTGAGAATCAATAAACTGTCTTGATAGGTTGCCATCCGCGCTGCTCCCTTTTTTAGCGTTAGTAAGAGTGTATAGCAGAGAGGAAAAAAGCGGGTAAGAACAGGATGAAAGGGAAAAAATAGGCATGAAAGCGCGTTACACTCCAGCGATGATATTAACGTAATCACAGGAAAGTGATGATGAATAAAATTTTGGTAAGCGCGTGCCTGATGGGCTTCAGGGTTCGTTATAACGGAAGTGAAAAAGCGAGAATGAACGAGCGACTCGCTCGCTGGCAGCAGGAACAACGTCTGGTTATCCACTGCCCTGAATTGGCTGCCGGGCTGCCTGTACCTCGTCCTCCGGCAGAGATTATGTCTGCTGATGGCAAAGACGTAATGCGCGGGCAAGCCAGAATTATTGAAAATACCGGGCAGGACGTGACTGAGCAGTATCAGCTTGCAGCCTGGCTTGCGCTACGCGCTGCTCAGGAGTCGGGGTGTAGCGCTGCATTGTTAACCGATGGCAGCCCAACGTGCGGCAGTGAGTTTATTTATGACGGATCGTTTCGCGGCATACATAAAGCGGGGAGGGGGGTTGCGGCATCGTTGCTCGCAGAGCATGGGATCGCCGTGTTCTCAGAGAAGCAAATCGACGAACTCATTGCCTGGATTGAGGAGAGAGAAGGCAAAAAATAAGCCCGCGTAAGGGAGATTACGCAGGCTAAGGAGGTGGTTCCTGGTACAGCTAGCATTTATGGGTTATGTTTTTCAGCGGGGGGATAATACCCGTATTGAACGAAGCGGTATGTGATCCGATTCTAAGAATTATCCCAGCGCGAAAAAATTTCCCTGATTGACTATTTGCCGTGTGGGTTTCGGGTGCTTTCACCGTTGAAGTTACGCATCAGCAGGGCGAATTTCAGCTCCACCTCTTCAGGAACCGGCAGCCAGACGGTATGCCCGTCGCCCGGTGCCACCTCAATCGCTTCGCCTTTGCCGTTTTCCAGATGTTCCAGCGTGAAGTTCATGTTGCCCTGCGGGGTCATCAGCTCCAGGCTGTCGCCTTTGGTGAACTTGTTTTTCACCGCGACGGCCGCCAGCGCGCCTTTGCGCTCGCCGGTGAAGTCACCGACAAACTGCTGGCGCTCGGAAACGGAGTAGCCGTGCTCGTAGTTCTGGTAGTCGTCGTGGGTATGACGGCGCAGGAAGCCTTCGGTATAGCCGCGATGCGCCAGGCCTTCCAGAGTTTCCAGCAGGCTGGTATCGAACGGTTTACCGGCGGCCGCATCGTCGATGGCTTTGCGGTATACCTGCGCGGTACGCGCGCAGTAGTAATAGGATTTGGTGCGGCCTTCAATCTTCAGGGAGTGCACGCCCATCTGGGTCAGACGCTCGACGTGGGCGATGGCGCGCAGATCTTTCGAGTTCATGATGTAGGTGCCGTGCTCGTCTTCAAAGGCGGTCATGTACTCGCCCGGACGTTTGGCTTCTTCAATCATAAACACGCTGTCGGTTGGCGCGCCGATGCCCAGCGTCGGCTCAACGTTGGTCACCGGGATCGGTTCATGCTTGTGGACGATGTTGCCGATGTCATCCTCTTTGCCTTCCTGGACGTTATATTCCCAGCGGCAGGCGTTGGTGCATGTGCCCTGGTTCGGGTCGCGCTTGTTGATGTAGCCAGAAAGCAGGCAGCGGCCAGAGTAGGCCATGCACAGCGCACCGTGGACGAAGATTTCGATTTCCATATCCGGCACCTGGGTGCGGATCTCTTCGATCTCTTCAAGGGACAATTCGCGAGACAGAATGACGCGGGTCAGCCCCATCTGCTTCCAGAACTTCACCGTCGCCCAGTTGACGGCGTTAGCCTGTACGGAGAGGTGAATATCCATCTCCGGGAAGTTCTCCCGAACCAGCATGATTAAACCCGGGTCCGACATGATCAGCGCGTCCGGCCCCATATCCACCACCGGCTTCAGGTCACGGATGAACGTTTTCAGCTTGGCGTTGTGCGGCGCGATGTTGACCACCACGTAGAATTTCTTGCCCAGGGCATGCGCTTCGTTGATGCCGAGCTGCAGGTTCTCGTGGTTGAATTCGTTGTTACGTACGCGCAGCGAGTAGCGCGGCTGGCCCGCGTAGACAGCATCGGCGCCATAGGCGAAAGCGTAACGCATATTTTGCAGCGTTCCCGCCGGGGAAAGGAGTTCCGGTTTAAACATGTTTGTTCTCGTTCTGATGACAGGTCAGATCCGCGGCACCTGGTGCAGCGGTAAGGGGAGATCCCCCACTTTAAGGGCGGGCATTGTAGCGCTGCGGGGCGGGGAGGTAAAGCGCCGGGTCGCCTCACCGCTCTCCCGGCGCGCGTCGTGCTGTCAGGTGTTGTCTTTTACCGTCTGGGTAGACCCGTTAGTTTTGACCGAGGCGATACCCTTATCACGCGACTGTTCCGTCGCATAAAGCTGGCTGCTGCCAATGACCTGATGATTGCCCGCCTTGAGATTGAAATGGAACTTACCGTTAGAAGCCGTTTTCTTCTCGTAGCGCTCGTCCAGGGGGCTGTTTGTGCGTACGGAGGCAATGCCGTTTTCGGCGGCACTTTTACTGGTGTAAAGCTCGCTGGTAAGAATGATCTCTCCGTTACCCGCTTTCAGCACAAACCTGTACTGACCATCACTGCTTTTACTTAATTCGAACCAACCAGACATAGGAACTCCTTGATCGAAAGTAAAATGAGAGGCACCAGTTATCAGTAAGCGAACCGGTAAAAAGAGTATGGTTGATTCCTGAATTGATTCCAGAACAGAAAAACCCGCCTTAGGGCGGGTTTCTTCGTCGAAAGGTCACGCAATCCTGCACGCATCCGCTTCCCAGCGATACCCCACGCCATACACCGCGCGGATAAAAGACTGCTCGGCGTCCAGCGCCTCCAGCTTGCGGCGCAGGTTTTTGATATGGCTGTCGATGGTGCGGTCGGTCACCACGCGATAATCGTCATACAGGTGGTTCAGCAGCTGTTCGCGGGAGAAGACTTTGCCCGGCTCGTGGGAGAGGGTTTTCAGCAGGCGGAACTCCGCAGGCGTCAGGTCCAGCAGCTTGCTGCGCCAGCTCGCCTGGAAGCGGCTTTCGTCGACAATCAGCGGGCTTTCGGCGTCCAGCACCTGAAGCTCGCGCTGCGGCCTGCAGCGGCGCAGAATGGTTTTTACGCGGGCGACCACCTCGCGCGGGCTGTAGGGTTTGCAGATGTAGTCGTCCGCGCCGATTTCGAGCCCCAGCAGGCGGTCAATCTCTTCAATTTTGGCGGTGACCATGACGATCGGCACGTCGGAGAAGCGGCGAATTTCCCGGCACAGGGTCAGTCCGTCAACGCCCGGCAGCATTAAATCCAGCAGGATCAGATCCGGCGGGGTCTGGCGCACGTACGGCAGCACCTGGTCGCCGTGGCTGATCAGCGACGGGGCATAGCTGGCCGCGCGTAAATAGTCGATCAGCAGCTGTCCCAGCTTGGGTTCGTCTTCCACGATCAAAATGCGCGGCGTGTTTTCGTCAATCGGTAACTCGGTCATACTTCTCTCGATAAATCCCGTTCCAGAGGTAACTCTACTGTAATGCTAACCCCGCCAAAAGGCGAATGGGCGGCGCGGATCGTGCCATTATGCGCCTCGACGATGTTAACGCAAATCGCCAGCCCCAGGCCGGAACCGCCGCTGGCGCGGTTGCGGGAACCTTCGGTACGGTAGAAACGTTCAAACAGTTTTTCCAGCTGCGCGTCCTGCACGCCCGGGGCGGAATCGGCGAAGGTAAGGGCAAAACGCCCGTTTTCCTGCCTGCCGGAGATATGCAGCCCGCCGCCGCTGTCGGTGTAGCGAAGGCTGTTTTCCAGCAGATTGTTGAACAGCTGCATCAGCCGGTCCTTGTCGCCAAACACCACCGCGCTGTCCGGCAGGGAGAGGTCAATTTTCAGATCTCGGCTGGCAAACCGCTCGCGGAAGGCGCCGCTGATCACTTCCAGAATATTAATCACATCCACCGGCGCTTTCTGGTAGGCCAGCGCGCCTTCGTCGGACATGGAGAGCTGGTGGAGGTCATCCACCAGCTTGGTGAGCGTGCCCACCTCTGCCTGCAGAGAGGCCACCGATTCGGGCGTAAACTGGCGCACACCGTCCTGAATGGCCTCCAGCTCGCCGCGCAGCACCGCCAGCGGCGTGCGCAGCTCGTGGGAAATATCGGCCATAAAGTCGCGGCGCATCTGCTGGTTCTTCTCCAGCGTGCTGGCGAGCTGGTTAAAGTCCTGCGCCAGCTTGCCCAGTTCGTCCTGGCTGCGGGTATCGACTCGGGTGGTGAAATCCCCGGCGGCGAGCTTGTGCGTGCCTTCCACCAGGCGTTTCACCGGGGCGAGCAGACCGCGCGCCAGCGGGAAGGTGGCGAGCGCGGCGAGCAGCGTGGAGAGAGCGACAATCAGCCAGCTTGTGCGACGCTGCTGGCGGTCAAAGTTGATGTCGGTGTTGCGCGTCAGGCGCTCCACCGGGGAGGCGATCACCCAGCCAACGGTGGCGTTATTCACTTTGATCGCCCGCCGGGTTCCGTCCGGCGGTATCGGCGCGCGCGGCCCAACCAGGGGGCGCATATCCTGGTCGATTACCCAGAACTGGGTGCGCCAGCCGTGCGGCGGCATGCCCGGGCCCGGACGATCGTCGCCGGTATCGTGCTCCAGCGAGCGCAGGATCTGGAAAATAAAGCGATCATTGTTGCGCAGAAAACGCCAGTTGCCGTGCTGGGCGTACTGTTCACTCAGCGCATCGCTCAGTCCCTGCAAACGCTGCTCATTGCCGTGCTTAATGTAATCAATAAAGCCGCGCTCGAAGCTGATCCGCACCGCCCAGTGCATGGTGATCAGCAGGACGATACAGGTGGCAAATATCGCCACAAAGAGCTTGCCGGTAATGCCCGGACGCCAGAATTTCATGAACCACTCCTTTTGCCGCCCCTGATGACGACGTTCTTGCTGGTATCATCCGGCACGCGGGCGAAGATGAAAGCGGGCAGGGCGATGATGACCGCTATGCTGAGGTAGGTATACAAAAAGACCTGATGCGCCACCGGCGTGTCGATGCTGAGATGGTGCTGGCCGTACATGCCGAGCAGTAACCCCGCGATAGTCACGCCCACGCTCATGGAGAGCTGCATGATCATCGACAGCAGGCTGTTGCCGCTGCTCGCCAGATCGTCCGGCAGATCCTTCAGCGTCAGGGTATTCATCGACGAGAAGCGCATGGAGTTGACGATCCCCTGGCAGAACAGCACCAGCGGCAGGACGTAGTACCAGCCCATTAGCGCCACGGTCATAAACAGCAGGCTGACCAGCGCCAGCCCCAGCGTGGCGGCCACCAGCACGTGACGGTAGCCAAAGCGGTTCACCACCTGTACCACGATGCGCTTCATTCCCATGCTGCCGAGCACCATCGGGATCATCATCAGGCCCGCGTGGAACGGCGAAAATCCCATCCCGATTTGCAGGAAAACGGGCGTCATAAACGGCAGCATGCCGCTGCCGACGCGCCCGGCGAAGCTGCCGAACAGGCCAAGGCGATAGGTAGGGTTTTTAAACAAGTTCAGGCTGAACAGCGCTTTATCGTTACCTCTGGCATGCCACAGGTACCAGAGTATAGCGGTAACGCCGAGCGCGATCAGGAGCCCGAGCGTCAGGGGCGAAATGCCCAGACCTTTTTGCCCGTCCAGCGCCAGGGTAAGCGTGGCCATGCCCGCCGCCAGCAGGATAAAGCCAAAGAAATCAAAGCGCCGCGTCTGCATTTTGTAGTTCGGCATCAGCGTCAGGGTGGCGATGGCGCCGATGATGCCAACAGGAAGATTGATTAAGAAGATCCAGTGCCAGGAGGCGTACTCTACCAGAATGCCGCCGAGCGCCGGGCCCAGCAGCGGCCCCACCTGACCGGGCAGGGTGACAAAGGTCATCGCGGCCATGTACTGCTCACGCGGCACAATCTTCATCACCGTTAACCGCCCGACGGGGACCATCATCGCCCCGCCGATGCCCTGCAGCACGCGCGCCATCACCAGCTGGCCGAGGGTATTGGCCTGCGCGCAAAACAGCGAGCCGGTGGTAAACAGCACGATGGCGGTAAAGAAGATATTCCGCACGCCGACCTTATCGGCCAGCCAGCCGCTGGCGGGCAGCATCACGGCAACCGTCAGCACGTAGGAGACAATCACCATGTGCATATGCAGCGGGCTCTCCCCCAGGCTTTTCGCCATGGAGGGGAGGGCGGTGTTGACGATGGTTGTATCCAGCGACTGCATAAAGAAGCCGAAGGCGACTATCCATAACTGCCAGCGAACGTTAGCGGGGAGATCTGTCATCTACTCAGTCACTGTGGTTCTGTTTTTACGCGAAAAGCGCAGTCGCAGGCGGTCGAAGAACAGATAGACCACCGGCGTGGTGTACAGCGTCAGCAGCTGGCTCATCACCAGGCCGCCGACAATGGTGATCCCCAGCGGCTGGCGCAGCTCCGAGCCGTCGCCGCCCGAGATCACTAGCGGCAGCGCGCCAAACAGCGCCGCCAGAGTGGTCATCATAATCGGACGGAAGCGCAGCAGGCAGGCCTGGAAGATGGCCTCTTCCGGCGAGAGGTTGCCGTTGCGCTGGGCATCCAGCGCGAAGTCCACCATCATGATGGCGTTTTTCTTCACGATGCCGATTAATAGCATGATCCCGATGAGCGCGATAAGGCTGAACGGCGCGCCGAACAGCTCCAGCGCCAGCAGTGCCCCCACGCCCGCCGACGGCAGCGTCGAGAGGATGGTCAGCGGGTGCACGTAGCTCTCATACAGCACGCCCAGCACAATATAGACCGTTGCGATGGCGGCCAGAATCAAAATCACCTGCGAGTTCATCGTCTCCTGGAACACCTGCGCGGTCCCGGCAAAGCTGCCGCGCACGGTGGATGGCACGCCAAGCTGGGTCATCGCGCGGTTGATCGCGTCGCTGGCTTCAGAAAGCGACGAACCAACTGGCAGGTTAAACGAGATGGTCGACGCCGCCGACAGCCCCTGATGGTTCACCGACAGCGGCGCGTTGGCAGGCTGCCAGCTGGCGAAATAGGAGAGCGGAATCGCCTTGCCGTCGTTGTTAATCACAAACATCTTGTCCAGGGCGCTGATGTCCTGGGTATAGCGAGGGTCAACTTCCATCACCACCTTGTACTGGTTCATCGGCTGGTAGATGGTGGAGATCTCGCGCTGGCCGAAGGCGTTGTTCAGCAGGCTGTTGGCGGCTTCAACGTTGATGCCCAGCCGCGACATGGTTTCACGGTCGTAGGTCAGGGCCATCTCGGCGCCGTTGTCCTGCTGATCGGAGTTGACGTCCGCCAGCTCCGGCAGGGCGGCCAGCGCCTTGCGGATCTTCGGCTCCCACTCGCGCAGGGCGGCTAAATCGTCCGAGAGCAACGTATACTGATAGCTGGCGTTCGCCTGTCGCCCGCCGACGCGGATATCCTGAACGGCCATCAAAAACAGGTTTGCCCCCGGCTCTTTGGCGAGCTTCACCCGCAGGCGGTCAATCACCTGCTGGGCGGTTTCGTTGCGCTCGCCGCGCGGTTTCAGGGTAATAAACATCATCCCGCTGTTAACGCGTGACCCGCCGGTAAAGCCGGTCACGTTATTCACGGCTTTGTCTTCACGAATGATCTTCATAAAGTCCTGCAGCTTGCCGCGCATGGCCTGGAACGAAATGCTCTGGTCCGCCTGAATCCCGCCCATCAGCACGCCGGTGTCCTGCTCCGGGAAGAAGGTTTTCGGGATGGTGATATACATCCAGACGTTGAGCACGATGGTGCCGATCAGCACCAGGCCAACCAGTCGGGTATGGTTCAGCACCCACTTCAGCGATTTGCCATAGCCCTCCTGCATCGCCATCAGAAAACGGCCAAAGCCTTTGCGGCGCGGCTGCGAGTGCGGTTTGCTGCGCTTGAGCATCCAGCCGCACATCATTGGCGTCAGCGTTAAGGAGATAACCAGCGAAATGCCGATGGCGACGGAGAGGGTGACAGCAAACTCGCGCAGCAGCCGGCCCGGCAGACCGCCCATCAGCAGCAGCGGCAGGAATACCGCCACCAGCGACAGGCTCATGGAGAGCACCGTAAAGCCCACCTCGCGCGTGCCCTGCAGGGCAGCCTGCAGCGGCTTCACGCCCGCTTCCAGATGGCGGGAAATGTTCTCCAGCACCACGATGGCGTCATCCACTACGAAGCCCGTCGCAATCGTCAGGGCCATCAGCGACAGGTTGTTAAGGCTAAAGCCGCACAGGTACATGGCGGCAAAGGTACCGATCAGCGATACCGGCACGGCCACCGCCGGGATCAGCGTCGCGCGGCCGGATCGCAGGAACAGGAAGACCACCAGGATCACCAGCGCGACGGAGATCACCAGCGTTTGCTCCACCTCTTCCAGCGAGGCGCGAATGGTCGGGGAGCGATCCTGGGCAATTTGCAGATCGATTGCTGCCGGGATGGTCTGCTGCAGGTCCGGAAGACGGGCGCGAATGCTGTTCACCGTCTCAATAATATTCGCTTCCGGCAGCTTGCGGATCATCAGCAGAATGGCCGGTTTGGCGTTGGTCATCCCGGCGTTGCGCACGTCCTGCACCGAGTCGGTGACTCTGGCCACGTCGCTTAAGCGCACCGCGGCGCCGTTGTTATAGTGGATGATGAGCGGCTGGTATTCCGCGGCGGTTTTCAGCTCGTCGTTAGTGTGGATCTGCCAGCGGTGGCTGTTGTCCTCAATCGCCCCCTGCGGTTTACGCACGTTGGCGTTGCTGATGGCGGAGCGCACGTCATCCAGCGACACGCCCTGGTTGAATAACGCCTGCGGGTTTAACCCTACGCGCACGGCGGGCAGGGAGCTCCCGCCGACGCTCACGTCACCGACGCCGTTAATTTGTGAGATTGTCTGCGCCAACTGGGTAGACGCAAAGTCATACAGCTGCCCCTGCGAGTACGTATCTGAGGTCAGCGTCAGGATCATGATCGGCGCGTCGGACGGGTTGGCCTTGCGGTAGGTTGGGCGGCTCGGCATCCCGCTCGGCAGCAGGCTTTGTGCGGCGTTGATGGCCGCCTGCACGTCGCGCGCCGCACCGTTAATATCCCGGTCGAAGCTGAACTCCAGAATAATGCGCGTGCTGCCCAGCGAGCTGCTGGAGGTCATCTCGTTGATCCCCGCAATCCGCCCGAGCGAGCGCTCCAGCGGCGTGGCAACGGACGAGGCCATGGTTTCCGGCGAGGCACCCGGCAGCGAGGCGCTGACCATGATCACCGGGAAATCCACCTGCGGCAGGGGCGCCACCGGCAGCAGCCGGAAGCCCAGCACGCCACAGAGGGTAATGGCGAGCGAGATGAGAATCGTCGCCACCGGGCGATAAATGAAGAGGGCGAAAAACTTCACTTATGCCTCCTCTTCACGTTTCGGGAAGCGGCTTTTGGTCCACAGCGCCAGGCGGTCAAACAGCAGGTAGATCACCGGCGTAGTAAAGAGCGTCAGCACCTGGCTCACCAGCAGACCGCCGACCATGCCGATACCCAGCGGACGGCGCAGCTCCGCGCCGACGCCGGTGCTGAGCATCAGCGGCAGTGCGCCCAGCAGGGCGGCCAGCGTGGTCATCAGGATAGGGCGAAAACGCAGCAGGCAGGCCTGGAAAATCGCATCACGCGGCGACATGCCCTGCTCGCGCTCGGCGGCCAGGGCAAAGTCGATCATCATGATGGCGTTTTTCTTCACGATCCCGATAAGCAGGATGATGCCGATGATGGCAATCACGTCCAGCTCGCTGCCCGCCAGCATTAATGCCAGCAGTGCCCCCACGCCCGCCGTCGGCAGGGTAGAGAGGATGGTGATCGGGTGGATAAAGCTTTCGTACAGCACGCCGAGCACGATGTACATCGCCACGACCGCCGCCACGATCAGCCAGATGGTGTTGCCCAGCGCAGCCTGGAACGCCAGGGTGCTGCCCTGGAACTGGGTCTGAATGTCGGACGGGAAGCTGAGCTCTTTTTCAGCCGCCTGAATGGCCTCCACCGCTTCACCGAGAGAGTAATTGTCCGGCACGTTGAAGGAGATGGTGGTGGACGGGAACTGATCCAGATGGTTGATCGACAGCGGGGTATAGCGCTCTTCCACCGTGGCGATAGCGCTCAGCGGCACAATGCCGCCGTCTTTGCTGGTCAGGCGCACCGAGTCCAGCCCCGCCAGGCCGGGCGTGTTCTCCGTGTTGTGCTCCAGCACCACGCGGTACTGGTTGGCCTGGGTGTAGATGGTGGAGATCAGGCGCTGACCGAAGGCGTTGTACAGGGCGTTATCAACATCCGCCATGGTAATACCCAGACGGCTCGCGGTATCGCGGTTGACGTTCACGTACGCCGCCAGCCCTTTGTCCTGCCAGTCGCTGCTGACGTCGGAGAGCTGTGGCAGGGTGTTAAGCTTGTTCACCAGCTGCGGTACCCAGGTGCTGAGGGCATCCAGCGTGGTGGCCTGCAGCGTGAACTGGTACTGCGTGCGGCTGACCTGGGTATCGATGGTCAAATCCTGAATCGGCTGCAGGTACAGCTCAACGCCCGGCACGTGGGCCACGGCGCTTTGCAGCCGCTCAATGACGGCGTTGACGCGATCGTCGCGCTCATCCAGCGGCTTAAGGTTGATCTGCAGACGCGCACTGTTGAGCGACGGGTTAGTACCGTCGACGCCCACGTAGGAGGTCAGGCTCTCGACCGCCGGATCTTTCATAACAATCTCAGACACCTGCTGCTGGCGCTGCGCCATATTGGCGAAGGAGACCGACTGCGGGGCCTGAAGCGTGCCCTGAATAATGCCGTTGTCCTGGATCGGGAAGAAGCCTTTCGGGATAAAAATCCACAGCATCACGCTGAGCGCCAGCGTGCCGAGCGCCACGCCGAGCGTCGCCCACGGGTGGTTGAGGACTTTCGCCAGCACGCGACCGTAGGCGGCAATAATCCGCTCAAACATGCGTTCGGAGGCGCGCGAGAAGCGGTTTTGCTTGCGCAGCGACTCGTGGCTTAGCATGCGGGCGCACATCATCGGCGTCAGGGTCAGCGACACCACGGCGGAGATCAGAATGGCGACCGCCAGCGTCACGGCAAATTCGCGGAACAGCCGCCCGACGATATCGCCCATAAACAGCAGTGGGATCAGCACCGCAATCAGCGAGAAGGTCAGCGAGATAATGGTAAAGCCGATTTCGCCCGCGCCTTTCAGCGCGGCGGCCAGCGGTTTTTCGCCTTTCTCGATATAGCGCGAGATGTTCTCGATGACCACGATAGCGTCATCCACGACGAACCCGGTGGCGATGGTGAGCGCCATCAGCGTCAGGTTGTTGATCGAAAAATCGAGGAACACCATCACCGCAAAGGTGCCGACCAGCGAGAGCGGCACGGCGACGGCGGGAATAATGGTTGCCGGAACGTTGCGCAGGAACAGATAAATGATCATCACCACCAGCGCAATCGCCAGCATCAGCTCAAACTGGGTGTCGGTGACCGACGCACGAATGTTGGTGGTGCGGTCGGAAAGCACCTTCACGCTGACCGATTTCGGCAGGCTTTCGATCAGCTGCGGCAGCATGGTGCGGATGCTGTCGGCGGTTTCGATAATGTTTGCGCCCGGCTGGCGCTGCACGTTCATCACGATCGCCTGCTGTTTGTTGGCCCAGGCGCCGAGCCAGCTGTTTTCGGCACCTTGTTCTACAGTGGCGATGTCGCCCAGACGAACCGGGGCGCCGTTCTGGTAGGCGATAATCAGCTGACGGTATTCATCGGCGGACTGCATCTGGTCGTTCGCCGAAAGCGTCACCGCGCGGGTTGGGCCGTCCAGCGAGCCCTTCGCCGAGTTGACGTTGGCATTGCTGATGGCGCTGCGGATGGTTTCGCTGGTGAGTCCCAGCGCGGCGATGGCCTGCGCGTTAAGCTTGACGCGCACTGCCGGGCGCTGGCCGCCCGCGAGGGTGACGAGGCCAACGCCGGAAACCTGTGAAATTTTCTGCGCCACGCGCGTTTCGACCATGTCTTCGACCTGGGTCATCGGCATGGCGGAGGAGGTGACGGCAAGCGTCATGATCGGCGGATCCGCCGGGTTCACCTTGCTGTAGACCGGCGGGTTAGGCAGGTCCGACGGCAGCAGGTTGGTGGCGGCGTTGATAGCGGCCTGTACCTCCTGCTCGGCGACGTCCAGCGACAGCGTCAGCTGGAACTGCAGCGTCACGACGGACGCCCCGCCTGAACTCTGGGAGGACATCTGTTTTAGCCCCGACATCTGGCCGAACTGGCGCTCCAGCGGGGCGGTAATGGCGGACGTCACCACGTCCGGGCTGGCGCCGGGATAGAGCGTTACCACCTGAATGGTGGGGTAATCCACTTCCGGCAGCGCCGACACGGGCAGGAAGCGATAGCCAATAATCCCGGCGAGCAGGATCGCCACCATCAGCAGCGTGGTGGCGACTGGACGGAGGATAAACAGGCGTGACGGCCCACCTGTAGAGCCTGGGGGCATAACCTGCATCAGGATTTCACTCCCTGTTTCGCAGGTTCAACCACTTCCACTTTGGCCCCTTCGGTCAGACGGTCGATGCCGTCGGTGACCACGCGGTCGCCTGCGGAAAGGCCTGCGCTGATGACCACCGTCTGGCTGTCCTGAATCCCTGTTTTCACCAGGTGTTTGCTGACCTTATTGTCGCTGTTAAGCACCCAGACGAAGTTGCCTTCGTTACCCATCTGCAGCGCAGCGGTGGGGATCACCACCGCGTTTTCTTCAGTCGCGACCAGCATGCGCGCATTGACGAACTGGTTCGGGAAGAGGGCATCGTCCTGGTTATTAAAGCGCGCTTTCAGCTTGATGGTGCCGGTGGTGGTGTCGATCTGGTTATCCAGACTGAGCAGAGAGCCTTCGCTCAGCTTCTGCTTGTTGGTGCGGTCCCAGGCTTCCACCACCAGGCCTTTACCGGCTTTTTGCGCCTGCACTACCGTCGCAATTTCGCTTTCCGGCAGGGTAAAGACTAAATCGATCGGGTGGGTCTGGGTGATCACCACGATGCCCGTGGTGTCGCCGCTGGAGATTTGGTTGCCGATATCGACCTGTTTCAGGCCCACGCGTCCGTCAATCGGCGCGGTGATGCGGCTCCAGTCCAGCTGCAGCTGGGCGCTGGCCACCGCGGCTTCGTCGGCTTTGATAGTACCCTGCGTTTCGCTGACCAGCGACTGCTGGGTATCCAGCTCCTGACGAGACACGAGGTTGGTTTTCACCAGCTGCTGGTAGCGCGCCAGATCGCGACGGGCGTTGGCGAGGGTCGCGTTGTCTTTCGCGAGCTGCCCCTGCGCCTGGGCGAGGGCGACCTTAAACTGGCTCGGGTCGATTTCGGCCAGCAGATCGCCCGCTTTAACCTGCTGTCCTTCCTGGAAGTGAATAGCCATCAGCTGGCCGTCGACGCGGCTGCGCACCGTGGCGGTGTTGGCGGCGGTAATGGTCCCGAGACCTGTGAGATAGCGAGGAACGGCTTTATTCACCGCCGTCGCCGCCTGGACCGGCGCCAGCGCGCCGCCGCGCATGCCGTGGCGCCCTCCGCCTGCCGGGCGCTGTGCCTGGCTGGTGGCACCAGCGGGTGCGGCGGAATTCGCGGATTGACTGTGCCAGTACCAGGCGGCGCCAAGGACCACCACAATGATGCCAGCGGCGATTGCCCAGCGGGATTTGTTACTGCCTTTCATCGTTATACGTTCTCATCCTGAAGACTTCGGGGAATGATACTAGTTTAGTCAGGCAACACAGCGGAAAAATGGAGGAAATATGGAAGACTGTCAGGAATGGTCTGAATGGTGCCGGTGCGGCTTCGTTGCGTGGCGCTTCTCGGATTCTGTTTAATCCAGGAATATTTCTTTATTCATGGAATATTCCGAAATCACTCCACCTCGATGGAAAATATAACACGCCGCGCAGCATTTGTTATTAATTAGAGAACTTAGGAATATTCCTGTCATTATTAATATAGTATGGGGTTTTTCCCGTGCTTACTAAATTGATGCATATTTTTAGCAAAAATTTAACAAATGCTTTTATTTTAAATCGAGTTGAATAATTAATTGATTCATAATGTTTTTTAGCTTTTTCGCATTCTTTTTCTATTTTGATTTGTATCAAAAAATCAAAATGGATTTAAAATCCTTAATTTGCGTTAAAATCAGAATTAAAAACCATTAATTAATTATTGATAAGATTTTAATGTTGTCATTGAGTGTTGCTAACCTATAGCAGCTAAGAAAATTCCTAGAGATGTTAAGTTTTTTCGTATTTTATAGTGTTGTGGGGAAGGTTATTTCGAATAATACTTTTTTGGCGCAGCAAATCTCGCTCGCAATTAAATGGAGCATCCTGGTTCTTATAAAGAGTGCCTGGTTGCGCGTTTGTTCTCAGGAGAAAAAAATGAAAAAGTTATTATTGGTGGCCTCTCTGGTTTCTGTATTCGCAGCAGCAAATGCAATGGCTGATGTGACTGCATCTGCTACAGCGTCATGGGATGCAACGGCTACAAAAGATACAACCAGCATGCTGGTTGTTACTCCGCTGAACTCTCTGACTTTCCAGTATGCGGAAGGCCTGAACGGGTTTAACACTCAGGACGGCGCTTTTGACGTAACCATTCAGGGACAAGAAAGTGCGACAGACTTCGAGCTGACTGCACAGGTCATCAGCAATACTCTGACCAACGCAAGCGGCGATGCGTCAACGCTGGACGTGGGTGTGGCATGGAACGGCAATGCGCTTTCCAGCGCATCTGAAACCGTACTGGTTAACTCCTCTTCAACCTCTGGCCTCGAAAGCCTGATGGCGGATGGTGCTTATAACGGTGCTGAGCGCGTGAGCGATCAGTCCAGCTTCAAGTTCTCCATTGCCTCTGCTACCTCTGACGGTACGACTCCGGTAACAAATTACTCAGCGCTGCCTGACGGCTACTGGACTGGCGATGTGAAAGTACAGTTCAACGCGACCTGGACCACTCCAGCGTAATGAATAAAATTCGGGAGAGTGACTCTCCCGAATTTTCTCAGGAAATAAGTAATGACTAAATATGTGCCAATAGCCATGTTGGTAGGGATTACTACATCCTTTTCCAGCTGGGCAATTAATGTGGGTGATATTACATCGATAATGATTTCCGAAGAGCGTTCATTATCGAAAGAAATTATCAACACAACGGATTCCGCACGCTACGTGAGTGTGACGGTAAAACAACTCTCCTCTCCGCTGCCCGGCGGCGTCGAGCTGAACGCTAATCCCGGTGAATTATTATCGACACCCGCCAGCCTTATTCTTCCTGGCGAAGCGAAAGATGTGTTCCGTTTTTTCTATAAAGGTCCGGAGGATGATAAAGAGCGTTATTACCGCCTGCAGTGGATAGACGAGCCGATCAGTGAAAGCGCAACCACCAAAGCCGGTAAAGCCGCGACGGCCACGGCCTCGGCGGAGATTGGCACCATTCTGGTTGTTGCCCCGCGCAAGGAGCGCTTCGACTACAGCCGTCAGGGCGACCTGATTACCAATACCGGGAATGTCTCATTTCGCGTGATCGCCTACGGCGCCTGCAAGGACAAGGCGCAGGATCAGGGCAGGGGCTGCCGCGAGCGTTATTACGTCATGCCGGGCACAAAAATAAGGCTGCAAAAAAGCGATGTGTCGAATAGCCGTACTCGTATTGGCATATGGCACGGCAAGCAATTTATTACAGTGAAGTAAAAACATAACGCCATTACCGGTACCAAAAATTAAAATGCCGATGTGTAAGGATGCGTATGTCGTTTAAATATCTCATTGGGGGAAGTGTATTTCTCTCGTTAGCGTTAACACCAGGCTTTGCACATTCTGCGCCTGTGAAGATCGGGAAATACGTTATTCCTGGCGCGTTTGCCCGTTCGCTGGAGCAGGGAATGACGGTTCCGGTATTTATTCGCTATCAGGAAACGGACGAAAAGAGTCAGCAGAAAATTGCGGACGCGCTGATCTCTCTGGTCGACGGGAACATTACCGTGAAGTCGATTATGGTTTCCGACCTGCCAAATAACGCCGTGCTGTCGGATAAAACCCGCGCCATGGTAGAAAAAATCACTGACGCTAAGTTTGTGGATAACACCGCGATTGCCCTGACGCCGGAAGCCCGCCTGCAGCTGAACGTTTCGTCGTTTCACCTGGAGATGATCGTCAGCCGGGACGCGCTAACCGAGGCGGTAGTGGCGCGCAGCACCTTATTAGGCCCGTCCAGCGTGGACAGGCTCTCTAACGTGCTTAATTACAATTTCGGCACCTATTACAACGACTATCAGAACGGCAGCAGCTCGCGCAGCTATTTAACGCTGGATAACACCCTGTCGCTTCGGGAGCATCACTTCAATATTAACGGTTCGGTATACGGTATTGGCGAGAGCAACAGTTCGAGCAAGGTGTATCGCGCGATGTACGAGCGCGACTACGAAGGCTATCGCCTGGCGCTGGGAATGCTGGATACGTGGAACGTGCAGTCCATTGCCAGCCTGAACGCGCTGAACGGCGGAAAAATCTACGGCGCCAGCTACGGCAATAAAGGCAGCACAGTGGTGGAAAATACCGCGCTGTCGCTGACCCCCATTACGGTCTTTCTTCCTGCCGCCGGGGAAGTCCACGTCTTCCGCGACGGGCGCTTGCTGAGCGTGCAGAACTTCAACATGGGCAGCTACGAAATTGACACCAGCCGTTTTCCCTACGGGGTTTACGACGTGACGGTGGATATCGTGGTGAACGGTCGCACGGTGAACACCCGCGTCAGCCGCGTGAATAAAATCTTCGCGCGCCAGCAGGCCGCCGGGCTGGACCAGCTCTCATGGCAGGTGTTCGGCGGATCGCTGGATTATGATCGCGTAAGCTACAAGCGCAATCACTACCACAATGCCGGCAGCGAGCAGACCTGGATTGCCGGCGGTGCGGCCTCTCTGACGCTGGCGATCCTCTCCGGCCTGAACGTGAAGTCTACGCTGTACGGCTTTGATTCCAACACCGTGAACGAAACCGATCTGACCTTAAACGTCAATGAATACGTGAGCGTGGGCACCCAAACGCTGGTGGCAAACGACGGCACCTGGCGCAACGTCAGCAGCGTGAGCCTCAACGCTCCCGGCGGATTTGGCTCGGTGTGGGCGTCACGCGAGGACAGCAAGATTGGCGACCGTTTGCCGGTGCAGGAGCGCGATAACTACTCCATTGGCGGCACGATTAACCTCGGACGCTTTATTCCGCACGGGGGATCGTTGACGATGAGCCAGACGGAAAACCGCTACTCGGGCAACAAATATCGCAACCTGGATTACAGCACCACGTTGTACGCCGGGCGTTACGCCACCGTCGGACTGCGCGCCGGGGTGCAGCGCTATTACTACAACAACCGGAATGACGACGGTCGTCAGGAGCGTTACGTCAGCCTCGACTTCTCGCTGCCGCTGGCCTCCTGGCTGAGCGTTGGGGCATCGCGGGATCGTTACGGTGCGACGCAGGGCAACATCAGCGCCCGCAAGCAGTTTGAAGACGGGCCAATTACCTCGGCGGGGATCGCGGCCTCCACCCGCCTGAGCGGCGAGCAGAACTACGGCAACGATTATTCCGTGAACGGCAACATGAGTTACGCCACCAAATACAACGCCGGGACCGTCTCCGTTACCCGATCGGCGGATAACGCCACCAACCTGAACTTCTCATCCCAGGGTTCGGTTGCGTGGGCGGGGGGCGATTTCGGCCTCAGCAAAGAGCGCCAGCGTTCCGGCATCATCGTGAAAACCGGGCTGGCAGGGGACGGCAAGCTGGCGGCAAAAATCAATAACCGTCACTACGTCCTGAGCGGCAAATCGAGCTTTATCGCGCTGCCGCCGTACGCCCAGTACAAGCTGGAGATCATGAACGACCGCAACTCCGAGGACAGCTTCGATATCGTCTCCGGGCGTAAGCAGTCGCTGAACCTCTATCCGGGCAACGTTGGTGTGGTGGCGCCGGAAGTGAAAAGCATGGTGACCGTCTTCGGGCGCGTGCGCTTTCCGAACGGACAGCTCGCGGCCAATACCGATATTCATAACCACATCGGTAAAACGCGCACCGATGCGAAAGGTGAGTTCGCAATTGATATCGATAAGACATTCCCCGTCATTACCCTTGTTTCGGCGAATGGCAACATCTGTGAAGCCGATTTAGATCTGGAAAAAGCCCGCGGCGCAGCGTGGGTCGGGGACGTGCAATGCGCACTGCAATCGACTATGGCGCAGAGATAATGCTATGAAAAATATTAACCTTATTCTTCCTTTACTCGTTGCGGGTGCATTAACGCCGCTGGCAGCGAAAGCGTTGACCGCGTCCTCGTCCGGCTCGGTCAGCAATAACTTTCTATTTATTGAAAACGCCGTGGACGGTGAGTATTTTATTACCCCCTCCGCGCTCGATCCTCGCTTTAGCGGATCCAACACCTGGGTGAAATACGGCACCTCGCAGGTAAGCCTCGGCTATCTCGGCTACGTGGGCTGGACGGCTCCGGCGAATAACTATCAGGATATGTGGATCGATAATTCGCCGATTGATGGACCGTTTAGCGGCATCCGTTGTTACAGCGGTACGCAATGCCCCACTTCCGGCTATATCTCCGGTCAGGGCCAAGACAGCAACGGTTTCTACCACGCTCAGGTCGGCTCGGTCGCGGGCGTGGTGGGCGGGGCGTACGGCTTTGCGTCGCTGAGCGATTCGGCCTATGAATATTTCCGCGCGATGCCGACCGGCAGCAGCGAAACGTATGTCTTTAACCGCTGCTATACCTCGGTTAACTATGATTACGCGGGGGGCGCGCGCTGTAAGGATCAAAGCACCGGGCGCTGGAACTACGTGAACTACACCTTAACCAAGCGCGGCCATCTGGCGCTGGAATCTACCAGCGCTTTCCAGGAGCTGTGGATCGCCAGCGACGGGACGCCGAGCATTACCAACGACTCCGGCGCCTGCGAGTTAGGGGTTGTCGGAAACGTAAGCGGCGTGATCTGCAAAATGGTCAGCTACAGCCTTCAGCAGACCGCGAACCTGACCGCCTCGCTCACCTTCAGGGCCTATATTGATTCCGCCGCGCTGGGCTTTACCCCGGCGGCGTCAACGGTGCGTTATTCAGGCAACGGCTCGAACTGGTATAACTTCAGCGCGACGACGGCCTATTACAATGTCTTCTCAACGGACGGCCACTACGTTTATCTCTTTTTGTCGAAGACGTTTCTTAAAAACCTTGTCGACTCGGGCTACAGCATTACCAACAGCCAGCCTTTTACCTTTGCCTTCCGCAATAGCTTAACGCCGGAGTCGGGGCATTACGAGTTCACGCCATCGTTGCAGCTGAACATTATTCCGAAGGAGTACGGAATCAGCATTGTTTCGTCGAATAACACCACGTCGGCAAGCGGCAGCGGCACTATCGGCGATGATACCCCGATTGGCATGGACTATGTCGTCACTGTTTCCGGCCCGCGTCAGGCGGACAGTATTACCGCCCAGGTCACGGGGGACACGACGACCATTAACAATACGCCGTACTGCCTGTTTACCTCCGCGCAGGGCGGGGTCAGCGTGCCGATCCCGGCGTATCTGCAGTACAGCAACCAGGCGGGCAGTGTGACGCAGGTGCGCAATAGCTGCGGCGACGCGCCGATCAGCCTCAACGATGCGCTGTGGCAGCAAACGCCGTGGGATGCGAATAACACCGACGACGGAAGCTACTTCAGCACCGGCTTATCGCTGCTGTTCCCGATGAATGACTCCCGCTCGGCGCTGACGGTTGGAGGCTCCGACTGGGAAGGCGTGGTCAGCGCCAGCGGTGAAATCAAAGTCACCGCGAACTGGCTGGGTGTCACCAAATGAAGCGCTGGTATGCGGCGATCATCAGTGCGGCGCTGCTGAGCTTTTCGGCGCACGCCCTGTATCTCGATTCCACGATTTACGAGATGCCTGCGGACAAGTCATTCATCAGCAAACGCATTTTTAACGACAGCAAAAAGCAGAATGTGTATCGCATTTCTGCGGTGAAAATTGATAAGCCCGGGCCGGGTGGGGAGAAGCGCCAGGATATAGAAGAAGGGGAGCTGATCTTTGCGCCGCTGACGTTCTCGCTGGCGCCGGATGCCGGGGAGTTTTTTAAGATTTTCTACCGCGGCCCGCAGGATGATCAGGAGCGCTATTACCGGGTGCAGTTCACGGAGCTGCCCGTCACGATGTTCCCGGAGCGCAACGGGGGGAAAAGAAGCGAAGCGATACCGGCTATCGCCCTGGATACGATACTGGTGGTGCGCCCGAGAAAGATCGACCTGCGCTATACTCTGGACGAGCAGGCCGGCGTACTTAAAAATACCGGGAACACTTTTTTTAAAATCATTGTGCAGCAGGGGTGCAATTCAACGGATGATGAGGCCACTATCCGTTACGTTCTTCCCGGAGAAACGTATCGAAGCAGCGGGTTAAAAAATCAAAATAAAAAATTCATTGTCGCTTTGCACAAGTATATGCCTGTTGGCAACGCGTGTTTTAAACCCGGCTCATAAAATATAAATAAAAATATTCTTATATTGCTAACCTGTATAAGGTAAATATACTCTGTATAGGTCGCTTGCATAATGAAAGAAAAATATAAGAGTTTGTCTGGATGAGAAAGATAATTAATGGCCGGGTTTTGTACGACTCTGAGAGACGAGAATTGAGCGTACAAGATCAACAACTTGTTCTTTCCGCTTCGGTGGCAAGGTTACTTGATTTTTTTATTATAAACAATGCTCGCCAATTAAGCCGCGAACTGATCATTGAAGAGGTCTGGGCTAAGTATGGCATGAATCCCTCCGGACATAGTCTTAATAAAAGCATTAGTTTATTACGCAAGGGGTTTTCTGCACTGGGGATTGATGGTGTTATCATTACCATTCCGCGAGAAGGCTTTATTTTTCAGGCGCAGGTCAACGATAATCGTGAAGATATATTGGATGCAACTGAGAAAGACGTAACGAATGTTAATCATGCAGTGACGTTTCCCTGGAACAAAACATTTTTAGTCTGGTTTGTTTTTGTTCTGGTTATAGTGGGAGGTATGGGTACTTTTCTCACCGTCATGTTTCGCAGTAACGACGGCGTAGTGCATGTTTCGAATATCGGAGTCTGCGAAGTGTATACGATGGATGATAATTCTTCGGGGAAAATTTTTAAGTTTCTGCATTCGAAACGATGGGAGGGTTTTAATACCATTTGTAACGGCACGAAGAAAACCATCATATTTTATGACGATAACAGCCTGTCTAAGGGCAATAAACTGAAAGAGCATTTCTTCAGCATTTGTATGATGGATGAAAAAGAGGTGGCGTATGAGTGCCAAAATTATTTTTATTAGCATCATGACCGCGCTGGTCGCTCTGTTCTTCATTGTACTTCACCGCGGGGCAATCCCGGCGGCGCTGGTCTGTACCTCTAAATATCATATCGAGCTGAACACGCAAAAAGACGGGATCAAAATAAAGGGAGAGGTCCTCCAGGTATTCAGGATCTCTTCGGAAAAAGACGGGATGCTGTCGCAGGTGGGCGTGCTGGACGTAAATGATAAACAGTACGCCGTGAATCGCACAACGTCGCTGCGTTTTTTAGGGAAGGATAGCGACGGATATCTGCGTACAGAGCGCCTGGCAATAGTCAAGAACGATAATGACGATCTGCCCGACGCGATAACGGATCTGCTGATGTCAAAACAGACGCTGTTTTATTACAAGGTCATCCATATCGACGACAATGTGTATGGTATCAGGGATTTGCGCCGCACGCTGATGGTCTGTCGTGCAAAGTAATTCTCTGACTTACAATAATTTACAGGAATTTTTCTCTGTTGATTGATTTTTTTTTAAAATTTAAGTTTGTCTGGTTGTGAATGTAAGGGCATTTGTTTGTACTTGCCGCCGCCAGGAAAATTCCCTGTTCTGGTGATGGGAATATTCTTATTATTTTAACTCTAATCGTAACCGTAGCCTGGGGGATATAAAAAGCTTTTCCTTAGCTTTGTAATGAGAATATTAATTATCTGACATGTATGTCGTTGGAAACCGAGTCAATTGTGAATGTTCTCTCTATTTGAGGGAGGGGTAGCCTTTGCAATTAAAACCATGATGGTGATGATTATGAACACGAAAAAGGTCTTCCTGCTTAGTTATGATATTTATCTTTTCTCAGGAATTAGGTCGTTTTTACCTAATCTGATACTGGTGGATACCGGAACCTATATCAACGATTCTGATATCTCCACGCCCCAGTACAAAACCTGCCTGTTAATTATTGATAGCCGAATGCCATTTGGCCTGGTTAAAAGGTGGCTGCAAAGAAACAGCAGTCAGTTTATCAGTATCAACAGCGTGGTTATTAGGCTGAGTGAAAATAAATGTATTAACCGAGGCTTTGAATACGCGGAGTTTATCGATGCCAAACTGGACGCTGATGCCGTCATTGATTCGCTGAAACAGATTTTGATGGCGAATACTGAAAACAGTGCGCCTACCAGAATAGGACTTGTGGATGAATTTCGTCTGAGCGATTTTGAACAGGAGATGCTTAATGCCTCATTCACCCGAACCGGTCAGGAGGAATTTTGCCGGGCGAATTCTCTGGCGGTGAAATCACTTTATCGCTATCGGGATAAAATAACCCATCGTCTGGAATTTGATAATTTCAACGAATCCATTATTTTTCTTTCCCGTAACGGCCTGCTGGCAGAAAGAATAAGTGGAAATGTTAAGCCGCCGCGCTATGTCTGTGATAATAACGAGGCCGATCGATTGAGCCTGGCGCTGAAAAATGAGGAGATTATTCCATATTATCAGCCTATCGTCGGCAGCAATGGAGAGCTGAACGGGGTCGAGGTGCTAGCGCGCTGGCCGCTGGGTCATAATTACGCCATCTCCCAGCGTGAGTTTATTCCGCTGGCGGAAAAAAGCGGGCTTATTAATGAGCTGACCAGCTATTTAATGAATAAGGTAGCCAGCGATTTAAATCACAGCATTCATTGGCACGGGCAGTCCTTTTTTGTCGCCTTTAACGTAAGCCCTTCAAGCCTGAGCAATCCCCTCTTTTACTGGGAGTGCCTTAACTTTTTAGAGTTAACGGAATCGTTGCCGATAAAGCTGATGATAGAAATAACCGAAAATCAGACGCTGGCGGTCACTCCGGCAATAAAAGAGCTGATCCGCTCCCTGCGCAATCGCGGGGTGCTGTTTGCGCTGGATGATTTTGGCACGGGGTATGCGAATCTTTGCTATCTGAACGAGCTTGAACTCGATGTGATTAAAATCGACAAGACCTTTATCAACGGCATCCACGCGCATGAGCAGTCGCTGCCGATGCTGGAGTCGATAATAAACCTGGCCGCCATTCTGGGGCTGCAAACCGTGGCTGAGGGGGTGGAATATGACTACCAGCGCGACTGGCTTGTGGATAATCAGGTCGACTACCAACAGGGGTACTTTTTTATGCCCCCGGTGGCGCTGGCGGAGTTTAAAGGCTTCATGAAGCGGTGTGATAATATCGTGAGGCCTGTCCGGGAAAAGAAGTATCCAGGGCAGGGAAAACAAAATAATCCGCGCCTTACCGCACCCTAAATTCGCTCGCCCCGTATCACAGTAAGGGGCGAGCGTAGTTTTAACTAAACATCACCTGCGCCCAGCGTGCCAGCCCTGCGGTAACGGAGCCAAAGTCATCTCCACCCGCAATCGGAATACCCGGCAGCTGTTCCGCCAGCGCTTTTTTGATCAGCGGCGAACGGGCGCTACCCCCGGTCAGATAGATAACGTCCGGCTTCTCTTTGCCGTTCTCCAGCGCCAGCTGCACCTGTTCCAGAATACGCTGCAGCGGCTGCGCGAGCGCCGCCTCCAGCCCGTCCTGCGAAATGGCGGTGGCCAGTTCGTCGCTGATAAATGGTAAGGAGACTGCATGCTCAGCGCGGTCGGAAAGGGCGATTTTGCTCTCTTCCGCAGTACGCACCACGCGGTAGCTCAGACGCTGGCGCCACACTTTATAGAGCAGGGCGACTTTTTCACCGTCCTGCGCATCACGCACCAGATCGTTCAGGAAGCGGCCGTTGGCGGTGCTGTAAAAATCACTTTGCGCAGGCACATCGTTGATGGCAATCGCGTTCCACCACGGCAGGATCGGCAGAGCGATGCCTTTTTCCGTCTGACCGCCCATGCCGAGCAGCGGCATCAGGCTCTTGAATGCCAGCGCGATATCGAGATCGTTACCGCCTACGCGGCAGCCGCTGTGCCCGAGCAGGCTGTTTTCACGATCGCGACGGTTATGCCACTGGGGGCCCATCAGCAGCAGCGAGCAGTCCGTCGTGCCCCCGCCGATGTCCACGACTAATACGCGCGTCTCTTCCGTCAGCGTGGCTTCAAAGTCCAGCCCCGCGGCAACGGGCTCATACTGAAACACCACGTCGCGGAAGCCCGCGCGGTGCGCCGCGCGTTCAAGGATCCCCTGCGCCTGCTGGTTGGCCTCGTCGCCGCCCAGCCCCTGGAAGTTGATCGGACGGCCAATCACCGCCTGGGTAATCGCATCGGAGACCTGCGTCTGCGCCTGATGACGAATATGCAGCATCATCGCGCACACCAAATCTTCGAACAGCGCGACCTGCTGCGGCTTCAGGCCGCTTGCGCCGAGGAAGGATTTTGGTGACTTAACGAAGTAGACCTCTTCCGGGTCTTCAATGTAATGCCCGAGCGAAGAGAGACCGAACTGCACGCTGGACGGCGTAACGTCGATGTCTTCCTCGCGGTTAAAGCTGACCGCCCGGCGCAGCAGCGCCTGGGTCTCCGCCGCCGTGGCCGGAACCTGATGGTGACGAAACAGCCATTCGCTCACCGCTTCACGCGTCGGTGCGCAGAGCATAGACGGCAGCAGCGTGCTCTCTTTTTCCATTTTCAGGAGCCGTGGCTGCCCGTTTTGCATAATCGCAACCGAGCAGTTTGCCGTACCGTAGTCAAATCCAATAAACACGATGAATCCCCATGCCAGTGAGAAGGGGCGAGACTTTAACGAAATGTCTGCATGGCGACAACAGGAATATGAAAGCAAGGCAATACAGGGTCTTTCCGTTTATGCTGATAACACTAAAAAAGGAGTAACGATGTATACCCTCACCTGGCTTCCCCCTTATGACTGGCAGTGGATGTTTGGCTTTCTTGGCGCGCGTGCGGTAACGGGCATTGAAACCGTCACGCACGACTACTATGAGCGCAGTTTTGCCTGCGAAGGACATCAGGGGATCTTCCGCGTGACGCCGGATATCGCAACACACACGCTGACCGTGACCCTCAGCCCGGGGTTAATTCCGGTTGCGCAGACGTGCCTTGAACGCATCGAACGCCTGTTCGATCTTGCCTGCAATCCGCAGCGCATCGCGGAGACGCTGGGCGATCTCGGTGCTGCAAGGCCGGGCTTACGTTTGCCGGGAGCGATGGATGCGTACGAGCAGGGCGTTCGGGCGATTCTCGGACAGCTGGTGAGCGTGGCGATGGCGGCGAAGCTGGCGTCGCGCGTAGTGGCGTTATGCGGCGAACCCGTGGCGGATTGCCCGGGCTATCTCTGCTTCCCCACGCCGCAGGCGCTGGCGGCAGCGGATCCGCTGGCGCTGAAAGCGCTAGGTATGCCGGTAAAGCGCGCGGAGTCGCTGATTCATCTGGCGCAGTCGGTCATCGACGGGACGTTTCCGCTTTTCCCACCCGCGAACATAGAGGAAGGGATGAAGGCGCTACAGCAGCGGCCGGGTATAGGGCGCTGGACGGCAAATTATCTGGCCCTGCGCGGCTGGCAGGCGAAAGATGTGTTTCTGCCGGATGATTATCTGATTAAACAACGGTTTGCCGGGATGACGCCCGCGCAAATTCGTCGTTATGCCGAGCGCTGGCAGCCGTGGCGCTCTTACGCGCTGCTGCACATCTGGTACACCGACGGCTGGTCGCCGTCAGTTGATGGCGAAATAGCTGGTGTTGAGCAGTAGATCCAGCGGCTGCGGCTCGGCGATGGTGTCACCAAAGATAAAATCAATGCCGATGCCGGAGAGCGTATCCATCATTATGGGCTGGTTGCAGGGGCCCGCGATGGTTTTCATTCCCAGACGCTGGGCGTGGCCCTGCACAATGGTCACCATCATCTCATCCATCAGATTGCCATACACGTTGCTTACTACCTCAGCGTCCAACATCAGATAGTCGGCCATATTCGCGGTTAGGTGGGTAAAGACGTTCATGTCGCGTCCCACCTGGCTGAAGATCACGCGGCAGCCCGCCTGGCGAAGCTTTTGCAGACTCCGCTGCAGGTTCTTATCCGGGCTGCACACCACATCAGCAGAGATAACCAGATGTAGCAGACGACCCGGCATGGGGCTTTTATCCAGCAGGTCGAGAAGCTCATCGACCAGCGTCACGCTGGCTAAACCAGCCTCAGAAAGCGGCAGTGCCACACCCATGCCTTTACTGGCGATCTGGGCGGCATAGGTGCGGAAAAACTCGCTAAAAATACGTCTGTCGAGGGCGTGCAAAAGCTCAGGCTCCGCCAGGCCCGAGCGGAAAGCATGCTCTTCCTGGACTTCGCCCTGACTGGTCCACAGGCGTAACGACAGCAGCCAGAAATTACTGCTTTCCGGGATGCGCGGGGAGGCGACGCTGCGGGCAATTATCATCAGGTGATTGTCTTTAATCATGTGCCACTGTTCATCAAGCGACATCATGCTGCGCGTGTGGTGATCCCGCTCCTGCTGGGGTTCGTAAACCGTCACCATGCCGCGCCCGCTGTTTTTTGAGGCATAACAGGCAATATCCGCCTGCGACATGATCTCCGAGGCCTGATGGTTATTTTCATCAATCAGCGTGATGCCGGCGCTGGCGCCGATCCGGTGCAGGCGGCCTTCCCACATAAAGTGATAGTCATTGATCGTGTGGATCAGGCGACCGGCAATATAGCGCGCGCTTTCAATATTGCAGTCCGGTAACAGTAAGCCGAACTCGTCCCCGCCCAGACGCGCCAGCACGTCGCTGGAGCGGAGCATGGTCAACATCAGGGAAGAGAGTTCCCGCAGCAGGGCATCGCCCGCCGCGTGGCCTGCCGTATCGTTGACGGCTTTGAAGCGATCGAGATCGATAAAGACCAGAGCATGACGCTGGCGCGTTTCGCGAACGGTCTGCAGGAGGCGTTTGAGATGATTTTCGAAGCTGACCCGGTTTGCCAGATGGGTCAGGGCGTCGTGGGAGGCGCTATAGCTGAGCTGGCGCAGCATTTTGCGCGACTCGGTCACGTCCTGAATCACGATAACCGAGCCAATATTCTGCCCATCCAGCGTGCTGAGCGGCGTAATGCTGTAATGAATATCGAAATTTCCACCGGTACGGCAATTCAGCACCACGTCCTGATCGATATCGGAACGGGACATATCGCCGCTGTGAATATTCTCCATCAGCGGCCCTTTTTCACCAAAGGTGATGTGCAACACCTTCAGGATCGGCTGGCCGATAGCCTCGGTCTGCAGCCAGCCGCTCATTTTCTCGGCCACCGGGTTCATAAAGGTGACGTTCATGTTGATATCGGTGCACAGCACCGCTTCACCGATGGAATCGAGGGTGATGTGCAGACGCTCTTTTTCCTGGAAGAGGGCTTCGTTGAGCTGCTTAACCTCGGTCATGTCCATGTTGATGCCGAGCAGTCGTTCGACCTCACCCTGCTTGTTAAGCACCCGGTTCGCCAGGGAGCGAATATGGCGCACGCCTTCCTTCACGCGAATGCGAAATTCCAGCTTAAACGGCAGACGGGAAATCAGAGAGTCCCGCAGCACCTTCTCTGCGTGGGCGCGATCTTCCGGCAGCATCGTGTCATGCCAGAGCTGCCAGGTGGGCTTGATGTGCGGCGGGATTTCATACAGCTCAAACATCCGCTTGTCCCAGCTGATAATGTCTGGCTCCAGATCCCACTCCCAGATGCCGATGCCGCCCGCTTCGTTAGCAAGCGTAATGCGCTCCATCAGGCGCTTATTGACCCATTCGGTCTGCTTCAGGTCGTTAATGTCTTCAATCTGGGCGATAAAATAGAGCGGCGAGCCGTCGGCATGACGCACGACGGAGACGGCAAGCAGCGCCCAGACCACTTCCCCGTCGCGGGTGTAATACCGCTTCTCGAGTGTATAGGTATTGATGTCGCCATTGACCAGCTGTTCAAGCTGTTCCAGGTCGGTGTGCAGATCTTCCGGCCAGGTGAGCTGCTGGAAGGTCAGCGACTGGAGCTCAGTCTGGCTGTAGCCGAGGAAATTGCACAGCGCCTTGTTAGCCTGAAGCCATTTGCCCTCAATGCTGACCAGCGCCATACCGATGGCCGAATACTCCATCGCATTGCGGAAGCGCTCCTCGCTTTCGGTGATGTGTTTGCGCTCGGCGCGGAAGGCGTACATCACCATGGTCATCACGTTAGCGGGCAGGAGCAGCATCAGGAACGGCAGCCAGGGGGCATTCAGCATCGGCCCGGCGTGCTGGGCGGTCAGCGCCAGAGGGTTACGGGCAATCATCAGCGACACAACCATTACGGTGACCAGAAACACCATGAACGCTTCCATCCGTGGCAGGCGCACGGCGCTCCACATCAGCAGAACAATCACGCAGGTGAAAGGCCACGGCAGCCAGGTGATGGCTGCCCAACTGAGGGCTAACGTTACGGCCAGCGTGGTCAGCGTTTCCAGCAGCAATCTCGGGTCACGGTGGCGCAGCAGATAATGGGGTTTAAACAGCAGACCCAGCGGCACCAGCGCCAGCGCGCCAATGGCTTCTGACAACACCCAGACGAAGAAATTACGCAGGGGTTCAGGGCCGGGTGCCAGCAGAGACACCAGAAGACCGCCCACCAGCGGCGGTACCAGCGCGCTGCCGATGGCCACGCGGATCCAGTCGTTCAGATTCTGCAGCGGGTTGTACCACGGGAGCCATTTGCGCAGAAACAGCGCGCCGATAGCGGCCTCAATGACGTTGATAGAAGGGTAGATGAAGCTGACCGACCCCCATGAAAACAGCATCCATGAGGCCAGAACATTGCCGAACGAACAGGCCAGGGCGATTCCCGGCCACATTTTCCCCGCATGGCGGTAAAACGCCACCATCATAATGGCGGTGGGGAACCAGAGCGGGGCCAGCAGGGTACCGAAGCGGGTGAGCTCCAGCGAAAATAAGGTAAAGATAAAGGTGACCAGGCCCAGACAGACAAGTCGTATTAGAGGATGTGGGGTGGTAACCAAAACCCGCTGGTATTGTTTATTCATTACCGCTTTATCCAGAGACGCCATGCCGTCAGGGAAGATGTCCGAACGCGTGAATTTGATAATTTGGTTTATGCTAGTACAAACAATTTACAATTCATATGGTGACCGCTCAGAATTTGACACCATAGACTTATTAAATACTTACTCCGTTAAAAAAAACGGTTAAACGGTGAAAAAACGTTCATTTAAATTTCACTCAGGGAATAAAACGTCACTTTTCGGCCAGTCTCGCAGAACCTGTGCATTCGACTGGTATCACGCCCGCGAAATCCCTATAATTGCCGCGTTTGACGCTCCGGCGTCGTCCTTCCTTAACATCCAGGTTAATCAGGTCGCTAAATTTATGACTGATAAGTCTCATCAGTGCGTCATTATAGGCATCGCCGGCGCATCGGCTTCAGGTAAAAGTCTAATTGCCAGTACGCTTTATCGCGAACTGCGTGAACAAGTAGGTGATGAGCATATCGGCGTCATTCCCGAAGACAGCTATTACAAAGATCAATCCCATCTGTCGATGGAAGAACGCGTCAAAACCAACTATGACCACCCCAATGCGATGGATCACAGCCTGCTGTTCCAGCATTTAGAAGCGCTTAAGAGCGGCCAGGCGATTGAGCTGCCCGTTTACAGCTACGTAGAACACACCCGCACTCAGGAAACCATCCGCATCGAGCCGAAAAAGGTCATTATCCTTGAAGGCATCCTGCTGCTGACCGACGCCCGCCTGCGTGAATCCATGAACTTCTCTATTTTCGTTGATACCCCGCTGGATATCTGCCTGATGCGCCGCATCAAGCGCGACGTGAATGAACGTGGCCGTTCGATGGACTCCGTTATGGCGCAATACCAGAAAACGGTCCGCCCGATGTTCCTGCAGTTTATTGAGCCATCCAAACAATACGCCGATATCATCGTGCCGCGCGGGGGTAAAAACCGCATTGCTATTGATATCTTAAAAGCGAAAATCAGCCAGTTTTTTGAATAAGCCGCGTGAATTGTGTACCGTTCAGAGATAACCTGGTTTTACCCTGAGCGCTTACCGCTTCAGGGTACGATGCATGAAAGGAGAAAGTGCCATGCGTCTTTGTGATCGCGATATAGAAGCCTGGCTGGATGAAGGCCGTTTGTCTATTACCCCACGTCCACCTGTTGAGCGTATCAATGGCGTGACCGTTGATGTACGGTTAGGTAATAAATTCCGCACCTTTAGCGGCCATACCGCACCGTTCATTGACCTTAGCGGGCCGAAGGACGAAGTCAGCGCCGCGCTCGATCGCGTGATGAGTGACGAAATCGTTATCGACGAGGGCGAAGCCTTTTATCTGCACCCAGGTGAACTGGCCCTGGCGGTGACGTTTGAATCCGTCACCCTGCCTTCTGACCTGGTCGGCTGGCTTGATGGCCGTTCTTCGCTGGCACGACTGGGACTGATGGTCCACGTGACCGCGCACCGTATCGATCCAGGCTGGTCGGGGCGTATCGTACTGGAATTCTTCAATGCCGGTAAATTGCCGCTGGCGCTGCGCCCGGGGATGATGATCGGCGCGTTGAGCTTTGAACCGCTGTCAGGCCCGGCAGATCGTCCTTATAACCGTCGGCAGGACGCAAAATATCGCGACCAGCAGGGCGCGGTTGCCAGCCGTATTGATAAAGACTGATCGTTAGCCCATTGAGGATGCCATGAGAAGAGTTCTGACAACGCTGATGATTTTGCTGGTGGTGCTGGTGGCCGGCCTTTCGGCGTTGGTTCTGCTGGTTAACCCCAACGATTTCCGCGCTTACATGGTGCGGCAGGTCGAGGCACGCAGTGGTTATCAACTGAAGCTTGACGGGCCGCTGCGCTGGCACGTCTGGCCGCAGCTCAGTATTCTCTCTGGCCGCATGTCGCTTACGGCTCCGGGGGCGTCCCAGCCGCTGGTGTCCGCAGACAACATGCGCCTTGATGTGGCGCTGTTCCCGCTCATTTCCCATCAGCTGCAGGTGAAACAGGTTATGCTGAAAGGCGCGGTGATTCAGCTCACCCCGCAATCCGAAGCCGTGCGCGATGCAAATGCGCCGGTTGCGCCGCGCGAAAACACCCTGCCTGATGAGCCGTCTGATACAGGCTGGTCCTTTGATATCGGCAAGCTGAAAGTGGCCGATAGCGTGTTGGTTTTCCAGCATGAGCACCAGGAGCAGGTGACCGTTCGCAACATTAACCTGCAGATGGAACAGGATGCGCACCATCTTGCGTCGGTGGCGTTTAGCGGGCGCGTGAATCGCGATCAGCGCGATTTGACCCTCTCGCTGAATGCCAGCGTCAATGCCTCAGACTATCCGCACCAGCTCACCGCCGACATTCAGCAGCTGGACTGGCAGCTGACGGGGGCCGATCTTCCCACCCAGGGGATCACCGGGCAGGGAACGTTGCAGGCCGTCTGGCGCGAAGAACAAAAGCAGCTGGAGCTGGATAATCTCAACCTGCAGGCAAATGACAGTAGCCTGAAGGGGCAGGCCAGCGTTACGCTCGAAGAGAAGCCGAAGTGGGTGCTGAATCTGCAGTTTGACAAGCTCAATCTGGAAAACCTGCTGCCGCCGCTGCCAGCCAGCGCCACCGACAGCGATGCCACGCAGACGGGGCAAAGCCAGGCACCGGTATCGCGTCCGGTTATCTCGTCTAATCTTGATCAACCTGACTATAACGCCCTGCGCGGATTCACGGCGGATATTCTGCTGAAAGCCAATAGCCTGCGCTGGCGCGGTATTGATTTTACCGACGTGAGCAGCCAGATGTTTAACCATACCGGTTTGCTGGTGATCTCCGAACTGAGCGGTAAGATGGGCGCAGGGAACCTCTCGCTGCCCGGTACGCTGGATGTCCGTAAAGACGTTGCCAGCGCCGATTTCCAGCCGCGTCTCGACAACGTTGAGATAGGTACCATCCTGAAAGCGTTTAACTACCCGATATCCCTGACGGGGCAGTTGACGCTAGCGGGTGACTTCTCAGGCACGAAAATTGATGCCGATGCTTTCCGCCGCGAGTGGCAGGGGCAGGCGCATCTCGATCTGAAAAACTCCCGTATGGAAGGGCTTAACTTCCAGCAGCTGGTGCAGCAGGCGGTTGAGCGCAGCAGCGATGTGAAAGCGCAGGATAACTATGACAGCGTCACGCGCTTCGACAGCTTCACCGCGGACCTGACGCTGGACAACGGACAACTTTCTCTCGACGGAATGCAGGGCAGCTCTTCACTGTTATCAATGACGGGTGACGGTAAGCTGGATCTGGTGAAAGAGACTGCGGACACGCGCTTTAACGTGCGGGTACTTTCCGGCTGGCAGGGTGAGAGCAAGCTCATCGACTTCCTGAAAGAGACGCCGGTTCCGCTGACCGTATATGGTAAATGGCAGGCCCTGAATTACAGCCTGCAGGTGGATCAGATCCTGCGTAAGCATCTGCAGGATGAAGCGAAACGTCGGCTTAGCGGCTGGGCGGATCGTAATAAAGATTCACAGGACGGCAAGGATGTGAAAAAGCTGCTGGATAAGCTGTGATGCCTGTTGCGCCGGGTGGCGGCTCCGCCTTACCCGGCCTACAAAAACCGAACATCGTAGGCCGGGTAAGCGAAGCGCCACCCGGCTTTTTTATACCTCGAAATCCAGTTCTTTCTCATCCCGCAGCGGAATGAGCTGAACCTTCTGCACGCGATGGTTTTCAATCTGCAGGGTTTTCAGCAGATAGTCGCCCACCTGAACCTCTTCCCCCGGCTGCGGGATACGCTGCAAATACTCCATCAGCAGACCGGCAATGGTGTGATATTCCCGCTTTTCATCCAGCGGCAGCGGGACATATTGCACCAGATCTTCCAGCGGCATATGGCCGTTAGCCGTCCACGAACCGTCTGCGTTTTTCTGAATGTCGTGGCGGGCATCAATCTCATCCACCTCGTTTGGCAGATTACCGGCGATGGTTTCCATCACGTCGCTGAGCGTGACCAGCCCTTCCACCGAACCAAATTCATCCACCACAAAGGCAAAGTGCGTGCGCGCGTTACGGAATTGCTCAAGGGCGGAGAGCAGCGGTAGCCCCTCAGGGAAAACCAGCGGCTGGCGTACCAGCACGCGCAGATTGAGCGCCTCGCCGTGCAGCTGCTGCTGGAGCAGGTCAATAACGTGCACCACGCCCAGCAGCTCCTCTTCCTCTTCACCGCCGGTCACCACCACGCGGGTGTGCTGGTTTTTATCCAGCAGGGCGCGAATGTGCTCTTCGGGTGCCGTCAGGTCGATATGTTCAATGTCATGTCGTGAGGTCATGATGCTGCTGACCGTCCGCTGGTTCAGATTGAGCACCCGCTCGATCATCCGCCGTTCCTGCGGATCAAAGATCAGCCCATCGCTGTGGTCGGCCAGCATGGCGGAGGATTCGGCGTCCAGCTCCGCATCCTCTTTCTTACCGCTTAACAGGCGCATAACCGTGTCGGCCGTACGCTGACGCAGGGTCTGATTCGCGGACAGGAAGCGGCGGCGGTTAAATATCGCCAGCTGGTTAAGCGCTTCAATCATGACGGAGAACCCGATGGCGGCATACAGGTAGCCTTTCGGAATATGGAAGCCAAAACCGTCGGCCACCAGGCTAAAGCCAATCATCAGCAGGAAGCTCAGACAGAGGATGACGATTGTCGGGTGACTGTTCACAAAACGTGTGAGCGCCTTGCTGGCCATCACCATCAGGGTGATGGCGATAATCACCGCGGCCATCATCACCGCAAGGTGGTCCACCATCCCGACGGCGGTGATCACCGAGTCCAGGGAGAAGACCGCATCCAGCACCACGATCTGCGCTACCACCGGCCAGAATTTCGCCCCGCGGCGCTGGGTTGGGTTCTCGCTGTCTTTGCCTTCCAGTCGCTCGTTGAGTTCTACCGTGGCTTTGAACAGCAGGAACAACCCACCGAAGAGCATGATGAGATCGCGGGCGCTAAAACTCAGACCGTGAATGGAGAACAGTGGCTGAGTGAGCGTGACCAGCCAGGAGATAGAGGCCAGCAGCAGTAACCGCATCACCATCGCCAGCAGCAGACCCGTCACGCGCGCGCGGTCGCGCTGGGAAGGGGGCAGTTTTTCAGCGAGGATGGCGATAAAGACCAGATTATCAATCCCGAGCACTAACTCGATGACGACCAGCGTAACCAGCCCGGCCCAGATTGAGGGATCGGCAATCCATTCCATAGTAATAGCAATACCTTCTGTTATATGACGAATGTCACACTTCGATCATGGATAAAGCTGGGGGAAATTGCAATGCCGGGCTGAGATTTCTCTTAATACGAGGGATAAAAAAGAGAGCATTCTCAACAGGGTGTAAATAAGCGAAATACGTATATTTAATTACAAAGAAAGCATTTTAGGATATATCGCAGATAATGGTTTTTAGTCTCTTTTTGTCAATATAAAGAAATTCCTAAAAGGTCAAAAATTTGCTCTTAATATTAATCTTAAAAACTGATATTAGGACAGTTGTCTCCTTGCCTGCTATTAGGTTAGCTGCAACAATTCTCCCAGCATCAAATGTTAAATCTCGGTGTTGCTATTAATGTTCGGTCTTCAGGGATGGTTATTCATTATCCGTCGTGTTTCTCAAGCGGTTGATATATTTCCAGAAGACCTTGCTCAAGAGGGTGTCTATCCATAACACATTGTTTAGTCAGTGGATTGGTAACTGAAAGCCAAGGGCGGTAGCGTGCCTGAAAGCGTGTGAATCAGCCCCGATTATTCTGTCAATAGCCAATGGATGAATAAGCTTTTTTTAGGACTGATGCCAGTTATATTTCTATTTGATTAACTGCATGCTGAAACCCAATACGACTCGAGCTTATTTAAATTGCACAGGGTAATTACTCTGCCAAAGTGATAAATAATCAATGATGAAATCCAAAATGAAATTGATGCCATTATTGGTGTCTGTGACCTTGATGAGTGGTTGCACGGTCTTTCCCGGCAGCAATATGTCAACAATGGGTAAGGATGTGATCAAGCAACAGGATGCCGATTTTGATCTCGACAAAATGGTGAATGTTTATCCACTTACGCCTCGTCTGGTCGAACAATTACGTCCACGTCCGAATGTTGCCCAGCCTAATATGTCGCTGGACCAGGAAATTGCATCCTACCAGTACCGCGTGGGGCCGGGTGACGTGATCAACGTGACCGTCTGGGACCACCCGGAACTGACCACGCCAGCGGGCCAGTACCGCAGCTCAAGCGACACCGGTAACTGGGTGCAGTCAGATGGCACCATGTTCTATCCCTACATTGGTAAAGTCCATGTAGCAGGGAAAACGCTTGCCGAGATCCGTAGTGATATTACCGGCCGCTTAGCGCAGTACATCGCCGATCCGCAGGTGGACGTTAATATCGCCGCATTCCGCTCGCAAAAAGCCTATATCTCTGGCCAGGTGAACAAATCCGGCCAGCAGGCCATCACCAACGTTCCCCTGACCGTACTGGATGCCATTAACGCCGCGGGCGGCTTAACCGATGGTGCCGACTGGCGCAACGTGGTGCTCACCCACAATGGGAAGGAGCAGCGCATTTCGCTGCAGGCGCTGATGCAAAACGGCGATCTGACCCAGAACCGCCTGCTCTATCCGGGCGACATTCTCTACGTGCCGCGCAACGACGATCTGAAAGTCTTCGTGATGGGTGAAGTGAAGAAACAGAGCACCCTCAAAATGGACTTCAGCGGTATGACCCTGACCGAAGCGCTGGGCAATGCTGAAGGTATCGATCTGACGACCTCTAACGCGACCGGTATCTTCGTGATCCGTCCGCTGAAAGGTGAGGGCAGTGCGAAAGGCAAGATTGCCAACATCTACCAGCTGGATATGTCCGATGCAACCTCTCTGGTGATGGCGACGGAGTTCCGTCTCCAGCCATACGATGTGGTGTACGTCACCACCGCGCCGGTTGCCCGCTGGAACCGTCTGATCAACCAGTTGCTGCCAACCATCAGTGGCGTTCGCTACATGACGGATACGGCGCGCGACATTCATACCTGGTAATCCGCGATGTTTAACAAAATTCTGGTGGTATGCGTGGGGAACATTTGCCGTTCCCCCACGGCTGAACGGCTGTTGAAACACTACCAGCCCGAACTGACCGTTGATTCGGCAGGGCTGGGTGCACTGGTCGGTAAAGGTGCCGATGAGCGCGCTACGAGCGTGGCGCGGGATCATCACCTCTCTCTCGATGGCCACGTGGCCCGCCAGGTCACTGGCCGCATGTGCCGGGAGTATGACCTGATCCTGACGATGGAAAAACGCCATATTCATGCGCTGTGCGATATCGCTCCGGAGATGCGCGGCAAGGTGATGCTGTTTGGTCACTGGGACAATGAACGTGAAATCCCCGATCCGTATCGCAAAAGCCATGAGGCCTTTGAGGCGGTTTACACCTTACTTGACCAGTCTGCCCAACAGTGGGCGCAGGCACTGAAAGTTCAGCAGGGATAACAATGACAGAAAAAACAAGACCTTCTGCCGCCCCGATTTCGGGCAGTGATGAAATTGATATTGGGCGCCTGGTCGGCACTGTTGTAGAGGCAAAGTGGTGGGTGCTTGGCATTACCGCCGTATTTGCCGCGGCGGCCGTCGTCTACACGCTGTTCGCCACCCCTATCTACAGCGCCGACGCGCTGGTGCAGATCGAGCAGAATACCGGCAACTCGCTGGTGCAGGACATCGGTTCCGCGCTGGCGAACAAGCCGCCGGCATCCGACGCCGAAATTCAGCTCATCCAGTCACGTCTGGTGCTGGGTAAAACGGTTCACGACCTCGGGCTCGATATCTCCGTCACCAAAAATACCTTCCCGGTATTTGGTGCCGGCTGGGATCGTCTGATGGGGCGAAGCAACGACACGGTGAAAGTGACTGACTTCGTGCTGCCGAAAGGGGCTGCCGATCAGACGTTTACCCTGACGGTGCTTGGTCCGAAACAGTACCAGCTAACCAGCGACGCGGGCTTTAGCGCGCGCGGTGAAGTGGGGCAGATGCTGACCAAAGACGGCGTCAGCATGATGGTCAGCGCGATTAACGCCCAGGAGGGCGGTGAATTCACCGTCACCAAATTCTCCACGCTGGGGATGATCAACAATCTGCAGAATAACCTGACCGTCACCGAAAACGGTAAGGACACCGGCGTGCTGAGCATGACCTTTACCGGTGAAGATAAGGATCAAATCCGCGACATTCTGAACAGCATTACCCGCAACTATCTTGAGCAGAACGTTGAGCGTAAGTCGGCGGAAGCGGCGAAAAGCCTGGCCTTCCTCGCGAAACAGCTCCCGGAAGTACGCGGCCGTCTGGATGATGCCGAGAACAAGCTGAACGCCTACCGTCAGGATAAAGACTCCGTTGACCTGCCGCTGGAGGCGAAATCGGTCCTCGATTCGATGGTTAACATTGATGCGCAGCTCAACGAGCTGACCTTCAAAGAGGCGGAGATTTCCAAGCTTTATACCAAACGTCACCCGGCCTACCGCACGCTGCTGGAGAAACGCCGTACGCTGGAAGAGGAGAAAGCGAAGCTCAATGACCGCGTGACCGCGATGCCGAAAACGCAGCAGGAGATCGTGCGTCTGACCCGCGACGTGGAGTCCGGACAGCAGGTTTACATGCAGCTGCTGAACAAGCAGCAGGAGCTGAAAATCACCGAAGCCAGTACCGTGGGTGACGTGCGCATCGTCGACCCGGCTATTACCCAGCCTGGCGTATTGAAACCGAAGAAAGCGCTGATCATTCTCGGCAGCATTATTCTCGGCCTGATGCTCTCTATCGTGGGCGTGCTGCTGCGTTCCCTGTTCAACCGCGGTATCGAAAGCCCGCAGGTGCTGGAAGAAAGCGGTATCAACGTCTATGCCAGCATTCCGCTGTCTGAGTGGCAAAAATCCCGTGACAGCGTCAAAACCATCAAGGGCGTTAAGCGTTACAAACAGAGCCAGCTGCTGGCGGTGGGTAACCCGACCGACCTCGCTATCGAAGCGATCCGTAGCCTGCGTACCAGTCTGCACTTCGCCATGATGCAGGCCAAAAATAACGTCCTGATGTTAACCGGCGTTAGCCCGTCAATCGGTAAAACCTTCGTCTGCGCCAACCTGGCGGCGGTGGTCAGCCAGACCAACAAGCGCGTGCTGCTGATCGACTGTGATATGCGCAAGGGCTATACCCACGAACTGCTGGGCACCAACAACGTTAACGGCCTGTCGGAAATCCTGCTCGGCAAAGGCGACATTAGCCAGAGCGCGAAACCAACAACGGTGCCGAAATTTGACCTGATCCCACGCGGTCAGGTGCCGCCTAACCCGTCCGAGCTGCTGATGAGCGAACGCTTCACCGAGCTGGTGGAGTGGGCGAGCAAAAACTACGACCTGGTGCTGATCGATACGCCGCCAATTCTGGCCGTGACCGACGCGGCCGTTGTTGGCCGCCATGCGGGCACCACGCTGATGGTAGCGCGTTACGCGGTGAACACCCTGAAAGAGGTGGAAACCAGCCTGAGCCGCTTCGAGCAGAACGGAATTGAGGTGAAAGGGGTGATCCTGAACTCCATCTTCCGCCGCGCGACCGGCTATCAGGATTATGGCTATTACGAGTACGAATATAAGTCTGACAGTAAATAACAAAACACACCCCACACCCCTCACCCTAACCCTCTCCCCAAAGGGGAGAGGGGACTGTTCGGTGCTGGATTTGGGGGACGAACGTAATGATAACCACTGGCTGCCTTTCACCCTCTCCCCTTTGGGGAGAGGGCCGGGGTGAGGGGAAAAAATGACCACACAACGCCCTTTAGTTTCAATCTATATGCCGACATGGAATCGTCAGCAGCTGGCGATCCGCGCAATCAAGTCGGTGTTACGTCAGGATTACGATAACTGGGAGCTGATCATCGTTGATGACTGCTCTTCCTCGTATGAACAGCTGCAAAAGTTTGTGACTGACCTCAACGACCCGCGGGTGGTTTATACGCATAACGCCATTAACTCCGGCGCATGTGCGGTGCGTAATCAGGCGATTATGCAGGCCAAAGGGCAGTATCTGACCGGTATCGACGACGATGACGAATGGACGCCGAACCGCCTGTCTATCTTCCAGTCGCATAAAGAACAGCTGGTTACGCACGCTTTCCTGTATGCCAACGACTATGTCTGCCAGGGCGAAGTTTACTCGCAGCCCGCCAGTCTGCCGCTGTATCCGAAATCACCGTACTCTCGCCGCCTGTTCTACAAGCGCAACATTATTGGTAACCAGGTCTTCACCTGGGCGTGGCGTTTCAAAGAGTGCCTGTTCGATACCGAACTCAAGGCCGCGCAGGATTACGATATCTTCCTGCGCATGGTGGTGGAATACGGTGAACCGTGGAAAGTGGAAGAGGCCACGCAGATCCTGCACATAAACCACGGGGAGATGCAGATCACCTCCTCGCCGAAAAAGTTCTCCGGCTACTTCCATTTTTACCGCAAGCACAAGGACAAGTTTGACCGTGCCAGCCGTAAATATCAGCTCTTTACCCTCTATCAGATCCGCAATAAGCGCATGAACTGGCGCACGCTGCTGACGCTGCTTTCCGTGCGTAACGGCAAGCGTCTGGCTGACGGGCTTCGGGGGAAATAATGTTTCTGGAAGATTGCCGCGCTAACAGCTGGAGCCTGCGTCCGTGCTGCATGGTTCTGGCGTACCGCATCGCGCACTTTTGCTCGGTGTGGCGTAAGAAAAACGTACTGAACAATATCTGGGCGGCACCCGTGTTGGTGCTGTACCGCATCATCACCGAATGCTTTTTTGGCTATGAAATCCAGGCCGCTGCCACCATTGGCCGCCGCTTTACCATCCACCACGGCTATGCGGTGGTGATCAACAAGTTCGTGGTCGCTGGGGATGATTTCACCATTCGTCATGCGGTCACCATTGGCAACCGTGGGCCTGACAGCCTGGCCTGCCCGGTCATCGGCAATAACGTCGAGCTGGGGGCGAACGTGGTGATCATCGGTGACATCACGATTGGTAATAACGTCACGATTGGTGCTGGCAGCGTGGTGCTGGACAGCATTCCGGATAACGCGCTGGTGGTGGGAGAAAAAGCCCGCGTGAAGGTGATTAAATGAACATTCTGCAATTTAACGTACGCCTCGCAGAAGGCGGAGCGGCAGGCGTAGCCCTGGATCTACACCAGCGCGCGCTGCAAAAAGGACTTCAGTCGCGTTTTATTTATGGCTACGGCAAAGGCGGCAAGAAAAGCGTCAGCCACGATAACTTCCCGCAGGTGCACAAGCACACGCCGCGTCTGACCTCGATTGCCAACATCGCGCTGTTCCGCCTGTTTAACCGCGATCTGTTTGGCAACCTGAACACGCTTTACCGCACGGTGACCCGCACCACGGGCCCGGTTGTGCTGCATTTTCACGTGCTGCACAGCTACTGGCTGAATCTGGAAGAGGTGGTGGCGTTTTGTCAGAAGGTGCAGGCCCACAAGCCTGACACCCGTTTCGTCTGGACGCTGCACGATCACTGGAGCGTAACCGGGCGCTGCGCGTTTACCGACGGTTGCGAAGGCTGGAAAGATAACTGCCAGAAGTGCCCTACGTTAAGCAACTATCCGCCGGTGAAGGTGGATCGCGCGCATCAGCTGGTGGCCGGAAAGCGTCAGCTGTTCCGCGACATGCTCTCGCTCGGCTGTACGTTTATCTCTCCAAGCCAGCACGTGGCCGATGCCTTCAACAGCCTGTACGGGGCAGGGCGCTGTCAGATTATCAACAACGGCATCGACGTGGCGACGGAAGCCATTCTTGCGGAGCTGACCCCGGTGGCGGAAACCGCAGGTAAACCGAAAATCGCTATCGTTGCGCATGACCTGCGCTACGACGGTAAAACCAACCAGCAGCTGGTGCGCGACATGATGGCGCTGGGGGACAAGATAGAGCTTCATACCTTCGGCAAGTTTTCACCGTTCGAAGGGGCCAACGTGGTGAACCACGGGTTTGAGACCGACAAGCGCAAGCTGATGAGCGCGCTGAATGAAATGGACGCGCTGGTGTTCAGCTCCCGCGTGGATAACTACCCGCTGATCCTCTGCGAAGCGCTCTCAATCGGCGTGCCGGTGATTGCCACCCACAGCGATGCGGCACGTGAAGTGCTGGAAAAATCCGGCGGGAAAACCTTCACGGAGCAGGAGGTCCTGCCCCTGGTACAGCTGCCGAAGGCGCAGATTGCTGAGATCGTTTTTGGCACTGACCTGGAATCGTTCCGCAACCGCAGCCGCAAGGCCTACAGTGGACAACAGATGCTGGAGGAATATGTCTCGTTCTATCAGAGTCTGTAGTTATCTGCTGCTGCCGCTGATCTACCTGCTGGTCAACGTCAAAATTGCCCAGCTCGGCGAAAGCTTCCCGATAACCATCGTGACCTTCTTGCCCGTTCTGCTTCTGCTGTATGTCGATAAAATCAACCTGAAGAAGCTGATGATTGCCTTAGGGCTGGGCACGGGACTGACGCTGTTTAACTACATCTTTGGCCAGTCGCTGGATGCCAGTAAATACGTCACGTCAACCATGCTGTTTGTTTATATCGTCATTATTATCGGTATGGTCTGGAGTATTCGGTTTAAAACTATTTCTCCGCACAATTATCGGAAAATCCTTAGGTTCTTTTATATTGCCGTTGCGTTAATTGTTATGCTTGCCGCACTGGAGATGGCGCAAATTATTCTGACCGGTGGTAGCAGCCTGATGGAGATAATTTCGAAATATCTCATTTACAGTAACAGCTATGTATTGAACTTCATCAAGTTTGGCGGGAAGCGTACTACAGCCCTCTATTTTGAACCGGCGTTTTTCGCTCTGGCGTTAATCTCAATTTGGCTCAGCATCAAACAGTTTGGTATCAAAACGCCTAAGACCGATGCTATGATTCTTGCAGGAATTGTTCTGTCTGGATCGTTCTCAGGGGTAATGACATTTATCCTGTTTTACCTGCTGGAGTGGGCGTTCCAGTACCTGAACAAAGATGCGATTAAGAAAAAACTGCCGCTGGCGATTATCTCTCTGACGGTATTTATGATAGGCGTGATATTTGCCTTCCCGTACATCTCAGAACGTCTGGGTGATTTGGGAACGGAAGGGTCTTCGTCCTATTATCGCATCATTGGGCCACTGGTGATGGTGGGTTATTCATTAACCCATATTGATGGGGTAGTAAGATTCGGCTCACTTTACGAATATGTTGCATCATTCGGAATCTTTAACGGTGCGGATGTCGGTAAAACCATAGACAATGGTCTGTATCTGTTAATTATTTATTTTTCGTGGTTCGCCGTACTGTTGACCCTGTGGTATTTGTTTAAAGTTTTCAAAATGATGATTAACGCGTTTGGTGATAACCAGAACTTTCGCGTTCAGCTTTATCTTTTTACTCCGGTGTCGCTGTTTTTTACCGGGTCAATATTTAGCCCGGAATATGCTTTCTTGATTGTCTGTCCGTTTATTCTGCGCAAGGCGCTTAATATTACGAACGTATGACGAAATGAGGTGATTTATGTTTCTTAGCGTCATTACTGTCGCTTTTCGTAATTACGAAGGGGTGGTAAAAACCTGGCGCTCGCTGCGCAACCTGGCGCGCGATCCAAGCCTCACCTTTGAGTGGATTGTGGTCGACGGCGGCTCGAACGATGGCACGGCGGATATTCTGGAAAAACTCAACGGTGAGTTCAACTTACGCTACATCAGCGAGAAAGATAAAGGCATCTACGATGCGATGAATAAAGGCATCAACATGGCACAAGGCCGTTATGCCATCTTCCTGAATTCGGGCGATATTTTCCATGATGATGTGGCGCTGTTTGCCCGTCAACTGGCGCGCCAGAAAGAGGATGCCATGTATATTGGCGATGCACTGCTCGATTTTGGCGACGGACATAAAGTGTGCCGCAGCGCGAAGCCTGGCTGGTATATCTATCACAGCTTACCGGCCAGCCATCAGGCCATTTTCTTCCCGGTAAAAGGTCTGAAAAAACAGCCTTACGATTTGCAGTATAAAGTGTCTTCCGATTATGCACTGGCTGCCAGCCTGTACAAATCAGGTTACCCGTTCCGTCGAATTAAAGGGCTGGTATCTGAATTCTCAATGGGCGGCGTGTCAACGTCTAATAATCTGGAATTGTGCCAGGATGCCAAAAACGTACAGCGTAAAATATTACGCGTGCCGGCATTCTGGGCGGAATTGTCTTATTTATTACGCGTGCGCACCACGGGTAAAACGAAAGCCTTATATAACAAAGCCTGAATATAAGGAAACGTAATGCAGGATCTGAAAGGTTTCTCGGTACCGAAAGGTTTTCGGGGCGCGGGCGGTATTAAAGTGCAGCTGTGGTGGGCCGTTCAGGCCACCTTATTTGCCTGGTCACCGCAAATACTGTACCGCTGGCGAGCATTTTTATTGCGCCTGTTTGGCGCAAAAATAGGAAAAAACGTAGTCATCAGACCTTCGGTAAAAATTACCTATCCGTGGAAATTAACGCTTGGGGATTACGCCTGGGTAGGGGATGACGCGGTGTTATATACCCTGGGCGAAATTACGATTGGCGCAAATTCGGTGGTTTCGCAGAAATGTTATTTGTGCACCGGCAGCCACGATTTTATGAGTCAGCATTTTGATATTACCGCTTCGCCTATTGTGATTGGCGAAAAATGCTGGCTGGCAACGGATGTTTTTGTTGCACCGGGTGTTTCTGTTGGCGATGGCACGGTAGTCGGTGCCCGCAGCAGCGTTTTTAAATCGCTACCGGCAAATAAAGTTTGCCGTGGCAACCCCGCAGTGGTGATACGCGAACGCGTTGAAACTGATAAAATTCATAAGTAGAGGAATATAAACATGTCTAAAGTCGCTCTCATCACCGGCGTTACCGGGCAGGATGGTTCTTACCTGGCAGAGTTCCTGCTGGAAAAAGGTTATGAAGTGCACGGTATTAAACGTCGTGCGTCTTCTTTCAACACCGAACGTGTGGATCATATCTATCAGGATCCTCACGCGGCGAACCCGAAATTCCACCTGCACTACGGCGACCTGACCGATACCTCCAACCTGACCCGTATCCTGCAGGAAGTGCAGCCGGATGAAGTGTACAACCTGGGCGCGATGAGCCACGTAGCGGTCTCCTTCGAGTCCCCGGAATACACCGCTGACGTTGATGCCATGGGTACGCTGCGTCTGCTGGAAGCGATCCGCTTCCTCGGCCTTGAGAAGAAAACTCGCTTCTACCAGGCATCCACCTCTGAGCTGTACGGTCTGGTGCAGGAAATCCCACAGAAAGAGACCACGCCGTTCTACCCACGCTCTCCGTATGCGGTAGCAAAACTGTACGCCTACTGGATCACCGTGAACTACCGTGAATCCTACGGCATGTACGCCTGTAACGGCATCCTGTTCAACCACGAATCTCCACGTCGTGGCGAAACCTTCGTGACCCGCAAAATCACCCGCGCTATCGCTAACATCGCGCAGGGTCTGGAGTCTTGCCTGCACCTCGGCAACATGGATTCCCTGCGTGACTGGGGCCATGCCAAAGACTACGTGAAAATGCAGTGGATGATGCTGCAGCAGGAACAGCCAGAAGACTTCGTGATTGCAACCGGCGTGCAGTACTCCGTACGTCAGTTCGTTGAAATGGCCGCGGCACAGCTGGGCATCAAACTGCGCTTTGAAGGTACCGGCGTGGAAGAGAAAGGTATCGTTGTGTCCGTGACCGGCCACGATGCACCGGGCGTGAAGCCAGGCGACGTGATTGTGCAGGTTGACCCGCGCTACTTCCGTCCTGCTGAAGTAGAAACCCTGCTGGGTGACCCAACCAAAGCGCACGAGAAGCTGGGCTGGAAACCAGAAATCACTCTGCAGGAGATGGTTTCCGAGATGGTTGCCAAAGATCTTGAAGCAGCGAAAAAACACTCCCTGCTCAAGTCTCATGGCTACGAGGTTGCTATCGCGCTGGAGTCCTGAGAATGACAAAACAACGTATTTTTGTCGCCGGTCATCGCGGAATGGTGGGTTCCGCGATTGTGCGCCAGCTCGAGCAGCGCGGTGACGTAGAAGTGATTGTCCGCACCCGCGACGAGCTGAACCTGCTCGACAGCCGTGCGGTACAGGACTTCTTTGCTAACGAACGCATTGACCAGGTGTATCTGGCGGCGGCGAAAGTGGGCGGCATTGTTGCCAACAACACTTACCCGGCGGATTTCATCTACGAGAACATGATGATCGAGAGCAACATCATTCACGCGGCGCATTTGCACAACGTGAACAAGCTGCTGTTCCTCGGCTCGTCCTGTATCTACCCGAAAATGGCGAAGCAGCCGATCGCCGAAAGCGAGCTGCTGCAGGGCACGCTTGAAGCAACCAACGAACCGTACGCGATTGCCAAGATTGCCGGGATCAAGCTGTGCGAGTCCTACAACCGTCAGTACAACCGCGACTATCGTTCGGTGATGCCGACCAACCTGTACGGACCGCACGACAATTTCCACCCGAGCAACTCGCACGTGATCCCGGCGCTGCTGCGCCGCTTCCACGAGGCGACCGCCGAGAACGCACCGGACGTGGTGGTGTGGGGCAGCGGTACGCCGATGCGTGAATTCCTGCACGTGGACGACATGGCTGCCGCCAGCATTCACGTGATGGAGCTGGATCGCGAAGTGTGGCAGGAGAACACCGAGCCGATGCTGTCGCATATCAACGTCGGTACCGGCGTGGACTGCACCATTCGCGAGCTGGCGCAAACCATCGCGCAGGTGGTGGGTTACAAAGGTCGCGTGGTGTTTGACGCCACCAAACCGGACGGTACGCCGCGCAAGCTGCTGGACGTGACCCGTCTGCATCAGCTGGGCTGGTATCACGAGGTGTCACTGGAGCAGGGACTGGCCAGTACCTACCAGTGGTTCCTGGAAAACCAGCACCGCTTCCGGGGGTAACGATGTTTTTAAGTCAGGAAGATTTTGCCACGGTAGTGCGTTCCACTCCGCTCATCTCAATTGATTTGATCGTGGAGAACGAACGCGGCGAGTTCTTGCTGGGGAAACGAACCAACCGTCCTGCACAGGGCTTCTGGTTCGTGCCCGGCGGGCGCGTGCAGAAGGATGAGACGTTGAGCGATGCGTTTGAGCGTCTCACTCTGGCGGAACTGGGCCTGCAGCTGCCGATGGCGGCGGGCCAGTTTTACGGGGTCTGGCAGCACTTCTATGACGATAACTTTTCAGGCACCGGGTTCACCACGCACTACATCGTGCTGGGATTCCGCCTGAAGGTGAGTGAGGCAGACCTGCGTCTGCCTGATTCTCAGCATGACGACTACCGCTGGCAGACGCCAGAGGCGCTGCTGGCCAGCGACAATGTGCACGGCAACAGCCGTGCCTATTTCCTGGCCGATCGTCAGTCCGGAGTGCCGGGCTTATGAAAATTTTAGTGTACGGAATCAACTACTCGCCGGAGCTAACCGGCATCGGGAAGTACACCGGCGAGATGGTCGAGTGGATGGCGAGCCAGGGACATGACGTGCGGGTCATTACCGCGCCGCCGTACTACCCGGAATGGAAAGTCGGGGAGCGCTACTCAAGCTGGCGCTACCGTCGCGAAGAGGGTGCAGCGACCGTCTGGCGCTGCCCGCTGTATGTGCCTAAGCAGCCCTCGACGCTGAAACGGTTGATTCATCTCGGCAGCTTTGCCCTGAGCAGTTTCTTCCCGCTGATGGCACAGCGTCGCTGGAAGCCGGATCGCATCATCGGCGTGGTGCCAACGCTGTTTTGCACGCCGGGCATGCGCCTGCTGGGCAAACTCTCCGGCGCGCGCACCCTGCTGCACATTCAGGATTATGAAGTTGACGCCATGCTGGGCCTGGGGATGGCAGGCAAAAGCAAAGGCGGCAAGGTGGCTAAGCTCGCCAGCGCGTTTGAGCGCAGTGGTTTACACAACGTGGATTACGTCTCAACGATTTCGCGCTCGATGATGAACAAGGCGCAGGAGAAGGGCGTCCCGGCGGAGAAGGTGATCTTCTTCCCGAACTGGTCCGAAGTGGCGCGTTTTCGCGACGTGACTGAGCAAGACGCTCAGGCGCTGCGCGCGCAGCTTGGTTTGCCTGAAGATCAAAAAATCATTCTTTACTCAGGCAACATCGGCGAAAAACAGGGGCTGGAGAGTGTGATTGAAGCGGCCCAACTGCTGAACCAACATCCGTGGACGTTTGTGATTGTCGGGCAGGGTGGTGGAAAAGCGCGGCTGGAAAAAATGGTCGGCGAACGCGGCCTGACCAACGTGAAATTTTTCCCGCTTCAGTCTTACGAGGCACTGCCTGCGCTGCTGAAGATGGGCGACTGCCATCTGGTGGTGCAAAAACGCGGTGCCGCGGATGCGGTGCTGCCGTCCAAGCTGACCAACATTCTGGCAGTGGGCGGCAACGCGGTGATTACGGCAGAAGCCGAAACAGAATTAGGCCAGCTGTGTGACAGCTATCCGGGCATTGCCGTGTGCGTGGAGCCGGAATCGGTTCCGGCGCTGGTCACCGGAATTGAGCAGGCACTTGCCATGCCAAAAGTGAACACGGTGGCACGTGAATATGCCGAACGCACGCTCGAGAAAGAGAACGTGCTGAGCCAATTTATTGCAGATATACGGGGATAAATCATGAGTCAAACCACTTTGTATCCGGTTGTGATGGCTGGTGGCTCTGGTAGCCGGTTGTGGCCGCTGTCCCGCGTGCTCTATCCAAAACAGTTCCTCTGTCTGAAAGGGGATCTCACCATGCTGCAGACGACGGTAAACCGTCTGCACGGCGTGGAGTGTGAAAGCCCGGTGGTGATTTGTAACGAACAGCACCGCTTTATTGTTGCCGAGCAGCTGCGCCAGCTGAACAAACTTACTGAAAACATCATTCTGGAGCCTGCCGGTCGTAACACCGCGCCTGCGATCGCCCTGGCGGCGCTGGCGGCAAAACGCAGCAGCCCGGACTGTGACCCGCTGATGCTGGTTCTGGCGGCAGACCATGTTATCCAGCAGGAAGACGCATTCCGCGACGCGGTGCGTGCGGCTATTCCTTACGCCGAAAGCGGCAAGCTGGTGACCTTCGGCATCGTGCCGGATCTGCCGGAAACCGGCTACGGCTACATCCGTCGCGGCAGCGTGGCGCCGGGTGAAGGCGACAGCGTGGCGTTTGACGTGGCGCAGTTTGTCGAAAAACCGAATCTGGAAACCGCGCAGGCCTACGTTGCCAGCGGTGAGTATTACTGGAACAGCGGGATGTTCCTGTTCCGCGCCGGACGCTATCTGGAAGAACTGCGCAAATACCGCCCGGATATTCTGAACGCCTGCGAGAAAGCGATGGCGGTGGTGGACCCGGATCTCGACTTCATCCGCGTGGATGAAGAGGCGTTCCTCGCCTGCCCGGAAGAGTCCATTGACTACGCGGTGATGGAGCGCACGGCAGATGCCGTTGTGGTGCCGATGGATGCGGGCTGGAGCGATGTGGGCTCCTGGTCCTCCCTGTGGGAGATCAGCGCCCATACCCCGGAGGGTAACGTCCATCATGGCGATGTCATTAGCCACAAAACGGAAAACAGCTACGTCTACGCCGAGTCCGGCCTGGTCACCACGGTCGGGGTGAAAGATCTGGTGGTTGTCCAGACCAAAGACGCCGTGCTGATTGCCGACCGTAACGCCGTGCAGGACGTTAAAAAAGTGGTGGAGAAAATTAAGGCGGATGGTCGCCACGAGCACCATATCCACCGCGAAGTGTACCGTCCGTGGGGGAAATATGACTCCATTGATTCCGGTGACCGCTATCAGGTGAAACGCATCACCGTGAAGCCGGGCGAGGGGCTGTCGGTGCAGATGCACCATCATCGCGCCGAGCACTGGGTGGTGGTGGCGGGTACCGCCAAAGTCACTATCGACGGTGAAGTCAAACTGCTGGGTGAAAACGAGTCCATTTATATTCCGCTGGGGGCGACGCACTGTCTGGAGAACCCGGGGAAAATTCCTCTCGACTTAATTGAGGTGCGTTCCGGCTCGTATCTTGAAGAGGACGATATCGTGCGCTTCCAGGACCGCTACGGGCGGGTGTAGCACTCTGCATTATGCCCGGTGGCGCTGCGCTTACCGGGCCTACGAATGACAAAAAATTAATTTGGCCATTTAGTGGTCAGGGCCGACTGTTGCCTGAAAAAGGGGTCATCATGGAAAAATTAACCTGTTTTAAAGCCTACGATATTCGCGGCAAGCTGGGCGAAGAGCTGAATGAAGACATTGCGTGGCGCATTGGCCGCGCATACGGCGAATATTTAAAACCGCAGACCATCGTGCTGGGCGGCGACGTGCGCCTGACCAGTGAATCCCTGAAGCTGGCCCTGGCGAAAGGGCTGCAGGACGCGGGCGTTGACGTGCTGGACATCGGTCTTTCCGGCACCGAAGAGATTTACTTTGCCACCTTCCACCTGGGCGTGGACGGCGGTATCGAAGTAACGGCCAGCCACAACCCGATGGACTACAACGGCATGAAGCTGGTGCGCAAGGGCGCACGCCCTATCAGCGGCGACACCGGCCTGCGCGACGTGCAGCGTCTGGCGGAAGCCAATGACTTCCCGCCGGTGAACGAGGCGAAGCGCGGCAGCTACAAAAAAATCAACCTGCAAAAAGAGTACATCGACCACCTGCTGGGCTACATCAACGTGGCGAACCTCAAGCCGCTGAAGCTGGTGATCAACTCCGGTAACGGCGCAGCTGGCCCGGTGGTGGATGCGCTGGAAGCGCGCTTTAAGGCACTGAACGTGCCGGTGACCTTCGTCAAAGTGCATAACACCCCGGACGGCAACTTCCCGAACGGTATTCCTAACCCGCTGCTGCCGGAGTGCCGTGACGACACCCGCAACGCGGTGATTGAGCACGGTGCGGACATGGGTATCGCCTTTGACGGTGACTTCGACCGCTGCTTCCTGTTCGACGAGAAAGGGCAGTTCATCGAGGGTTACTACATTGTCGGCCTGCTGGCGGAAGCGTTCCTCGAGAAAAACCCGGGCGCGAAAATCATTCATGACCCGCGCCTGTCATGGAATACCGTCGACGTGGTGTCCGCGGCAGGCGGCACGCCGGTGATGTCCAAAACCGGCCACGCCTTCATCAAAGAGCGCATGCGCGAAGAAGACGCCATCTACGGCGGCGAGATGAGCGCCCACCACTACTTCCGTGATTTTGCCTACTGCGACAGCGGGATGATCCCGTGGCTGCTGGTCGCCGAGCTGCTGTGCCTGAAGGGGCAGACGCTGGGCGAGCTGGTGCGTGACCGCATGGCGGCGTTCCCGGCGAGCGGGGAGATCAACAGCAAGCTGGCGGAGCCGGCCGAGGCCATTGCCCGCGTGGAGCAGCACTTTGCGATTCACGCGCTGGAAATTGACCGTACGGACGGCATCAGCATGGCGTTCCCGCAGTGGCGCTTTAACCTGCGCTCGTCCAACACCGAGCCGGTGGTGCGCCTGAACGTGGAGTCCCGTGCTGACACCGCGCTGATGGAAGCCCGAACGAAGGACATTCTGGCGCTGTTGAATCAGTAATAATTGCCCCTCCCGGTGGGAGGGGGAACCGAATACAGGAACAACGATGACGAATCTAAAAAAACGCGAACGAGCGAGAACGAATGCATCGTTAATCTCTATGGTGCAGCGTTTTTCTGATATCACCATCATGGTCGGTGGATTGTGGGCGGTGTGTCGGATCAGCGGGCTGCCGTTCTTATATATGCATCTGCTGATGGCCCTGATTGCGCTGGTCGTGTTTCAAATGATCGGCGGAATGACCGATTTCTACCGCTCGTGGCGCGGCGTCAAAATGACTACCGAACTGATGCTGCTGCTGCAGAACTGGACCCTTAGCCTGATCTTCAGCGCAGGCCTGGTGGCGTTCAGCCATGATTTTGACAATCGCCTCGTCACCTATCTCTGCTGGTATCTGTTAACCAGTGTCGGCATGGTGGTGTGCCGTTCCCTGATCCGCTTTGGTGCGGGCTGGCTGCGTAACCGGGGTTATAACCGTCGCTTCGTTGCCGTGGCGGGCGATCTGCCGGTCGGGAAGGTACTGCTCGACAGCTTCCGCAAAGAGCCGTGGTTAGGTTTTGAAGTGGTGGGGATTTATCACGACGCGAAGCCGGGTGGCGTGCCTGCGGACTGGGCGGGTAATTACGACCAGCTTATTGAAGACGCGAAAGCCGGCAAAATTCACAACGTCTACATTGCCATGCAGATGAGAGACGAATCCCGCATTAAGCAACTGATGCGCGAGCTGGCGGACACCACCTGCTCCGTGATCCTGATCCCGGACGTGTTTACCTTCAACATCCTTCACTCCCGTATTGAAGAGGTGAACGGCGTGCCGGTGGTACCGCTATACGACACGCCGCTGTCGGGCATTAACCGCGTGCTGAAGCGCGTGGAAGATATCGTGCTCTCTTCACTGATCCTGCTGCTGATTTCGCCTGTTCTGTGCTGCATTGCCCTGGCGGTGAAGCTGAGCTCTCCCGGCCCGGTTATCTTCCGCCAGACCCGCTACGGTATGGACGGTAAGCCGATTATGGTGTGGAAATTCCGCTCCATGAAGGTGATGGAAAACGACAAGGTGGTGACCCAGGCAACGCAGAACGATCCGCGCGTCACCCGCGTGGGGAACTTCCTGCGCCGCACCTCGCTGGATGAACTGCCGCAGTTTATCAACGTCTTTACCGGTGGCATGTCGATTGTTGGCCCGCGTCCGCACGCGGTGGCGCACAACGAGCAGTATCGCTCGCTGATTGAGGGCTACATGCTGCGCCATAAGGTGAAGCCGGGCATCACCGGTTGGGCGCAGATCAACGGCTGGCGCGGCGAAACCGACACGCTGGAAAAAATGGAAAAACGTATCGAATTCGATCTGGAGTACATCCGTGAATGGAGTATCTGGTTCGATATCAAGATTGTTTTTCTGACCATCTTCAAAGGTTTCGTGAACAAAGCGGCGTACTAAGATGAGCTTACGTGAAAAAACCATCAGCGGGGCGAAGTGGTCAGCGATGGCGACCATCGTCATCATTGGCCTCGGTCTGGTGCAGATGACCGTGCTGGCGCGCATTATTGATAATCACCAGTTCGGCCTGCTGACCGTCTCGCTGGTGATTATCGCGCTGGCCGATACGCTGTCTGATTTTGGTATCGCCAACTCGATTATCCAGCGCAAAGAGATTAGCCATCTGGAGCTGACCACGCTCTACTGGCTGAACGTGGGGCTGGGGATTTTCGTGTTTGTGCTGGTGTTTCTGCTGAGCGATACCATCGCCAGCGTGCTGCACAACCCGGATCTCGCTCCGCTGATGCGCACGCTGTCGTTTGCTTTCGTGGTGATCCCGCACGGACAGCAGTTCCGCGCGCTGATGCAGAAAGAGCTGGAGTTCAACAAGATCGGCATGATCGAGACCAGCGCCGTTCTGGCGGGCTTTACCTTCACCGTGGTGAGCGCCCATTTCTGGCCGCTGGCGATGACCGCTATTCTGGGATACCTGGTTAACTCTGCCGTCCGTACGCTGCTGTTCGGCTACTTTGGCCGCAAGATCTACCGTCCGGGGCTGCATTTCTCGCTGGCGTCCGTCTCGTCCAACCTGCGCTTTGGCGCGTGGCTGACGGCGGACAGCATCATCAACTATGTGAATACCAACCTGTCGACGCTGGTGCTGGCGCGTATTCTTGGCGCGAGCGTGGCGGGGGGCTACAACCTGGCCTACAACGTCGCGGTGGTGCCGCCGATGAAGCTGAACCCGATTATCACCCGCGTCCTGTTCCCGGCGTTTGCCAAGATTCAGGACGACACCGAGAAGCTGCGCGTCAACTTCTACAAGCTGCTTTCCGTGGTGGGGATTATTAACTTCCCGGTGCTGCTGGGGCTGATGGTGGTGTCCAGCAATTTCGTGCCGCTGGTGTTTGGTGAAAAGTGGAACGGCATCATTCCGATCCTGCAGCTGCTGTGCGTGGTAGGGCTGCTGCGCTCCGTGGGGAACCCGATTGGGTCCCTGTTGATGGCTAAAGCGCGCGTGGACATCAGCTTTAAATTCAACGTGTTCAAAACCTTCCTGTTTATTCCGGCAATTATCGTCGGCGGACACATGGCGGGCGCCATTGGCGTCACGCTGGGCTTCCTGCTGGTGCAGATCGTCAATACCGTTCTGAGCTACTTCATCATGATTAAACCGGTGCTGGGCTCCAGCTACCGTCAGTACATCCTGAGCCTGTGGCTGCCGTTCTATCTCTCATTGCCGACCCTGGCGGTGAGCTACGGTCTGGGCGCGATCCTCAGCGGCCATCTGCCGCTGGCCGCGCTGCTGGCGGTGCAGGTTGCCGCGGGGGCGCTGGCCTTCGTCGTGATGATCGTACTTTCTCGCAATGCGCTGGTCGTTGAGATGAAGCGCCAGTTTTGCCGTAACGAAAAAATGAAAACGCTGCTTCGCGCAGGCTAGTTATTTAAGAGGCCATTATGAAATTATTAATTCTTGGCAACCACACCTGCGGCAACCGTGGCGACAGCGCCATCCTGCGCGGTTTACTGGATGCAATTAACACCCTTAAGCCTGAGACCGAAGTGGACGTGATGAGCCGTTATCCGGTCAGCTCATCCTGGTTACTGAACCGCCCGGTGATGGGCGACCCGCTCTACAGCCAGATGAAACAGCATAACAACGCCGCGGGCGTGATGGGCCGCGTGAAGAAAGTGCTGCGTCGTCGCTATCAGCACCAGGTGCTGCTTTCCCGTGTGACCGATACCGGCAAGCTGCGCAACATCGCTATCGCGCAGGGCTTTACCGACTTTGTTCGCCTGCTGTCCGGCTATGACGCCATTATCCAGGTCGGCGGTTCGTTCTTCGTCGATCTCTACGGCGTGCCGCAGTTTGAGCATGCGTTGTGCACGTTCATGGCGAAAAAGCCGCTGTTTATGATCGGCCACAGCGTCGGGCCATTCCAGGATCCGCAGTTTAACCAGTTGGCGAACTATGTGTTTGGCCACTGCGATGCGCTGATCCTGCGAGAGTCGGTCAGCCTCGACATGATGAAGCGCAGCGAAATTGACACCTCAAAAGTTGAGCACGGCGTGGACACCGCCTGGCTGGTGGATCACCAGGACGACAGCTTCCAGGCGAGCTACGCGGTGCAGCACTGGCTCGACGTGGCGGCGAAACAGAAAACCGTCGCAATAACCCTGCGTGAGCTGGCGCCTTTTGATAAACGTTTAGGCACGACGCAGGCGGCGTATGAGAAAGCCTTCGCCGATGTGGTGAACCGCGTGCTGGACAGCGGGTACCAGGTGCTGGCGCTCTCAACCTGCACCGGTATCGACAGTTACAACAAAGACGACCGTATGGTGGCGCTGAACCTGCGCAATCTGGTGAACGACCCGTCCCGCTATCACGTGGTGATGGATGAACTGAACGACCTGGAGATGGGCAAGCTGCTCTCCGCCTGCGACCTGACGGTGGGCACCCGTCTGCACTCCGCCATTATCTCCATGAACTTCGGCACGCCGGCCATTGCCATTAACTATGAGCACAAGTCCGCCGGGATTATGCAGCAGCTCGGTATGCCGGAAATGGCGGTGGATATTCGTCATCTGCTGGACGGATCGCTCGGTGCGATGGTGGGGGACACGCTCGGCCAACTGCCTGCTATCAATGAACGTCTGGCGGTGGCGGTGAAAGCCGAGCGCGAGAAGGGCATTGGGATGGTGAAATCGGTACTCGATCGCGTACGGGAGGGGAAATGAAGGTTGGTTTCTTCTTACTGAAATTTCCACTGTCGTCCGAAACGTTTGTTCTGAACCAAATCACCGCGTTTATCGATATGGGATATGACGTGGAGATTATCGCCCTGCAAAAGGGCGATACCCAAAACACCCATGCGGCGTATACCCAGTATGGGCTGGAGGCGAAAACCCGCTGGCTGCAGGATGAGCCGTCCGGGAAGCTGAGCAAGCTGCGCCACCGGGCCAGCCAGACATTACGCGGGATCCACCGCGCGTCGACGTGGCGGGCGCTGAATGTTTCCCGCTATGGGGCGGAGTCACGCAATCTGATCCTGTCGGCCATCTGCGGGCAAACGGCGCAGCCGTATCGTGCCGACGTGTTTATCGCTCACTTTGGCCCGGCGGGCGTCACCGCCGCGAAGCTGCGCGAACTGGGGGTGATTGACGGTAAAATTGCTACCATCTTCCACGGTATCGACATCTCCAGCCGTGAAGTGCTGAACCACTACACGCCGGAATACCAGCAGCTTTTCCGACGCGGCGACATGATGCTGCCTATCAGCGACCTGTGGGCCGGACGGCTGAAAAACATGGGCTGTCCGGGAGAGAAAATTGCCGTTTCGCGAATGGGCGTGGATTTAACGCGCTTCACGCGTCGTCCTGTAAAGGTGCCGGGAACACCGCTGCAGATCATCTCCGTCGCGCGTCTGACCGAGAAGAAAGGGCTGCATGTGGCGATTGAAGCCTGCCGCCAGCTGAAAGCGCGCGGGGTGGATTTCCACTACCGCATTCTCGGCATTGGGCCGTGGGAGCGTCGTCTGCGCACGCTTATCGAACAGTATCAGCTGGAAGATGTCGTAGAGATGCCCGGCTTCAAGCCGAGCCACGAGGTCAAGGCCATGCTCGACGAGGCAGATGTGTTCCTGCTGCCCTCAGTGACGGGCGCCGATGGCGATATGGAAGGCATTCCGGTGGCGCTGATGGAGGCGATGGCCGTAGGTATTCCTGTGGTATCGACCCTGCACAGCGGGATCCCGGAGCTGATTAAGTCGGACCATTCCGGCTGGCTGGTGCCGGAGAATAACGCGATAGCCCTTGCGGACCGATTAGCTGCCTTCAGCGACATCGACCAGCAGACGCTGGAGCCCGTGCTTCATAATGCACGGCAAAAAGTTGAAACCGATTTTAACCAGCAGGTGATTAATCGCCAGTTAGCGAGCCTGCTGCAAACGTTGTAACGCCGAGGATGTATGCTGAATAAGATTACCCGACGCACCTTTGTCTCTTCTCTGTCCGTTCTGGCGGCCACGCCGCTGCTGTCGTCACGCATTGCGCGAGCGGCTGCTGGAAAAACGGTCTCTGTTAATCAGTACAATAACAACGACTGGATCGCCGCCTTTAAGCAGGCGTTTACTGATGGCGACACGGTTGTGGTCCCTGCCGGGCTCACCTGCGAAAACATCAACACGGGTATTTTCATTCCCGACGGTAAAACGCTGCTGATCCGCGGGGCGCTAACCGGTAACGGGCGCGGCCGCTTTGTGCTGCAGGAAGGCAGCAAAGTGATAGGTGAAGGTGCGGGCCGCACGGAGAACATTACGCTCGACGTTCGCGGCTCTGACTGCGTGATCAAAGGGCTGGCCATGAGCGGGTTTGGCCCGGTGACGCAGATCTACATCGGCGGCAAGAAACCCAGCGTGATGCGCAATTTGCTGATTGATAACATCAGCGTGAGCCAGGCCAACTACGCCATCCTGCGTCAGGGTTTCCATAACCAGGTGGACGGAGCGCGCATCACCAACAGCAAATTTAGTCACCTGCAGGGCGATGCGATCGAATGGAACGTCGCCATCAACGATCGCAATATCCTGATCTCCGATCATGTCATCGACAACATCAACTGCACCAACGGCAAGATCAACTGGGGCATCGGCATTGGCCTCGCCGGCAGCACCTACGATAATGACTATCCGGAGAAGCAAACCGTCAAGAACTTCGTGGTGGCCAACATTACCGGCAGCAACTGTCGCCAGCTGGTGCATGTTGAAAACGGCAAACATTTTGTTATCCGCAATATTAAGGCCAAAAATATTACTCCCGACTTCAGTAAAAAGGCGGGAATAGACAACGCCACGGTGGCCATTTATGGGTGTGATAATTTCATTATTGATAATGTCGATATGGTGAACAGTGCCGGAATGCTAATTGGCTATGGGGTGATAAAAGGCGATTATTTGTCCATCCCGCAGAACTTCAAGCTCAATAATATTCACCTCGATAACCGCCAGCTTGCCTATAAATTGCGCGGAATACAGATTTCATCCGGTAACGCGACCTCGTTTGTGGCGATAACCAACGTGGATATGCAGCGTGCTACGCTTGAATTACACAACAAGCCGCAACATCTTTTTTTACGCAACATCAATGTGATGCAGGAAGCCGCTGTAGGGCCCGCCCTGAAGATCAACTTCGACCTGCGCAAGGATGTGCGGGGTAAATTTATGGCGAAAGACGAGACGTTGCTGTCGCTGGCGAACATTAAAGCCGTTAATGAGAAGGGGCAGAGCTCGGTGGATATTGACCGGGTCGACCAGCAGGTGGTGAATGTGGAAAGGCTGAACTTTGCGCTTCCGCACAGATAATAGACAATCGTCAGTTTTGAGACTATTCCTGGCATAAAAACGTGATCGAATCAGAGTACAACTACAGAAATTGGTGATGCGAAGGCGTAACATTGCCTCTGGATTACGGCAAATCATGCTGGCGAAAACAGGTTTAAGAGCTATAATTCGTCAACCATTTTAAGGTGGAAGAAATAATGATTAATTTGAAAGCAGTCATTCCGGTAGCAGGCCTGGGCATGCATATGCTGCCAGCCACAAAAGCCATTCCTAAAGAGATGCTGCCGATCGTCGACAAGCCAATGATTCAATACATTGTTGACGAGATTGTTGCTGCAGGGATCAAAGAAATCGTACTGGTTACGCACTCCTCTAAGAATGCGGTAGAAAACCACTTCGACACCTCTTACGAACTCGAAGCGTTGCTGGAGCAGCGCGTCAAACGCCAGCTGCTGGCGGAAGTACAGTCTATTTGTCCGCCTGGCGTGACTATCATGAACGTGCGTCAGGCGCAGCCGCTGGGTCTGGGTCACTCAATTCTGTGTGCCCGTCCGGTTGTGGGTGACAATCCGTTTATCGTTGTTCTTCCGGACATTATTATCGATACCGCTTCTGCCGATCCGCTGCGTTACAACCTGGCGGCAATGGTGGCACGATTCAATGAAACGGGTCGTAGCCAGGTGCTGGCAAAACGTATGAAGGGCGACCTCTCCGAGTACTCCGTTATTCAGACTAAAGAGCCGCTGGAGACGGAAGGGCAGGTGAGCCGCATCGTTGAGTTCATCGAAAAACCGGATCAGCCACAGACGCTGGACTCAGACCTGATGGCGGTTGGTCGCTATGTTCTGAACGCCGACATCTGGGCGGAACTGGAAAAAACCGAGCCAGGCGCCTGGGACCGTATTCAGTTGACCGACGCGATTGCCGAACTGGCGAAAAAACAGTCTGTTGACGCGATGCTGATGACCGGCGACAGCTATGACTGCGGTAAGAAAATGGGCTATATGCAGGCGTTCGTGAACTATGGGCTGCGCAACCTGAAGGAAGGGGCGAAGTTCAGAAACCGGATTGAGAAATTGCTGGCTAACGACTGATATTTCAGCCTCGATCTGAACAAACGGCAGTCATTATTTTGGTGTGTTGATCTATAACCAAAATGATGGCTGCCGTTTTTTGTTATTAATGTAATGATTACATAGGGTTATCTGATTTAAATCTCGACCGCTTTGTAGCGATTTGTGCTTGTTTCTGAGGTCGTTTAGGACGACAATTAACGCCAGTTTTTTGTCTGTATCCAGACAAGAAAAATCATTTAATCAAACATCGCTCAGTGCACTGGTAGCTGTTAAGCCAGGGGCGGTAGCGTGCTCAATTTCTGAAACTGGTTATAAACTCTCAGTTTTCAGAGCGCCAGTATCCAGACATATACACTAGACGGAACAGATAACGTGAAAATTCTTGTGACGGGCGGGGCCGGCTTTATCGGCTCAGCGGTTGTACGACATATTATTAAAAATACCCAGGACGACGTCGTCAACGTGGACAAGCTGACCTATGCCGGCAACCTTGAGTCGCTTAGTGAAGTCAGCGACAGCGACCGCTATGTTTTTGAGCATGCGGACATTTGTAACAAAGATGCCATGGATCGTATTTTCGCAAAGCATAAGCCTGACGCGGTGATGCACCTGGCCGCTGAAAGTCACGTCGATCGCTCTATTACTGGCCCGGCAGCGTTTATCGAAACGAATATCGTCGGCACTTATGTGCTTCTGGAAGCCGCTCGTGCGTACTGGTCAACGTTGGATGAGAAGGCGAAGAAAGCCTTCCGTTTCCATCACATCTCTACCGACGAAGTGTATGGTGATTTACCGCATCCGGATGAGCATCCGGGATCAACTGAGCTGCCACTCTTCACTGAAACTACATCGTATGCACCAAGCAGCCCGTATTCAGCGTCGAAAGCATCCAGCGATCATCTCGTTCGTGCCTGGTTGCGTACCTACGGTTTCCCGACAATTGTCACCAACTGTTCAAATAACTACGGCCCGTACCACTTCCCGGAAAAACTGATCCCGCTGGTCATCCTGAATGCGCTGGACGGTAAAGCACTGCCTATTTACGGGAAGGGTGACCAGATTCGTGACTGGCTGTATGTAGAAGATCATGCCCGTGCACTCTACACCGTTGTCACTCAAGGGAAACCTGGGGAAACGTATAACATTGGCGGACATAACGAGAAGCAGAACCTGGACGTGGTCCATACGATTTGCGATCTGCTTGATGAGATAGTGCCTAAAGAGGGGTCATATCGCGATCAGATTACGTATGTGGCTGACCGTCCGGGGCATGACCGTCGCTATGCGATTGATGCGCATAAAATTGGCGTTGAACTGGGCTGGAAGCCTGAGGAGACGTTCGAAAGCGGAATTCGTAAGACGGTGGAATGGTATCTGAGCAATACCAAGTGGGTAGAAAACGTTAAAAGCGGATCTTATAAAACCTGGATTGAACAGAATTATGGAGAACGTAAATAATGAATATTCTGTTGTTCGGGAAAAATGGTCAGGTAGGCTGGGAGCTACAACGGGCACTCGCGCCCCTGGGAAATATTATAGCCCTTGATGTGCATTCTACCGATTTCTGTGGCGACTTTAGTAATCCTGAAGGTGTTGCTGAAACCGTACGAAAAATACGTCCAGATGTGGTTGTGAACGCTGCTGCACACACTGCTGTGGATAAAGCTGAATCCGAAGTGGACTTTGCACAATTGCTTAACTCCACAAGCGTAGAGGCTATTGCCAAAGCTGCTGCTGAAATAGGCGCGTGGGTTGTGCATTACTCAACTGATTACGTTTTTCCGGGTACCGGTGATGCGCCTTGGCTTGAAGAAGATGCCACTGCACCATTAAATGTTTATGGCAAAACGAAACTGGCCGGTGAAAGGGCATTACAAGAGCATTGTCCAAAGCACCTTATTTTTCGTACCAGTTGGGTTTATGCTGGCAAAGGCAATAACTTTGCAAAAACCATGTTACGTTTGGCTAAAGAGAAAACTGAACTTTCCGTCATTAACGATCAGTTTGGTGCACCTACCGGTGCAGAATTATTGGCGGATTGTACCGCTCATGCTATTCGGATTGCACAGAAAAATCAGGAAGTTGCTGGCCTTTATCACCTCGTAGCGAGTGGTGTCACTACATGGTATGATTATGCTGCACTGGTATTTTCCGAAGCCAGAAAAGTTGATGTTGCACTTGCAATCAAGCAGTTAAATAAAGTACCAACCAGCGCTTACCCAACCCCTGCATGCCGACCAAATAACTCTCGTCTTAATAATGAAAAATTCCAGCGTACCTTTGGGCTTGTTCTTCCCAATTGGGAGAAAGGAGTTAAACGTATGCTGAATGAATTGTTTGCTGCGACAGCAATCTGAATATAATGTTAGTGCCCGTCACTGGGTACTTTTGCGTATAAAGAGATAATGAAATGAAAACCCGTAAAGGCATTATTTTAGCTGGTGGTTCTGGTACCCGTTTATATCCAGTGACCATGGCTGTCAGCAAGCAATTGTTGCCCATATATGACAAACCAATGATCTATTACCCGCTCTCAACGCTAATGTTAGCGGGTATTCGTGATATTTTGATCATTAGCACTCCGCAGGATACACCTCGTTTTGAGCAATTACTGGGTGATGGCAGCCAATGGGGTTTAAATCTACATTATAAGGTTCAGCCTTCGCCGGATGGTTTAGCCCAGGCATTTATCATCGGTGAAGACTTTATCGGAAATGATGACTGCGCGTTGGTACTCGGCGATAATATTTTTTACGGACATGATCTGCCTAAATTAATGGAAACGGCGGTCAATCGAGAAAGTGGTGCGACCGTATTCGCATACCACGTTAACGATCCTGAACGTTATGGTGTCGTTGAATTTGATAAGAATGGAACTGCCATCAGCCTTGAAGAAAAACCGCTAGAACCGAAAAGTAATTATGCGGTCACCGGATTATATTTCTATGATAACGATGTTGTCGAATTGGCTAAAAACCTGAAGCCTTCCTCGCGTGGCGAGCTTGAGATTACTGATATCAATCGAATTTATATGGAGCAAGGACGTTTGTCTGTAGCAATGATGGGGCGCGGTTATGCCTGGTTGGACACGGGGACGCATCAGAGTTTGATTGAAGCCAGTAACTTCATTGCCACTATTGAGGAGCGTCAAGGCCTTAAAGTTTCTTGTCCAGAAGAAATTGCTTACCGCAAAGGATTTATAAATGCTGAGCAAGTTAAAAAATTAGCTGTTCCGCTATCAAAGAATGCTTATGGGCAATATTTGTACAAAATGATTAAAGGCTACTAGTAATGAATGTTATCAAAACAAATATTCCTGACGTATTATTGATTGAGCCAAAAGTGTTTAGTGATGACAGAGGCTTCTTTTATGAAAGCTACAATCATACGAAACTTGAGGCCTGTGTCGGTCGTACCCTTACGTTTGTTCAGGATAATCATTCCAGATCAAAACGAGGAGTATTGCGTGGATTACATTATCAGACTGGGCCTCATGAGCAGGGAAAATTGGTCCGTTGCATTGTAGGTGAAGTTTTTGATGTTGCAGTAGATATCCGGCCGGATTCAGAAACTTATGGTAAGTGGGTTGGAGTTATACTATCTGCAGAAAACAAACGACAGTTATGGATTCCTGAAGGTTTCGCACACGGTTTTGCCGTATTAAGCGATAATGCAGAGTTTTTATATAAGACTACTGACTATTATGCACCCACAGCAGAAAGAAGTATTGCGTGGAACGATCCCACGTTAAATATCGAGTGGCCTTTAGACGAAAATGAAATAATACTTTCTGTCAAAGATATGAAAGCTGGCAGTTTTGCAGATTTAAAATAAAGGAAAAAAAATGATTCCATTCAATAAACCCTATTTACATGGGGATGAATTAGTTTATATTGCACAAGCTGCAAAAGACGGAAAGATTTCAGGGGACGGAAAATTTACTAAGAAATGTCACGAGTTCTTTGAAAAAAAATACAATTTTAAAAAAGTATTACTTACTACTTCTTGTACTGACGCACTTGAAATGGCAGCAATATTGCTGGACATTAAACCAGGAGATGAAGTAATTGCACCTTCGTATACATTTGTATCGACTGTTAACGCTTTCTCATTAAGAGGAGCAAAAGTTGTATTTGCTGATAGCTATACTAACAATCCAAATGTTGATCCAGACTCAATACGTGCTTTAATTACACCACAAACAAAAGCGATAGTAGTAGTTCATTATGCTGGAATTGCATGTGATATGGATGAATTATTGGCTATATCTAAGCAATATAATATTCCTATTGTCGAAGATGCTGCTCAGGCGATTGATTCATATTATAAGGAACGCCCACTGGGAAGTATTGGAGCATTTGGAACGTTTTCGTTTCATGAAACAAAAAATATAATTTCTGGTGAAGGCGGCATGCTTGTTATTAATGATGACAAATATGTCAAACGAGCCGAAATAATTCGTGAAAAGGGGACTAACAGATCTTCATTTTTCAGAGGTGAGGTTAATAAATATGGCTGGGTTGATATTGGTTCTTCATTTCTCCCTTCTGATATCAACGCTGCTTATTTATATGCACAACTCGAAAATATGGATGATATTCAGAACAAACGTAAAGAGCTTTGGCAACGTTATCAAGAAAAATTAACACCACTTGCGCAGTTAGGACTTATCAATCTACCTGTGGTTCCTGAGTATGCCACTAACAATGCTCATATGTTTTATATCATATGCAGCAATATCAACGTTCGTACTGATTTAATTAAACATTTGAAGGATAATGGTATACATGCTGTTTTCCATTATTTATCATTAAATAAAAGTGATTTTTATTTATCTACTAACGAAGATGTAAACTTAAAAAATAGCGATTTGTTCACTGACAACTTGCTGCGCCTTCCCTTATTTTATGAATTAACTTTAGAACAAGTTGATTATATATGCTCCAATATAACTGATTTCTTCCGATAGAAAGAAAAGACGAGTTGATACTTTGTGAGTTGGTATGTTCAAAAAAATATCTATACTATATGCATCTCAATTATATCGAGCTGCATTTCCGTTATTGTTAGTACCTTTGATTATAGGATTATTAGGCACGGAGCGATATGGAATAGTTTCATTCTTTACTATGCTTATAACACTTATGGGGTTGTTAGATGCAGGTATCAGTGGAACATTTGTGAAATTAATAGCGACAAATAAGTATCAACTCGTAAGTTTCGCTAAAGTAATTAGTTTGTTTTTGAGAGTCTTTTGTGGCTTTGTTTTTATTGCTTGCATAGTTGCATTTATTTTTAACTATTTCTCACTATTTATAGTAAATGATTGGTTGAAAACAACTTTATCTAACAACGAAACACTACTTTGCATAAAATTGATAGGTATAATTTTAGCACTATTATATTTGCGATCTTATTTACAAAGTTTCATAAATGGAATGGAAAGGCAAGATCTCATAGCCCTATGGGGAATGGTCTATACAACTTGTTTTTATGGTGGCGGTTATATTGTTCTTGCCTATTACTCGAATTCATTAGCTGCTTTCTTTAAAGTATTGCTAGCTTTATCTGTTTTAGACGTCATCGTTACGGCTTATTGTGTTTACTACGTTATGCGCAAACATAATAAGCAACTGGAAGAAAAAGACAATAATAATAGCCTATATGAAGACGATGATCTTTCATTTGGAAAAGTAATAAAGTTTTCTCTACAACTTTCAGGCTTATCAATGATATGGGTTATAGCAAGTCAAGTTGATAAGATAGCTTTATCAACATATACAACATTAACAAATTACACACAATACCAAATCGGTGGCCAGCTTAGTGCGGTAATCTTGACTCTGGTTATCCCCTTGTCACAAATTTTATTGCCACGATTGAGTGCGTTAATAAAAGAAAAAAACGAAAAGCAATTCATATCATTGTTCAGCTATAGTTCTATCGCATATGTTCTTCTCCTTGCACCATTAGTTCCGTATATGAATGTGTTTGGTAATGAACTGATTGCCTTGTGGCTTAAAAACGATGAGTTAGGCATTACCGTAAATCTTTATGCTAAATGGCTCGTGTCAGCTACTTTTTTTGCCGGTATAATGAATTTTATATTCATTCTGTTATACTCTATTGGAAAATTAAAATATCATTTTTATGCATATGCTAGTTATTCAGCATTAACAATTCCATTGACAATAATTATTGCTAAGTATTTTGGTCCACATTGGTCTAGTATTTTCTATCTAATTCATACCGTTCTATTTCTTCTTATATGGGGTGGTTATTGTCTTCACAAAGAAATGGGCTCTTTTGTGATAACATTGACCCTTCTAACATTCTTTATATTATTATTGTCAACGCTTATTTTTGAGAGTATAAAGCGTTTCTCTTTATTTTCTGATTATAAATATGCTTACATATTTGGGTCTCCGCTAATAAATTT